>NZ_CP084752.1:2197500-3397500 GCF_020535545.1 Roseateles sp. XES5
CTGTTCTGCATACATTGTGAAGAGAAGATTGATCTGGAGGCTTCCAGGTGTTTTGGGTTCTGCCCGAGACGTCCGAGCCCTTTCCCAGTGAACCTTTTGATGGCCTAGCCGGCCGGAGATTGGTGAGGGATTGGAGGTAGGAAGGAAGCTTGTCGCTCTAGATCGTTCATTGTTGGCGGCCTTGTGTCGCCTCTGATGAGTGATCGGATTACCGTTGTCTAACCGCACGGTACCGGATTTGATCTCGAGAAGCTGGTCTTAAAGACAGACTGCAAGCGAGCCGCTCGGCGTGGCTCCGATAAAGCGGTCTGTCGAACACGTCGATGGCATCATGAGTGGGTTGGGTTGTAAAAGGTAGCCCCACCCGCTGCATTCCTATGGGATGGAGCTAGTGATGAGCATAGACAATGAGAACGATTAAGTGTCGTAAGGGCAATTGGTGGATGCCTTGGCATGCACAGGCGATGAAGGACGTGATACGCTGCGATAAGCCGTGGGGAGCTGCGAATGAGCTTTGATCCATGGATCTCCGAATGGGGCAACCCACCTTAAATGCTTGGAGAATTTAAGCTGTGCTTTTGTACGGCTTAGGTTTCCAAGCATTGAAATAAGGTATCTTACTTTCGAATACATAGGGGTAAGAAGCGAACGCAGGGAACTGAAACATCTCAGTAGCTCGAGGAAAAGACATCAACCGAGATTCCGAAAGTAGTGGCGAGCGAAATCGGAGTAGCCCTCGTGTTTTAGCAGTTGGCATATCAGAACGGAATGGAAAGTCCGGCCAAAGCGGGTGATAGCCCCGTAAATGTTGATTGTGGAACTAGGCACGAATAGAGTAGGGCGGGACACGTGAAATCCTGTCTGAATATGGGGGGACCATCCTCCAAGGCTAAATACTCGTAATCGACCGATAGTGAACAAGTACCGTGAGGGAAAGGCGAAAAGAACCCCGGGAGGGGAGTGAAATAGATCCTGAAACCGCATGCATACAAAAAGTAGGAGCCCGCAAGGGTGACTGCGTACCTTTTGTATAATGGGTCAGCGACTTACATTCAGTGGCGAGCTTAACCGAATAGGGAAGGCGCAGGGAAACCGAGTCCGAATAGGGCGAATTAGTCGCTGGGTGTAGACCCGAAACCAAGTGATCTATCCATGGCCAGGATGAAGGTACCGTAACAGGTGCTGGAGGTCCGAACCGACTAGTGTTGCAAAACTAGCGGATGAGCTGTGGATAGGGGTGAAAGGCTAAACAAACTTGGAAATAGCTGGTTCTCTCCGAAAACTATTTAGGTAGTGCCTCAAGTATTACCTGCGGGGGTAGAGCACTGTTTAGGCTAGGGGGTCATGGCGACTTACCAAACCTTGGCAAACTCCGAATACCGCAGAGTACAGCTTGGGAGACAGAGCACCGGGTGCTAACGTCCGGACTCAAGAGGGAAACAACCCAGACCGCCAGCTAAGGTCCCTAAAATTGGCTAAGTGGGAAACGAAGTGGGAAGGCTAAAACAGTCAGGATGTTGGCTTAGAAGCAGCCATCATTTAAAGAAAGCGTAATAGCTCACTGATCGAGTCGTCCTGCGCGGAAGATGTAACGGGGCTAAGCCAGTTACCGAAGCTGCGGATGTGCAATTTATTGCACGTGGTAGGAGAGCGTTCTGTAAGCCTGTGAAGGTGGGTTGTGAAGCCTGCTGGAGGTATCAGAAGTGCGAATGCTGACATGAGTAGCGTTAAAGGGGGTGAAAAGCCCCCTCGCCGTAAGCGCAAGGTTTCCTACGCAACGTTCATCGGCGTAGGGTGAGTCGGCCCCTAAGGCGAGGCAGAGATGCGTAGCTGATGGGAAACAGGTGAATATTCCTGGGCCTGGTGGTAGTGACGGATTGCGTAACTTGTTCAGACTTATTGGATTGTCTGGGCGGGGAAGCGGTTCCAGGAAATAGCTCCACCGTATAGACCGTACCGCAAACCGACACTGGTGCGCGTGATGAGTATTCTCAGGCGCTTGAGAGAACTCTGGAGAAGGAACTCGGCAAATTGACACCGTAACTTCGGAAGAAGGTGTGCCTTTAGTAGGTGAAGTTGTACAAATGGAGCCGAATGAGGCCGCAGAGAATCGGTGGCTGCGACTGTTTATTAAAAACACAGCACTCTGCAAAGACGAAAGTCGACGTATAGGGTGTGACGCCTGCCCGGTGCTGGAAGATTAAATGATGGGGTGCAAGCTCTTGACTGAAGTCCCAGTAAACGGCGGCCGTAACTATAACGGTCCTAAGGTAGCGAAATTCCTTGTCGGGTAAGTTCCGACCTGCACGAATGGCGTAACGATGGCCACACTGTCTCCTCCAGAGACTCAGCGAAGTTGAAATGTTTGTGATGATGCAATCTCCCCGCGGAAAGACGGAAAGACCCCATGAACCTTTACTGTAGCTTTACATTGGACTTTGAACAGATCTGTGTAGGATAGGTGGGAGGCTTTGAAGTAAGGTCGCTAGATCTTATGGAGCCGACGTTGAAATACCACCCTGGTGTGTTTGAGGTCTAACCTTGGCCCGTGATCCGGGTTGGGGACAGTGTATGGTGGGCAGTTTGACTGGGGCGGTCTCCTCCCAAAGTGTAACGGAGGAGTTCGAAGGTACGCTAGGCACGGTCGGAAATCGTGCTGATAGTGCATTGGCATAAGCGTGCTTGACTGCGAGACTGACAAGTCGAGCAGGTACGAAAGTAGGACAAAGTGATCCGGTGGTTCTGTATGGAAGGGCCATCGCTCAACGGATAAAAGGTACTCTGGGGATAACAGGCTGATACCGCCCAAGAGTTCATATCGACGGCGGTGTTTGGCACCTCGATGTCGGCTCATCTCATCCTGGGGCTGTAGCCGGTCCCAAGGGTATGGCTGTTCGCCATTTAAAGAGGTACGTGAGCTGGGTTTAAAACGTCGTGAGACAGTTTGGTCCCTATCTTCCGTGGGCGCTGCAAGATTGAGAGAGCCTGCTCCTAGTACGAGAGGACCGGAGTGGACGCACCTCTGGTGTACCGGTTGTCACGCCAGTGGCATTGCCGGGTAGCTAAGTGCGGAAGAGATAACCGCTGAAAGCATCTAAGCGGGAAACCCACCTGAAAACGAGTATTCCCTTGAGAGCCGTGGAAGACGACCACGTTGATAGGCCGGGTGTGGAAGCGCAGCAATGTGTGAAGCTTACCGGTACTAATAGCTCGATTGGCTTGATCGTTCTCATTGTTCATGCTCATCGGCCCCAAGCGGGCCATGATCCAGACGTGTTCACAAAAAAAGACAAACGAGGAAGGCTTCCTTCCTCTACCAGCTTCTCAATTGATTGCCCTTAGCCGACCTGGTGGTTATGGCGGGGTGGCTGCACCCGTTCCCATTCCGAACACGGCCGTGAAACGCCCCAGCGCCAATGGTACTTCGTCTTAAGACGCGGGAGAGTAGGTCGCTGCCAGGTCTGCTAAAGGCAATCAAGTCTTAAACAAAGACGCAAATCTTCTCGACACATCTTCGGCCCAAGCCGATCAAAGGGCCGCTTGCTAAGCGGCCTTTATGCTTTAAGGACCTCCCAAACGAGGCTCTCGAAAACAACGGTATTTTGCCTCCGGCAAAATACCGGACCGGAATAACGGATTTTTGCCCAAGGGCAAAAACCGTGGGTATTTTGCCTAGGCAAAAACCCGGTGACGCGGGGTGGAGCAGTCTGGTAGCTCGTTGGGCTCATAACCCAAAGGTCGTAGGTTCAAATCCTGCCCCCGCAACCAAATCATACAAAAGCCCCCGTCGCAGAAATGCGCGGGGGCTTTTTGCGTTCCAGACTGAAAACTCAGATCCCGCCCATGCAAAGGTACTTCATCTCAAGATAGTCCTCCAAGCCGTGACGCGAGCCCTCACGGCCCATCCCCGATTGCTTCACACCCCCAAACGGCGCTGCCTCCGAAGACATCCGACCCGTGTTGATCCCCACCATCCCGTATTCCAGAGCCTCCGCAACACGCCACACACGGCTCAGGTTCGACGCGTAGAAATACGCAGCCAATCCGTAGATCGTGTCGTTCGCCTCTCGAACAACCGCATCAGAATCATCAAAGCGGATGATCGGCGCCAAAGGACCAAATGTCTCCTCACGCGCGATCCGCATCTCTCGCCCTATCCCAACCAATACCGTCGGAGGAAGATGTAGAGTCAGGCCTCCACGCTCACGCGACCAATGGGTTTCGAGCAGCAGGCGAGAATGTAGTTGTCCTCGATGTCCTCGTCCGTGATGCCGCCATTGTGAACCATATGAACCTGGCCGTCCGTCTTGCGGATCTTGCAGGTGCCGCAGATGCCCATGGAGCATCCCGAAGGGATGAACAAGCCGGCGGACTTCGCCGCCGCCAGGACCGTATCCGCCTCGCTGCATTTCGTCGTGACGCCGGAGACTGCAAACTCGATTTCGGCCTGGTTCTGTGCATCGGGAACGACGTCCTCGGGCACGTCCTCGGCATTTGCCGGCTCGGCCGAAAAGCTCTCCTGATGGTAGCGGCTCATGTCGTAGCCGAGAGCGGCAAGGGCCTCTCGAACGGCCCGCATGAAGGGCTCCGGGCCGCAGCAGAAGACTTCGCGGTCGAGATAGTCCTGTGCCATCAGGCCGAGCATGATCTGGTTGAACATGCCCCGATACCCTGTCCAGGGCCGGAAGGGATCGGCCTCCTCGACAACCCATTTCAGGTCGATGCCGACGATACGCGACGCCATCAGTTCCATGCGTTCCCGCAGGATGATTTCCGAGGGGCGGCGGGCGCAATTGATGAAGACGATGTCCGGTTCTCGCCCGGAATCGTACATCCACGTTGTCATCGCCACCATCGGCGTGATGCCGGAACCGGCGGAGATGAAGAGATATTTTTCGGCGGGGTGATGCGCGATCGAAAACTTGCCGGCCGGGCCGATTGCCCGGATGCGCATTCCCTTGTGCAGGTTGTCGAGCATCCAGCGTGTACCGAGCGAGGCGCGCTGGGCCTTGACGGTGATCGTCAGCGCCGTCGGTCGCGACGGCGAGGACGATATCGTATAGGTCCTGTAGAGCGGCCCCCCGGGGACGGGCAGTTCCAAGGTGACGAACTGCCCAGGATCGTGATTGAACAGCGCGCCGGAGGGGCTCTGGAAGCTGAAGGTTACGACGTCAGGTGCTTCCGGCGTGCGTGTCACGCATTCGAGCATCTCCGCATCGGTCCAGAAGGCGAGGTTCTTGAAGACGCTCATGGCGCTTACTCCGCGGCCTGCCGCATCGGCGCCAGCGACCGTTCGAGCCAGGTGGCATACCAATCGACGAACTGGATGACGCCGCTTTCCTGGTTCGGCGAATAGGGGCCGGGAACATAGCCGGGCGAGAGAATGCCCTGCTGGTTCGTCTCGACGATCTCGCGGTCCTCGTCATTGGTGGCGATCCAGACCTCGGTGAGGCGCTTCAGATCATAGTCGCCCCCCTCGACGGCATCCTTGTGGACGAGCCAGGTGGTGGTGACCTCCGTCTCCATCGGGCTGATCGGCGTCACCCGGAAGGTCAGCGAATGATCCGGCAGGAAATGGTTCCAGGTGCTCGGATAATGGAATTTCAGCAGCGTGCCTGCATCCTGCAGACCAACGCGGCCGAGATTGCGGCCGACGGCGGCCTTGCCGTCCATCGTATAGCTCAGCGCCTTTTCCTGGAGCGGCATGCGCGCAAAACGATATTGCCCGTCTTCGGAAATGCGAAACCGCGCGGGGGCTCCCGAGGCTTCGCAGCGATCGAAATGCGCCTGCAGCACGGCCGAGACCGATCCGTCAGGCGAAACGCCGGCGACATTGGGATCGAGCGGGAACGAGCGACAGAGCGCCGGGTGGTTGCTGCTGCAATGATAGCATTCCCGGTTGTTTTCCCAGACCAGCTTCCAGTTCGCCTTCTCCACGATCGTCGAGGTGTAGGCGACCTTGGCATCGGTAAGGTCGTGGATCGCGAGGTAAGGGCGCGCCAGTTCAGCGAAGGCGTCGAAATCCGGCGGTGTCTGGGACAGACAGATATAGATCAGCCCCTCCAGATTGCGCAGGCTCACGGGCTTGAGGCCATGTTTCGAGGCGTCGAAATCCGCCCCCATGTCGTTCGCCCAGATCAGCTTGCCGTCGAGTTCGTAGGTCCATTGATGATAGGGACAGACGAGCTTGGCCACCTGTCCCTGACGCGCCTTGCAGATCAAGGACCCGCGGTGCCGACAGGAATTGTGGAAGGCGCGGATTTCGCCGTCGCGGCCGCGCACGATGATCACCTCATAGGCGCCGACCCGCATGGTGACATAGCTTCCTGCCTTCGCGAGCTGACAGGCCGGAACGGCATAGAGCCACTCCCTGTAGAAGAGGTGCTCCAGATCAAGATCGTAGACGGCCTGCGAGGTGTAGAAGGGCTGTTCGAGCGCGTGACCGGGAAGGCGGCGCGCCAGGAGGTCATGGATCGAGGGCGAAGCTGTCATGGCGAATGTCCACAGTCCGAGGGTTCAACTGGCCGGAATTGTCTTTGCGTCACGGCCAGTTGACAACGGCACTTTTTTTGATTTGAGATTAGTTTATCTAATGTCAAGGCGGGGCCGGACGACACCATGCGAAGACCATACGATCTTCCCTCCCTGACGGCTCTCGCCTGTTTCGAAGCCGCCGCCCGCAAGGCGAGTTTCAAGGATGCCGCGCAGGAGATGAACGTCACGCCGGCGGCGATCAGCCATCAGATCAAGGCGCTGGAGACGGACCTCGGCTGCAGCCTGTTCGTTCGCCGCAGCCGCGGCGTCGAGCTGACGGAGAAGGGGGCTTTCCTGTTTCTCTCGATCCGTCGCGGGTTCGAGGCGATATCCGATACCGTGGTGCAGATCCGCGACCGCCGCGACACCGTCGACGTAACGATCCGCACGACCACGGCGGTGAGTTCTCTCTGGCTCACGCCAAAGATTGCAGCCTTCTGGAAAATCTATCCGGCCGTGACGGTTTCCCAGATTATCAGCGATATTCCCGGCGTGAGCGGGCCCTGCGACCTCAGCATTCACTATGGCGATACGGATGAAAGCGGCCTCGAGCACCGCATCCTCTTTCAGGATCGCATCGTCGCGCTGGGAACGACGGCCTTCGCCGAGCAACATCGCATCGCCAGCGTCGAGGACCTGCTCAAGGTCCCGCTCATCCATATGAGCAACGAGGAAAACGGCTGGACGACCTGGACCGACTGGTTCCAGTCACTGGGGCATGCGGCCCCGAAAGGCCGCGGCTTCTTCGTCAACAATTACATGATCGCCCTCCAGGCGGCCCAGGACGATGTGGGGGCAGTGCTCGGCTGGGACGGGCTGGTGAAAAGCGTGCTGGCGGCCGGGCGGCTTATTCCCCTGGTGCCCGACTCCGTTTCGTCCCCGGTGCCCTTCCATCTGAAAATCCACGCGAGGGCGACCGCTCAGTCTCGCCTGTTCGCCGACTGGCTGGTCAAGACCACATAGATAAGAAGACTTCATCTCTCGGCGCAGGCTTCGAGACGAACATGGCGGGGAACGGCCGTGTCAGCGCCGGTACGGGGATGGGGCCCTCGCGAACGCTGTTCAGGTAATCCACCATAGGTGGAAAGCCGAGTGTCGTGGGGCCGAAGCGCGCGGCCGACAGCGTTGCGTCCACGAGGACTCGCGCGCTCGCTTCGCCGGCCCCGCGGCAAGCCTTGAACGCGAGTTCTTGGCTTCCTTCTGCTCAAGTCCGATTTCACCTGTCCTGTCAGATCGCCAGTCCGGTCTTGCGGCCCTCGAAAAACGCGTACGGCGCCTGTCGTGGCGCGGCGCAATCGCCGATCTGGTGTGTCGTGATGCCTCTTTCCCGAAGCCCCGGCATCAGCCAGTCCATCGCCGCGTTCGTCGTCGCGGTGACAAGCGTGTCTGCCTCTACGAAGCGGCGCTCGCCGGTCGTGTGGTCGATGATGGTCGCGCCATTGCCGTGCCATTCGGTGACGCTGGCCTCGACGATCCAGTCGACGCCGAGCTTTCGCAACGCCTGACGCATCGGAACGTCCGCCCCGGTCCGTTGCAGTTCCTTGCCGACGAAGGGATCGGGCGTGAGGATCGTTACCCGATGGCCTTCCTCGGCGAGTTTCCAGGCCGTGCCGCCACCGCGCCAGCCGCCGCCCTCGTCGAGAAGCAGGACATGCCTGCCCGCCCGCGCCTGGCGCGCCATGATGGCCTCGACCGTGAAGACATTGCCTTTCTCGATGCCAGGCATGGTTTCGACGGTGGGCAACGCCTTCTGAAAGCCGGTCTCGGTCGAATAGGAGCCGGTCGCGGCAATCGCGATGTCGAATTCGGCGGGATTGATCTCCTCGGCCTCGACATAGCTGTTGAGGCGAACCTCGACGCCCAGCTTTTCGAGCTGGCGTTCATACCAGGCGATGAGATCGAGGATCTGTGCCCGTCGCGGCTGCTGGCCGGCCAGAAGGAAATTTCCGCCGAGGCGCGGTGCGGCTTCCGCAAGCGTCACCCGATGGCCACGCTCGGCGGCGACGCGGGCGGCCTCCAGTCCGGCTGGGCCGCCGCCGATCACCAGCACGCGTTTTGGCTCGCCGGTCTTGCGGAACCGGTCGCCGCCCCATTCGGCTTCGCGGCCGACGGACGGGTTGATCAGGCAACTGATCCAGTAATCGCGGGAGCGGCGCCCCCAGCACATCTGGTTGCAGGAAATGCAGCCGCGGATATCGTCCGGTCGATCCTCACTAGCCTTGGCGGCGAGATGTGGGTCGGCGATCTGGCCGCGCACGATGGAGACGAGATCCGCTGCCCCTTCGCCAAGCACCGTTTCGGCATTGCCCGGGGTGCGGATATGGCTCTCGGCGATGACGGCGGCATTCTTGACGACGCCCTTCAGCACGCTAGCAAGGTCCGCGCCGAGCTTTTCAGGATAGAGGAAGGTCGGCATCAGCTTGTAGAAATCGAGATAGCCGCCCGAGCCGCAGGTGACGTAGTCGACGAGACCGAGATCGTCATGCAGCTTGACGATCTCGGCGAGTTCGTCGCGCTGAAGGGCAACCTTCACATCCGGCTCGTCGGAGACGGCAAGGCCGATGATGAAGTCGGGGCCGCAGACCGCGCGGATGCGCGACAGGATTTCGCGCGACATGCGCGTGCGGTTTTCCAGCGAGCCGCCCCATTCGTCCTCGCGCCGGTTGCACCAGGGCGTCCAGAACTGGTCGACCATGCCGAGATAGGCGGCCCAGACCTCGACCCCGTCGAAGCCGGCGTCGCGACATCGCCGCGCAGCCGCCACGAAACCGTCGATCGTCTCGTGGATTTCCGCCTCGCTCATCGGGTGCGAGCCGTCGCTGTCGTGATAACTCGGCCCGCCGGAGGGCGACCAGTGGGGATGGAAGGAATTGTCGGAGTCGCCATGGGCGCCGACATGATAGAGCTGCTGGATCGCGATGGCGCCGTGCCGCTTGATGGCTTCGACCACCCTCCGGAAATGCGGAACCACGGCATCGTCGGAATGACGGAAATTACCCCGGGTCAGCACGGCGGCGGCGTGGACCGGCATGGGCTCGACGACGATCATCGCTGCACCGCCGATCGCGCGCTCCTCGTAATAGGCGGCATGGCGTTCGGTCGGCAGACCTTCGACGGCCATGTTGGCGGTATGCGCACCGAAGACGATGCGGTTTTTCAACGTGTGCGAGCGTAGTTTGAGCGGTGAAAAGAGGCGGGGGAAGGTTTTCGACATCGCGCAAGTCCAGGCGGGCAATGATCTACGAAGTTTTGGGCGAGGCCGGCGATGACGCCGGCCTCGTTCGTCACGCCGCGGCGCGGTGGCCGGCGTCGTGGGAATTGACCATAGCGCTGGCCAGTTGGCGGAAGGTGACGGTGCCGATGGCCTTGCCTGAAGCATCGATGACGGTGATGTCGCCATCGGGCGCATTGGCGAGCAGGCGCACGGCATCCTCGATCGTGACGTCGGCGGCAATGGCGGGGCCGTCACTTGCAGCCGGAGCCGCGAGCGGGCGCATCACGGCGTCGACATGGACAACGCGGCCGCGGTTCACTTCCTTGACGAAGTTGGCGACATAGTCGTCGGCGGGGCGCAGCACGATGTCCTGGCTGGTGCCCTGCTGAATGACTTCGCCATCGCGCAGGATGGCGATCTGGTCGCCGAGGCGCAGCGCCTCGTCGAGATCGTGGGTGATGAAGACGATGGTCTTCCGGATCTCCTTCTGGAGGTCGAGCAGCACCGTCTGCATATCCGTGCGGATGAGGGGGTCGAGCGCGGAATAGGCTTCGTCCATAAGAAGCACCGGCGCGTCATTGGCAAGCGCGCGGGCAAGGCCGACGCGTTGCTGCATGCCGCCGGAGAGCTGGTTGGGATACTTTTCCTCGAACCCCTTGAGCCCGACGCGCTCCAGCCAGCGCATGGCGGTATCGAGGCTCTCCTGTCGCGCGATGCCCTGGATTTCGAGACCGAAGATCGTGTTGTCGAGCACGGTGCGATGGGGAAGCAGCGCGAACTTCTGGAACACCATCGCCGTCTGGTGGCGGCGGAATTCCCGGAGCTCCGCCTCCTGCATCTTCACCACATCGACGCCGTCGACGAGAACCTCGCCGGCGGTCGGATCGATCAGCCGGTTGATGTGGCGGATCAGCGTCGACTTGCCCGAGCCGGACAGGCCCATGATGACCTGGATGGAGCCGGAGGGCATCTCGATGTTGATGTCGCTTAGGCCCAGCACATGGCCGTATCTGGCATTGAGCTCCGCCTTGGTGAGGCCGTTCTTGACGGCCTCGATGTGGCTGGCGGCATTCGGACCAAAGATCTTGTAGAGGTGACGGATTTGGATGCCGCCGAAGACGTGATCAGCCATGGACGATCTCCCGGTGTTTCTGGAGGCGCTTGCCATAGGCCTGGCTGACGCGGTCGAACATGATGGCGATGCCGACGATGGCGAGCCCGTTGAAGATGCCGAGGGTAAAGTACTGGTTGGCGATGGCCTTCAGAACCGGCTGACCGAGGCCCTGCACGCCGATCATCGAGGCGATGACCACCATGGCGAGCGCCATCATGATCGTCTGGTTGATGCCGGCCATGATGGTGGGCAGAGCGAGCGGAAGCTGCACCTTGAAGAGCTTCTGGCGGTTGTCGGCGCCGAAGGCGTCGGCTGCTTCCAGCACATCCTTGTCGACGAGGCGGATGCCGAGGTCGGTAAGGCGGATCATCGGCGGGATGGCGTAGATGACGACGGCGATCAGCCCCGGCACCTTGCCGATGCCGAGCAGCATGACGACGGGGATGAGATAGACGAAGCTCGGCATGGTCTGCATCACGTCTAGGATCGGATTGACGAAGCGCTGCATGCGGTCGGAGCGGGCCATCAGGATGCCGATCGGGATGCCGATGGCAATCGACAGCACGGTGCAGACGAAGATCATCGAGATCGTCCGCATGGTATCGTCCCACATGTCGAAATAGCCGATGATCATGAGGGTCGCGAGACAGCCGGCCACGATACGCAGGCTGCGGGTTGCGGCATAGGCGATGGCGAGGATGAGCAGGGTGATGATCGGCCAGGGTGTCTTCAGCATGAAGCGCTCGGAGGCGATCAGGAAATGCTGCAGGGGTGAGAAGAAGCCTTCGATGATATCGCCATAGCTGCGGGTGAAGCCGCGGAAGCCATCGTCGATGGCCTTCTTGAGATCGCGGAGCGAATTGTCGTCCATATGCGGGAATTTAAAAAACCAGTCCATTCGGTTCCCCATCCGGAAAGAGGCCGCGCAACGTCTTCTTGTTCTTCATATGCCGGCAGGTGAGGTGCGATATGCGCAAGCACATACCGCACCGGCTCTGTGAAGGCCGCCGGTCGCGGCCATCGCGCAAGGCTTAGAGCGCAGCCTCGATCTTGGCGGCGGCTTCCGGCGACACCCACTTCGTCCAGATGTCCTTGTTCTCCGCCAGGAAGTGCTTGGCGCCATCCTCGCCGCTGGCCTGATTGTCGGTCATCCAGGCCATCAGCTGGCCGAGCGTCTGGTTGCTCCAGGAGCGCTTCGCCAGATAGTCCATGACCTCGGGGCCGGCCTTTTCGGAGAAGGGCTTGGCGACAAGCGTCACGATCGTATCGACCGGCCAGGCGCTGGGCTTCGGATCCGTGCAGTCCGCGATGGTCACGCAACGCTTCCATTCGGCCTGATCATAGGGAACGCCAGCTTCGAGCTGCACCATTTCGTACTTGCCGAGGAGGGCGGTCGGCGCCCAGTAGTAGCCGACCCAGCCTTCCTTGCGCTCGTAGGCCTTGGCGATCGAGCCGTCGAGACCGGCGGCAGAGCCCGTGTCGATCAGGCTCCAGCCCGCCTTCTCCGCTTCGAACGCCTTGTAGAGCTGCGCGGTGACGACGGTGCCGCCCCAGCCCTGCGGACCGTTATAGATCGCGCCCTTGCTTGGATCTTCCGGGTCCTTGATGAGGTCGGGATGCTTCAGAAGGTCAGGGATCGTCTTGATGTCCGGGTGGGCGTCAGCGAAGTATTTGGGGATCCACCAGCCCTGCACGCCGCCATCCGGCAGCGGCGAGCCGACCTTGATGATGCGGCCTTCGTCGGTGCCCTTCTTGACGACGTCGGGCAAGAGATCGATCCAGGCTTCCGGCGCGATATCCGGCTCGCCCTTCTCGGCCATGGAGGTAATGGTCGGCACGGTGTCACCGATGGTGATCTCGGCGTTGCAGCCATAGCCTTCGTTGAGGATGATCTTGTCGAGGTTGGAGATCACCTCGGCGCTTTGCCAGTTCATGCTGGCGATGGTGATGTCGCCGCACTCGGCGGCCTGGGCCATCGCAGAGCCGGCGACGGTTCCCAGAAAGAGGCAGGTCGATGCAAGCAGTTTCTTCATTATCGTTCCCTCTGCATGCGGCTTGGTTTTTTGGAGCGGGGCGCCGCGAAACCCGCTCCTGACGGCGCTAGGAGGCTTCCCCCATGCGGACCGATTTCCTGAAGGCGGCGGCAAGCCCGCGTGTCACGGCGCTGCCGAACCCCGCGGACAGCATCTCCTCGATCGCGGCAGCCGTCGTGCCGCGATAGTCGAGGAAGGTCTGGACCGTTTCTGTGGGACAGTCGTCGCGCTGTTCCAGCAGGCGACCGGTGCCGATGAGCACCGTGTTGACGGCCCGTTGGGCGACCTGGCGGTCGAGGCCGTGGGCGAGGGCATCCGCCATCATGGCTTCGGCAAGCAGGGCCGGAAAGGCGGGGCCGGATCCGGTAAGGCCGGTCAGGTAGTCGATTTCCGCCTCGGTCCGAACCTCGTCCTGCACGCCGCAGGCGTTGAAGATCGCCCGGACGATAGCGCGGTCGGCATCGCTGACATCGTTTGTGGCAATCCAGGGCGTATAGGACTTGCGGACTTCCGCAGCCGCATTCGGCAGCGTGCGCACGACCCGGCGGGTTCGATGCCGTTCGCCAAGCGCTGCCAGGCGGATGCCGGCCATGACGGAGATGACGAGCTTGCCCTCGGCTTCGACCTTGAGGTCGACCCAATCGGCCGGGCGGACGGAGAGAACGATGACGTCCGAGCGGTCGGCGAGGGCCTGGTTGTCCGATGTCCAGAATGCGTCGGGGAAACGATCCGGGCGCGTGCTGCGGTAGGAAAGGGCGAGATCCTGAGGTTTTGCGATGCCGGCGGCGAGAACCGCATCGGCAATGGCGGAGCCAAGCCACCCGGCGCCGCCGATCACGCCGATCCTCACATCCTTGCCTGTTTCCACCTTCGGCTCACTCCGGTTTGTATTGGTGCCTTGCGAAGAAGCGGTCGAGTTCGCGTTGGTGCGGAACCTGGCCGGTATAGATGGCGATGTATTCCGGTATGCGTTTCATGCGCAGGGCGAGGTTCTCCTGCGCCTGCATGGAGATGTATCCGATCTGGACCAGGTAGGTCGTTCTTGCGCGAACGTCTGCCGGACCCACCTCATAGCCGAACCGCATGAACATGCGGCTGATCGCCTCCATGCGCGTCTGGTCGGCCTTCTGCACCTCCGCCAGCGTTTCCGGCGATTGCAGGGCCCAACTGCGCACGGCGAACTCGAATTGCGAGTCGAACAGCTCCTTGTTCAGCCAGCAGTCGAAGACGTTCAGCATCGCTTCGGCGAGCGATTCCGCGTAGGCCTCGGACTGCTTGACCAGGTTGCCGGTGTTCTTCTCCCGCCACCGCGAGATCAGGGCATCGAGCAATTCCTCCCGATCCTTGAAGAACCAGTAGAAGCTGGTCCGGGAAAGATTGAGCCGTTTTGCGAGCGGCATGATCTTCACCGAATCCACGCCGGATTCGAGCAGCGAGTCGTAGGCGGCTTGCAGCCACCCCTCGTGGGAGCCGCGCCAGCCGCTGTCGCTCGTCGTCTGTTCCATGAATGTCTCCTAACAAATCCCGCCTGCGGTCGCAAGCAAAATGTACACATGTGTCTATCTTTTGGTCTCGCATGTTTTGATCATTGACACATATGTACATTCCCGCGTAGCGTTGCCCCAAATCCCTTAAACCGGAGCCCGGCGCATGTCGAACGATCCCCTGCTGCAGCCCTACCAACTCAAGCATCTGACGCTGCGCAACCGCATCATCGTCACCTCGCACGAGCCGGCCTATCCGGAAGACGGCATGCCGAAGGGCCGCTACCGGGCCTACACGGTGGAGCGTGCCCGGGGCGGGGTGGCGATGACGATGACGGCGGGTTCCGCCGCCGTCTCCAAGGACAGCCCGCCGGTTTTCAACAACCTGCTCGCCTATAAGGACGAGATCGTTCCGTGGATCCGGGAAATGACCGACGCCGTGCACGAGGAGGGGGCGGCGATCATGATCCAGCTTACCCATCTCGGCCGCCGCACGCGCTGGGACAAGGGCGACTGGTTGCCGGTCGTCGCGCCGTCGCATCATCGCGAGGCCGCGCACCGCGCCTTTCCCAAGAAGCTGGAAGACTGGGATATCGAACGCATCATCAAGGATTTTGCCGATGCGGCCGAGCGCATGAAGGCTGGTGGCATGGATGGCGTCGAACTGGAAGCCTATGGCCACCTCATCGACCAGTTCACCTCGCCGCTCACAAACGAGCTCGATGGCCCCTATGGCGGCTCCCTCGACAATCGCCTGCGCTTCTGTTTCGACGTGTTCAGGGCGATGCGCGAGCGCGTCGGCAACGACTTCATCCTCGGCGTGCGCTACACGGCCGATGAATGTCTTCCCGGCGGGACCGGAAAGGCCGAAGGCCTGGAAATCTCCCGCCGTCTCAAGGAAAGCGGCCTGATCGACTATCTGAACGTCATCCGTGGCCATATCGATACGGACCCTGGCCTGACCGACGTCATTCCGATCCAGGGCATGGCGAGCGCGCCGCATCTGGATTTTGCCGGCGACGTTCGCGCCGCGACGAAATTCCCGACCTTCCATGCGGCGAAGATCCAGGATGTCGCCACCGCCCGTCATGCCATCGCGACCGGCAAGGTCGACATGATCGGCATGACCCGCGCGCACATGACCGACCCGCATATCCTGCGCAAGATCATCGAAAAGCGCGAGGACGACATCCGCCCATGCGTCGGCGCGAACTACTGTCTCGACCGCATCTACCAGGGCGGCCTTGCCTTCTGCATCCACAACGCGGCGACCGGCCGCGAAGAAACGATGCCGCATACGATTGCGAAGGCGGATGTGCGCAAGAAGGTCGTGGTCGTGGGCGCCGGCCCGGCGGGACTTGAGGCGGCGCGGGTGTCGGCCGAGCGTGGCCATGAGGTTGTCGTCTTCGAGGCCGCGAACAATCCCGGCGGCCAGATCCGCCTGACGGCACAAAGCGAGCGCCGCCGCGAAATGATCGGCATCATCGACTGGCGCATGAGCCAGTGCGAGAAGCTGGGTGTCGCCTTCCATTTCAACACCTGGGCGGATTCCGAGACGATCGGGGCGCAAAACCCCGATGTGGTGATCATCGCGACGGGCGGGCTACCGCATACCGACGTGCTGACGAAGGGCAACGAGCTGGTCGTCTCCTCCTGGGACATCATCTCCGGCGACGTGAAGCCCGGCACCAACGTGCTTGTCTATGACGATGCCGGCGATCATGCCGGCCTGCAGGCGGCCGAATTCATCGCCAAGGCCGGCGGCAAGGTGGAGATCATGACGCCGGACCGCGCCTTCGCGCCCGAGGTCATGGCCATGAACCTCGTGCCCTACATGCGATCGCTGCAGAAACTCGACACGACCTTCACCGTCACCTACCGCCTGGAGGCGGCGGAAAGAAGCGGCAACCAGCTCATCGCCCATGTCGGCAGCGACTATGGTGGGGTCTCCAGGCAGCGGACCGTCGATCAGATCGTCGTCAACCACGGGACAATTCCGCTGGACGATCTCTATTTCGAGCTGAAGCCCGGCTCGAAGAACCTCGGCGCGGTTTCCTATGATGAACTGCTTTCCGGCGCGCCGCAGACTGTCGAGCGCAACCCTGATGGCGCGTACCAGCTCTTCAGGATCGGCGACGCGGTTGCGGCCCGCAACACGCATGCCGCCATCTATGATGCGCTGCGCCTTGCAAAGGATCTCTGACGATGGTGCGAAGCGATGCCCTGCAGGGCTTCCTCGATGCCGCCTTCGTGGCGTTCGACCAGTGCGCGCAGGATTTGCGCGCACGCGGATCGATCACGCAGATTTTCGCCAACCTGGAAGCGCCCCGGCCGGCGCGTCCGGATATCGGCAAGCGCCTTCCGGTTTGCGCGCGCTATCTCGACGAAGCGCTTGCCGTAGAGACCGGCAAGGACGTGCTCGATGTGCTGATCGAACGGTTCAAGGCGCTGGAGCCCTCTCTTGAATGGAAGTCGCGCCCGACCCACGACGATACCGCGAGTGACAACTTCCCGACGAGCCATGCGAACACCATGATCGTCGGCCCGGGCGGGTGCGAAGATCGCCGGGATGTATGGTTCGGCGCAACCCTGATGGCGCCGAACGTGCGCTATCCGGATCACGATCACGCGCCCGAGGAGACCTATCTCGTACTGTCGGACGGCGCGTTTCTGCACGGCGATTCCGGCTGGTTTTCGCCCGGTATCGGTGGTTCCTTCTACAATCCACCCGGCGTTCGCCACGCCATGCGCGCCGGCGACAGACCGCTTTTCGCCTTCTGGGCCTTGCTGCCGGATCAGCCGGAACATTGATGAACAAAGGCCGGCAATGCCCGGCCGCGGGAGGAAAATGACGATGAAGGTTTTGGTCCCTGTCAAACGCGTGGTCGACTACAACGTCAAGGTGCGCGTCAAGAGCGACGGCACCGGCGTGGACATCGCCAATGTGAAGATGTCGATGAACCCCTTTGACGAGATCGCCGTCGAAGAGGCCGTGCGCCTGAAGGAGAAGGGCGTGGTCACCGAGGTGATCGCCGTGTCCTGCGGCGTGACCCAGTGCCAGGAAACCCTGCGCACCGCCATGGCCATCGGCGCCGACCGCGCCATCCTGGTGGAGACCCCCGCTGACCTCGAGCTGCAGCCCCTGGCCGTGGCCAAGCTGCTGAAGGCCCTGGTGGACAAGGAACAGCCCCAGCTGGTGATCCTGGGCAAGCAGGCCATCGACGACGATTGCAACCAGACCGGCCAGATGCTGGCCGCCCTGGCCGGCCTGCCGCAAGGCACCTTCGCCTCCAAGGTCGAGATCGTGGACGGCAAGGCGAACGTCACCCGCGAGGTGGACGGCGGCCTGGAAACCGTGGCCCTGAGCCTGCCGGCCGTGGTCACCACCGACCTGCGCCTGAACGAGCCGCGCTACGTCACCCTGCCCAACATCATGAAGGCCAAGAAGAAGCCGCTGGACAAGAAGGTGCCGGCCGATTTCGGCGTCGATACCGCCGCGCGCCTGAAGGTGCTGAAGACCGAGGAGCCGTCGGGCCGCAAGGCCGGCGTCAAGGTCAAGACGGTCGCCGAGCTGGTCGAAAAGCTCAAGACCGAAGCCGGCGTGCTTTGATCCGGAAGATTTGAGGAGATTACGAACATGGCCATTCTTCTTCTGGCAGACCACGACAACGCTCACCTTTCCGACCAGACCGCCAAGGCGCTGACGGCAGCCAAGCAGATCGGCTCCGACGTGCATGTGCTCGTCGCCGGCGCGGGTGCGAAGGCCGCGGCCGAACAGGCCGCCAAGCTCTCGGGCGTCTCCAAGGTCCTGCTCGCCGACGATGCAAGCCTTGCCAACAACCTCGCCGAACCGCTGGCGGCGCTCATCGTGTCGCTCGCCGGTTCCTATGACGCTATCGTCTCGGCTGCGACCTCGGTCGGCAAGAACGTTCTGCCGCGCGTTGCCGCGCTGCTCGACGTCGCGCAGGTCTCGGAGATCATCGAGGTCGTCTCGGCCGATACGTTCAAGCGTCCGATCTATGCGGGCAATGCCATCCAGACGGTTCAGTCCACCGACGCCAAGAAGGTGATCACGGTGCGCACGGCGTCCTTCGCCGCAGCAGGCGAGGGCGGCAGCGCCCCGGTCGAGACCATCCCGGCTGCAGCGAACCCCGGCCTTTCCAGCCACGTCAAGGATGCACTCTCCTCGTCCGACCGTCCGGAACTGACGTCGGCGAAGATCATCATCTCGGGCGGCCGCGCGCTCGGCTCTTCGGAAAAGTTCCAGGAAGTGATCCTTCCGGTCGCCGACAAGCTGGGTGCTGCCGTCGGCGCAAGCCGCGCCGCTGTCGATGCGGGTTATGCGCCGAACGACTGGCAGGTCGGCCAGACGGGCAAGGTGGTCGCACCGCAGCTCTACATCGCCTGCGGCATCTCGGGCGCGATCCAGCATCTTGCCGGCATGAAGGACAGCAAGGTCATCGTCGCCATCAACAAGGACGAGGAAGCCCCGATCTTCCAGGTCGCAGACTACGGCCTCGTCGGCGATCTCTTCGAGATCCTGCCGGAGCTCGAAAAGGCACTCTAGAGTTTGTCAGGGAAAAGTGGGAACCGGTTTTCCCGAAAAGACAAACGAAAACAAAAGAATCTAGAGCATGTCATGCTCTAGGTTCCTGAAAAATAAGGATTCGATCATGGACGTACGCGCCGCCGTAGCCGTTCAGGCTGGAAAGCCGCTTGAAATCATGACCGTGCAGCTCGAAGGCCCGCGCGCCGGCGAGGTGCTGGTCGAGGTCAAGGCGACCGGCATCTGCCATACGGACGACTTCACGCTGTCGGGCGCCGATCCGGAAGGCCTCTTCCCGGCCATCCTCGGCCATGAGGGCGCGGGCGTGGTCGTCGATGTCGGCCCGGGCGTCACCTCCGTCAAGAAGGGCGACCATGTCATTCCGCTCTACACGCCCGAATGCCGCGAGTGCTATTCCTGCCTGTCGCGCAAGACCAACCTGTGCACCGCCATCCGCGCCACCCAGGGTCAGGGCCTGATGCCCGACGGCACCTCCCGCTTCTCCATCGGCAAGGACAAGATCCACCACTATATGGGCTGCTCGACCTTCGCCAACTACACGGTCCTGCCCGAGATCGCGCTCGCCAAGGTCAATCCGGACGCCCCCTTCGACAAGATCTGCTACATCGGCTGCGGCGTGACGACCGGCATCGGCGCCGTCATCAACACGGCCAAGGTCGAGATCGGCTCGACGGCCATCGTCTTCGGCCTCGGCGGCATCGGCCTCAACGTGCTGCAGGGCCTGCGCCTTGCCGGTGCGGACATGATCATCGGCGTCGACATCAATCCCGACCGCAAGGCCTGGGGCGAGAAGTTCGGCATGACCCACTTCGTCAACCCGAAGGAGGTCGGCGACGACATCGTGCCCTATCTCGTCAACATGACGAAGCGGAACGGCGACCTGATCGGCGGGGCGGACTACACGTTCGACTGCACGGGCAACACCAAGGTGATGCGCCAGGCGCTGGAAGCCTCGCATCGCGGCTGGGGCAAGTCGGTCATCATCGGTGTTGCCGGCGCGGGACAGGAAATCTCGACGCGCCCGTTCCAGCTGGTCACCGGCCGCAACTGGATGGGCACGGCCTTCGGCGGCGCGCGCGGCCGCACGGATGTGCCGAAGATCGTCGACTGGTACATGGAGGGCAAGATCCAGATCGATCCGATGATCACCCACACCATGCCGCTCGAAGAGATCAACAACGGCTTCGACCTGATGCATTCCGGCAAGTCCATCCGCGGCGTGGTCGTCTATTGAGCGCCCATTGAAGCGCGCCTGCATTGCCATCCAGTCGTTGCGCCGCTGCGTCATGACGTATTGGCGGCGCGATGGATGGATGGTGTGCGCGCGTTTGAGGGAGACCTCGGCCTGATGGGCGACATTGCCCCCTGGAGGGCAGAGAACCCTGCTCAGCGGTTCGGGTTCTTCCGGCCGCAATTCACTCGACAAGTCTCTGGGGATTTGGCTCTCGGTAAGCGAAGGCTTTCGGTAGGGCCGGCGGTTGGCGGTGGCCCTCCACCCAGCCGGCGACATGGCTGCGCAGGGAGAAGGCCATGATCAGGAATGTGTAGATGCCAAGCGACGTCGAGCGCCCCAGTTCGTTTTCGACCAGGTTTCCGAACATGAACATGTTGAGCAGCGCGAAGGCGAGCATCGTGATACGCGTGCGGATGCTGCCGATGGAAATCAACACCAGCAGGTAGAGCCCGAGGAATCCGGCGACGAAGAGCGTGAAGCCGATCACACCGGTTTCGATGAAGAGGGTGATATAGCCGTTGTGGAAGTTGTCGAGCTCCCAGGTATAGATGTCCTGAAACGCCGTCAGCCGTTCCGGCGTCCAGAAGCTGTCCATGCCGAAGCCGGCAAGGAAGCGGCCGCGCATATGCTCGAAGCCGAATTGCCACAGCTTCATGCGGCTGTTGGTGTCGATGGTCAGCCCCAAGACGCTCAGCTTGTCCCCGTCGGCTGAAAACGAGGCCAGCACGAGGAAAACGAGGGGAATGCAGAGGGCCACGCCGATCAAAAGCGATGCCCGCTGTGCGGTGCGCGGCAGGCGGGCAATCATCAGCGAGCCAAGGCCGATGCCGATCAGCAGCAACCCGCCCCGCGAGCCGGATTTGTACAGCGCGACAAGGCAGAGGACGACGACGGCGATGCGCAGGCACAGCGCCGCGGTCTGGCGCAGCGGCGTCGAGCGCAGGGCGAGTGGCAGGCCCGTGCCGAGCACGCTGGCATAGGCCGCATAGGCGGCGAGCCCGTTCTTCTGGCCTGCAATACCGCGCCACTTGCCGGCGTGCTCCCAGGATTGGTCGACGCCGACCGAGGGCCAGAGAAACACCACCGCGACACAAACCGCGATATAGGTGGCGAGCGCGTAGAAAAGGATCGCCAGCGACCGTTCCAGCGGCAGCATGTTGGCGATGCTGAGCGAGGTCACCAGCGCGGTCAGCACCAGCAGGCTCTTGATATAGCTGCCCGGCAGTTGAGACCCCCAAAGCGCCGACGCGGCATAGAACAGGAAGAACAGCGCAAGCAGCGTCGTTTCGATGCCGACGGGAATGCGCAGGCCCGCGCGGATATAGGCAAGGAGAGCGATGGCGAAGGCCAGCGTGATGAAGGCGAGATAGCGGGCCGGTTCCACCCAGGCCGGAACCGCCAGTTCGCTGCTCGGCACCGCCATGGACAGGAAACCCAGGAAATACAGCGCGAGGCTTGTCACCCTTTGAAGCATGGTTGCGACCGTGAGGCTTTCTGTTCGGGCGGGAACGGATGGCGAACCGCCTGACATGAACTCTTAAGCATGTGCGTTAAGATTTGATGGACAAGTCCGTCCTAACTAATCTTTAAGTTTAAAGATTCAAATAATACACGCATTGCAAGAGTGATTTGGCCATGCAGAACGGACCCGATATGCGCAAATATGCCACCTACCGTGCGGAAACCCCGGCGGATCAGGGCCTCGCGAACTATCTGCAGATCGACCTCAAGCGACTCGCCTATTGGCTGCGCATAAAATACAGCTGGATCATCATGGTTGCAATCGTCGGTTCGCTGATCGGTGCGGGCTACAGCCTGCTTGCGACCCGGAGCTATACCGTGACAAGCGAGATTCTGGTCGATCCCGCCGGCCTGCAGGTGGTTGACGACGATCTTTATCGGCGCAGCGAGGATCGCGATACGCAGCTTCTCAACGTTGACAGCAAGCTCCAGACGCTGTTGTCGCGCAATGTGCTCATGCGCGTGGTCGAGAAACTCGAGCTCACCCGCGACCGGGAATTCGTGCCGAAATCCTGGACCAGCCTCTTCAGCTTCAATTTCAGCTTCGGCCTCGGATCCGAGGTCGTGACGCCACCCGAGGTGATTGCGCTGGATGCGCTGGACCGGCGTGTTTCCGCCCGCCGCGACGAGCGCTCCTTCGTCATCATTCTGACCGTCTGGTCGGATGAGGCGGAAAAAAGCGTGCGCATTTCGAAGGCCTTGATCGACGAGTTTCGAACCGAGTTGAGCGTCGCCGATTCCGATGGGGCGGGGCGGGCGACCTCCTCGCTCGTCGGCCGGCTGGTGGAATTGAAAGCCAGCGTGACCGAGGCCGAAGAGGCCGTCGAAACCTTTCGCCGGCAGAATGGCCTGCGCGTCAGCCAGGGGGAATTGTCGAGCAGCCGCTCGATGTCGCAGGTCGATACGCAGTTGCGCACGGCGCGCGAGCGGTTGATCGCGGCCGAATCCCGCTACAGGCAATTGATGGCGGGCAGCAGCGATTCGGCCGTCATGCAGTCGACGACGCTCGCCTCGCTGCGCACCGAGTTCGCCTCCGCCAAGCAGCAGGCCGAGCAATATGCCGTCGTCTACGGCACGCTGCATCCACGCTACAGGGGCGTGCAGCTCAACGTGAAGACGCTGGAGCGCGAAATCCAGAACGAGACGGCGCGCCTGACGCGCGCTGCTGAAAATGAATACGCCCAGGCGAAGACCGTCGTGGCCGAGCTTCAGAAGGAAGCCTCCTCCGTCTCGGGCGACGTGTTTTCAGAGAACGAGGCCGAGGTGAAGTTGCGGGAGCTGACACGCGAGGCGGCGGCGCGGAGCGCCATCTACGAAGCCTTTCTGGCGCGGGCACGTCTAACCGCGGAGCGCGAACAACTTGACACGACCAATATCCGCGTCATCTCCGCCCCCATTGTGCCGCGCACCCGCGGCTGGCCGCCGAGCGTGCCGCAGGCGTCGATGTTCGGCCTGCTCGCCGGTCTCGCGCTCGGCATTGTCGGCGTGCTTGCATATGGCATCGTGTCCGATATCCACCATGCGCCGGCGCCCGCCGTAACGCGCACGGTACAGGAGGAGCGGCCCCGCCCGTCGCGCCGACGTCATCTCCGCGATGAGATGACGTCCTTGCTCAATGCCGAATTCGCCGATGACGAGGACTATCTCCCCATGCCGCGGCGCCGCAAGACAGATTACGTGTAACACCCGCCGCGCGCCGGAAAATCCTCCATACTCGCGAGGCAGGCAATCGCCGTGGATCACAAGGCTTGCAATCCGACAGGGGCCCCGGTGCAAATCCATGTTTGACGTTGCCGTCGAGAACGCTTTCGATTTTCGCTCAAGGGAATATGCCGATCTTTTCAGGGCATCGGCTGCGACTGCATTTCAGCATCCGGTCTGGCTTGCCCATCTCTATGGAACCTTGACGGGTGATGCCGCCATCGCGCGCCTCGTTCTCGTCGTGCGCCGGCGGGCGGATGGAGGGCTCGCCATGGTCCTGCCGCTGCTGCGGCGGCGCTATGCGCTCCTGCAGGTCGTTGAGTTTGCCGATCTGCATGTCTGCGACTACGCTTCGCCCATTGCCGCACGCGCGGTCTTCTCGCAGATCGCAACGGATGAGGCCGCGGTCGTCGCCATCAACCGGCACCTGATGCCCTACGACCTCCTGCGTGTCAGCAAACTCAGCGGTTCCGCGCTGCCGATCGAACTGCTGTTCCCGGCCAAAAGGCGCAAGCGCATGGATCTCAACGCCTATGCGAGCGCGCTGGAGCCGGCCTTCGGACGCTGGCGAGACAAGCATCTCAGCAGGACCTCCCGCAAGAAGCTGCAGAAGAAAACGCGGCAGCTCCATCGCAAGGGAGAGGTGCGCTTCACCTGCGCGCAGTCGCCTGCCGACATTTGCATGACGTTCGATGCCCTGAAACGTTTCCGGGGGCAGCGTTTCAGGGCAAGGGGCGGCCCCGTCGATCTCGTTCAACTGCCATCCTACTTCGCCTTCTATTCGTCGGTCGCCGTCGAAGGGCGGGACGGGTTTGCGCGCACCTATACGTTATGGCTGGACGACGAGCCGATAGCCGGTGCGTTCGGTCTCTCGCATCGCGGTTCCTTCCTTGTCGTCCTCGTCGGCTTCGATGCGGCGCGCCATGGCCGGCAATCGGTGGGCAGCCTGATGTTCGAGCAGATCGCCCGGGATTGCATCGAGCGCGGCGAGCAATCCCTCGATTTCACCATCGGCGATGAGCCCTACAAGCGCATGTTCGGGGCGGAGCCGTCGCCGATGTGGTCGTTCTCCCAGGCCAGCAACACGCTGGGCCTTGCCGCAAAGCTCGCCGTGGAGACGCTTCCCGTCGTCAAATCGCTGGCGCGGCGCTTCTGGCCGCCACAGTGAGAGGGTGCCGGCCGCTTCGCTTCGGCCGGCCCGAGGTCACTGGTTGCGGATACGTCCTTCCACCAGATCGAGCACCGTATTGGCGGCATCGAGCACGTTGGTGCCGGGGCCGAAGACGGCGGCGACGCCGTTTTCGAGAAGGAACTCGTAGTCCTGCCGCGGAATGACGCCGCCGACGACGACCACGATATTCTCCGCCCCGCGCTCCCGCAGGGCCGCCACCAGCGCCGGAGCCAGCGTCTTGTGCCCGGCGGCCAGGGAGGACATGCCGACGACCTGCACCTTCTCCGCGACGGCAAGGTCCGCGGCCTCCTCGGGCGTCTGGAAGAGCGGGCCGACCCGCACCTCGAAGCCAAGATCGCCGAAGGCGGAGGCGATGACCTTGGCGCCGCGGTCATGGCCGTCCTGGCCGAGTTTCGCCACCATGATCTTCGGCCTGGTGTCGCGCGCCGCGATGCGGCCGGCAAGGGTCCGGTATTCCGGATCGTCGCCATAGGCGGGGCCGTAGATATCGCCCACCACTTCTGGCGTTGCGGCATGGTCGCCGAAGGCGCGGCGCATGGCGTCGGAAATCTCGCCTACCGTGGCACGGGCCCGTGCGGCCGCGACAGCCGCTTCGAGGAGATTGCCCTCACCGGTCCTGGCGACCGTTTCGAGCGCGCCGAGCGTTTCGGCGACCTCGGTTGCGCTGCGCCGGCGACGGATATCCTCCAGCTGCTTGATCTGCGCGGCACGGACCGCGCTGTTGTCGATTTCGAGAATGTCGATCGGCTGCTCGTCCTCGAGGCGATAGCGGTTGACGCCGACGATCACCTCGTCGCCGCGGTCGACGGCGGCCTGCCGGCGCGTGGCAGCCTCTTCGATCAGGCGCTTCGGCAGGCCCTCGATGACGGCCTGGGTCATGCCGCCCATGGCATCGACCTCCTCGATGATGGACCAGGCCTTGTCCGCCATGTCCTGCGTCAGCTTCTCCATCATGTAGCTGCCGGCCCAGGGGTCCACCACATTGGTGATATGGGTCTCTTCCTGGATGATGAGCTGGGTGTTGCGCGCGATGCGGGCGCTGAACTCGGTGGGCAGGGCGATGGCCTCGTCCAGCGAGTTGGTGTGCAGGCTCTGGGTGCCGCCAAAGACCGCGGCCATGGCCTCGATGGTGGTGCGCACCACATTGTTGTAGGGGTCCTGCTCGGTGAGCGACCAGCCCGAGGTCTGGCTGTGGGTGCGCAGCATCAGGCTCTTGGGGTTCTTGGCATTGAAGCCCTTCATGATCCGGCACCAGAGCAGGCGCGCGGCCCGCATCTTGGCGATCTCCAGATAGAAGTTCATGCCCACGGCCCAGAAGAAGGAAAGCCGGCCGGCGAAGTCGTCCACGTCCATGCCCTTGGCGATGGCCGTCTTCACATACTCCTTGCCATCGGCCAGGGTGAAGGCCAGCTCCAGGGCCTGGTTGGCGCCCGCCTCCTGCATGTGATAGCCCGAGATCGAGATCGAGTTGAACTTCGGCATGTTCTTCGCCGTGTACTCGATGATGTCGCCGATGATCTTCATCGAGGGCTCGGGCGGGTAGATATAGGTGTTGCGGACCATGAACTCCTTGAGGATGTCGTTCTGGATGGTCCCGCTGAGCTTGTCCTGCGACACGCCCTGCTCTTCCGCCGCCACCACATAGCCGGCCAGCACCGGCAGCACCGCGCCGTTCATGGTCATGGAGACCGAGACCTTGTCCAGCGGAATGCCGTCGAACAGGATCTTCATGTCCTCCACCGAGTCGATGGCCACGCCGGCCTTGCCCACATCGCCGGTCACGCGGGGATGGTCGCTGTCATAGCCGCGGTGGGTGGCCAGGTCGAAGGCCACCGACACGCCCTGCCCGCCCGCGGCCAGGGCCTTGCGGTAGAAGGCATTGCTCTCCTCGGCGGTGGAGAAGCCGGCGTACTGGCGGATGGTCCAGGGCCGCACCGCGTACATGGTGGCCTGGGGGCCGCGCAGAAAGGGCTCGAAGCCCGGCAGCGTACCGAGATGGCTGGCCTCCGCAAGGTCGTCCGCCGTATAGACGGGTTTGACGGCGATGCCTTCGGGCGTGTTCCAGGTCAGCGTTTCCGGGGCGGCGCGCAGCTCCTTTTCAGCGAGTGCTGCCCAGTCCTCAAACGTCTTGTCGGCCATCATTCAAACTCCAGGATCGTTTCGTCCACGGCAAGGCTCTGCCCGGCCTTGACGGCGACGCGCTTGACGGTGCCACGGCGCTCCGCCCGCATCATGTTTTCCATCTTCATCGCCTCGATGGTGGCGAGGGCCTGACCCGCTTCCACCGTATCACCTTCGGCAACGAGAAGCGCGGTGACGACGCCGGGCATGGGGCAGAGCAGCAGCTTCGAGGTGTCGGGCGGCAGTTTCTTCGGCATCAGGCGGGCGAGCGCGGCGACGCGCGGCGAGCGCACATGCATCGTCGCATCGACGCCGCGCCAGCGCAGGCGGATCGCCGGGCCGACAAGATCGACCTTCACGCCCATGCGGTTGCCCGCGACGACGAAGACGGCGTGACGGCGGCCGGGCACCCAGTCGCTGCCGACGGTCAGCGCCTCGCCGCCGGCAAAGCGCGCGACAACGCCGTCCGCGCCGCTTTCGAGCGTCAATGCATGCTCGTTGCCGGCCAGGCTTGCGATCCATTCGGTGCCGACGATACGGCGGTGGTTGCCGATGGTGCCGGAAATCTGCGCGGCGCGCGCCTGCACCGTCTGCTGGACGAAGGCGGCGACGGCGGCGAGCTGACGGGTCGCCGCGGCGTCGGGTGCAACGCCATGGAAGCCGTCCGGGAACTCCTCGGCAATGAAGGCGGTGGTGAGCCGTCCCGCGCGGAAACGTTCGTTGCCCATCACGGCGGAGAGGAAGGGCAGGTTGTGGCCGATGCCTTCCACCTCGAAGTCGTCGAGCGCCGTTGCCATGGCGTCGATGGCATCGAGGCGGGTCGGTGCCCAGGTGCAGAGCTTTGCGACCATCGGGTCGTAATACATGGAGATTTCGCCGCCCTCGAAGACGCCGGTGTCGTTGCGCACGACGCTGCCGTCCGCCTGCGGGCCTTCGGCCGGCGGACGGTAGCGCGAGAGACGGCCGGTGGAGGGCAGGAAGTTGCGGAAGGGGTCTTCCGCATTGATGCGGCACTCGATGGCCCAGCCCTCGCGCCGGATCTCCTCCTGCTTGAAGCCCAGGGGCTCGCCGGCCGCCACGCGGATCATCTGCTCCACCAGGTCCAGACCGGTGATGCACTCGGTCACCGGGTGCTCCACCTGCAGCCGGGTGTTCATCTCCAGGAAGTAGAAGTCCTGGTTCTTGCCCACCACGAATTCCACCGTGCCGGCGCTCTGGTACTTCACGGCCCGGGCCAAAGCCACGGCCTGCTCGCCCATGGCGCGGCGGGTGGCCTCGGAGATGAAGGGCGACGGTGCCTCCTCGATCACCTTCTGGTGGCGGCGCTGGATGGAGCATTCGCGCTCATGCAGATAAACCACGTTGCCGTGCGCATCGCCCAGGATCTGGATCTCGATATGGCGTGGCTGCTCGACGAACTTCTCCATGAAGACGCGGTCGTCGCCAAAGCTGTTGCGCGCCTCGTTGCGGCAGGACGTGAAGCCTTCGAAGCATTCCTTGTCATTGAAGGCCACGCGCAGGCCCTTGCCACCGCCGCCGGCGCTGGCCTTGATCATGACCGGATAGCCGATCTGGGCGGCGATCTTCACTGCCTCGTCGGCGTTCTCGATCAGGCCCATATGGCCGGGCACGGTGGAAACGCCGGCTTCAGCCGCGAGTTTCTTGGAGGTGATCTTGTCGCCCATCGCCTGGATGGCGCCGACCGGCGGGCCGATGAAGGCGACACCTTCCTTTTCCAGCGCCTCGGCGAAGGCGGCGTTTTCCGAGAGGAAGCCGTAGCCGGGATGCACGGCGTCCGCCCCCGTCTTGCGGATGGCCTCGATGATCCTGTCGATGACGATATAGGACTGGGCGGAGGGCGCGGGGCCGATATGCACCGCCTCGTCTGCCATCGACACATGCAGCGCGCCGCGGTCGGCCTCGGAATAGACGGCCACCGTGGCAATGCCCATCTTTTTGGCGGTCTTGATGACGCGGCAGGCGATTTCGCCGCGATTGGCAATGAGGATCTTCTTGAACATCAGGTGTCTTCCAGTCCCGGTCACTTCAATCTTTGTATTTCTTCTCATAGGGCATCAGCAGGATGGCCGAGGCGGTGGCCGCCCCGCCGAACAGCGCGGCGAAGGGCACGACGAGCAGAAGCACGGGCATGACGGGGTTTTCCGCCCGGGCGATGCGCGTGCCGATGCCGCCGATGTCGAGCACGATGAGGAGGGCGGCGGTCGCAGAGCCGATCAGCCCGCCGACCAGCGCATGCAGCATCATGTAGCGCAGCATGCGCCAGTGATCCTTGCGTGCCTCCTCCGGCGTCAGCGCCGGCTTTTCGTGCCTCCCCATGCGCCTGCCTCAGAGCGGTATCGTGTCGTGCTTCCGCCAGCGCGTCTCCACCTGCTTGCCGCGCAGCGAGGCGAAGGCACGGGCAATGCGGCGGCGCGAGGAGTGCGGCATGATCACATCGTCGATGAAGCCCCGCGCGCCGGCCACAAAGGGGTTGGCGAAGCGGGCCTTGTACTCGGCCTCGCGGGCGGCTAGCTTCTCGGGATTGCCCTTGTCCTCGCGGAAGATGATCTCCACCGCGCCCTTGGCGCCCATCACCGCGATCTCGGCATTGGGCCAGGCGAAGTTCACATCGCCCCGCAAATGCTTGGAGCTCATCACGTCATAGGCGCCCCCATAGGCCTTGCGCGTGATGACGGTCACCTTGGGCACCGTGCACTCGGCATAGGCGTACAGCAGCTTGGCGCCGTGCTTGATGATGCCGCCGTACTCCTGCGAGGTGCCGGGCATGAAACCGGGCACGTCCACGAAGGTGATCACCGGGATGCTGAAGGCGTCACAGAAGCGCACGAAGCGAGCGGCCTTGATGCTGCTCTTGATGTCCAGGCAGCCGGCCAGCACCAGGGGCTGATTGGCCACGATGCCCACGGTCTGTCCCTCCATGCGGGCGAAGCCGGTGAGGATGTTCTTGGCGTAGTCGGGCTGCAGCTCGAAGAAGTCGCCATCGTCCACGACCTTGAGGATCAGCTCCTTCATGTCGTAGGGCTTGTTGGAGCTGTCCGGGATGAGCGTGTCGAGCCGTTCCTCGAGGCGTGCCGGATCGTCGTGGAAGGGGCGTAGCGGCGGCTTCTGCCGGTTGTTGAGCGGCAGGAAGTCGAAGAGGGCGCGGACCTGTTCCAGCGCCTCGATGTCGTTCTCGTAGGCGCCGTCGGCGACGGAGGATTTCTGGGTATGGGTGGAGGCGCCGCCCAGTTCCTCGGCCGTGACCTCCTCATGCGTCACCGTCTTCACCACCTCGGGGCCGGTGACGAACATATAGGAGGAGTCCTTCACCATGAAGATGAAGTCGGTCATCGCCGGCGAGTAGACCGCGCCGCCGGCGCAGGGGCCCATGATCATGCTGATCTGCGGGATCACGCCGGAGGCCATCACATTGCGCTGGAAGACCTCGGCATAGCCGCCCAGGGAGGCCACGCCCTCCTGGATGCGCGCCCCGCCCGAGTCGTTCAGGCCGATCACCGGGGCGCCCACCTTCATGGCCTGGTCCATGACCTTGCAGATCTTCTCGGCATGGGCCTCGGAGAGCGCGCCGCCGAAGACGGTGAAATCCTGGCTGAAGGCAAAGGCCAGGCGGCCGTTGATCATGCCGTAGCCGGTCACCACCCCGTCTCCGGGGATCTTGTTCTCGGCCATGCCGAAGTCGACGCAGCGGTGCTCGACGAACATGTCCCATTCCTCGAAGGACCCCTCGTCGAACAACAGCTCCAGGCGCTCGCGCGCGGTCAGCTTGCCCTTGGCGTGCTGGGCCGCGATGCGCTTCTCGCCGCCGCCCAGGCGCGCCGCTTCCCGGCGGGCTTCGAGTTGGTCGAGAATTGCGTGCATGGTGTCCGTCCGTTGCTGGCCAGCCGGGCCGCTTTCGCGCCCGGACATCGATCCTGCTTAGTGCCGATAGGCATGGAAATGAACACTTGATCGGGTGGACATGCAAGCGTTACACTTTTTGCAAATTCAATTTGCAAAGTTGCAAACATGGCTGCGGGAAAACTCTATATCGGCCGGAGGGTGCGGGAGCTGCGCCAGGCGAACCGCGCGACGCAGGCGCAGTTCGCCGAGCGTCTCGGCATCTCCGTCTCTTATCTCAACCAGATCGAGAACAACCAGCGCCCGGTTTCGGCCGGCGTTCTCCTGGCGCTGGCGGAGAAATTCCGCATCGATCTTGCCGATCTCTCGGGCGGAGAGGGCGACCGGCTGGTCTCGGCCCTGTCGGAAACGCTGACGGATTCGCTCTTCGACGGCTATACGCCGAGCCTTCAGGAGCTGAAGCTCGTCACGCAGAACGCGCCGGGTTTCGCCCATGCGCTGATCGCGGCGCACCGGGCCTACCGGCACAATTCCGAGCAGCTCGCCAGCATCAACGACACGCTCGGGCGCAGCCTCGCCGCCATCGAGACGACGCCTTACGAGGAAGTGCGCGACTTCTTCCATTTCGTCGACAACTATATCGGCGATCTCGATCTCCTCGCCGAACGGCTGGCGGGCGAGATCGGCATCGGCGAGGCCGATCCGGGGCCGTTGCTGACGGGCTATCTGGAACGGCAGTATGGGGTGCGGATCGTGCGTGCGGCGCATGGCGACGATCTCGTGCGCGCTTACGATCCCGAAGCGCGCCTCCTGACGCTGAATTCCTATCTGCCGGCTCCGACCCGGCACTTCCAGATCGCGTTGCAGATCGCCCAGCTCCATGCCGAGCCCATCGTCGAGAGCGTTGCCGCCGGTGCCGGGTTTCGGACAGCGGAGGCTTACGAAATCTGCCGTATCGGCCTGCACAACTATTTTGCCGGCGCGCTGCTCCTGCCCTATCGCCGGTTCATGGAGGCGGCGCGGGAGGTGCGGCACGACCTCGACCTGCTCGCCGCGCGCTTCGGCGCGAGCCTCGAGCAGGTCTGTCATCGCCTCTCGACCCTGCAGCGGCCGGGCCAGAAGGGCGTGCCCATCTTCTTCGCGCGCATCGACCGGGCGGGCAACATCACCAAGCGCCATAGCGCGACACGCCTGCAGTTCGCCCGTTTCGGTGCGGCCTGTCCGTTGTGGAACGCGCACCAGGCCTTCGAGAATCCGGGCCGGATTTCCCGCCAGCTCGCCGAGACGCCCGATGGCGTGCGTTATCTCTGTCTTTCGATGCAGGTCTCGCGCGGCGGGCGGGGCTTCCGCCAGCCGCAGCAGCACTATGCGCTGGCGCTCGGCTGCGAGGTCTCCCACGCGGAGAGCTTCGTCTATGCCGACGATCTCGATCTCGGCAATGCGGGAGCTTACGACCCGATCGGCATCTCCTGCCGCATCTGCGAGCGCACCCAATGCGCCAGCCGCGCCGTCCCTCCGCTGAAGGGCCGGCTGGTGGTGGAGCACAATATACGCCGCACGATACCCTATTCGATCCGGGCGCTCGGGGAGACGTGACCCGTCAGGGCAGCTTCGGGGTAAACATCTCGAAGCGGTCGCGGATCGTCGAGCAGGTATCGCCGCCAAGGCGGGCGATGGCGTCGATGACGTTCGGGTCGACATGCAGCGCGCTGTCCACGGCGCCGGGCTGGTAGTGGGCGAAAAGGATCTCGCCCATGATGATCTGACGCGACTTGCCGAGTTCCAGCGTGACATGGCGGCGGCACTCGAAGGCCGCCGGCGCCTCCTTGATCCACGGCGCGGCGATCTTTTCGCCGGGCATGGCGGTCAGGCCCGCCTGTTTCAATTCGTCGACGCCGCGCGGATATTTCGTGCCGCAGACATGCATCGCCTCGGCAATGGCGTGCGAGACGATGTTGACGGTGAAGACCTCCGTCATGCGGATATTGTGGCCGGTGTCCTTGAAGGACATGTCGGGATTGTTCTCGACGCCGATGGCGAGGATCGGCGGGTCGGCGGAAAGGCAGTTGAAGAAGCTGAACGGTGCCGCGTTGAAGCTGCCGTTTTCATCGACCGTCGTCACGAGCGCGATCGGCCGCGGGATGATCGTGCCGATCATCAGCTTGTAGCGTTCGCGTGCATCGAGCTTGGTGAAGTCGAAGGCGGTTCTTGCGCCCTGTTCGATCGTCGTGCTGCGGGTGTCCATGGGTTCCTCTCCGGCTTTGCGTGCCCGGCCCGGATGTGTTCCGGGTCGGCATGCGCTTCTTATTTTGTATGCGATAATTGCATACATTAAGCACGCATTTCGATTCGGTAAAGAGGCGTCCCTGGCGTTCCGCTAGAGCATGTCAGGTTCATATTGAACCAGACATGCTCTAAATTCTTTTGTTTTCGTTTGTCTGTTCGGGAAAACCGGTTCCCACTTTTCCCTGACAAACTCTAGGCGATGGACGGCAGGTCCTCCGCAAGGGCGCCGTCGCGCACCAGCACGCGGCCGCGACGGATGACGGTGCGCTTTGACGGCGTCAGGGCGACGGCTTCCGCAAGGGCGCGCGCCGGCACCAGCACGAGATCGCCGACATTCCCCTCGTCAAAGCCGTAGCCTTCAAGGCCCATGGCTTCCGCGCCACCGAAGGTGCAGATGCGGGTGGTCTCGGCAAGGTCGGCGTCGTTGGTCATTCCGTTGCGCTGCGCGAGGTATTTCGCCCGCTCCAGCATGTCGCCATTGCCCCAGGGTTCCCAGGTGTTCTGGATGCCGTCCGAGCCGGAAGCGACCGTCAGGCCGCATTGCCGCATCAGGCGGAGGGGAAGGGCAGGCATTGCCGGGCTTCCGACCGTCAACACCGCGATGCGCTCGGCCGTGAGCGTCTCGATCAGTCCCTGTTGCCGTGCGGCATCCAGCATGCCCAGGCAATAGGCGTGGCTCACCATCACGCGGCCCTGCATCGAGAGCGTGCGGGTGCGCTCGATGATGAGCTCGAGGCAAAAGGCGCCGAGCTCGCCGAGCTCGTGCAGATGGATGTCGATCGGTTTTGAATGGCGGTCGGCAAGGGCGAAGATCGCGTCGATATGGCGGACGGGATCACGGTCGATGGTGGCGGGATCGATGCCGCCGACAATGTCGGCGCCGGCCCGCATCGCCGCGTCCATCAAGTCCAGGGTGCCCTCGCGCGGCAGCATGCCGCTTTGCGGAAAGGCAACGATCTGCACGTCCACGAGATCGCGCAACGCCTCGCGGGTTTCGAGTACACCCTCGATATTGGCGATGCCGATTTCCGTGTCCACGTCGACATGGCTGCGGATGGCGAGCACGCCGAAGGGCAGCGTCTGCAGGATCTGGCGCGCGGACTGGCGGCGCGCGTCGATGCCGAGCTCGCGCTTGGCCTGACGGTCGGCAAGGATGCGGTGGTTGCGGGTCGGACCGACGCGGTTTTCGTACCAGTCCATGCCGATCAAGGTCTTGTCGAGATGGGTATGCGCCTCGACGAGACCGGGCAGGGCGATGTATCCTGTAGCGTCGATCTCTTCCTTTGGCAGGGCGCCGTCTCGCGTGTCGAAGCGGCCGTTGCGGATGACGAGGTCCACCGGGTCGCCGCCCATGGGACGGGCGTTGCGGATAAGAAGGTCTGCGGTCATTTTCGTCTCCTCAGGCGAGCCCGGCACGCTGCATGGCGAGGCGGAAGGCCTTTTCGGCGCGGTCGAGGATGGCGTTCTCGTCCTGGGCGACGAGCCTGCGCCCACGCATCAGGATGCGGCCGTCGACGATGGTCGTGTCCACGTCCGCGCCGTTGGCAAAGCGTGCAAGGCGCTGCACCGGATCGACCGGCGGCCACAGATGCGGCTGGCGCATGTTGACGAGCAGGATATCGGCGCGCTTGCCGGTTTCGAGCGAGCCGATCTCGTCTTCCATGGAAAGCGCCCGCGCACCCTCGATCGTCGCCATTTCGAGAAGGTCGAGCGGCGGCAGCACGGCGTCGTCCTGGAAATGACGGGCATGATAGCGGTGCGCCTGGAACATGTTGCGGAACATGTCGAAGGAGCGGTCGGGCGCGGCGGCATCGGTGCCGAGCGAGACGGTGATGCCTTCGCCACGCATTTCCGGCGCCGGGCAACGGGCGAAGACGGACATCAGCGCGCTCGGATTGTGCGCCACCTTGGCGCCGGTGCGCTTCAGCGCGGCAATGTCGGCCTCGGTGAGATCGACGCAATGGGCGAGCACCGAACGGCCGTCGAACAGTGCGAGTTTTTCGTCGTTGGCGGCAATCGACCCCTCGCGATGGCCATCCTGAACCAGCAGAACGTTCTTTTCCCGCGCCAATTGCCGTGCCTTGCGTGACAGATCGAGTACGGCGGCATCCTCCAGCTCCGCGACGTTGAAGACCGGGAGGGAGACGGCGACCTGCACCCGGTCGTTTCGGCCGGTCCAGGCGTCGATCAGTGCAGCGCTGACGGCGAGCTGCACTTGCGGCGAGACGGCGATCTCTTCATGGGAACCGCCCTTGTAGGTGCGATAGACGCTCGCGGCCGCGGGGCGGTTGGGGCCGACGGCCAGCACTTCGCGCACGCCCATTTCGGCGATGGCGGCAAGATGCGCTTCGGCGGCCTCAGGCGCTTCGGTGCGCATGATGTCCGGCCCCCCGCCGAAGAGCAGGGCGGCCGTTGTCGTGCCGCACTTGATCCGCTCGGCCGCCGAAAGCGCGGCCTCGGCCGCCCAGAATTCCGGGTCGGTGGCCTCGGCATAGATGCGGCCGGTGATCGTCATCCAGTCCTCGGAATCGCCGCCGAGGCCCTTGGTCAGCATATGGCCGGCATGGGCATGCGTGTCGATGAGGCCCGGCATCACGACCATGCCGCGCGCGTCGATGCGCTCGGCCTCGGCCGGGGCGTTGAAAACACCGTCGCCGATGGCGGTTATCCGGCCGTTTTCCACCAGTACATAGCCCGTGTCGAGGATGCGCCGATCGGCATCCATGGTGACGATCGTGCCATTCTCGATCAGCAAGGTTTTCGTCATCGATCGCGTCTCCCGTCATGATTGCATACAATTTTCGCGACATATGTGCACGAAATCTAATTACCCTATCTTGATCTTGTGCGCACATTATGTACAGTCATATTGAAATAATCGTATGCAAAATTTCGGGAACACGCCACCAACTCGGGAGAATCCTTGTGAACACCTACATGAAGTCCCTTCTGGCGGGGCTTGCCATCCTGGCGCCGCTCTCTGCCCCGGCGCTTGCCGAAACGCTCCGGTGGTCCGCCTCCGGCGACGTCATTTCCTACGACCCGAACGCCCAGGTCGACAGCTTCACGCAGAGCGTCCAGCACATGGTCTTCGACCCGCTGGTCCGCCGCAACAAGGATCTGAAACTCGAGCCGGCGCTTGCGACGTCCTGGGAGATCGTCGAGCCGACCCGCTGGCGCTTCAAGCTGCGCCAAGGCGTAACGTTCCATGAAGGCCAGCCTTTCAATGCCGACGACGTGGTGGCGACCATCCAGCGCCAGATCGATCCCGGCTCGCGCAACCGCGAAAACCTTTCCGCCGTCACCGGCGTCGAGAAGGTGGACGACTATACGGTCGACCTTATCCTGCGCGGCCCCTATCCGCTGCTCCTCAACGACCTTGCCGCCATCTACATCATGAGCAAGCCGTGGATGGCCGAGCACGATGCGCTGAAGCCGGGCAACACGGCGACCGGCGTTGTCACCTATGCCAGCAACCACGCCAACGGTACCGGCCCCTTCAAGCTGAAGAGCTACGAGCCGGATTCCCGCTCGGTCTTCGAGGTCAACAAGGACTGGTGGGACAAGCCGGAGCATAACCTGACGGAAGTCGAATTCCGCCCGATCGCCTCCGACGCCACGCGCGTCGCCGCGCTGCTGTCCGGCGAAGTCGATATGATCGCGCCCGTTCCGCTGCAGGACGTCGACCGCATCGCCTCCACCGATGGCCTGAAGGTCGTCGAGAACCCGTCGCTGCGCACCATCACGCTGGCCCTCAACTTCAAGAAGGAGCTGCACGCGGCTCCCGGCGTCGCCAATCCGATGCTGAACGTGAAGGTGCGTCAGGCGCTCTGGCACGCCATCGACCTCAACACGATCCAGAAGCGCCTGATGCGCGGCAAGTCGCGCGTCGCCGGCATGCTCGTCGCTCCGGCCGTCACCGGCTATGACGAGGCGATCGACAAGCCGCTGGACTACGATGTCGACAAGGCGAAGGCCCTTCTGACCGAAGCCGGTTACCCGGATGGCTTCAAGACGGGGCTTGCCTGCTCGAACGACCGCTACATCGCCGACGAACAGATCTGCCTTGCGATCTCCTCCATGTGGGCGAAGATCGGCGTGCAGGTCGATCTCGGCGTCGAGAGCAAGACGACCTACTTCCCGCGCATGGACAATGGCGAACTCGACGTCTACCTGCTCGGCTGGGCGTCGCTTCCGGCGATGGACGGCTACAGCGTGCTTCAGGCGCTGCTCGCCACCAATGACGGCACCTATGGCGGCTCCAACCCGAACGGCCTTTCCGATCCCCGTATCGACGCGCTCACCCGCTCGGCTTCGGTGGAACTGGACGAGACGAAGCGCGTGGACATGCTGAAGGAAGCCTTCCGCATCACCCATGACGAGGCGCTGTTCATTCCGCTGCACCAGCAGCCGGTCGCCTGGGCCATGAGCAACAAGGTCGACATCCCGCAGTTCCCGGACGAATACGTTCGTCCGTGGTTCGCGAAGGTCAACAACTAACGGGTTTCTTCCCAAGATGCGGTCCCGGCAGGCGAAAGCAGGCCGGGACCGTTTGCAAACCGGCCCGATTCCTCGATGGGGAGGAGAATGCGGGAGCGTAACGGCCCGGTTTCCGCCCTTTGGGGCCCGCCGCTCCCACGCAAGGATTGTTCCGATGCTCAGACTTTTCTCGGTGCGGCTCTTCCAGGCCATCCTCGTGATGATCGCCGTGACCGCCATTGCCTTCGTCATGTTCCGCTTCGTCGGCGATCCCGTCGCCTCCATGGTGCGCGAGGGCGCAACACAGGCGGAAAAGGATGCCCTGCGTGTCGCGCTCGGCCTCGACAAGCCGATCCTCGTTCAATTCTTCGACTTTCTCGGCCAGGTGCTGACGGGCGATCTCGGCACGAGCTTCCGTTACCAGCAGCCGGTCGTCAGCCTGCTCATGAGCCGCCTTCCGGCGACGCTCGAACTGGTGATCGTCGCGACCTTCCTGGCGTTGGCCATCGGCATTCCGCTCGGCGTGCTCTGCGCGCTGAAGCCCAATTCCGTGCTGTCGCGGCTCACGCAGTCGGCGACGCTGATCGGCATTTCCATGCCCACTTTCGTCACGGGTCTGCTGCTCATCCTGGTCTTCGCCGTCAATCTGCGCTGGCTGCCCTCGTCGGGCCGCGGTGACCTCGTCGATCTCGGCTTCTGGAAGACAGGCTTCCTGACGCTTTCGGGCCTCAAGTCGCTGATCCTGCCGGCCATCACGCTCTCGGTCTTCCAGCTCACCCTGATCATGCGCCTGGTGCGCGCCGAGATGCTGGAGGTGCTGCGCACCGACTACATCAAGTTCGCCCGTGCCCGCGGCCTGAGCAATCGCGCCGTCTACTTCGGCCATGCGCTCAAGAACACCCTGGTGCCGGTGATCACCATCACGGGTCTGCAGCTGGGTTCGCTGATCGCTTTTGCCATCATCACCGAGACGGTGTTCCAGTGGCCGGGCATGGGCCTGCTCTTCACCAATGCGGTCGGCTATCCCGACGTGCCGGTGCTGGCCGCCTACCTGCTCTTCGTCGGCTTCCTGTTCGTCATGATCAACATGGTCGTCGACATTCTCTACACCTTCATCGATCCGCGCCTGAGGACCCGATAATGGCCACGAAATCCCTGATGCGCCGGCTGCCGCCGGTTTCCGTCATGATCGCCGGCCTGGTGCTCGCCGTCATGCTCGTCCTCGTCGTCTTCGCGCCGCTGATCGCGCCGATGGACCCGCGCGACGTGTCGTCCTATTCGCTCATCGACATGGAAATTCCGCCGGCCTTCATGGATGGCGGCGATCCGCGCTTCCTGCTCGGCACCGACAACCAGGGCCGCGACCTCGTCTCGGTCATCCTGTTCGGGCTGCGCATCTCCGTCGTCATCGGCCTTGGCGCGGTGCTTTTCGCCGCCGCGCTCGGCGTCGTGCTCGGTCTTGTCGCCGGCTTCTTCGGCGGCATCGTCGATGGCATCGTCATGCGCATCGCCGATGTGCTGGTCAGCTTCCCGACCATTCTGGTGGCGCTCCTCATCAGCGGCATCGCCCGCGCGCAGCTCAGTGCCGATACGATGCTGACCTGGGCCCCGCTGGTGCTGATCTTCTCGATCGCCGTCAACGAATGGGTGCAATATGCCCGCACGGTGCGTGCCTCGACCATGGTGGAGGTCGCGCGTGACTACGTGCGCGCCGCCAAGGTCATCGGCCTGCCCTCGGGCCGCATCATGGGCCGGCACATCCTGCCGAACGTCATGAGCTCGGTCATGGTCATCGCCACGATCAACCTTGCCGGCGCGATCCTGACGGAAGCGACGCTGTCCTTCCTCGGTGCCGGCATGCCGCCGACCTATCCCTCGCTCGGCACGCTCATCCGCATCGGCAACCAGTTCCTGTTCTCCGGCCTCTGGTGGATCGCCGTCATGCCGGCGGCGGTGCTCGTCATCCTCGTGCTCGCCGTCAACGTGATCGGCGACTATTTGCGCGACCGCTTCAACCCGAAACTGATGGCCCGCTGAGATGACCGAAACAACGACCCCCGTTCTCGACATCCGCAAGCTGCGCGTCGAATATCCGCTGGCGAGCGGCGATACGCTCGTTGCCGTGAAGGACATCGATCTTCTCATCCGTCCCGGTGAAATCCATGCGCTGGTCGGCGAATCCGGCGCCGGCAAGACCACGGTCGGCAATGCGCTGATGGGTCTGCTGCAAGCCCCCGGCAAGATCGTCTCCGGTTCCATCGAGATCGCCGGCAAGCCGATCGACCTGCGCACCGGGCGCACCGAGGGCATCGTGCCCGGCCGCGATGTCGGCGCGATCTTCCAGGATCCGATGACGAGCCTCACCCCGCTCTTCACCGTGGAAAACCAGCTCTGCGAAGGCATGCTCGCCCATCTCAAGCTGTCCCGGTCGGATGCGAAGGCCCGCGCGCTGGAACTGATGAAGGCGGTCGGCATTCCCGAGCCGGAGCGCCGGCTCGGCAGCTATCCGCACCAGCTTTCCGGCGGCCAGCGCCAGCGCGTCGTCATCGCCACGGCACTTGCATGCAGCCCGCAGCTCATCGTCTGCGACGAACCCACCTCGGCGCTGGATGTGTCGGTGCAGGCGCAGATCCTCAATCTGCTGCGCGAACTGCAGAGCGAGCGCGGCGTCGGTGTGCTGCTCGTCACGCACAATATGGGCGTCGTTGCCGAGATCGCCGATCGCGTCACCATCATGCAGAACGGCGCCGTGGTGGAAAGCGGCTCTGCCCGCGATGTGCTGACCAATCCGCAGGCTCCCTATGCCCGTACCCTGATCGCGGCCGTGCCGCCGATCGAACATCGCCTCGAGCGCCTGCCGGTGCCGAGCGAGGAAACTGCGGTGACGCTGGACGCCCGTGCGACCGTGCGCCGCAAGAGCACGAAAAGCGAGACGGGCAGCAAGGACGATATCGTGCTTTCCGTGCGCGATCTCGCCGTGGAATATGGCGGCCGCTCGTTGATCCCCGGCCGCAAGGCGTCCGTCTTCAAGGCGGTGAAGGGCGTTTCTTTCGATGTCCGCCGCGGCGAGATCTTCGGTCTCGTCGGCGAATCCGGCTGCGGCAAGACCACCGTCGCCAACACCATTGCCGGCCTCGTCACGCAAAGCTCCGGCAGCATCGATTTCCAGGGCACGGCGCTCGGTGCAAGGCGCGAAAAGTCCGTTCGCCAGTCCTTGCAGATGGTGTTCCAGGATCCTTACTCCGCGCTCAACCCGCGCCTGCGCATCAATTCCGCCATTGCCGAGCCGATCCTATTCTACAGGCTCGCCTCGAATGCGGACGAGGCCCGGCAGGACGCGAAGACGCTGCTCGAAGCGGTCGGCCTGCCGGCCGATGCGGGCGCGCGCTTCTCGCACGCCTTCTCCGGCGGCCAGCGCCAGCGCATCTCCATCGCGCGCGCCCTGGCCACCCAGCCCGAGTTCCTGGTCTGCGACGAGCCGACTTCGGCCCTGGACGTGTCGGTGCAGGCCCAGGTGCTCAACATCATGAAGGACCTGCGTGACCTTGCCGGTCTCTCCATGCTGTTCATCAGCCACGATCTCGCGGTGATCCGCCAGATGTGCGACCGCATCGCGGTGATGAAGTCGGGCGAGATCGTCGAGCTCGCGGACACCGAAACGCTCTTCACCGCGCCCAAGCACAACTATACCAAGGAGCTTCTGCGCCTCGCGCCCTCGCTCGACCGTATCCTGTCGCGGCAGACCGCCGCGCAATAGACCGGAGACCCGTCATGGCCGACATCCTCATCAAGAACGGCACCGTCATCGCCATCGATCCGGACCGCCGTATCATCGCCGATGGGGCGGTCGCCATCACGGACGACCGCATCGTCGCAGTCGGCCCGTCGGCGGAGGTGGAAGCGGCCCATCCGGCCGGCGAGGTGATCGATGCGCGCGGCATGGCGATCATGCCCGGCTTCGTCGATGCGCATGCCCATGCCGGTTATGGCCTGATCAAGACGCTCGGCGGGGGCAAGAGCGATCCGTGGTATCAGGCCTGCCGCGGCGCCTATACGGTCGGCTCCACGCCGGAATTCTGGTTTGCCGAGGCGCAGCTGGCCGCGCTCGAGCGCCTGCGCTTCGGCGTCACCACCGGTGTCTCGCTGCTCGGCGGCGGGGATTCCGTCATGCGCACGGACGAACCGGTCTATGGCGATGCCCATATGGAGGGCGTGCTCGGTATCGGCACGCGCTCGGTGGTCGCCGTCGGCACGACGCGCCCGCCACACCCGCTGACCTATGCCCGCTGGAACGGCGAAACGCGCACCGACTATCCCGTTTCCTTCGAGCAGCAGTTCGCCACCTGCAAGACCCTCATCGACCGGTGGCACGGCAGCCACGCCGGCCGCCTGCATGTCGCGTTGCTGACGCCGACGCTGCACCGTGGCTACCAGGACGCCGTCGGCGCCAAGGAGGCCGTCGCGCAGTCGCGCGCGGTCAAGCAGTTCGCGGATGAGCGCGGCCTCGTCTTCACCCAGGACGGCCACACGAAGGGCAGCGTCCGCATCGCGAAGGATGTCGGCATTCTCGGCCCGCGCACCCTGCTGTCCCATGCGACGGGGCTCGATGAGGAAGAGATAGCGATCTGCGCCGAGACGGGCACGACCATCGTGCACAATCCGAGCGCCGTCGCGGCCATTCTCGCGCGCTGCCCGGTGCCGGAGCTGATTGACGCCGGCGTCACCGTCGCCATCGGCTCGGATGCGACCGCGCCGGACCGCTCGGCGGACATGTTCCGCCACATGCAGCAATGCATGCACTATCACCGCACCCACTTCCACGATCCGAGCTGGTTGCCGCCCGGCAAGGCGCTGGAAATGTGCACCATCGACGCGGCCCGGGTGCTCGGCCTCGAAAACGAGGTCGGTTCGCTGGAACCGGGCAAGAAGGCGGATGTCATTCTCGTCGACCTGCGCCGGCCGCATCTCTATCCCGCGCATATGCCGGAGTTCCGCGTCACCTATTTCGCCAACGGCAACGATGTGCATACCGTGCTCGTCGGTGGCAAGGTGCTGCTGCGCGACCGCCAGCCGGTGCATGTGAACCAGGATGCCGTGCTTGACGCTGCCCAGCGCGAGGCCGAGCTGATGATCGACCGGCTCGGCCTTCGGTATGCGCTGGAAACGCCGCGCATGTTCTGGCGGCACAGCCGCGACCTCGACGTCATCGAATAACCCGAAATTCCATTGCGAAGACTGGATACGATCATGACCCTTTCCGACCTTGCCCTCGGCCGCCGCCCGGAAGGCCGCACCGCTCTTTCCGCCCGCTGGATCGTCGCCCATGAAAACGGCCGCCATCGGCTTCTGACCGATGGCGAGATCGTCATCGAGGGACAGGATGTCATCTATGTCGGTCCGCGTTTCCCCGGCGAAGTCGCCCGCCGCATCGATCTCGGCGACATGCTGATCTCGCCCGGCTTCGTCGATCTCGACGCGCTTTCCGACCTCGACACCACGGTGCTCACCATCGACTACGGTCCGGGCTGGGCGACGGGCCGTGTCTGGCCGCGCAGCTATGTCGATCGTGGCCCGTACGAGATGTACACGCCAGAGCAGCTCGTCTTCCAGAAGCGCTTCGCCTTCGCGCAATTGCTCCTGAACGGCATTACCTCGGCGCTGCCGATCGCCTCGCTGTTCTATCGCGAATGGGCGGAGACCGTCGCCGAGTTCGAGGGAGCGGCGGATGCCGCGGGCGATCTCGGCCTTCGCGTCTGGCTCGGCCCGGCCTACCGTTCGGGCGGCATGGTCTGTGAAGCGCCGGGCGAGCTTCAGCCGGTCTTCGACGAAGCGCGCGGCCTCAAGGGGCTCGAGGATGCCATCGCCTTTGCCGGCCGCATCGCCGGCCGGCACGAAGGCCTGGTCCAGGGCATGCTGGCGCCGGACCGGGTGGAAACCTCGACGCTGGCGCTGCTCCAGCGCACCATGGCCGCCTCCGCCGAAATGAAGCTGCCGGTGCGCCTGCACATGGCGCAGGGCCAGATGGAACGCAAGACCGTCGCGCGCCTGCATGGCACGACGGCGCCGCAATGGATGGCCAGCCATGGCCTTCTCAATGAACGGCTGATCGCGCCGCATGCGGTACTGGCCGAGCCGGAGGACCTCGATCTCTACGCCCGGCATGGCGTCACCATCGCCCATTGCCCGCTGGTCTATGCCCGCGGCGGCGAATATCTCGATTCCTTCCGCCGGTGCCGCGATCTCGGCATCCGCATCGGCATGGGCACGGACACGACCCCGCCGGACATGGTGCTGAACATGGCCGTCGCGCTGATGACGGGCCGCATCGCTTCGGGCGAGACGGGTCTTTCGACGGCGGAAGTCTTCGACGCGGCGACGCTCGGCGGCGCCGATGCGCTGGGCCGTACCGATATCGGCCGCCTGCAGGCAGGCTCGAAGGCCGACATCGCGATCTTCGATCTCTCCGACCCGCGTTTCGCACCGACGGTCGATCCGGTCCAGTCGCTGATCTTCGGCGCCAGCGGCCGGGTAACGCGTGCGGTCTTCGTCGACGGGCGGCTTTCCATGCGAGACGGCGAGGTCGCCGGCATCGATATCAAGGCGGCGCGGAAAGAGGCGCAGGCGCAGTTCGAGGGGCTTCTGGCGAAGTATCCCGAGCGGACCTGGGGGCATCCCTCCATGGAAACGATGTTCCCGCCGACCTATCCGCGCCTCACGGCCGACTGAGGGTTTGCGAACGGACGGTCAGGCCAGCGTGAAATGACGCTGCGCTCCCTGCGCCTGCCCCGCGGCAGGCGTGTTGTGGAGCAGGCCGCCATAGATGCGCAACAGGCCATCGACCCAGTCCGACTGGGTATTGGCGAGCTTCATGCCATTGGCGAAGGTCTTCTGGCTCATCCGGCGCATGTCCTCGACGGGCATGTCGGCCATGGCGCGCAGGGCCGCGGCAAATGCCGCGCTGTCCTGGGTGTTGCAGGCAAGGCCCATGCCGCGCGCGACGATCTCGTCCGCCAGGAAGGCCATCTCGGTGAGGATGATCGGCACGCCGCTGGCTGCGGCTTCCGCCGCCACGAGGCCGAAGGGTTCGGGCAGGCGCGAGGGGATGACCAGCCCGCGGGCATGGCGGATCAGGCCGCCGATCTCGCGCTGTTCGCGCCAGCCGTGGAAGGACATTTCCGGATACTGCGCCTGCAATTCGGCGCGCATCGGTCCGTCGCCGATGATTTCCAGCGGCACGCCGGCAAGCCGCGCGGCGGCAAGCGCATCCTGCGCGCCCTTTTCCTGTTCCAGCCGGCCGATGAAGAAGAAGCTCCGGTTGCGTTCGGCAGGAATGCGTTCGGCGATGAAGGGGAGGGCCGGGTTGCGAACGGCCTGCAGGAGCCCTGCGTCATAGCCGGCGCGCACGAAGCCTTCGATCATCTTTTCATGGATGAGGACGATCCTGCCCCAGGGCACATCCTGCCCCATCGCGGCCCGGAGCCGCACCTGACGGGCGACCCGCCAGAGCTTGTGCGCATAGGCGCGCCGGTCGCAATTCGTTGCAAGGCAACTGCCGCCGAGCGGAACGCGCGTGCAGCGCGCCTCGCGGCGATAGTCCATATAGGCGCCATTGGGACAGGCGTGGAAGAAATCATGCGCATGGATGGCCGTACGCTCGGCCACCCGGCGCAGCGGCACAAAGATGGCGGGCGAGAGGATCTGCGACCAGACATGCACGTGATAGACGGTGCCGGGCGTATCGTTGCGCGCGATCCAGTCGGAAAGCAGGGCGCTGGCGGAGCGATTGTCGATGCCGTTGATCGCGGTCCTCAGCGGATTGCCGCCGAGCAGCGCCTTCTGCCCGAGCCGCACCAGGTCGACGCCCAGTTCATCGAAGATGGAATTGTCGTTGTCGTCGCCGACGATCATCGTGACGGGAATGTTGCGGGCGCGCAGCAGCCGCAGCAGCAGCAGGACAAGGGTCGTCGCACCGCCGCGTGCGATGGAAAAGTCGTTGATGAGAACGACACGGGATATCGGCGGCACGGCTTTCATCAATGCTCCAGCTGGGGAAGGCCGTTCATGGCCTGCCATATCCAACAATAGCGCCCCTTGGTTGTTCAATGGTTTTTTTCATATCGTCAATAATGTCCGTCCGTCGCACGTGCCATGCCTGCTCGTTTCGTCGTAGCGACTGAACATTTACAGAATGAAAGCGCCGGCGCACATCACCTCATCAGGGTGAGACAGAATTGCATTTCTCTATTTTTCACCTGAAAAACTTTGGACAAACGGCGCGTTGCGCCGTTCGTCTCTAGAGTTCTTCCAGCGTATCGCCGAAGCGCTCGATGCCGCGCAGGCGGGTCCTCCCGTCCGCGCCGGCCCGTTCGATTGCCCGCGTCGCCAGCAGGTGGCAGACGGCCATCACGGAAACGTGATTGAAAAGCGGTCCCGGCGCGAGCGTGTGACAGCGGAAATGCCAGGTTGCAGAGGCCCGGTGCGTCACGCCTTCGTCCGTAAGGTAGAGCAGGCTGGCGCCGCTCTTCTCGATGGCGGTGAGAATGGCGTCCATCTGCGCCACGCGCCGGCGCAGGCCGAAGACGATCGCCACGTCCCTGTCCGTCACGCTCACCAGATGTTCGCCGAGCGTCTGGCCCGCGCCGGGGATGGCGACGATGTTCTCCACCACCTGGGTCATCTGCCATTGCAGGTAGTCGGCAAAGGGGTGGCTGCTGCGAAAGCCGATCACCCAGGTCTTGCGCGCGTTGAGGATGGCGTCGGCCACCTCGTCCACCTGCGCATCGGTAATCGTCGAAAAGGTCCCTTCGAGATTGGCGACGCCCTGGGCGATGTGCGCCGTCACCGATTGGGCCGCGGCGGCATCCGCCGATGTCGTGAGAAACAGGCGCGAGCCGGTCTGCCGCTCGTCGCGCGCATGGCGGCGCGCCTCCTCGTAGTTTTCATAGCCGAGGCGGCGGACGAAGCGGGTGACGGTGGCGTTGGAGACCTGGGCGAGCTTGGCAAGCTCGGAGGCGGAGTAGCTGGCAAGTTCCCCCGGGAAGTCGCAGACAAAATCGCCGAGCCGCCGTTCGGCCGGATGCAGGCCGTCGAGCGCATCGCGCACGCGGAACAGAAACGAACGATCCGTGGAACCCATCTCGGCTACCTTTCCCATCACGAAACCAGCTTGTAGCGGACTTGCCGGACTTCGCAAGAACGCCGCGCTTTCGGCCGGTCAACAAGCTTCTTGAAAAACAAATTTCTTAGATGTAGTGTATGAAAATTGATTTTCACGCTGATGCCAAAGAGGAGGAGACTATGGCAGCAGAAGGCATGGTACAGTCCGGCAAATCATCGCCGGTCATTCGCCAACTGGAGGGCGCGCTGACCCGCATCGGGGTCACGGGCGCACACAAGCAGATCATCGCGCTGGTTCTGATCGGTTGCCTGTTCGACAGTTTCGAGCAGAACACGATCGGCGTGTCCGGCCCGCTCCTGAAGGAGCACTGGGGCCTGACCGGTACGGATATCGGCTTCCTGAACACGATCACCTTCGGCAGCGCGGCCATCGGCCGTCTGCTGTCGGGCATTCTCGGCGACCGCTATGGCCGCCGCGTCATGCTCACCATCAATCTCTTGCTGTTCTCGCTGGGTTCGGCAGCCTGCGCGCTCGCACCGGATTTCATGTTCCTGTGCATCGCGCGCGCCATCGTCGGCTTCGGCGTCGGCGGCGAGATCTCGACGGCCGTCACCATGCTGTCGGAGTTCTGCTCGCCGAAATTCCGCGGCACGGCCGCGGGTCTCGTCAATGTGGGCGCGGGCGGCTTCGGCAACTTCCTTGCCCCCGTCTACGGCCTGATGATCTTCACCCTGTTCCCGGGCGAGGATAGCTGGCGCTGGCTCTTCGCCTCGCTCGCGCTTCCCGCCCTTCTCGTCGTCTTCTATCGCCGCTACGTGCCGGAGACACCGCGCTTCCTTGCTTCGCAAGGGCGGATCGACGAGGCGAACAAGGTGCTGTCGGTGCTGGAATCCGGCTCGCTGAAACCCCGCAATCTCGTGGTGCGTGAATACCTCTCCAAGGATCAGGAGCAGGATGCACCGCGCGCCAAGGGCGCCTGGAAGGAACTCTTTCGCGCTCCGTTCCTCGGCCGCATCGTTCCGGTGTCGATCGCCATCCTGATGAGCTACGGCGCCCAGCTTTCCGTGCTCACGCTGATGCCGGTCATCTTCGTGTCCATGGGCCACACCCTGCAGGGCAGCCTGCTCTACAGCATGATCATCCAGAGCGGCAGCGTTCTCGGCGCCATCGCGGCCTCGATGTTCGGCTACTACTTCCCCCGCAAGCGGGTGCTGACGGTCGGCGCGATCTGCGCATGCCTTGCGGCGCTCTCCATCATGCAGTTCGGCACCACCATCTATCTGGTGCTGTTCTTCGGCGCACTGTTCCAGTTCTTCGTGCTCTTGCTCAACACCTCGATCTGGATCTACGCGCCGGAACTCTTCCCGACCCGCATCCGCGCCTTCGGCGTCGCCTTCATCCTGGCGACGGGCTCGGCCGCCGGCTCGTTCGTTCCGACCATCTCGGGTGCCCTGTTCGATAGCTACGGCATGGCCGGCGTCTTCGGCCTCGCGGCCAGCATGTACGCCATCTTCGCCGTCTGCATCCGCCTCGGGCCGGAAACCTATGGCCGGTCGATGGAAGACCTGACGCAGCCGGCCGACGTCATCGGCACCTCCGAGGAGCCGGCGCTGCAACCCGCAAAAGCAGGAGCTTGAACCAGGCATGACCCCGCACATCCTGTTGATCAATCCCAACAGTTCGCAGGCCACGAGCGACATGATGCACGCCATCGCCGTGCGCTCGGCAGTTGGCCGGCTGGCGGTGGAAACCGTCACCGCCAGCCGTAGCCCCGGCATGATCGTCACGCCCGAGCAACTGGTGGCCGCAGCGCCCCAGGTGGTCGAGCTCGGGGCGGCGCATCGCGGAACGTGTGCGGGGATCATCGTCAGTGCCTTCGGCGATCCCGGCCTTGCCGAACTCCGGCGCAAGGTCGCAATCCCGGTCGTCGGCATCTGCGAGGCTTCGATGATCGAAGCCTCGCAGGGCGGCCGCCGCTTCGCCGTCGCGACGTCCACGCCCGACCTGGTCGAGGCGATCGACCAGCGGGCGTACGATCTCGGTCTTGCCCATCTCTATGCGGGCATCCGCTGTACGCAAGGCGATCCGGTGGCGCTCGCTGCCGATCCGGCGCTTCTCATCGAGGCGCTGGCCGGTGCGGTGCGTCAATGCATCGAGCAGGACGGGGCCGAAGCGGTCATCATCGGCGGCGGTCCGCTCGGCGAAGCCGCCGAGCAACTGCGGCTGATCTTCGATACGCCCGTGCTGGGACCCATTCCCTGCGCGGTCGAGCGGATCATCGGGCTTATCGGGCAGGCCACCACGGTTTCTCAGGCCGTGTGATGTGATTTCCCGAACGCTTGCCGCGCTTCGGCGCGGCAAGCCTTTATATGGCGCCGAGATCGGCGTAGCTGTCATGCAGCGCCCGGTCGCCGGGGCTGAAACGGTCGCCGGCGAAATTGTGCTGGTGCCAATAGGGATAGATGTAGGGCGGGCGGCTGACCGTGTTCAGCCTGTCCAGTTCGTCCCCGGTGAGCTTGAGGTCGATCGCCGCGATGTTGTCGCGGAACTGCGCCTCGCTGAGACCACCGACCACGAGGCTCGATATTGCGGGGCGCGACAGCGTCCAGGCCAGCGAGACCTGCGCCACCGTGACGCCGCGTTCCCGGGCAATGGCCTCAAGCGCATCGACAATGGTCCACAGCCGCTCCTGGTCGCGGATCGGCGGTTCGCTCCAGCCGGCGGCCTGGCGAGACTCCGCCGGCGCCCTGTCGCGCCCGAACGCGCCCGACAGGAGGCCCGCGGCGAGCGGACTCCAGACCATGACGCCAAGCCCCTGATCGACGGAGATCGGCAGCAGCTCGTATTCGGCTTCGCGCGCTTCGAGCGTGTAATGGATCTGCTGGGTCACGAAACGCGGCAGGTTCTTCGCCTCGGCGACGCCGAGCGCCTTCATGATGTGCCAGCCGGAATAATTGGAGCAGCCGACATAGCGGATCTTGCCCTGCTGGCGCAGCGTATCGAGCGCGCCGAGCATTTCCTCCACCGGCGTCACGCCATCCCATTCGTGCATGAAGTAGATGTCGATATGGTCGGTCTTCAGCCGCTTGAGGCTCGCTTCGCATTCGCGGATGAGGTGATGGCGCGAGACGCCCTCGTCGTTCGGCCCGTCGCCGATGCGCATGCGGGCCTTCGAGGAGATCAGCACCTTCTCGCGCTTTGCCCCGAGCGCTTCGCCAAGGATCTCCTCCGAGCGGCCGAGCGAATACATGTTGGCCGTGTCGAAGAGGTTGACGCCGCCGTCGATGCATCCGTCGATCAGGCGGCGGGCCTCGGCGGCACCCTGGTTTGCGACGCGCGAAAAGGCGCCGACGCCGCCGAAGGAGAAGGTGCCCATGGCGATGGCCGAAACTTTCAGGCCCGTGCGGCCGAGCGTCCTGTATTCCATGGTCTTTCTCCCTGAAGCTATTGCGCGGGTTGCCGCATCGTGCGGGGCGGGCGCTCGCGCGTGGTCTTCGATGTGCCGTGCTCGTGGCTGGCGCGCAGCACGAGGTCCGCGCCGACGAGGATCTTGACCGGCGGTTGCGGTTCGGCGGCGGCGATGAGGTCGTCGAGCACGGTGACGGCGAGATAGCCGATCTTGCGTTTCGACACGTCGATGGTCGTCAGGCCCGGTTCCATGGTCGCGCTCTGCGGCAGGTTGTCGAAGCCGATGATCGAGACGTCCTCGGGAATGGACACGCCATGCTCGCGCAGCGCCCGGATGAAGCCGTAGGCGATGATGTCGTTGGTGCAGAAGTAGCATTCGGCAAGGTCGAGCCCGGTCGAAAGCAGCGCGCGCGTGTCGAGATAGGCGCCGTCATAGGTCGATTCCACCGACAGGATATCGGCCTCGTTCACCGGCAGGCCGAGCCGCGCCATGTTCTTGAAGAAGGCTTCGCGGCGCAGGCGGAAATTGGTCGTGTCGACATGGGAGGCGACGAAGCCGATGCGCTGGAAGCCCTGCATGCGGAAGCGCGAGAGCACCTTGTAGACGGCGTCCTCGTTGTTCATGTCGACGAAGTTGGCGTCGAGCACGTCGTAGAACGTGTCGATGAAGACCGTCGGCAGGCCGAGGCCCTGGATGAGGCGGATATCGGCCTCCGTCAGTTCGGTGCCGAGCGCGATGACGCCCGAGATCGGCGCGCCGGCGAGCGACTCGGCCACCGTGCTGATCGGCTGGCCCTCGAAGCTCACCACTTCCAGCGTATAGTTGCGCCGCGTCGCTTCGGCCGACATGCCGTCGATGTAGTCGGAGATGAAGACGCTGTGGTCGCGGTTCACGGTATGGCCGTGCTTGGCGATCTTGAGGAAGCGCAGCGTCTCGCCGGGTTCCGTGCTGCGCGTCGCCCGCGGCACGTAGTTGAGGCTCGCCACCGCCTCCAGCACCCGCGCCCGCGTCACGCCGGAAATCTCCCCCTTGCCGTTCAGCACGAGCGAGACCGTGGCCGGCGATACGCCCGCCGCCTCGGCGATGTCCCTGATGGTCAGTTTTCCCGGTTTCTTCATGCGGCGGTCAGGGGCCTTTTTATGCTGCAACTGCGAACAAGTTTACTAAACGATTTAGGCAATCTTCGTGAGACCTAGGGCAATTTGACGCCTTTCGCAACCGATATGGCGCGCAAAACGGGGCTTGTCAGCGCAAATTTCCTTTGCTAGCGTTTTAGTGAAGCTGGAATTTGTTTAGTAAACAAGTGGGAGGAGATCATGCAGAAAACCGGCGGACAGCTGGCGATGCTGCTTGTCATAAACGGCCTTTTGCTTGTCGCGGGTGCTCTCATCTCCGGCACGTTCCTTTCCGTTTTCAATCTCCAGTCCATGGCGAGCCAGGTGCCGGAAATCGGTCTTCTGGCCATCGGCGTCATGCTGGCCATGTGCGCCGGCAACGGCGGCATCGACCTCTCGGGCATCGCGCTCGCCAATCTCTCGGGCGTGCTCTCCGCCGTCATCGTCTCGTCCTTCCTGTCGGCTGCCGACAGCGGGACGGCCTTCAGTCTCGCCTTCATCGCGGGCGCGCTCCTCGTCGGTCTTGCCGGTGGCGTCATCAACGGCCTCCTCATTTCGCGGCTGAACATCACGCCGATCCTCTGCACGCTCGGCACGCAGATGGCCTTCATGGGGCTCGCGGTCGTGGTCTCGGGCGGCAAGGCCGTGACGGTCGGCAGCCCGGCGCTGCTGTCCAGCATCGGCAACGACATGATCGCCGCCGTGCCGATCGGCTTCCTCGTCTTCGTGCTGGTCGCGGGCCTCATCGCCGCGCTGCTGAAGTTCACGCCCTATGGCCTGTGGCTGATGCTGATGGGCACCAATCCCAAGGCGGCCGTCTATGCGGGCTTCCCGAAGAATGGCGTGATCGTCGCCACCTATGCGATCTCGGGCACGCTGTCGGGTCTCGTCGGCGTCATCATCGCCGCGCGCAATGTCAACGTGAAGTTCGACTACGGCAGCTCCTACCTGCTGATCGCCATCCTCATCGCCGTGATGGCCGGCGTGAAGCCGGAGGGCGGCTACGGGCGCGTCGTCTGCGTCGTGCTCTCCGCCATCGCCCTGCAGCTCATGTCGAGCCTGCTCAATTTCGGCGGCCTTTCCAATTTCGTGCGCGATTTTGCCTGGGGCCTGCTGCTGCTCACATTCCTGGCCGTCGGCCGCTACGACATCGCTGGCTTCCTGTCGCCGGGTCGCCGCTCGCAAACCCCTTCGGTGCCTGTCCCTCAAACGCCGAAGTGAAACAGGAGGGAAAATTCGTGGAGGAAAACATGAAGTCGTTTTCGAAGAAGGTACTGGCTGGAACCACGGTTGCAGCCGTCGCGCTCGCAGGCTCCATCGGCGTGCTCGCCGCCCAGGAAAAGCCTGTCATCGCCACCGTGGTCAAGATCAGTGGCATTCCGTGGTTCGACCGGATGAACACCGGCGTCGTCGCCTACCAGGAAGCCAATCCCGACGTCGTCGCCAGCCAGAGCGGCCCGGCCACGGCCGACTCGGCCCAGCAGCTCCAGATCGTCAACGACCTCGTCGCCAAGGGCGTCAATGCGCTTGCCGTCGTGCCGATGGACCCGGCCGTGCTCGAGGGCACCTTCCAGCGCGCCATGGAGCGCGGCATCGTGGTCGTCACCCACGAGGCGGACAACCAGATGAACACCAATGCCGACGTCGAAGCCTTCGACAATGCCGATTACGGCGCGGCGCTGAACGAGCGTCTGGCCGAATGCATGGGCAAGGAAGGCAAGTGGACGACCTTCGTCGGTTCGCTCGGCAGCCGCACGCACATGCAGTGGGTCGGCGCGGGCGAGGAAAACGCCAAGAAATATGCCGGCATGGAACTCGTCGATCCGAACAACGAATCCTTCGACGACGCCAACGGCACCTATGAGAAGGCCAAGGAAATCCTGCGCAAGCACCCCGACATCAAGGGCTTCCAGACGTCCGCCGGCAACGACGTTCTCGGCGTCGGCCGCGCCATCGACGAGGCGGGCCTGAGCGGCAAGATCTGCCTCGTCGGCACCGGCCTGCCGAACCCGTCGGCGGACCTCCTCGAATCCGGCGCCATCACGGCGATCGGCTTCTGGGACCCGCAGAAGGCCGGCATGGCGATGAACGCCGTCGCCAAGCTGCTGCTGGAGAAGAAGGAAGTCACCGACGGCATGGATCTCGGCGTCGAGGGCTACAACAAGGTCTCCGTCAAGCAGGGTCCCGGCAAGGGCCTGCTGATCCTCGGCAACGGCATGGTGCTGGCCGACAAGGCGACCTACAAGGAACACCTGTTCTAATCCGGCAAACCGTCAGCCGGCCGGGAGGATTTCCTTCCGGCCGGAACCGTCCGGCGTGGAAACGCGCCGGTCAGCATGAGGACAATTTCCGTGGCGGCACAAGCACATACCGCGCAGCAATCGGCAGCGCTCCTTGAACTCAGGAACATCCAGAAATGGTTCGGCGGCGTCCACGCCCTGCGCGGCATCGACCTGACGCTCCAGCCGGGTGAGGCCTATCATCTCCTGGGAGAAAACGGCTGCGGCAAGAGCACCGTCATCAAGATCATGTCGGGCGCGCATGCGCCGACCTCCGGCGAGATCGTGCTCGATGGCGAGACCTTCGCCTCGCTGACGCCGATCCAGTCGCTCGCCGCCGGGATCGAAACCGTCTACCAGGACCTTTCGCTGCTGCCCAATCTCACGGTCGCCGAGAATGTCGCGCTGAACGAGCAGCTCGTCAAAGCCAACGGCCGGCTCGCGCGCCTCTTCGATCGCAAGCGGCTGCGAGAAACGGCGGAACGGGCGCTGGCCGCCGCGGGTCTGCCGACCGACCGCGCCTTCCTCAACACCATCGTTTCCGATCTTCCGCTCGCCTCGCGCCAGCTCGTCGCCATCGCGCGCGCCATCGCCACCCGCGCCAAGCTCGTCATCATGGATGAGCCGACGACCTCGCTGACGCGCCGCGAGGTGGACAATCTCATCCGCGTCGTCGAGCGCCTGCGCTCGGAAAACGTCGCCGTGCTCTTCGTCACGCACAAGCTGGACGAATGCTACCGCATCGGCGGCCATGCCGTCGTCTTCCGCGACGGCCAATGCGTCGCGCAGGGACCCATCGCGAATTACAGCAAGAAGGAGCTGGCCGAGCTGATGACCGGCCGTTCCATCGACGCGCAGCGCTACCGCACGGCCAAGCCGGCCGACGCCGAGCTCCTCAAGGTGGACCGCCTCGTCGCCGATGGCGTGCGGGACATGAGCTTTTCTCTCCGGAAAGGGGAAATTCTCGGCATCACCGGCCTTGCCGATTCCGGCCGAAACGAACTCGCCATGGCCCTGACGGGCGTTTCGCCCGCCTCGGGCGGCGCGCTCACGCTCGACGGCAAGGCCGTCGTCGTGCGGTCTCCCGCCGAGGCCATCGAGCGCGGCATCGGCTACGTGCCGGAGGACCGGCTGGCCGAAGGCCTCTTCCTCGACAAGTCGATCTTCGAGAACGAGATCGCGCTCATCGTCTCGCGGCTCGCCAATTCGCTCGGCGTCGTCGACCGGGAGGAGGGGCGCAAGATCGCCGCCCGTCTTTCGGAGGAGATGCGCCTCAACACGAAGAATCTCGATCTGCCGGTCGGCGCGCTTTCGGGCGGCAACCAGCAGCGCGTGCTGATCGGCCGCTGGCTGAGCATCGCGCCGAAGCTTCTCGTGCTGCACGGGCCGACCGTCGGCGTCGACGTCGGCTCCAAGGACACGATCTACCGCGTCATCCAGGCGCTGGCAGAAGCGGGCATGGGCCTCGTCATCGTCAGCGACGACCTGCCGGAACTGCTGCAGAATGCCGACCGCATCCTCGTCATGAACAGTGGCCGGGTGGTCGCGGAAATGGATGCGGAAACGGCAACCGAAGACCAGCTCTACAAGGCGATGCTGGCGACCACGACGGAGACTGTGCAATGAGCGCTTCACGAACCGATGAACTGCACGGCGCCGCCGGCCCGTCGCGTTCCTTCAGCTTCGGTGCGCTCGTTCGCCGTCGCCCGGAGACCATCACCTTCCTGCTGCTGGTGGCGATCTGCGTCGCCGTGGCCATCGTCAATCCCGCCTTCCTGCAGCCCTCGACATTGATCGACATCGGCCGGGCCAGCGTGGTCATGGGGCTCTTCGCCCTCGGCGTCTTCATCATCCTGGCGGCCGGCGGCATCGACGTGTCCTTCACGGCGATCGCGGCCTTCACCATGTATTCGATGACGGTGCTGGTGCAGAGCTACCTGCCGAACCTGCCCATCGTCGTCGTGATCCTGATGGCGACGTTCGGCGGGGCGGCGCTCGGCATCATCAACGGCCTGCTCGTCCATCATCTGAAGGTGCCGTCGCTGATCGTCACCATCGGCACGCAGTATCTTTTCCGCGGCTTCCTGCTCTCCTTCATCGGCACGGTGTGGATCATGTCGCTGCCGCCGCAGATGGGGGCCTTCGGCCGCATGCCACTCGTGCAGTTCGAGGCCGCCAACGGCGCGCTGATCACGCTGCCGTTCTATTTCCTCGTTCTGCCGGTCGCGGCCTTCGTGACCTGGTGGATCCTCAACCGGACCCTGATGGGGCGCGCCATCTTCGCCGTCGGCGGCAATGCGGATATCGCCAGCCGCCTCGGCTACAGCCTGCGCACCGTGCATGTCTTCCTGTTCGGCTATGCGGGCGCGCTGGCGGGTCTTGCCGGCATCATCCATGTCTGCGCCAACCGGCAGGCCAATCCCTTCGACCTCGTCGGCACCGAGATCAACGTCATCGCCGCCGTCGTGCTCGGCGGCGCGCGCATCACCGGCGGCACGGGCACGGTGCTCGGCACCATCCTCGGCGTGCTGCTGATCGTCGTGCTCAACAGCGTGCTCGTCATGGTCGGCATTCCCAGCACCTGGCAGCGGCTCGTCGTCGGCAGCTTCATCCTGCTCGCCGCCGCCTTCTTCGTCACGCGCCAGCGCAAGAAATAACCCCCACTTTCGGAGGAAACCAAAATGAAGAAGTTCCTGAACGACCCCGTCAACTTCGTCGACGAGATGCTGGAAGGCATCTACAAGGCCCATCCGGCCGTCACCTATGCCGCCGATGACCTGCGCTGCCTCGTCACCGCGAAGACCAGGCCCGGCAAGGTCGGCATCGCCACCGGCGGCGGCTCCGGCCATTTGCCGACCTTCCTCGGCTTCGTCGGCGACGGCATGCTGGACGGCGCGGCGGTCGGCGGGGTCTTCCAGTCGCCCAGCGCCGAGCAGATGTACCAGGTGACGAAGCACATCGACCAGGGCGCGGGCGTTCTCTACATCTACGGCAACTATACCGGCGACATCATCAATTTCGACATGGCGGCCGAGCTTGCCGATCTCGACGGCATTGCCGTCAAGCAGGTCGTCGGCAATGACGACGTCGCCTCCTCCATCGTCGGAGAGGAACACAAGCGCCGCGGCGTCGCCGGCATCTTCTTCCTCTACAAGGCGGCTGGCGCTGCCGCTGCCGAAGGTCTGTCGCTCGACGAGGTCACGCGCCTCGCCGACAAGGCGCGCCTTCGCACCCGCACCATGGGCGTCGCGCTGTCGAGCTGCGTCGTACCGGAAATCGGCCACGCCACCTTCTCCATCGGCGCGGACGAGATGGAAATCGGCATGGGCATCCACGGCGAGCCCGGCATCAGCCGCAAGAAGCTCGCGCCGGCCGACGCCGTCGTCGACGAAATGATGGAGCGCATCTTCGCCGAGACCGACTACAAGCAGGGCGACACCGTCGCCGTGCTGGTGAACGGCCTCGGCGGCACGCCGCTGGAAGAACTCTATATCCTCTTCCGCCGCGTCTCGCAGCTTCTGGAAGCGCGCGGCGTCACCGCCAAGCATGTCTGGGTCGGCGAATTCGCGACATCGATGGAAATGGCCGGCGCCTCCATCTCGATCCTCCATCTCGACGAGGAGCTGGACCGCCTGATCGCCGCCCCGGCCAACACGCCCTTCTTCCAGCACATCGCGGGGTGAGGCCATGACCATGCAGACACTGACCGCCGCCGACCTCATCGACCTCTTCAAGAGCTGGAAGGACCTTTTCGCCGAGCAGCGCGAATTTCTCATCGCGCTCGACGGCAAGGTGGGTGACAGCGACCTCGGCATCACCATGAGCAAGTCCTTCGCCGCCGCCGCGGAGGCGCTGGAGGCCGAAGGCGCGGCGGCGGGCATTGCCAAGCTGCTGCGCACCGCCGGCGCGACCATGGCCCGCACCGCGCCCTCCACCATGGGCACGTTGACGGCGACCGGGTTCCTGCGCGCCAGCAAGGCCATCGAAGACAAGGACGCGCTCGACACCGCCGCCATGGCCGCCTTCTGGCGCGCCTATCGCGACGGCGTCGCCGAGCGCGGCAAGGCGAAGGTCGGCGACAAGACCCTGCTCGACGTGCTCGATCCCATCGCGCTGACACTGGAAGCCGAGGCTTCCGCCGGCGCATCGCTTTCCGATGCGCTGAACGTCACGGCGAATGCGGCGGAAGCGGCGCTGGAGGCCACCAAGTCCCTGCTCGCGCAGCACGGCAAGGCGGCTGCCTTCCAGGAAAAGACCATAGGCCTGCAGGATGCCGGCGCGACGGTCGGCGCTTTCCTGATCCGCCGCATGGCGGATTTCGCGGCAAGCCGGTAGGGCGTCGCCTGTCCAGAAGCGGGGCTTCATGACGCGGCCCCGGATCGCGCCTCCTGCAAAGCACGGGTGGCGCGGTCATGGACCCGTTGCTGTCTTCCCCTCGGTGCGGCCTTCGCTGCAAGCCGTCTGCGGCGCCTTCGCCGATGTCGCGGCCGCGACGGCTGCTCTCGCTTTTTGTTCTTACCGCATTGTCCGACGCCGAAGCGATCCCGCTTCGGCTGGAAATGCTTGGGGATCGACGAACCGGCGGGCGGCGACAGGACCGCAAGGCATGAAAAACGCGTCCGCTCTTTCGAGAGCCTTGAGGCCAGCATGCGCGCCGCACAACAGTTTTGAGCAATCCACCTTCGTGTCGTTCCAAGCTGTTGATATTGCTCGCTTTGAAAGCAATGCACCATTTGCATAGCTGCACTGCACAATAAATGTTTTCCATCTGATCAAAAAACGACCATAGTGCACACAGCTGATGCACATGGCGGCTTTTTCCTCCCAGTGCCGCCGCACCAGCTGTTCCCCTCTGGAGGTTTTAGACCTTCACACCTTATGGGCCGCGGTTTTCGCCGGCCCATTTTTTTTGCCTTCAGGTTTCCTCGTGCGGCTGCCGCCGATGCTCGGCAAGGCGCAAGGCGCCGCTTTCCTCAAGAAAACCGGCAAGGTGGGGCGCTAACCGGCTTTCGTTGCCGGCGGCCTGCCGGATCGAGACTTCCGCGTCCTCCGCAGCAGCAAGAGCATCGACGGCCGCGAGGAAGGCGTTCGTCCGGTGCTGGTCCGCAAGACCGATCTGTGCGCCGTCGATGGCGCGGCCGGCTTCGGCAAGCATCGCGCCTGCCGCCGCCAGCCGGGCGGAGAGGCGTCCGGCCGTACCGGGATGGCAGGCTGGATCGTCCCAAAGGGCGTGAAGCGCGTGGCGCGCGGTGCCGAGCCGGCAGGCGGCTTGCAGCAACAGGTCCAGCGCGCGCGGCACGGCATGGGCACCTGCTTCGCCGATGGGGTGCAGCAGGGCATCGCCATCGACAAGCACATCCTCGAACAGCACCTGGTTCTCGCCGGGGTAACGCAGCGCTTCGCCATGGGCGGGAAGCAGCAGGCCGGCCGTTTTCATGTCCTGCCGAACGGGCACGAGCAGCCAGTCGGCATGCCGGGCATGGGGCGTCGACAGCGCCGTGCCCGACAGACGCCAGCCAAGGCCGCTCGGCAGGAAGGCCAGAACGCTCGTCTCGCCGGCGAAGGCGCGCGCCAGTCGGGCGCCGGCAAGGATCGCGGAAAAGACGATGCTGCGCTGGCTGTCGCTGCCCTGGCTGCGGACATGCTCCACGCCGACGAAATGGCCGGCAAGAATGCGCCCGAGCGTTTCGGACTGCGCGGACGCGATGGCACAGACTTCGGCAAGAACGGTGTTGGAGACGTCGATCCCGCCCTGTTCCGTGGGAACGGAAATGCCGAAAAGGCCGGAGCGGGAGAGAAGGTCCAATCGTGTTTCGATGGCGTCTGCCGCCATCGCTGCGGGAAGGGCAAAGACGCCGGCAAGCGAACCGGCCACCGTGACGGCTTCATCCTCGGTCGCGATGAGGGCGGCCGTTCGTGTCGCGCGGCTCTGCGCGGTAGAAAGAGAACCCATGTCGTCTGCTCCTTGTGGAATGCGGTTCCAGGGCGCATAGGCATTGTCGGGCTAGAGAGATCACATTCTATAGAGATTGTATAGATTGCTTGGCAAATCCCGCCACGGCACGGGCGGGTGCAGCCCGGTTCATTCCCGGCGCTCGTCGGCCATTCTAGAGAAAGGCGCGGCCTGTGAAAAGAAGGATGCGGGAACTGCCGTCGACCCGACGGCGTTGAGGCGGCGGAGTGGCTAAAAATAGTCTATAGATTTTATGGATAACTAGGGCTAGGCTGCTCCATCGCATCCTCTCAGGGAGGGACTGGCATGACGATGCATGCGGATGTGGCCGTCATCGGCTCCGGCTTCTCGGCCGTCGCGCTTTCGCTTAACCTCCTCGACCTCATGCCTGCATCGGCGCAGGTGAGCCTTGTGGGGCCTGAGGCCGGGCTTGGAAGAGGCATTGCCTATTCGACCCGAAACGAGGCGCTGCTCCTCAACGTTCCCGCCGGCCGCATGGGGCTTTTCGCCGACCGCCCCGACCATTTCGTGGCATGGCTGAAGGAGAACGGCTTGCGCGCCGGGCCCGATGACTTCGTTCCCCGCCGGGTCTATGGCGATTACATTGCCGATTGCCTTCAGGCCGCGCGCCGGCGAACGGGCAACCGCCCGGCGCTGACCGTCGTCGACACGGTCGCCCTCGGTGCGGAGGCCACGCAGGACGGCGGCTTGCTCTTCCACCTGTCGAATGGCGAGCGCCTTTCGTCGCCTTTCGCGGCCCTGTGCACCGGCGCTGGAACACGGCGACTTCCACTCGAAACGGTGCCTGACGCGACCCGCCCCTTCGTTGTCGATGACCCCTGGGCGGAGGCCTGGTGGGAGCGTTTGCCGATGGAAGGCGACGTGCTCCTCGTCGGCACCGGCCTGACCATGGTCGACCAGTGTCTCGTTCTGGCGGAGCGGGGCTTCAAGGGGAGGATTCACGCCGTGTCGCGCCACGGCCTCCTGCCGCAGGCGCATCTCGACCGCCGCGCCGACCCGGTGCCGACCATGCTGGCGCCGGATGGCGGCGAGGTCAGCCAGATGCTTTTCGCCCTGCGCCGCGCCGCCGGGGGCGTGCCGGACTGGCGCGCCGTCATGGACGGGCTCCGGCCCGTCACGCAGGCGCTCTGGAAGGCCTGGAGCCCGGAGCGGCGCGCGCGGTTCCTCCGCCATGCCAGCGCTTACTGGAATGTCCATCGCCACCGCATGGCGCCCGCCGTTGCGAAACGGATCGCCGCGCTCCGCGACGGCGGCCGCCTGATCGTCCATCGCGGGCGTCTCGGTGGTCTCAGGCTTGAGGGCGCCGGGCTGGCCGCCGATATCGTCGGCCGGGAGAAGACAAGCGTCGCGGCGGCCATGGTCGTCAACTGCACGGGGTTCGACCGATGTACGGTGGAGGCCTCGCCGCTACTGTCGAGCCTTGCCGCGCAAGGCGTTCTGTGTGCCGACCCGCGGGGCCTCGGCATTGTGGTGGACGAGGGATCGGCCGTTCCCTCGGGTGCAGACCGGCCCCGGCTCTATGCATTGGGACCGCTGACGGCGGGACGGCATTTCGAGATCACCGCCGTTCCCGACATCCGTCAGCAGGCGCTTTCCGTCGCCAGGGCCATCAGCGCCGCGGTTGCCTGCGGATGAGAAGCGCGCCGTCTGCCGGCATTCTGTCGCAGAAATCCAGATATGCCTTGCAGGCCCTTCTGGTGCTTGCCCGCGCTGGTCCGGGGCAGACCCTGCGGATCGGGGTCATTGCCGAAGGGGAGGCCATCCCCAAGAAGTTCCTCGAACAGATCCTGCTCGACCTGAAGCGCGCCGGCATCGTGGACAGCCGCCGCGGGCAAAAGGGCGGTTATCTGCTGTTGCGGCGCCCGCAGGCGGTTTCATTGGGCGACGTGCTGCGCGCGACGGATGGTACACCGCTGCCAGCCGCCAGCCGTGCCGGCGAGAATGCCGCTTCCCATGCATTGAGCCGGGTCTTCGCGCGCGTTGCGGCCGCGTCGGCGAAAATCCTCGACGGGACGACGCTGGCAGACGTGCTTTCGGAAGCGTCGGGGCAGGGGGATTCGCGCCCATCGATTATTCTAGTAAAAAGGTAGAAAATTATCCGGCGGTGCGCTATTCTCCCGCCGGTGTCTTCCTCCATCTTGCAGGAAAGGATGGGCCATGGACCTTGAAGCTGCAAAAGGGGAAACGGCAAGAGGACCGGCAACCGCGCCGGGGTGCACGCTCCCGCCTGTCAGGATTGCGGTCGTCGGTGCGGGTCCTTCCGGCCTCGCCACCGTGATTGCCCTGATGCGGCGGTTCCATCGGCCCTTCGAGGCCTGGATGATCGATGCCGAGGACGCGCCCGGCGCCTTCGGCGACGGTCCTTCCGGCCGGGCGCTGACAAGCGAACCCGCCCGCGACCTTTCCCTCCTGCCCGACAGGCCCGACGATTTCACTCGCTGGCTGAAGGACAATTTCCTCTCGGGTGGAACCGTGACGGCCCTGCGCGGTCCGCAGGATCTGCATGCGCCGCGCGCCTTGTTTCGCGATTATGGCATGGCCCGTTTCGGCGAGGCGCTCGCCCTTCGCCGCGACGTGTGCATCCGCACCGTCAGCGCCACCGTCCGTCATATAGGCCTCGATGCCGGCGGGGTGCGCCTTGCCTTCCGTGCAGGGGAAAGCGCGCATTTCGACCATGTCTTCGTGGCCACCGGCTTCGGCTTCGCCCAACGCGAGGCCGCATCCTGGCAGGAGGCGGCGGCGGTGGCGGAACGGCTGTCCCGGCAGGAAAACCCGCCGCCGCTGACCCTTGTCGGCAACGGGCCGCGCCTTGCCGCCATCCTGCTCGATCTCAGGGCGCGCGGCTTTGCGGGCGCCATTCACGTCGCGGCGGCGGCCGGCCGTCTGCCGCAGCCGCATGGGCGCGGCTTCGGCGGGATGGTCTTCGGTGAGCCGCCGACGAGCCGGTCGCTGCGCGATGCCTTCCACTACGTCCGGCAGGAATGTAGCAGCGCGGAGGCGCGGGACGGTGGCCAGTGGCAAACCGTCGTCGATGCCGCCTCCGCACGGCTTTCTGTGGTCTGGCGCAACCTGCCCCAGGCCGAGCGCAACCAGTATCGCCGCCATCTCCTGCGCCTGCACCGCCATTTCTCCATTCGCATCGCCGGCGACGTCCATCGCCGCCTTGCCGCGGAATTCGAGACCGGCCGCACCCGCTTCGTGCCGCCCTGCGATCCGAAGACGGCGGATGGAAATACCATCGACTGCCGGGAAGCCCCCGCCGCGCGTGCGCTTGCCGGTCTGCTCGGCTGCGATGTCGCCACGCTTTCCGTCGACGATTGCGGCCGTCTGCTCGGCCATGGCCGGATCGTCGATGGCCTTTCCGTCGTCGGGGCGGTCGCCTCGGGTCTCCGGCCCGGCCCCTTCACCTTCGCCGAGACGGTGCGTCAGACCTATCGCAGCGTGCTCTCTGCACCGCTGTCCGGTTCGGCGCGGCTCTCTCGCGGCTGAAAAAAGTTCATCGGGCCGGCGAAAAGAGGCGATTTTTCGCGGATGCATTTTGCGTTTCCGCATCCCTTTTCGAGATGAACTGTGCGCTTTTTGCCGGGAGGGGCAGTGCGCGCATTGCGCCGATATCCCTCGTTTGGAACCGGTTTTGCGAACTTTCCGGCCATTGTTGACTAAGTCTACTAATTCTCTAGGGTTTTAATCGAGGCAGTGACCAGGAGGTTGGAGATGTCGACAATAGGAAAACGCATCGGGGCTTTGGCCCTCGGTTTGGGGCTGGTGTTCAGCGGGATTTCGGGGGCGATGGCGGAGACGACGCTGCTCAATGTCTCCTACGACCCGACGCGCGAGCTCTACCAGGACTACAACGCCGCCTTCATCAAGCACTGGAAGGCCAAGACCGGCGAGAGCCTCACGGTCAAGCAGTCGCACGGCGGCTCGGGCAAGCAGGCCCGCTCGGTGATCGACGGCCTGGAGGCCGATGTGGTGACCCTGGCCCTGGCCTATGACATCGACGCCCTGCACGACACCGCCAAGCTGCTGCCGGTGGACTGGCAGAAGCGCCTGCCCCACAACGCCTCGCCCTACACCTCCACCATCGTCTTCCTGGTGCGCAAGGGCAATCCGAAGAAGATCACGAACTGGCCCGACCTGGCCCGCAGCGGCGTGGAGGTGATCACCCCCAATCCCAAGACCTCGGGCGGCGCGCGCTGGAACTATCTGGCGGCCTGGGCCTGGGCGAACCAGGAATTCGGCGGCGACCAGGACAAGATCAAGGCTTACATCGCCGAGCTCTACAAGCGGGCGCCGGTGCTGGATACGGGCGCACGCGGCTCGCTGACCACCTTCGCCCAGCGCCAGATCGGCGACGTTCTACTCGCCTGGGAGAACGAAGCCTATCTCGCCGGTGCGGAATTCGGTGCCGACGCCTTCGATATCGTGGCTCCGCCGATTTCGATCCTTGCCGAACCGCCGGTCACGATCGTCGACGGCAATGTCGATGCCAAGGGCACGCGCAAGCAGGCGGAAGCCTATCTCAACTACCTCTATTCGGAAGAAGGCCAGAACATCGCGGCCAAGCACTTCTACCGTCCCTCCAAGCGCGAGGTGGTAAAGCCGGAGTTGCTGCAACAGCTTCCCGATATTAAGCTGGTGACGATCGACGACCCGATCTTCGGCGGCTGGGCAAAGGCACAGCCCGAGCATTTCGGTGACGGCGGCGTCTTCGACCAGATCTACAAGCCGGGGAACTGAGCACCTTGACGACCTCTGCTGCCGCTTCGGTGCGGTGGCGACTGAGACAGCCGAGCGTCATTCCGGGTTTCGGACTGACGCTCGGCTTTTCGCTCGCCTACCTCACGCTCATCATCCTCATTCCGCTCGCCGGCCTCGTCTGGCGTTCAGCCTCGCTGTCGGGCGCGGAATTCTTCGCCATCTTCGCCGATCCGCGCACGCTGAATGCGCTGAAAGTGTCCTTCGGCACGGCCTTCATCGCCGCACTGGTGAATGTGGTCTTCGGCCTGATCCTGGCCTGGTCCCTGGTGCGCTATGAGTTCCCCGGCAAGAAGCTGGTGGACGCGCTGATCGACCTGCCCTTTGCCCTGCCCACGGCCGTGGCCGGTATTGCACTGACCGCGCTCTATGCCGGCAATGGCTGGCTGGGCAAGCTGCTGGAGCCCTGGGGCCTCAAGGTGGCGTTCACGCCCCTGGGCATCCTGGTGGCGCTGATCTTCATCGGCCTGCCCTTTGTGGTGCGCACGGTGCAGCCGGTGCTGGAAGACATGGAGACCGAGCTGGAGGAGGCCGCGGCTTCGCTGGGGGCGCACCGCTGGCAGACCTTCCGTCTGGTGGTGCTGCCCATCGTGCTGCCGGCCCTGCTGACCGGCTTTGCCCTGGCTTTTGCCCGCGCCGTGGGCGAGTACGGCTCGGTGATCTTCATTGCCGGCAACATTCCCTACGTCTCGGAAATCGCGCCTCTGCTCATCGTCATCCGCCTGGAGGAGTTCAACTACGGCGCGGCGACGGCCATCGCAACGATCATGCTGGGGCTTTCCTTCGCCATGCTGCTCGTCATCAATCTCATCCAGGCCTGGAGCCGCAGGAGGTACGGTCATGGCGCATAAAGGCCGTCTCCCCTCGCCGACGACGGAAACACCGCTGGCGCGCTTTGCGCTGATGGCGGTCGCCTTCGTCTTCCTCGCACTCTTCCTGCTCCTGCCGCTCGCGGCCGTCTTCATCGAGGCCTTCCGCAAGGGCGCGGGCGAGTTCTTCATCGCCTTCGGCGATCCCGACACGCTCGCCGCCATCCGCCTGACGCTGCTCGTCGCGGTCATCTCGGTGCCGCTGAATCTGGTGTTCGGCGTCAGCGCGGCCTGGGCGATTGCCAAGCACGACTTCCGCGGCAAGCAGCTCCTGATCACCTTCATCGACCTGCCCTTCTCGGTCTCGCCGGTGGTGGCGGGCCTGATCTATGTGCTGCTCTTCGGCGCCCAGGGCTGGTTCGGCCCCTGGTTGCAGGCGCACGATGTGAAGATCATCTTTGCGGTGCCGGGCATCGTGCTGGCCACGGTCTTCGTCACCTTCCCCTTCGTGGCGCGCGAGCTGATCCCGCTGATGCAGGCCCAGGGCCGCGACGAGGAGGAGGCCGCCACGGTGCTGGGCGCCAGCGGCTGGCAGACCTTCTGGCACGTGACCCTGCCCAATGTGAAATGGGGCCTGCTCTACGGCGTGATCCTGTGCAATGCGCGCGCCATGGGCGAGTTCGGCGCGGTCTCGGTGGTCTCGGGCCATATCCGCGGCCAGACCAACACCCTGCCTCTGCATGTCGAGATCCTCTACAACGAGTACCAGTTCGCCGCGGCCTTCGCGGTGGCGTCCCTGCTCGCGGCCCTCGCCCTCGTCACGCTCGTCGTCAAGACGGTCCTCGAACTTCACTACGGCGCGGAAATCGCTGCCGGCCGCAAGCATTGAAAGGCACGCCCTCCATGGACGTCAGTGTTCAGAACATCCGCAAGGAATTCGATCGATACCCGGCGCTCAACGATGTCTCGCTCGACATCCGCTCCGGCGAACTGATCGCCCTGCTCGGCCCGTCGGGCTCCGGCAAGACGACGCTGCTGCGTCTCATCGCCGGTCTCGAAACGCCGACGCTCGGCAGCATCTATTTCGGCGCCGAGGACGCGTCGCACAAGACGGTGCAGGAACGTCATGTCGGCTTCGTCTTCCAGCACTATGCGCTCTTCCGGCACATGACGGTGGCCGACAACATCGCCTTCGGCCTGACGGTGCGCCCGCGCGGCGAGCGGCCGGAAAAGGCGGAAATCCGCCGCCGGGTCGGCAAACTGCTGGAAATGGTGCAGCTTTCGGGCCTTGAGAAGCGTTATCCGAACCAGCTTTCGGGCGGCCAGCGCCAGCGCGTGGCGCTCGCCCGCGCCATGGCCATCGAGCCGAAGGTGCTCTTGCTCGACGAACCCTTCGGCGCGCTCGACGCGAAGGTCCGCAAGGAACTGCGTCGCTGGCTGCGCGAATTCCACGACCGCACGGGGCACACCACCGTCTTCGTCACGCATGACCAGGAAGAGGCGCTCGAGCTTGCCGACCGCGTGGTGGTGATGAGCCAGGGCAAGATCGAACAGGTGGGCTCGTCCGACGACGTCTACGACCGGCCGAACTCGCCCTTCGTCTTCTCCTTCATCGGCGACAGCGCCAGCCTGCCCGTCACCGTCGCGGACAATGCCGTCCGTTTCCAGGACCGGCCGATAGGCATCGCGCCGCGTCCGGGTGAAAGCGCCGGTACGCTGTTCTTCCGCCCGCAGGATGTCGTGCTGGTCGAGGATCCGGCCGCACCCGCCCTCGAAGGCCGCGTCGCGACGTCCCGGCGCCTCGCCGGCACGCGCATCGCGGATATCGATATCGGCAAGGCCGGCGAGCCGCACCATGTCGAGATCGAGATCCCGCTCGATGCGCAGGCCGCCAATGGTGCGAGCCTGCGCTTCCGGCCGACGCGGTGGAAACTCTTTTCCGCCTGAGCCTGATGATTGAGCCTCAGGACTGAGCCATCAGGATCAAGCCTTGGGACTGGGCCTCAGGCGAGACCTTCGGCGACCGCATAGGCGGAGAGGACGTCCTTGATGTTGCGGTCGTCCTCGCGCGGGAGCAGCGCGCGGGTGGTGATGGAATCGAGGTGATGCGTCATCAGCTTGGTCGCCGCGTCGCTCTTGCCGGCGATCAGATGATCGAGAATGTCCTGATGTTCGGAAACCGCGCAGTCCGACGAATGCGGACGGCCGTAGAGCGCGAGGATGAGCGAACTGCGCGCCACCGTCTCGTTGACGTAGCGGATAAGGCTGGCATTGTTCGTCATCTGCGCGAGCAGCGTGTGGAACTCGCCGGCAAGGCGGATCGACAGCGCATGCTCGGGTTTTGCCGCGTCTTCGGCGGCGATATGGGCCGAAAGCGTGTCGATCTGTTCCTTCGTCAGCTTGCCCGAAAGGGTCTCCACGACGAGGCGTTCCAGCGCCATGCGCGTGAGGAAGAGATTGCGCCCCTCCTCGAGCGTCGGCCGCGCCACCGTCGCGCCCTTGTTGGGGCGCAGGTCCACAAGGCCTTCCTCGCTGAGACGCACCAGAGCCTCGCGCACGAGGGTGCGGCTGACGCCGAGGCGTTCGCCGATCGAATCTTCCGGCAGCTTCGCGCCGGGCGACAGGGCCTGGTCAAGGATCGCGCGTTTCAGTGCGCGATGCACGGCATGCGAGCGGCCGCGGCCCGAATCGGCTACTTTCTGTGTCATCCGGTTCTCTCCCGTTCCGCAAAATGAACCCGCAAATTGCATGCAAAGGGTGAGTCTGTCCACTGCTTCGCAGGCAATGAAGCCCCGTCGGCCGGAACGCGCATGCCATTCGCGGCATTGGCGCCCCGGCCTGGGGGAGAAAGTATACGATCTTGCGGGAGGAATGCGTACTGAGTGTTATCGTTCCATCCGTTTGAAGATGCTTTCCAGCTTGCTCGGTGGCGGCGGCGCATAGCCGCCGAGGCGGGAGGTGCGCATGTTGAGGCCGGCCATCGCCTCCGCCAGCTTCACGGCGCAGGACACGCCGTCGAGCACGGGCAGGCCGTGTTCTTCCGCGAGGTCATGGGCAAGACCGGCCATGCCGGCACAGCCGAGCACGATGGCCTCGGCACGATCCTCGGCAACGGCGACGCCGATTTCCGCGCTGATCTTCTGGCGGGCATTGGAGCCGGGCTTTTCCAGTTCCAGCACCGCCACTTCGGAGGAGCGCACCCGCGCGCAACGGGCGTCAAGGCCGTAGCGGGAAAGGTTGTGCTCGAGCGCCGGCACGGAGCGGGCCAGCGTTGTCACCACGGAGAACTTGTTCGAGATCATCGAGGCGAAGTGATAGGCGGCCTCGCCGATGCCGATAACAGGGCGATCGGTCAGGCAGCGTGCGGCGTCGAGGCCGGTGTCGTCGAAACAGGCGATGACGACGGCGTCGCAGTCCGGGTTGCGGCGAATGGTGTCGAGCAGGCCGGCGAGGCTCATCGCCTCGTCGAAATAGCCTTCGATGGAAACCGGACCGTGCTCCGGGTTGACGGCGGTGATTTCCGTGCCGGCAGAGGCGGCGGCGCGCGCCGCCTTGCCGATATGCTCCGTCATCGTCGCAGTCGTGTTGGGGTTGATGACGAGTATTTTCATGTCAGAGTTCGCCTCCGAGATATGCTGCCTTGATGCGGTCGTCGTTCATCAGTTCCTTGGAATTGCCTGACAGGGCGATCGACCCGGTGGAAAGCGCGTAAGCGCGGTTGGAGATGGAAAGCGCCATGCGGCTGTTCTGCTCGACGAGGAGGATGGAGACATTCTCGTCGCGGCTGATGGCCACGATGGCGCGGGCGATGTCCTGCACGATCTTCGGCGCGATGCCGAGAGAGGGCTCGTCCAGCAGCAGGACCTTGGGCTGGGTCATCAGCGCCCGGCCCATGGCCAGCATCTGCTGCTCGCCGCCCGACATGGTGTTGGCCTGCTGATGGTAGCGTTCTCGCAGGCGCGGAAAACGCGTCAGGATGTTTTCCAGCGTCTGCTCGATTTCCGCCTTGTCCGTGCGGGTGAAGGCGCCCATCAGCAGATTGTCCTTGACCGACATCAGCGGGAAGGCGCGGCGGCCCTCCGGCACCATCGAGATGCCCCGGCGGACGATCTCGGCGGCCGGCGTGCCGTTGAGCTTCTGCCCCTGATAGGTGATCTGCCCGGACTTGATCGGCCGGAGGCCGGTGATCGCGCGCAGGATCGAGGATTTGCCCGCACCGTTCGCGCCGATCAGCGCGACGGTTTCGCCTTCGTCCACATCGATCGAGACGCCCTTCAGCGCATAGATGTGGTCGTAATAGAGTTCGACATTCTCAACGCTCAAAATCTTGGTCATGGCTTACATCCCGATCGCCGCATCTTCGGAGCCGAGATAGGCTTCGATCACCTTCTCGTTCTCCCGGATTTCCTGGGGCGTGCCCTCGGCGATCTTCTCGCCGAAATTGATGCACACGATCCGGTCGCTGATCTTCATCACCGCGGGCATGTCGTGCTCGACCAGAAGGACGGTGACGCCGCGCTCGTCGCGAAGACGCCGCACGAGGCCGACCATCTTCATGGTCTCGTCGTGGTTCATGCCGGCGAAGGGCTCGTCCAGCAGGATGACCTTCGGGTCGGTGGCAAGGCCGATCGCCATGCCGAGGGCGCGAAGATGGCCCTGCGGCAGGTTGGAGGCGAGTTCGTTGCGGATCGCCTGCAGGCCGAGGAAGTCGACGATGTCGTCGGCGGAGGCCGCGAAGGCCGCCTCGTCTTCCTTCGCCTGCTTGGTGCCGAGGAAGAAGCCGAAGAGGTTCGCCCGGGAGCGCAGGTGATGGGAGACGATGATGTTTTCGCGCACCGTCATGGAGCGGAAGATCGTCGTTTCCTGGAAGGTGCGCACGACACCCATGCGGGCCACCTTGTGCGGGGCGAGGCTAGAGATGCGCGTGCCGTTGAAGAGCACTTCACCCGTCGTTGCCGGCACGAAGGAGGAGATCAGCTTGAACAGCGTGGACTTGCCGGCGCCGTTCGGACCGATCACCGAGAGGATCTCGCCGGCCTTCACGTCGAAGGACACGTCGTTCACCGCCGTCAGGCCGCCGTAACGCTTGGTGATGTTCTTGATCTGCAGGATGGGGGTCATTTGCCGCCCTCCTTCTTGTCGAGAAGGCTGAGGACACCGTTCGGCAGGACCAGCATGAGCAGGATCATGACGCCGGAATAGATGAGGAGCTGGTATTCCCTGGCGATGGAGAGCAGGTCCCAGCCGAAATAGAGCAGGAACGTGCCGAGCATCGGGCCGAAGACGTAACCGAGGCCGCCGAGGAAGCAGTACAGCATGAAGTTCACGCTGTCGGCGACGACGAAGGACGACGGATAGATCGACTGCGCGATGGAGGCGAACATGGCGCCCGCGATGCCGCCGAAGAAGGAGGAGATCGCATAGGCGAGCAGGCGGAGATACGCCGTGTTGACGCCGATGGAGGCCGAGAGCTCCTCGTTCTGCTGGAGGCTGCGGCACAGATGACCGAGCCGCGAGTTCACGATGCGCCAGAGCACCAGGTAGGTGACGACCATCAGCGCGACGGCCATCATGTAGAAGCCGATGCGCGGATTGGCGAGCGAACCGAAGGCCGGAATGATCGTCAGGCCGAAGACCGAGAGTTCACCGGGCAGGGGGATCGAAGTGATGCCCTTGGCGCCATTGGTGATGGGCAGGGCGAGGGCGGACAGGCGCGCCACCTCCGTCAGCACCAGCGTGACCATGGCGAAATAGACACCGCGCAGGCGCAGGATCGGGAAGCCGATCAGCGCCGAGATGAGGGCGCAGAACAGACCGGCCAGCGGCAGCGTCAGCCAGAAGGAGACGCCGGCCTGCGTGACGAGGATCGCCGAGACATAGCCGCCGACCAGCGCATAGGCGCCCTGGCCGATGTTGATACGGCCGATATAGAAGGTGAGCCAGACGCCGGCGGCACCGACCGAGAGGAGGGCGACGGAGGTCAGGGTGTAGAAGAAGTCCACGCGGCCGGTGGCGCCAATGAACAGCGGCACGAGCACGAAGACGGCGAGAAGGAAGACGGCGAAGCCGAGAAGTTTTTTCGTGTTCATGATCTCAACCCCACGGCTTGCCCATCAGCCCCTGCGGGCGGACGGCCAGGAACACCATTAGCGTGGCGAAGATGACGAGATAGGTGATGTCGCCATAGGCCGAGAGCACGGTGAGGCCGACGCTCTCCATCATGCCGAGGATGAAACCGCCGGCAATCGCGCCCGAAATGACGCCCGCGCCGCCGATCATGATCATCAGGAAGGCCTTGACCGAGGTCGGGCCGCCCATGCCGAGATTGACGCCGGTGATGGTGACGAGCAGGCCGCCGACAAGGCCGGCGAGCATGGCGCCGAGCGCAAAGCCCAGCATGGAGTAACGCGAGACGTCGACGCCCATCAGTTGGGCGGCCATACGATCCTGCGCGAGCGCCCGCATGGCGCGGCCGGCGCGGGAATAGTTCATGAAGCCGATGAAGGCCACGATCAGCAGAATGGCGAGAACGCCGATCAGGATGCGGTCATAGGGCATGATGATGCGCATGTCCCAGTTGAACACGCCGTTGACGATCTTCGGCACGCCGCGCTGCTTCTCGCCGAAGAAGAGCAGGATGACGGCATCGAGGAAGAAGGCGACGCCGGCGGCGAGCAGCATGGTCGATTCATCGCGCTTCGACCGGCGCACGACCGGTGCGAAGAGGAACTTCTCGATCACCGCGCCCATGATCGCAAGGATCACGGCGGAGGCGGCGAGGCCGACGATGAAGGGAAGGCCGAACTGGACGACGACCGTGTATGTGACGAAGCCGCCGAAGACGTACATCTGCCCATGGGCGAAATTCAGCACGTTCATCAGCGAGAAGATCAGCGTGAGCCCGAGGGCGATCAATGCATATTGCGCACCAAGGTAGAGACCGTTGGCAATTATCTGTTCCATCGTGAGCCTCCAATGGAAAGAGCGTTCAGGCAAAGGAAGATCCGGCCGGGCGACACGCGCCGCCCGGATCCCCTCATCGTGTCAGTGCCCTGGGCTCTGATCAGTCGACCTGGCCGACGAACAGCGTCTCGAACTTGCCACTCTTGTACTCGTTGACGACGAGCGGGACGGAAACCTGGCGCTTCTGGCCGAACGAGGTCATGCCGACATATTTCAGCTTGGCGTCGCCCTTCATGAAGGGGTTGGCCGCTTCGAACGTGTCCATGGTCTTCTTGTATTCATCGACATTGTCGATGGCTGCCGGGTTCGCCTTCAGCGTCTCGATGATGTATTCGAGGGCGTAGACCTTGGTGTTGGACTCGTCGTTGTATTCGCCGAACATCTTGGTGTAGCGGTCGACGAATTCCTTCATCGTGTCGCTGGCGAGTTCCGGCGTGGACGCGCCGCCGACCGAGATGAAGCCTTCGGCAAGTTCGCCGGCGCCTTCCTGCAGCACGGCCGCATCCTGCGCCGTTTCCGTGGAGATGAGGCCGGTAAAGCCGAGTTCGCGCGCCGAGCGGATGAGCTGCGGAGCGTTGGCCGGCGAGACGCCCGAGAGCACCAGAAGGTCGGGCGAAGCCTGGATGACCGGCAGCAGAACCGGCGTGAAGTCGGTCGTATCCACCTGGTAGGTCACGTTGCCGGAAACGATCTCCAGGCCGAGGGCCTGGGCGGCCGCGATGCCGGATTCACGCTGGCTCAGCGGGTCGGATTCGTTGGCGGCGACGAAGGCCACCTTCTTCACGCCCTTGTTTTCCATCAGGTACTTATAGATGGCCGGACCGGACTGGTAGTTGGCCACCATGCCGAGGATCGCGTTGGATGCCGGCGGCGAGAAGAGCGCCTTCGGGAAGGAATAGGGGAAATACATGATGCCGTTCTGCTCGGCGACCGGGCGGACCGCCGCCGCGCCGTCGTCGACGTTCGGGCCGACGACATAGTGGATGCCGTCCTGTGCCATCTTTTCCATGCCGGCGATGGCGCGCTTGGGGTCCTTCTGGTCGTCGAAGGCGACAATCTCGATATTGTAGGTCTTGTCGCCGATCTTCACGCCGCCAAGTTCGTTCAGCCAGGCGGCGCGCGCTTCCATCGAGCGCTGGTTGGAAATGCCCCAGGCCGCGGCCGGGCCGGAGGTGACGCCGACGAAGCCGACCTTCAGCGTGGCGTTCTCGGCATAGGCCATCATCGGCAGCGAGAGAGCGGTCGCGGCAGCGAGAGCGGAAATTTTCAGGAATGTGCGCTTGTGCATTGTGTTCTTCCTCTGGGCCATTGATCTATTTTCTATGGTCGAGTGGGCCGCGCGGGCGGCCACAATCGGCCTTGGCTCGGGTATTGAGCGCATTGTTAACGATCTTGTCAAGTGGTTGTGAACAAGGCAATGCAAATCATGTCGACGAAATCGGTGCTTGTTGGTCAACTAAATCGGCTTTATTTAATAGGTGAAACAGAACAGGCGCATGTCACGAGGAATGCGGTGGTTGACGTAGGCAGGACAAACCCGGTGGAGGCGGACGAAATCGACGAGAGCGAGATCGTCGAGCGCATTTTCGACGCGGTCGTCGAACAGCGGCTGCCGCCCGGAACGAAACTTTCCGAGTCCGCTCTGTGCGAGGCATTCGGTGTCGGACGTATGCGCATCCGGCGCAGCCTGCTGCTGCTTGCCAGCCGTGAAGTGGTGGAACTGCATGCCAATCGCGGCGCCTTCGTCGCCTCGCCGACGGCCGAGCAGGCCCGCGAGGTCTTCGAAGCGCGCCAGGCGCTGGAGCCGAACATCGCGCGCCTTGCCGTGCAGCGCGCGACGGACGAGGACATCGCCGCGCTCGTGCGTCATATCGAGATGGAACACTCCGCGCATAGCGAGCGGCATCGCCACGAGGCGATCCGCCTGTCCGGCCAGTTCCACACCATGCTCGCGCAGATCGCCGGCAACGCCATTCTCCTGCGCACCATGAAGGAGCTGGTGACGCGCACATCGCTGATCATCGGCCTCTTCGGGGCACCGGGTCTCAGCAATTGTCGCGACGACGAGCATGAGGCGATTGTCGAGGCCTTCCGCACGCGCGATGCGGAAAAGGCCGCCCGCACCATGGCGGCCCACCTTCGCCACATCGAAAAGCACCTTCAGCTCGGTGGCAAGATCTCCGACAGCGTCGACCTCATCGAGCTTTTCGGCCGGCACTGAGACGGCGTCATGCGCCGAGCAGCAACCCGACTGGTTCGTCTCCCAGTGCATCCGACAGGGACAGCATTTCGCCGAGGATGAGGGCGCGGCCGTCAAGTGCGGAGCGCACCGTTCGACCCCTGAAGGCCTCGGGAATGGCGATAGCGATACCGGCCGCCGCGTCCGTCTTCAGCAGGAGACCGTCGGAAGTGCTCTTTCCCAATGTCAGGCGCGGAACGGCGACAAGGGCAAAGGCGTGCGGCGTGCCGCGCAGGAATGCCAGCGCCCGCCGGCTGCCATCGGTTACATCCAGGGGACGATAGGGGCCGGCAAAGGGAGCCGGGCAGCGATGTCGCGCGGCGAGTACGGTCGCGACCAGCCATTGTTTGTACTGCGGAAAGGTCGTCCGTTGCGCAGCCGGCTTTTGTGGCACGTCGAGGCCGACCAGAGCCAGCGGCGCGCGGTTGTCGGGATCGACCAGTGAGAAGTCGCAGCATTCGCTGCCCTGGTAGATATCGGGAATGCCCGGCGCCGTCAGCTTGATCAAGGTTTGCGACAGGCTGTTGAGGAGCCCGGCATCGAGGAAAGGCGAAAAGGTCCCTGTAAAGTCGCGCAGGAACGCCTCGTGTCCAAGCACATCCTCGACGAAGCCGATGACCTTCTGCTCGTAGTCGATATCCGGCTGGCGCCAATTCGAGCCGATCTTGGCTTCGCGCAGCGCCTTTTCGACATAGGACCGCATGCGCTCGCACAGTGCTTCCGCCTCATCCGGCTCGCTAAGTGGCCAGGCGCCGGCGAGCGCCTGATAGATCAGCCATTCGACATGGGGTTCGGGAACGACGCGGCCGGCATGCGTGCGGTGGAAACGGGCATTGAGGCCTGTCCAGCGCCGGGTCGCGGCGATCCAGTCCTCCGGCGCCTCGCTCAGCGTATGGAGCCGTGCGCGCGCATCCTCGCCGCGCTTCGTGTCATGGGTGGAGGTCGCCGAAAGGGCATGCGGCAAGGTTTCCGCCCGCGCCTGCATGGCGGCGTGGAAGGCCTGCGGGCCGCCGGTCGGCTGGCCGGGATCGCCCCCCACCTCGTTGAGCGCAATGAAGGCGTTTTCCCTGTAAAACAGCGTGTCTTCCAGCGCCTTGGCCATGACGGGGCCGCTCAATTGCTGGAAGCGGATGCGGAATTCAGGGCATTCCGGCAGGGCGCTGCAGGTTCGGTCGTCGACGAGCAGTTCCCAGATGAAATCGATGGCCTCGCGGACCTCCGGGCGCACGCCGTCCTGTGCCTGTTGTCGCGCGGCCGCGAGAAGCCGCCGGTCGTGTTCGTCCGCGCCGGATGTCGCTGTCGTATAGGTGCGGTAGACAGGCAGGGCGGCGATCATGCCGCATAGCGCCTCGGCGAGCGTGCCGCGCGAGAGGTCGGCATCGGTGCGGTCGGCCATGGCCTTCGTCAGCGCCGTCAGGCGGCGGACCTCGCCCTCGAAATTGTCCGACAGCATCTGCCGCTTGCTGGCCTGTCGCTCCTGCACATAGGAGCCGCGGTGATCTTCGTCCTTGAGCGGCCGGTAGGTCCGTTCGAGCCGTCCGCCTTCGTGCTCGTCTGAAAGCGCATCCGCCAGCGCCGTGATGAATTCGTAGCCCGTCGTGCCCGAGGCGGGCCATTGGGCCGGAAACGGCTCCTGCTTTTCCAGGATCTTTTCGACGACGATGTAGACATCGGGACCGGTGGCAGCGCGCAGGCGGTCGAGATAAGCCTTGGGATCGGCGAGCCCGTCGATATGGTCGATGCGAAGGCCGTCCACCGTGCCATCGCGCACGAGGTCGAGGATCAGGCGGTGGCTGTCGTCGAAGATGCGCGGATCCTCGACGCGAAGCCCGACAAGACCGGCGATCTCGAAGAAACGGCGATAGCTGAGATGCCGGCTTGCCGTCTTCCAGTCCGTCAGTTGCCAGGGCTGGGCATCGTGGATGGCGGCGATCCGCACCGGATCGGCGGAGAGCCGTTCGAGGGCCCGTTCCAGCGCCGCGCGCGCATCCGCCGTTGCGAGCACGGCGGAAAGGAACGTTCGACCTTCCGGGTCGCGCTCGGGGCTCGCCATCACGTTCCCCAGTTCTTCGCAAATCCGCTGGTAGGTGCCGGGATGCAGGGGATAGAAGGTGTCGTGGTAGCGGAGTGCCAGTGCATCGCAGGCCGGGTCCAGCGCAAGGCTGAGGACGCCCGCCGAAAGTTCCTCGCGAAAATCGTTGCCGAGGAAGGGCAGCGTCAGCCTCTGCCGCCAGTCGATATCGAAATGGCCGGCGAATGGGCTCTGTGCGCCCCACACGACCACGCTACGCCACCAGGGATTTTCAAGGCTCGCCGCCATGTGGTTCGGCACGATGTCGAGCATAAGGCCCATGCCGCGCGCATGCAGATCGCCGGCAAGGGCGCGAAGGCCCGCAAGCCCTCCGAGGGACGGGTCGATCTCGTTGGCATGGGTGATGTCGTAGCCGTGCGTCGAGCCGGCGGTCGCGGTCATCACGGGCGATGCATAGAGGTGGCTGATGCCCAGCGCTTCGAGATAGGGCACGAGCCGACGCGCCCTCCTGAAGTCCATGCCGTTGCGGAACTGGAGGCGATAGGTCGAGCGGGGGCGGGTCATGAGGTCCTGGAACGTGAAGGGTCGGCGCGAAGAACGCGCATCCTCCCGATTTGTTCCAAAGGCCTCGTCAAATACCGTGGCGGGCGAAATCCGTTCGCGACACCACGCCGGAAAGCCGGTTCTGCCGGTCGAGCACGGCGAGACGGCGCAGGTGCAGCGCGCGCATGTTGTTCAGCACGCCTTCCGGCTCTTCATCGTCGAAGCAATAGGTGATGTTGGTCGTCATGATGTCGGCGACCGTCGTCGTTTCTCCGTCCAGCCCCGGCGCGATGGCACGCAGGATGATATCCCGGTCCGTCAGCGTGCCGACGAGGCCGCTGGCATCGGCGACGGGCAGGAAGGCGATATCCCATTCCGCCATCAGGCGGGCGGCGTATTGCAACGTCTCTTCCGGCCGGACGAGATGGACATTGCGGGTCATGATGTCGCCGATATGCATGGGGACCTCTTGCTGAACCTTTGCGGAAGAACCGCTGAGCGGCGCGATGGTTCCCGCTCAAGGCCGCTGTCGGTCGATGGCGACGGCGATCGCCGGCCCGGTTGTGTCGCGGCCGGCCATGAGGAAGATCGTCTCGCCCGCTGTCTCCGGCCAGTCCGCGGCCTCGCCCGTCAGGTTGGCGCGCAGGGCCAGCGTCGCATCCGGAAAGCGCCAGTCGATGGCCACGATGCCGTCCGCGGCCGGCAGGATATGGGGCTCGACCGGTCCGTCGCCTTTCAGCAGCGGTACGACATGTTTCTGCCGCAGCGCGATCAACTCGCGCAGGAACGCTGCCTGCCTGCGACCGTCGGGTGAGGCTGCGCGGGACCAGTCGAGTTTCGAATGCTCGAAGGTGTGTTCGGCGACCGGATCGGGCAGGTCCAGGATGCTCTTGCCCTCAGGCAATCCGCCGAATTTTTCCGCCTCGTTCGCGCGCCCCGTCTTGGTCTCATGCGCAAGGGTGCCCTCGAAATCGGCGAAGAACAGGAACGGTCGCCGCTCGCCATAGTGCTCGCCCATGAAGAGCATCGGCACGGGGGGCGTCAGCAGCAGGAGGGCGGTTGCGACGGAGAGCACTGCAGGATCGGCGAGGGTCGAAAGCCGTTCGCCGAAGGCGCGATTGCCGATCTGGTCGTGGTTCTGCAGAAAATTGACGTTGACCTGCGGTGGCAGCGGGTCCTGCGGTGTCGGTCCCACGCGGTCCCGGGCGTGGTCCGTGTGGACGAAGCCGCGGGCGAGGGCTTGGTGCAGGATATCGCCGGTGTTCTCGGTGAAGAGTGCGTAGTGGCCCTTCGTTTCGCCGGCAGCGAGCACCCGAAGGGCATGGTGGAATTCGTCGTTCCAGCCAGCCGTATAGTGGTGTGCCGGGCCGCCATCCCGGTTCAACAGGCTCTTTCGGCTTAGCAGATCCTCGACGACGAGGTGGATCGCCCGGTCGGGCGCGGCCCGCCGGACCGTTTCGGCAAGCTCGATCAGGAGATGCGGCTCGCTTTCGTCGTCGATCTCTTCCGTCGCATCGAGACGCAGGCCGTCGAAGCGGTAGTCGAGGATCCATTGCAGCGCGTTCTCGATGAAATAGCGTCGGACGGGCTGCCGCTCGAAGGCGAGCGCCGCGCCCCAGGGCGTGTGGCGCTCGGGGTGGAAGAAGGGCGGGGCGATGCGCGGCAGGACGTTCCCGACGGGGCCGAAATGATTGTAGACCACGTCGAGCAGTACCATCATGCCATGACCATGGGCCGCGTCGACCAAGGCCTTCAGGTCCTCCGGCGTGCCATAGGCATTGTGCGGTGCGAAGTGCAGCACGCCGTCATAACCCCAGCCGCGCCGACCGGAAAAATGGGCGACCGGCATGAGCTCGATCGCGGTCATACCAGCATGGGCGAGGTCGGGCAGGCGGTCGATGGCGGCGCGGAACGTGCCTTCGGGCGTGAAAGCGCCGATGTGCAGCTCGTAGATCACCGCTTCCTCCCAGGGGCGGCCCTTCCAGCCGGAATTTTGCCAGGAATAGCCATCGGGATCGACAAGGCGGGAAGGGCCGTCGACGCCGTGCGTCTGGGCGCGGGCGGCGGGATCGGGGATTTCCATGCCGTCGGAGAGCCGGAAAGCATAGGCCGCGCCGGGCTTCACGCGGTCGGTTTCGATCTCGTGCCAACCATCGGTGCCGGCCTGCATCTCGATCCCTTCTCCGCCGGCAAGCAGCGTCACGGTGCGTTCGGCGGGCGCCCAGAGGCGGAAGCGCACATGGCCAGCGGTCAGGAGGGTCGGCCCCCAGGCCCTTTGCGTCGGTGATGTCATCGGTTCCTCGTCTTTTGCCAGGGGACGGAACCGGGCGGCGGCACAAAAGTTCCGGAACAATCCCTCTCTTTTTGCGTTGCATCATCGCTTCTCCCACCCCATCCGGGCCGGGCGTGGAAGCCTTTGCGGCGGCCCCGCCTGTTTCATCCGGGCCTTGCCTGCCCGACCGAAGGGGACAGATTGCATGAGCTATTCATTTTCCGAACTCGATTTCATGAAGCCGGAGCTCGGCGCCGAATTCACCGGCGAGGGCACGCATTTCGCGGTCTTTTCCGCCCATGCCGAACAGATGGAGCTTTGCCTGTTCTCCGAGGACGGCAAGGAGGAGACTGCCCGTCTGCCGCTGCCCAAGCGGGAGGGCGACGTCTGGTCCGGCTACATTGCCGGCCTGAAGCCCGGTACGGTCTATGGCTACCGGGCGAACGGCCCCTACGATCCCAAGGCCGGCCACCGTTTCAATCCGAACAAGCTGCTGCTCGATCCCTATGCCAAACAGGTGCTGGGCGAGATCGCCTGGGACGATGCACTCTATGGCTATCGCATCGGCGACCCGGCGGAAGACCTTTCCTTCGACGAGCGCGACAGCGCTCCCTTCATGGTCAAGGGCGTGGTGCAGGATCCGGAATTCGACTGGGCCGGGGATGCCGCCATCCGTCGTCCCTGGACGGACACCATCATCTGCGAAGCGCATGTGCGCGGCATGACAATGTCCCATCCGGGCGTGCCTGAAAAACTGCGCGGCACGTTCGCGGGCATGGCGAGCGATCCGATCGTCGAACACCTCGTCGACCTCGGCATTTCCGCCATCGAATTGCTGCCGATCCAGTATTTTCCTGACGATCGCTACCTCCTGGAAAGGGGCCTTCGCAACTATTGGGGCTACCAGACGCTCGGCTTCTTCGCACCGCAGCCCCGCTTCCTGGCCGGGGCCGCGATCACCGCCTTCAAGACCATGGTCAAGCGCTTCCATGCCGCCGGCATCGAGGTGATCATGGATGTCGTCTACAACCACACCGCCGAAGGGTCCGAACGCGGGCCGACCCTCAGCTTCCGCGGCCTCGACAATCTCAGCTACTACCGCCTCTCGCCGGACGATCCACGCCACACCTACGACACGACGGGCACCGGCAATACGGTCAACATCGCCCATCCGATGGTGCTGCGCATGGTGCTGGACAGCCTGCGGTACTGGGTGACCGCCATGCATGTGGACGGCTTCCGCTTCGACCTGGCCAGTACGCTCGGGCGCACGCGGCATATCGAATTCGACCGCGAGGGCACCTTCTTCGACGCCATCCGGCAGGATCCGATCCTGTCGGGCGTCAAGCTGATCGCCGAGCCCTGGGATGTCGGCGACGGCGGCTATCAGGTGGGCGGCTTTCCCTATCCTTTCCGCGAATGGAACGACAAGTACCGCGACGACGTGCGCCGCTTCTGGAAGGGCGACGGCAGTCTCGTTCCGGGGTTGGCCGCACGGCTCTCGGGGTCCGCGCCGCAGTTCAACCATTCCGATCGCGGCGCCACCTCCTCGATCAATCTCGTCAGCGCCCATGACGGTTTCACGCTGATGGACACCGTGTCCTATGACGGCAAGCACAACGAGGCGAATGGCGAAGACAATCGCGACGGCCATTCCGGCAATCATTCGCACAATATGGGTGCGGAAGGCGGGAGCGACGATCCGGCCATCCGCGCCGCGCGCGACCGCCGCCGTCGCAACATGATCGCGACGCTGATGCTGAGCCAGGGCGTGCCGATGCTGCTCGGCGGCGATGAACTCGGCAACAGTCAGGGCGGCAACAACAACGTCTATTGTCAGGACAACGAGATCGGCTGGACCGACTGGGGCGGTCTCGACGATCCGTTCCTCGCCTTCTGCAAGGGCATGATCGCCTTCCGCAAGGCCCATCCGGCGCTTCGGCAGGAGACGTTCCTGACGGGGGAACCCGCGGAGGACGGCACGGTCGACATCGCCTGGTATCGCCCGGACGGCAAGCCGATGGACGACGGCGCCTGGAAGGACGCAAACCTGCGGGTGCTTGGCCTCTTCCTGTCGAAACCGGCAACTGGCGAGGGCGAGGATCGGCTCTTCATCGTCTGCAATGCCGGTGCCGACAGCCAGGTGACGCTGCCCGGGATCAATGGCATCGAAGCCTGGAAGCGGGTGCTCGACACGGGCGCCACGGACGATGCCTTCGCCGAGCATCCGGCGGACGGTACCGCCGTCGTCTACGCCGCCAGTGTCGCGGTCTTTGCGCCCTTGGGCTAGCGAACGTCCATGGCGCCGGAAAATCTCGAAGAGACCGGTCTTGTCTATGTCTCCGACAGCGAGCCCGGCATCCGGCGCCAGAGGGCCGGACGCAGCTTCTGCTACCGCCTGCCCGACGGCGCTCTCGTCCGCGATGCGGCGGTGAAGGCGCGCATCGCTTCGCTCGGCCTGCCGCCGGCCTATGAGAATGTCTGGATCTGCCTCGATGGCCGGGGGCATCTCCAGGCGACCGGCTTCGACGCGCGCGGTCGCAAGCAATATCGCTACCATCCCGACTGGCAGGCGCTGAAGAGCGGCGACAAGTTCGACCAGTTGATCGCCTTCGGCCGGGCGCTGCCGAAAATCCGGCGCACGATGCGGCGCGATCTCGAGGGTGCGCCCGGCACGATGGAGACGATGCTCGCGGCAATCACCGTGCTGCTCGACGAAGCGCATCTGCGCGTCGGCAATCGCACCTATGCCGAGGAGAACAAGACCTATGGCGCGACGACGCTGCTCAAGCGCCATGTTTCGCTCAAGGCTGGGGGTATCGATCTTCGCTTCACCGCCAAGGGCGGCAAGCGGGTGCGGCGCACGTTGAAACATCCCCGTCTGCAGCGGCTGCTGGAAGGCTGCGCCGACCTGCCCGGTCGCCAGCTCTTCGTGTGGCGGGATGAGGCCGGCCTCGTGCGGCCGGTCGATTCAGGCCGGCTCAACGCCTATCTTGCGGAAATCTCCAACATTGCGATTTCCGCCAAGACCTTTCGCACCTGGGCCGGCAGCCTCGCGGCCTTTTCCATGGCGCGCCGCGCGATAGAGGCAGGAGGGCGGCCGACGATCAAGGGCATGGCCGCCGCCGCGGCGGAAATCCTGCACAATACGCCCGCCATAGCCCGGTCGAGCTACATCCATCCCGATATCATCGCGCTTGCCGAAGCGCCCGAAACCCTGCTGCGGGCCCTCCGCTGCCCATCTCTTGGCGTTGCGGGGGGCATCGCTGGGCTGAGAGCGGAGGAGGAGCGCCTGTTGCGCTTCCTCGAAAGCCGGCGAAACGCAAGACGCCGGACGCGACGGACCGCTCGGCCCTGACTAGAGCATGTCAGGTTCAGATTGAACCAGACATGCTCTCAATTCTTTTGTTTTCGTTTGTCTGTTCGGGAAAACCGGTTTCCACTTTTCCCTGACAAACTCTAGCAACCGGCAGAGGATTTCCGGATATCGTCTTCGGGCTGCGTGTTGCGGTTCGAGGCGACCGCGCGCCGGGTGGCGTCGTCCGCCTCGCCTGAATTGCGCTTGGCCTTCAGGTGTTCGGGCAGGGCGACGCGCTCGAGTTCCGCGCGTTCGCGGGCGGCCTGCTCCCAATGTTCGTGGTCCCGGCCATGCGGCCGGCCCTCCGCTTCCCACAGGCCATAGGCACGCTTGCTGATCCATTCCTGGCGTTCGTCGTTCACGATAATGTCCCTTTCAGAGCGCCGGCGGTTCGTTTGTTCTTGCTTCCGCCGTCCATGAATTCACCCGGAAGCCGGCTTCCGCCGCCGCTTCGATGAAGGCCCGGCGGGCAAGGCCGGGGTCGTCGTCGCCTGTCAGGCCCTGTTCGCAGGTGGCCTTTGCCGCCAGCGCCCCGGCGCCGTCGGTGAGGGGCCAATGGTTCTTGAGGCAGAGCAGCGCATCGCGCGTGCTCTGTACCCGCAGCACCTGCCGTGGGCCTTCCAGCACCACGGCCTCGTCCCAGAGCCGGTCGGTCGCAAAGATCGTCATCGCTGGCCTGCCTCCGCCTGCTTTTCCGCCGGAAGGTCGACGAGGCTGACAATGCCGACGACACGCCGGTTTTCGCCCGCCACCACGAGACGGCGCACGCCGAGCCTGCGCATGCGGGCCGCGACATCCGTAGTCTCGTCCTCTTCATGGCACACTTCCGGTGACACGGTCATGAACTCGGCAATGGCCGTGGAGGTTGAAAGCCCGCGCCCCAGCACGGACACCACGATATCGCGGTCGGTGATGATGCCGACGATGGCGCCGACACCCGGCACCTCGACCGGCAGCGCGCCGACCTCGGCTTCGAGCATCAGCCGCGCGGCCGATTGCGCGGTGTCGTTGGGAGAAACGGTGACGATCTGGGCGGACATGACGTCCTTCACGCGCATCGCGGCGGCCTCCTCAAAACCGCCCGTTGACGAGGCTTCGGCCATTGGGCATGGCCGGCACGACGACCTCGTCCTTCTCGGGCTGGATCAGTGGAAGATCGACCTGGTGGGGCACGACTACCTGCGGTTCCCAGGCGTTGCGGCGCTTGCGGGCCTGTTCGCCATGCGGCGTGGAGGCAGGTTTGCGGGCAAGCGGCTTCTTCTTCTGGCGCACGGGGAACTCCTCGGGAATGGGCTTTGTCCTGTGTCTAACGCCAGCCCCTTCGCATGGTTCCCAAGAAATCCGGGAACCACGACGCTCTCCGGGCATTTCCTTTCGGCCGAAACGATTGGAGTTGCCCATGCTGTTTGCAGACAAGGTCGCCCTCGTGACCGGCGCGGGATCGGGGATAGGCAAGGCAACGGCGCTGGCCTTTGCGCGCTATGGCGCGAGCGTCGGCGTGCTCGGCCGGACCGGGGAGGAGGTGGAGGCCGTTGCGGCCGAAATCCGCTCCCTCGGCGGCAGCGCCCTTGCCCTTGTCGCCGATGTGGTGGACGAGGCGGAGATGCGCGGCGCCGTGGAGGCGCTGGCGGATGCCTTCGGTGGCATCGACGTGGTCGTCGCCAATGCGGGCATCAACGGCGTCTGGGCGCCGATCGACGACCTGACGCCCACCGAATGGGACGAGACCATCGCCGTCAACCTGCGCGGCACCTACCTCACCCTCCATCTGACGGTGCCGTATCTGCGCAAGGTCGAACGTGGCGCCATCGTCGTGGTTTCCTCGATCAACGGGACGCGCACCTTCACCACGCCGGGGGCGACGGCCTATGCCGCGAGCAAGGCGGCGCAGGTGGCGATGGTGCAGCAATTGGCGCTGGAACTCGGCAAGGCCGGCATTCGCGTCAACGCCGTCTGCCCCGGCGCCATCGCGACTGATATCGACGACAACACCGAACAGCGCGGCGCGGGCAAGACCGGCATTCCCGTCACCTGGCCTGAGGGCGATATCCCCGTCTCGCACGGCAAGCCGGGAACGGCCGACGACGTTGCCGACGCTATCCTCTTCCTCGCCTCTTCCAAGGCCCGGCATGTGACCGGCATTCCCCTGTGGATCGACGGGGGGCAGGGCCTGCTGCGGTGATGTCTTTCCTCTGGCGTCCCCGCCCGGCGGTGTGACAAGGTGCGGGCAGACGGAAGAGGAGATCCCATGGCCAACCATCTTTTTGACGCGATCCGCGCCGCCGCGTCGCCGGACGCGACCTTCATCGAGACGGCCGAGGGGCGGCGTTGGACCTATGGCGACATGCTCGCCTTTTCCGGCCGGCTGGCGGGCGCGCTCAAGCGGCTTGGCGTCACGCCGGGCGACCGGGTGGCCGTGCAGGCGGAAAAGAGTCCCGAAGCGCTGATGCTCTATCTCGCCTGCGTCCGGGTGGGCGCGGTCTACCTGCCGCTCAACACGGCCTATACGCTGGCCGAACTGGAATACTTCATCGGCGACGCCACGCCGCATCTGGTCGTCGTCGATCCGAAAACCCGAGACAGCGTCGAAAGCGTGACGAGATACCATCGTGGCAAGGTCGAGACGCTGGATGCGACGGGTGGCGGCAGCCTTCTCCAGCTGGCCGGGAAGGAACCGGACGATTTCGCCGATGTCGAACGCGGACCGGACGATCTCGCCGCGATCCTCTATACATCGGGCACGACCGGGCGCTCCAAGGGGGCGATGCTGACGCATGACAACCTTCTCTCCAACGCGCTGGCGCTGCGCGACCACTGGCGCTTCACCAGCGCAGACCGGCTGATCCACGCGCTGCCGATCTTCCACACGCATGGCCTGTTCGTCGCTTCGAACGTCACGTTGCTTTCGGGCGCCTCGATGTATTTCCTGCCAAAGTTCGATGCCGACGAGGCGTTGCGGCTGATGGCGAGCAGCACCGTGATGATGGGCGTGCCGACCTTCTACGTGCGGCTGGTGCAGCATGCCGGCCTGACGCGGGAAGCGACGGCCGGCATGCGGCTCTTTGTGTCCGGTTCTGCGCCGCTGCTTGCCGAAACGCACCGCGCCTTCTCTGAAAAGACCGGCCACGCCATTCTCGAGCGCTACGGCATGACCGAGACCAACATGAACACCTCCAATCCCTATGACGGCGACCGCGTGGCCGGCACGGTGGGCTTCCCGCTGCCGGGCGTTTCGCTGCGCGTCACCGATCCGGAGACCGGCAAGACGCTTCCGGACGGCGATACGGGCATGATCGAGGTGAAGGGCCCGAACGTCTTCAAGGGCTATTGGAAGATGCCGGCAAAGACCGCCGCGGAGTTCCGGCTCGACGGCTTCTTCATTACGGGCGACCTCGGAAAGATCGACGCGCGCGGCTACGTGCATATCGTCGGGCGCGGCAAGGACCTCGTGATATCGGGCGGCTACAACATTTACCCCAAGGAAGTCGAAACCGAGATCGACGCCATGCCCGGTGTCGTCGAGAGCGCCGTGATCGGCGTGCCTCATCCGGATTTCGGCGAGGGCGTGACCGCGGTCGTCGTCATCAAGAGCGGCGCGGCGCTCGATGAGGCCGGTGTCCTGGCGGCGCTGAAGGATCGGCTGGCGCGTTACAAGCAGCCCAAGCGCGTGCTTTTCGTCGACGACCTGCCGCGCAACACCATGGGCAAGGTGCAGAAGAACGTGCTGCGCGAAACCTATGCGGATCTCTACAAGGACTAGAGCATTTCCAGCCGAAGCGGGGTCGCTTCGGCGTCGGATAATGCGGTAAAAACAAAAGGCTAGAGCATTTCTGGTGAGCCGTGTCTCACCGGGAATGCTCTAGATGCGGGCAAAATGCCGCTTGAGGATGTCGAGCACTTCGTTGGCGAGCTCGCCGACGATGCCGCCCCGTTCCCAGGAATAGAGCGAGGCGAAGACGGGCGGCTCGACGGCGAAATCGGAGAGCGGTTCGATCCGCCAGCCCCTGGCGGCATCGACCGGCAGCAGCGACAGTCCGAGGCCGGCTTCGACGGCCATCAGCACGTTGCGCAGGCTCGCCGAAGTGAAGGCGATGTACCAGCGCCGCCGCTCGCGCTCCAGCCGTTCGAACATCGCATCCCGGTAAAGCCCGCCGGGCGGGAAGGTGACGAGCGGCACCGGGTCGGGCAGGTCCTTTGCCGTATCCGGCGCGGCGAACCAGGCGATCGGCTCCTCGAAGCTCGCCCAGTTATCCTCGCTCGGGGCGTCCTCCTTCATCACCACGATGTCGAGTTCGCCGGACCGGTAGCGCCGCGTGAGGTCCGAGCGCAGGCCCGTCGTGACGTCGAGGCGGGCTTCCTTGTGGCGCCGGGTGAAGGCGGCGAAGGCGCGGGCCATTTCGGGCGTCGCGATATCGTCCGGCATGCCGATCCGCACCGACGTTGTGCCCGAGGTCTCCGCCACCAGCGTCAGCGCCTCGCTCTGCAAGGCGAGGATGCGCCGGGCGTGGCCGAGCAGGCGCTCGCCCGTCACCGTCAGGCGGACCGGCCGGGCGGCACGGTCGACCAGCTCCCGGCCGATGGTTTCCTCGAGCCGCGCGATCTGCTGGCTCATGGTCGACTGGGTCATGTGCAGGCGGTCGGCGGCGGCCGTGAAGCTGCCGGCGTCGGCGATCGCCACGAAGGCCCGGAGCAGGCGCGGATCGAGCATGGCATCTCCATCGAAATCAGGAATAGTGGCTATCTAAACATCTAATTTGCGCATGATTCAACCCGGTGGTAGCGATAGGGCATGATCGCGGGCGGGTTTGCCCGCCCGAATGCGCATTTCAGCACGAAAGACAGACGATGACGGATACGCGTCCCGGCCGCGATTGGGCCATGCTTGCACTGGTCGTTCTGGTCGGCCTCAACCTTCGGCCCTTCATCGCCGCACCGGCGCCCATCCTCGCCGAGATCGGCGCGGATACCGGCCTCGGCTATGGCGGCATCGCCATGCTCACGCTCCTGCCGATGTTCCTGATGGGGGTCGGCGCCTTCGTGGCGCCCGGCCTGCAGGTGAAGATCGGCGCGCGGCGCGGCCTGCTGGTTGCGCTTGCAATCCTCTTTGCCGGTTCGGCGCTTCGCCTCTTTGCCTATGACGGCATGACGCTGATCGCGACGGCGGCGCTCTGCGGCCTCGGGGTCGCCTTCATCCAGGCCGCCTTTCCCGGCATCATCAAGGCCACGTTCCCGACCAGCGTGCCCGTCGTCACAGGCCTCTACTCGGCCGTCATCATGGCGGGCGGGGCCTTCGGGGCGCGGCTGATGCCGGTGCTCCTGCATGCCGGCTACAACTGGCGGGCGGCGCTTGCCTGGCTCGCCCTGCCGGTGGCGCTGGCGCTTGCCGCCGCCTGGCGCATCCTTTCCGACGTGCAGTCGAACAAGCCGGACGGCACGCTGACCCGTCAGTTGCTGCGGCGCCCGCGCACCTGGGTGCTGATGGCGGCCTTCGGCCTGGTCAATGCCGGCTACAGCTCGATGATCGCCTGGCTTGCGCCCTATTACCAGGCGCATGGCTGGACGAGCGCCGACAGCAGCGGCCTCGTCGCCGTCATGGCCGCCTGTCAGGCCTCCGCCGCGCTCGGTCTTCCTTTCCTGGCGCGTGGCAATGTCGACCGCCGTCGCTGGCTCTGGCTGACGATCGTCTTCCAGGCCATCGGCTTCTTCGGCCTCGCCCGGTTTCCCGATCTTGCCCCGGCCGTCTGGGCGGGGCTGTGTGGCGCCGGCCTCGGCGGCAGCTTCGCGCTTGCCATCGTCACCGCGCTCGACCACCTGCCGCGGCCGGAGCAGGCTGGCGCGCTTGCGGCGCTGATGCAGGGCGGCGGCTTCCTCATCGCGGCCATCGGCCCCTATGCGACGGCGCTGCTGCATGACTGGACGGGCGGTTTCGCCGCCGGCTGGATGCTGCACTTCGTCTGCGTTCTCGTGACCGCGCTGCTCTATCTGCGCTTCGATCCGCGCACCTATCCGGCGGCAATGCCGTCCTTCGGTTAGAGTTTGTCAGGGAAAAGTGGGAGCCGGTTTTCCCGAAAAGACAAACGAAAACAAAAGAATTTAGAGCATGTCTGGTTCAATCTGAACCTGACATGCTCCAGGACACGGATCCTCGGCCGAAACGAAAAAACCCGCGCCTTGAGCGCGGGTTTCCTTTGGAACGACTGAAATCGCCTAGCGGCGGCCGCCGAAGGGCTTCAGGTTCATGTGACGGTTGACGTCCTTGTAGAGCAGGTAGCGGAACGGGCCGGGGCCGCCGGCATAGCAGGCCTGCGGGCAGAAGGCGCGCAGCCACATGAAGTCGCCGGCTTCCACTTCCACCCAGTCCTGGTTGAGGCGGTAGACGGCCTTGCCCTGCAATACGTAGAGGCCGTGCTCCATGACGTGGGTTTCGGCGAAGGGGATGACGGCGCCGGGCATCAGTGTGACGATGGTCACGTGCATGTCGTGGCGCAAGTCGTTCGGATCGACGAAGCGCGTCGTCGCCCATCCGCCGTTCGTGTCGGGCATGGCGGCCGGGGTGATGTCCTTCTCGTTGAGGATCAGGGGCTCGGGATGCGGCAGGCCCTCGACGGCCTCATAGGCCTTGCGGATCCAGTGGAAGCGGGCATGGGCGCCCGAGCGGTTGCGCAGCGACCACTTCAGGCCCGGTGGCAGGAAGGCGTAGCCGCCCGAGGTGAGCGTGTGCTTGCCGGTCGGCAGCGTCAGTTCCACTTCGCCGTCGACGACGAAGAGAACGCCTTCGGCTTCCGGGTCCAGCTCCGGCCGGTCGCTGCCGCCGCCCGGCGCGACTTCCATGATGTATTGCGAGAAGGTCTCGGAGAAGCCCGAGAGCGGGCGGGCGATGACCCAGACGCGCGTATTGTCCCAGAAGGGCAGGAAGCTGGTGACGATGTCCTGCATCACGCCCTTGGGGATCACCGCATAGGCCTCGGTGAAGACGGCGCGGCCCGTCAGGAGGTCGCTCTGCGGCGGATGGCCGCCGAGGGAGGAATAGTAGCTGCGTTGCATCGTCTGAGACCCTTTGCGTTGAGTGTTTCCGGTATTGTCTTGCGTCACTTCGCCCCTGCTTTTTCCAGCAGGGTTGCGATTTCGTCATAGCCGCGGCCGCGGGCATGCTGCAGCGGCGTCACGCCGTCATTGTCGGCGAGGTTCACGTCCGCGCCGGCCTTGATCAGGAGGCCGACGATCTGCTGGTGGCGCGCGCCGCCATTGCCGAGGATGATCGCCTCCAGCAGGGCCGTCCAGCCGAGCCGGTTGACGTGGTCGACCGCGACGCCCGCCTTGATCAGCGTGTCCACCGTCTCGACGTGGCCACGTTCGGAGGCCGGGATGAGCGACGTGCCGCCGTAGCGGTTGATGCTCTTGAGGTCGGCGCCGTGGGCGAGCGTCAGCCTGAGGATGTCCAGATGCCCGCGGGCGCCGGCATAGAGATAGGGGCTGTCCTCGATATTGTCCTTGGCATTGACGTCCGCCCCGGCCTCGATCAGCACCCGGGCGGCCTCCACCTTGTTGGCATGCGTGGCCACGAGCAGCGCGGTCGCGCCGCTGCCGTCGCGCGCGTCGATATCGGCGCCCCTGGCAAGCAATGTCTTGACGGTCGCGGCGTCGCCGGCGGCAGCCGCCTTGTGCAGTTGAAGGTCCATGGCGTTACCGGCGGCAAGAAGGGGAGAGCAGAGGGCTGTCAGAAAGAGCCAAGTCGAAAGCAGGGCAAATTTCAGCATGTGCTATCCTGTGGGTCTGTGGGCGTGAAATTAACAGGTGGCCGCGCCATTAGAAAATTAAATGTGTAAATCCGTATCATTCAGAAGATGGAATTCGCACGGCGCCCCGGCTATAAGCTGGGACAACCTCGATCGGTGAAAGGACCGGCCCATGAAAACGGAACAGGGACTGCTGCGCGTTTCCATCGCCGTCACCATCCTGCTGGCCGGCGTCGGCATCCTGTTCGGCATTCTCTCGGGCTCCTTCGCCATCGTCTTCGATGGCGTCTATGCCATGACGGACGCGGCGATGACGGTGGTCGCGCTGCTCGTGTCGAACCTCATCGCCTCCTCCGCCAGCGGTGGCGGCAAGGGGCGGCTCGTCAAGCATTTCACCATGGGCTTCTGGCATCTGGAGCCGATGGTGCTCGGCCTCAACGGCATCCTCCTGACGGGCGCTGCGATCTATGCCTTGATCAACGCTGTCGGCAGCATCATGGAGGGCGGCCGGCCGCTCGATTTCGGCCAGGCGATCATCTATGCCGTGGTGACGCTCGCGGTGACGGTCACCATGGCGATCATCGGCACCCGGGCGAACCGCACGATCCAGTCGGATTTCGTGGCGCTCGACGCCAAGGCGTGGATGATGTCCGCCGGCCTGACGAGCGCCCTGCTCGTCGCCTTCGTCGTCGGTTCGCTCATCCAGGGCACCGCCCATGCATGGCTGTCGCCCTATATCGACCCGGTCGCGCTGGCGCTGGTCTGCCTTGTCATCATCCCCATTCCGGCCGGCACGATCCGCCAGGCGCTTGCCGATATCCTGCTCGTCACGCCGGGGGACCTGAAGCACCACGTCGATACGGTCGCGAAAGCCATCGTCGAGCGGCACGGTTTCCTGTCCTACCGCGCCTATGTCGCCCGCGTCGGCCGCGGCCGGCAGATCGAGCTCTTTTTCATCGTGCCGGAGGATTTCCCGGCGAAGAAGCTGCAGGAATGGGACGACATCCGCGACGAGGTCGGCAACGCCATCGGCGACGAGGGGCCGGATCGCTGGCTCACCATCGCCTTCACCACCGACCCGGAATGGGCCGACTAACAAGCGTACCTGACAGGCGCACCTGACAGGCGCAAAAGAAAACCCGGAGCGGCGTCAGCCACCCCGGGTTCCTGCCCCGCCCCGTAAGGACGATCAGAGGCCGGCTGCCGCGATCGCGGCGTCCATGCGCTCGCGTGCCTTTTTCGGCAGCTTGCCGGTCTTGACCGCATCGAGATTGGCCGGCGCATCGCCGACGGCCACGAAGCCGACCATGCCCATGCCGACATGCGGCGTGCACTTGACGCCATAGGCGCCCGGCTTGTCGAAGGTGACCTTGTAGGTCTCGTTCATCTTGCTCTTGAAGGCTTCAGCGCCTTCCGGGATCATGCCCTTGATCGTCTCGACATTGTGGCCCTTGTCCGTGGGGATGAAGGTAACCGTGTCGCCGGGGGCGACCTTCACGAAGGCCGGCTCGAACACCATGGCGCCTTCAGCCCCCTTGTTCAGCATGTGCACTTCGAAATCCGCCGCCGCCGCCGGAAGCGCGAGGGCCAGAATGACCGCTGCTGCGCCGACGATGCTCTTTGCCATGGTACGCACTGGAATTCTCCTTCTGACGAACGTCAATCGTTCATGCGCAAGGAGTAGGCCCGGAAAGGGCGTCCTTCTTTGACATTGATCAAACAAGACCGCGATGGCGCGTGGCGTCCTGTCGCAGGTTATGTCGTGACATGCACCGGCGGGATCATGTCGCTCCACGGCCGCGCCTCTTCCAGATCGCGCGCCACGCGGACCAGCGTCGCTTCGTCGGCGAAGCGGCCGACGATCTGCAGGCCGATCGGCATGCGGTTGCGATCGAGGCCGAGCGGCAGGCTGATGGAGGGCTGGCCGGTGGCGTTGAACGTGCCGAGGAAGGTGAAGAGCGTCGTGTCGCCCTCGGAGAAGCCTGCGGCGGTGAGGTCCGGCCGGGTCGTAGCGAAGCGGCCATGCTCCGGCGCGGTCACCGGCGTCGTCGGGGTCAGCAGGATGTCGTAGCCGGCGGTTGCCAGCGCCACGTCGTGGCGGATCTTGCGCAGGGTCTCGAAGATATTGACGATCGCGGCCGGCGTCATGGCGAGCGTCTGGTGCATCAGCTTCAGAATGACCGGTTCCAGCGTCGTCTCGTCGAGCGGGCGTCCGAGCGCGGCGGCCAGCGCCGGCAGTTCGGCAAGGCCGAGATTGAAGCCGCCCATCACGCCGGTCATGATGTCCTGCGGATCGGCGGGGGCGGTCATTTCCTCGACCGTGTGGCCCATGGCCGTCAGCAGGGCGGCCGTCTCGTCGAGCGCGGCCAGCACGTCCGCGGCGATCGGCACGCTGCCCCAGGCGGCGCGGGCAAGGCCGACGCGCAGCGTGCCGGTCGGGCGCTGCAATTCCTCGAGATAGGGGCGTTCGGGCTGACGGATGACGAAGGGATCGCCCGGTTCCGGACCGGAGAAGATGTCGAGTGCGGCGGCCATGTCGCGCACCGTGCGGCAGACGACGAATTCGCGGGCGAGGCCGAAGAGGGAATCCTGTCCGCTCGGGCCGCCGGACACGCGGCCGCGCGAGGGATTGAGGCCGACGAGGCCGCACCAGCCGGCCGGAATGCGGATCGATCCGCCGCCGTCCGAGGCGTGCGCGATGGGCACGATGCCGGCGGCGACCGCCGCCGCCGCGCCGCCCGACGAGCCACCGGCCGATGCCTCGAGGTTCCAGGGATTGCGGGTGATGCCTTCGAGGATGGTTTCGGTGAAGCCGGCGAAGGCCAGTTCCGGCACCGCGCTTCGGCCGACGAAACGCAGGCCCGCGGCCTTGGCGCGTGTCGTATAGTAGGCGTCACAGGTGCCGATATTGCCCTTGAGCAGGCGGCTGCCGCATTCCTGCAGGCGGCCTTCCTCCGTCGCGCCGATATCCTTGCGCAGGAAGGGCACGCCGGCAAAGGCGCCGTCCACGGGGCCGGGCAGGCTTTCGGCATCCGCATAGAATTCGACCACGGCGTTGATCGCCGGATCGACCTTCTCGAAGGCCTGGCGCGCCAGGGCGGCAAGTTCGGCTGGCGTCACCTCGCCGCGCCGGACGAGCCCGGCAAGGCTGGTGGCGTCGTGACGGGCATATTCGGCGAGGTTCATGGGACGGACCTGCTTGAGAACGGAGAGGGCATTGAAAGGGTTTTGAGCGCGGGCGGCAAGGGCGCGCCGGTCGAAAGGCGCGCCCGAGACCGGTTCCGGCCGCTTACTTCATCAGGTCGGTCCAGATCTTGGTGTAGAGCTGCTGGACTTCCGGCGAGCAGGCGAGGTTGAACGAGCCGGCTGCCTTGGACGCCTCGGGAATGTTGACCTCCGGCGCGTTCTTCATGTCTTCGGGCATGAAGGCTTCCGAGCCCTTGATGCCGTTGCCGTAGCGGGCGAAGGCGGAGATCAGGGCGGCGTTTTCCGGGGCCATGACGAAGTTCATGAAGAGCTTCGCGTTGTCGACGTTCTTGGCGTCCTTGATGATGGCGAGGTTGTCCATCCAGACCGGATAGCCTTCCTTCGGATAGCCATAGACGATGTTCTCGTTCTGCAGTCGGGCGCGGAAGGCGGCGCCGTTCCATTCGATGCCGGCGGCAAAGTCGCCCTTCGCCAGCGCCTCGATCGTGCCGTAGTCGACCGACAGCCACTTCGGCTTGGCGGCCACGAGAGCGTCGCGCGCCTTCTTCAGCACGGCGAGATCGTTCGTGCATGGTTCGCCGCCGACATAGCGGATGGCGAGGAACATGACGTCGGACATTTCAGGCACGACGTTGATCTTGTTCACCAGTTCCGGCGGCGGATCGAGGAAGATGGCCGAGCTGTTCGGGTCGCCCTTGTAGACGGTGGTGTTGACGGCAACGCCCGTCGTGCCCCACTGCCACGGAACCGTGTAGTGGCGGCCCGGATCGAAGGCCACGTCCACCCAGCGTTCGTCGACGTTCTTGAAGTTCTCCATCTGGTCGGGACGGGCTTCCAGAAGCAGGCCCTCATCGATCCAGACCTTCAGCACGTTGGCGGAGGGTACGACCATGTCGAAGCCGTGGCCGCCCTGGCGGACCTTTGCCAGTGCCGTGTCGTTCGAGTCGTAGTCGGTGACGGTGACCTTGACGTCATATTCCGTCTCGAACTTCTTGATGAGGTCCGGATTGGTGTAGTTGCCCCAGTTGAAGATGTTGAGCTCGCCGGCGGCGAAGGCGGCGGTGGAGCTGAGGAGGGCGAGGCCGAGTGTGGCCGTGCCGAGAATGCGTTTCATGTTGTTTCCTCCCATGGGTTAGTCCTTCTTTCGGCTGATGAAGAAGAAGACGGTGACGATGGCGACGGAGAGGACGAGAAAGACCGTCGAGATCGCGTTCATTTCCGGCGTCACGGTGCGGCGAAGCTGGCCCAGCATGTAGGTCGGCAGCGTGTCCTGTCCGCCGGACTTGACGAACTCCGTAATCACGACGTCGTCCAGCGAGATGACGAAGCCGAGCATCAGGCCGGCGAGGATGCCGGGCCACAGCAGCGGCAGCGTGACCCGGCGGAAGGCCTTGAAGGGCGTCGCGTAGAGGTCGGCGGCGGCCGTTTCCAGCGACAGGTCCATGGTCTCCAGCCGCGCCCGGATCGGCAGATAGGCGAAGGGAATGCAGAAGGCGGTGTGCGCGGCGATGAGATAACCGAGGCCGGAATAGCCCGTCGCCATCTTGATGCGCGAGAAGAAGATCAGCAGCGCCACGGCGACGACGATTTCCGGCACCATCAGCGGCATGTTGATGAAGGCGTATTTGGCATTGAGGCCGCGATACTGCCGGGTGCGGGTCGTGGCGATGGCGGCCATGGTGGCGACGACCGTCGCGATGACGGCGGCCGCCGCGGCGATCTGGATGGAGCGAAGCGAGGCTTCCACCACCTTGTCATTGTTCCAGGCCGCCGCGAACCAGCGCAGCGACGTGCCTTCCCAGGTGGCGATCGACATGCCCGCGTTGAAGGCGAAGACGACGAGCGCGGCGATCGGCAGGTAGAGCAGGAAGAAGCAGAGCACCGCGACGGTGGGAAAACCCGCCTGGCGGCGCACGTCGAAGGCTTCGGTGGGATTAGCCATGGGTTTGTCCTCCCTGACGGCCGGCGAAGCGGACCTGGACCATGAGCGCGACCATGACGATGGCGAGCAGCGCCATGGAGAGCGAGGCGCCGAGCGGCCAGTTGCGGCCCTGGCCGAACTGCAGCTCGATCAGGTTGCCGAGCATCATCTTGCTGCCGCCGCCCAGCATGCGCGGGGTGACGTAGGAGCCGAGCGAGGGGATGAAGACGAGGATGGAGCCGGCGATGAGGCCGGGCTTCACCAGCGGCAGAATGATGCGCTTCAGCACGCGCCAACGGCTGGCATAGAGATCGTAACCGGCCTCGACGAGACGGAAGTCGAGCTTTTCCAGGCTCGCATAGAGCGGCAGCACCATCAGCGGGAAGAAGACATAGGTCATGCCCAGGAGGATGGCGAAGTCGGTGTACATCATCTGGATCGGCGCGGAAATGAGGCCGAGCTTCATCAGCAGCGTGTTGACCATTCCCTCGTTGCGGATCAGCTCCTGGATGGCGAAGGTGCGGATGAGCAGGTTCGTCCAGAAAGGAATGGTGATGAGGAACAGCCAGATCTCGCGGGTGCGCTCGGGGCGCGTGGCGATGAAGTAGGCGGTCGGGAAGCCGAGCAGCAGCGTCGTCACGGTGGTAAGGATCGACAGCCAGACGGAGCGCCAGAAGATCGACAGATGCGCATCGGCGATCGACCAAGTGCCGTCGAAGATGTCCTTCTCGAAGAGCACCGAGATCCAGGCGTCGGGCGAGAAGGTCCAGACGACGTCGCCATAGTTGCCGGGCATCAGGAAGGAATAGATGAGCACGATGGCGAGCGGCCCGATGGCCGCCAGCGCGATGATGAGAAGGGCGGGCGCCGAGAGGAGCCAGCGGTTGCGGATATCCTGCGCCTCGACCCGGCGCGTGGCTTCGCTTGCGGTGCTTGGGATGGGGCTTGTCACGGTGCTCATGGGCTCAGTCCCTCAGCACCTGCGCTGCGCCCGTCTCGAGCACGACGCCGACCGTATCGCCCTCGGCGAAGGCCGCGCCCTGTTCCAGGCTGTTCTGACGGCGCACGCAGAAGCGCTCGCCGCCATCGAGCGCGACATGGAAATGGGTGTCCGTGCCGACATAGACGATGCTCGCCAGCGTGCCGCGCAGATGTGCGCCCTCGGGATTGGCGACGATGGCGGCATGTTCCGGCCGCGTGACGACCGTGACCTTGCCGGCGGGTGCAAAGCCCTCCGGCAGGCGGGCCGAGACGCGCGCGCCGCCGGGCAGCACGACCTCCGCCTTGTCGGTGGAAACGGAGGTGACGTCGGCCGTCAGGAAATTGGTCTCGCCGATGAACTCGGCGACGAAGCGTTCGGCCGGGCGGTCGTAGATGTCGCGCGGGCCACCGACCTGCAGGATCTTGCCCGCAGACATGACCGCGATGCGATCCGACATGGTGAGGGCTTCTTCCTGGTCGTGGGTGACGAAGATGAAGGTGATGCCGGTCTCGGTCTGCAGGCGCTTCAGCTCGATCTGCATGTCCTTGCGCAGCTTGTAGTCGAGGGCCGACAGCGGTTCGTCGAGCAGCAACACCTTCGGCTGCGGGGCAAGCGCGCGGGCAAGCGCCACGCGCTGCTGCTGGCCGCCGGAGATTTGCGCCGTCTTGCGGTCCTTCAGGTGGCCCATCTTGACGAGCGCCAGCATCTCCTCGACGCGCCTGGCGATCTCGGCCTTGGGGCGATCGAGCATTTCCAGGCCAAAGGCGATGTTTTCGCCGACCGTCATGTGCGGAAAGAGGGCATAGCTCTGGAAGACCGTGTTGACGGGACGCCGATACGGCGGCAGCGCCGCGATGTCCTCGCCGTAAAGCCGGATCTGGCCGTCCGTCGGATAGGTGAAGCCGGCGATCATGCGCAGCAACGTCGTCTTGCCGCAGCCCGACGGGCCGAGCAGCGTGAAGAACTCGTTCTCCCTGATATCGACGCTCACATGGTCGAGCGCCCTGAACGGGTTGTCCCCCGCTCCGAACACCTTGCTCACATCACGGACTTCAATGGCACTCTTATGCGTTCGATCCGTCACGATCGATCATCCTCCCGTTGAGCCGCACTGGCGGCAATTCCTGTCAAATGCGTTCGGTTCGAGCCCATGGCAGCCGGTGCCGGCATCGATCCCTTCTGTTTTCCCGATGAGCCGCAGGATTCCTTCGCTCCCCGCGAAGGATCTCTCCGGCGCTGCCGCTTCCCTGCGCCGTGTCACCGTCGGCCATTTCCTCGGGAAGGTATCACAAACCGGAATTTGATATCACAGTGAAATATCACTGCAATGCAAACCTGTCAATTGGAGGCTTCCCCAGCCAGCGCGCCTTTGTCGCGATGGCCTTGCCGTTTGTTTCTTTCGGTGCCCGCCGCGGTCGCGGCAGGCCCTGATTTCTTCCGGAAAGGCTCAGGCCTCGTAGGTTACCCGGCCGCCGCAGACCGTCATCTTCGGGCGCATGTCGCGGATGCGCTCGGGCTCCACGGCCTCGATATCGTCATCGAGGATGACGAGGTCGCCGAAGTAGCCGGGTTTCAGCATGCCCTTGCGGTCTTCGGCGAACTCCGCATAGGCGCTGCCGATCGTGTAGGCGGCGATGGCGTCGAGAAGGCTGACCGAATGATCCGGGTCGCCGTCTTCCCAGGGCTTGCGCGTCACGGCGGCATGGATGCCGGCGATTGGATCGATCGGCGAGACCGGCCAGTCGGACGAGAAGGCGAGGGCGGCACCCGTTTCCTTGATCCGCCGCCAGGCATAGGCGAGGTAGCGGCGCTTTTCACCGATGCGCGAGATCGTCGGCTCGAGCGGGAAGCACATGCCGCCCGGCGGATGCGGCGGCTGCATGGAGGCGATGACGCCGAGTTCGGCGAAACGCGGCATGTCCTCTTCGGTGATGAGTTCGACATGTTCGACGCGGTGGCGGCTGTCGCGCACGCCGTTCGCCTTCTGCGCGGCCTCGTAGCCGTTCAGCACGCGGCGAACGGCGCCGTCACCGATGGCGTGCACGGCGATCTGCAGGCCGCGACGATCGATCTCGGTGGCGAGTTCGGCGAATTCCTCATTGCTGAAATAGGGTTCGCCGAGCCAGTCCGGCCGGTCTGCATAGGGTTCGACGAGGAAGGCGGTGCCGGATTCCAGCACGCCGTCCATGAAGACCTTGACCATGCCGGAGGAGACCCATTCGCTGTTGTAGCGGCGGTTCATCTCGCTCGCCTTTTCGAGGTCGGCGAGCGTCATCGGCTTCTTGAAGTGATAGGGCACCTGGCCGCGCACGGTGATCGTGCCGTCCTCCTCCAGCGCCTTCATCAGTTGGAGCTGGTAAAGGTTGCCGTCCATGTTGTGGAACGAGGTGATGCCGTGTTTGGCGGCATGGGCGAGGCCGCGGCGCATGATCGCCTTGTCGGCTTCCCATTCCGCCGCGGTCGGCGCGGGGTCCGGCTCGCCGCCGGTCTCGATGCCAAGATGGGAGCGGTTCGGCCCGCCGAGGTGAAGCACCGGCGACATGGCCTCGGTTTCCCGGAGCTCGCCGGTCGCCAGACCGTCCGTCCCCATCACCACCTCGTTGCCGGGGTTCACGGTCTTGCCGTGGAGGATTCCGGCCATTTCCAGCGCCCTGGTGTTGGCCCAGCAGGTATGATGGTCTGCACCGACAAGCGCGACCGGGCGGTCGGCCACGATGCGGTCGATATGGTGACGCGTCAGCGGTTCGTCTTCGGAGATGATCGTGTAGCCGGCGCCGTTGCCGACCAAAAGCGGCTCGTCCGGATGGGCGGCGGCATGGGCCGAAAGGCTCGCCTTCAGCGCCTCGAAGCCTTCGATGCCGGCAAGCTGGAGGTGGCCCAGCTCTTCGGCGCCGCCGAACATGTGGATATGGCTTTCGATGAAGCCGGGCAGCACGGAGGCGCCGCCGGCATCGACGATACGGGTTTCGGCCCCCTTGAGGGCGAGAATATCGTCTCGCGCGCCGACGGCGGCGATCCGCCCGCCCGAGAGCGCAATGGCCTCGGCCCGCGGATTGGCGTCATCCATGGTCAGGATGCGCGCATTGATGACAATAAGGTCAGCGGGTAAGGGCATGCAGGTCTCCTCCTCTTGCTCCCCCGGACGTCCATCGATCATCGAACGATCGTTCACGACCTTTGGCGTAGGCCGGGAGGGGACGGAATACGCCAAAGGGATAGGTGCCGGCCGGAAGGGTTGGCCGGCAGAGGGTCAGAGGACCGTGACGGCGATCTCGCCGAGCCCGTCGATATGGGCGCGCATCACGTCACCCCTTTCCACCGCGCCGACGCCGGCGGGCGTACCGGCGAAGATCACGTCGCCCGGGGCCAGCGTGAAGAGGCGGGAAAGATAGGAAATCATTTCCGGCACCTTCCAGATCATCTGGTTGAGGTCGCCATCCTGGCGGGGCGCTCCGTTGACGGCGAGGCGGATCGCGCCCTCGCGGGGATGGCCGATCTTTGATGCCGGGTGGATCGGCCCGCAGGGCGCGGAGTGTTCGAACGCCTTGGCGATTTCCCAGGGGCGGCCGTGTTTCTTGGCTTCCGCCTGCAGGTCGCGGCGGGTCATGTCGAGGCCGATGGCATAGCCGTAGACGCAGTCGAGCGCCTTTTCGAGGGGAATGTCGCTGCCGCCGCTCTTCAGCGCCACCACCAGTTCGACCTCGTGGTGCACGTCGCTGCTGGCGGAGGGGTAGGGAAAGCCGTCTTCCGGCGGGACCAGCGTGTCCGGGTTCTTCTGGAAGAAGAAGGGCGGTTCCTTGTCCGGGTCATGGCCCATCTCGATGGCATGGTCGGCGAAGTTGCGACCGACGCAATAGATGCGATGTACCGGAAAGAGCGCGGCCGTCCCCGTGATCGGCAGGGTGGGAACCGGGGCGGGGGCGAAGATATAGTCTCGGCCGGAAGCGGCGTTTTCGGATGTCATGGCGGGATGCACTTTCGACAGGCGTGATTTGCCGGTGGAGGCTAGCATGCCGAAGGGCCACAATCGATCCGTTCGTCTTGCGCTATACTGTCTTTCGATTGCGCAAGGCCCGAAAATCGCGGATAGAGGCAGGATGACGAACGGTGCCTCTTCCGACATGACGATCTCCGACGAAACGAAGGACAAGCCGCAGCGTGAACGCCGGCGCTCGCTGGCCATCGGCCTGCTCAAGGCGCGGGAAGCGGTGATGAGCCATTTCCGGCCGATCCTTGCCGATCACGACGTGACGGAGCAGCAATGGCGCGTGCTGCGCGTGCTGGCCGAGGCGGGCATGCTGGATGCGTCGGAAGTCGCGGAAAAGGCCTTCATTCTCGCGCCGAGCCTGACGCGCATGCTGCGCTCGCTGGAGGAACGCGGTCTCATCTCCCGGCACAAGGACAAGGCCGACGGGCGGCGCGTGCTGCTGCGGCTGGCGCCGGCGGGGCAGGCGGTCATCGAGGAGGTGATGCCGGATTCGCGCCGCGTCTATGCGGAGATCGACGCCCGCTTCGGCGCGGGGCGTGTGGAAGAGCTTCTCGACATGCTGGAAGACCTCGCCACCCTGAAGCTCGAAGGCAAGCCGGGCGGCGAGGAATAGGCGGCAAGAGCCTCAGTAGACCTTGGCGGAGGCAGGCGCCTTCGCCGGTTCGGCGGCCTTGAAGTCCGCCAGCAGCTTGCTCGTGGCATTGGCGAGCAGCGTCACGTCGTTGCCGATGGCGACGAAGGTGGCGCCAAGCTCGAGGTAACGCTTGGCAAGGCCGAGATCGCCGATGAGAATGCCGGCGGCCTTGCCATGCGACTGGATCCTCGCCAGCGCCTTTTCCACTTCCGCCTGTACTTCCGGTGCGCCCGGCTTGCCGAGAAAGCCCATGTCGGCGGCAAGGTCGGCCGGGCCGATGAAGACGCCGTCGACGCCTTCCGTTCCGGCGATATCGTCCAGCGCCGCAAGGCCGGCGCGGCTTTCCACCTGCAGCAGAAGGCAGACTTCGTCATTGGCCGTCTGGAGATAGTCCGTCGTGCGGTTGAAGGCCGAGGCGCGCGCCAGCGCCGCGCCGACGCCGCGCACGCCGTGGGGCGGATAGCGCACGGCCTTGACCATCGCTTCCGCCATCGCCTTGCTGTCGACCATGGGGATGAGCAGCGTCTGCGCGCCGATATCGAGCAATTGCTTGACGATCCAGGTCTCGCCGATGGGCGGGCGGATGATGGCGTTGCTGGCCGAACCCTTCATCGCCTGGAGCTGGGAGACGAGCAGCGGCACGTCGTTCGGCGCGTGCTCGGCATCGAGCAGCAGCCAGTCGTAGCCTGCCTCGGCGCAGATCTCGACCGTGTAGGGATTGGCGAGCGCCTGCCAGAGGCCGATCTGCGCACGGCCTTCCTTCAGCGCCTGCTTGAAGCGGTTTTTCGGGGCGGGCATGGCAACTCCTATGCGAAGAACAGGCTGACGGTGCCGTAGGGGCCGAAATCGCCGACGATGGTATCGCCATGGCGGGCTTCCACCGGCCGGATGAAGGAACCGGCAAGCACGATCTGGCCTGCCTCGATGCCGTCGCCATATTGCGCGAGGCGGTTGGCGAGCCAGGCGACGCCGCGGGCCGGCTGGTTGAGCACGCCGGCGCCGAGGCCGGTTTCCTCCACCTCCGCATTGCGGCTGACGATGGCGCCCATCCAGCGCATGTCGATCTGGTCGGGCCGCACGGCGCGCCCGCCGGTGACGATGCCCGCATTGGCGGCATTGTCGGAGATCGTGTCAACGATGGTGCGGGCCTTCTTCGTCTCGGGGTCGACGCGCAGGATGCGCGTGTCGAGGATTTCAAGGGCGGGCGTCACGTAGTCGGTGGCGTTCAGCACGTCGAAGACGGTGATGCCCGGGCCTTTCAGCGGCGCCTTCATGACGAAGGCGATTTCCGCCTCGACGCGCGGCTGGATGAAACGGTCGGCCGGCACGGTCGCGCCGTCCTCGAAGAGCATGTCGTCGAAGAGCACGCCGGAATCGGGGATGTCGATGTTCAGCGCATATTGCATGGCCTTGGAGGTGAGGCCGATCTTCCAGCCGATCACGCGGCGGCCGTCGCCGATCTTCTTCTTCACCCAGGCGCCCTGGACCGCATAGGCGTCGTCCATGGTCATGCCGGGATGCTTCAGCGAGAGAAGGCCGGTCTGGACGCGGCTGCGCTCGGCCTCGTCGAGGCTCTGGGCGGCGGCGCGGATATCGTCTTGCGTCAGCATGATCAGAAAACCTCGTCGGCGATGGTGTTGCGCAGCAGGCCGATGCCCTCGGCCTCGATTTCCACCACGTCGCCCGGCTTCAGCCAGATCGGCGGGTCGAAGCGCGCGCCGGCCCCGGTCGGCGTGCCGCAGACGATGATGTCGCCCGGCACAAGGGTCGTGAAGGTGGAGATGTAGTTGATGATCTTGCGGAAGGAGAAGATCATGCGGCTGGTGCGGTCGCTCTGGCGCACCTCGCCGTTGACGCGGGTTTCCAGCTTCACGTCGGCGAGCTGGCTTTCGTCCGTGAAGGGCACCAGCCAGGGGCCGATCGAGCCGGTCGCGTCGAAGTTCTTGCCCTGCGTGACGTTGAACTTGGCGTGCCGTACCCAGTCGCGGATCGTGCCCTCGTTGCACAGTGTAAGGGCGGCGATGTGATCGAGCGCGTCGGCCTCCGCGATGCGGCGACCACCCTTGCCGATGACGATGGTGATCTCGCCCTCATAGTCGAGCTGCGGGCTTTCCGGCGGGCGGATCAGCGGCCGGTCGTGACCGGTGAAGGAGCGCGGGAAGCGGATGAACAGCGAGGGGTTCGGCGGGGCCGCCTGGCCGTCCTTGTATTCCTCGTTGCGGTCCGGGAAGTTGACGCCGACGCAGATCAGCTTTTCCGGCGCCGGGATCGGGATTTCGTAGGCGATGTCGGAAAGCGCGTAATCGGCGGGAAGCGCCGCCGCCTCGTCCGCCAGCCTCGCGAGAGCGCCCGCCTCGATGACTTCGCGCAGGCTTGGCCAGCGCTCGCCGTAGCGGGCCGAGAGGTCGACGATGCCGTCTTCCTTGACGAGACCGTATTTCAGGATGCCCTGATGGGAAAAGCCGGCGAGGCGGGGCCGTTCGGTCACGATGGTCACTCCTGTGTCATTGCGCGGGCGATCTCGGTGATCACCTTGAAGGCGGTGTCGGCGTCGTCGCGGGTCATCTCGAACTGGCCCGCCTGGAAGCGGATGGCGATGCGGCCCTCGACGCGGGTCTGCGTGAGATAGATGCGGCCGTCGTCGTTGATGGCATTGACGAGAGCGATGTTGTGCCGGTCGGCATCCTCGCCGCCCTTGTGGCGGAAGGAGAAGAGCGACAGCACCGGCGCGCTGACGATCTCGAAGTCCGGTTCCGCCGCCAGCCGTTCGGCCAGGTCCTCCGACCATGCGACATGGTTGCGGATCATCGTGCGCAGGCCTTCGAGGCCGTGATAGCGCATCAGGAACCACAGTTTCAGCGCGCGGAAACGGCGGCCGAGCGGCACGGACCATTCGGAATAGTTGATGATGCCGTCATGGCCGTGGGTCTTCAGATATTCCGGCTGGATGGCGAGGGTGCGAACCTGGTCTTCGGGGCTGCGGATGAATTGCACCGAGCAGTCGAAATTCGCGCCGAGCCATTTGTGCGGATTGAAGACGATGGAATCGGCATCCTCGACGCCCTCCCAGAGGGTGCGGAATTCCGGGCAGATCATCGCCGATCCGGCCCAGGCCGCATCGACATGGAGATAGAGGCCATGGGCCTTGGCCACCGCCGCGACAGCGCGGATCGGATCGCAGGCGCCGATGGACGTTCCCCCGGTGCAGGCGATGATGCCGGCCGGGATGTGGCCGGCCGCACGATCCGCCTTGATCGCGGCGTCGAGCGCTTCCGGGTCCATGCCGTTGAGCGGCCCCTTGGTGGGGATGCGCACGAGGTTCGCCTCGCCGATGCCGGCGATCCAGATTGCGCGGTCGATGGACGTGTGGACCTGCTTGGAGGCGTAGACGCGGACGGGCTTGTGGGCCGCCAGGCCCTCGCTGTTGCCCTTCCAGCCGAGCGCCTTTTCGCGCATCACCAGCACGGCGGCGAGCGTCGCGGTGGAGGCGGAATCCTGGATGACGCCGGCAAAACCGTCGGGCAGGCCCATGGCCTGACGCAGCCAGTCGACGACACGCGTTTCAAGCTCCGTCGCCGCCGGCGAGGTCTGCCAGAGCATGCACTGGGCGGCGACGGATGTGACGAGGTAGTCGGCGATGACGGAGACAGGCGCGGCATTGGCCGGGAAATAGGCGAAGAAGCGCGGATGCTGCCAATGGGTGAGGCCGTCGGGGATGATCCGTTCGAAATCCGAAAAGATCGTCTCCATGGTCTCGCCGGCTTCCGGGGCGGCATCGGCGATCTGCCGGATGATGTCGCCCGGCTTCGTCTGCGCGCGCACCGGCCGCTCGCGCAGCCCCGCCCGATAGTCGGCGCCCCAGTCGGCGACGGTTCGCGACCACTGGCGGAATTCTTCGCTATCCATGTCTCACTCCCATGATGGCATTGCGGTTTTCGGCGTTTGGCCGCTGATTTGCAATGCCTCTCAGGGGGCGATGATCGGCTGCGCCTTCAATTGCGAATCCGAGACCTCGGTGCCGCTGAAGAGGCTGCCATGCTCGAACCAGGACTTTGGTGCCGGTGCGCCCCACAGCGTCTGGCGCTGCGGATCCTTGAGGCCCCACTTGATGGGCTCGAGGTCCGGGTCCACCGTCTGGTAGTCCGAGCAATAGATTTCGATGCGGTGGCCGTCCGGATCGAGGATGTAGAGGAAGAAGGCGTTGGAAATGCCGTGGCGGCCGGGGCCGCGCTCGATGTTGGAGACCCAGCCGGTGGTCGCCATCAGGTCGAGCAGGTCGATGATGTTGAGCGGCGTCGGCACCCAGAAGGCGGTGTGGTGCAGACGCGGGCCGCGGCCGTTGGTGAAGGCGATGTCGTGCACGCCGCCCTTGCGGTGCGTCCAGGCGGCCCAGAGCTTGCCGGTCTCCTCGTCCTCCGTGTACTCGGTCACACGGAAGCCGAGTTCGTTGTAGAAGGCGACGGAAGCATCGACATCGGGCGAGAAGCAGTTGAAGTGGTCGATGCGCAGCGGCTTCACGCCGCGATAGAGCGCGTATTTCTGGTGGATCGGCGGCAGGCGGTCCATCTTGGTGTAGAATTCCAGCGGAATGCCCATCGGATCGCGCGTGCGGAAGGTGCGGCCCTGATAGGGGCGCTCGACCCATTCCACTGGCAGGCCCTTGCCCTTGAAGAAATGCACGGCTTTGTCGAGCTGTTCTTCATCGAAGACCTTGAAGCCGAGGTCGCGGGCTTCCGCCTTGTCGGATTTCTTCAGCACGATGCAGTGATGGCCGCGCTCTTCCATGGCGCGCAGATAGATCGTGTCGGCCGTCTCGTCCGTCACCTGCAGGCCGAGCGTATCGACATAGAAGGCGCGGGATTTCGCGAGGTCGGTGACGCCGAACTCGACATGGCTGAGGCGCACGATGTTGAAGGCCGGGTAGAGATTGGGCTGGGGTACGGGCATGTTGTCCTCCTCAAGCCCGCCTCGCGAGGCGAGGACGGGCGCAGTCTGTACGTTTGGCGGGATCAGCCGCCGAGTTTCGGAATGGCGTGGGCGCGGGTGGCGAAGGCGATGTTCTTCGTCTCCATGTAGAAGTCGAAGGACCAGTCGCCGCCATCGCGGCCGATGCCGGAATTCTTGACGCCGCCGAAGGGCGTCGGCAGGTGACGGACGTTCTCCGAGTTCACCCAGATCATGCCCGCGTCGAGATGATCGGTGAAGCGGAAGGCGCGCGTGACGTCCGCCGTCCACAGATAGCCGGTCAGGCCGTACTGGACGTCGTTGGCGAGCGTCAGCGCTTCGTCCTCGTCCTTGAAGGAGATGGCGGTTAGGACCGGGCCGAAGATCTCTTCCTGTGCGACGCGCATGGTGTTGCTGGCGCCGGTGAAGAGCGTCGGCGAAACGTAGCAGCCGCCCCCGGGGCCGGCGAACTTCTCGCCGCCGGCAGCGACCGTCGCGCCCTCCTTGCGGCCGATTTCGATATAGTCCAGCACCTTCTTCTCATGCACCGGATGGATCAGCGGGCCGACGACGGTTTCCGGGTCGAGCGGATGGCCGACCTTGATGCGCTTCGCCTTTTCCGCCACGAGAGCGGTGAAGCGGTCATAGATGCTGTCTTCCACCAGCAGGCGCGAGGAGGAGGTGCAGCGTTCGCCGTTCAGCGAATAGATCATGAAGACGGCGGCATCGGCCGCGCGCTCCAGGTCCGCATCGGCGAAGACGACGACGGGGTTCTTGCCGCCGAGTTCGAAATGCACGCGCTTCAGCGTGTCGGCGCCCTGCTTCATGATCATCGAACCGGTGCGGCTTTCGCCGACGAAGCCGATGGCCTTGATCAGAGGGTGCTCGGTCAGCGCCTTGCCGGCGTCCTCGCCGAAACCGTTGACGAGGTTCCAGACGCCCTTCGGCAGGCCGGCTTCTTCCGCGATCTCGACCAGCAGGCGCGCCGTCAGCGGCGAGAATTCGGCCGGCTTGTGGACGATGGTGCAGCCGGCGGCCAGCGCCGGAGCGATCTTCCACGTCGACAGCATGAAGGGCGTGTTCCAGGGCGTGATGATGCCGACCGGGCCGATCGGCACGCGGGTCGTCATGTTGACCTGGCCTTCGGCACGCAACGTCTTGCCGTCGCGGGCCTCCGGGGCGCGGTCGGCGAAGAAGCGGAAGTTCTCCGCCCCGCGCAGGGCAGCCTTGGCCATGAAGCGCAGCGATTGCCCCGTATCCATGCATTCGACGAAGGCGATCTCTTCGGCGCGGGCGACGATGGCGTCGGCGATCTTGTGCAGGAGCTTCCTGCGCGCGTCGCCCGGCATGGCGGCCCAGTCGGCGAAGGCGGCCTTGGCGGCCTTGGCGGCGCGGTCGATATCGGCGGCTGCGCCCTTGGCGACGGTCGCCAGCGGCTTCAGATCGACGGGGGAGATGGTTTCGAAGGTTGCGCCGTCCGCGGCCGCCACGTCCTCGCCGGCGATGCGGTTGAGGACGCCCTTCTCCTTGAAGCGGGCAAGATAGGCCTCCGCCTTGGCGATGTTTTCCTGAAGTTTCGACATGATGTTTTCCTGGGGGATGTCCGGTTACTTGCCGCGCAGGCGGGGATGGATGGCGTTCTTCTTCCAGCTCAGCTCCGCGTCGATCTCGCGGATTTCGAGCGACAGCGCGAAATGCGGCGTCTCGAAGAGGGGGGCGAGCAGCCGGCCGGCCGTCGCGAAGAGCGCGTCGCCGGTGCGCTTCTTCTCCTCCGCGCTGCGGCCCTTGCCGATGCGCAGATTGAGGTCGATGAAAGCGTTTTCCGGCAGACGGTCGGCGATGGCATAGTGATCGGCGCGGAGCGCCCGGACCCTCGGGGCGCCGAGCTCGAAGAGGCCGGTTTCAAGCAGCGTCTCCAGAAGCCCGGTGCAAAGGGCATCGAAATCCGTGCGGCCTTCCAGATTGGCCGAATATTCCACTGTCAGATGCGGCATTCTTCCTCCCGGCATGCGACTTTTTATTTAACATGTTAAATATGAGGCCGCTTGTCAAGGGGCTTCTACCGCCTTCAGCCGCCGAAACTGCCGGCCTGGGTCGGCACATGCACGTAGTTGCGGTCGAAATAGAGCAGCGCATGCCCGTCGCGCCGGCTTCTGATGTCGACGACCTCGCCGATGAGGATGTTGTGCGAGCCGACGAGCCTTGCTTCCGTCAGCGTGCAGTCGAAGGAGACGATGGCATCGGCCAGCGCCTGGTTGCCGGAGGCAAGGTTCGTCCATTCCGCGGCGGCATAGCGCGCCGCCATGTCCGCCTCGCCGCCGGCGAAGGAGGCGGCGAGCGTCTTGTGCTCCTGCGTCAGCACGTTGACGCAGAAGCGGCCGTTCTCGATGAAGAGGGCGGTCTGGGCCGAGCGGCTGTTCATGCAGACGAGCAGGGTCGGCGGCTCGTCCGTCACGGAGCACATGGCGGTGGCGGTGAAGCCGCCGCGACCGGCCGCGCCATTCGTGGTGATGACGTTGACGGGCGCGCAGACCCGCGCCATCGCGTTGCGGAATTCCGTCCGGGAGATGGTGCTGTCCATGGTCCGGTCCTCACTCGGCGGCGTCGCGCACGGCGGCATCGCCGAGCGGCGGCAGCCAGGTGTCGCCCGTCCAGCCGGTCTCGTCGTAGTCGGCCATGCACTGGTCGACGAGGGCTTCCATCTCCTTCAGCCGCCCGCCGCGCTCGGCGCCCTTCAGCACCTGCAGGCGGACTTCTTCCGGCGCGCCGGCATAGTTCAGCTCGTAGAGCGCATGGCGGCCGCCGAATTCCGTGCCGGTCGCATCCCACAGCAGCTTCATGATCTTGATGCGCTCGACATGGCCCATATTGTCCGAACCGCGAACATATTGCGCGAGATAGCGATCGATTTCGGGATTGGCGAAATCCTTCGCCGAGGACGGCAGGTAGATGAGGCCCGAGGCCACCGTGCGGCGCACGATGTCGATGACCTTCGGATAGGCTTCCGACATGAAGGTGCGGTAGCAGAGCGCGGCCTCCAGGTTCGGCAACACCGCGCCGCCCGCCCAGGGAATGGGGTTGTAGGCCATGGCGTTGGAGAAGGACCAGAACTGGTGGCGGATGGCGATCACCTCGCCGAGCATCGCCTGATTGCCGCGGAAGGCGTCGCCGCCGGTGGCGCGCAGCGCCTTGGCCAAAAGGCCGGCCAGGAAGTCCATCTTCACCGCAAGGCGCGTGCAGCCCTGGAAGCAATAGCCGTGCATGAAGCCGGAGGCCGGGTGGAAGGAGAGGATCTTGGCCGCATCGCGCAGCACGAGCACGTCTTCCCAGGGCACGAAGACGTTGTCGAGCACCAGGATGGCGTCGTTCTCGTCGAAGCGCGAGGAGAGCGGATAGTCGAAGGGGTGGCCCGCGGTATTGGCTGTCTGCTCGTAGGATACACGGCAGAACATTTTTATGCCCGGCGCGTTCATCGGCACGATGAACATGACGGAAAGCGAAGGGTCCTCGGTGACGGTCGCCGAGCTCTGGGCGAGGAAGTTGTAATGGGTCAGCGCCGAAGAGGTGGCGACGACCTTGGCGCCGGAAACGTAGATGCCGGCATCCGTTTCCTTCGTGATGTGCACGAAAACGTCCTTGACCGCATCGGCCGGCTTGTGGCGGTCGATCGGCGGGTTGACGATGGCATGGTTCATGAAGAGCACGCTTTCCTGCGCGCGCTTGTGCCAGGAAAGGGCATTGTCCTTGAAGGGGCCGTACCAGTCGGCATTGGCGCCGAGCGTGTTCATCAGCGCGGCCTTGTAATCCGCCGTGCGGCCCATCCAGCCATAGGACATGCGCGCCCAGTCGGCGATGGCGCCCTGTTGGGCGACGAGATCGGCCGAGGAACGGGCGACGCGGAAATATTTGTGCGTGTAGCCGCCCGAGCCGGTGTCGGTCGGCGCGGTCAGCCGTTCCCGGCGCTTCGGGTCATGCAGCGCATCGTACATGCGGGCGATGGAGCGGGCGGAATTGCGCATTGCGGGGTGGCTGGTGACGTCGGCGATGCGCTCGCCATTGATATAGACCTCTCGCCCGTCCCGCAGGCTCGCGAGATATTCGGCGCCGGTAAACGGCCGGCTCTTGTCGTTGCGATGATCTTCCGCGCGCATGGGTATCTCCTCCAAAATCCTGACAAACGCTAAGTCCGGCACGGCGTCCGCGCCATGGACAAAGCGGGCAATTCGCTGGTACTTTTTCCGGCATGATCATCCGCAACGAGGTTCCCGCCTTCTTCGTCTACGGCGAGCCGAGCCGCGCGCTCGACGTCGGCTTCCTGCATGTCGAAACGGTTATGGAGCGCAAGAGCTTGCATTTCGGGCAGGTTGCGCCGCACAAGCATCCGCTGATGGGGCAGATCACCTATTGGTTCAGGGGTGAGGGGCGCTACAAGATCGAGGATCGGACTTGGAATTTTTCCGCACCGGCCGTCAGCTTCGTGCCGAGCAACGTCGTGCACGGATTCGATGTCGGCGAGGCGGCGGACGCCATCGTCGTCTCGGTCTCGGACGATCTGCTGCGGGCCATGGCGCCGCAGGTGGATCTCGCGCTGGATGCGCCGGTGCTGCTGTCCGGCGAGGCGGGGTCCGCCGACTGGATCAAGATCGGAGCCCTCCTGGAGATGGCGATGGCGGAGTACCGCGATGGCGCGGCCTCGAGCGAGCGGGTGCTGGCGGGGTTGATCGGCGTGGTGCTGTCGCTGATGGCCCGGCTCGGCGGCAATGTCGGTTTTGCCGCATCCTCGCCCGTGGTGGCGCTGGCGCTCGGTCTGCGCCGCGCCATCGACCGGCATTACCGCGAGGACTGGCCAGTCGCCCGCTATGTGGAAACGCTGGCGACGACGCCGCACCTGCTCGACAAGGCGGCGCGCGCGGTGTTCGGCCAGACGGTGAAGGACATGGTGCTGGAGCGGCGCCTTCTGGAGGCCAAGCGCCTGTTGCGTTTTACCATCCGCCCGGTGGAGGACATCGGGCGGGAAATCGGTTTCGAGGACCCGGCCTATTTCTCCCGCTTTTTCCGCAGGCGGGCCGGCTTTTCCCCGACGGACTGGCGCCGGCAGCATTCGGAGGCCGCCGGCGCCTGACGGTCAGGCATCCTGCCAGGTCACGGCAAGCTCCTCGCGGAAAGCGAAGCGAACGAGGTGGCGGATCACCACGTCCTTGAGCTCGTCCATCTCCTCGGCTTTCGGCGCAACAAGGTCGATCTGCAGGGCTGCGCTGTCGGCCGTCAGCCGGCATTCGCCGATCGAGAAGATGATTTCTCCCGCGTGTTCGTCGAACCTGACGGGGAGCTTGTGAGCGAAGTGCTTGCAGAGCTGCTGCAGGTAGCGGCTGGCCTGTTCGGTGGGAATGGCGGTCTTGCTTGTCGTCATCGGCTTTTCTCCACGGTCTGGGCGGCAAGGTCGAGGGCGGCGGCGATGGCCTCGGCGGCCTCGTCGCTGAGATCGCCGCTGCGAAGGCGCAGCCGCATGGCGAGTTTCAGGTTTTCCATGGCGCGCACGACGGGGGCGGGCACGCCCTCGCGGCGGCCAGGGCCCTTTCCGGCGCGGGCCATGAGGTCGTCGATGGCAGCGCGGTTGGCCGCAAGGAAGGCTTTGCCTTCCTGCGTGATGCTGTAGCGCTTGCGCCCGCCGTCGACCGGTTCGATCACGGCATAGCCCATGTCGTCCAGCCAGGAGAGCGTCGGGTAGATGACGCCCGGGCTCGGGCTGTAGCTGCCGCCGAAGCGTTCCTCGACGGTCTTGATCAGTTCGTAACCGTGGCTCGGCGCATCGGCGATGATGGCGAGCAGCAGGAGCCGGAGTTCGCCATAGTCGAAGAGGCGCCCGCCGTGGCGGCCGCCCCGGCCGCGATGGAAGGGACCCGACCGGTCGTCGGGCGGTGAAAAGTGGCGGTGAGGGCCGCATCCCATTCTGTGTCTCATATTGCCGATATAATTCCCGATATATCTTAATTCAAGATATATCGGGAATTATATCTTTCAAAAAATCGCGCGCATCGATATCGTCGTATTCAAAGGAATATAGCGATGGAGAAGGACATGGTCCGCTTGAACGAGATCCGCAAGAACGAGGTGGCGATCGCGCCGCCGGAAACGGTGGATGCGAGCCTCGTCTTCATCGGCCGGATTTCGACGCCCTGGACCTCGCGCATGGAAACGCCGCGCCAGGGACGTCATGACGGGCCGATCTGCGAAATCGAGATCTTCGCGCCCTGGATCCAGGCGCTGACGGGCGTCGAGCGTTTCGAGCGGCTGGAGGTTCTGTACTGGCTGCACCAGTCGCGCCGCGATCTCGTGCTGCAGAGCCCGGCGTCGAATGGCGAGGTGCACGGCACCTTCTCCCTGCGCTCGCCCGTCCGGCCCAATCCCATCGGCACCTCCATCGTCGCGCTGGAGAAGATCGAGGGCAACCGCCTCTTCGTGCGCGGCCTCGATTGCCTCGATGGCACGCCGCTGGTCGACCTGAAGCCGGATCGCACCCTCTTCAAGCCCATCGCCCCGCCGCAGCGGGGCGATTTCGAGACAGGTGAAGTGCCTATGTGCAAGAAGGTGGATGGTTAGGGCCAACCGTCCTTCAGCCCATCCTAATCGTCTACGGCCACCATCACGTCCGATGCCTTGACCACCGCATAGGCCTCCTGCCCGGCGACGAGGCCGAGTTCGTTCACCGCGTCATTGGTGATGGCGGCGGTGATGATGGAGCCTCCGACATCGATGCGGACATGGGCTGTCGTCGCGCCGAGCACGACTTCGACGATCTTGCCCTTGAGGCGGTTGCGTGCGCTGATCTTCATGCATTTTCTCCTGTTGCTGGAGCGGGGAGAATAGCGGGATGGTGCCGGATTGGTAAGGGTGTCCCGGCAAGATCGGGCGCATCATCAATTCGTATTTGAATGGATCATTCTTCTGTGCCAGTCTCCCGCCTGCTTGAAGGAGGCCGGCATGATCATCGACACGCATCTGCACCTCATCTACCGCGATCGGCTCTCCTATCCCTGGCTTGCCGGCGTGCCGCCGCTCGATGCCGATTTCACCCATGATCTCTATGCGCGGGAGGCGCGGCGGCTCGGCATCGCGGCGGCGCTGCATATGGAGGTCGATGTCGCGGTGGACGACATGGCCCGCGAGACGGCGACAATCGAAACGCTCGCGGGCGAGACCGGCAGCCTGATCGTCGGCGCCATCGCGGCCTGCCGGCCGGAATCGCCGGACTTTCCCGTCTATCTCGACACGGTTTCGGCCAATCCCTTCGTGCGCGGCTTCCGCCGCGTGCTGCATGTCATGCCGGACGACCTTTCCGAAGAGGCGCTTTTCCGGGAGAATATCCGGCGGCTGGCGGGCACCGGGCTCGCCTTCGATCTCTGCGTGCTGCCACACCAGATCGAAAAGGCCATCGCGCTCGCCGATCTCGCGCCGGACGTTTCCTTCGTGCTCGACCATTGCGGCGTGCCCGATATCAAGGGTGGCGGCTTCGACGCCTGGAAGGGACCGGTCGCCGAGATCGCCCGCCGGCCGAATGTGACGGTCAAGCTGTCGGGGCTTCCAGCCTATGGCACGGAAAGCTGGACGCTTGAGGACCTGAAGCCCTATTTCGCCCATGTGGCTGATAGCTTCGGCTTCGCGCGCATGGTCTGGGGCAGCGACTGGCCGGTCTGCACGCTCGGCGGCGGGCTTTCCGCCTGGCTTGGCGCGACCCATGCGCTGCTGTCGGGTGTCAGCCCGGAAGAGAAACGGCGCGTTCTCTACGAAAACGCCGCCCGGCTCTGGGCCGTTTCCCCAAAGGCCTGATCACCGCCAGCGCGCTGTCTCGGCGATCCATTCGCGCGTGCGCGCCTCGGGGTCGGCGTTCAGCGTGATATCCGTCACCACCGCCGCGCTGTCGGCGCCGTTTGCGAAGACGGCGGGCAGGCGATCCGGATTGAGGCCACCAATGGCGACGAGGGGAAGAGAGCCGATGCGCGCCTTCCACGCCGCCAGCCGCTCCGCGCCCTGTGGCGCCCATTTCATCTTCTTCAGGATCGTCGGCCAGACAGGACCGAGGGCGATGTAGTCGGGCTCTGCCGCCAGCGCCGCCTCCAGCTCCGCCTCGTCATGGGTGGAAAGGCCGAGCTTCAGGCCGGCGGCACGGATGGCGCCGACATCGGCCTCGGCAAGATCCTCTTGCCCGAGATGCACAAAGTCGCAGCCCTCCTCGATGGCGATCCGCCAGTAATCGTTGACGATGAGCTGGCAGCCCTGCGCCATGCAGGTGGCCTTCGCCCGGCGGATTTCCGCCCGCAACCTGTCTTCCGGCAGATCCTTCATGCGCAGTTGCACCAGGCGGACGCCGATGGGCACCAGACGGTCGATCCAGTCGGCGCTGTCGACGATGAGGTAGAACGGGTCGAGTTTCATGCGAAGACGGCCTTTCCGATGACGGGGGTGGAGGGCACGGCCATGTCGCGCGGTTCCAGCGGCACGGCATTGCGCGCCAGCCGACCCGCCTCGATGGCGTGCGAGAAGGCCTCGGCCATGGCGGCGGGATCGCCCGCCCCGGCGACGGCGGTGTTGAGGAGGACGGCATCGTATCCATATTCCATCACCGCGCAGGCGTGAGACGGTCGGCCGATGCCGGCATCGACGATCAGCGGCACGTCGGGAAAATGCGCCCGGAAGGCGCGCAGCGCCATCGGATTGACCGGACCCATGGCCGAACCGATCGGTGCGCACCAGGGCATCAGCACCTTGCAGCCGGCCTCGAGCAGCCTTTCCGCCACGACAAGGTCGTCCGTCGTATAGGGAAAGACCTTGAAGCCCTCCTTGCCAAGGATGCGCGCGGCCTCGACGAGGCCGAAGACATCGGGCTGCAGCGTGTCGTGGTGGCCGATGACCTCCAGCTTGATCCAGTCGGTGCGGAAAATCTCGCGCGCCATCCTGGCCGTCAGCACGGCTTCCTTCGCACTGTGGCAGCCGGCGGTGTTGGGCAGCACCTGGACGCCGAGGCCGGCGATGAGATCGAAGAAGGCGCCGCCCGCCTTGCCGCCGGCGGTCTCCCGCCGCAGCGAGACGGTGACGATCTCGGTCTTCGAACGCCGCACCGCTTCCGCCAGCACGGAAGGGGAGGGATAGCGCGCGGTGCCGAGCAGCAGGCGGGATTTGACCGGGGTGCCGTAGAGCTCCAGCATTTTCAGCCTCCCTGCATGGGCGAGAGGATCTCGACCCGGTCGCGGGCGGCAAGCGCGAAACCGGCGCGATCCTCGCGGTGCACCAGCTCGCCATTGACGGCGGTCGCCAGCCAGTCGCCCTCGTAGTCGAGGGCGGCCAGGAGGTCTGCGAGAGTCGCCGCGGCAATCTCCTGTTCCTCGCCGTTGACGATGACGGTCATGATGCTCTCCTTTGCGGCTGCTGCTGTTCGGCAAGCAGCCGGCGCGCCACTTCGCCCGCCATGGCCGGGGCGAGCAGGAAGCCGTGCCGGTAGAGGCCATTGACGTGGAGGATGCCGTTCTCCTCGCTGACGCGCGGCAGGTTGTCGGGATAGGCAGGGCGCACACCCGCGCCGAATTCCGTAAGTCGTGCCTCACCAAAGGCGGGATGCAAGGCATAGGCGGCGTTCAGCAGCTCCATCAGCGAGCGGGCGGTGACGGGGCCGGCATCGCCGCTCTCGATCATGGTCGCGCCCACCATGAAGCGGTTGCTTTCGCGCGGCACGATGTAGATCGGGTGGCGCGGATGCAGCAGGCGGACGGGGCGGGACAGCCTTATCTCCGCCGTTTCCAGCATCAGCATCTCGCCGCGCACGCCGCGAAGCGTGGGAAGGCGGCCGATCTGCGCCGCGCCCGTGCAGTCGATGGTCCTGTCGTGGCGGCGGGCATCGCCTTCCGTGCCGAAGAGAAGCGGCATGCGCGCCTCCTCCAGCGCCGCGGCCAAGGCGGACAGTGCCTGCCGCGGATCGAGATGGGCTTCCTGCGGGAAGAAGAGGGCGGTGCGGAAGCGTCCGGCAAGATCCGGTTCCAGCGCGGCGAGCGCCGCCTCGTCCAGCCATTGCCAGCCGCTGGTGCGGGCCGCGAAGCGATCGAGCTCGCCCGCATCACGGCCGCCGGCGACGACCAGCGTTCCGCGGCGATGCACCGCGCCCGGCAAGGCGGCGTCCCACCAGTCGGCGGCGTGGCGGCCGAGCGTCAGCACCGGTTCCTCGGCGCTTTCCCGCTCGCACCACGGTGCGAGCATGCCGCCGGCAAAGCCGGAGGCGCCGATACCGGCCCTCTCGGCGCGCTCGGCCACCGTCACCTCGAAGCCGTGACGATAGAGCTGCCAGGCGGTGGCAAGGCCGGCGACGCCGGCGCCCTTGACGAGGATGCGCATGGTCATTCTCCCGCCAGCGGCATGTAGAGGTCGCCGCCTTCGCGGAACTTTGCCGCCATCGCTTCCAGCCCCTCCTTCTGCGCTTCGGCGCGGATATCGTGTGAGATGCGCATGGAGCAGAACTTGGGGCCGCACATGGAGCAGAAATGGGCCACCTTGGCGCTGTCCTTGGGCAGGGTCTCGTCGTGGAACTCGCGCGCGGTCTCGGGGTCCAGGCCGAGGTTGAACTGGTCGCTCCAGCGGAACTCGAAGCGTGCCTTGGAGAGTGCGTCGTCGCGGGCGCGGGCGCCCGGATGGCCCTTGGCCACATCGGCCGCGTGGGCCGCGATCTTGTAGGCCATCAGGCCGGCCTTCACATCGTCGCGGTCGGGCAGGCCCAGATGCTCCTTGGGTGTCACATAGCAGAGCATGGCGCAGCCGAACCAGCCGATCATGGCCGCGCCGATGCCGCTGGTGATGTGGTCATAGCCCGGCGCGATATCGGTGGTGAGCGGGCCCAGGGTGTAGAAGGGCGCCTCGTCGCAGTGCTTGAGCTGCTCGTCCATATTGGCCTGGATCAGGTGCATGGGCACATGGCCGGGGCCTTCGATCATGGTCTGCACATCGTGCTTCCAAGCGATCTTGGTCAGCTCGCCCAGCGTGCGCAGCTCGGCGAACTGGGCCTCGTCATTGGCGTCAGCCAGGGAGCCGGGGCGCAGGCCGTCGCCCAGCGAGAAGCTCACGTCATAGGCCTTCATGATTTCGCAGATCTCTTCGAAATGCGTGTACAGGAAGTTCTCCTGGTGGTGGGCGATGCACCACTTGGCCAGGATGGAGCCGCCGCGCGAGACGATGCCGGTGCGGCGCTTGACCGTCAGGGGCACGAAGGGCAGACGCAGGCCGGCGTGGATGGTGAAGTAGTCCACGCCCTGCTCGGCCTGCTCGATCAGGGTGTCGCGGAACAGGGCCCATGTCAGGTCTTCGGCCACGCCGCCGACCTTCTCGAGCGCCTGGTAGATGGGCACGGTGCCGATGGGCACGGCGCTGTTGCGGATGATCCAGTCGCGGGTGGTGTGGATATTGCGGCCGGTGCTCAGGTCCATCACCGTGTCAGCGCCCCAGCGCGTGGCCCAGACCATCTTCTCCACCTCCTCCTCGATGCTGGAGGTGACGGCCGAGTTGCCGATATTGGCGTTCACCTTGACCAGGAAGTTGCGGCCGATGGCCATGGGTTCCAGCTCGGGGTGATTGATGTTGGCCGGGATGATGGCGCGGCCGCGCGCCACTTCCTCGCGCACGAACTCGGGCGTGACGAAGTCCGGCACATGTGCGCCGAAGCTTTCGCCGTCGCGGACAAGAGCCTCTTTTGCGGCCTGGCGGCCGAGGTTCTCGCGGATGGCGATGAACTCCATCTCCGGTGTGACGATGCCGGCGCGGGCATAGGCGAGCTGGGTCACGGCCCTGCCGCCCGTCGCGCGGCGCGGCTGATTGCGGATGGGAAATTCGGGCGTCAGCCGCTCACCGGTGGCAAAGCCGTTGTCCTCCGGACGGATATGGCGCCCCTCATAGGCTTCCGTGTCGCCGCGGGCGGCGACCCAGCTTTCGCGAAGACGCGGCAGACCGCCGTCGATGGAAACGACATGGGCCGGGTCGGTATAGGGGCCGGAGGCATCGTAGACCGTGACAGGCGGTTCGCCGGAGGTCGGGTGCAGGGCGATCTCGCGCATGGGAACGCGGATATCCGGATGCCGTTCGCCGGGAATGTGGATCTTCCGCGAGGCGGGAAGCGAGCCGGTGGTGACGGTGGGGGTGATTTTCTGGGCGGCAATATTCATCGGTGAGGCTCCAAGTTGCGGTTTGGAGACCCAGTCCTAGAGCCGGAATGATGGAAGGACGCCGATGCGGAATCCGGGTTGCGGATTGCTGCCACAGCGCTTGCACCGTCCCTACGCCAGTATGAACTGGATCAGGTTCAACGGGTCACTGCGCTGCGAATGCCAGCAGTATCTCAGCCCCTTGTCGGGACCCCCCTGGTGAATGTCTCAAGCAAAAACGCTGCCGGACGATTTGTCAACGGGGAGATTTAAAGTAAGCATAGACTTACCTTTTGTTGCGCCGCACCGCCGTCCTTCCCGCTCTTCTCGCGCATGACACGTGCGTCTTGCCCTCGGAGGATGCCGGTCAGATTCCCGGAGCAAAACGCGGGAAGAACACGGGGTGGAGGAAAGGGAGACGCAAACGAAAACGGCGGGGCATTACCCCGCCGTTCCCGTTGAAATCGTTGGGAGAACTATTCGCGCTCACCCGTGAAATTCAGGAGAAGCTGGAAGATGTTGACGAAGTTCAGATACAGCGAAAGCGCACCGAACACGGCCATCTTCTGCTGCGACTCGTGGCCGAGGTTGTCGGCATACTGCTCCTTGATGTTCTGCGTGTCCCAGGCGGTAAGGCCGACGAAGACGACGATGCCGATGACGGAGATCGCGAACTGCAGGGCGCTGGAGCCCAGGAAGATGTTGACGATCGAGGCGATGATCACGCCGATCAGGCCCATCATCAGGAACGAGCCGAACTTGGCGAGGTCACGCTTCGTCACATAGCCGTAGAGGCTCGTCGCGCCGAACATGGTGGCGGCGATGAAGAAGGTGCGGGCGATGCTCGTGCCGGTGAAGACCAGGAACACCGAGGCGAGCGACAGGCCCATGACGGCGCAGAAGGCCCAGAAGGTCATCTGCGCGGCGCTGGCCGACATCGTCTGGATCTTGAACGAGAAGAAGAAGACGAAGGCGAGCGGCGCCAGCATCACCACCCACTTCAGCGGCGAGGAGAAGATCGGCACGTAAAGCGCCGGCGTCGAGCCGACGACGAAGGCGACGATGCCGGTGATGACGAGGCCGAGGCCCATATAGTTGTAGATGCGCAGCATGTGCTGGCGCAGGCCCTCGTCGAAGAGAGCGGCCGACTGCGCCTGCGCGCCATAGCCAAATCGCTGTTGTACGGGTTCCATCGAATATCTCCTTCTGGAAACGGTTGATCAGTAGAGCGTGCGGGAGAGGTCCCGCGCGGTTTCGGTGAGGTCGTCGGCCTTGCGGCTTTCCGACACGAGCGCATAGGCGACGTCGCCGATCTGCCAGTAGGCGGCGCGGGCATTGTCGGCATGGAAGAGCAGGACATGCTGCACGGCAAAGGAACCGGGTCTGACAGCGAAGAGCGACAGCCGCTCGTCCTTCCGCGGCTCCAGCACCAGTTCGACGCTCGGTCCGAAGGCGGAGGGGAAGACCTGCGTGTCGATGACGGTCCAGCCCTTCGGCAGGTCCGGCAGAACGATGGCCGTTGCCGAGCGGATTTCGGCGGGATCGAAGGTTTCGGTTTCCGGCTGCGAGGCCATGGCATCGCGCAGAAGCGTCGTCTTGTGCGCCCGCACGGCCTCTTCCACGAAGGCGGGCGGCGGGGTGGAGGCGACGACCTCCGTCGCCCCGAAGGGGCCGAGCACGGCATGGGCCGTCCAGCCTGCGGCGACGAAGAGCGCGATCGTCGCCGCGCGGCGGAAGATGGAGACGAAACGGCGGCGCGACAGCGCACGCTCGAGCAGGCGCGCGGCCTCGCGCGTCTCCTGCCGCGTCACCGTGCGGTGGTCGGCAAGCGCCAGGCGCAGTTCGTCGCGCACGCGCAGATCCTTCATGATCTGTGCGGCGACCTCCGGCCGTTCGGAAAGAAAGGCTTCCACCTCGATGCGCCGGCCGACGGCGAGCTGGTCGTCGACATAGGCGTTGAGATCGGATTCGAGGATGGGGTCATTACTTGTCATCGCCGGTACCTCCGACAATTCTGAGATGGGTGACGGGCGCGGCGGCGCCATTCTGTTCGAAAGCGCGCAGCCGCTGGCGGGCGCGGGCGATGCGCGACATCAGCGTGCCCACCGGAATGCCGAGCGTTTCGGCCGCCTCCTGGTAGGAAAGCTCTTCGATGGCGACGAGATGCAGCGCCTCGCGCTGCTCTTCCGGCAGGGCGAAGAAGGCGTTGCGCAACTGCGTGAGGCGCACCGAATGATCCTGGTTCGCCGGCACGGAGGTTTCCGCGATCTCGGCCGCCGCATCATGCCGGCGCTCCTGCGAACGGCGCTGGCGCAGGCGATCGATATGGGCATTGTGCAGGATCGACATCAGCCAGTTGCGCACGCTGGCGCCGGTGCGGAAGGTCGACTGGCGTTCATAGGCCTTCACCAGCGCATCGTGCACAAGGTCTTCCGCCTCGTCCGGATTGCGAACGAGCGAGAGCGCATAGCGCCGAAGCGCTGCGAGCTGTCCGATCACGTTGAAGCCGGGTGTCTTTCCGTTCATGCCCCAGTATACGAAAGCCGGGCGAAACTCATTCCATCGCCTGTCGAAAAAAAATCAGAGCCACTGCTGCACGAGGGCGGCGAGCACGATGTAGCGGCCGAACTTGGCGACGGAGACGACCAGCAGGAAGCGGGCAAAAGGCTCGCGCATGATGCCGGCGGCCACCGTCAGCGGATCACCGACGAAAGGCAGCCAGCTGAAGAGCAGGCTCCACCAGCCATAGCGGCGATACCAGTTGCCGGCGCGTTCCAGGTTTTTCGCGCTGACGGGAAACCAGCGGGCCTGACGAAACCGCTCCACGCCACGGCCAAGCAACCAGTTGACCACCGAGCCGAGCACATTGCCGGTGCCGGCGACGAGAATGAGGATCGCGGGGGCATAGTGGCCCGTCGCCAGCAGGCCGGCCAGAACCGCTTCCGACTGGGCCGGCAGCAGGGTGGCGGCGACAAAGGCGGCCAGGAAGAGACCGCCATAGGCGGCAAGGGCGCTCACGGATGCGCAGCGGTCGCGGCGCTTCCGTCCGTGCCGTTCCTGTCGATGCCGCTGCCGCTATCCATGCCGTACTCCGTGCGGGCGTCCGTATGACGTCCTGCCCTCCGGTAGCGGTTGGCGGCAGCAGGGGAAAGCCCGCCTCGTCTCTTTTCAGCCCGAAGCGTCGATCTGTAGCGGCGACACGCAAAAAAAATCGCCGGCGATCCGAGGCTCCAGACCGCCGGCGTGATCAGCGCCGTGAAGGAGACGGCGGCTGAGTTCGGCCGGCAGGCCGGCCAACAGATGCGCTCAACAGAGCGGAGTACGGTTCATCAGCATGATGTCGCTGGCGGTCAGCGTCAGACGGGATGGTTCGTCGATCTGCTCCAGAACCGCCCGCAGCGCCTTGTCCAGGCAGAACTCGGCAACCTCGGCATCCAGCGTCTTGGCGGTTTCCAGCGCGAAGGCAACGAGACGCGCCAGCGCGATCAACTCGTTCCCGCGGTCTTCCTTCTCATCGATCTCGACTTTCATTCACAGCCCCCGGAGCAAAGCTCCTTAAAAACCCCTGCCTAAAGTATAGGCGTGACTCCCTGGCTTCGCGCGTGACTTAAGCGTGACACACGCGGAATGGGAATTCACACGTTTTTTTGCGTCTCGGGTTGTTGCGGGGCTTTTGACCGGGAAATCCGGGTGAAAAATTCGGTGTTTCCTATTTTGCAGGGTTTTGCAGGAGGAAACACCGCAGAATTTTCGCAAAACCCACTCGGCTTCGGCATTTCTTGCAGAAAGGTTTTGCGTGTAAAAGTTGTATGAATTGGGCGCCATTTTCTACTCAGGGACGCTCTTGCGGGACCGTGTATCGCGATGCAGCTCGCAATGAGTCGAGAGTCGAACAACCGAAGCCGGGGTGCGGGGCTGGTATTCGGGTTGCGCCGCGATCAGAAACCCGCCTTCTTCAGGCCTTCGTAGTAGTGCTGGCGCTGCCATTCCTCGCGGAAGGGAATAAGGGCGATCCAGGCGTCGGCATCGAAATTCGGGTTGACGTCATAGGTGCGACGCACGAACAGCCGTGCCTTTTTCAGGTCGCCCAGCATGGCCCAGCACGCGGCGGAGAGACGGTGGACGGGGGTCTTGTCCTTCATGCGCCCGATATAGGCGAGGGCCTCCTCGTATTTGCCGACGCAATAGGAGGCGCCTGCGGCGGTCCAGTAATATTCGTCCGGCGGCAGCGGGTTCAGTTCGATCGCCTGTTCGATCTTCGGTATGCCCAGATCCGGCTTCGACGCCTGCACCAGGGTGTCGGCATAGCTCGCCAGGACGTTGGCATAGTGCGGGCTCAGCGCCTCGGCTTTTTCGAGATAGGCGATGCTTTCGTCAAACTGGCGGGCATAGAGCTTGACGACGCCGAATTCGCGGTAGCCGGTGGGCAGGTTCTCGTCGGCCCGGATGGTTTCTTCCGCGTGAAGCTCCGCCTGGCGCAGCAGGTCCTTGTCGCCGCGGGCCGTCACCAGCCATTCGAGGAAGTAGCTGCGGGCAAGGCCGCCGAGAGCCGGCGCAAAGCCGGCATTGATCTGCAGGGCCTCGCGAAAGCTCTTGCGGGCGCGGCGGACATCGCGCAGGTCGAGGTTCTTCAACTGCCCCTGGCCGATGAGGAAGCTGCGATAGGCGCCGGCGTTGCGTTCGTAGTCGTCGCGCGTGAGCTGGTTGCGCTCGATTTCGCTGGCGATGGCGCCGGCGATCTGGTGGGCGATCATCTGGCGCGAGCGGGCCAGGCCTTCCGCAGAGAGCGGAAAACGTTCGGCCCAGATGATCTCGTCGCTGCCGAAGAAGATGAGCTGGACGAACAGCGTGTGGCCGTCGCCTTCGTCCCGCAGCCGTGTCTCGAGGATGTAGCTGATCTTGTGGCGCTCGTAGGTGGCGGCGCGGTCGGCCTGGAGTGAGATCTGCGCGGCGGTGTGCGGCGCGATGATCGAGATCGATCGCAGGGCACACAGCCCGATCGTCACATCCTCGATCAACGCCTCGGAAAAGCGCGCGGCGATGCGCGAGGCATAGGCGGTGCCCGGTGGCAGCAGCAGCACGCGGGGCGGGCTGGGCCTTGGCAATGGGACGTCGATCTCCTGCGGGGAGAGAACCCGGATGGGCGCGTCGTGGACGATCATCGGCACCGCCGTGGCGGCGGCCGGGCGCCCCGTCAGTGCGGAACGCACCTCGTCGTCGTCGGGGTTTGCCTCCAGCAGGCGCATGGCGGCCAGCGAACGGGACTGCCGGGAGGCGCTCTCGGGCGCGGCGCCGGCAAGAAGGGCGTTGCGGAGCAGCGCCATGTGGCCGGCCCGTTGCAGGGCGATCCAGTTCGCAAGCGCTCGCGTTCCGGGTTTGATATGTTTCAGGAAATCCTCGGTAAGGACGCCTGCCAGGAGATCGAGCCCCGCTTCGGCCTGCACCTCGTCCACGTCGCTTTCAAAGGGGTCCGGCCCAAGCGCGACGGCGGCATCGGTGAAGGCGAGATAGGTCCGGCCGAGTTCGCGCTGGCGTTTCTGCACGCGGGCAACGGTCTGCCGCAGGCTGGCGAAGGCGGCAGTCGGGTTTGCATCGTCCCAGAAAAGGCCCGCCGCGCCGGCCCTCGGCATGTCCGTCAGGCCGCGCGCGCGAAGATAGCAGAGGATCAGCAGCGCCTTTTCAGGAAAGACGATGTCGTTGCCGCCCTCGTCGAGCAGGCGCAGATGACCGAGCGTCTGCAGCCGTGCTGGCATTGTGGGTTCAGACCCGCAGTTCCGATGCGGTATCCGAGCGTTCCGCCGCCGGATCGCCGGCGCTTGCCTTGGAAAGGGCGGTCGCGAGCTGGATGATCGACTTGCGCACGCCGGCGTCTTCGATCTTCAGGAAAGCGCGGTTGAGGTCGAGGCCTTCCTTGGAGGAAACGAAGGTGGAAACGTCGCCGGTTTCGTGTGCGGCGCCCGTCGTCGGCGTGGCATTCTCGTCATCCTGGAAGAAGAAGCTCGGCGGGACGCGGAAGACTTCCGAGATGGCCTGGAGGCGGCTGGCGCTGATGCGGTTTGTGCCCTTTTCGTACTTCTGCACCTGCTGGAACGTCACGCCCAGACGGTCGGCCAGCGCTTCCTGGCTCATGCCGACCATCAGTCTGCGCAGACGGACGCGGGAGCCGACGAACACGTCGATCGGGTTGGGTGTTTTCTTGTTCATGAGGCTTTCTCCCCTTTATGCATGCCGGGGCATGGCGAGATACGAATATCCCGCCACTTTGCTTGAATCGTCCCACCGATGCAACTATCGCGGATCGGATTTCGCTACGACCATGACGCGAGGCGGCGTGTATCCTAGATGTCGTAGCTCTGCGGCGCGCTGAGCGAAGCGATGAATTTTTTCGTGCGTTCGCGCTCCGGCGCCGAGAAAATCGCACGCGGCGCACCCTGCTCGACGATCACCCCGCCATCGAGGAAAACCACGGTATCGGCAACGCGCGAAGCAAGGCGCAGGTCGTGCGTCGCCATGACCATCGTCGTGCCTTCGCGGGCAAGCCGGCTCAGCACTTCCACCACCTCTTCCGCCAGTTCCGGGTCGAGCGCCGAGGTCGGCTCGTCGCACAGGAGAACGCGCGGGGAGGGGGCGAGCGCGCGGGCGATGGCGACACGCTGCTGCTGGCCGCCGGAAAGCGTCGCCGGCCAGGCGTCGGCCTTGTGCGCCATGCCGACCTTTTCGAGCAGTTCGAGCGCCCGGGCGCGCGCCTTGACGGGTGGCCATTTGAGGACGGTGACGAGGCCTTCCATCACATTGGCGATGGCCGTCTGATGCGGGAAGAGCTGGAAATTCTGGAAGACCATGCCGGTCTGGCGGCGCAGCTTCTGGATGGCGTCCCAGCCGACCTTGCGGCCGGGTGCGAAGTCGATCTTCTCCTCGCCGAGCCGGATCGAGCCGGACGTCGGCGTTTCCAGCAGGTTGATGCAGCGCAGGAGCGTGCTCTTGCCGCCGCCCGAAGGGCCGACCAGCGCGGTTACGGTGCCTTCGGCCAGCCGCAGGCTGATGTCGCGCAGCACATGGTTGTCGCCGAAGCGCTTTTCGATATGGGTCAGTTCGATCACGTGCGGGCCTCCAGGAAGCCGCCATAGCGGGCGAAGCGTTTTTCGAGGCGCACCTGCAAAGCCGAGAGCACGGAGCTCAGCGCAAGATAGATCAGCGCCGCCTCGATATAGAGGATCAGCGGCTCATAGGTGGTGGCGACGATGCGCTGCGCGGTCTGGAACAGCTCCGGCACGGTGACGGCGGCGGCAAGCGAGGTGTCCTTGACCAGCGAGATGAAGGTGTTGGAGAGCGGCGGCACGGCAACGCGCGTCGCCTGGGGCAGGATGGTGCGGCGCATGGCCTGCGACCAGCTCATGCCGATCGAATAGGCCGCTTCCCACTGGCCGCGCGGCACGGAGGAGATGACGGCGCGGATGATCTCCGACGTATAGGCCCCGACATTCAGCGTGAAGCCGATGAGCGCGGCCGGGAAGGCATCGAGCAGGATGCCGACGCTCGGCAGGCCGTAGAAGATGACGAAGAGCTGCACCAGGAGCGGCGTGCCGCGGATCACCCAGACGTAGAAGCGCGCGATGGCCGAGAGCGGCCGCGGCCCGAACAGCCGCGCGACGGCGGTCAGAAGCCCGAGCGCAAGGCCGAGCACGAAGGAGGCGAGGGTGAGCGGAATGGTGAAGACGAGCGCGGCCCAGAGCAGCGGCGCAAGCGAGTCCAGCATCAGTTGAAGCCACGGCGGCACGGGGAAAACCTCCGGAAATGCGGCTGGCCGGGGTGATCCCCGGCCAGTTGACGGTGCTATCTATAGGGCAGGAAGCGGCTGCCGCGAAGCAGCCGTCGGCAATTACTTGGAGACGTCCTGGCCGAAATACTTGTCCGAGATCGCCTGATAGGTGCCGTCGGCCTTGATGTCCGCCAGCGCCTTGTTGATCGCGTCCAGAAGCTCCGGTTCGCCCTTGCGGATGATGACGCCGGAATAGTCGGCGCCTTCCTGCTCGGCGGCGATCTTCACATTGGCGTCGGGCTTGTGCTTCTTGAAGTCGAGGAAGGACAGGCTGTCATTGATCGTGGCGTCGGCGCGGCCGGTCAGCACGAGCTGGATCGACTGGTCGAAGCCGTCCGTGCCGACGAGTTCGGCGCCGGATTCCTGGGCGAGCTTGCCGAAGTTGCTGGTCAGCGACTGGGCGGATTTCTTGCCCTTGAGGTCGGCGAAGCCCTTGATGCTGTCGTCGTCGGCGCGAACGATCAGCACGGCCTTGGAGGCGATATAGGGCTCGGAGAAGTCGTACTTCTGCTTGCGCGCCTCGGTGATGCCGACCTGGTTGATCACGGCGTCGTAGCGGTTGGCGTCGAGGCCGGCGATCAGGCCGTCCCACTTGCCTTCGAGGAATTCGGCCTTCACGCCAAGCTTCTTGGCGATGGCTTCGCCGATCTCGACGTCGAAGCCGACCAGCTTACCGTCGGTGTCATGGTAGGTGAAGGGCGCGTAGGTGCCTTCGGTGCCGATCTTCAGCGCGCCGGCCGACTGGACGGCCGCGAGATTTTCGCCGGCAAAAGCCGGGGCGAAGACGGCGGCCTGGAGAGCCGCGGCGGCGGCGAGGGTTTTCAACCAGTTCATCTTGGGGAGACTCCGTTCTGGATCAGGTGTTCGATGGCCGATCAATCGCAGAAAACCGTGCAAAACGATGGGCAGAAAACTGCGATTTCTTTAGGCAAACGCAAATATTTTTCTCATCTTTTGGCGCAGATAGGCGTCGGGCGTCGCGTTTGGTCGCATTGGTGGACCGCATAGAAGTTGTGCAGACACTGTGCATTTCCTGTTTTTAGGGTCTTGCAAAGCGGACAAACCCGGACAATTGATGTGGCACCCAAAAAAACAACGGGGAAGGAAGACATAAAATGGCAAACAAACTGACTGGTTTCCGTGCAGCACTTCTGGCCGGTGCGATCCTGCTGGGCGCAAGCCCGGCGCTGGCCGAAGCGGTGCTCCATCGTGGCAATGCCGGCGAGCCGCAGACGCTCGACCAGGCCCACACCTCCATCAACATCGAAGAGTTCATCCTGAAGGACCTCTATGAAGGTCTGACGGTCTATGACGCTTCAGGCAAGATCGTCCCCGGCGCGGCTGAAAGCTGGACCGTTTCGGATGACGCCACGGTCTACACCTTCAAGCTGCGCGACAACGCCAAGTGGTCCGACGGTTCGCCCGTGACGGCGGAAGACTTCGTCTTCTCCTTCACCCGCGTCGAAGACCCGAAGACGGCAGCCGGCTACGCCAACATCCTCTACCCGATCAAGAACGCCGAAAAGGTCAACAAGGGCGATCTCGGCCTCGACCAGCTCGGCGTCAAGGCCGTCGATGCCAAGACCGTCGAAATCACCCTCGAGCGCCCGACGCCCTTCTTCCTCGAACTGCTTGCGCACCAGACGGCGCTTCCGGTCTCCAAGGCCAGCGTCGAAAAGAACGGCGCTGACTTCGTCAAGCCCGGCACGATGGTTTCCAACGGCGCGTTCAAGCTCGTCAGCCACGTTCCGAACGACAACCTCGTCGTCGAGAAGAATGCGGAATACTGGGATGCTGCCAACGTCAAGCTCGACAAGGTGGTCTTCTACCCGATTGACGACCAGGCCGCGTCCGTCCGCCGCTTCGAGGCGAAGGAAATGGACCTCGTTTACAACTTCTCGGCCGACCAGATCGAGCGCCTGAAGAAGAGCTACGGCGAGCAGGTTCACGTCGCACCGACGCTGGCGACCTACTACTACGCCTTCGACACCCGTCAGGAGCCCTATAGTGACGTGCGCGTGCGCCGCGCGCTCTCCATGGCCGTCGACCGCGACTTCCTGGCCAAGGAAATCTATTCCGGCTCGCAGCTTCCGGCCTATTCCATGGTGCCCCCGGGCATCCAGGGCTATGAGCCGGCGACGGCCGATTTCGGCGCGATGTCGCAGCTCGACCGCGAAGACGAAGCGCTCAAGCTGATGAAGGAAGCCGGCTACGGCGAAGGCGGCAAGCCGCTGAAGATCGAAATCCGCTACAACACCAATCCGAACCACGAGCGCGTGGCGACGGCCGTTGCCGACATGTGGAAGAACACCTTCGGCGCCGACGTCTCCATGGTGAACCTCGACGTGTCCTCGCACTACGCCTACCTGCAGGAAGGCGGCAAGTTCAACGTCGCGCGCGCCGGCTGGGTTGCCGACTATGCGGATGCCGAAAACTTCCTGGCGCTCAGCGTCAGCACCAACAAGACCTTCAACTACGGCCAGTTCAACAATGCCGACTACGACGCTCTGATGAAGAAGTCGTACGAAGAGCGCGATCCGGCGGCGCGCGCGAAGGTCCTGCATGACGCGGAAGCCCTGCTGATGAAGGAACAGCCGATCGCGCCGTTCCTCACGCAGGCCGACCTCTGGCTCGTTTCCAGCAAGGTCCAGGGTTGGCAGGACAATGCCGCCAACCAGCACCTGAGCCGCTTCCTCAGCGTTTCCGAATGATCTAACGTATGTGCGCGGCCGTGAAGGGCCGCGCACTGCGTATCTGGGGAGACCTGGTCATGCTTGCTTTCGTTCTACGGCGCCTCGCCAGCGCCGTGCCGACGCTATTTGTCGTCGTCACAATTTCGTTCTTCCTCATGCGCTTTGCGCCCGGCGGACCGTTCAACCTCGAACGACCTCTTCCGCCCGCCACGATGGAAAACCTGATGCGGGCCTACCAGCTCGATCAACCTCTCTGGCGCCAATACCTCACCTATATGAGCAATGCGCTCAGTGGCGACTTCGGCCCGAGCTACATCTACAAGGACAACACCGTCGCCGAGCTGATCGGCAAGGGGCTGCCCTATTCGATGGAGCTTGGCTTCTATGCGCTGCTGCTCGCGCTCGTCGGCGGCGTCATCGTCGGCACGATTGCCGCGCTCCGGCAGAACAGCGCGCTCGATTTCGCGGTCATGTCGGTCGCGACGGTCGGCGTCACGGTGCCGAACTTCGTCGTCGGCCCGGTGCTGACGCTGATCTTCGCCATCGTGCTCGCCTGGCTGCCCGCCGGGGGCTGGGGTGACGGGTCGCTGCGCTTCCTCATCCTGCCGATGATCGCGCTTGCCCTGCCGCAGCTCGCCGTCTTCGCCCGCCTTACCCGCGGCTCGATGATCGAGGCGCTGCGCACCGACCATATCCGCACGGCGCGGGCCTATGGCCTGCCGGCGAAATCGGTGGTGGTGGTGCATGCCATGCGCGGCGCCATGCTGCCGATCGTGTCCTACCTTGCACCCTGCGCCGCAGCTCTCCTGACGGGCTCGGCGGTCGTCGAGACGATCTTCACCATTCCCGGTGTCGGGCGCTATTTCGTGCTCGGCGCGATCAATCGCGACTATACGCTCGTCATGGGCACGGTCGTGCTGATCGCCATCTTCGTCATCGTGTTCAATCTGCTGGTCGACATTCTCTATGGCCTGCTCGATCCGAGGGTTCGCCATGACTGATGCCGTCGTTTCCGCCGTGCCGGAGAGCGAAGTGAAGGGGCGCAGCCTCTTCCAGCTCGCCGTCATGCGCTTCCGCCGCAACCGTCCGGCCATGGCCGGCGCGGTCATGCTGGTGCTGATCGCGTGCTTCGCGTTCTTCGGCCCGTTCTTCATCAGCCACACCTATGACCAGGTCTTCTCGTCCTATGTCACCATCCCGCCGAGCCTCGAGCCGCGGCCGGGTGAGGACGCGCTGGAAGATGCCATGAAGGGGGTCGCGACCCGCGCCCGCGTCGAGCTGCAATCCTTCTCCGTCGAAGGCGAAGCCTTCACGGCGATCGTCACCGCGAAGGACCCGATCGATCCGCGCGCCGCGCGCTACTTCGACCGGGCCAACGAGTTCGACAAGACCGAGGTCGTCAAGACCGAGGACGAGGGCCGCAAGCTCACGCTCACGGGTATCGTTGACCGGGAATATTTCCTGTTCGGCACGGATACCAACGGGCGCGATCTCATGGCGCGCGTCATGCTCGGCGGGCAGATTTCCATCGCCGTCGGGCTGCTCGCCAGCCTCGTCTCGCTCGGTATCGGCGTCGTCTACGGCGCGATCTCGGGCTATATGGGCGGTCGCGTCGACAACGTCATGATGCGATTCGTCGAAATCCTCTATTCGCTGCCCTTCGTCTTCCTCGTCGTGGTGCTCGTCGTGTTCTTCGGCCGCAGCTTCGTGCTGATCTTCATCGTCATCGGCGCGGTGGAATGGCTCGACATGGCCCGCATCGTGCGCGGTCAGACGCTGTCGCTGAAGCGGCGGGAATTCATCGGCGCGGCAGAGGCGCTCGGCCTGACGGATTGGCAGATCATCCGCCGGCACGTCATTCCGAACACCATCGGTCCGGTCGTCATTTTCGTCACGGTCATCGTGCCGAAGGTGATCCTGCTCGAAAGCTTCCTCTCCTTCCTCGGCCTCGGCGTCCAGGCGCCGCTGACGAGCTGGGGGTCGCTGATCGCGGAAGGCGCCAACAACATCCAGTCGGCGCCGTGGCTGCTCGTCTTCCCCGCCATCTTCTTCGTCGTCACGCTCTTCTCGCTGAACTTCGTCGGCGATGGCCTGCGCGATGCATTCGACCCGAAGGACCGCTGACATGGAAGACAAGACAAAGATCATGGAACCGATCCTCTCCGTCCGGGATTTGAAGGTCACCTTCTCCACTCCCGACGGAACCGTGAATGCGGTCAAGGGCATCAGCCTCGACGTCTGCCCCGGCGAGACGCTGGCGGTGGTGGGTGAATCGGGCTCCGGCAAGAGCCAGACCATGATGGGCATCATGGGCCTGCTCGCCGCCAACGGTAGCGTTTCCGGCTCCGCGAAGTATCGCGGGCAGGAGATGGTGGGCCTTTCGCCCAAAGCGCTCAACGAGATCCGCGGCGCGAAGATCACCATGATCTTCCAGGAGCCGATGACCTCGCTCGATCCGCTCTATCCCATCGGCAAGCAGATCGCCGAGGTGATCGTGCATCACCGCGGCGGCACGCAGAAACAGGCCCGTCCGCGTGTCCTGGAACTGCTGGAGCGCGTGGGCATTCCCGAGCCCGAGCGCCGCATCGACGAGTACCCCTTCCGTCTCTCGGGCGGCCAGAAGCAGCGCGTGATGATCGCGATGACCCTGGCGGCCGAGCCCGACTACCTGATCGCCGACGAGCCCACCACGGCCCTGGACGTGACCATCCAGGCGCAGATCCTGGACCTGCTCAAGGACCTGCAGAAGCGGTTCGACATGGCCATCGTGCTCATCACGCACGATCTCGGCATCGTCCGGCATTTCGCCGAACGGGTCGTCGTCATGCGGCGTGGCGAGGTGGTGGAGCAGGGCGTAACGGCCGAGCTCTTCGACAACCCGAAGGCCGACTATACGCGCATGCTGATCGAGGCCGAACCGCATGGCCGCAAGGCCGCACCGGCGGACGACGCCCCGATCATCCTCGAAGGCCGCAATGTCGTCGTGGACTACAAGATCGACGGCGGGATCCTCAAGAAACGCGCCTCGACCTTCCGCGCCGTCGACAATGTCAGCATCAGCCTGCACGAAGGCCAGACCATCGGCGTCGTGGGGGAATCGGGTTCCGGCAAGTCGACGCTCGGCCGGGCATTGCTCCGCCTCATTTCCAGCGGCGGCGCCTACCGTTTCGGCAAGACGGATATCTCCGGCCTCGACCGAACCGGCATGCGGCCGCTCCGGCGCAGCATGCAGCTGGTCTTCCAGGATCCCTACGGGTCGCTCTCGCCGCGCCAGACGGTGGGCGAGATCATCACGGAAGGGCTCTATGTGCACGAGCCGCAGCTCTCTCGGGCCGACCGCGACAAGCGGGCGATCGAGGCGCTGAAGGAGGTGGGCCTCGATCCGGCGGCACGCAACCGCTATCCGCACGAGTTCTCCGGCGGCCAGCGCCAGCGCATCGCCATCGCGCGCGCCCTGATCCTGAAGCCGCAGATCCTGCTGCTGGACGAGCCCACCTCGGCGCTGGACGGTTCGGTGCAGGGCCAGGTGATCGAGCTTCTGCGCGATCTCCAGACCCGCTACGGTCTTTCCTATGTCTTCATCAGCCATGACCTGTCGGTGGTTCGCGCCATGTCCGATTATGTGATCGTGATGAAGGACGGCAAGATCGTCGAGGAGGGGCCGACGGACGCCATTTTCAGCGCGCCGAAGGAGGCCTATACCAAGACCCTGATCGGCGCGGCCTACAACATCGCGCCGTAGAACGGGGGACGGATGGCCGGGAACCGGTTGCCGCATATCGTACTCTTCTCGGGCGGCACGGCCTGCCGCTCGACCAATCTGGCGTTATGCGCAAAGCCCGTGCGGCTGACGCGCATCGTGCCGGCCTGGGATAGCGGCGGCAGTTCCAAGGTCATCCGCGAAAGCCTTGGCGTCCTGGCGGTCGGTGATATCCGCCAGGCGCTGATGACCATGGCCCATGGCGAAGGCCGGGCCGGCGATGTGGTGAAGGTCTGCAACGCGCGTCTCACCAGCGGCACGGCGGTGGATGCCCGCACGGAATTCGCCCTTTATGCCGAGGGTCGCCATCCTTTGCTGGAGCGCATGGAACCGGGCCTGCGCGGCGCGATCCTCAATTATCTGCGCACCTTCCGCGCGGCGGTGGCGACGGATTTCGATTTCCGCAACGGCAGCATCGGCAACTTCATCCTCACCGGTGCCCATCTCGCCCATAACAGCGACATCAACACCGCCATCTTCGTCTTCCGCAAGCTCTGCGACATCGCGGGCCATGTCTGGCCGTCCACGGCCGATGGCGGGGATCTATCGGCCGTGCTGGGCGACGGGACGCGCATCGACGGCCAGCACCGCGTTACGGCGCTCGACGAGACGCATGGCCGGACCGGTATCCGCGACATCGCGCTGACGAGCGGGGGCGCGGCAGCGCCGGCCAACGAGGCCGTCATCGAGAGCCTGGAAAGCGCCGATGCCATCGTCTTCGGGCCGGGCAGTTTCTTCACCAGCATCCTGCCGCACTTCCTCGTCGAGGGCATCGTGCCGGCGATTGCGCGCAACGTGCACGCCCGCCGCATCTTCATCGGCAATATCCTGCAATGCCGGGAAACCCGCGGCCTCGACGTGGCGCGCATGCTGGAAATCGCCGGTAGCCTCTGGCAGGCGCGCGGCGGGGCGGAGGCGCGGCCCTTCACCCATGTGCTGGCGAACCGCCAGCTCCTGCCCTTCGAGAAGACCGTTGGTGCCTTCGCCTATCTCGGCAACGGGGCATTGGAATCCGCTGCGGCGCGGCTTGGCGCGGAAGCGGTCATCGGCGAATTCGAGGATCCCTGGCAGCGCGGCCAGCATGACGGGCAGGCCGTCGCCGACGTGCTCAACTCGCTTTTGCCGGGCTGAGCCGTTCCGCCGGCATCCAGCTTCGGGCCTTGGCGAAGGCGAGGAAGTCTTCCGCCGGCATGGGGCGCGCCAGCGCGTAGCCCTGAAGTACGTGACAGCCGAGGCGGCGCAGCAGTTCGGCATGTTCCAGCGTCTCGACACCTTCGGCGACCGTCTCGATGCCGCGCACCTTGCCGATGTCGATGATCGAATGGACAAGGCTCTGCTGCGCGGTGGAGCCGAGCAGCGGCTGCACCAGCCGGCGGTCGATCTTCAGGCGTTTGGGCGAGAGTTCCAGCAGGCTGACGATGGAGGCATGGCCGCTGCCGAAGTCGTCGATCTCGATATCGATGCCGAGCGCCTTGATCTCCTCGATCGCCTGCTTCAGGCCGTCGTCCGCCGTGTCGAAGGAGATCGATTCCAGCAGTTCGAAGGTCAGCATGCCGGGGCGGATGTTCATCGCCTTCAGCTTCTCGATGAGGTTCTCGTCGTGCAGGCGCTGGCAGGAGACGTTGACCGACACGCGGGGAATGCCGATGCCCTGTGTTTCCCAGCGCAAGATCTGGAACAGCGCCTGCTCGAGGATCGCCTCGTCGATCCGCGCGACGACATTGAGGCTTTCGGCAACCGGCAGGAAGACATCGGGCGCGATGAAGCCGCGCGTCGGATGCTGCCAGCGGGCAAGCGCCTCGACGCCGACGATTTCCAGCGTCTCGGCACAGAACTGCGGCTGGAAGAAAGGGCGGAATTCGCCACGCTCCAGGCCGCGCAGGATGTCGTCGCTGAGGCGCTTGACCTCGACGGTGCGCAGGCGCAGCTCGTCGTTGAAGGCTTCCACGCGGTTGCGGCCCCGGCGTTTGGCTTCGTAGAGCGCGATATCGGCATTGACGAGAAGCTGTTCGGCCGATTCCTCCGCGTCGCTGCGCGTGGCGATGCCGATGCTGGCGCCGATGCGGCAGTCGTGCCCCTCGATCGCCATCGGCTCGCTGATCGCTTCGATGAGACGGGCGGACAGCGTGGGGAAATCGGCTGCGACAGGCTCGCGCCGCGAGAGCAGCACGAATTCGTCGCCGCCGATGCGGGCGATGAAATCCTCCGCCGGCACATGGGCGCGCAGCACACCGGCCGCCTGTTTCAGCAGCTCGTCGCCGGCGGCATGGCCCAGGGTGTCGTTGATGACCTTGAAGCGGTCCAGATCGATGAAGAGCAGGGTCAGCGGGCGGTCGTCGGCGGCGGCAAGCGCAAGCTGCTGGTCGAGGAAGCGGCGGTTCGGCAGGCGGGTCAGCGCATCATGCAGCGAATTGTGCTCCATGGCGCGGCGAGCTTCTTCCAGCGCGCGGTTCTGCGCCTCGGCGGTCAGCTTGGCCTGCAGCAGCTCGGCCTGCAGCTGGTTGTCCTCGGTCACGTCCCAATTGGCGCCGACGATGCGCTTGGCGCCGGAGGAGGTGCGGTAGGTCATGCCGTGCGCGCGAATATGGCGGATGCCGTCGCGGCGCAGCACGCGGAATTCGGTGATGTAGGGTTTTTCCATTTCGAGGCAGGAGGCGAAATTGCGCTCGGCCTCTTCGAGATCGTCGGGGTGCAGCGCTGCGCGCCAGTCCTGATAGGTGCAGACGGCTTGCGTCGGCGCGATGTCGTAGAGCTTGCGCATGCGCGCATCCCAGGAGAAGGCGGCCGTTTCGGTATCGTATTCCCAGACGCCGACCCGGGACGCGTCGAGCGCGAGTTGGAGGCGCTGCGAAACGGTCTCCAGCCGCTCCTCGCGATCCTGCAGGGCGAGGAGGTGACGGTGGCGGTCCTTCATCAGATAGCCGACCCAGAACATGGGCGCGACGATGATGACGGCGAGCAGCAGGAGGCCGCCGCGGAAGCGGCCGAGATCGGCGGACGGCTGCTGCCAGCCTTTCAGCGGCGTCGCCGACATGGTCCAGATCTCGTGACCGATATCGATGGTCATGACGACGGGCTCGCTATCGACGGCGCTCCCCGTCTGGAAGACGGAACGCAGCGGTCCTCCGTCATGCGCCCGGCTGGAGATCGACAGGGCGATGCGCATGTCGTTCTTGAAGCCGCTGCGCTCCAGGAGCTTTTCGAGGTCGATCACGGCCGAAGCGATGCCGAAGAAGGCGTTGTCCTTGCCGGTGTGGATGGGATAACGCGCGATCACGCCACGGCCGCCCTGCACGAGATCCACCGGGCCCGTGACGATCAGCCGGTCGAGTTCCTGCACCTGCAAGGCGGCGGCGCGCTGGCGCTCGTTCTTGCGATAGTCGAGGCCGATGATCCGTTCGCTTCCCTCCAGCGGATAGGCGAGGGTGACGACGAAATCCGGCGCGATGGCGAGGCTGCGCAGGGACGTGTCCTGATGGAAGATGCGTCCGGCAAGCTCGGCGAAGCGCGGCGGCGCCATGTCGGATTCGGTCGAGAACGCGGCGACGAGGCCCTGCACCAGCTTCACATTGCCGAGAATGTTGCCCTGCAGGCGCGCGCGCAACAGGCCAAGCTGCTCGGTGGTGAAGGAGCGCAGATATTCTTCCTCCAGCCGGCGCTTCTGCACGTCGGCAAGGAAGACGGCGATCAGGACGGCAAATGCAACGACGATGGCGGGGACGTAGTATCCCAGACCTCGAAAGGAGAGTTGCGCATGCCGCTCGTTCATCACGTCCCGTTCGTCTTTGCGTGCTTGAGCCTTCGCCGGACAAGGCCCGGCACGCTCATCGGGGGACGATGGCAGATGCAGCTTAATATTTACTGACGAGACGAAGGCCTGTTCTTAAGGTTGCAAATGGTTTTACCGGCTGGACGTAGGGCGCCGGCTCAATCTACCGGTTGCATGTCGCCGAAAACGGTCGGGATCAGCTCGGACACCGTGGGGTGGATATGCACCGCATGGGTGACCATCGTGTAGGGCTTGCCGGCATACATCACGTCGAGAATGCTCTGCACCGCCTCGTCGCCGCCGGTGCCGAGAAGAGAGGCGCCGAGGATTTCCTTTGTCCCGGCATCCGCGATCACCTTCATGAAACCGAGCGTTTCGCCCTTTTCCTTGGCGCGGCCGACGCGCGTCATCGGCCTGGTGCCGATCAGCAGCTTGCGGCCGGTCTTGCGCGCTTCCGTCTCGCTCATACCGGCGCGGCCGAGCGGCGGGTCTATATAGAGCGCGTAGGTCTGGATGCGGTCGCTCACCTTGCGCGATTCGCCGTCGAGCAGATTGGCCGCGACGATCTCGAAATCGTTATAGGCGGTGTGGGTAAAGGCGCCGCGGCCGTTGCAATCGCCGAGGGCGAAGATACCGGGCACATTTGTTTCCAGACGGTCGTCGACGGTAATGTAGCCGCGCTTGTCGGTGGCGACGCCTGCCTTGTCGAGACCGAGATCGTCGGTGTTCGGCCGCCGCCCGGTGGCGAGCAGGATGTGCGAGCCGAGGATTTCCGGTGCGCCGTCCGTGCAATTGACCCCGACGCCCACGGCATCGCCGTGCTGGAAGAAGCGGATGCATTCCGCCCCGGTGCGGATGGCGATGCCTTCGCGCTCGAGGATGTCGCGCACGGCCGCGCTGACGTCCTCGTCTTCGCGCGCGATCAGCCGCGGTCCTTTTTCGACCACCGTCACCTTCGCGCCGAAGCGGCGGAACATCTGCGCGAATTCCAGCCCGATATAGCTGCCGCCGACGATGACGAGATGATCAGGGACTTCGGTGAGCTCCATCATCGACACGTTGTCAAGATGGGGAACATCCGCGACGCCGGGAAAATCCGGCACGACCGCGCGGCCGCCGACATTGAGGAAGATCTGTCTCGCCGACAGCAGTTCGTCGCCGACGCGGATTTCCGTCGGGCTTTCGAAGCGGGCATGACCGCGGATGAAGGTGAGGCCCTTCATGCCGTCCAGCCAGTCCTCATTTCCCTTGCGGGCGTCGAAACGCACCTTGTCCTTGCGTGCCATGACCCTGGCGAAGTCGATGGAGACGGCGCCGGTCACAACGCCGTAGTCCGCGCCGCGGCGGGCAAGATGGGCGGCATAGGCGCTGGCGACCATCGCCTTGGTCGGCATGCAGCCGGTGTTCACGCAGGTGCCGCCGACGAGCTTGCGCTCGATGAGGGCGACCGTTTTTCCCACGGCCGTCAGCCGGCCGGCGAGCGAGGGACCAGCCTGTCCGGCGCCGATGACGATGGCGTCGAAGCTGCGCATCACAGCACCGAGGAAACGACGAAGAGGCCGAGCAGCACGGCGACGGCGTCCTCCAGAAGGGCGATCGGCAGATCCCTGCCGCCCGTCGCGGCAACGAGGCGCTGGCGGGCTTCCGCACCGCCGAGCGTACCGATGATCGCGCCGAGAATGCCGGCGACGAGCCCGCCGATCAGGGAGCCGCCCACGGTGCCGAGCACTGCGCCGCAGAAGCCGCCGCTGACGATGCGCGCGCCGAATTGCTGCGGCACCTTGCGGCTCGGCGTGCTCGGCAACTGGTCGGTGACGAATTCGATCAGCGCCAGCGCACCGAAGATATAGGGCGTGAAGCGATAGGCGAGAAAGGCGGCCCAGGTGCCGCCGACAGGCAGCCAGCCGAGCGCCGCGCCGATGCTGACGGCGGCCGGCGCCGTCATCGCCCGAAGCCCGGCCACCACGCCGATCAGCAATGCGAGAATATAGATGCTCATTGTCCCCTCACGAAATCTGCGCCGGACATCAGGTCCGGGCTGGCGGATGGCGAAATGCGGATATTGGAAAATGAGAACGGGTCGGCGAGAGAGTGTCGGATGAAACCGACAATTGCAATGCGTTTCTGTTGCCAAAGCGGTCCGGTTCGCGCAATCTTGAAAGCGCTTTGGAGGCCGCAACAAACGGCGTGCGTTTGCCCGCCGTCGCGGTCTATTTTTTGCGAATGTCTGACATATATGAAATGCTTTGCCCGGACGGGCCTTCCCAAACGTGGTGAAAATGCCGCCATGGGTTCCCGCACAAATGAAAGGTTTTCACATGCGCCCAGTCGTTAAATTCCTCGGAGCAGCGCTCGCCCTCGGCCTTACGGCTGGCGCAGCCGAAGCCCAGGTCGTCGTTTCCTCGAAGATCGATACCGAAGGCGGTGTTCTCGGCAACATCATCCTCGCCGTACTGAATGCCAATGGCGTGCAGACGACGGACCGGGTGCAGCTCGGCGCAACGCCCGTCGTGCGCCAGGCGATCATCGCCGGCGAGATCGACATCTATCCGGAATATACCGGCAATGCCGCCTTCTTCTTCGAGAAGGCCGACGATCCGGCCTGGAAGGATGCGACCAAGGCCTTCGAGCTTGCCAAGACGCTCGACTATGACGCCAACAAGATCGTCTGGCTGACGCCGTCGCCGGCCAACAACACCTGGGCGATCGCGCTGCGCAAGGATGTCGCCGAACCGAACAAGCTGGTGACGCTGACCGACTTCGGCAAATACGTCGCCGGCGGCGGTCAGGTTGTGCTTGCCGCTTCGTCCGAATTCGTGAATTCGGCCGCCGCGCTTCCCGCCTTCCAGACGACCTACAGCTTTACCCTCAAGCCGGAACAGCTCATCACGCTGTCGGGTGGCGATACGGCCGCGACCATCGCGGCGGCCGCCAACCAGACGAACGGCGCAAATGCCGCCATGGTCTATGGCACGGATGGCGGCATCGCGCCGTCGGGCCTCGTCGTTCTGGAAGACGACAAGGGCGTACAGCCGGTCTATCAGCCCTCGCCGATCATCCGCGAGGCGGTGCTGAAGGCCAATCCGCAGATCGAGGAAATCCTCAAGCCCGTCTTCGAGAAGCTCGATCTCGTGACGCTGCAGGATCTCAACGGCCGCGTCCAGGTCGGCGGCGAGCCGGCCAAGGCCGTCGCCGAGGACTTCCTGAAGAAGAACGGCTTCATCAAGTAAGCTGCCTGCGCCCTTCGCCCGCCCGGGCGAAGGGCCATTCTCCCGAAAGGCGTTCATGACGGTGCGGATCGACAAGCTCGGCGTGGTGATCGCCGCATTGCTGGCTTACGGCGCCTTTCTGGCGCCGTTTGCACTGTTTCGGGCCAATCGCATCGTGCCCGGAGAGGCGAAGACGATCCTTGACGCGCTTCCCGGCGGTCTCGGCGCGGCGCTGCTCGGGCTCATCGCCCTTGCAATCGTGCTCATCGTTCTCAAGACGCCGACGATCCTGCGGCTGGTCCTCGGTCTCGTCGCGCTTCTCGCCCTTGCCATCCTGATCGGGCTTTCCGCCAGCCATCTGACGCCGCCGGAAAACACCTATGCCCGCGTTTCCCCCGCTTCCGGCTTCTGGCTGACGAGCTTCGCCTTCGCGCTTTTGACCGCGGATGCACTGGCGCGGCTGAAGCTTTCGGCCTATGCGCGCGTCGCGCTGCTGGCGGCCGTTGCCGCCGCGATTGCCGGGCTTCTGATGTCAGGCGCGTGGGACGGGCTGTCGATCCTCAAGGAATATGGCAGCCGGGCCGAAACCTTCTGGCTGGAGGCGGGCCGCCATGTCGTTCTGGCGCTCGGCTCGCTCGCCGCCGCCACGCTCGTCGGCCTGCCACTCGGCATCCTCTGCCATCGGGTGGAGGCGCTGCGGGCGGGTGTGCTCAACGGGCTGAACATTATCCAGACCATCCCCTCCATCGCCCTCTTCGGCCTTTTGATCGCGCCGCTCGGCTGGATCGCGCTGCATGTGCCGGGCGCGGCGGCCATCGGCATACGCGGCATCGGTGCGGCGCCGGCCTTCGTCGCGCTCTTCCTCTATTCGCTGCTGCCCGTCGTCGCCAATACGGTGGTCGGTCTTGCCGGCGTGCCGCGCGATGCAAACGACGCCGCCCGCGGCATCGGCATGACCGACCGCCAGCGGCTCTTCGGCGTCGAGCTGCCGCTCGCCTTCCCGGTCATCCTCACCGGCATCCGCATCGTGCTGGTGCAGAATATCGGCCTTGCCACCATCGCCGCGCTGATCGGCGGCGGCGGGTTCGGCGTCTTCGTCTTCCAGGGCATCGGCCAGACGGCCATGGACCTCGTGCTGCTCGGCGCGGTGCCGACCGTCGCGCTCGCCTTCGCCGCCGCCATCGTGCTCGATGCCGCGACGGAAATCTCCAGCAACAAACCCGGCAGGGCCGCATGATCGAGATCGAGACCATCACCAAGCGCTACGGCGACAACACCGTCGTCGACACCGTCTCGATGACCATCGCGCCGCGCACGATCACCGTCATCGTCGGCACGTCCGGCTCCGGCAAGACGACGCTGATGCGCATGATCAACCGCCTCGTCGAGCCGACCTCGGGCAAGATCCGCATCGACGGCGAGGACAACAGCGCCATTCCCGGCTACGAACTGCGCCGCCGCATCGGCTACGCCATCCAGGGCCACGGCCTCTTCCCGCATCGCACCGTGGCGGAAAACATCGCCACCGTGCCGACGCTGCTCGGCTGGGAGAAGAGCCGCATCGACGCCAAGGTGAAGGAGCTGCTTTCGCTGTTCCAGCTCGATCCCGCCGCCTTCGGCCCGCGTTATCCGCATGAACTCTCGGGCGGCCAGCAACAGCGCGTCGGCGTCGCCCGGGCGCTCGCCGCCGAGCCGAACATCCTTCTGATGGATGAACCCTTCGGCGCGCTCGACCCGGTCATCCGCGCCAAGGCCCAGGACGACCTCCTGGCGATCCAGAAGCACTTCGGAACCACCATCGTGCTTGTCACGCACGACATGGAGGAGGCGTTCCACCTCGCCGACAAGATCGCGGTAATGGACAAGGGCCGCATCGTGCAATACGCCGCGCCCGAGGAAATGCTGGTGAACCCGGCCACCGGCTTCGTCGAAACCCTGATCGGCGCCGGCGAGCGGCCTTTCCGATTGCTCTCCATCGGCACGGTGGGCGACGCCGTCGAAAACGGCACCGCCGAAGGCGAGCCGCTTGCGGCCGTGGCGAGCCAGCGCGACGCACTCTCCGCGCTGCTCTGGTCCGGCCGCGACGCGTTGCCTGTCGTCGGCGCCGATGGCGCGCTTATCGGCCGCGTCACGCTTGCCGGCCTTGCCCGCCGCGCCGCGAGGCCGCAATGAGGCGGTTTTTGCCCCATCTGCTCAGGCTTGCCGCGCTGGTCGTGCTGGTGACGTTCCTCGTCCAGCCCGCGCTTTTCGAGCCGCTGCTGAAGCCGCTCGTGCAGACCAATGCCCCGGCCGTCTACAATCAGGGCAGCCTCCTCTCCCTGACGCTGTCCCACCTCACCACGGTCTTCATCGCGACCCTTGCCGCGACCGTCGTGGCTGTCGGACTTGCCATTCTCGTCACGCGGCCGATCGGTGCGGAATTCCTGCCGTTGTCGCGCAGCCTGGTGAATATCGGCCAGACCTTTCCACCCGTCGCGGTGCTGGCGCTTGCCGTGCCCGCCGTCGGCTTCGGCGAGAAACCGACGCTGATCGCACTCTTTCTCTATGGCCTCCTGCCGATCTTCGAGAATGCCATGACCGGTCTTTCCACCCTGCCGCCGGCCATCGTCGAGGCGGCGCGCGGCACGGGCATGACCGCCTGGCAGCGACTGACCAAGGTGGAACTGCCGCTCGCCTTGCCGGTCATTCTCGCCGGCATCCGCCTTTCGGTGACGATCAGCCTTGCCACCGCGACCATCGGCTCGACGGTCGCGGCAAAGACGCTCGGCGAGGTCATCATCGCCGGCCTGCAATCCAACAATCTTGCCTTCGTGCTGCAGGGCGGCCTCGTCGTTGCGGTGCTGGCGGTGCTGATCTACGACGCCTTTTCCGCTCTCGAACGTGTGCTGGCGCGCCGGGCCGGGCGAGCCTAGAGCGCCCGCGGCGGAGGGGGCGGGCTCACTCCAGCACTCGGTCGCGGGGCTAAATTCTTTTGTTTTCGTTTGTCTTTTCGGAAAACCGGTTCCCACTTTTCCCTGACAAACTCTAGTCGTCGGTTTCGAGATCGTAGACGAGGATGCCGGCGATGCCGCCCTCCGCGGCGGCGACAAGCCGCGCGCCCGTCTGCTTGTGCTCCGGGTCTTCCAGATAGGCATCGCGGGAAAAGCTGTCGGCGAAGTCGACGATGAAGCCGTCGCTGAAGCCCTTGTCCATGCCCTCTTCCGGGCTGACATTGGTACCGATATGCACGGCGACCATGCCCGGCAGGCGGTCTTTCAGGGCGTCGATCTCGTTGAAGAGTTCGCTCTTGTAGGCGACAGAAATGGTCGGCTTGAAGCGGATGAAGACGCAGTGGCGGATCATGGCAGCCTCCTATCGGATGTTGGCGCGGGCGCGCGGTCGGACGTCGTTGCGCTCGTACTGGAAGACCTGGGCCGGCAGCGCCGGTAGGCCGCGGATGATGTCGGCGCCCTTCTCGCCCACCATGATGGTCGGCGCATTGGTGTTGCAGGAGGGAACGCGCGGCATGACGGAACTGTCGCAAACACGCAAGCCGTCAAGCCCGTGTACCTTCAGATCCAGCCCGACGACGGCATCCGCCCCCGTGCCCATCTTGCAGGTGCCGACAGGGTGATGGTCGGTCTTGGCATTGGCGCAGCCGTAGTCGAAGAGTTCCTCGTCGCTCATGACCTTCGGCCCCGGCAGGCGCTCGGCCATGACATAGGGCTTCAACGCGGCCTGCTGCATGATCTCGCGGGCGATCTTCAGGCCCTCGATCGACATTTTCCGGTCATGCGGGTCTTCCCAGTAGTTCGGGTCGATCAGCGGTGCGGCCGCGGGATCGGCGGAGGAAAGCCGCACCGTGCCCTTCGAGCGCGGATGCAGATAGGCGGAATTCAACGTCACGCCGGCATTCTTCAGTTTCTCCACGCCCGCCTCGATGCCCGAGCCGAGGCCGAGATGGAACTGGATGTCCGGCGAACGCGCCTCAGGATCGGCATACCAGAAACCGCCGGTCTCGAAGAGCGAGGAGGCGACGGGACCGGAGCGGAAGAGCACATATTGCAGGCCGGCCCAGAGCGTGCGGTGCAGTTTCGCCACCCCATCGTAGGTGTGGTCGCCGGTGCATTCCGAAATGACGAAGAGGTCGAGATGGTCCTGCATGTTCGAGCCGACGCCCGGCAGGTCGTGTTTCACCGTCACACCCACCGATCTCAGGTGATCGGCCGGGCCGATGCCGGATTGCTGCAGCAGCTTCGGCGAGCCGATGGCGCCGGAGGAGACGAGCACCTCGCGCTCAGCCCGGATTGTCTCGATGCCACGGCTCGTCACCACCTCGACGCCGACGGCGCGCGTGCCTTCCAGCACGATACGGGCAACGCGGGCGCCGGTGCGGATGGTGAGGTTCTTCCGCTCCTTGATCGGCGAGAGGTAGGAAAGCGAGGCGGAGGAGCGGCGGCGATTGCGCTGCGTAAGCTGGTAGAAGCCGACGCCCGCCTGCTGGCGGCCGTTGAAGTCGTGGTTGTAGGGAATGCCGAGTTCCTGGCCGGCGCGGATATAGGCGTCGCAGATCGGCAGCGCCGAGACTGGCATGGAGACGCCGAGCGGCCCGCCATAGGCATGATAGTCGTCGGCGAAACGCTGGTTGTCCTCGGCGCGCTTGAAGTAGGGCAGGATCTCGCGGTAGCTCCAGCCCTCGCAGCCGTCTTCGCTGGCCCAGAGGTCGTAGTCGGCAGCATTGCCCCGCGTATAGAGCTGCGCATTGATGGAGGAACCGCCGCCGATGACCTTGGCCTGCGTGTAGCGCAGCACGCGCCCCTTCATGTGCTTCTGCGGCACGGTCTCCCAGCCCCAACTCGCCACACCCTTGGTCATCTTGGCAAAGCCCGCCGGCATGTGAAACAGCGGGTTCCAGTCTCCGCCGCCGGCCTCCAGCAGCAGCACGCGGCGCCGCGGGTCGGCCGAGAGGCGGTTGGCCAGCAGGCAGCCGGCCGTGCCGGCGCCCACGATGATGTAGTCGTAGGTCATGCTCTGTCCTCAGATGTTCCTGTGCCGTGGCCGGAGCGCTTGCCCCTCATTGCCTGCCGGCACCTCCTCCCCGCGGGGAGACGAAAATTTGCCGCGTCCTCTGTCTCCCTCACGCCGCTCAGGGGGGAAGGTGGGGTGAGGCAACCCCGTCAAAGCCGCCCGATGGCAAGGCCCCCATCGAGATTGATTACCGAGCCCGTGGCGAAGGCGAATTTGCCGGTCGCCAGCGCTGCCGCGGCATTGCCGATGTCGCCCGGCTCGCCCCAGCGCTTCATCGGAACGAGGCCGCCTTCGATCAGCGTGTCGTATTTCGCGGAGACGCCGGCGGTCATTTCGGAGCGGATGATGCCGGGGCGGATTTCAAAGACGGAAATGCCGGTGTCCGCGAGCCGCAGCGCCAGTCCCTGGCTGAAGGCGGCAAGGCCGGCCTTGGTCACGCAGTAGTCGAGCCGTTCCGGTGAGGTGAGGCCGGCCGAGACGGAGGTGATGTTGATCACCGAGCGCGGTCCGGGAGCCTGCCCCGAGCGCAGCATGGTCTTCAGCACGGCCTGGGTGAAGAACACGGTGCCGCGTAGATTGGTGGCGACGATCGTGTCGAAATTTTCCGGCGCGAGATCGAGGAAATCGCCGCGCACGACGGAGGCGATACCGGCATTGTTGACGAGGCAGGCAATGGCGCCGAGCGCGTCCTCGATAGCCGCCACGGTCGCGGCATGGCCGGCGACGTCGGCAAGATCGGCCTTGAGGTAGAGTGCTCGTACGCCGTGCACCATGAGGTCGGCGAGCATGGCGTCGGTCGCGGCATCCGCCTCGCCGATGCCCGTTATGGCAATGTCGAAACCCTCGGCGGCGAGCGCCTTGGCGATGCCGAGGCCGATGCCGCGGCGGCCGCCGGTGACGATGGCGACGGGACGGGCTGAGGTCGTCATGCGGCAAGGTCCCTCGATTGGATGTGGTTTGCCACCCGCAGCGCCTGCGCGGCGACGGTCAGCGCGGGGTTCACCGCGGCCGAGGTCGGCAGGTAGGAGGCGTCGACCACGAAGAGGTTCGGATGATCATGGGCGCGGCACCAGATGTCGAGCGGCGCCGTGGCGGGATCGCTGCCGATGCGCACGGTGCCGCACTGGTGCGAGGGCGTGCGCTTGTCGAAGGCGCGGGCAAGCACCACCGGGAAGCCGGCCTTTTTCAGGGCGCCCTTCAGCCTGGCCACCAGATCGAGATGGGCCTGCCAGTTGGTGCGCGTCCATTTCATGACGATCCTGTCGCGGTCGACCATGATGCGGCTTTCGGGATGCGGCAGGTCCTCGCTCATCGCGTAGAAATCGATGGTGTGGCCGGCCACCTGCTCCAGCAGCCATTCCGGCACGGAGGGCATGTTGGCCTTCAGAATCCTGCCGGAGACGCGGCCGAGAAGCTGCACATTGCCGAGCGGCGGGCCGCCATTGCCATCAGAGAGGTAATAGTCGTTGAAGCCGAAACTCTTCTGGTAGACGGAGTCGTTCCGATAGAAGGGCGAGAGGCCGATCACGGCGCTCGAATTGTGGTTCATGAAGTTGCGGCCGACCTGGTCGGAGCTGTTGGCAAGCCCCTTCGGAAAGGCTTCCGAGGCCGAACGCAGCAGTAGCACCGCCGATTGCACCGCGCCGGCCGAAAGGATCACCAGCTTCGGCGACAGGCTCTCCGCCGTCTCGCCGCGCTTGTAGTGCACGGTCGAAATGCTGCGACCATGCGGGGCCGTGGCAAGCCGCGTCACCTGGCAATGGGTGCGCAGTTCGACATTCGAATGTTTCAGTGCCTCGGCCAGCGCCGTGCTTTCCGCATCCATCTTGCCGTCGTTGCTGTTGGGATGGGCGTCCCAGGGCGTCTTCGCCTTGGTGAGCCAGCGGTCGATATCGACGCCGAGGGGAAGGGAATAGGGGTGCAGCCCGCTCGCCTTCATCCTCGCGCGGACCTTCGCGATGGCCGGCTCGTCCGGCACGGGCGGGAAGGGGTAGGGGGCGGAATGGTGCGGCTCGGTCGGATCCTCGCCGAGCGCGCCGCGCACGTTGTAGAGTTTCTCCGCCGCCGAGTACCAGGGCTCGAGTTCCTCATAGGCAAAGGGCCATGCGGGGGAGATGCCGTCACGGTGATGCATTTCCTCGAAATCCTCGCGGCGATAGCGCACCAGCACCGCACCGTAGAATTTCGAGTTGCCGCCGACATTGTAGTAGTTGCCGGGATTGAAGGCCGTGCCGTCAGCCTCGTACCACATCTCCTTCGGACGGAAATGGCCGCGCTGGAAGATGGCGCGCTGGTCGCGGTTTTCCGGGCGGTCGGGCAGGTGGTCGCCCGCTTCGAGGATGACGATCCTCGCCCCGGTCGGGGCGAGCGCGGCGGCCATGGTAGAGCCGCCGATGCCCGATCCGATGATGACGATGTCCGGCTGCGTGGTCATTTCAAATCCCGGTCAAATCTCAGGCGATACGAAGCTGGCTGGCGGGGTTGAAGAACACCGCCTTGTCGAGGTTGAAGGCAAGACGCGCCGTCTGGCCGGCGGCGATGCGCACGTCGGCGCGAAGCCGCGCGACGATCTCCTTGCCGCCGAGATGGGTGACGGCGAAGGTATCGGCGCCGGCGGGCTCCACCACCTCGATCAGGCAGTCGCCTTCGGCCACGGTGCGGGCATTGCGGTCGGCACCATCCGGGTCGGTCAACGCCTCCGGGCGGATGCCGAAGATGACCTCCTTGCCGCTATAGGCGGACAGGCTGCCCGGCGCGTTCGGCACGGCGAGCACCAGCGGCTCGGCCTGTTGGCGGGCAAGCGAGACGGCAAGGCCGGAACCGTTCTGCTCGACCTTGCCCTTCAGGAAGTTCATGGTGGGCGAGCCGATGAACTCGGCCACGAAGCGGGTGGCCGGGCGGCTGTAGATCTCCTCGGGCGTGCCGAACTGCTGCACCAGGCCGTCCTTCATCACCGCGATGCGGTCGCCCAGGGTCATGGCTTCCACCTGGTCGTGGGTGACATAGACCGTGGTCGTGCGGGTGCGCTGGTGCAGCAGCTTGATCTCGGCCCGCATCTCGATGCGCAGCTTGGCGTCCAGATTGGACAGGGGCTCGTCGAAGAGAAAGAGCTTGGGATCGCGCGCCAGGGCCCGGCCCATGGCCACGCGCTGGCGCTGGCCGCCCGAAAGCTGGCCGGGCTTGCGGTCCAGCAGATGACCGATCTGCAGCATCTTGGCCACCCGCTGCACCGTCTGCTCGCGCTGCGCGCGCGGCACCTTGCGCATCTCCAGGCCGAAGGCGATGTTCTGCGCCACATTCATGTTCGGGTAGAGCGCGTAGCTCTGGAACACCATGGCGATGTCACGCTTGGAAGGATGCAGGCCCGCGACCGAGCGCCCGTCGATGGCGATATCGCCGGAGCTGATCGGCTCGAGGCCGGCGATGGTGTTGAGCAGGGTGGACTTGCCGCAGCCGGAGGGGCCGACGAGCACGAGGAAACCGCCTTGTTCGATCTCCAGGTTGATGTCCTTGAGGATTTCGAGCGCGCCGTAGGACTTGCGCAGGTTGCTGATCTTCAGGAACGACGTATTCGAGGAAGACATGGGCGTTATCCTTTCACGGCGCCGGACATCAGGCCGCGCACGAAATAGCGTCCGGAGACGATGTAGACGATAAGGGTGGGCAGGGCCGCGAGGATCGCGCCGGCAAAGTGAACGTTGTATTCCTTCACGCCCGTCGAGGAGGAGACGAGGTTGTTGAGCGCCACCGTCATCGGCGTCGTGTCCGCGCCGGAGAAGGAGGCGCCAAACAGGAAATCGTTCCAGATATTCGTGAACTGCCAGATGACCGAGACGACGATGATCGGACCGGAAGACGGCAGCAGGATGCGGTAGAAGATCTGGAAGAAGCTTGCCCCGTCGATCTGCGCCGCGCGCACCAGCTCCGTCGGGAAGTTCTCATAGTAGTTGCGGAAATAGAGCGTCGTGAAGCCGATGCCGTAGACCACATGCACGAGGATGAGGCCCCAGAGCGAGCCGGCAAGCCCGAGCGAGCCGAGAATGCGTGCCATCGGGATCAGCACGATCTGGAACGGGATGAAGCAGGACAGCAGCAGCAGGCCGAAGAAGACGTTCGAGCCCTTGAACTGCCATTTCGTCAGCACGTAACCGTTCAGCGCGCCGATGATGGTGGAGATCGCGACGGCCGGCACGACCATCAGGATCGAGTTGATGAAGAAGGGGCGAAGGCCGGTCGGCTGCACGCCGATCTGCGCGGTCGACCAGGCGGAAAGCCAGGGTTCGATCGTCCATTGCTGCGGCAGGTTCAGCATGCCGCCCTGGCGGATTTCCTCCAGCGGCTTCAGCGAGTTCACCAGCATCACGTAGAGCGGCAGCAGGTAGTAGAAGGCGAAGAGGATGAGCGCGGTGTAGATGAGGGCGCGCGTCAGCTTGCCGTGCGTGATGATGTTGTCGGGGTTTTGCGCGCTCATCGGCCTTTGCCTCCGCGGATTTCGGAATAGAGGTAGGGGATGATGATCGAGAAGATCATGACCAGCATGATGATCGCCGAGGAGGCGCCGATGCCCATCTGGTTGCGGGTGAAGGTGTAGGAATACATGAAGGTCGCCGGCAGTTCGGTCGCCTGGCCGGGGCCGCCGCCGGTCAGCGCCACGACGAGGTCGTAAGCCTTGATGGCAAGGTGTGCGAGCACGACGAAGGCGGAGAGGAAGACCGGGCGCATCAGCGGGATGATGATGCGACGATAGATGGTGGCGGTCGTCGCCCCGTCGATCTGCGCGGCCTTGATGATTTCGTTGTCGACGCCGCGAAGGCCGGCGAGGAACATCGCCATGACGAAGCCGGAGGACTGCCAGACTGCAGCGATGACCACGCAGTAGATGGCGTAGTTGCGGTCCTTGATCCAGTTGAAGGCGAAGTTTTCCCAGCCCCACAGATGCATGGTGTTCTCGAGCCCGATGCCGGGGTCGAGGAACCACTTCCAGGCGGTGCCCGTCACGATGAAGGAGAGCGCCATCGGGTAGAGGTAGATGGGCCGCAGGATGCCTTCGGCGCGGATCTTCTGGTCGAGCAGGATGGCGAGCGCCAGGCCCAGCACCGAGCAGATGACGATATAGAGCGAGGCGAAGATGGCGAGGTTGGAGATCGCCCGCCACCAGTGCGGCAGCGCCCAGAGCTTGGAATAGTTGCTCAGCCCCACGAAATTGTAGGAGGGCAGCATCTTGCTGTCCGTCAGCGACAGGAAGCCCGTATAGGCGATGAAGCCGTAGACGAAGACGAGCACGATGAGGAAACTGGGTGCCAGCACGAGCTTCGGCAGAAGCTCCTGCAGCCGGCTTCGGCTATCCATGGTCGTTACCACCGTTGTTCATGTGTTTGTCGGCGGCGGGGCCTTTGCCCCTCATCCGCCTGCCGGCACCTTCTCCCCGCAGGCGGGGAGAAGGACATATGCCGTGACCTCTCCGTCTCCCCCTCCCCGTTTGCGGGGAGGGGGCCGGGGGGAGGAGCAGCCTCTTCCGCTTACTTCGCGGCCTCGACGGCAGCCTTCAGTTCCGTCACGGCTTCCTCGGAGGAAAGCTCGCCGTTGAACTGGCGGGTCACGACGTCATAGATCGCGTTCTTGACCGAAGCCGGGTTGGCGTGGCCATGGGCCATGGAGCCGAACAGCGTGCCGTTGGTGTTGGCTTCGGCGAGGTCCTTGATGGCCTTCTTGCCGCAATCGTCGAAGGCCTCGTCCGAGACGTCCGTGCGGGCCGGGGCGGAGCCCTTGACCACGTTGAAGGCCGACTGGAAGGCCGGGCTTTCGATGGCCGAGGCCATGGTCAGCTGGGCCGGAACCTTTTCGGCGGCGACCTTGAACATCGCGAACTGGTCGGAGTTGAAGGTTACGGAGCCCTGCGTGCCGGGGAAGCGCATGCAGACGAAGTCGCCGCCCGGCTTCTTGCCGGCCTTGATGAACTCGCCCTTTGCCCAGTCGCCCATGAACTGCAGGCCGGCCTTGCCTTCGATGACCATGGCGGATGCCAGGTTCCAGTCACGGCCAGAGAAGTTGTCGTCCACGTAGGAACGCAGCTTCGTCATGCGGTCGAAGGCTTCCTTCATCTGGGGGCTGCCCAGCGTTTCCGGATCGAGGTCGATGAAGGCCTTCTTGTAGAAGTCGTTGCCGAAGGAGAGCACGACCGCGTCGAAGATCGTCGCGTCCTGCCACGGCTGGCCACCATGGGCGACCGGCGTGATGCCCTGTTCCTTGAACTTGTCGAGAAGGGCGACGAGTTCGTCCCAGTTCTGCGGCTCCTTGCCGCCGGCCTTGTCGAGCGCCGCCTTGTTGATCCACATCCAGTTGGTGGAGTGGACGTTCACCGGGGCCGCGATCCAGTGACCGTCATATTTCGAGAACTGCTGCAGGGCGGTCGGGATGACCTTGTCCCAGCCTTCCTTGGCGGCGATCTCGTCGAGATTGCCGAGCGCGCCTTCCTTGGCCCAGTCGAGAATGTCGAAGCCGAGCATCTGCACCGCGGTCGGCGCATTGCCGGCCGTGACGCGGGCGCGCAGCACCGTCATGGCTTCCGTGCCGCCGCCGCCGGCAACCGGCATGTCGGTCCAGGAGATGCCCTTGGATTCGAGGTCCTTCTTCAGGACGTCGAGTGCGGCGGCTTCGCCGCCCGAGGTCCACCAGTGCAGGACTTCCACGTTCTCAGCGGCGCGGGCAGCGGTGCCGCCCATGCCCATCAGCACCGCAATCGCTGCAGTGGTTGTCAGAAACTTGCGCATCGTATTCCTCCCGTTTGCAAGTTCGAGGGCGAGAGCCTCCTCCCGCCGATTTCCCCGAGGCCCGAAGGGGCATCGGAATTCCATCTATGGCTCAAAGCGCCGCGCCAATTTAAAACGTTGTAAATTTGCGGAGTCAAGCTGCCTCGGACGATGGCGAGGGCTCCCTTCGAGAAAGCGGTAAATTCCGGCAAATCCGGCAATACGCGCGTCGCGCGCTGCTTTGTGCGCTGCACGGAAAACGTTTTAAATTCTGTGCAGCGCAAGATTGCCGGATGCCCGGCGCGCCGATATGGTGCCGCCCATCGACGACTGCCATCCGAAGAAGTGTATCCGTGCCCCGCATCGAAAAACCCGCCGACAGTGAGCCCGCCCGCAGCCTGCCCCGCACCGGCAAGCCGACGCTGAAGACCATTGCGGAAATGACGGGTCTTGCGATCACCACGGTTTCCCGCGCGCTCGGCAATGCGCCGCAGATTTCCGAAAGCACCCGGCGTCGCGTGCACGAGGTCGCCGCCGAGATCGGCTACCTGCCCGACCGCGCCGCCCAGCGCCTCAAGACCGGCCGCACCAATGTCATTTCCGTGCTGCTCGATCCGCACGAGGAAATCCTCGGTTTCGGCACGTCCATCATGCACGGTCTGGCGCGCGCCCTGCAGGCGACGCCCTACCATCTCATCGTCACGCCGAACTTTCTCGACGGCAGCAATGTCGATGCGGTCAACTACATCATCCGCAACGGCATGGCCGATGGCCTGATCTTCTCGCGCACCGAGCCGTTCGATCCGCGCGTGCGGCTGCTGCTGGAGAACGGCTTTCCCTTCGTCACCCATGGCCGAACGGAATTCTCCACGCCGCATGCCTTCGTCGACTACGACAATTTCGCCTTCGCCTACGCGGCCACCAGACGGCTGATCGCCAAGGGGCGCCGCAAGGTCACGATCATCCTGCCGCCGAAGCGGCTCACCTTCCACCAGCACATGCTGCACGGTTTCATGACCGCCGTGCGCGAAGCCGGCGTCGCCTATGAAGTTCCCGAAGGGCTCGATCTCGACAGCCCTGCCGACATGATCCGCGATGCCATGCGCCGCCGCAGCGCCGAGCCCGATCCGCCTGACGGCATCACCTGTCCCGGCGAAGTCTCCGCGCTCGCCACGATCACCGGCATGAGCGACAACGGTCTCGGCCTCGGCGGCGAATACGATATCGTCGCCAAGCAGACCTCCCGCCTGCTGAGCCAGATCCAGCCGAAGGTTGAGACCATCTACGAGGATCTGACGGCCGCGGGCGAGGCCATGGGCCGGCTGCTGCTGAAGCGCATTGCCGGTGAACCTGCCGGAGACCTTTCGATCCTGCAGACCCCGCAATTCAGCTTCCCGACGCCCTGAACGGGCGGCAGCGCCGATCCCAGCCATGGTTGTCGGGAGGGCTTTTGTCATCGCGGCATCCACCAGCCGGTGCGCGCGCCCATATGCATGTTGAGCGTCTTCGTCTCCGTATAATCTTCCACGGCATGGCGGCCGAGCTCGCGGCCGAGACCGGACTGGCGGTAGCCGCCGAAGGGCAATTCCGATGCGCCGTCCATGAAGGTGTTCATCCAGACCGTGCCGGCGCGCACCTTGCGGCCGATGGTCAGGCACGTATCGAAGTCGCGGCTCCAGACGCCGGCCGAAAGGCCGTAGTCGATGGCGTTGGCGATGCGGATCGCCTCGTCCGTCGTCTCGAAGGTCAGCACCGAAAGCACGGGGCCGAAGACTTCCTCGCGGGCGACCGCCATGTCGGGCGTCACGCCGGACAGGATGGTCGGGGCCATGAACTGGCCGAGGCCAAGATCGAGCGCCGTGCCGCCGAGCGCCACCGAAGCGCCGGCCGTCGCCGCGCCATCGACATAGCTGCCGATCTTGTCGAGATGCTGCGGCGTGATGATCGCGCCAACCTGCGTCGTCGGATCGAGCGGATCGCCGACCCTGACCTTCCTGGCCAGCGCCGCGACGCGGGCCGTTACCTCCGCGGCGATGGATTTGTGCAGGATCAGCCGCGAGCCGGCATTGCAGCATTCGCCCGCATTGAAATAGGCGCCGAAGACGGCGGCGTCGATGAACTCGTCGAGATTGGCGTCGGGGAAGACGATCTGCGGGTTCTTGCCGCCGAGCTCCAGCGACACCTTCTTCAGGGTCTGCGCGGCATTGGCCATGGTGAGGCGGCCGACGCCGGTGGAGCCGGTGAAGGAGACCATGTCGACATCGGGATGGGTCGTCATCGGCGCGCCGACCTCCGGGCCGGTGCCGGTGAGGATGTTGACGACGCCGGCGGGCACGCCCGCCTCGATGAGGATTTCGCCGAGAAGCAGCGTGGAGCCGGAGGTGAGTTCGGACGGCTTGACGACCGTCGTGCAGCCGGCGGCGAGCGCGAAGGGCAGCTTCTGGCTGACGATCAGGAAGGGGAAGTTCCAGGGCGTGATGATGGAGACGACGCCGATGGCCTCGCGCAGCACGACGCCGAGCGTGCCCTCGCCGAGGGTGTTGTAGCTCTCGCCGTGGAGGTCGCGGGCAAGCGCCGCGGCATAGCGCCAGATGTCGGCGGCGCCGGCAAGTTCGCCCTTGGCCTGGCTGATCGGCTTGCCGCTTTCGATGCAGTCGAGGAAGGCGAGTTCGTCCGCCTTGGCCGCGATGAGATCGGCGGCCCGCAGCAGGATGTTGGAGCGTTCGGCGCCCGTCATGCGGGGCCACGGACCGTCATCGAAAGCCTTGCGGGCCGCGGCGATGGCGCGCTCGGCATCGGCCTTCGTGCCGGCCGGATAGCGGCTGACGACGACGCCGTGGCCGGGGGCGATGCGTTCGAGCGCAGGGCCGGACCCTTCCGTCCAGACGCCGTCGATCAGCATGCGGAAGTCGCGTGCCGCGAAATTGTCGAGCGCCTTGGGTTTCACATGCGCGGTCATTACCATTCTCCCTTGAAGTCTGCGGGGCGCTTGCCCGTGAAGGCGGCGACGCCTTCCTTGAGGTCCCCGGTCTTGGCGACGAGAATCGAACCGAGGGCTTCCACCGCCGCGCCATTGTCCTCGCCGTTCGCCACGGAAATCATCAGCTTGGAAATCTCCGTTGCCGCCGGCCCGCGCGCGGCGATGCGCGCCGCATAGGCTTTCGCGGCTTCGACCGCCGTTCCCGTCTCGACGACCTGGTCGACGATGCCGAGCGCTGCCGCTTCCGCTGCCGTCAGAACCTCGCCGCCCAGCAGCATGCGCCGCACGGCCTGCGCGCCGAAGCGCTTCACCAGGCGCTGCGTGCCGGACCAGCCGGGCACCATGCCGAGGCCGGCCTCCGGCAGGCCGATCTTCACCTGCGCTTCGGCGATGCGGATATCCGCGGCGGCGGCAAGTTCCAGCCCGCCGCCCAGCGCATGGCCGTTGACGGCGGCGACCAGCGGCATGCGCAGCGTCGCCAGCCGCTCGAAGACGCGGTGGCCGAAGCGCACCCAGGCATGACCGAATTCGTTGGCCTCCATGCCGGCCCAGGCGCGGATGTCGCCGCCGGCGGAAAAGGCCTTGCCCTCGCCGGTGAGGATGGCGACGCGCACGGCCGCATTGGCCTCGACCGTGTCGCAGGCCGCCGACAGTTCCTTCAGCATGCCGATGTCGAAGGCATTCAGCTTTTCCGGGCGCGCGACGGTGATCGTCGCGATGGGGCCGTCGATGTCGATGCGGATGCGCGGTTCAGCCATGGTTCGCCCCCGCAATCCGGCGCGGCGCCTTTTCCGGCAGGATCAGGCCGATCGGCGCGTCGGTGAAGAGGGCCGCATCCATCACCTTGAGGTCCGGTGCGACGACGAGATCGAATTCCGACTGGTCGAGGATATGCGCCTTGAGATCGACGCCGGGCGCGATCTCGGTCAGCACGATGCCCTCGGGCGTCAGCTTCATCACGCAGCGCTCGGTGACATAGGTGATGTCCTGCCCCTGGGCCACGCCGCGCGGGCCGGAGAAGGTGACGTGCTCGACCGCGTTGACCAGCTTCTTCAGCTTGCCTTCCTTCTCGATGACGAGCTTGCCGTCCGCGACGGCGAGTTTCGCGCCGGCATTGAACATGCCGGAGAAGACGACCTTCTTCGCCCGGGCGGTGATGTCGACGAAGCCGCCGCAGCCCGCCGTCACATGCGGACGGAACGAAAGCTTCGAGACGTTGACCGATCCGTCCCGGCCGATTTCCAGGAAGGACAGCAGCGAGGCATCGAAGCCCGCGCCCTGGAAATAGGTGAACTGGTAGGGCGAGGGCATGAAGGCATCGGCATTGGAGGCGCAGCCGAAGGCGAAGTCGAGCAGCGGCACGCCGCCGACGGCGCCCTGCTCGATGACCCAGGTGACGGCCCCGTGCAGGCCTTCTTCCATCAGGATGCGCGGTACGTTGGCGGAAATGCCGAAGCCGAGATTGACGGCGCTGCCGGACTCGAGTTCCTGCGCCACGCGGCGGGCGATGACCTTCTGGATGTTGAATTCCGGCACGCGGAATGTGTCGAGTGGTCGGAAGATCTCGCCTGATATGGCGGGGTCGTAGAGCGTCTGCGTCGTCTGCTTCTGCTCCGGGTCGACCACGACATAGTCGACCAGCACGCCCGGCACGCGCACATCGTGCGGCTTCAGCGAACCTTCCTTGGTGATGCGCTTGACCTGCGCGATGACGATGCCGCCATTGTTGCGGGCGGCGAGCGCCTGGTCGAGCCCACCGAGATAGGCGCCCTCGTGCTCGTAGGTCAGGTTGCCGCGCTCGTCCGCCGTCGTGGCGCGGATGATGGCGACCTCGGGTGCGATGGCCTTGAAATAGAGCCATTCCTCGCCGGCGAAGGTGATCTTCTCCACCACCGGTTCCCTGGTTGCGGCTTCGTTCATCGCGCAGCCCTCGCGGTCCGGATCGACGAAGGTCTCGATGCCGACCTTGGTGATGACGCCCGGACGCTTGGCGGCCGCCTCGCGATGCATGTCGAAGAGGATGCCCGAGGGGATGTTGTAGGCGGGAATCTCGTTGCCGGTGATCATCTGCCAGATCAGCGGCGGCTCGGAGGAGGAGGGGCCGGAGGGATAGGACCCGGCGAGGACCTTGGCGAGCAGCCCCTTCTTCGCGATGTAGTCGATACCCTTGATGCCGCTCATGTCGCCGGCGGCGATGGGATGCAGCGTGGTGATGTTCCGCGGATGGCCGGTTTGCTCGAAGCGCTCGCCGATCGCCTTCAGCGTCAGGTCGGGGCAGCCGAGGCCGGAGGAGGAGGAGACCGACACGACGGCACCGTCGGGAATGAGGTCTGCCGCCTGGCGCGGGGTGATATGCTTGCTCATGATGGTTCAGGACCCGGTTTCGATGCGGACGGTCTTGCCCGTGCGGGCCGCCTCGACGACGGCAAGGCCGGTTGCCAGCGACCAGACGCCGTCTTCGCCGGTGGCGGAGGGCTGGCCGTTGCCGGCGATCGCGGCGTGGAAGGCGGAAAGGGCGGTCTCGTAGAGATTCGCATGATCGAGCGGCAGGTCATGCTCGCCGCTCGCGTCGCGCAACGTCACCGTGCCGGTGGCGCGCTGCGTCATGACGTTGCGGCCGATGAGCGAGCCTTCCGTGCCGTGCACCTCAAGGCCCGTCTCGGCGAATTTCGTGGTGAAGCCGTCGTGGAACTGCGCGATGACGCCGCCTCGGAAGCGCAGGACGCCCATGGCGGCATCCTCAAGCCCGGCCTTGCCCATGCCGCCGGCCTGGGAGAAGGCGATGGCCTCCACCGGATCGTCGTCCAGCACGAAGCGCAACGTGTCGGCGTCGTGCACGGTGATGTCGAGGATCACGCCGCCGCCGGCCTCCGGCTTGTCGAGCCGCCAGCCCTGCAGGTGCGGCGGCAGATAGACGGCGTGGAAGACGCGGGCCGAAAGCGGGGTGCCGATGCGGCCGGCCTTGATCGCCGCGCGCATCGCCCGGTGCGTGGCGGCATTGCGCAGGTGATGGTTGGTCGCCATGACGACACCGGCGTCTTTCGCGGCCTGCACCATGGCGCGCGCATCGTCCAGCGCCATGGCGAGCGGCTTTTCGCACAGGATGTGCTTGCCGGCCCTGGCGGCGGCGAGCGCCTGGTCGCGGTGCAGCTCGTTGGTGGTGGAGATATAGACGGCGTCGATGTCGGGATCGTTCACCAGTGCGTCGAGCGACGTCGCGGATTTCGCGATACCCTGCTCGGCCGCATAGGCCCTGCCGCGCTCCGCGTTCGTGCTCATGACGGAAACGACCTCGCCGCCCGTCGCGCGGATCGCGCCGATCACCCATTCCTTCGCGATCGTGCTCGCGCCGATCAATCCCCACCGCGTCATGCCGACATCCTCTTCGTTTTCCGGCCGGCGCCGCAGCTCTCGCGCACGACCAGGCGCACGGAGCTGACGATGGCTTCGGGTTCCACCCGGCCGGCATTGATCTGTTTCAACAGCAGTTGCGCCGCCCGCCGGCCCATGCCCTGCGGATCGACGGAGACCGTCGTCAGCGCCGGTACGGCGGTTTCGGCCTCGATCACGTCGTCGAAACCGACCACGCCGAAATCACGGCCGGGCTCCTTGCCGGCGCGGCGCAGGCCGTCGCAGACGCCGAAGGCGGCCGCGTCGTTGAAGCACAGGGCAGCCGTCGGCGGCTCCGGCAGGAACAGAGCGCGCTCGATGGCGGCAACGCCGCCGGCCCGCGAGGCCGTGCTGCCGACGACCAGCGCGTCCGGCGCTTCGAGGCCCGCTTCGGCAAGCGCGTCGCGCCAGCCCTCGACGCGTTCGGCAAAGACCGTGGTGTTGGGAATGCCGCCGAGGAAGGCGATGCGGCGATGGCCGAGCGAGACGAGGTGGCGAACCGCATCCTTCGCGCCGGCATAGTTGTCGGAAAAGAGCGAGGAGACCTTCGCGCCCACCACGTTGCGCACCACGGCGACGACGGGAATGCCGCTGGCGGCAAGCGGCTTCAGGTCAGCCGCTTCCGTGCCGCGCGCAGGCGAAAGGATGAGGCCGGAAATGCCGTGCTCGCGCATGGAGGCGATGACCTCGCGCTGCCGGTCGACGCTTTCGGCGGAGTTCGACAGGAATTGCACGTAGCCGGCCGATTGCATGACCATGTCCATGCCGACCGCCAGTTCCGCGAAGAAGGAGTTGGTGAGGTCGTTGACGATGATGCCGATGATCCGCGAGGAGGCCGACTGGCGCAGGTTCGCCGCGCCGCGATTGTAGACATAGCCGAGCTCGCGGATGACCGCGTTCACCTTGGCGCGCGTCGCCTCGTTGACGAGCGGGCTTGCCTGCAGGACGAGCGAGACGGTCGACTTCGACACGCCGGCGGCGCGCGCAATATCGACGACTGTCACCCGGCCCTTGTTCACGTTGATCCTCCCGTGCGGGCTGTCATTCCCGCTTGTTGATGGGTAATTAATTGGATCGTTCCAAATTTGTCAAGAGGGTTCTGCGTGCTGCACGGATCGTGCTTCCTGTCAGGAGGCGCGTGTTCCGTTTCTCCTTGGTGCGCACGGGCCATTGGTGGCGATAAGCTATGGTGAGCAGGCTGTTGAGGCCTGTGTCGCACGCCGGACGTGTCGTGAATGTGGTTGCGCTTTCCCGCCATTCGACAGGGTATGGTGTCCGCCCGTCGTGAGCAGATCCCGAAAAACATCCTTGAAATTTGGAACGATCTAAATTATTGCCTCACAAAACCCTCGGGAGGACTCCATGACGATCAGCCTTTCCCTGCCGCGTGCCGATGGTGGCGTCGAAGCCTATGCCCTCGTGGGCACACCGACCGAGCGTCCCGCCGCCGCGCCGCGTTTCAATCGCATTGCCTATGCCGCCGCCCATGTGGTTTCCGATCCGCGCCGCGATGCGCGGCCCTGGGAAGCGCCGGCGGTCGACTGGGAGCGCACGATGGCCTTCCGGCATCATCTCTGGTCGCTCGGCTTCCGCATCGCCGAGGCGATGGACACGGCGCAGCGCGGCATGGGGCTCGACTGGGCCGGCGCGCAGGAACTGATCCGCCGCTCGCTTGCCGAGGCGAAGACGGTGCCGGGCGCCGACCTTGCCTGCGGCGCCGGCACCGATCATCTCAGCGCCGCCGATACCCGCTCGCTGGACGATGTCGTGCGCGCCTATGAGGAGCAGGTCGGTTTCGTCGAAAAACACGGCGGCCGGGCGATCATGATGGCGAGCCGCGCGCTTGCCCGTATCGCGCGTTCGCCGGACGATTACCGCAAGGTCTATGGCCGCATTCTCGGCCAGGCGAAGGACAAGGTCGTGCTGCACTGGCTCGGCGACATGTTCGATCCGCAGCTCAAGGGCTATTGGGGGGCGGAAAGCTTCGAGCCGGCGCTGGAGGCGGTGCTGTCGATCATCGCGGAGAACCGCGACAAGGTCGAGGGCATCAAGATTTCCCTGCTCGACAATGCCTATGAAGTGGCGCTGCGCGACCGGTTGCCGGAGGGCGTGCTCTGCTTCACCGGCGACGACTTCAACTATGCCGAACTCATCGAGGGCGACGGGCGCAAATACAGCCACGCGCTGCTCGGCATCTTCGATGCTGTCGCGCCGCAGGCGTCGAGGGCGCTCGCCTCGCTCGCCGCGGGCGACATCGCCACCTTCCGCGCCGTCATCGAACCGACCGTGCCGCTGTCGCGAAAGATCTTCGAGGCGCCGACGCAGTATTACAAGGCGGGCGTAGTCTTTCTCGCCTGGTTGAACGGTCATCAGGACCATTTCACCATGCCGGCCGGCATGCAGTCCGCCCGCGGCGTCCTGCACTATGCCGACGTCTTCCGCCTCGCCGACCGGGCCAACGTGCTCGACCGGCCGGAGCTTGCCGCCGCACGCATGAAGAACCTCATGGCGGTGCTGGGCGTCGCCTGAGATTAGCTGTGGATGACCGGTGCTTTGGCCGGTCCTCGTCGCCATCCGGCGCTAAACTCTTCTTCAAAGGAGAGGGCGATGACAGCGACGGATGTGAAGATCGGCGAGAGCTGGAAGGCGCCGCTGGCGGCGGAATTCTCCAGTCCCTACATGGCGGAGCTGAAGGCCTTTCTTCTGGAGCAGAAGCAGGAGGGTCGGCGCGTCTTCCCGAAGGGGGCGGAATATTTCCGCGCGCTCGACCTGACACCGCTCGACGAGGTGCGCGTCGTCATCCTCGGGCAGGATCCCTATCACGGCGAGGGGCAGGCGCATGGCCTCTGCTTTTCCGTGCAGCCGGGCGTGCGCATCCCGCCCTCACTCGTCAACATCTACAAGGAAATGCAGGAAGACCTCGGCGTCGCGCCGGCCCGCCACGGTTTCCTCGAACATTGGGCGCGGCAGGGCGTGCTGCTGCTCAACAGCGTGCTGACGGTGGAAATGGGCCGCGCCGCTTCCCATCAGGGCCGCGGCTGGGAGCGTTTCACGGATGCGGTCATCCGTGCCGTCAACGAGCAGGAAAAGCCCGTCGTCTTCATCCTCTGGGGCTCCTATGCCCAGAAGAAGGCGGCCTTCGTCGACCGCAGCCGCCATCTCGTGCTGCGCTCGCCGCATCCCTCGCCGCTGTCGGCGCATAACGGCTTCTTCGGTACGCGGCCGTTTTCCAAGGCGAACGAGTTTCTCGAAAAACACGGCCGCACGCCGATCGACTGGCAATTGCCGGCGACACCCGAATAGCCATCGGCCGCCGGGGCTGGTAGGTTGCGTCCATGGCATCCTCCGGCTCCGTCATCGACTGGCTTCTGGATTCGGATCCGGCAATCCGCTGGCAGGTCATGCGCGATCTCCTCGATGCGCCGGAGACCGAATGGCAGGCCGAGCGCGCAAGGGTGGAAGCCGAGGGCTGGGGCGCGAAACTCCTTTCCCATCAGGATGAGGACGGCCAATGGGCCGGCGGCGCCTTCCTTCCCGCCGATTACAGCGAAGAGAAATGGCGTGCGCAGGGGCAGGCCTGGACCGCCACCTGCTTTTCGCTTCAGCAGCTCCATGAATTCGGCCTCGATCCGGCCTCCCAGCGGGCGCGGAACACGATCGACCTCATCGGCAGGCATTGCCGCTGGGATCACGATGGCCAGCCCTTCTGGGACGGCGAGGTGGAGGAATGCGTCAATGCCCGCACGGTGACGGCGGGCGTCTATTTCGGCGTCGATGTATCCCGCATCGTCGCACGCCTCCTTGGCGAGCGGCAGGCGGATGGCGGCTGGAACTGCGAGCGCTGCAACGGCTCGCACCGGTCCTCGTTCCACACGACGATCAATGTGCTCGAGGCGCTGCTGGCCTACGAGCGGGCGGAGGGCGCGACGCCGGAAATCCGGGCCGCGCGGCGGGCGGGAGAAGAGTATCTACTCGAGCGCTGCCTCTTTCGCGGGTTGGCGCGCGGCGCGGTGGTCGACGAGCGCTACCTCGCCTTTCTCTATCCCTATCGCTGGCGCTACGACGTCTTGCGCGCGCTCGACCATTTCCGCGCCGCCGGCGGCGCGCCCGATCCGCGCCTTGCGGAAGCCATCGCGCATCTGCGCTCGAAACAGGGGCCGGACGGCACCTGGCGGCTCGACTGGTCCCTAAAGGGGCCGGTCTGGTTCGAGATGGAGACGGCGGGCGAGCCGTCGCGCTGGATCACCTTCAGGGCGCTGCGCGTCCTGCGCTGGTGGAACGAAAACGCCGGCCGGTAGGGGACCGGCCGGCGACAGGTTTGAGAGGAAATAGCTTAGAGCATGTCAGGTTCAGATTGAACCAGACATGCTCTAAATTCTTTTGTTTTCGTTTGTCTTTTCGGGAAAACCGGTTCCCACTTTTCCCTGACAAACTCTAGCGGACCAGCGTCTCGTCCAGGAGGGCCATGACCTTCTCGGCATCGATGCCGATGCAGGCGTGCTGGCTCGGCAAGCCGTCCCAGTTGCCGGGCGGGAAGCTGCGGGTGTCGGGCTTCTGGATCGTCTGGCCGTCGGCGATGCCGCCGGCGACGACGCGGATGGCGCCGCTGCGGGTGGTGAAGAGCTCCGGTGCGACGAGATAGATGCAGGCGCAGCTGTCGTGCACCACCATGCCCTCGTCCTTCACGTGCTGGCCGTAGAAGTCGATGTAGAACTGCGAGATGTCGGAGAGCAGCTTGAGGTGTGTGCCGTTCTTCGCGGTCAGTTCCGCAAGGCGCCTGCGCGTCATGACGGTCTTCATCGTCACGTCGAGGCCGACGACGACCACCTTCCACGGCGCGCCCATCACCGCGTCGGCCGCTTCCGGATCGCCGTGGATATTGGCTTCTGCGGCCGGCGTGATGTTGCCGGGCACGTCGAAGGCGCCGCCCATGATGATGACCTGCTTGACGAGGCCGGCGATCTCCGGGGCTTCCTTCAGCGCATAGGCGAGGTTCGACATGCGGCCGACGGCAATGAGCGTCACTTCGCCGGGATTGGCGCGGACCGTCTCGATGATGAAGCGCGGCGCGCTGCGCGGGTCGACCGGCAGGTCGATCGTCTCGGGCACGTCGATGTTGCCGAGGCCGTCATGGCCGTGGATCATCACGGGCCAGTCGACGGGGTTGCGCATCGGGTTGTAGGTCTTGCCTTCGCCACGGGCGACGGGGGCTGCAATGCCCCATTCGCGCTTCAGGAACAGCGCGTTGCGCGTCGTCGTCTCGATGGAAGCATTGCCGAAGACGGTGGTGATGCCGATCAGGTCGATCTCGGGGTGATTGTGCAGGAAGAGAAGCGCCATGGCGTCGTCGACGCCGGGATCCGTATCGAAAATAACCTTATGCATGGTCTCTTGCTTTCTTGTTGTTGTTCTAGAGATCGCGCGCTTACTGGAAGCGGGCGATGGAGAAGGGGGCGAGCGCGCTTTCGCCTTCCCTGGCAAGCAGGCGCGCCACGTGGCGGCCGGTCGTCGCCGCAAGCGTCAGGCCGACATGGCCATGGCCGAAGGCAAAGGCGATGCGCGGGTCGCGCGGATGCAGGCTGATGACGGGAAGCGAATCCGGCGTCGAGGGGCGGCGGCCCATCCATTCCGTGCCGCCCTCTTCCTGGAGATCGGGCACGTAGCGGCGCATCTTTTTCCGCATGGCGGCGGCGCGCCTGTAATTGGCGGGGGCGTCGGGCGAGGCAAGCTCGACCGCTCCGCCGATGCGCAGGGCATTTTCGAAGGGCGTAGCGACGAAGCCGTGTTCGGCGAAGAAGACCGGCATTTCCAGCGTGGTCGCGGGGTTCATGAAGGTCGTGTTGTAGCCGCGCTCGGTTTCGAGCAGCACCTTCAGGCCAAGATCGGCGACGAAGCGGCGTGACCAGATGCCCGAGGTGATCGCCAGCTTGTCGAAGGTGAATTCCCGCCCGCCTTCCGTCCGCACGATGACGCCGGCGTCAGCCTGCGCCACGGAGGAGACGGTGGCATCGAGCAGCGTTGCCCGCTCGCGCAGCGTCGCCTGCAGACGGCGCAGGAAGGTGAGGGGATATTCGAAGGTCTTGTGGCCATCGTTGAAGACGGCGCCCGCGAACGCTCCGGTGAGGGCCGGCACCCGGCGGCGGGCTTCCGCCACATCGAGCGCCTCGACATTGCAGCCGATCAGCCTGGCGTTTTCCGTCTCGTGGGCGAAGGCCTTGTCCCGCGCGGCGATGCTGTCGAAGACCGTCAGCGCGCCGGTGTCGCGCATATGGCCGGAGATGCCGGCGAAACTGCCGAGGCGGATATGGTCGGCTTCGGCGGTCTTCATCAGGTAGAGCAGGGCCGCGCGGCTTGCCGCCACCTTGGCGGGGCTGGCGGACAACAGGAACTTCGTCAGCCAGGGCATCAGCGACGGCAGGTCCTGCCAGCGCAGGGTGAGGGGGCCGAGGGGATCGAGCAGCCATTTCGGCACGGACAGCAGCATGTCCGGGCGGGCCAGCGGATCGATCTCCGGCACGGCGAGAATGCCGGCATTGCCGACCGAGGCCGGCAGGCCGCCGGCGTCCCGCTCGAGGATCGTGACGCTGTGGCCCTGTTCCATCAGATAGAGCGCTGTGGCGCAGCCCATGAGGCCGCCGCCGACGATACCGATATGCGCCATGCCGTCCCGTCGTGTTTGTCGTTCGTTGCGGCCGGTGAGGCCGATTGTTCGCGGCGGACGATAGACGGAAACCGGGCGGCTGTCGACACAGCGCCAGCCGCGTGGATCAGGCCTCCTGAACGGGCTTGCGGCTTTCCAGCATGCGTCTGATGAAGGCGAAGACGAAGAGGGCGCTCATCAAGAGCACGATGGTCGGGGCCGGCGCGCTGTCGATCATGAAGCTCAGCCAGATGCCGCAGAACGTGGCCCCGACGGCGACGGAAACGGCAACCATCAGCATGCTCGGGAAGCGGCGGGTCAGGAGGGCCGCAATGGCGCCCGGGGCCACCAGCATGGCGATGGCAAGGATGATGCCGACCGCTTTCAGCGCGCCGACAACCACCAGCGACAAGACCGCGAGAAGGCCGTAATGCAGCAGCTTCACCGGCAGGCCGATGGCCGAGGCGTGCTGCCGGTCGAAGGCGTGCACCAGAAGATCCTTGCGGAAGAGCAGGATGAAGGCCGTCGAGGCAGCGGCGATGACGGCGGTCTCGATGAGGTCGGCGCCGGCGATGCCGAGCATGTCGCCGAAGAGGATATGGTCGAGGTGGATATCCGGCTGGATCTTCACATAGAGCACGAGGCCGAGGGCGAACATGCCGGAAAAGACGATGCCGAGCACCGTATCCTCCTTCACGCGGCTGTTGTCCTTGAGGTAGCCGGCGGCAAGCGCGCAGAAGAGGCCCGCGACGAAGGCCCCCGCCGCGAACGGCAGCCCCACCACATAGGCGATGACGACGCCTGGCAGCACCGCGTGGGAGACCGCGTCGCCCATCAGCGACCAGCCCTTCAGCACGAGATAGCAGGAGAGCAGCGCCATCGGCACCGCGATCATCAGCGTCACCAGAAAGGCGTTCTGCATGAAGGCGAGCTGGAAGGGCATGAGGGCGAGTTCGAACGTCTCGTTCATGGCTGGTTGCCCTCCGAAAGGAGCGCCAGACGACTGCGGCGGCGCGCGGCCAGCAATCCGTGCTTCGGCGCGAAGAGGAAGGCGATGAGGAAGATCGCCGTCTGCAGAACGACGATGATGCCGCCGGTCGCCCCGTCGAGGAAATAGGAAAGGTATGCGCCGACGAAGCTCGTGCCAGCGCCGAGGGCGGCGGCAATGACGATGAGGCGTTGGAAGCGGTCGGTGAGGAGATAGGCCGTCGCGCCCGGCGTCACCACCATGGCGATGACGAGGAAGGCGCCGACCGTCTGCATGGCCGCGACCGTGGAGGCGCTGAGCAGGGTGAAGAACAGGATTTTCAGGCCCGTCGGGTTGAGGCCGATGGAGCGGGCATGGCTCTCGTCGAAGAAGGTGACCATCAGGTCCTTCCATTTGAGGAGCAGGATGACCAGCGTGACCGCGCCGATGATGGCGAGCTGGATCGTATCCTCGGGCGTCACGGCGAGAATGTTGCCGAGCACGATGGTCTGGATGTTCACCGGCGTCGGCGAGAGCGAGACCATGAAGAGGCCGAGGCCGAAGAAGGAAGAGAAGATCATGCCGATGATCGCATCCTCCTTCAGCCGCGTCTGGCGGTTGAGGAAGAGCATGGCGGCGGCGGCGAGCCCGCCGGAAAGGAAGGCCCCGGCCGCGAACGGCAGGCCCAGCATGTAAGCCCCGGCGACGCCGGGCACGATGGAGTGCGAGAGCGCATCGCCGATCAGCGACCAGCCCTTGAGCATGAGATAGGCGGAGAGGAAGCCGCAGATGCAGCCGACCAGCGCGCTCACCCACATGGCATTGACCATGTAGCCATAGGTGAAGGGTTCCAGCAGCGCCTCGGTCACGGGGATTTCTCCTCGCCGTAGATGACGAAGGGACGCTCGTCGTCGGTGATGACCTTGACGGAGCGCCTGTCCTCGTCGTCGTGCAGGTCGTGGCCGCCGAGGATGAAGTGGCGCAGCACGCCGCCGAAGGCGCGCTCCAGATTGGCCTCCGTGAAGGTTTCCTTGGTCGGGCCGGAGGCGATGACGGTGCCTTTCACGAAGACCGTGCGGTCGCAGAAATCAGGCACGCTGCCGAGATTGTGGGTGGAGACGAGCATGACGCGGCCTTCGTCGCGCAGCTTGCCGAGCAGCTCGATGATCTGCTCTTCGGTCGTGACGTCGACGCCGGTGAAGGGTTCGTCGAGCAGGATCACCTGCCCCTCCTGCGCCAGGGCGCGGGCGAGGAAGACGCGCTTGCGCTGCCCGCCGGAGAGCTCGCCGATCTGGCGCTTGCGGTAGGCGGTCATGTTGACGCGCGACAGGGCCTCGTCGACCATTTCATGGTCGCGTTTCGTCGGAATGCGCAGCCAGTTCATGTGGCCGTAGCGGCCCATCATCACCACGTCCTCGACCAGAACGGGGAAGGTCCAGTCGACCTCCTCGGCCTGCGGCACATAGGCGACGAGGTTCTTCTTCAGGGCCTCGCGCACGGAAAGGCCGAGGATCGTGACCTTGCCGGCGGCGACGGGCACGAAACCCATGATGGCCTTGAAGAGGGTGGACTTGCCCGCGCCGTTGACGCCGACGAGCGCGGTGATCGTGCCTTTCGGCACGGAGAAGCTGGCATGGCGCAGCGCGGTGTGGCCGTTGCGGTAGGTGACGGTTACGTCTTCGGCGGCAATGCCGTCGATCTTCTTCGGCTTGCCGCCCATCATCATTGCGAAAGGCCTTTCACGATCGTTTCGGAGGTGACCCGCAGGAGGTCGAGATAGGTGGGCACCGGACCGTCCGCCTCGCTGAGGGAATCGACGTAGAGGATGCCGCCATAGGCTGCGCCCGTTTCCGCCGCCACCTGCTTGGCCGGATCGGCGGAGACGGTGCTTTCGGAGAAGACGACGTGGATATTGTGCTCGCGCACCGCGTCGATCACCGCCTTTACCTGCTTGGGCGTGCCCTGCTGGTCGGCGTTGATCGGCCAGAGGAAGAGTTCCCTCAGGCCGAAGTCGCGGGTGAGGTAGCTGAAGGCGCCCTCGCTGGTCACGAGCCAGCGCTTTTCCTCCGGGAGCGCGCCGATCTTCGCCTTCATCTCCGCGCCGAGCGCCTTGATCTTGTCCGAATAGGCCTTGGCGTTGGCGTCGTAGGTTGCGGCATTGGCCGGATCGAGCGCGCCGAGCGCCTTGCGGATGTTCTCGACATAGATCAACGCATTGTCGGGCGACATCCAGGCATGCGGGTTCGGCTTGCCCTGATACGGGCCTTCCACGATGCTCATCGGCGCAATGCCGTCCGAGACCGTGACATTGGGCACGTCGCCGAGATTGGCGAGAAATTTCTGGAACCAGAGTTCGAGGTTGAGGCCGTTCCAAAGGACCAGCTTGGCGTCCTGTGCCTTCAGGATGTCACGTGGCGTCGGCTGGTAGTTGTGGATCTCGGCGCCCGGCTTGGTGATCGATTCCACGGTTGCCGCATCGCCCGCCACATTCGCCGCGATATCGGCGATGATCGTGAAGGTCGTGACCACCTTCGGCTTTTCCTGCGCGAGCGCCGGCGTGGTCATCAGAAGGGGCAGGCTTGCAAGAAGGGCATTGAACGATCGGCGAAGCATAGGCTCTCCTGAGCTGCTTTTGCGAATGAGTTGCAATAAACTATAGGGCTGTTTCTCACGCTGTCAACGCAATTGCAAATCATTCGCAAGAACGTCCCGAAATCGGACGCCTGCCGTTTAAAACTTCCGAAACGCCCTGCTTGTAGAGTGCGCCGAGTTCGCGCGCTCTCGGCGCGTCCATTGTTCTGCGTTCAAGAGAAGTCCGTCGCCCGTGAAGTTCCTTCCGACCTCGTTCCGTTTGTCCCGGAAGCTCCTGATCATCCTTGCCGGTGTCACCGTGCTGACGGGTGCCTCGGGCGCGGCGGCGATCTTCGTCGGGCGCGACGTGCTGCTCGGACCGCCGACCGAAGAGGTGTCGGGCGCCGCCTGCACGACGGTCACGACGGTGCGCCTCGACCGCAACGGCCAGCACTGGCTGCGCAAATATGTCCGCTCCGACGCCAAGGATGGCGACGTGCGTATCAAGACCGCGCTCCGGGTCGCCGGCGCCGTATCCAATCACGAGGAAGCGGATCTCTACCAGATCATCCTGCTCGATGCCGCCGGTCCGGTGAACCGGGCCGACATGCGCGGCCGTGCCATCGGCGCGGAGGTGCTTTTCGCGCGCGATCCCTCTGCCATTCCCGGCATGAGCGCTCCCTTCGTCGCCCGCTACACTTCCGGCACGCCGGCCGCGAACGGCGAATTCTACGGCGAGCGCAAGGAACTCTCGCTCGACGAGATCAAGACCATCGTCACCGGCATGCAGGAGCGGGAGGATTGCGTCGATCCGAACGCCGTCGCCGAAGCCGGCGAAGGTGGCGGCCATGGCGAGGCCAAGGCGGAGGCGGGCGGCCATGAGGCGCCGGCCGAGGGCAAGGCTGCCGGCGAGCATGCGAGCGCCGAGGGCGGCGAGGGCACCCACGAGGTCGCTGTGGCCGGACATTGACGGCGTTTCCGTCGGCTCCACGGCATATTTGCCCCGGCCTCACGGCATATTTGCCGTTGTAAAGCCCTGCCCAATTTTGCTAGCAGAGGGCACGATTTCCACCCCGTACCGGCACCGGCGTGCCGACCCTTCCCGCGCGGGAAGGGTGAGGAAAGTTGACATGCCCGATCTCCTGCTTGAACTCCGCTCCGAGGAAATTCCCGCCCGCATGCAGCGCAAGGCGGCCGGCGACCTGAAGAAGCTCGTCACCGACGCGCTGGTCGAGGCCGGCCTGACCTACGAGGGTGCGCGCGAATACTGGACGCCGCGCCGCCTGACGCTCGATATCCGTGGCCTCAACGCCCGCTCGAGCGACGTGCGCGAGGACATAAAGGGACCGGCGGTCTCGGCGCCCGAGCAGGCGATCCAGGGCTTCCTGCGCAAGGCGGGCCTTGCCTCCCTCGCCGAAGCCCATGTGCACAGCGATCCGAAGAAGGGCGATTTCTACATCGCCCATATCGTCAAGCCCGGCCGCCCGGCGGACGAGATCATCGCCGAGGTCATGCCGGGCATCATCCGCAATTTCCCCTGGCCGAAGTCGATGCGCTGGGGGGCAGCCTCGGCAAAGCCCGGCGCGATACGCTGGGTGCGCCCGCTGCAGTCGATCGTCTGCACCTTCGGCTCGGAAACCGAGGAAACCCGCGTCGTGCCCTTCGAGGTCGATGGCCTTGTCGCCGGCAACGTCACCTACGGCCACCGTTTCCACGCGCCCGAGGCGATCACCGTTCGCCGCTTCGAGGATTATGCCGCGAACCTCGAAAAGGCGAAGGTCGTGCTCGACGCCGAGCGCCGCAAGCAGATCATCGCGACGGACGCCAACAACATCGCCTTTGCCAATGGCCTCGAACTGGTCGAGGACGAGGGCCTGCTGGAAGAGGTCTCGGGCCTCGTGGAATGGCCCCAGGTGCTGATGGGCACGTTCGACGAGGACTTCCTGGCGATCCCCTCGGAGATCATTCGCCTCACCATCAAGACGAACCAGAAATGTTTCGTCACCCGCAAGCCGGGCGCCGACACGCTCTCCAACCACTTCATTCTCATCTCGAACATCGAGGCGAAGGATGGCGGCAAGGAGATCGTGCACGGCAACGGCAAGGTGGTGCGCGCCCGTCTTTCCGACGCCAAGCACTTCTGGCTGCGCGACCAGGGCGACCTGCCGGACCTCGAGACGCTGAAGGCCTCCGCCGCGAAATTCGGCCTCGATCTGGCGAAGCCGCTCGACCAGCGCATGGCCAAGCTCGACGCGCTCAACGTCACCTTCCACGCCAAGCTGGGCACGCAGGGCGAACGCGTCGCCCGCATCCGCGCGCTGGCTGCGGAGCTTGCGAAGGTCACGGGTGCGGACGCCGCTCTCGTCGACCGCGCCGTGGTGCTCGCGAAGGCGGACCTGCGCACCGAGGCCGTCGGTGAATTCCCCGAGCTTCAGGGCATCATGGGCCGCAAATACGCGGTCCTGCAGGGTGAGGATGCCGCCGTCGCCGAGGCCATCGAAGATCACTACAAGCCGCAGGGCCCTTCCGACCGCGTGCCCTCGGGCAAGGTCGGCCTCACCGTCGCGCTTGCCGACAAGCTCGACACGCTGATCGGCTTCTGGGCCATTGACGAGAAGCCGACCGGCTCGAAGGATCCCTACGCCTTGCGTCGCGCCGCCCTCGGCGTCATCCGCATGCTGCTGGAGAAGAACACCCGCCTGCCGCTCGCCTCCGTGGCGAAGGATCCGGACCTCGTCGCCTTCTTCCATGATCGCCTCAAGGTCTATCTGCGCGACATGGGCGCGCGCCACGACTTGATCGACGCCGTGCTGACGCCGGAAGCCGACGACCTCCTGATGGTCGCCCGCCGCGTCGAGGCGCTGACAGCCTTCATCACGTCGGAAGACGGCCGCAACCTTCTCGCCGGCACCAAACGCGCGACGCAGCTTCTGGCCGCCGAAGAAAAGAAGGGCACCGTCGTCGAAGGCGCGGTCTCGCCTGCGCTCCTGACGCTCGATGCCGAAAAGGCGCTGCATGCCGCGGTGGAATCCGCGACCAAGGATGCGGCTGCAGCCGTCGCCAGGGAAGACTTCCGCTCCGCGATGGAAGCGCTCTCGACGCTGCGCGCCCCGGTCGACCAGTTCTTCAACGATGTGCTCGTCAATGATGAGGACCCCGCCATCCGCGCCAACCGTCTCGCTCTGCTGTCGGCCATCCGCTCGGCCACGGGCACGGTTGCGGATTTCTCCAAGATCACGGGATAATGGACGGGCGCTGATGGCCGGCAATATCCTCATCAGCGCCTGCCTTGCCGGTCTGCCGGTTCGCTACAACGGATCGGCAAAACCCCTGGCGCACGAATCCGTCGCGCGCTGGCGGGCGGAGGGACGGCTGGTGACGCTGTGCCCGGAACTGGCGGGCGGCTTCCAGGTGCCGCGGCCGCCGGCGGAGATCGAGAACGGGTGCGATGGCGACGACGTGCTCGACGGGCGGGCGCGGGTGCTGGAGATTTCCGGCGAGGACGTTTCCGTGGCCTATATCGTGGGTGCGCGCATCGCGCTCGATGTGGCGCGGGAGAACGGCTGCCGGCATGCGCTGCTGATCGACGGCAGCCCGTCCTGCGGATCCGGCTTCGTCTATGACGGCAGTTTTTCTGGCGCTCGGCATGCGGGGAAGGGCGTGACGGCGGCGCTTTTGCGCCGCAGCGGCATCGCCGTCTATTCCGACCGGGAGGTCGACAGGCTCGTCAGGGATCTGGGTGAGGATGGCTGATACACGTACGCCCCTGCTTGAGGTCAGGGGCGCACGGTCCGCTTGCGCGGATTCCTGTCAGTCTGGAGGGACTGAGAGGCAGGGTCCCTCCACTATGGGCTCATTTGAGCCGAAGTTCAAATTTTCCCGGATCAAACTCCTGTGAGGCGGTCATGGTGGCCGTCGCCGCCTGCCGGGCGGCCTCCTCGCCGACCGCGCTGGTCCTGGCGCCGGCATCGACCGTTTGCGCGCCATCGGCCGCCTCGACCGTCAGGGCGGGCGCCTTGCTGACGAACAGCACGGGCGAGCCGCCCATCCACGCTTCGGTGCGGAAGATCTTGCGTTCGCCGTTCTGTTCGCGAACCTCGACCTTCTGCGTGCCGGGCGTGATGGCGTCGACATGATAGGTCGCGCCCTTGAGCTTCGGCTTGAGCGCGGGGCAGTCGGTGCAGCGCACCGTCTCGATGCTGTCGGCCGAGACCGCGCCGGCAATGGGCTCGATCGAACCGGCAAAGGCGGGGGCGGCAAGCAGCACCAGGGCAAAGGTCGGCAGCAGGGTACGCATCAACGGTTCTCCCTCATGGTTGACGGGAGAATAGCCCCCGCCGGTTACGGTCCGGTCAGGGGAAATGGTAAAATTTGAATTACCCGGCGATTTTCGCCGGCCGCGTCATGCCTTTTCGCGGGCGACGGCGCGCCAGCCGATATCGCGGCGGCAGAAGCCGTTTTCCCATTGCACCGCGTCCAGCGCCTGATAGGCAGCCTTCTGCGCGCCTGCGACCGTGGGCGCGACGGCCGTGACATTGAGCACGCGCCCGCCGGTCGCGACCAGCTTGCCATCCTTCAGCGCTGTGCCGGCATGGAACACCTTGCTGCCCGCGCCGTCGGCCGGCAGGAAGAGGATCGGCGTATTCTTCTCGTAGGAAGACGGATAGCCCTTGGACGCCATGACGACGGTGAGGGCGGGTTCGGCGCGCCATTCGGCCGAGACCTTGTCGAGCCGGCCGATGGAAGCGGCATGCAGGATCGGCAACAGGTCGCTTTCCAGCCGCATCATCAGCACCTGGCATTCCGGATCACCGAAACGCACATTGTATTCGATGAGCTCCGGCCCCTTGGCGGTGATCATCAGGCCGGCGAAAAGCACGCCCTGGAAGGGATGGCCATCGGCCGCCATGCCGCGGATCGTCGGCTCGATGATCTCCTTCATCGTGCGCTCGACCATTTCGGGCGTGACCACCGGGGCCGGCGAGTAGGCGCCCATGCCGCCGGTATTGGGGCCGGCATCGCCGTCCTGCAGGCGCTTGTGGTCCTGGCTGGTGGCCAGGGAGACCACGTTCTTGCCGTCGCACACGACGATGAAGCTCGCTTCCTCGCCGCTCATGAACTCCTCGATCACGACCCGGGCGCCGCCCTGGTTGTGCACCACACCCAGCTTGTTGTCCGCCAGGATCCAGTCGATGGCCTCATGGGCCTCGGCCAGGGTCATGGCCACGACCACGCCCTTGCCCGCGGCCAGACCGTCGGCCTTGATCACGATGGGCGCGTCCTGCGCGTCCACATAGGCATGGGCCAGGGCGGCGTCGGAGAAGGTCTCGTAGGCCGCCGTGGGAATGGCGTATTTCGCGCAGAGATCCTTGGTGAAGCCCTTCGAACCCTCCAGTTGCGCGGCGGCGGCAGAGGGACCGAAGACGTCGATGCCGTCGGCGCGCAGCCGGTCGGCAAGGCCTGCGACGAGCGGGGCTTCCGGACCGACGACGACGAAGGTGACGCCGTTTTCAAGGCAGAAGGCTGAGACGGCACCATGGTCGTCGATATCGAGGGGAACGAGTGTCGCGCATTCGGCGATGCCGGGATTGCCGGGCGCGGCATAGAGCGTGGTGAGGAGGGGCGACTGCGCCAGTTTCCAGGCGAGAGCATGCTCGCGTCCGCCCGATCCGATCAACAGAACCTTCATGCCCGCACCCTCGATCCGTCCTTGGTTGTTGGCGGGTTAAGGGTGCGAGGCGGAAAGGTCAAGGGTTTGGGTGCGGTGAGGCGGCTTGCGGCGCGGGTCGTGCGAGCAGGAAGCCGGGTGCGGGAGGGCGACGCGTCAAATCCTAAAGCGTCGCCGCGCCCTTTTCCTCCATCGTGCGGCCGAGATTTTCCAGTTCCGTGTCGATCAGGTGCACGTCCTCATACCAGCCGTCATCCTCCACCATGGCGCTTTCAGTGGCGGCGCGCTGCAGGGCGCGGGCTTCGGTGCGTAACCTTTCGAGCCTGGCGATCTTCTCCTTGCGGGAAAGGCCCGTGTCGTCGCGGATCGCGGCAAGCTTCAGTTCCATCGTGCTGACGGTCATCGGGAAACTCCTTGTTTCATCAGCCGAAAAACGCAAACTGGAACGAATCGTTCCGTCGAGGCCCGGCAGGCGATGGTTAGCGAAACGGTAATGAAACAGGGCTAATGTTCGGAAAATCAAAAGGTTTCGGCGGCCCGCGGCGGGTTGTCCGGCAAAGCGAGGATTGTGTTTTGAGTATCCGTGCATCGGCTGCAATGACTGCTGCCGCCCTTCTTCTTGCGCCCGTTTCCGCCCTTGCCGGCGAAGGCGGCTACTTCTGGTCCGGCGATTGGTATCTGAAGGTCGGCGCGGCCGGCTTTGCCGCGCCGCGCTATGAAGGCGCGAAAAAATACCTCTTCCAGGTCACGCCGATGATCTCGCTCGGCAAGGCCGGCAGCACCGTGCGCTTCTCCTCGCGCAACGACAATCCGTCCTTCGCGCTCATCGACAACGGCGCCTTCCGCGCGGGCGCGACCGGCAAGCTGGTCATGCCGCGCGACGAGGACGATTCCGACGATCTCAAGGGCCTGACGCCGGTGAAGTTCGGCGGCGAACTCGGCGCTTTCGCGGAGGTCTACCCGACGGACTGGCTGCGCGTGCGCGGTGAAGTGCGCCACGGCATCCGCAGCCACCACGGCGTCGTCGCCGATATCGCGGCCGATGCCTTCGTCGATGTGCGCCCGGACGTGCGCATTTCCGCCGGCCCGCGCCTGACGCTCGCCTCGAAGGACTATATGCAGGCCTATTACGGCGTGAAGCCGAGCCAGGTCGCGGCTTCGGGCCTTCCGGCCTACGATCCGGGCGGCGGCGTGCACTCGGTCGGTGCCGGCGCGGCGATCACCTGGCAGGTCAACGAGAAGGTCGAGACCAGCGCCTTTGCCGAGTACAAGCGTCTCGTCGGTTCGGCCGCGGATTCCAGCCTCGTCAAGGCGCGCGGCGACCGGGACCAGTTCCTGGTCGGCATTTCCGCGACCTATCGCTTCGATTTCACGCTGCCCTGAAACGGGGCGTGGCATCGTGCCGGCTTGACCGGCGGGAAGCGGCTTGCGATTGAGGTGGCATGATCACCTCTTCGTCCGATTCCGGCCGCGTCGCCGATGCGCCGTCCGACAACTGGGTCTACCGCGCGCTGCCGCGCGGTCTCTGGCCCTATGCGCAGCTTGCCCGCTGGGACCGGCCGATCGGCTGGCAGCTCCTGATGTGGCCCTGCTTCTGGTCGGCGGCGCTGGCGGCCAATGTCGCGGCCGCCGCCGGCACTTTCGACTGGCTGCGTTTCCTCGCCCATCTCTTCCTGTTCTTCGTCGGTGCCGTCGCCATGCGCGGTGCAGGCTGCACCTATAACGACCTCGTCGACCATGAGATCGACCAGGCGGTGGCGCGCACCCGTTCGCGCCCCTTGCCCTCCGGCCGCGTCACGCGCCGGCAGGCGAAGATCTTCATGGCGCTGCAGGCGCTTCTCGGCCTTCTCGTGCTGCTGCAGTTCAACCTCTTCGCCATCGGTCTCGGCGTCGCCTCGCTCCTGATCGTCGCGATCTATCCCTTCGCCAAGCGTTTCACCGACTGGCCGCAGTTCTTTCTCGGCATGGCCTTTTCCTGGGGCGCGCTGATGGGCTGGGCGGCGCAATTCGGCGCGCTGTCGCTTGCGCCCGTCGCGCTCTATATCGCCGCCATCGCCTGGACCATCGGCTACGACACGATCTACGCCCACCAGGACAAGGAAGACGACGCACTGATCGGCGTGCGCTCCACCGCACGTCTCTTCGGCGAGAAAACGCGGCAGTGGCTCGTCGGGCTCTACGGGCTGACGGTGGTGCTGATCGCGCTGTCCCTCTGGCTGGCGGGCGTCGGCCTCGTTGGCTGGCTCGGTCTGGCCGCCGCAGCCGCGATGCTCGGCTGGCAGATCCGGGTGCTCGATATCGACGATCCCGTGCAATGCCTTGCGCTGTTCAAGTTCAACCACATCGTCGGCTTCGCGATCTTCCTTGCGCTTGCCGCCGCCATTCCCTTCTCCTGAACCTTATCGAACCCGCACGGCCAGCTCCGGGCGCGCGCCGGTGCGGCGCAGCGTTGCCGGGTGAACGGCCAGCTCGAAGCCGCGGCGTGGCGGACGGCCGCGCGCGACGATGGCGGCATCGGCCTTGCGGATGTGGATGAGAAGGGTGGTGAAGAGCTTTTTTGCCATCGTGGCGTCCCCGCGTTCGTTTTGTCGAACGCTCTTTCCCATGCGGCCGGTGACAGCGGTGTTTCGCAGGGAACAGGGCACGAAAAAGCCGGCCGCAGGGGACGGCCGGCTCTCTCGGAGGTCATGTCAGGCACGGCATGCTCAACGGCGGGCGATGATCTCCCGGCCGTCGATCTTCATCTGGACGCCAAGCTTGCCGGTCGTGCGGCGCACGAGGAAACGCGGGCGGCGTTCCGCAAAGTAGGAATGGCGACGGCGCTGCTTGGCGGGCCGGCTGCCGACGGTGAGGTTGTCGTCGAGCGGGCGGGCGACGCCATCCGCTTCCACCATCAGCATGGGGATGCGGTAGGCTTCCGACCAGCTGCGCCAGTCGGCGGCGATATCGCAGAGATCGTGCGCCACCAGCAGCGGAATGCACAGGTCCGGATCTGGATGGTGCAGTTCCAGCGTTACCGTCACGTTGCCGTTGCCATGGTCGATGGCGCGGGCGGCGACGCCCTGGAAGGCGCGGGCCGGCAGTGCGATGGAGAGCGGCAGGCCGCTCGACGGCAGGACCTTACGCAGGACAGCGCCGCGCTCGTCGAGGGTGATGGTGGCGTCGGTTCCTTCCGTCTTCAGCTCGAAGGTCACCTGCTGCGGGAAGCGCTTGGGATCGAGCCGGAGCGTGTTGCCGGCCCAGGCCGGCTTGGAAACGGTATTCAGCATGTCTTTCGCCCTTGTTTTCCTTGAGAGCCGCTTTGCGGTTTTCTCATCGGGACTTTTCGTCCTCTGAGGGCGAGAATAGGCGCGCCCCCTTCCAGGCCGCTTAAAAATCGCGGTTAAGAAAACTTTGCAGTTCCTGATGGTTAGCAAAACCGCACGGGCTAGGGTTTCAAAGTGGTGAATGCCGCCGGCCGGATTTGAGCCACCCGTCCGACAGGCCGGGACAAGCCTCGCGCGCGACAATGACGCCGATCGGCCTGCGCGCGCCCGGCGACGACTGGCCAGTGACTGGAAAGAGCGGTTTGCCGATGCTGTCGACCTATACGAGCTACAACCTCATCGCGAAGGACATGGTGAAGTCGCTGAACCGCACGGCGACGGAAACGGTCAATGCGCGCGAGTCGGCCTATTACAAGGAGAACATCGGCAAGGTCTCCTCGGTCGATGCGTTCCTCGACGACTTCCAGCTCTATTCCTATGCCATGAAGGCCTACGGCCTCGAGGACATGATCTATGCCAAGGCCTTCATGCGCAAGGTGCTGGAAAGCGACATGTCCGACGCCAACAGCTTCGCCAACAAGCTGACCGACACCCGCTACCAGGATTTCGCCAGCGCCTTCAGCTTTTCCGCCTCGACGGCGGTGCCGCAGACCGAGGCGCAGCTCGATGAAGTCATCGGCCTCTATTCCGCCACCGCCGCCAATGCCGGCGCGGCGATCAAGGAGGAGACGCGCTACTACGGTATCGTCATCGATACGATCTCGAACGTCGACCAGTTGCTGAACAACGAGCGCCTGCGCAACTATGCCTTCACGGCCTTCGGCATCGACCCGAAGACCTATTCGCGTTCGACGGTGCGCGACGTTCTGACGAGCGACCTCAACGATCCCGCCAGCTACTTCAACACGGAGTTCGGCGCGCGCGCCGAGGCCGCCGAGACGGCGATCGATGCCGCCAACACGGAGCTGGCAGGGCTGCCCTCCGGCCCCGCCAATGCCGCGCGCATCGCCGAACTGAAGGCAGAGATCACGCGCCAGCAGGCCGTCATCAACACGGCCGGGAAATACTACGCGCTTGCCTCGGCCTATAATTTCGAGAATGACGGAAGCGCGCTGGCCGGTACGGTGCAGACCGAGGAGCAGAAGAAGGGCACGCAGGATCTCTACACGCTCTCCAATCCGCGTGTGACGACGGCCGCCGCGCTGCTCCACCAGGACTATTTCGAGAGCAAGATCGCCACCGTCACCACGGCGCAGGAGATCGCCAACGACCCGCGTCTCATCAATTACCTCAAGGTCGCCTTCGATCTCGACAAGCTCTCCGTCGGCAGCCTGACGATCCGCAATATCATCACCAGCGATCCGGACCCGGACAATCCGACCAGCTACATCAACCTGTTCGGCGGCGCCGACAAGGAGAAGTACATCGCGCTGCGCGCCGCCTTCAATTTCGAGGAAGACGGCACGCTCGCGGGCGGCGTCGCGCCCCAGACGGCGGACCAGACCGCCGCCACCAGCAACGGCTACATGGTCCATTACAACGACAAGGACGACGAGGCCGACGAAACCGCGATCAAGCAGTTCAAGAGCCAGATCGGCGCGGTGAAGACCGTGCAGGATTTCGTGGGCGAAGCGAGCGTCTACAGCTTCGCGTTGAAGGCCTTCGGTCTCGATCCGGCGAAGGTCTCGGCCCTCACCATCAAGAACGTGCTGAAAAGCGATCTCAACGATCCCAAGAGCTATGTGTACCGGCTCAAGGACGAGCGCTTCGTGGAACTCGCCAAGGCGTTCAATTTCGGGCCGGACGGCAATATCACGGCGCCGAAGCTGGCACAGTCGGAAAGCGAAATCCTCGTGATGTCCCGTGCCTATGTCACGGAGAAATCCCGTTTCGGAACGGCGGACGACAAGAAAAAGGCCGAGGAAGAGGCGAAATATTACAGTGCCCAGATGCAGAAGATCGACTCCGTCAAGGAATTCCTGGCGGACGACCGCCTCGTCGCCTTCGTGCTGGAGGCGAACGGTATCGACCCGAAAGGCGTCGACGCGACCTTCATGGAGAAGATCTTCACCTCCAATCTCGACGATCCCAAGAGCTTCGTGAACCAGCAGGTGGATCGCGACTACCGCAAGATCGTCGCCTCGTTCAACTTCGATGCCAAGGGCCTTGTCGCCAAGGCGGACGATGCGCAGATCCAGTCGCGCCGTGGCATCTACGAGACCATCGACGGCCATGTCCGCCAGAAGCTGGAAGAGGAGGCGGGCAACGACAATGCCGGCGTGCGCCTCGCGCTCTATTTCGAGCGCAAGGCCGAAACGATCTCGAGCCCCTACGACATCCTCGCCGACGACGCGCTCTTCGAGGTCTTCAAGGTGCTCTACCAATTGCCGGACGAGGTCGCGAGCGCGGATGTCGACGCCCAGGCCGACATGATCAAGCGCCATCTCGAACTCAAGGACCTGCAGGATCCGGAAAAGGTGTCGAAGATGATCGTGAAGTTCTCGGTCCTCTACGACCTCGACAACCAGTCGACCACCGATCCCGCCCTTTCGGTGCTGACCGGTTCAGGTTCGGCGGGCATCAGCGCCGATCTCATGCTCTCGCTGTCGCAACTGCGCACGGGCGGGCGTTAAGGCTCAGACACTGACCACCTTGCCGGGATTCATGATGCAGGCGGGGTCGAAGGATCGCTTCACGCGCCGCATCAGGTCCATCTCGATCGGCGCGCGCACGCTGGCAAGCTCGTCGCGCTTCAATTGCCCAATGCCGTGCTCGGCGGAAATCGAGCCGTGGTATTTCAGCACGATGCCGTGCACGAGATGATTGATCTCGCGCCAGCGGTCGAGGAAGGCCTGTTTGTCCGCGCCCACGGGCTGCGAGATGTTGTAGTGGATGTTGCCGTCGCCCATGTGGCCGAAGGAGCAGATGCGGGCGCCGGGAATGGCTTCCATGACGGCAGCGTCCGCCTCCGTCATGAAGGCGGGGATCGCCGAGACCGGCACGGAGACGTCGTGCTTGATCGAGCCGCCTTCCGGCTTCTGTGCGGGCGACATGCTTTCGCGCATGTGCCAGAGCGCCTTGCGCTGTTCCTCGCTTGCGGCGATCACCGCGTTTTCCACCAGCCCCGTCTCCATGCCGTCGGCAAGCAGCGCCTCCATCATGCGCGTCGCCGTTTCGGCCGCGTCGGAGGTGGAGATGTCGATCAGCACATACCAGTCATGCCGGGTAGCGAGCGGATCACGCACGCCCGGAATGTGCCGCGTGGTGAAGTCGACGCCGAGGCGCGGCATCAGCTCGAAACCGGTCAGCGCCGCGCCGCAGCGGCTGGAGGCGCGTTCGAAGAGGGCGAGCGCGTCGTCCACGGACTTGAGGCCCGCAAAGGCGACCTCATGACCGAGCGGACGGGGGAAAAGCTTCAGCACCGCGCCGGTGATGACGCCGAGCGTGCCTTCCGCGCCGATGAACAGGTCGCGCAGGTCATAGCCGGTATTGTCCTTCTTCAGGCGGCGCAGGCCGTTCCAGACTTCGCCGGTCGGCAGCACCACTTCGAGGCCGAGGCAGAGCTGGCGCATGTTGCCATAGGCGAGCACCGCCGTACCGCCGGCATTGGTGGAAAGATTGCCGCCGATCTGGCAGGTGCCCTCCGAGCCGAGCGAGAGCGGAAACAGCCGGCCGACCTTTTCGGCCGCTGCCTGGATGTCCGCCAGCACCGCGCCACCATCGGCGACGATGACATTGCCGACCGGATCGACATCGCGGATGCGGTTGAGACGGGAGAGGGAGAGCACGATATCCGCCGCGTCCTCGCGCGGCACGCTGCCGCCGACATGGCTGGTATTGCCGCCCTGCGGCACGATGGCGGTGCGCGTTTCCGTAGCGAGCGCCAGGATTTGCGATACCTCTTCCACCGAGCCCGGCCGCAGCACCAGCGGCGAGGTGCCGTGATAGAGCCCGCGGCTTTCGACGAGATAGGGGGCGATGTCCTTGTCGCCCGTCAGCGCATGGGCCGGCCCGGTGATGGCGGCGAAGCGGTCGAGGAGATCGGGAGAAAGCCTTGCCTGCACCATCGCGTGTTCCTTCCTCAAGCATGTCCGGCCGAAGCGAAGCCGCTCCAGGCTCTTGTTCTTGTCGCATGATCCGACGTCGAAGCGATAAGGCTTCAGGTGGAATGCGTTAGCCGCGCGGCGCGGCGGCGCGTTGTAGACGGTCGTTGATCGCCTCGCCGAGGCCGGTCATGGGGATCGGCGAAAAGGCGATGGAGCCGGCGCCGGTGGCGTCCGCCTGCTTCATGTAGCCGAAGAGATTGGTCGCGGCTTCCGCAAGGTCGCCGGCCGGGCTGAGATCCAGCACGAGCGCCGCCTCCGCCTCGCCGGGCAGCGCCGTGCCGCCGAAGCGGATCAGCACCTCGCCGGGACGCACGTCGCTTGCATCCAGCCGCACCGGCGCATCGGGGGCGTAGTGTGAGGCCAGCATGCCGGGCGCTTCGATGGCTGCGCCGGCCTCCTTGCGGATGACGGGGCGGCCGGTGATGCGTTCGATCTCGGCTGCGTCGAGCCCGCCGGGGCGTAGCAGCCGGATCGTCTCGCCTTCGACCTTAACGATGGTGGATTCGAGGCCGACCATGGCGGGCCCGCCATCGAGCACCAGTTCCAGCTTCGCCCCGAAATCCTCCGCGACGTGGCGTGCGGTGGTGGGGCTGATGCGGCCGGAGGTGTTGGCGCTCGGCGCGGCGAGCGGCCGGCCGAAGGCGGACAGCAGGTCGCTGGCGATGCCTGTCGGCACGCGGATGCCGACCGTGTCGAGCCCGGCGCGCGCCAGCGGATGGATGGCGCTCTCCGGCCGGATCGGCAGCACCAGGGTCAGCGGGCCGGGCCAGAAGGCCTCGGCGATCCTGCGCGAGAGCGGATCGAAAACCGCGTGGCGCTCCGCCATGGCAAGGTCCGCCATATGGCAGATCAGCGGATTGAAGCGCGGCCGGCCCTTCATCTCGTAGATGCGGGCGATCGCCTGAGGATTGGTGGCGTCGGCGGCAAGGCCATAGACGGTCTCGGTGGGAATGGCGACGGGCACGCCGCGGTCGAGCGCGTCGCAGGCGCGCGTCAGCGCCGCCGTCTCATCCGTCCGCGTATCGAGGATTTCAGCCATGTCGCCCTTCCGTCGTTCCGGCTTTCCTTACAGGGCTTTGCCGGCAAATGCCAAGACTTGCCTGGTTGTGTAAAATTGAAACGGTCGGGTTAGACGGACCGAAAGAGCGCTCTGCTAGGAGAGGCTGACATTCCCGCACACAGGTCCCTCTTTGATGGCGCACAAGAAATCCACGACCACCGATATCGCCCTGCGCATCGCGACCGCGATGAAGCAGATGGGCATCGACGGCCTGCCCCGCAACTACGAGCTGGTCTACGAGGCCTATGCCGGCGGCAATCCGGAACTGGTTCGGGAGTTCATCGCGCTCGGCAAGTACAAGACGCAGGCCGCGCTCGATGAGCTTGGCCGCAAGTACCTGCCGCACCAGCACGAGGCGAGCGTGTTGCAGCGCTCGGCCGGCGCGATCAGCAACGAGATGAGCAATTTCATGGACCTCCTGAGCCAGGAGCGCTCCTCGCTCAACGATTACGGCCGCCTGATCGGCGAGGCCTCGCAGGTCATCCGCGAGGCGGGCGGCGCGCTCGGCACTTCGCTGGAGGCCCTGCAGCGGGCGACGGAACTGCGCGTCAGCCATACCGCGGAAATGGCGGAGAAGGTCGCGGCGCAATCGGCCGTCATGGACGGCATCCAGAAAGAGATGGCGGACTTCGAGGCCCAGAAATTCATCGACCTGCCAACCAAGCTCGGCAATCGCCGCGCCTTCAACAAGGCGCTCGCGCGCGTCTACGCCAATCCCGAACTGCCGATGATGTGCGGCGTCGCGGTTGCTGAGGTGGATGCGGAACGCCGCTTCTCGCCCGGACAGATCGAGGCCCTGTCGGACCATCTCGTCACCTTCTACGGCGGCCTCATCCGTCAGGCGTTCCCGGCAAACGACCTCGCCGTGCGCTTCGACGGACTGCGTTTCGGCTTCCTGTTCCAGACGTCGGACGAGAGCGAGGTGACGCGGCTCATCGATCTCCTGCGCGCCGCCTTCCAGACGGTGGCGCTGCGCGATCCGCGCACGGGGCGCAACCTTGGACATCTCACGCTCTCTGCCGGCGTCTGCATGTCGGAAGGCGCCGACAGCGCGCTCGATCTTGCCGCCGCCTGCGAGCGGGCGCTGGCGGAAGCCAAGGGCGGGGGCGGCGATCAGGTCGTGGTCTACGGCCGCGGCGACGAGGTGCCGGCCGGCAAGGAATGGATGCTGTACCGGGCGTAAACCCTTCCGGTGAAGGCGAGCAGCGATCTTGCCGAAGGGCTAAAGCGCGCGGATGATCTTGCGCAGCGCCTCGTTGCGCGCGCCGAGCATCAGCACGTTCTTCATGGCGAGTTTCGGATCGTCGGTGCGGAAGATCACGCCGTTGCCGCGCACCTTGCGGTCGATCTTGAGGCGGCCTTCCTCCTCCGTCGGCGCGATGGCCACGGCGAAATACATGCGGCCGGGCGTGCGGGAAATGCCGGCGAAAAACTGTTCCTCGTCGCCGATCTCGGCGAGGAAGTTGGCCATGTAGAAGGCCCACTGCACATTCTCGAATTCCGCAAAGCGCGAATTCGCCACCGTGATGTGGCAGTAGCCGAGATGCGGCGTCTCGGCGAGCGTGCGGTGGAAGATCAGCTTCGGAAACTGGATGGACTGGTGGAAGCCGTTGATGCGCTCATGGGTGACGCTGCCGGCCCGTTCCAGCTTGCGGCCGGTGCGCTCGGCGACGTCCTGGTAGCTGAGGTAACGTTTCTCGCTCGGGCTCCAGCTCACGCCACGGTCGATGCGGCCTGTGCGCAGGAATTCGGTGTGCACGGCGGATTTCGGCGGGTTCGCCCGTTTGTAGGCGACGGCGTCGTAATATCGGAATTTCGTCTGCTGCACGCCTCGGCACTCCATCCTCGCGCCCGGATCGCGGCAAAGTTTATGGAAACGTCGTTAAGCAATCCTTTCCGCCGCATTCCCCATTTCCGCGGGGGTGCTCGGCACGGTCGCAATATGACAAGATGTCTCGTTCCGGCCGAGGATGCCGAAAGAATGGACTATCGTCGGGGTCATTCCTTTATGGCTTTGATATTTCATTGTTATGCCGTGCGTCGGCCTCGCTTTCCACCGTCTTTGACTGTCGTCAAATTGGGGCGGTGTGTCGCTTTCTGACATGTCGCGCGCCGATTCTTGCGCTTAGATAAGGACGCTCAAGGTGCCGCTTCCGTCAGGGAGTGGAGAATTGGGAAGCCGGTTGAAATCCGGCGCTGCCCCCGCAACGGTGTTGGAGAAAACGCGGCAGGAAGCCACTGGACGGATGTCCGGGAAGGCGCCGCGACGGTCCCAAGGGACGCTCCTCAGCCCGGAAACCAGCCTGGAGAAACGATCGTGACTGGCTGCGGCGGGCGGCTGGGAAGCGTGCATTGTCGGGCCGTCCGCGTCCGCATGCCGTCTCCTCCGTGCGCCTCATCCCCCATTTTGACAGTGAGGACCGGCATGGATATCCGCAGCGACGTGCTCCGCAAGCTCAAGAACCGCCGTGAAGGCCACAGCCTCGAGCAGGCCTTCTACATCGATCCCGACCATTACAGGCTGGACCTCGAGACGATCTGGTATCGCGACTGGTTGTTCATCGGCCATGACTGCGAGATCCCGAAGGCCGGCAATTACTTTACCGTGCAGGTCGGCGACTATCCCGTCGTCGTCACCCGCGACCGCTCCGGCACCGTGCGGGCGCTGCACAATTCCTGCCGCCACCGTGGTTCGCGCGTCTGCACGCAGCACAAGGGCACCTCGGCCAAGCTCGTCTGTCCCTATCACCAGTGGACCTACGAACTCGACGGCTCGCTGCTCTTCGCCCGCCACATGGCCGAGGATTTCGACAGGACGCAGCATGGCCTGAAGCAAATCCGTTGCGAGACCGTCGGCGGCTACATCTTCATCTGCCTTGCCGAAGAGGCGCCTGATTTCGCGCCCTTCCGCGCCCTGGTCGAGCCCTATCTCGCCCGCCATCGCCTCGGCGAGACCAAAGTGGCCTTCGAAAGCACGATCGTCGAGAAGGGCAATTGGAAGCTCGTCTGGGAAAACAACCGCGAGTGCTATCATTGCGCCGCCAACCATCCCGAACTCTGCCGCACCTATCCGGAAGCCCCGAGCGCCACGGGCGTGCAGGGCGCCAAGGACGATCCCGTCATCGCCGAACACTGGGCGAAATGCGAGGCGGCAGGCCTGCCGAGCGAATTCAGGATGTCGCCGACCGGCCAGTTCCGCGCCGCGCGCATGCCGCTCATCCAGGACGCCGAGAGCTACACCATGTCCGGCGCGCGCGCCGTGCAGCGCCCGCTCTCCAATGACGTCCTGGACAGCGGCATCGGCACGCTGCTGCTCTTCCACTATCCGACGACCTGGAACCATGTGCTCGCCGACCACGCCATCACTTTCCGGGTGCTGCCGCTCGGTCCGGAACTGACGCAGGTCACGACCAAGTGGCTGGTCCACAAGGATGCGGTCGAAGGCGTCGACTACCGTCTCGATGAGCTCACCCATGTCTGGACCGAGACCAACGACCAGGACCGTCGCATCGTCGAGGAAAACGCCTTCGGCATCCGTTCGCCGGCCTATCAGCCCGGTCCCTATTCGCCGGAGGACGAGGGCGGCGTCATGCAGTTCGTCGAGTGGTACTGCAATTTCATGGTCGAACGGCTCGACGGCGCCGAGACGCCGCTCTCGCGGGTGGCCTGACATGACGATCGCCAGCCAATTCCGCCATTTCGACGAGCTGCATCCCTGGCATGACCGCCACAATCTTCTGGAGTGCACCGCGGCCACCGTTGAAACGGCCGACGTGATGACCTTCACCTTCCGCTCCGACCAGAAGAACTGGTTCCGCTACCTGCCGGGCCAGTTCGTCACGCTGGAGCTGCCGGTCTCGGCAGACGAACCGGTCATGCGCACCTATACGCTCTCCTCCACACCCTCGCGGCCCTTCTCCGTCGCCGTCACGGTGAAGGCGCAGAAGAACTCCATCGGCACGCGCTGGATGTTCGAGCATCTGCGCCCCGGCATGACGCTGAAGGCCTTCGGGCCTCTCGGCGACTTCTCCTTCGTGCGCTACCCGGCGGAAAAATACCTCTTCATCTCCGCCGGCTCGGGCGTCACGCCGATGATGTCGATGACGCGCTGGATGTCCGATTGCGCGCCGCAGTCGGACGTCGCCTTCGTCTCCTGCGCCCGCAAGCCGGAGGACCTGCTGTTCAAGCCGGAACTCGAATGTCTCGCCGCCCAGATGCCGAACCTCGCGCTCGGCTTCGTCGTGGAGGGCCACAATCCGCGGGACGGCTGGCACGGTCTGCGCGGCCGCATCGATGCCGCCCGTCTCTCGCTGCTCGCGCCCGATTTCCGCGAGCGCACCGTCTTCTGCTGCGGTCCGGAACCGTTCATGCGCGGCGTCAAGGACATGCTGAAGGTCTGCGGCTTCGACATGAACCGCTACCACGAGGAAAGCTTCCAGCCGGCCAATGCGCCCGCGCCGGAAGAGATCGCCATCCGTGCGGGTGCTGGCGAGCAGGAGGTCGATGCCAACGCCGTTTCGACCGTCACCTTCACCATGGCCGGCAAGGACGCCAAGTGCCCACCCGGCCAGACGATCCTGCAGACCGCCCGCGCTGCCGGCGTGCGCATCGGTGCGGCCTGCGAAGGGGGGCTCTGCGGCACCTGCCGGGTGCTGAAGATTTCGGGGGAGGTGGAGATGCGCCACAATGGCGGCATCCTCGATGACGAAATCGAGGAAGGCTATATCCTCGCCTGCTGCTCGCGTCCCATCGGGGATGTGCAGATCGAGGCTTGAGACAAGGAAAGCCCCCGTTGCCAGCCGGCGACGGGGGCTTCGATATTGTTCCGGCGCTTCCCGCTTCGAAGCGGAGGGCGTCAGTCCACCGGCTCCTCAGTCGGCCTTTGCCCGGCGCAGGGCGGGGAAGAGGATCACGTCACGGATGGAGGGCGAGTCGGTGATCAGCATGATCAGGCGGTCGATGCCGATGCCGCAGCCGCCGGTGGGGGGCATGCCCTGGTCGATGGCGTCGAGGAACTCGTCATCGAGCTGCTTGGCTTTCTCGCCGCGGGCATGGGCCTGCTCGAGCTGCTCGACCATGCGGGCGCGCTGCTCTTCCGGGTCGTTGAGCTCGGAGAAGGCGTTGCCCAGTTCCCAGGTGTTGCAATAGGTCTCGAAACGCTCGACGAGGCGCGGCTCGCCCGGCACTTCCTTGGCGAAGGGCGAGATGTCCTTCGGGAAATGCGTGACGTGGCTCGGCTGGATCAGTGTCGGCTCGACCTTTTCCTCGAAGATGAAGGCAAGGCACTCGCCCCAGGTCCAGTCCTTCTCGATTTCGAAGCCGGCGGCCTTGGCGGCGGCGCGGGCTTCCTCGTCGCTCGTCATCGCGAGGAAGTCGAGGCCGGTCGCTTCCTTGACGGCGTCGGGCATCGGCACGCGCTTGAACGGGCCCTTGAAGGAGATTTCCTTGTCGCCATAGGCGAACTCGGTCGAGCCGTGGATCTTCACGGCCAGCTCGGCGAAGAGGCGCTCCACGAGGTCCATGATGTCCTCGTAGTCGGCATAGGCCCAGTAGCACTCCATCATCGTGAATTCGGGATTGTGCCGGGTCGACACGCCCTCATTGCGGAAGTTGCGGTTGATCTCGAACACCTTGTCGGTCAGTCCGGAGACCAGCGTGCGCTTGAGGAACAGTTCCGGCGCGATGCGCAGGTACATGTCGAGCTTCAGCGTGTTGTGGTGCGTCTTGAAGGGCTCGGCCGTCGCGCCGCCATAGATCGAGTGCAGCATGGGCGTCTCGACTTCCATGAAGCCGTCGTTCTCCATGAAGCGGCGGATGCCGGAGACGATCTTCGAACGCTGCTGGAAGCGCAGCTTCGATTCCTCGTTGGTCATGATGTCGAGGTGGCGCTTGCGATAGCGGATTTCGACATCCGCCACGCCATGCCACTTCTCGGGCATCGGCAGCAGGGTCTTCGTCAGCATGACGATCTCCTGCGCGTTGATCGTCAGCTCGCCGCGCTTGGTGCGGCGCACGGCGCCGGTGACGCCGATGATGTCGCCGATATCGATCATCGGCAGCAGGTTGCGCGCCTCTTCCGGCGTCGTGTCCTTGTGGCTGAAGATCTGGATCTTGCCCGAGGCGTCATGGATATCCATGAACATGCCCGAGTTGCGCGAGGAATAGACGCGGCCGGCGACGGTCACGACGTCGCCGCTCTCCGTGTCGGGCTCGAGGCCTTCGTATTTTTCCGCGAGTTCCGCATTGGTCATCGTCCGGTGGAAATGCGCCGGATAGACGTCGCCGATCGTCTCGCGGAGCTGGTCGAGCTTCTGGCGGCGGACTTCCGTGGGGTCGGAGGAGAGGGCGGTTTCTGTCTTGTCGTTCATTCTTGTTCGTTCCTTACTTTCCGCTGCCGACCATGGAGGCCACCACCTGCGCGGCGACCTTCAGGCGCTGGCGCACGACGGAGCGGCCGAGGATGGCCATCGAGTCGAAGAGCGGCAGCGAGCGCGACGAGCCGGAAACGGCAACGAAGAGCGGGGCCACCACGACCTTCAGCTTCTTGCCGAGCCGGTCGGCGCTGGCGCGCAGTTCCGCCTCGATGCTCTCGATGGTCCATTCCGGCATTTTTTCGAGGTCCGGCTGCACCTGGTTCAGCACTTCGAGGATTTCCTCCGGCGTCGACTTCACCTTGGCGAAGGCTTCCGGCGTCAGGCCGAGATCGGATTTCAGCAGGAAGCCGGCGAGATCCGGCAGTTCGCCGAGCTTGGCGATGCGCGACTGCGACAGCCTGAGGCCGTCACGGATGCGGTTGTTCTCCATCGCCCATTCCAGCACGCGCTGCATGAAGTCTTCTTCGGTCAGCTGCTCGCGCAGCCAGCGGCCGTTCAGCCAGTCCAGCTTCTGGATGTCGAAGATCGCGCCGGCCTTGGACAGGTTCTCCGGGTCGAACTTCTCGGCGAGCTGATCCATGGTCAGCAGCTCTTCGCCTTCGGATATCTGGATAAAGAAGAGGCCGAGGAAGTTCATCAGCGCTTCGGGCAGGTAGCCGAGCGCCGAATAATAGGAGATCGAGGTCGGGTTCTTGCGTTTCGACAGTTTCGACTTGTCGTGATTGCGCATCAGCGACAGGTGCATGAAGACCGGCGGCTCAAGGCCGAGATATTGATAGATGAGGATATGCTTGGGCACCGAGGCCAGCCATTCCTCGCCGCGCGCCACATGGGTGATCTTCATCATGTGGTCGTCGACCACATTCGCCATGTGATAGGTCGGCATGCCGTCGGCCTTGAGCAGGACCTGCATGTCGACGGCTTCCCACGGAATTTCGACCGGACCGTAGACGCCGTCGACGAACTTGCACGCGCCCTCGGTCGGGATCTTCATGCGCACGACATGCGGCTCGCCGGCGTCGACGCGCTTCGTCACTTCCTCGGCGGAAAGATGGAGGCAGAGGCCGTCATACTTCGGCGGCTTGCCCGCGGCGCGCTGCGCCTCGCGCATCTGCTCCAGCCGCTCGGGCGTGCAGAAACACTTGAAGCCATGGCCGTTGGCGACGATCTTGTCGACATAGGGACGATAGATGTCCTTGCGGTCGGACTGGCGATAGGGACCATAGGGGCCGCCGATATCGGGACCTTCCGACCATTCGAGGCCGCACCATTTCAGCGCGTCCAGCACCTTCTGCTCGAACTCCGGCGTCGAGCGCGTGGCGTCCGTATCCTCGATGCGAAGGATGAAGGTGCCGTTGTTCTTTTTCGCGAAGAGATAGTTGAACAGCGCGATATAGGCGGTGCCGACATGGGGCTCGCCGGTCGGGGAGGGTGCGATGCGTACGCGAACGCCGGATGCGGTTCCGGAAGTGCTCATGATATGGCCCGTCTTGACATGGTTATATGCCCCGCACCGGAGGCTTCCGGCACGAAGGCGTCACTTTGGGAGGAAAAGCCCGGTTTTGCGCCGGCTGGGCGGCGGGAAAAGGCTTTCCGTTGGGCTGGGTGAGACCATATTCAGCCCGGCACGTCAAGGGAAAGTCGGACCTCGCTACTGCACGGGCCAAACGGCGAGCAGCGTCGGCACGCTGACGATGACGATGAGCACGGAAAGCGGCAGGCCGACGCGCGGGTAGTCGGAGAACTTGTAGCCGCCGGGACCCATGACCAGCGTGTTGCACTGGTGGCCGACGGGGGTGAGGAAATCGCAGCCCGCGCCGATCGCCACCGCCATCAGGAAGGCCTCGGGCTTGTAGTGCAGCGCGCTTGCGAAACTCGCGGCAATGGGCGCCATGACCAGCACGGTGGCGGCATTGTTGAGGAACGGCGTTACCGCCATCGCCGTCAGCAGGATGAGCGCGAGCGCGCCGAAGGGCGGCAGATATACGGCGATATCGCCGAGCCAGCCGGCGATGAGTTCGCTCGCGCCCGTCGTGCGCAGGCTGTCGGAAACGGGAATGAGCGCGGCGAGCATGACGAGGATCGGCCCGTCCAGCGCCGCATAGGCCTCGCGCAGCGGCACGGCGCGGAAGAGCACCATGGCGACGGCGGCGGCGAAGAAGCCGGTGGCGACCGGCACGAAGCCGAGCGCCGTGGAGGCCATGGCGGCGATCAGCACCAGTACGGGAATGATCGCCTTGCGCGGGGCGCCGAGCAGGATTTCGCGCTGGGCGAGGGGCAGCAGGCCCAATTCCGGCAGCAGCGTCGGCAGGGTGCGGTTGTTGCCCTGCACCACGATGACGTCGCCGGGGCGAAGGCGCACTTCCGAAAGCTTTTCGCGCAGGCGCTGGCCCTGCCGGCTGACGGCGAGAAGGTTGATGCCGTAGGAATGGAACAGCGCGATCGAGCGCGCCGAAATGTCGATGAGGCGGGATTCGTTGCCGACGACCACCTCGATGGCGCTGATCTCGCCGGCTTCGCCGCGTCCGGCACGGATCGGCTGGCCGGAAAGGGTCAGGCCTGCGGCGGAAACGACCTTGTCGAGCGCGCTCGCCGTACCTTCCATCAGGATCGTATCGTTGGCGAGCAGCCGCACGTCCGGCAGGGGCGTGAGGTGCACATGGCCGCGGATGATCGACGTGGCGATGACGTCGCCGTCGCCATTGCGCAGGATTTCGTTGAGCGACTTGCCGATCGAGGGCGACCCCTCCACCACCGTCGCATCGGAGGAATAGGCGGCGGCTTCCAGCGATTCCTCGATGCTGGCATTCTTGTTGCTGCGTTCCGGCACGATGCGGTTGAAGAACAGCATGAAGAGGATGCCGCAGACCGTCAGCGTCGCGCCGACGGGCGTGAAGTCGAACATCGTGAAGCTTTCGCCGGTGATTTCCTGGCGAAGGCGCGAGACGACGATATTGGGGGAGGTGCCGATCTGCGTCATCAGGCCGCCGAGAAGCGCGGCAAAGGCCATGGGCATCAGGAATTTCGAGGCCGGGGTGCCGGATTTGCGGGCGAACTGGAAGGCAAGCGGCATCATGATGGCGAGCGCGCCGATATTCTTGATGAAGGCCGAGAGCACCGCGACGGAAACGAGCAGCAGCGCCAACTGGCTGCGCTTCGAGGTGAGGTGTGGGAAGAAGCGCTTGACCGCAAGATTGACGATGCCGGAGCGGGCGACGGCCGCGCTTACCATGAGCGCGCTGCCGACGATGATGACGATATCGTCGGAAAAGCCGGAGAAGGCCTTGTCGAAGGGCACGATGCCAAGCGCCAGCGCCAGCAGCAGCGAACAGCAGGCGACGAGATCGTAACGGAACCTTCCCCAGATGAACGCCGCCATCATCAGGGCGATGACGACGAAGGCGAAGGTCTGCTCAAGGGTCATGTTGGGGTCCGTGCGGCGGGACAATGCTTGGCATGAATTCCCTGCACGGCCTGCCGGTTCCGCCGCAAGCGGCAGAGCCATCCAAAACTTTCGCGGAACAATCCACCCTGCGGACGATTTGCCAAGAGAAGGCGGGCCGTGTCAACCGGACGTGACGGAGATGGAGAATGCGGGGATTTTTCCGGTTTCTCTCCGTGGCCAACGAAACGGCAGGCGAGCTCCCCACCCGTCCGGCTCGCCTTCGACTGATTTCAAAGGAAAACCGGCGGGGTGGCCGCCCCGCCGGTTTCATTGTTTTTCAGCGCCTTGAGAGAAGGCGAGCGGGTGGAATGAAGAAGGACCTCTCGCGGAGCCGGACGACGGGCGGCAGCTCCGCGCGCCGTCGCTTCAATGCCCGCTTGACCCCTTGCCCTGCCGCGCCCGGCGCGAAACCATGTTCAGCACCTCCACGAGCGCCGAGAAGGCCATGGCGGCGTAGATGTAGCCCTTGGGTACATGGAAGCCCATGCCTTCGGCGATCAGCGTCGTGCCGATCATCAGGAGGAAGGCGAGTGCCAGCATGACGATGGTCGGGTTCTTCTCGATGAAATTGGCGAGCGGCGTTGCGGCAACCAGCATGACCGTGACGGCGACGAGCACGGCGATCACCATGATCGGCAGGTGCGGCGTCATGCCGACGGCGGTGATGATGCTGTCGATGGAGAAGACGAGGTCGAGCACCAGGATCTGACCGATGGCCGAGGCGAAGCTGGTCGTGACCGCGCCACCGACCATGTCTTCCTTGTGGTCGATGGGGTCGACATTGTGGTGGATTTCCTTCGTCGCCTTCCAGACGAGGAAGAGGCCGCCGGCGATGAGGATCATGTCCTTCCACGAGTAGCCGTGGCCGAAGGCCTCGAAGACCGGCGTCGTCAGCTGGACGATCCAGGCGATGGTGCCGAGCAAAGCGAGGCGCATGATGAGCGCGAGCCCGATGCCGATGCGGCGGGCGCGCACCCGGTGTTCGGCGGGCAGCTTGTTGGTCAGGATCGAGATGAAGATGAGGTTGTCGATACCGAGAACGACTTCCATCACGACCAGCGTGATGAGCGCGATCCAGGCGGCCGGGTCTTGCATGAGCGCAAGAGTGCTGTCCATCCGGTCTTTCCCTTCATGAATACGGTGAAGAATGGACTTCCGTATTTATGCAGAATTCGACCGCTGGCAAGTCGAGCGGCCGCCCTTGCCGCTCATATCACGATTTCGTCATCTGATCGGCGAGCGGCAGCCAGATTTCGATGCGGCCGAGGCCGGTGTCCGGGTCGAAATCCTCGCCGTAGAATTCGAGCATGTCAGGGAAGGCGCCTGCCGTGCGGCCGGAGGCCGGCAGCCAGGTGCGGAAGGCCGCGTCCACCGTCGCGGGAATGCCGTTGACATGGCCTTCATGGGTAAACATCGCCCAGTTCTGCGCCGGTACGGCGATGGCCTCAAGCTCGGCCGGCAGGTCGTCGCCCTTTGGTGCGCGCACGCCGGCGAGGTAGCGGAACCCGGGCCTTCCCTGAAGGCAGCTGCACAGGCCGAAGGCCGTGTTGCCGGTCTGGCCGGGAATATGGCCGAAATAGGCGTTGAACTTTTGCCAGAGCGCCGGAATGCCGGCAGTCTTGCCGGGCGCGAAATCGGCGCCGAGGCCGACGATGGTGAAGGCGTCGAGCGTTTCGATGCGCGGCGCGGGCAGGCTGCTTTTTTCGAGGACGGACATGCGGATAGGCTCCTGAAGGGTGAGGCCGGAAAGATCGCGCCGTGCGCGAAGGGCCTCCGGCGTCAGGCCGAATTGCTCGCGGAAGGCGCGGGTGAATGCCTCATGGGAGCCGTAGCCTGCATCGAGCGCGACGGTCAGGATGTTCTGCGCCCCGCCGGCAAGCTGGCGCGCGGCCTCCGAAAGGCGGCGGGCGCGCAGGTAGCGGGCAAGGTTCTGGCCGGTCATCTCGCTGAAGCGCCGGGACAGGTGGTGGCGCGACATGCCGGCCATGTCGGCGATCTCGGCGAGCGCGATGGCGCGGCCGAAATGGCTTTCGATGTACCAGATGGCCTTGGCAACGGGATGCATGCGTCGGTCGCTCCTCATGGACAGCCATCTTATGGCGTCCTTTGCGGCCCGTCACTTGATCGCGGTTGCGCGCCTTGCGCGATCCGCCCGAAAATCTCAGGCCCCCCGAAAACCTCAGGCCCCGAAAACTTCAGGCCCGGGCGCCATAGGCGGCAAGGAACATCCGGATCGCCGCGGTGACGTTCTTCTCGATGGCGGCGGAGGAGGGAACCTCTTCCATGGCGCCGAAGATGCGCGGCTTGAAGAGGCCGACGGTGGTGAGTTCGATGAACTGCTTGGCGGCGTGTTCCGTGTCGTCGCAGACGATGATGCCGGCCGCGACCTGCCGGTCGAGATATTCCTGCAGCACCGAGACGGGGTTGATCGGCGTCGCGGAGAAGAAGCGGCTACAGAGGCTGGGCAGGCGGTGGTTCGCGGCGATCACCATGCGCATGGCGCGGATCGTCTGGTCCGCCGTCATATGCGTGGCGAAGAGCGTGCCGAAGCCTGCCAGCGTCTCGTCGATCGACTTCTTGCCGTCGAGGGCGTGGCGCACCGTCTCGGTGATCCGCCGGCGTTCCCGCTCGATCATGTAGCCGAACAGGTCTTCCTTGTTCTCGAAATAGACATAGATGGTGCCCTTGGAGACGCCGGCGGCGCGCGTGATGTCGTTCATGCTGGCGGCCTCGAAGCCCTGCTCCATGAACACGCGCTTGGCACCGTCGAGGATCTGCTCGCGCTTGGCGGGATCTTCCCCGGCGACACGGCGACCCGTCTGCGGGGCGTCCGGCCTGTCTTGCGTGATCTCCATCTCCGTTCCTGTAAACCTCATCTCAACTATTTCGAACCGGGCGGTTCGATTTACTCTTGATATGCGGGAGAAACAGGATTATGTCAAATCGAACCGAACGGTTCAGTTCAATAATTTACCCCAGAGAACGGTGGCATGCGCATGTCGACTTCCCACGGCGCCGGCACGGCGAAGGTTCGCCCGGTCAATGACGATTTCGAGGCCCAGACTGCGGAAGCCAAGCCCGTGACGACGGCGGAAGCCGCACCGGCCGCTGCTGCCGTTTCCCAGCCGGAAAAGAAGAAGGGCGGCCGCAAGCTCATGCTGCCCGTCGTCGGTCTCGCGCTGCTCGCCGCCGCCAGCTGGTACGGCTACCAGTGGTGGACGCACGGCCGCTTCATGATCTCGACGGACGATGCCTATATCGAGGGCGACATCGCCTCCATCTCCCCGAAGGTCTCGGGTTATGTCGAGGCGGTCAACGTCGTCGCCAACCAGGCGGTCAAGGCCGGTGATCCGCTCGTCACGCTCGACAACGGCGACTATCGTCTCGCCAAGGAACAGGCCGAAGCCCAGATCGCCACCCAGAAGCTGGCGCTCGACCGCATCGACGCGCAGATCGAGGGCGCAAAGGCGAGCCTTGCCCAGGCCGAAGCCCAGAAGACCGCCTACCAGGCCGCCCTCGGCGGCGCGGAAGTGGCGGAAAAGCGCGCCAAGGAACTGGCGTCGAAGGAAGTCGGCACCACCGCCTCGCTCGACAGCGCCAGCGTGGCGCTCGACCAGGCCAAGGCCAATCTCGTCGGCGCGGATGCCAACATCGTCGCGGCGAAGGCGAGCATTGCCGTCCTCCAGGCGCAGCGCACCGAGTCCGAAAGCGGCATCCGCACGCTGGAGCTTGCCCGCGCCAAGGCCGAGCGCGATCTCGGCTTCACCGTGCTGAAGGCGCCCTATGACGGTGTCGTCGGCAATATCTCGGTGCAGGTCGGCGATCTCGTTTCGGCCGGTCAGCGTCTTGCCGCGCTCGTCCCGGTGACGGACCTCTATGTCGAGGCCAACTTCAAGGAAACGCAGATCGCCCATCTCGTGCCCGGCTCGAAGGTGCATCTGCATGTCGACGCCTACGAGGAAGACGATATCGTCGGTACGGTCTCGTCCATCGCACCGGCCTCCGGCTCGGTCTTCTCGCTGCTGCCGGCGGAAAATGCCACGGGCAACTTCACCAAGGTCACGCAGCGCGTGCCCGTCCGCATCGCGCTTCCCAAGGACGCGCTGGACACGGGCAAGCTGCGTGCCGGCCTCAGCGTGGTCGTCGATGTCGATAGCCGCACGGCGCCCGAGGGCACGGCGGTGGCGGCGACGGCCGAGTAATTTCCTCCAGCAAAGGAGCGCGGGCGATGGCCGCGACCGCTCAAGCGACAGCCGGCGTTGCTGCGGCGCCCGCGCATGCCGACAAGGTTCCCGTCCGCCGCGTCGTCGCGTTCTTCGCGATGGTGTTCGGCATGTTCATGTCGATCCTCGACATCCAGATCGTCTCGGCCTCGCTGTCGGAGATCCAGGCCGGCCTGGGCGCCGGCGCGGACGAGATCGCCTGGGTGCAGACGTCCTATCTGATCGCCGAAGTCATCATGATCCCGCTATCGGGGACGCTGGCGCGCATCGTTTCCACGCGCATCCTCTTCAGCTTTTCCGCCGCCGGCTTTACCATCGCCAGCGCCCTTGCCGCGACCGCGACGAACATCGACCAGATGATCGTCTACCGCGCCATCCAGGGCTTCATCGGCGGCGGCATGATTCCGTCGGTCTTCGCGGCCGCCTTCACCATCTTCCCCCCGTCCAAGCGCTCCGTCGTCTCGCCGATGATCGGCCTCGTCGCCACGCTCGCGCCGACCATCGGCCCGACGGTCGGCGGCTATCTCAGCCACGCCTTCTCCTGGCACTGGCTGTTCCTCGTCAACATCATCCCCGGCATCATCGTCACGGTCCTGACCTTCAACCTGATCGATTTCGACAAGCCGGAATTCAGTCTGATGAAGCGTTTCGACTGGTGGGGTCTCGCCTCCATGGCGGTCTTCCTCGGCTCGCTCGAATATGTGCTGGAAGAGGGCAACAACAAGGACTGGTTCAACGACGAGCATATCGTGCTCGGCACGCTCGCCATCGTCATCGGCGCCATCGTCTTCTTCTGGCGGGCCTTCAAGGTGCCATTCCCCGTGGTGGATCTGCGCGCCTTCGCCAACCGCAACTTCGCCTTCGGTTCCATCTTCTCCTTCGTCATGGGCATCGGCCTCTACGGCCTCACCTATCTTTATCCGCTCTATCTGGCGCGCATTCGCGGCTACGATTCGCTGATGATCGGCGAAACGATGTTCGTGTCGGGCCTTGCCATGTTCTGCACTGCGCCGATCGCCGGCATGATGTCGTCACGGCTCGACCCGCGTGTCATGATGATGATGGGCTTTGGCGGGTTCGCGCTCGGCACCTGGTCCATGACGCAGCTGACGGCCGACTGGGATTTCTACGAGCTGCTCGTGCCGCAGATCCTGCGCGGCGTCTCGCTGATGATCTGCATGGTTCCGATCAACAACGTGGCGCTCGGCACCCTGCCGCCCGACCGCATCCGAAACGCCTCCGGCCTCTTCAACCTGACGCGCAATCTCGGCGGGGCCGTCGGTCTTGCGGTCATCAACACGATCCTCACCCAGCGCTCGCAGGAGCATTACCTGCGGCTCTCCGAGCACGTGCAGTGGGGTAATCCCGAAGCCGTCGAGCAACTGCGCAACATGGCCTCCAACTTCAATGCGCACGGGCTTGACGGCGCGACCATCGCCATCAAGAAGATGGCCGGCATGGTGCAGCAGCAGGCCTATATCCTGTCCTTCATCGACATCTTCCTGCTGCTCACCGCGCTCTTCGCGACCCTCGTCGTCTGCGCCTTCGCGATCAGCAAGCCGCAGTCCGGCGTCGGTGGCGGCGGCGGGCACTGAGCCGGCCGGACGCGCAAAGCCCCTTGCCGCGGCATCGGTCCGTCCGCCAGAATGGCGGCGCGATCGATGCCCGGAGGCCCACATGACATTCGACTTCACCCGCCGTCATCTCCTGACGGCCGCCGGCGGTCTTGGCCTATCCGTCGTCCTTCCGAAATCGACCACGCGCGCAGCGGCGCCGCGTTCCGCAACGGATGCGACCTTTCTCTTTTCCTGCGACGTGCATGCCTGCCTCGTCTCGGCCGACGGCCTCAGCCCCAATTGTGCGGACGAGGGCAAGACGGATGCGGCGCTGCTGCGGCATGTGGCGGCGCTTAATGCGCTCGGCGGGCTGGAATGGCCGCAGATGGTCGCGGGCAAACCCTCGGGCCTTGCCAGCGCCGGTTTGCGGATCGGCGAGCCGCTCGGCCTCGTCCTCGGCGGCGACATGACGGATGACGGCGGCGGGCAGGTGAAGGTGCCGGGCGAGGGACGCCAGCTCCAGCAGTTCGCCAGCCGATACCAGCAGGGCACCGGCCCGGACCGGGTGCATTATCCCGTCTATAACGGCCTCGGCAATCACGATCTCGACCAGGACGGCATCGCCCCGCATGTCGACTGGTACCGCCGCGAACTGCGCGACTATGTCGAACTGAACCATCGGTCCACGGTCTTCTACAAGGCTCCCGTGCCGGTGACGAACTACGATATCGATTCGGACAACTACTCCTGGGATTGGGGCGGCCTGCATCTGATCCAGCTCCAGCGCTTCGGCGGCGACGATACAAGGGGCGCCATCAGCGGCCTGCCATGGCTGCAGCAGGATCTTGCCACCTATGCCGCCGACGGCCGGCCCGTCGTGCTCTTCCAGCATTATGGCTGGGATGTCTTCTCTACCGAGCACTGGGATCCGGCCGCAAAGACCTTCGATCCCACGGGCGCCGGTCCGGCGCACTGGTGGACGCAGGAGGAACGCGCCGGGCTTGTCGCCGCGCTCAAGGGCTACAATGTCGTCGGCATCTTCCATGGCCATGAGCACCCGACGCCGATGATCTACAGCCGCGACGGCCTCGATCTCTTCAAACCCGTCGCCGCCTTCATGGGCGGCTTCGCGCTGGTGCGGATCACCGACGCCTTCATGGATGTCGCACTCGCTCGCGCCGGCGAAAACCCTGCCGACATCGCCTTCACGCACGCCTTCAGCAAGCGCCTTTCGGGCTGAAAAACGCTCGCGCAGCCTTTGCCGAAAATTTCTGATTTACGTACATCAGAAATTCCTCTAAGGGTCTCGCCACGGAGGAACGATGAGACCCACGGTTCACGATATTGCCGACAAGGCGGGTGTCAGCCTCGCGACGGTCGACCGCGTCCTGAACGACCGGCCGGGCGTGCGCGGGGTCACGCGGGCCAAGGTCGAGGCGGCGATCGCGACGCTCGGCTATGTGCGCGACGTGGCGGCGGCCAATCTCGCCAAGAGCCGCGTCTATCCGCTCGTCTTCATCCTGCCGGAAGGCGACAATCCTTTCATGCGCGGCCTTGAGGCGGAAGTCCGCCGCGCCGGCCTGCACTCGGCCGCCGAGCGCACGCGCCTTTCGGTCACGACAGTGCCGGCCTTCGATGCCGCCGCGCTGGCGCGCGCCATCGACGCGGCCATCGCCGAGGATGTTTCGGGCATCGCGGCCGTCGCGGTCGATGCGCCCGAGGTCTTTGCCGCCATCGAGCGGGCGAAGGCCGCCGGCATCCCGGTCGTCACGCTCGTCTCCGATCTTGCCGGCTCGGGCCGCGACCATTTCGTCGGCGTCGACAACATCGCCGCCGGCCGCACCGCCGGCAGCCTGATGGGTCGTTTCCTCGGCAACAGGTCCGGCCCCGTTGCCGTTCTCGCCGGTTCCATGCGGGTGCGCGACCACGGCGAGCGTCTCGAAGGCTTTCTCGCCGCCATGTCGGCCATGCCCGCCGCCCGCCCCATCCTGCCGGTGCTGGAGGGTCAGGACGACCCGGCGCTCGCCCATGCGCTGATTTCGGAATGCCTCGCGGCGGTGCCGGATCTTGCCGGCGTCTACAGCCTTGGCGCCGGTAACCGCGGCCTCATCGAGGCGCTGGCGGCGCGTCCGGACGGCGCCCTCTGCGTCATCGCCCACGAACTGACCGCCGAGACCCGCGCGGCGCTGGAGAGCGGCCGCATCGACGCCGTGCTCAACCAGGACGCCGGCCACGAGGTGCGCAGCGCCATCCGCGTTCTGCGCGCCAAGGCGGATGGCCTGCCGGTGATTGCCGCGCAGGAGCGCATCCGTCTCGAAATCTTCATCAAGGACAACCTCCCGGCCGCGCCGGACGAGGACGGCAACTAGGAGAGCGCCATGTATCTCGGGATCGACCTCGGCACTTCGGGCGTCAAGGCCATGCTGATCGACGCGGACGGCAAGGTCGTCGGCTCGGCTTCAGGCCGGGAGGTGGAGACCCATCGCCCGCATGCCGGCTGGTCGGAGCAGGATCCGGCCGACTGGATTCGTGCAACGCAGGAGGCCGTCGCGGGTCTGCGCGCCGCCCACCCCGCGGCCCTGGCCGCCGTGCGCGGCATCGGCCTTTCCGGCCATATGCACGGCGCGACGCTGATCGATGCCGACGACGGGGTCCTGCGCCCCTGCATCATGTGGAACGACACGCGCAGCCACAGGGAAGCTGCCGCGCTCGACGCCGATCCGCGTTTCCGCAGCATAACCGGCAACATCGTCTTCCCCGGATTTACCGCGCCGAAGCTCGCCTGGGTCAAGAACAACGAGCCTGCCATCTTCGCCAAGGTCCGCCGCGTCCTGTTGCCGAAGGATTACCTGCGCCTCTGGCTTGCCGGCGAGCATCTTTCGGACATGTCCGATTCCGCCGGCACGTCCTGGCTCGACACGGGCGCGCGCAAGTGGTCCGCCGAATTGCTCGCCGCGACCGATCTCGACGAGCGGCAGATGCCGGGGCTGGTGGAAGGCACGGCGTCTGCCGGCATCCTGCGCCCGGCGCTCGCCGCGGAATGGGGCCTTGGCGACGGCGTCGTCATCGCCGGCGGGGCCGGCGACAATGCGGCTTCCGCCTGCGGCATGGGCACGGTGCGCGAGGGCGCGGCCTTCGTTTCGCTCGGCACGTCCGGCGTGCTCTTTGCCGCCAATGCCCGCTACCTGCCCAATCCAGAAAGCGCCGTGCATGCCTTCTGCCATGCCCTGCCGGATACCTGGCACCAGATGGGCGTCATTCTTTCGGCCACCGATGCGCTGAACTGGCATGCCCGCGTCACAGGCGTTACGGCCGCCGATCTCGCCGCCGAGCTTGGCGACGCCCTCAAGGCGCCGTCGGGCGTTACCTTCCTGCCCTATCTCTCCGGCGAGCGCACGCCGCACAACGATGCGGCGATCCGCGGCGCGTTCCTTGGCCTCGGCCATGAGAGTGGCCGCGTGGCGCTGACCCAGGCGGTGCTGGAAGGCGTTTCCTTCGCCATCCGGGACAATCTCGAAGCCCTGAAATCCGCCGGCACGGCTCTGTCCCGCGTCACTGCGATCGGTGGCGGCTCGCGCTCGCGCTACTGGCTGCAATCCATCGCGACAGTGCTCGGCCTGCCGGTCGACCGGCCCGCGGACGGCGATTTCGGCGCGGCCTTCGGTGCGGCCCGCCTCGGCCTCATCGCCGCCACGGGCGCGGACCCGCGCGCGGTGCTGACCGCGCCGGCAACGGCCGAGACCATCGAACCGGAAACGGCGCTCGCCGCCGCCTACGAGGATGCCTACCAGCGCTACCGCCGCCTTTACCCGGCGATCCGCGCTGCGATCTGATCACGAACACCCAGAGGAGACATGCATGGCCACCGGCTTTTTCGGCGATATCGCGAAGATCAAGTATGAAGGTCCCGAGAGCACCAATCCGCTCGCCTTCCGTCATTACAATCCCGACGAGATCGTCCTCGGCAAGCGCATGGAAGACCATCTGCGCTTCGCCGTCGCCTACTGGCATACCTTCGTCTGGCCGGGCGGCGACCCCTTCGGCGGACAGACCTTCCAGCGGCCTTGGTTCGACGACACGATGCAGGCGGCCAAGCTGAAGGCGGATGTCGCCTTCGAATTCTTCCAGCTGCTCGGCGTGCCCTTCTACTGCTTCCACGACGCCGACGTGCGCCCGGAAGGCCGGAATTTCGCCGAGAACACCAAGAACCTCGAAGAGATCGTCGACTACTTCGCCAAGAAGCAGGCCGAGACCGGCGTGAAGCTGCTGTGGGGCACGGCGAACCTCTTCTCCAACCGCCGCTATATGGGCGGCGCCGCGACCAATCCGGATCCCGATGTCTTCGCCTTCGGCGCCGCGACGGTGAAGACCTGCCTCGACGCGACGCACCGCCTCGGCGGCGACAACTACGTGCTGTGGGGTGGCCGCGAAGGCTACGAGACCCTGCTCAACACCAATCTGGGTCAGGAGCTCGACCAGCTCGGTCGCTTCGTCAGCATGGTGGTGGACTACAAGCACAAGATCGGCTTCAAGGGCGCGATCCTCATCGAGCCGAAGCCGCAGGAGCCCACCAAGCATCAGTACGACTACGATGTCGCCACGGTCTACGGCTTCCTCAGGAAGTACGGTCTCGAGAACGAGGTGAAGGTCAATATCGAGCAGGGCCACGCGATCCTTGCCGGCCATTCCTTCGAGCATGAACTGGCGCTTGCCAATGCGCTCGGCATTTTCGGTTCCATCGATATGAACCGCAACGACTACCAGTCCGGCTGGGACACCGACCAGTTCCCCAACAACGTGCCGGAAATGGCGCTGGCCTTCTATCAGGTGCTGGCGGGCGGCGGCTTCACCACGGGCGGCACCAATTTCGACGCCAAGCTGCGCCGTCAGTCCATCGACCCGGCGGATCTGCTGATCGGCCATGTCGGCGGCATGGATTGCTGCGCGCGCGGCGTGAAGGCGGCGGCCAGGATGATCGAGGACAAGGCGCTCTCCGGTCCGCTCGCCGAGCGTTATGCCGGCTGGCAGACGCCGGACGCGCAGAAGATTCTCTCCGGCGGTTCTTCGCTGGAAGCGCTGGAAGCCTATGTGCGCGGCGGCGACGTCAATCCGCAGCCGCGGTCCGGCCGACAGGAGTTTCTGGAAAACGTGGTGAACCGCTACGTCTGAGGGCCGACTGCCTTGAAGAAACGAAGGGCGCCCGCGGGCGCCCTTTTTTGTGCGATGCGCGGTTTACGTAACGTAATGTATACTTTGGTATTGCGTCGGGTTGTATTGGTCGTTTGCTGTATTGATTGGTTTCTATCATAACAATAAGCATTGCTTACCATATAAATCTGCACGGAAGTTGTCCTTCGTCAATTTCCACGAAAGTATCGCCTGCCGTTTTACAGGCTTTGTTTACTATCCCCTGCAAAAAATCACGATAGACCGAAGGCTGGGGTCCCGATTCGGGACTTGGCGTCAGTCGCCGTTCCAACCCCATCAGGATGTGACCGATGTCCGCGCAGGATGCCAAGACGCAGCAACTGAACGAACGCCTCCAGTTCGTCGATCTCGACAACGGCCAGCGCGATGCCCTGAAGCGGGCGCTGCCGACCATTTCCGCCTCGCTCGACGGCGCTCTCGACATTTTCTACGCCAAGGCGCGCAAGACGCCGGAGACCGCTCGCTTCTTCGCCAGTGAAACGCATATCCAGAGCGCCAAGGGCCGGCAGGTCAAGCACTGGGAGTTGATCGGCTCGGCGACGTTCGACACGCAATATGTCGATGCCGTCACCACTATCGGCCGCACGCATGCCCGCCTCGGCCTCGAGCCACGCTGGTATATCGGTGGCTATGCGCTGATCCTCGAGGCCATCGTCGACAGCGTCATCAAGAAGCATCTCGAAGGCTTCCTCTACCGCAAGAAGGCGGACGCCCTGGGCGAGGAGATCACCGCCATCGTCAAGGCCGCGCTGGTCGACATGGACTATGCCATCTCCGTCTATCTCGACGCCTTGCAGGAGGAACGGCAAAAGGCGGAGACCGAGCGGCAGGCGCTGAATGCCGAGCAGGAGGAGGCGCTGGGCGCGCTCGATACCTCGCTGAACCGCCTTGCGGGCGGGGACCTCACGGCCGCCATCACCAAGCCGCTCGCCCCGCAGTTCGAGCGGCTGCGTTCCAATTTCAACGCCGCCATCGAACGGCTCGACGATACGCTGGGCGCCATCGTCACGGCGGCCGACGATGCCGCCGGCAATTCCGGCGAACTGGTGCATGCCACCGACGACATGGCCAAGCGCACCGAGCAGCAGGCGGCCTCGCTGGAAGAGACCGCGGCGGCCGTCGAGGAGATCACCACCATTTCCCGCGAGGCGGCAAGCCGGGCGGAAGAAGCGCGCCGCGTCGTCGGCAGCGCGACGGAGGAGGCGAAGCGTTCCGGCGATGTCGTCGAACAGGCGGTTTCGGCCATGAGCGAGATCCAGCAGTCCTCCAGCAAGATCTCGGACATCATCGGCGTCATCGACGGCATCGCCTTCCAGACCAATATCCTGGCGCTGAATGCCGCGGTGGAAGCCGCCCGCGCCGGCGAGCAGGGCCGCGGCTTCGCGGTCGTGGCCGGCGAGGTGCGCACCCTGGCCCAGCGCAGCGCCGAGGCCGCCAAGGAGATCAAGAGCCTGATCGACGACTCGGTGGAGCGCGTGCAGAGCGGCGTGTCGCTGGTCAACAGGACGGGCGAGGCGCTGCACCATATCGGCGAGCAGGTCGTGCATATCAATGCTCATATCGACGCTATCGCTAGCTCCGCCCGCGAACAGTCGGCCGGCATTTCCGAAATCAACACCGCCGTCGGCAGCATGGACCAGATGACCCAGCAGAATGCCGCGATGGTGGAGGAAACCAACGCCGCCACCCACAATCTCATGCAGATCAGCACGACGCTGAAGGGGCTGGTCGATCGCTTCACGGTCTCGGCGGTGCGCAGCGAACAACCGGCGAAGCCGGCGCACCGGCGATATGGTTGAGGGCAATCTCCCCGTTGAGCGTTGTCTCCAGGGACTTGCCTCTCACCTGGCCCTCTCCCCGGTAAGCGGGGCGAGGGATTTGCCCGTAGCGTGAGGATTGTGGTTCGGGAAAAGGTGCAGCGCATCTCTCCCGCCATGCTTGCCGGGAACGACGGCTCGCAGGCCTGGCGAGGGCAGGGGCGTCTCCCTTTTGAAGCAGTACATCGGCCGCTAGGGCGATAAACCTATCGCTTCACAAAACGCCGTGCCGGCACCGTCACCGAATTGCGCACGATGAGATCCGGCGTCAGCAGGATCTCCGCGTCCGGCGGCGGGCTGCCGGAGAGCAGGTCGAAGAGCAGCGCCATGGCGCTCTTGCCGATGGCGGTGCGCGGCTGGCGTACGGTGGTCAGCGAGGGCGTCATGAAGGTCGCCTGCGGCACGTCGTCGAAGCCCGTCACGGAGAAATCGTTCGGAATGTCGTAGCCGCGCGCGCCGAGCCCGATCATCACGCCGATGGCCGTCTGGTCGTTGACGCACATGAAGGCGCTCGGCAGCGTGTCGCGCATGAAGAGCTGTTCGAGCGCGAGCCGTCCGCTCTCGATGGTGCCGTCGCCTTCAAGGATGATGCGTTCGCCGGCGGGAACGCCGGCCGCATCGAGCCCCTCGTCATAGCCCTGCCGACGGCGGCTATAGGCAAGGCGTGTGCGCGAATCGCCGATGAAGGCGATCTTGCGGTGACCCTCGGCGATCAAGAGGTCGACGGCCTTGCGCGCGCCCTCGATGTCGTCGACGCCGACATAGGGAATGCCGCCATTGTAGACCGGCTCGAAGACGCCGACGCTCGGCGGCAGGCGCGCGGTCATCGTCTGGTGGCCGAAGGGCAGGGTGCCGGTGAAGAGGATCAGCCCCGCCGCCTGGTTGGAATTGAGGAACTTCAGATATTCCAGCCCGCGCTGCGGGTCGTTCTGCGTGTGGCCGATGAGGATGCCGTGACCGTGGGCGCGCGCCTCGTTTTCCAGGCCGACGAGGATGTTGGAAAAGTTCGGGTCGCCGATATCGGGCGCGACGACGAGAATCATGTTCGACCGGCCGAGGCGCAGGCTCCGTGCCATGGCATTGGTCGTGTAGCCGGTGATGGCGATCGCCTGGTTGACCTTCAGCCGCGTCGAGTTCGCCACCTTTTCCGGTGTGTGGATCGCCCGCGAGACGGTCGCGATCGAGACCTGCGCAATGCGCGCGACATCCTCGATCGTTGCGGGGCTGGACATCGACAAACTGGCTCTCACTCGGCGGTGGTTCTACCGAAAAGACGGCGCAGGAAGCGTCGGCAATCACGGCAACTACGGATTTGCGGGGACACTACACAGACTGGCCCGCGGGTCAAACGGCGCTCGATGAAAATTCCTGATATCCAATGATGTAAACCTTTACATAGGGAGTGTAAAGGTTTACATCATACCCAAGCGGTCGAGGAGCCGCAGGGAGGAAATCATGAATCCGGACGCTGCCGACGGGGCTCCCGTCGTTCTTGCCGCACGCCGTATCAGCAAGTCTTTCAGTGGCGTGCAGGTGCTGTTCAGCGTCAATTTCGAGCTGCGCGCCGGCGAGATTCATGCGCTGATGGGCGAGAACGGCGCCGGCAAATCCACCCTCGTGAAGATCCTCTCCGGTTTCGAGCAGCCGACCTCCGGCGAGATCCTGCTGGACGGCCAGCCGGTCAAACTGCCGCCGAACGGCCAGGCCGAGGCGCTCGGCATCGTCATCATCCATCAGGAATTCAATCTGGCCGAACATCTCACCGTCACGGAGAGCCTGTTCCTCGGCCGTGAGGTCACGCGCTTCGGCGTGCTCGACCGCAAGTACATGCGCGCCGAGACGCGCCGCGTGCTCGACCAGCTCGGCTCCCATGTCGACGAGAATGCGATGATCAGCTCGCTGTCCATCGCAGACAAGCAGATGGTGGAGATCGCGAAAGCCATCAGCCGCGACGCACGCATCATCTTCATGGACGAGCCGACCGCCGTGCTTTCCCGCGAGGAAACCAACTACCTTTTCCGTCAAGTGCGCAAGCTGCGCGAAAAAGGCACCTCCTTCGTCTTCGTCTCGCACAAGCTGGACGAGGTGATGGAGCTCACCGATCGCGTCACGGTGCTGCGCGACGGGCAATGGGTGAAGACCGCGCCGACGAGCATCCTCGACGGCGAATCCATCGCCCAGCTCATGGTCGGCCGAGAACTTTCCAGCCTCTATCCCGCCAAGCAGGAGCCGAGCGTCGACGAGGAGGTGACGCTCGCCGTCGCTGATCTCTCGACGCATTATGTGAAGGATGCGAGCTTCGAGGTGCGCAAGGGCGAAATCCTCGGCTTTTCCGGCCTCATTGGCTCCGGTCGCACCGAACTGATGGAAGCGGTCGCGGGCCTGCGCGCGCGTTCGGCCGGCGAGGTCTCGGTGCGCGGCGAGAGCGTTCCGGGCGGCGACGTGCATGCCGCCAACCGGGTCGGCATCGCCTACATGACCAAGGATCGCAAGCACAAGGGCCTGCTGCTCAATTCGCGCATGACGGCGAACCTCACGCTGCAGTCGCTGGAGAAGCACGGCCAGTACGGCTATCTCAGCCCGAAGAGTGAGGCTGCCGCGCTGGAGCGCGCCCGCCGCCGCTTCGATATCCGCGTGCGCGATGGGCGCGTCGTCGCCGGGCGCATGTCGGGCGGCAACCAGCAGAAACTGCTGCTCGCCAAGGTCATGGAGACCGAGCCCGACGTCATCATCATCGACGAGCCAACACGCGGCATCGATGTCGGCACCAAGCAGCAGATCTACCACTTCATCTCGGCGCTCGCCCGCGACGGCAAGTCGATCATCGTCGTCTCCTCGGAGATGCCGGAGATCATCGGCCTGTGCACGCGCGTCGCCGTCATGCGGGAAGGGCGGATCGTCGGCATTCTCGAAGGCGAGGAAATCTCCGAACAGGAGATCATGCGCTATTCGGCGGGCCTCAAGAAGAAGACCGCGGCCTGAGCGAAAGCCGGCTGCCAACACAACGAATTTACGTCGGGGACGAACAATGACGGAAGACGCAGTCGAAACGAAGCCGCGGGGCCGAAGCTGGCGAGACGTGGACCTGAGGGCGGTCGCGCCCTTCGCCGCACTCCTGCTGCTGCTCATCGTCGGCGCGCTGGTGAACCCGAACTTCATCGGTCTCAACAACCTTGCCAATGTCGCCACGCGCAGCGCCTTCATCGCGATCATCGCCGTCGGCGCCACCTTCGTCATTTCCTCCGGCGACCTCGATCTTTCCGTCGGTTCCATGGTGGCCTTCGTCGCCTCGATCATGATCCTCTTCATGAATTCGGGCGTCATCGCCGATCCGGGCCTCATGCTGGCAGCGGCCGTCGTGCTGACCGTCGTCATCGGCGGGGCCTGCGGCCTTGCCAACGGCCTCATCACCACGGTCGGCAGGATCGAACCCTTCATCGCCACGCTCGGCACGATGGGCATCTATCGCGGCCTCACCACCTGGCTGTCGCAGGGCGGCGCGATCACGCTGCGCGAGCCGGAATTGCAGGCGCTCTACCGTCCGGCCTATTTCGGCTACGTCCTCGGCGTGCCGGTGCCGATCGTCGTCATCCTCGTCGTCACCGCCATCGCGGCCTTCATCCTCTATCGCACGCGCTACGGCCGCCATGTCGTGGCGGTCGGCTCGAACAGCGACGTCGCGCGCTATTCCGGCATTCCGGTCAACCGCGTGCGCACCATCGCCTTCGTCATCCAGGGCCTGTGCGTGGCCATCGCCGTGCTGCTCTACGTGCCGCGCCTCGGCTCCACCTCCGCCACCACGGGCATCCTGTGGGAGTTGCAGGCGATCACCGCCGTCGTTGTCGGCGGCACGGCGCTGAAGGGCGGGGCAGGGCGCGTCTGGGGCACGATCTGCGGCGCCTTCATCCTCGAACTGGTCGGCAACATCATGCTGCTCTCCAACTTCATCAGCGAATATCTGATCGGGGCCATCCAGGGCGCGATCATCATCATTGCGATGCTCGTCCAGCGTTCGCTGGTGCGGAAGTCGTAGCCAGGCGGTTCCAGCCTTTGCGTCTGGAACTGCATGGGGAACAGCCGGGTCAACGGGTCGCCCGGCCACGAAGAAAGACCTGGTTTTTGGGAGGAAACTCATGCGCAAGAAACTTTTGGGCCTGACGGTCGCCGCCATGGCGCTGATTGCCGGCGCCGTTCACGCAGAAGACAAGAAGGTGACGATCGGCGTATCGATCCCGGCCGCCGACCATGGCTGGACCGCGGGCGTCGTCTATCATGCCGAGCGCGTCGCCAAGCTCCTCATGGAGCGCAATCCGGGCCTCAACGTCATCGTCAAGACGTCGGCCGATCCGGCGAGCCAGGCCAATGCCGTGCAGGACCTCGAGACGCAGGGCATCGACGCGCTCGTCATCCTGCCGACCGATCCGGATCCGCTCGTCAACGCCATCAAGGAAGTCAAGGGCAAGGGCACCTTCGTCGCGCTCGTCGACCGCGCGCCGAGCACTAACGACGGTTCCGTTCGTGACCTCTACGTCGCCGGCAACAACTTCGCGCTCGGCCAGACGGCCGGCGAATATATCAAGACCACGACGCCGGACGCCGAAGTCGTCGTCATCCGCGGCATGGCGATCCCGATCGACCAGCAGCGCCAGGACGGTTTCGACAAGGGTATCGAAGGTTCCAACGTCAAGATTCTCGATCGCCAGTACGGCAACTGGAACCGCGACGACGCCTTCAAGGTCATGCAAGACTACCTGACCAAGTACCAGAAGATCGACGTCGTATGGTGCCAAGACGACGACATGGCCGTCGGCGTTCTCCAGGCCATCGAACAGGCCGGCCGCACGGACATCCAGTACGTCATTGCCGGCGCGGGCTCGAAGGACATGATCAAGAAGGTCATGGACGGCGACAAGATGATCCCGGTCGACGTGCTCTATCCGCCGGCAATGGTCGGCACCGCGCTGGAAATGACCGCCGCCAATTTCTACGGCCAGGTCCCGGTCCGCGGCGTCTACACCATCGACGCCACGCTGGTGACGAAGGACAATGCGAAGGACTTCTACTTCCCGGATTCCCCGTTCTGATCCGACGAGAAACAAGCCGCCCGGGTTATGCCCGGGCGGTTGCATGCTCCACGTCATCTTCGGGCTTGGCCCGGGGATGACGAAGGAGAAGGAAACGCGCGTTGCGCCGGAAATTGCCTGATACCGCTCCAGCCCGCCATTTCCCTCCAGGACATTCCACCGATCCCGCAATTGCGCATTGCCCACCCGGCCAAAGGCCGATAGCTTTCGACGCGTTGCGGTACGTACCGCAAGACCATTTTCGGCGGGCCGCGACGATCGGCCCCGCCCACGGGAGGACGCCAAAGATGAAGACGATCAAGGGCCCGGCCCTGTTTCTCGCCCAGTTCGCCGGTGATGCCGCGCCGTTCAATTCCTGGGATGCGATCACCAAATGGGCCGCCGATATCGGCTACAAGGGCGTGCAGGTCCCGAGCTGGGATGCGCGTTTCATCGACCTGAAGAAGGCGGCTTCCTCCAAGGCCTATTGCGACGAGTTCGCCGGCACGGCGCGCGAGAACGGCGTCGAGGTCACCGAGCTTTCCACCCATCTGCAGGGCCAGCTCGTCGCCGTGCATCCCGCCTATGACGAGGCCTTCGACGGCTTCGCGGCGCCCGAGGTGCGCGGTAACCCGAAGGCGCGGCAGGAATGGGCTGTCGATCAGGTGAAGATGGCGCTGACCGCCTCGCGGCATCTCGGCCTCGACGCCATGGCCAGCTTCTCCGGCGCACTCGCCTGGCCCTTCGTCTATCCCTGGCCGCAGCGCCCCGCCGGCCTCGTCGAGACGGCCTTCGACGAGCTGGCGAAGCGCTGGAAGCCGATCCTCGACCACGCGGATTCCTGCGGCGTCGACGTCTGCTACGAGATCCATCCGGGCGAGGACCTGCATGACGGCATCACCTACGAGATGTTCCTGGAGCGCACCGGCAACCATGCCCGCGCCTGCATGCTCTACGATCCCTCGCACTACGTCCTGCAGTGCCTCGACTATCTCGACAATATCGACATCTACAAGGACCGCATCCGCATGTTCCATGTGAAGGATGCCGAGTTCAACCCGACGGGCCGGCAGGGCGTCTATGGCGGCTACCAGGGTTGGGTCAACCGGGCCGGCCGCTTCCGCTCGCTGGGCGACGGCCAGGTCGATTTCGGCGCCGTCTTCTCCAAGATGGCCGCCAACGACTTCGCCGGCTGGGCCGTGGTCGAATGGGAATGTGCGCTGAAGCACCCGGAGGACGGCGCGCGCGAGGGGGCCGAGTTCGTGAAGGCCCATATCATCCGCGTGACGGAAAAGGCCTTCGACGACTTTGCCGATGCGGGCACGGACGACGCCGCCAACCGGCGCATGCTGGGGCTTTGAGGCCCCGGCCTCTCCCCGCAGGCCGGGGAGGGGATGCGCCCTATATAAACGCCAACGGTCTGGAAAACGGTCCGGCCCACCTCCTTCGCCCCGATTGCGGAAGGATGGCGGCCGGCAGACCGGTTGAGGAAACGCCAAGGAGGACTACAGGATGGCCATCGAAGGAAGCGCAAACGAGGCGCGGGAGCGCCGCATCCGGCTCGGCATGGTGGGTGGCGGCTCCGGCGCGTTCATCGGCGCGGTTCACCGCATCGCCGCCCGGCTCGACGATCACTATGAGCTCGTCGCCGGCGCGCTGTCGTCCTCGCCCGAAAAGGCCGAACAGTCGGCGCGCGAACTCGGGCTCGATCCGTCGCGCAGCTACGGCAGCTTCAAGGAGATGGCGATCCGCGAGGCCAAGCTGAAGAACGGTATCGAGGCGGTGGCGATCGTCACGCCCAACCATGTGCATTACGAGGCCGCGAAGGAATTCCTGAAGCGCGGCATCCACGTCATCTGCGACAAGCCGCTGACCTCGACGCTGGCCGATGCCCGCAAGCTGAAGAAGCTTGCGGAGGAAAGCGATGCCCTCTTCGTGCTGACGCACAACTATACCGGCTATCCCATGGTCCGGCAGGCGCGCGAGATGGTCGCCAACGGCGATCTCGGCGCGATCCGCCTCGTGCAGATGGAGTATCCGCAGGACTGGCTGACGGAGGATATCGAGAGCAGCGGCCAGAAACAGGCCGCCTGGCGCACTGACCCCACCAAGTCCGGCGCGGGCGGCTCCACCGGCGATATCGGCACCCATGCCTACAATCTCGGCTGCTTCGTCTCCGGTCTCGATCTGGAGGAACTCTCGGCCGACCTCGACAGTTTCGTGCCGGGCCGTCGGCTGGATGACAATGCCCATGTCATGATGCGCTTCAAGGAAAAGGACGGCGCGCGCGCCAAGGGCATGCTGTGGTGCAGCCAGGTCGCGCCCGGCCACGAGAACGGCCTGAAGGTGCGCGTCTACGGCACCAAGGGCGGCCTCGAATGGGTGCAGGCCGATCCGAACTATCTCTGGTACACGCCCTTCGGCGAGCCGAAGTGCCTGATCACCCGGGGCGGCGCCGGCTCCGGGCCTGCCGCCGCGCGCGTCAGCCGCGTTCCCTCCGGCCACCCGGAAGGCTATCTGGAAGGCTTCGCCACTATCTATTCCGAGGCTGCCCGCGCCATCCATGCCAAGCGCAGCGGCGCCAAGGTCGACCCGGCCGTCACCTATCCGACGGTCGACGACGGCCTCAAGGGCATGCTTTTCGTCGATGCCTGCGTGCAGTCTTCGAAGAAGAACGGGGCCTGGGTAAAGGTCTGACGGTCAGCCGGCGAAGATGCCGCCGAGGCGGATAACCATCTTCTTGTCGAAGAGCTGTCCCCGGTCGAACATCCAGTTCAGCGCGTCCCTGGTGGTCCAGGGGCGCTTGTAGGGGCGGGCGCTGGTCAAGGCCTCGAAGACGTCGCAGACGGTGGAGAGGCGGATTTCCGGGCTGATCTGGTCCGCCTTGAGGCCGGCCGGATAGCCGGTCCCGTCGAGGGTCTCGTGGTGGTGCCGGCAGATGTCGAGGATCGTGTCCGAGATATTGCCCTGTTCCTTCAGCAGGCGGTAGCCGACCTCGGGATGGTTGCGGATCAGGCGTCGTTCCTCCGCCTCCAGCCCGCCCTTCTTGTTGAGGATCGCGTTGGGCACCATGAGCTTGCCGACGTCATGCAGCAGGCCGGCGACGCCGAGCTCCCGCACGCTGTCGTCCGCATAGCCGAGCGAACGGGCAAGGCGCATCATCAAGGCGCTCACCGCCAGCGAATGCACATAGGTGCCTTCGTCCTTGGTCTTGAGGCGTGTCACCTTCAGGAAGATATCGGGCGCCGCGTCGATCCGATCGGAAATCTCGTCCGCCACGGGATTCAGCGTGTCCAATTCCAGCCGCCCCATGCGGGCGGCATCGAAACTGCCGCGCAGGGCGCTCTTCGCCTCGGCCACGGTTTCCACCGTGCGCCGCCGCTCTTCGGCCTGCTGTGCTGCCGGGGAGGGGCCTGCGTCGATATCCACCTTGCTCTTCTCGGCGTTGACCAGAGCATGGGTGGCCGAGGTGGCAAGAATGGCGCGCAGCGTGTCGTCGGTATCGAGAAGGAAACGGCGGGCGGAGAATTCGGCGGTCGGGCATTCCACCGATTCGATGAACATGCCTTTGCGAACAAGCTGCTTCGGAATTCGCCGTACCACGCCGTCTGCCTCCACCCAATACAGGGCATTTTAGGGGGTGAAATCCTAAGCCTTTGTTTAAGGATGCGCTGTTTTACGGTGAGTTTGCTTTGAACCACTGAGCGGATTTCATGTATGCGAGGCGTCTCCCGTGCGCGCCGACACGCGCGAACCGGATGTTGGATCGAGCCCGGCGTGGTGGCGGAAAGGGGGTAGGCCCGGCAAATGGTGCATCCGCTGTGCGGACGGGTGTTCCTGACGCTTCATGTTTTTGCGAAAGGCGGTTGACTTTCCATGAAACGGCATTACTGCAACGTTGCAGATTGCCGTTTGATACCGCAAACCCGAGAAAGCCGATGATCGATCCCAAAACCCTCGCCGACCGTTTCCCAGGCGATTTCGTCTTCGGCGTGGCGACCGCCGCCTTCCAGATCGAGGGCGCGGCCAAGATGGACGGACGCAAGCCTTCGATCTGGGATGCCTTTTCCAACATGCCGGGCCGCGTCTACGGCCGGCACAATGGCGATGTCGCCTGCGACCACTACAACCGGCTGAACGAGGATCTCGACCTCATCCAGTCGCTCGGCGTTACGGCCTACCGCTTTTCCATCGCCTGGCCGCGCATCGTGCCGGAGGGCACGGGGCCGGTGAACGAGAAGGGGCTCGATTTCTACGACCGCCTCGTCGACGGGTTGAAGGCGCGGGGCATCAAGGCCTTTGCGACGCTCTACCATTGGGACCTGCCGTTGATGCTGGCGGGTGAGGGCGGCTGGACGGCGCGGCAGACGGCCTATGCCTTCCAGCGCTACGCCAAGACTGCTATCGCGCGGCTCGGCGACCGGCTGGATGCGGTGGCGACCTTCAACGAACCCTGGTGCTCCGTCTGGCTGAGCCATCTCTACGGCATTCACGCGCCGGGCGAACGCAACATGGACGCCGCGCTCCACGCGCTGCACTTTACCAATCTCGCCCATGGCCTTGGCGTTTCAGCCATCCGCGCCGAGCGGCCGAACCTTCCGGTCGGCCTCGTGCTGAATGCCCATTCCATCTATCCGGGCAGCGACAGCCCGGCGGACAAGGCGGCTGCCGCCCGCGCCTTCGATTTCCACAACGGCGTCTTCTTCGGGCCGGTCTTCAAGGGCGCATATCCGGAGAGCTTTCTCTCCGCCCTCGGCCATCGCATGCCCGATATCGAGCCGGGCGACATGGAGACAATCGCCCAGCCGCTCGACTGGTGGGGCCTCAACTACTATACGCCGATGCGCGTGGCGCACGATCCGGCCGAGGGCGCCGAATTCCCGGCCACCGTGCCCGCCCCGCCGGTCGCCGACATCAAGACCGACATCGGCTGGGAGGTCTTTGCACCGGCGCTTGGCGCTCTTGTCCGCAAGCTCAACGCCGATTACCCGCTGCCCGTCTGCTACATCACGGAAAATGGCGCCTGCTACAATATGGGCGTTACGGACGGCATCGTGGACGACCAGCCGCGCCTCGACTACATCGCCGCGCATCTCGGCGTCACGGCCGATCTCATCGCCGAGGGCTACCCGATGCGCGGTTATTTCGCCTGGAGCCTGATGGACAATTTCGAATGGGCGGAAGGCTATCGCATGCGCTTCGGCATCGTGCATGTCGACTATGAAACGCAGGTGCGCACAATCAAGAAGAGCGGTCACTGGTACAGCGCCCTTGCCGGCCATTTCCCCAAAGGCAACCATCGCGCCGTAAAGGAATCATAACGCTTCTGCCGCATCATCGCCGCTTGGTCGGAGAAGACGATGCTGCGGCTTGCGCACCACCTTTCAGGCATGATCGGCGCCAGGCGGCTTGCTGTCGTCCTCGGCGTTCTTGCTTCCTTTGCCGTGGTCGTCAGCCTCGCCACCGCTCTCGTGATGATGGCGCTCGGCTTCCTCGCCACCCGCGCCAACGAGCTGGACGAGGAGCGCACCCGCCAGGCCGTCTTCGGCGCGCTCTCCGCCATGCGCAGTTCCATTGTCACCACGGTGCGGGACTATGCGGTATGGGACGATGCGGTGGGCGCCGTCTATGGCACGCCCGACATGCCATGGCTTGTCGCCAATTTCGGTCTGGCGACGGAAGGCGGCCCGCTGTTCGACACGGTTTTTCTCGTCGACGAGACGGGCGGGACAATGCTCGCCTATCGAAACGGCGTTCCTCTTTCGGCAGATGTGCAGTCCTATGGCGGCGCGGTGTTCGCGGAACTCTACGGCAAGGTGATGGCAGCGGGACTGAAGCCCGGCGAGGAGCTGGGCGCTTTCCTGCGCACGCCGGATGGCCCGGCCGTTGCCGCGATCTCGACGATCCGCCCGGTCTCCGAGACGGTCACGGCGCCGGCGGAGGCATTGCGCACGCTCGTCATCATCCGCCACCTGACGCCCGCCCGCATCGCGCGCATCGCCGATAATTTCCTGGTTTCCGGCCTGTTGTTTTCCGACGAAAAGCCGGTTGGCGGCGAAAGTGTCGCCGTCACCGCGCCGGATGGTGGGGCAATCGGCTTTCTCTCCTGGACGCCGGAGGCGCCGGGCGACAAGAGCTATGCGCAGGTGCGTCCGCTTGTGCTGCTGGCGCTCGGCGGCGTGATCTTCTTCTTCGCGCTTCTCGTCCTCACCGGCGCTGCCTTCACCATCCGTCTCAAGGCGGATGAGAACAAGGCGCGGTTGCAGGCGGTCACCGACCGGCTCAGCGGCCTGTGCAACCGCACAGGCCTTTATGCCGGTCTGGAAGACCTGACCGCCCGCGCGGCCGCGCAGCAGTGCGACGTGGTGATGCTCTATCTGGATCTCGACGGCTTCAAGGAGGTCAACGACTTCTATGGCCATGCCGTCGGCGACCGGCTGATCCGCGGGGTTTCGGCGGGCCTGACCCGCCTCGTGCCGGAGGGCGCCATGCTCGCCCGCATCGGCGGCGACGAATTCGCCATCGCCTTCATCGGCGAGCCCGGCGGACAGGCGGTGGAACGGCTCACGGCGTCCCTGCTCGACTTCTTTGCCGAACCTTTCGCCATCGGCGAGCGGGTCGCCATCGTCGGGGCCAGTATCGGCATTGCGGTGTCGCACCGCGGCGCCGTCGACGGCGAGGAGCTGCTGCGGCAGGCGGATGTCGCCATGTACCGGGCAAAGCAGGCCGGTCGCGGGCGTGCCATGCCCTATGACGCGATGATGGACGACGACCGCGACGCGCGGCGCGAGATGGAAGATGCGCTGCGGGCGGCGGTTTCGCGCGACGAGATCGACGTCGTGTTCCAGCCCATCGTGCGGGCAGGCGACCGCTCGGTCTGCGGTGTGGAAGCATTGGCCCGCTGGTATCGCGGCGGTACGACGCCCGTTCCGCCGGATGTCTTCATTCCGCTGGCGGAGGCGACCGGCATCATCGACGCGCTGGGGCCGCTGGTGCTGCGGCGGGCCTGCGAAGCGGCGCGCAACTGGCCGGAGATCGGCATCTCGATCAATGTCTCGCCCGCGCAGTTCCGCAATCCCTATTTCCCCGATCGGGCGCTCGGCATCATCGCGGCGGCCGGCATCGAGCCGGCCCGCATCACGCTGGAGATCACCGAGGGTTACTTCATCCAGAATCCCGGCCGGGCGAAACTGGTCATGGACCGGCTGAAAGCCGGTGGCGTGCGCATCGCGCTCGACGATTTCGGCGCCGGCTTTTCCAGCATCGGCTATCTCATCCGCTTCGGTTTCGACCGCATGAAGATCGATCGTTCGCTGACCGTGGCGGCGGAACAGTCGATCAAGGGCGGGGCGATGCTGCAGGCGACCGTCGCGCTCGCGGCCTCCTTCGACATGCCGGTGACGGCGGAGGGCGTGGAAACCGCCGAGCAGGCGGCCTTCCTGCATCTGTGCGGCTGTGACCAGCTTCAGGGCTATTTCTTCGGCAAGCCGATGAGCGAGAAGGCCTTCGGTACGCTCCTCGCGCCGCAGGTCGACGCGCGGGCGGCCGGTTAGAGCAATTCCGGTGGACCCGGGTTCACCCAGTCTCTTGCTTGTGGCGCATATCCGACGTCGAAGCGACGCCGCTTCGGCCAGAAATGCTTCAGGTCACTTGCCCCAGATTATTTGCCGAGGTGGCGTGCGCCGCGCTGGCGGGCAAGGTCCATCTGCTTCTGTCGCTGGCGGAAGCGCAGGCGGTCGTCCTCGCTGCGCGTTGCGTGGCAATGCGGGCAGGAGACGCCGGCCTCGTAGAGCGGCGAGGTGATCTCCTCGGCGGTCAGCGGGTGGCGGCAGGCGCGGCAGAGCTTGTGCTCGCCCTCTTCCAGGCCATGGGTGACGGAGACGCGCTCGTCGAAGACGAAGCATGCGCCGTCCCAGAGGCTTTCTTCGGCCGGCACGTCCTCGAGATATTTCAGGATGCCGCCCTTGAGGTGGTAGACCTCGTCGAAGCCTTCCGCCTTCATGAAGGCCGTCGCCTTCTCGCAGCGGATGCCGCCGGTGCAGTACATGGCGATCTTGCGGCTTGTTGTGCAGGCCGGTGTTCTGCCGCACCCAGTCCGGAAATTCGCGGAAGGTCTTGGTGTTCGGATCGAGGGCGCCGCGAAACATGCCGATGGCCGTCTCGTAGTCGTTGCGCGTGTCGATGACAATGGTGTCGGGGTCGGAGATCAGCGCGTTCCAGTCCTCGGGCGCCACGTAGGTGCCGACGGAGCGTGTGGGGTCGATATCCTCGACGCCCATGGTGACGATCTCCTTCTTCAGCCGCGCCTTCATGCGCAGGAAGGGCATCTCGCTCGCCCAGCTTTCCTTGTGCTCCAGCCCGGCAAATTCCGGCTGGCTGCGCAGGAAGGAAAGCACGGTGCGGATGCCGGCGGCCGGTCCCGCGATGGTGCCGTTGATACCCTCATGGGCGAGCAGCAGTGTGCCGCGCACGCCGTTCTCCTCGCACAGCGCCTGCAAGGGCGCGCGCAGATCCGCAAAACGCGGCACCGAGACGAAATGATAGAGGGCGGCAACGAGGAAACCGGTTTCCTGCGCGGGCGAAGGGGTCGTGTTTGTCATGGCCGCCACATACAGCCTCGCGGCATTTCAGGCAATGCGGCGCGGCGTCGCCGCGGCTCAGGCGAGCCGCTGCAGGCTTGCGCCGTTGCTGGCGCCGAGCGCCATCGACTGGTTGGAATACTGGCTCTCGCCCGTCACCTCCCGGCCCACCCAGTTCGGCAGCGCCGGCTCGTCGTGGATGGAGGAAAGCTCGACCTCGGCGATGACGAGGCCGCGATGGGCGCCGTCATAGACGTCGACCTCCCAGACATGACCCTCGTGCGGCACCTTGTAGCGCACTTTCTCGATCACGTTGCCGATGGCATGGCGCAGCATGTCCTCGGCTTCGTCACGGTCGATGTCGAATTCGTATTCGTCGCGCACCAGCGCCGTATGGCCGACTTTCAGGGTAATGCGCGCGCGCCCGTCGCCGTAGAGGCGGACCCGGAGAGACCGGTCGTCCTGGGCAACGACATAGGCTTGCCGTATGGCGATGCCCTCATCCGCGAAGGTGCGCCACCGCTGGCCCGACACCAGGAACTTCCGCTCGATCTCTTTCGCCATAGGCTCGCTTTCGCTGTTGGAGATGGGCATGGGCGAGCGCAGACTACACGAGAAGTGTGTCATGACAAGGCCATATATGATGCTTTAGGCTCGACAGGACCCAGCAGACACGCTATTCCGGTCTCAATTCAATCGTTTTAAAAGGTCGTGCCATGAGCGAGAAGAACGCCAAGCTCCTTTCCGTCCTGAAGCTGCAGCCGGTTGTGCCGGTTCTGGTCATCGATGACCTGAAGACGGCCGTGCCGCTGGCGCGCGCTCTGGTGAAGGGCGGTCTCAAGGCCATCGAGATCACGCTGCGCACGCCGGCCGCGCTGGAAGCGATCCGCGCCGTGGCCAACGAGGTCGAGGGCGCCGTCGCCGGCGCCGGCACGATCCTCAACGCCGCGCAGTTCGAGGCGGCGGTGGAAGCGGGCTCGCAGTTCATCGTCAGCCCCGGCACGACGCAGGAACTGATCGATGCGGCCGCCGATTCCGAAATTCCACTGCTGCCGGGTGCCGCCACCGCCAGCGAAGTCATGGGCCTTCGCGAAGAAGGTTATGAGGTGCTGAAGTTCTTCCCGGCCGAACAGGCTGGCGGCGCGGCCTATCTCAAGTCGCTGTCCTCGCCGCTCGCCGGCACGCTGTTCTGCCCGACCGGCGGCATTTCATTGTCGAATGCCCGTGATTACCTCTCGCTGCCGAACGTCGTCTGCGTCGGCGGCTCCTGGGTCGCACCGAACGACCTCGTCGCCAAGGGCGACTGGGCGGGCATCGAAAAGCTCGCCGCCGAGGCTGCCGCCCTCAAGGGGTGAGCCAAGGTTCAGCGGATTTGCAAGCGGGCGGCCCTGGGTCGCCCGTTATGCGTTTGTAATTTAGAACGGGCATTCCTATCTTGCCTTGCAGTCGGCCCCCGCGCGACGAGAGAAACGGAGACGCCCATGTTTGACGCCAAGAAGTTGCTTGACCAGTTCCTCGGTTCGCAGGTGCCCGGCGCGGGCGGAACCGTGCGCGACCGCGCCGGTCAGGTCACACAGCTTGCCAAGGACAATCCGCTCGCCACCATCGCCATTGCCGGCGTGCTGCTCGGCACGGATGGCGGGCGCAAGGTCGCCGGCTCGGCGCTGAAGCTCGGGAGCCTGGCCGCCATCGCCGGCCTCGGCTACCAGGCCTACAAGAATTACCGCGACGGCCAGAACCCGGTCGAGACCGCCCAGGGCGGTACGCCCGAACTCCTGCCGCCGCCGACGGATTCCGGCTTCCACCCCGAGGCGGTCAGCACGGACTTCGCCCTCATCCTCGTGCGCGCCATGATCGCCGCCTCGCGCGCCGACGGCCATATCGACGATGCCGAGCGCGCCCGCATCATGGACAAGCTGAAGGTCTCCGGCCTTGGCGCCGACGCCGCGAAGTTCCTCGAGGACGAGCTTGCCAATCCCATCGATCTCGACGCGATCGTCGCGGCGGCCTCAACCGAGGAGCAACGCGTCGAACTCTACACCGCCTCGCGCCTCGCCATCGAGCCGAAGTCGCGCGCCGAGCGCGGCTATCTCGACCTGCTCGCCGGCCGTCTCGGCCTTGCCGATGCGTTGGTCGACCATATCGAGGCGACGGTTTCCGCCGCTACCGTCTGACAGGTTGGGGGGAGCGGCCGAACGCCGCTCCCTGCTTTCCGCATTGCGCCTGTCGATCCGCTGCTCTATCCCTTCGACAAGACCGAAGGAGAAATGTCATGCGCGATCTCAAGGATTGGAAGGGCTGCCCGCCGCCGGCACCCGTGGCGCTCGAAGGCCGCACCGTGCGCATCGAGCCCTATGATCGCGCGAAGCATTTGCAGGCCCTCTGGAACGGGCTTGGCGGCATGGCGATCAACCCGCTGCTGCTCTATTTCACGCAGGCCGATTTCACCGGCATCGAGGCTTTCGACGCCTGGTCCGAAGCGATGATCAAGGGCGGCTGGGTGCGTGAGGTCATCGTCGACAAGGCGGACGGCAAGGTCGTCGGCATGGCGCACTACATGCGGCCGGACCCGGCGAACGGTGTCGTCGAGATCGGCGGCATCGCCCATGGCGGCGGCATGTCGCGCTCGCCGCTGTCCACAGAGGCGCAGTATCTCTTGGCAAAACACGTCTTCGAGGATCTCGGCTATCGTCGCTACGAGTGGAAGTGCCACAATGGCAACGCGGCGAGCAAGCGCACCGCGGCCCGCCTCGGCTTCACCTTCGAGGGGGTCTTCCGCCAGCACATGCTCTCCAAGGGCGAGAACCGCGACACTGCCTGGTTCTCGATCATCGACAGCGAATGGCCCGTCATCGCCAAGGCCTTCGACGCCTGGCTCTCGCCCGACAATTTCGATGCCGGCGGCCAGCAGAAGCGCAAGCTGGAAGACATTCGCGCCGAGATCGCCAAGGCGGGCGCGGCATGAGCGCGGACGGCAAGGGCAAGTCGGCGGCCATCGCGGCGCTCGTCATTCTCCTCGGCACGGGCGTGGTGTTCTATTTTGTGCCCCGCATCATGATCGCGCTCGGCGACATCTCGCCCTGGCTGGCGGGCGTGTTCGGCACGCTGCTGGTGCTCGGCTTCTTCCTGCTGTTCTGGCTGCGGGCGCGCTACCAGCGCAACCGGGAAAACTAGGGCCGTTCCGGTAGCCTCATTGTCCAACACCGAGCGAGGCCGCTTCGGCCGGAAATGCCTAGGCCTGCAAGGCCGCTCCGAGCAGCAGTAATCCCAGGATCATCACCAGCGCCGCGCCGGCGACCTCGATGGCCGTGCCGACGCGCAGGGCCGCCGAGCCGTTGCCGGCGAAGCGCACGGCCGCGCCCTTGGCCGTGACGGCGAGCGTGGCGAGGATGGAGACCGTGATGGCGGTGCCGACGGACATGGCGAGTACGGCAAGCACGCCGCCGAGATAGAGCCCGTTCAGCAGCGCGAAACTCAGCACGATCAGCGCGCCGGAGCAGGGCCGCAGCCCGACCGCCACGATGGCGGACCATGCCTCGCGGAGCCGGAAGCGTTCGCCTTTCAGCAGCGCCGGATCCGGTGCATGGGCATGGCCGCAGGTGGCGCAGACGTCGCCTGCGTGATGATGGTGATGGTCGTGGACCTCGACCGCCTGCAGCCCGAGCGTGGCGGCCGGGCGTTGCGCCGGGCGGAGTTTGCGCAGAAGGAGCCAGGCGCCGAAAAGGGCGATGAGCGCATAGCTGCCGATTTCGAGCGCACGGGTGGCGTCGGTCATCGAGACGGTGGTGCCGCGCAGGAACAGATAGGCCGCACCGACGAGCAGGATGGCGACGACGCCCTGAAGGAGGGCGGAAAGGAAGGAGAGGGCCACGCCACGCTTCAGCTCCACCTCGTTCGCCAGCATGTAGGAGGAGATGACCGCCTTGCCGTGGCCGGGGCCGGCGGCATGGAAGACGCCGTAGGCGAAGGAGAGACCGACCAGCGTGGAGGCGGCCCAGGGATTGTCGCGCATATCCTTCAGCGCCCCGGTCATCAGCCGGTAGAAGCCCTGCTGCTGGGCGTTGATCCAGGCGAAGAGGCTGCCGAAGGTGCCCGTCGTGTTGAAGCCCGGCTCGGCCGAGCCGATGCCGAGCGGGGACTGGGCATGGGCGAGGGTCGCTGTGGCGATGAGGGCGAGGACCGCGACCAGTGCCAGCTGCGCCGTGCGGGATACGTCCTTCCGGCCTGCCGACCGGAGGGAAGCGGCAGGGAATGTCCGGTTCAGCATGTCAGCTCCAGCCGCGTGGCGAAGAGCTTGGACATGTCGGTGCCGGCGGGGTCGTTGAAGAAGGCTTCGGTCAGGCTGTCCTGGTTCTGGGCAAGGACCTCGTCCGGGTCTGGACGCACCACTGCGTGCTTGCAGGCGGCGAACTTGTCGCCGACGGCGACGAGGTCGTCGTCCGAGGCGAAGTCCATCGCGGCATACATGGTGGGATCGTAGACACCGAAGGTGAGCTTGCCCTTGAGCGGCATGGCCTCGCCCGGCTTGACCGTGAAGAACATCAGCAGCTGGCCGTCCTTGTAGTCGACGTTGATCGCGTCCGGCTTGGCCACCTTCACCGTTTTTCCGTCCTCGGTGATGGTTGTGTAGTAGCTGAACTCCTCCAGCGATTCGAGCACGGTCTTGCCGACTTCGGCCAGCTCTTCAGGATCGAGCTGCGCATTGCTGTTCTTGTCGAAATCCATGACGACACTGGCGGAAAACATCTCGTCGAAGCGCCAGACATTGCGCAGTTCGCTGACCGTGCCGTCATCGCCCGCCACCACTTCCAGCCGCGCTTCCGCGAAGATGTGCGGATGGGCGAGCACCGCTGTCGGGGCGACGAGTGCGGCTCCGGCGGCGAGAAGAGGAAGGAATCGCATGGAGTTTCAGACCTCTCGGACGGCGTCATTCGACGGGATGGATGAAGCGCAATTGGGTCGGAATTGGGACCTTAGGCCTCGATGCCGGGGTTGCGGCGGAACCAGGCGTGCAGGAAGTCCACGAAGGTGCGGACCTTGGCCGGCAGGTAGCGGCGGTGCGGGTAGATCGCGTAGATGCCCCGGTCGGTCGGCAGATAATCCTCAAGGATCGAGACGACCCGGCCGGATTCCAGACAGGAGCGGGCGATGAAGGCCGGCACCTGTGCGACGCCGAGGCCGCTTGCCGCCGCGCGCACGGCCGCCGTCGGGCTGTTCACCTCGATATGGCCGCCGACCGGCACGGAAAAGCCCGCACCCTTCTCGTCAACGAAACGCCAGTTGCTGTGCGACTTGCCGTTGGTGTCGATGATGCAGGGCAGGCGCGCAAGGTAGCTTGGGTGGTTGATGGGGCCGACGCGGTCCAGGAACTCCTGCGTCACGCAGATCTTCAGGAAGAAATCGCCGAGCTTGCGGGCGATGAGCGCCGAATCTTCGAGCCGGGTGATGCGGATCGCGACGTCGAAACCTTCCTCGACAAGGTCGACGAAGCGGTCGTCGGAGACGATTTCCAGCGAAAGCTCGGGATGTTCGCGGCCGAAATCGATGAGCGACTGGCCGATATCCGCATCGACGAAGGTGCGCGGAGCGGAGACCTTCAGCTTGCCGCGCAGGTCCGTGTTCTTCTCGCGCACGAGATCGGCAAGGTTGTCGATCTCCTTCAGGATGTCGGAGGCGGTGCGGTAATAGGTATGGCCCGGCTCGGTCATCGAGAACTGGCGGGTGGTGCGGTTGAGCAGCAGCGCGCCCAGCTCGTCTTCCAGCTCGCGAACATATTTGGAAAGCAGCGCCTTGGACCGGCCGGTCTTGCGCGATGCGGCGGAAAAGCCTTCGGCATCGACCACGTCGATGAAGGCCCGGATTCGGGTCAATGTATCCATGCGTCCCCACTTGGATGCCTGCCGCAGGTCCGCTTGGGAGGCGGGGCGGCGAAGCTGCGGCCGCAAAGCGACGGCCGGTGCGTTATATCCGATCTTTGAAAACCAGTCCGGCGAATGTCGTGGCTGCTGCAATATTTTCAATAGCAGGCCGCAAAAAACCTCTTGATTACGACAGCGATTCTTCTTATCTCCCGCGTTGCCCAAAGTCGCACGTGCCTGTGGGTGTCCGCCGACCCTCGATTTGGTGAGGATCATCGGTAAGGTACCTGGAACTAACCGCTCCAGTCGCTATTCCGGCCAACCGGGAAATGCGAGGACATCTTGAAGCAACGACGGTGCGGGCCTTTCTGGTGTCTGCCGGCTTTCCATCAGCCGGGGTTACTGAAGAGGCACACCTTCATTGCCGGACGTGCGGTCGGGTTCTCCCACCAATCCATGGCAGACAAAGCGAATTGAAGCCTAGGCGGGCTTCGGTTCACCGTTCGCGCAGTTGCGCATGCTTGGTTCCGGGGTCTCCACCGGCTGGTTCCAACGCATTTCCGCATCTGCCCTTTGTCCTCTGGGGTTTCCCCGGAGCAACCTGGATATGGGGAATACCGAGATGGCTTCTGCACGTATTATCGACTTTCTGAACACCCGACGTCCCGACGGCCCGTGCCTCGTGGTCGATCTCGATGTCGTGCGCGACAACTTCAAGGCCTTCCGCCATGCGCTGCCCGACAGCGCGATCTACTACGCCGTCAAGGCCAACCCGGCGCCGGAAATCTTGCGCCTTCTCGCCAGCATGGGCTCCAACTTCGATTGCGCGTCCGTCGCCGAAATCGAAATGGCGCTCGATGCCGGTGCGACCGCGAGCCGCATTTCGTTCGGCAACACGATCAAGAAGGAGCGCGACATCGCCCGCGCCCATGTGCTCGGGGTTTCCCTCTTCGCCGTCGACAGCCATGAGGAAGTCGAGAAGATCGCCCGCGCCGCCCCCGGCGCCCGCGTGTTCTGCCGCGTCCTTACGGATGGCGAAGGCGCCGAGTGGCCGCTGTCGCGCAAGTTCGGCTGCGTGCCGCAGATGGCCGTCGACGTGCTCGTCTACGCACACCAACTGGGCCTTACCTCCTACGGCGTCTCGTTCCATGTCGGTTCGCAGATGACGAAGCTCGACGCCTGGGATTCGGCCCTTGCCGATGCCAAGCGCGTCTTCGTGCAGCTGAAGAAGCAGGGCATCGAGCTGAAGATGGTCAACATGGGCGGTGGCTTCCCGACGAAGTACCTGCGCGACGTGCCGTCGGCCGAAGCCTATGGCAAGGCGATCTTCGGCGCGCTGAAGAAGCACTTCGGCAACCAGATCCCGGAAACCATCATCGAGCCGGGCCGCGGCATGGTCGGCAATGCGGGTGTCATCAAGGCGGAAGTCGTTCTCGTCTCGAAGAAGTCGGACAATGACAACCACCGCTGGGTCTTCCTCGACATCGGCAAGTTCGGCGGTCTCGCCGAGACGATGGACGAGGCGATCCGCTACCCGATCCGCACCGCGCGCGATCAGGACGAGATGGAGCCCTGCGTGCTCGCCGGCCCGACCTGCGATTCGGCCGACGTGCTCTACGAGAAGAACATGTATCCGTTGCCGGTCACGCTCTCGATCGGCGACGACGTTCTGATCGAAGGCACGGGCGCCTATACGACGACCTACTCGGCCGTCGCCTTCAACGGCTTCGAGCCGCTCAAGGCCTACGTCATCTGACCACCCGGCGCTCCCGTCCCTGCGGGAGCGCCAATCTTCACAATTCACGAAGCGGTCCCTGGAGACGCCCTGCGGCTCCGGACCCTTAACCTTGGCATGTTCCGCTCGGCGCACCGGGCGCGGCATGCCGTGCGGGAGGCCCAGAGATGGCCACTGTTCTTGATTCTGTCCGTGCGTTCTTCGCGCATGCCGCCTTCACCATCGACCGGGAAAATGCCGGCGATATCGTTGCGCGCGAGCGCCTGCTTGACCGCGTCATGGGCGAAGCCCGCTTCCGCAAATCCTCGGAAAAGCTGCGCCGCAATCGCCTGCCGGCCGAGGGCCTCGCGCTCGTCGCCCGCGATGCGGAGGGTCATGTCATCGGCACGGTTCGGCTGTGGAATGTCGAGGCGGGGGTCGATTCCGACGGCAATGCCGTTCCGGCCCTGCTGCTCGGTCCGCTGGCCGTCGATTGCCAGCACGAGGGCAAGGGCATTGGCGGCGCGCTGATGCGCGCGGCGATCACCGAGGCGCGTGATCGCGACCATGGCGTGGTGCTGCTCGTCGGCGATCCCGAATATTACGAGCGCTTCGGCTTCTTCGCCGACAAGGCGCAGCACCTCGTCATGCCCGGTCCCTTCGAGCGTCGCCGTTTCCTGGCGCTGGAGTTGAAGGACGGCTGGCTCGACGGCGCCGCGGGCATGCTCGTCGCCAGCGGTCGGCGCCTTGCAGCGGAGCTGCGCAAGGCGGCCTGACGGCCCACACCTATCGGAGCACCCACCGGGACCTTGTCTGGCAAGGTCCCGGCCGGATCAGTTCGCCGCGCGGCGATAGAAGGCGAGGGAGCCGGCAAGCGCCAGCAAGGCGCCGCCGCAGATGCGGTCGAGCCAGCGGGCGCCCGGCTGGCGGAGCAGGCGGATGGCCTGCGAGCCCAGCGCCGCGTAGCCAAGCATCACGAGGAAGTCGATTGCCGCGAAAACCAGGGCGAGCAGCAGATATTGCTGTGCCTGCGGCGCCGTCGGGTTGATGAACTGGGGCAGGAACGCGGAAAAGAAGAGATAGCCCTTCGGGTTCGTGACGGCGACGAGGAGGCTCTTGGCGAAGATGGCGCGCGGCGTGCCGATGCTGGCCGGCGCATCGCTCAGCGCATTGCCGAGGGAACCGGTGGAGCGGAGCATCTGGATGCCGATGAAGGCCAGATAGGCGACGCCCAGCCACTTGACCACGCTGAACCAGAATTCCGAAGCGGCCAGCAGCGCGCCGAGGCCGAGCGCGACGGCGCCGATCAGGACAAAATCCGAGAGCACGGCGCCGAGCATGCCAGGCAACGCGCGGCGCAGGCCATAGCGCGAGCCGTTGGTCAGGGCGAGCAGGACGGTGGGGCCCGGGGTGGCGATGCCGATAAAGGCGACGGCGGCGAAGGCAAGCAAGATGGCGAGCGTCATGGCGGTTCCTCCCGGCCGAATTGCTCCCATGCCCGCCGTCGGGATGCAAGGGGCCGGAGCACGGCGATTTGACATCGGCGCGGCGAATGCTTATCTGCGGGTCAAGGGTGAGAGCCCCTGCCGTCCGCGAGCGCAAGCTTTGGTGAAGTCTCTCCCAGAATAATCGGTCTTCCAGCATCACGCATGCGAACCGGTGGCAATGCGGGCTCCCTCCGAAATGACGCATGCCATGACTGGAGATCCGACATGCGTCCATCACCGACGCCCCTACCATCCCTCGATGCCCTGAAGGACCAGGCAAAGCGGCTGCGCGCGCGCTTTTCCGACGAGGGGCAGCCCCTTTCCCATTCCCGCGCGCTCGAACTCATCGCCGCCCAATACGGCTATCGCGACTGGAACACCTTGCATGCGGCTGCCGGCAACAGGCCGGCGTTCAATCCGTGGATGCTCGGCTCGCGCGTGCGCGGTCATTATCTCGGCCAGCCCTTCGATGCGCAGGTGCTGGGCGTGCAGGCCCTGTCCAGCCAGCCCGGCCGCTACCGGATGACCCTGCATTTCGACGAGCCGGTGGATGTGGTGACCTTCGACAGCTTCTCCGCCTTCCGCCAGCGTATTCATTGCACGGTGGACGAGACGGGCCGGACGGCGGAAAAGACCTCGAACGGCCGCCCGCATCTGGAGCTGGAATGGTAAGGTTCAAAACGAACCCGAGAACCGCGCCGCAAGGCCGTCGACCTTGAAGTCGGCGGCCTTGTCCGTTTCGCGGCGGACGAGATGGCTGTATTCCAGCGCCAGCGCCGCACCCTTCGCCAGCGTGTAGCTCAGCGTCGCCGCGGTGCTCGTCGTGCGGGTGCGGTAATCGTAGTAGAGCCAGTCGCTATAGGCCTGCTCGAAGGCGAGGGCGAGCTTCAGCTTTTCCGTCAGGGCCTTTTCCAGTGACAGGCCGACCGTGCGCACGTCCTCGCCGAGCGGGTCGTCGATATCGGCAAGCTGGATGTCGCGCGAGAGCGTCGCCTTGAACACGGTGTCTGCGGGAAGCTGCCAGGCGAGTTCGGCCTTCAGGAAGGGGCGGGTGGGATCGACCGACTTGCCGAGCTCGGAACTGGCGACGCGGACAATGCCCGCTTCGGCCATCAGCGTGATGCCGTTGCCGAAGGCGCGGCCATAGGCGAGCGAACCGCGCAGCGTCCTGGCCGGGAAACGCTCGAGCGCCTGTTCGTCGGCGGGAATGTGGTTGGTCCGGTATTGCAGTGTCACGCCGACCTCGCCGCCGAGAAGCGGGCGGATATGGCCGCCGGTCAGGTCCAGGAGCCGGTTGCCGGCCTCCAGCTTCGTGCGCGGCAGTCCCGCCAGGGTGAAGTCGGCCTCTCCGCGGTTGAGGTTGGCAAGCGCGATGGTCGCGTGGCTCTTGCCGCCGCCCTGTTCCACGGTGATGCCGGCGCTGGCCGCCGCCGCGATGTCCTCCTTGCGGTAACCGATCGTCAGGCCGGGCAGGGCGAGGAACAGGTCACCGTCCCGCCGGTGCTCGATGCCGCCCTTGAGCGTGAGCTTGATGGTCTCGCTGAGATCGACGATATAGCCGGCTTCCAGGCCGACCTTGCGCTCATCGACGAAGCGGTAGCGCGGAACACGCCGGCCGCTCACGGTCAGCCCATAGGCGAATTGCGAGTCTTCCAGGTCGAAACTGCCGCGCAGACCGAGCTTGACCTCGCTGAAAGAGGCCCGAAGCTGGGTCGGGTCCTTGAAAATATTCGAGGTCCAGCCGCCACCGGCGCTGTAATCGATGGTTGAATCGGCTTTTGCCGGGTTGTGAATCGCCAGCGCGAAGGCCACGCAGAACACACCATGAAGAGAATGCATCGGAATCTGCCCTGTCCGTTTCTGGAGCAGAATCCTAGAGTTGCATGGTTAAAATTTCTCTCAATGGTTGAGTTTCGCCCTCAGGATGCAATTTTCTATATTGAAGGTTGTATTCGGTTCGGACTCGTTAAACTTGTCTATGTTATGGTTAACTCTTTGCTATATATGGCAAATCGGGTTGAGTAAATCGGCGCTTATATTACCTTCGATTGTGTACCGACGAGGTGCACAACCAAAGGAGAGAGAGCATGAACAAGACCCGCATCATCGCCATCGCAACCGTGATCGCCCTCGCTGGCGCAGGTCAGGCTTCCGCTGGCGGCCTTCTCGGCGGCCTCGGCATTCTGAACGGCAACAAGACGAAGACCGGCGGCATCGTGATCGCCCCGAGTGTTGGCGTTGGCGTCGGCAACATCCTCAGCGACAACGATGGCAACAACATTCTGAATGGTGTGCTCAACAACAATCTGAACGGCACCCTGTCGGGCGTGCTCAACGGCAACGTTCTCGGCATCCTGGGTGGCGGCGGCAGCGACTGCGGCTGCAAGAAGCGTAAACACTGACCGCGCCTCCCCCCGCCCCGTCCCCGTGGTCAGTGGACCCGGGAGAGCATTGCTCTCCCGGGTTTTCCGTCTGAAGGACGGCGTTACTTGCGCTTCAGGGCGCCGATGCCGAGGAAGCTGCCCTCGACGGAGTCGTACTGCTGGACGAAATCCCAGGCGTCGAAATCGGTCTCGGCCTGCTTGAGGTAGTTCCAGAAGATCGTCGTGGCGATACAGGCCTGCGAGGAGACGTCGTGATGCACGATGATGTTCGCGGTCTTGCGCACCAGAAGATGGTCGTTCATCACGCCCTGCAGCGAGTGGTCGCCGTCGATGAAGACCATATCAGGCTTGAAGGTGCGCAGATATTCCGCGACCTTCGGTGAGGTCGAGTAGTCCTCGATATAGTGCACCGGCGTGGAAGAGAGCTCGCGGTATTTCTCGATGAACGGCGTCGGCTTGATCGGATCGATGGCGAGGGAGAATTCCAGCGGGGCGCCGATCTTCTTCAGCCATTCGTTGACGAGGATGAAGGTGCCGCCCCAGCGGCAGCCGATTTCCGTGTAGTTACGGACCTCGCGGCCGTTATGCGTCAGCCAGACGAGATAGTTGGCGAGCTGCGACGGGTACTGCCACAGATGCAGGCCCTTGCCGAAATAGGGAGCGAGTTCGCCGGGCTGCTCGTGCAGGGATTCGTCGTTGAGGCCGAGTTCGAGGACCAGCTCCTTTTCGATGTAGTCGACGTCGTAGCACTTTGCGAAGGGCAGGTTGCGGATCGTCTCCATCGCGCGCTCAACCGAGCTCGAGATGCTGGCATAATAGTCGTATTTCTCAATCATCCGAAACGTCCTTTGCTGATGCCCGGAGCCGGCCGATTGACAGCGCTCGGCTTTGCGGGATCGGATAAGCGTGCATTCGATCTCGGCCACAGGCGAGATTGTCCCCGGGAAGCACGCAGCCGTCGTGACCCAGGCTACCCGCCGGACGTGTAGAGACACAGGCTTGCTTCAAGCTGGCGGGCCGCGATGGCCGGGGATTGTCAGTCGATCTGCTGGTTCATGGTCGCGGCCGGGCGCTCCTCGGCGGCGTGGTGGCGGACGACCCTGGCGGGCACGCCGGCGACGGTGCTGTGCGGGGGGACAGGGTCCAGGACGACGCTGCCCGCGGCGACCTTGCTGTAAGCGCCGACGTCGATATTGCCGAGGATCTTGGCGCCGGCGCCGATGAGGACGCCTCGGCGGATTTTCGGATGGCGGTCGCCCTTGTCGCGGCCGGTACCGCCGAGCGTCACCTGCTGGAGGATGGAGACGTCGTCCTCGATGACAGTCGTCTCGCCGATCACGATGCCTGAGCCGTGGTCGAGCATGATGCCCTGCCCAAGGCGTGCGCCCGGATGAATGTCGAGGCCGAAGACGAGGGAGGCCTGCGAGGAGAGCCAGCGCGCTGCCTCCATCCGCCCCGCCTGCCAGAGGCGATGGGCGAAGCGATGGACCTGCAGGGCCTGGAAGCCCTTGAGATTGAGAAGAATGGTCAGCGGATCGGGATTGGCCGGATCGCGCGAGACGATCGCGGCGATGTCGGCTTCCGTTTCGGAGAGAAGCGCGGCGTCTTCGACCGACGAAAGGATCTGCGCGGCGAGCGCCCTGTCGCCCGGCCGATGGGCGAGACGGGCGGCCAGCGTGCCGATCAGCATCTGGCGGCCGGTCGCGGCCTTCAGGACCGGGAGCAGGAGGTCACGCAGAGGCGGCTGCGTGGCGGCAAGCGCCTCCGCCGCGGCGCGGATGGCGCGCCAGACGGCTCCTTCGGGCCGTGCGGCCGTGGAAAGCACAGGAAGGCTCGCCGGGTGCGCCACGACGATCTCCTATCCCGCCAGATCGATCACGCCGCAATCGCCGGCTTCGCTGGCGAAGGCGAGCAGCTTGCCGTTGCGGCTCCAGGCCATGGACGTGACGGCGCCCTTGCCGGGGCGGCGCAGCAGCACTTCGCGGCTGTCGGCGAAGCGGGCGGCGAGCACCATGCCGTCGGAATAGCCGATGGCGACGACGTCCTCGGCCGGATGGCAGGCGACGGACGTCACCATGACGTCGGCGCGGGTGCCGAGCTCCAGTGGCGGCTTGCCCATCGGGCCGTCCTTGGCCGAGAAGGGCCAGACGATGGCGGCCGGCGCACCGGAGGAGGCTAGCCACTTGCCCTTGGCGGACCATGAGAGCGACTTCACCTTCGTGGGATAGCCGGTCATGCGCATGTGGCGGGTTTCCGCGCCGGGCTTGGTGTCGAGCTTCCAGCCGTGCAGGGCGTTTTCCTGCATGCTGGTGACGACGAAGCGGCCATCCGGCGAGAAGGTGATGCCGGTATGGGCGCCCTTCCATTCCAGATCGACCGGCTGGGCGGCTGTCGCCACCCAATGCAGCGACGCGCCGTTGTAGCGGGCGGCGCCGAGGCGCAGGCCCTTCGGCGCGAAGGCGATGCCTTCGACCGAGCGGGCCTCGGTGAATTCCTTGATCGCGCCGTCCGCGAGGCGCACGCGCGCCGTCCGGCCCTCGGCGAAGCCGACCGCGCCTTGCGGACCGGCGGCGACGACGGAGATCCACTTGCGCGGCACTTCGGCAATCAGCGTGGTGGTGCCGTCGGCTGCGATGCGCTGCACCTTGCCGTCTTCGCCGCCGGTGACCAGCGTGTCGGTCGCCTCGTCGCGGATGCAGGCGAGCAGGCCCTCATGCGCCTCGGTGACCTTCTGGCCATGATCGAGGCGATGGATGGCGCCGGAGGCGGTGGCGAAGAACGGCACGTCGCCGAGGAAGGCGGCCGCGACGACGTGGCCGTCGAGATCGAGAGGCGCGACTGTCGGCATCAGTTGTTTTGCGCCTCGCAGGCCTTGAACGTACGTTCGATCTTCTCGCGGTCGAGATCGCGACCGATGAAGACGAGGCGGCTTTCGCGCTTCTCGCCGTCCTTCCAGGCGCGCTGGTGATCGCCTTCGACGATCATGTGCACGCCCTGCACGACGTAGCGCTCGTCGTCGCCGGCAAAGGCGATGATGCCCTTGAGGCGCAGGATGTTCGGGCCGTCCGTCTGGGTGATCTTCTGGATCCAGGGGAAGAAGCGGTCCGGGTTCATCTCGCCGCCGCGCAGCGAGATCGACTGCACCGTCACGTCATGGATCGGCGAGACGCCGTGGTCGTGGTGATGGTGGCCATGATCGTGATCGTGGTGGTGATGGTCGTGATCATGATCATGATCATGATGGTGGTGATCGTGGTCGTGACCATGATGATGATGGTCATGGCCGCAATCCGGGCCGCAGACATGGTCCGGGTGATCGTGGTCGAGGAAGTGCGGATCGTTTTCCAGCGCCCGCTCCAGGTTGAAGGCGCCCTGGTCGAGAACCTTGGTGAGGTCGATCTCCGAGCGGGTCGTGCGGTGGATGCGGGCAGAGGGATTGATGGCGCGCACGGTCGCTTCGATCGTCGCCAGTTCCTCGGGAGAGACGAGGTCGGCCTTGTTGACGAGCACGACGTCGGCAAAGGCGATCTGGTCCTCGGCTTCGCGGCTGTCCTTCAGGCGCAGCGGCAGGTGCTTGGCATCGACGAGCGCGACGACGGCGTCGAGCTCGGTCTTCTGGCGCACGTCGTCGTCCATGAAGAAGGTCTGGGCGACCGGCACCGGATCGGCGAGGCCTGTCGTTTCCACGATGATGGCGTCGAAGCGGCCGGGGCGGCGCATCAGGCCTTCCACCACGCGGATCAGGTCGCCGCGTACGGTGCAGCAGATGCAGCCGTTGTTCATTTCATAGATTTCCTCGTCCGACTCGACGATCAGGTCGTTGTCGATGCCGATCTCGCCGAACTCGTTGACGATGACGGCGTATTTCTTGCCGTGATTGCCGGTGAGGATGCGGTTGAGAAGCGTCGTCTTGCCGGCGCCGAGATAGCCGGTGAGCACGGTGACGGGAATGGGCTTGGGGAGAGCTGTTTCGGTCATGGGAACCTCGAAGAAGGGGACGCGCGTCCGTCGTTGCGACTGATATAGGAGATCGAACGGGCGAGCGCAAATACCGCAGACGAGCACGCTGCCGCAAACCATCGCCCATCCAGGCCCTGCCACTTCAGCGGATCAATTGTGCCGCGCACATCGATTGACGATCAGTCAATCAAACCCTGCAAAATTCACTCCTGCGTATACTGAGCTTCATATGTCCCACTCTTGAAAGTTGAGGTAATTTTCGATCAAAATAAATGTGGCTCGATGAATAACTCTGAGAGGCGCAGGGGCTAAAGGGTGGAATTGTCAAATTTTATTATGTTTTTGTACGTATTGCAGATTATTTCCCTTTTTGCTCTTAGCGTATTCTCGTCTTATGAGCTGCGAAAATTGGCTAAAGAAGCAGGTGGTGAGAGTGCGTTTCTGCGGTATACTCCCCCTCTTTTTGTCGAGATCAATACTTTACATCCAGATTGTCCAGAATGGGTAGCAAGAAAATACCAATCAATCCTCAAAACCACGTCGTTTATATTTGTATTGTGGCTTTTCTCTTTTGGTTTTCTCAATAAGACGGTGGAGCTTTATCCGTGGTTAGATTTTAAACGGCACTAATCTTTTGTAGCCAGTCCATTATGAAGTTGCAGCAAATCGATGCCCGATGATTTTCGGCTGATACCCAGCGTGCTCTAGACAAGTGTCCGCACGTCAAAGGCCGCGACATCTTCCAGCAGGGCGACGAGGCCGCCGACGGCATGGGCGATCAGCCGCTCGCCCTTTTCCGCCGTCGCGGCGCTGGCGTCGCCTGTCACGCCCTTCGGGTTGAGGTCGGCCATCTTCCAGCCGAAGGCATGTGGACCATAGGCGCGCAGATGGGCGAAGCGGGCTGCAAACTCGGCCTGCCGCGAACCGAAGCGCTCGGCCTTGTCGGTCTTCACCCGGTCGGGATGGAGGGTAAGCATGACGGAGGTTTCGATGTCGCCGCCATGGATGTCGATGGCCTTGTCTTCCGGCGCGATCCAGCCGTCCGGCTGGCCGAAACGGGTCCAGGCGGTGGCCACGACGAGCATGTTCAGCCGCACGCGCGCTTCCGTCGCGACGATGGTCATCAAGGGCGAATTGCCGCCATGGGCGTTGAGCAGCACGAGCTTGCGGATGCCGAAGCGGTCTAGGTCTTCGGCAATGCGCAGCCAGCGCTCGATGGCCTCGGCATAGGGAAGGGAGCGGGTGCCGACTACGTCGAGATGTTCGGGCGAATAGCCGACCGGCTCGGTGGGCAGGACCGTGACGGGCAGATGGGCGGGCAGGACGGCCATCAGCCGTTCGGCGATGCCATCGGCGATCAGCGTATCGGTTTCCAGCGGCAGGTGGGGGCCGTGGCCCTCATGCGCACCGAGCGGCAGGACGGCGATCCAGTCGGCGCGGTCCTCCGGCGCCAGCATGGGGTCGTTCTCGGTCCACCGCATCTTGGGATGCGCCATGGCGTCTCTCCGATCCTTACTTGCCGCCAGCCTCGGTCCTCTGTCATACAGGGCCGAGCCCGCGATGCAAGGGCGATACTGGGACGATGCTGCGGCGGTGCAGGAGGCGATGCATGGGCAAGAAGCACAAGGACGGCAAGGACGGGAAGAAGGCCAAGAAAAAGAAGGCGCACGAAGACGTTTCGGGCGCGGGCCTTGCCGCTGCCGTCGTCAGTGCCGCCCGCTCCATGCGCACCGTGCTGTCGCGCAACCTGCTCGCCACCGGTCTCTATGCCGGGCAGGACGGGGTTATCCTTGCGCTTTCGGAAGAGGGCGGGCTGACGGCCGGCGCGCTTGCGGTCCGGCTCGGCGTCAAGGCGCCGACCATGACGCGCACCATCGGCCGGCTGGAGGCGCAGGGCTTCGTCGCGCGCAGGCCGGACGAGACGGACGGGCGCCTCACGGTCGTGCATCTCACCGAAGCCGGTCGCGCCTCCGTCGGGCATATCACGGAGGCGGGCCGGCTCAGCGAACAGCAGGCGGCCGAGGGGCTCAGCGAGAAGGACGTGCGCAATCTCCTCAAGCTCTTGCGCGCAATGGACGAGAACCTTCATGCCGCCCTGCCGGATGCGTCTCGCAACGGCGAAAAGACGGTTGCCGACGACATTTAAACTGTTTAAATAAACGGTTTTAAAGCCGCGTTGCTGCGCGTTCGTCGGGGAGGGATCGTGGCACAGAAAATCAAGCTTTCCACCATCGCGGAGACGCTGGGCGTTTCCACGGCGACGGTGTCGCTTGCGCTCCGGGACAGCCCGCTCGTCGCCGCCGCAACCCGTGACAAGATCAAGGAACAGGCGCGCGCGCTCGGCTATATCTACAACCGCCGGGCCGCCAGCTTGCGCACCTCACGTTCGGGCATCATCGGCGTCGTCGTGCACGACATCATGAACCCGTTCTATGCGGAAATCCTCAAATCCATCGAGAGCGAGCTGGACCGCGACCGGCAGACCTTCATCCTCTCGAACCACTACGATTCCGTCGAGAAGCAGCGCAACTTCGTCGAGACGCTGCTGCAGCTCGGCGGCGACGGGGTCATCATGTCGCCGGCCATCGGCACGCCGCCGGAGGATATCCAGCTTGCCGAGGACAATGGCATGCCGGCGATCCTGATCGCGCGCTCCATCGAGGGGCTGGACGTGCCGATCTTCCGCGGCGACGACAGCTACGGCATCTCGCTCGCCACCAATCACCTGATCGGCCTCGGCCACCGCACCATCGCCATGGTAGGGGGCACGGACCAGACATCGACCGGCCGCGACCGCTACCAGGGCTATGTCAATGCGCTGCGCAAGGCCAATATCGAGGTCGATCCGGGCCTGCGCATTCCCGGCCCGCGCACCAAGCAGGGCGGTTTCGAGGCGGCGGTGCATTTTCTTTCCCTGCCGCAGAAGCCGACGGCCGCCGTCTGCTGGAACGACCTTGTCGCCATCGGCCTGATGAACGGCATCGCCCGCGCCGGGCTCGTGCCGGGCCGCGATGTTTCCGTCACCGGCTATGACGATCTTGAGGAGGCGGCAATCGCGACGCCTGCCCTTACCACCGTCTGGAACGGCCAGTCCGAGGTTGGGCGCAACGCCGCCCGCGCACTGCTCGACAAACTTTCCGGCAGCCATGAGCCCGACGGGATCCACCTCATCAAGCCGGAAATGCGCATCCGGCAATCCACCGGACCGCTGAAGCCTCATCCGGAAGGCTGAGCCCACCCGACCAGAGGAGGTTTTGCCATGACGGCCAAGACACGCATTCTCGTGCCCGGCACGATCCGCGAGCGGGTGCTCGATCGCCTGAAGGACGATTTCGACATCGTGCGTATCGAGCGGGCCGACCCGTCGCTGCTCGCCCGTTCGGAGGCTGCGAGCATTGCGGGCGCGGCCGTTTCCGGTTCCTTCGGGGCGGCGCTGATCGAGCATCTTCCGGCGCTCGAAGTCATCGCGAGTTTCGGCGTCGGCTATGACGGCGTCGATGTCGCGGCCGCCGCCGCGCGCGGCATTGCCGTCACCAACACGCCCGATGTCCTCAACGATGAGGTGGCCGACACCACCATCGGCCTCCTGCTGAACACGGTGCGCCGTTTTCCACAGGCGGAAGCCTGGCTGCGCGAGGGCCGCTGGAAGCGCGAAGGCGCCTTTCCGCTGACGCCGCTCAGCCTGCGTGGCCGCCGGGCCGGGATCTACGGCCTCGGCCGCATCGGGCTGGCGATTGCGGAGCGGCTGAAGGGGTTCGGGCTCGATATCGCCTACCACACCCGCCGCCCGCGCGAGGGCGTCTCCTATGCCTATTACCCCTCGCTGCTGGAACTGGCCGGCGCGGTCGATATCCTCATCGCCATCGTGCCGAAGACGGCGGACACCCATAAGACCATCGACGCGGACGTGCTGCGCGCACTGGGGCCTGATGGCGTTCTGATCAATGTCGGACGCGGCTGGACGGTCGATGAGGCGGCGCTTGCCGACGCGCTGCGGGAGGGCGTGATCGCCGCCGCGGGCCTCGATGTGTTCTACGACGAGCCGAATGTACCGGAGGCGCTGCTGGGGTTGCCGAACGTCTCGCTGCTGCCCCATGTCGCCTCGGCCTCGGTGGCGACGCGCAATGCCATGGCCGATCTCGTCGCCGACAATCTCTTCGCCTGGTTCGATCGCGGCGCGGCGCTGACGCCGGTGCCGGAAACACCCTTTACGCGAAAAACGAGGTAGGGGCCGGAAAGCCTTCGTTAACCTTTCGGCAAGTTTGCAGGCGCATGCTTTTCCCATCGAGTCGCCGACGGAGAAAAGCCCATGAAGACACTGACGATTGCCGTTCTGGCCGGTGCCGTGTCGCTGGGTCTCTGGAGCTTCCTGAGCCAGCAGGCCCCGGGCGTGGACCCCGTGGTTTCGGGCTCCATTCCCGCGCGCGCGGCGGCCGGGCACAGCTATACGATTTCCAACGTGGTGGCGAACACGGCCTGCCTTGCCGAGCGTAGTAGCCCGATTTCGAGCCGCAGTGCCCGCTTCGTCGCGGGAGCGGATTGCGATAGCGTCTGGCCCGGTCTTTCCAAGGCGCGGACCTGGACCAACAATGGCGACGGCACGGTCGTCGTCGCGGATGCGCAGGGCGAGGCGATCCTGACGGTCGTCGACGGCGACGGGCTTGCCTATGAGGCCGTCGAGCCCGCCGACGCGATGGTCACGATGATTTCAGCAGACTGAAGGCGGCCTATTCGGCCGCCTGTGCAATGCCGGCCTTGGCGGCGGCATAGTCCCGCACGGCCTCGCCAAATGCGGCGAAGAGCTTGTTGGAAGGCTGGTCGGAACCCACCCAATATTCCGGATGCCACTGCACGCCGACGGCAAAGGCCTTCGCGCCGATGACCGAGACGGCTTCGATCGTGCCGTCCTCGGCAAGGGCTTCCACGGCAAGGCGCGGCGCCTTTTCGGAGATCGCCTGCCGGTGCAGCGAATTGACCTGAATCTCGCCGGCGCCGATCACCGAAGCGAGGCAGCTGCCTTCGTTGACCTTGACGGTCTGGCGAATGCCGTAGGCGACATCCAGCACCGGCGTATCCGGCTTGCGATGGTCCCACATGCCGGGCTGGTCCTGGATCTCGTTGGCAAGCGTGCCGCCGAGAACCACATTGAGTTCCTGGATGCCGCGGCAGATGGCGAGCAGCGGAATGCCGCGCTCCAGCGCGCGCTCGATGAGCGGCAGGCTGGTCGCGTCGCGCGCCCGGTCATAGGGGCCTTCGGCGTCGGTGGCTTCCCTGCCGTAGAGCGAGGGATGCACGTTGGTGCGCGAGCCGCTGACCAGAAGCCCGTCCACCCGGTCGAGGATGCCGTCGAAATCATTGTCGGCTTCCAGCGCCGGCACGAGGAAGACGGTGACGTCTGCGCCCTTGACGGCGGCGCGCACGTACTGGTTCGGGGTGGCCTGCCAGACGTTGCCTTCGATTTCCCTGATGTCGGCGGGAATGGCGACGACGGGTTTCGACATGATGGGCTCCGGAAAAAGAAATACCAAAAGAGGATTTGCTATCAAATCCCGCGCCAGTCAATTCCCCCTTTCTGGCGAAATGACGACAAGAAGGCGGGTTTGAGCGGTACCGTGTCGCCTGCGCATCACGATCCCCTGCTAGTTTTGAGGGGTCTGGCGAAGGGAGGGCGTTAACCAAGCTCTTGCAAACGAGGATTGCAATGCAAGTTTCTCGCACTTTCATTCACGCAATACTCTATCGCCTCGGAGTCAGGAAATTGCGTGACGCATGTATGGCAGGTTGAGTTTCTTTGCGGGAAACTTGTTATTCTGCAATATTGAGTTGAAGACAGCTTCCCTTGGTTGAAAAGGCGTGCAATAATGCCTGAACGCACCCTCTTTATTGGGTAATTTCCCGAAATCATTCATTAAATTTTGGCCGGTAACCCTCGAACGTCATAGGGAGTGCCGAGTCCATGAAGGATAAGGGTCAAAACACACTGCCGGCTGATGTCTACCTGTCGTTCGTCAGCTCGCTGTATGGAAATCGCCAGACCCTTTTCGTGGGCATGATTTCGCATGTCATCACGTTCTCCTTCGTTTACGCCAAGACGTCCGATCCCTTCTTCCTCGTCTGGAGCGCGCTCGTCGTGCTCGTCTGGTCGCTGCGCGCTGAGGGCATGCGCCATTTCGACCGGGCGGAGAAAAGCGCCCTCGGCATGGATGGCATCCGCTACTGGGAGAACTGGTACAATCTCGGCGCCGTCGGCACGACGCTCGCGCTTGGCACGGCCTGCTGCTACAGCCTGATCGTCAGCCGCGACAGCTTTGCCGAGATCGCCTGCATTTCCGTGACCTTCGCCACGATGGTCTCCGTCGTCGGGCGCAATTACGGTTCGCCGCGGGCGGTCGACTACATGGTCTTCTCCGCCTGCTTCCCGATCGCGGTCGGTTTCCTCGCCCTGCAGGATTTCTATCACGCCGTGCTCGCCTCGCTCGTCCTGCCCTTCGCGATGACGACGCGCACCATGGCGAACGGCGTGCGCACCTTTCTCTACAAGAACGTGCTTGCCGCGCGCGACCTTGCGACCATCGCCGACCGCTTCGACACGGCGCTCAACAACATGCCGCACGGCCTGTTCATGCTGGATGCGGACCATCGCATCCTCGTCGCCAATCGCCGGGCCTGCGAGCTTCTGCATCTCGGCAGCCAGGAACGGCTGAAGGATTGCCATCTTGACGTCGTCCTGCGCTTCGGCGTGCGCAACACCTTCTTCAATGCCGAACAGAGCAAGACGATCCTGCGCCAGCTCGACGAGCTCCTGCGCGGCGAGCGCTCGCGCGCGCTCGTCCAGGTGACGGACGGGCTCTATCTCGAATTCACTGCGGCCCCGCGCGACAACGGCGGCGCCGTGCTGATTTTCGAGGACGTGACGGCGCGCGTGCGGGCGGAAAAGAAGATCCTGCACATGGTGCGCTACGACAGCCTCACCGGCCTGCCGAACCGCACCTATTTCGCCGATCTGGTGCAGGAGGCCCTGGCCGAGCGCAAGAAGCCCGGCACCGTCGGCTTCATGGTTCTCGACGTCGACGACTTCAAGCATGTCAACGACATGAAGGGCCACGTGACCGGCGACCGGCTGCTCTGCGCCATTGCCGAGCGATTGCGCCGGCTTGCCGGCGAGCGGGTGCTGGCCGGCCATCTGATGGGCGACGAATTCATCCTGTTCTTCCCGAACGAGGCGAACCGGCGCGATCTCGAGGATCGCATGCGGCGCTTCCACGACCAGCTGCGCGGCACCTACGAGTTCGAGGGCATGACCCTCTTCGTTTCGTTCAGCGCGGGCTGCGTGACGGTGGCGAGCGATGACTTCCGGCTGGAAGAGATGCAGATCCGCGCCGACCTCGCGCTGTTCGAGACGAAGTCGCGCGCCAAGGGCAGCGTCACCGTCTTCGAGCAGGAGATGGACGCGCGCTACATGGACCGCCAGAAGCTGAAGGACGATCTGCGCCTGGCGCTGGCCGAGGATGCGCTGTCGGTGGCCTATCAGCCGATGTTCGTGCCGGACGGTTCACGCATCGAATGCTGCGAGGCGCTGTCGCGCTGGACGCATCCCGAACGCGGCCCCGTCGCGCCGAACGTCTTCATCAAGGTCGCCGAGGAGATGGGCATCATCTCCGAGATCACCCGCTTCATGATCAACCGCGCCTGCGCCGACTGCGCGACCTGGCCGGAGCATATGGGCGTCTCCGTCAATCTCTCGGTACAGGACCTGCGCAGCTCGGCGATCATCGAGGTCGTCGCGCAGGCGCTCGACGCCGTGGGCCTTGCGCCGCACCGGCTGCATCTGGAAGTCACCGAAAGCTGCCTCATGGAGGAGCCGATCAAGGTTCAGGCGATCCTGCAGGAACTGCGGGCTCGCGGCATCACCATCGCCATCGACGATTTCGGGACCGGCTATTCCAGCCTCAGTTATCTTGACCAGCTGCCGCTCGACGTCATCAAGATCGACCGTTCCTTCGTGCGCAACATCGCCGAGGATCCGCGCCGCTTCAAGCTGCTGCGCGGCACGGTGAACCTCTCGCGCGAACTCGGCCTGCGCATCGTCGTGGAAGGCGTGGAGACCGAGGAACAGCTCGCCCTCATCAACAAGTATCGCTGTGCCGATCTGGTGCAGGGCTACGTCTTTGCCGCGCCGATGTCGCCGGATGCCCTGCGCGACCGGTACGAGAGCCTTGGCGGCAAACCGGTCGAACCGCGCCGTCGCGGCCGCCGCGTCGCCTGACGCACCGCGCTTTTCCCTTCGCTAAATCCATAAATCTACACGATATATCAGTTTCTCCGAATTTAGCGTTAACCACGTATTAAAGTTAACAAATAGTATTTTGTACAAATTGTCCTATATCGGCGATTATGGTGTCGGCGGCGGGGTGCGGCCGGCTTTCTGAATTCGGGGTATGGGGCAATGGCCATGATGGAAACGACGAACGGTCGTTTTTCCGACAAGCTTCTCGGGCTGCTCGACAAGGTGGAGTATCGCCGCGTCGAGACGAGCGAGGACATGGAAGACATCGCACGCATCCGCTACAAGGCCTACAAGGCCGGCAGCGTGATGCATCTCGGCGAGGAAACGCCGCTCCTGATCGACGAGGCCGACTTCGACAGCCACGCCTATGTCTTCGGCGTCTATCACGAGGAACGGCTGATCTCGACGGTGCGCCTGCATCATGTGACGCCGGATCACCGGGTCACCTCGTCGGGCAAGGTATTTCCTGACGAGATCAAGGCTTTCCTGGATGCGGGCATGTCGCTGATCGATCCGGTCCGGCTGGCCGCCGATCCGGAAATCTGGAGCGAGATGCCGGCGATCCCGTATCTGACGCTGCGGCTGGCGACGATGGCGGCGGACTATTTCGACGCCGACCGCGTGCTGCAGATGGTCAAGCCGGCGCATGCCGCCTTCTACCGGCGCGTTTTCGACGGTGACTTCGTCGCCTCGCCGAAGAGCAACCAGGGCAAGTTCATCATCGACCTGATGCTGATGGCGACCCGCTGCAAGGATGTGCGTTCCTCGCTCTACAAGCGCTTCCCGTTCTTCCAGTCGGAAGCCTTCGAGCGGCGCCTGCTGTTTGCGCGCGGCGAGGAGATGCCGTTCAGCCCACTCACCGTGCGTCCGACGGCGCGCCTTGCCCATGCTCATAGCCGCATTGATATCCCGGGCGGGATCTACGGCTGAGACTTGCGTTCTGATGTCGCAGGACGAGCCGGTTTCAAGGGGGAAACCGGCTTGTTCCGTTTCGGAAACCATGGTGCGTGGCAGGCGGACTGCGCCTTGCCGTTGCGCTTTGTGCAGCCATTGTGTATGGCCAGAAAGACGCGCATTTTCGCGCTTGAGGGAATCGCTGGCCCGCGCGGGTCCGGCCTTGTATAGGCGCTCATCGGGTGGAGTTTTCCGGCTGGCGGGTGCGGCTGCTTAGGAGAAGGTGACTATGGCTGAACATCATAACGGACCGGTCGAACTCGGTGCTCCGATGGACTATCCCGAGCACGAGAAGACCTACGATCTCTTCATCGGCGGCGCCAAGTACGGCACGCTGTTCTGCGTGGCGCTGCTGATCGCCATGGCTGCCGGTTTCTTCACCAGCGCCGGCTTCTTCTCCAGCCTTCTCCTGCTGATCATCCTCAACGTCGTCGGCTTCTTCGCCCTTCGTTGATCCGAATGGCCGCCTCGGCGGCCTTCGCCATGCCGCGTTCGATCCGCTCGGCTCCGGGGAGGGGCCGGGCGGATTTTTGCGTTTGCACATGGAAAAGCGGTCCAGCCAAGGGTCGCGCAACGTTTCGGCCGAAACAAAAAGCCCGCGAGACGATCGCGGGCTTTTCCTTGACGGATGGATGGACCGATCAGGCCGGCTTGGCGACGGCACCGCGGGTGCGGGCAAGGCCGTCGCGGGCGGGCGCGTAGTTCGGGTCGAGCTTGAGCGCGTGCGAATAGGACTTTGCCGCGCGGGCGAGGTCGCCGCGACGCTCGTAGATCAGCGCCTGGTTCGCCCAGGATTCGGCAAGCTTGCCATCGAGGTTGATCGCGGTGTTGAAATCCTGGAACGCGTTGTCGTCGTCGCCCTGGGCGGCATAGGAAATGCCGCGGCCGTTATAGGGTTCCGCCGAATTCGGCGACAGCGAGATAGCCTTCGAGAAGTCCTCGATCGCCTTGTCGTGCTGGCGGCGGGCCTGATAGATCAGGCCGCGATTGTGGTAGGCGCGCGGATCGGTCGTATCGAGCTGGATGGCGCGGTTGAAGTCGCGGAAGGCGTCGTCCAGGCGGCCGGCCTGGCGATAGAGATTGCCGCGGCCGATATAGGCGACGTCATAGTTCGCGTTGAGCTGCAGCGCGGTGTTGTAATCGGCGGCGGCCTGCGCCTGATCGCCGAGGCTGCGCTGGATGAGTGCGCGGTTGGCATAGGCCTGATAGAAGCGCGGGTTCAGTTCGATGGCGCGGTTGAAGTCTTCGAGCGCCCGACGGTACTCGCCCGCGCGGCCATAGGCCGAGCCACGGACGTTGTAGCCTTCGGGGTCCTGGGGATTGGCGGCAATCACGGCGGAGAGCGAGGAGATGTTCTCCTGCGAGCCCTGCGCGCGCTCGACCTTCAGAACGTCCGTCGAGGTGGTCGACTGGCAGCCGGCGAGCAGAAGCGCAAGCGACGCCGCGGCAACGGCGGCCACCAGGGGACGGCGGGCGCGAGCGGACGCGGAAAGGGAACGTTCGATCGGGAACCCGGTAGATGCAGCCATGTCCAAGTGCGAATCCTCAAAATGGGCTTCTTCACGCTTCATGCGCGAAGAATACGCTACGGCCTTCAAGGCAATTCCGGCAAGGGTGCGTAGCGGTCGAGCCCGGAATTGCACGGGAAGTCTTTCACATCCGTGAAATTCTTCCGGTCACGTCAAAAAAGGCGGCGGCGAATTCATCGCCCCCGCCCGGTCTTGCATCCGAAAACGTCGAAATGACGGCCGATTAGCGGGCGCCAGGACGGCCGCCGATGAGGCCTTCGCGCTGGGCGCGCTTACGAGCCAGCTTGCGAACGCGACGAACGGCTTCAGCCTTTTCACGCGCACGCTTCTGCGACGGCTTTTCGTAATAGTCGCGCATCTTCATTTCACGGAAAATGCCTTCGCGCTGCATCTTCTTCTTGAGAGCGCGGAGAGCCTGATCAACGTTGTTGTCGCGGACAAGTACCTGCACGAGAATCCCGTTCCTTTGTTGTTGCAAGCCCGGCGATTCTGTGGGTCGTCAGGCAAATAGATGACGTTCGTGCAGCCCAGAAGGCTGACGATTGGCGCGTCGAGTACCAGATAGCTGCGCGGAAGTCCAGTCTCCTGCGCTTCGATGTTAAGGATATTTGCGTGGAAGCCCGGGAAAACCGTTCTGCGGTACCCTTCGGGGTCATGTCGCATGTGGTACAAGGTGCGCCTGAATGCGTCGCAAAGAATACGGCGCGGAACGCCAGGATTTGCTTTCTATCGGGACAGGAAACAGCCGGCTGCGGCCGGCAGACATCGAGGACTTGGGTAATGCGCAAATATTCGGTTTTCGCCGTCGCCCGCGAGGCGATGCGTGGCCACAAGGGATGGGAGGCTCAGTGGACCTCGCCCGAGCCGCGTAAGGAATATGACGTCATCATCGTCGGCGGTGGCGGCCACGGCCTCGGCGCTGCCTACTACCTTGCCAAGGAGCACGGCATTACCAATGTCGCCGTCATCGAGAAGGGCTGGCTCGGCGGCGGCAATACCGGCCGCAACACGACCATCATTCGCTCGAACTATCTCTATGACGAGAGCATGGACATCTACGAGCACTCGCTGAAGCTCTGGGAGGGCTTGAGTCAGGATCTCAACTACAACGTCATGTACTCGCCGCGCGGCGTGATGATGCTGTCGCACAATGTGCACGACAAGCAGTCCTTCCAGCGCCACGTGCACGCCAACCGTCTCTACGGCATCGACAACGAATGGCTGACGCCGCAGCAGGCGAAGGAGTTCGTGCCGGTTCTCGATATCTCCGCCAGCGCCCGCTACCCGATCAACGGTGCGGCCCTGCAGCGCCGCGGCGGCACCGCCCGCCACGACGCCGTCGCCTGGGGCTATGCCCGCGCGGCGTCCGACCGCGGCGTGCACGTCATCCAGAATTGCGAGGTCAAGGGTATCCGCCGCGGACCCGACGGCGCGGTGACGGGTGTGGAGACCTCGAAGGGCTTCATCGGCGCCAAGAAGGTCGCCGTGTCGGCCTCCGGCCACAACTCGGTCATTCTCTCCATGGCCGACGTGAAGCTGCCGCTGCATTCGGTGCCGCTCCAGGCGCTCGTTTCCGAGCCGATGAAGCCGATCTTCCCCTGCGTGGTCATGTCCAACTCGGTGCATGCCTATATCTCGCAGTCGGACAAGGGCGAGCTCGTCATCGGCGCCGGCACGGACCAGTACAATTCGTACTCCCAGACCGGCGGCCTGCAGATCATCACCCATACGCTGGATGCCATCTGCGAGCTCTTCCCGATGTTCCGCCGCGTCAAGATGATGCGCCAGTGGGGCGGCATCACCGACAACACCCCGGACCGTTCGGCGATCCAGGGCGTGACGCCGGTGAAGAACCTCTTCGTCAACTGCGGCTGGGGTACCGGCGGCTTTAAGGCGACGCCGGGCTCGGCCCATCTCTTCGCGCATCTCATCGCCAAGGGCGAGCCGCACAAGCTGGCGGCCGGCCTGACGCTCGACCGCTTCCGCACCGGCCGCCTCATCGACGAGGCAGCGGCCGCGGCCGTGGCTCACTGAGTTCCCATTTTTTCACCCCGCGCGTCCGGCGGCCCCGAAAGGCTGGCCGGCGCGGGACAGGAGAAACCCGATGCTTCTCATCTACTGCCCTTACTGCGAGGAAGAGCGCTCCGAGCTCGAATTCCGCCATGGCGGCGACGCGCATATCGCCCGCCCGACCAACATGGCCGACATCAGCGACGAGGAATTCCAGGACTACTTCTTCCTGCGTGACAACCCGAAGGGCCTGATCTTCGAGCGCTGGCGCCACATCCATGGCTGTGGCCGCTTCTTCAATGCGGCGCGCGACACGGTGAGCGACAAGTTCTACATGAGCTACAAGGCCGGCCAGCCGAAGCCCGAAATTCCCGGCGTGACGCCTGCCACCGAAAAGACCGTCGAAACCTATGAAGCCACGGAAGGAACCGCGAAATGAGCGGTGCTAATCGCATTGCCGGTCAGGGCCGCCTGACGCCCGCCAAGACGGCGCGTTTCACCTTCGACGGAAAGACGATCGATGCGCTGGAAGGCGATACCGTCGCCTCCGCGTTGCTCGCCAACGGCGTGCACCTCGTCGGGCGTTCGTTCAAGTATCATCGTCCGCGCGGTATTCTTTCGGCCGGTCCGGAAGAGCCGAATGCGCTGATCGACGTTTCGCGCGACGCGGCCCGCCGCCAGCCGAACGTGCGTGCGCCGGTGCAGGAAGTCTTCGATGGCATGAAGGTGTCGTCGCAGAACCGCTGGCCCTCGCTCGCCTTCGATATCGGCGGCGTCAACAACCTGATGTCGCCCTTCTTTGCGGCCGGCTTCTACTACAAGACCTTCATGTGGCCGAAGGCCGCCTGGGAGAAGCTTTACGAACCCTTCATCCGCCGCGCCGCCGGCCTCGGCGTCTCGCCGACGGAAGAGGACCCGGACCACTACGCCAACCGCTATGCCCATTGCGACGTGCTGGTCGCGGGCGCCGGCGTTGCCGGCCTTTCCGCAGCGCTTGCCGCCGCTGAAGCCGGCGCAAGCGTCATCCTCGTCGACGAGCAGCCGGAAGTTGGCGGTGCGCTGCACTACGACCTGTCGGTGAAGATCGACGGGCAGAGTGGCTATGCCTGGGCGCAGGCGACGGCCGCGAAGCTGAAGGCGATGGAGAACGTTACCGTTCTCACACGCACGACGGCCTTCGGCTACTACAACCACAATTTCGTCGGCCTCGTGGAACGCGTGACGGATCACCTCGCGCGTCCCGACAAGACGCTGCCGCGCGAGCGGCTGTGGCAGGTCCGCGCCAAGCGCGTCATCATCGCCACCGGCTCCATCGAGCGGCACATGGTGTTCGCCAACAACGACCGTCCGGGCATTATGCTGGCCTCGGCGGCGCGCACCTATCTCAACCATTTCGGCGTCGCGGTCGGTCGCAAGGTCGGCGTCTATACGGCGAACGATTCCGCCTACGAGGCCGCCTTCGATCTGAAGCGTGCCGGCGTCACCATCGCCGCCATCGTCGATAACCGTGAGAAGCCCGGCGATGCCGTGCTTGCCGAAGCCCGCAAGCTCGGCATCGAGGTGTTGACCGGCCACTCGGTCGTCGACACCAAGGGCAAGCTGCGCGTCTCCTCCATGTCGGTCGCCCGCAACGGCGGCGGTTCGGCACGGTCCATCCCGGTCGACGCGCTGCTGATGTCCGCCGGCTGGACGCCCTCCGTCCACCTCTTCTCGCAGTCGCGCGGCAAGGTCGCCTATGACGCGGCTTCCGGTCGCTTCCTGCCCGGCACCTATGCGCAGGATTGCCTTTCGGTCGGTTCGTGCAACGGCACGGACGGCCTGCAGGCGACCATCGAAGAATCGCTGGCGGCCGGCGAGTTGATGGCCCGCGCCACCGGCAACGAGGGCGGCGGCAAGGTCGAGCTTCGCGGCGAGAACGCTTTCGAATGGACCGGCGGCATGGCCGGGGCAGGCGAGGGCGCCGGCGTCGACACGACCGTCAAGGCCTTCGTCGACTTCCAGAACGACGTCTGCGCCAAGGACATCCGCCTTGCCGTGCGCGAGGGCATGCACTCGATCGAGCATATCAAGCGCTTCACCACCAACGGCATGGCGACGGACCAGGGCAAGCTGTCCAACATCCACGGTCTTGCCATCGCCTCGGAAGTGCTGAACCGCGAGATTCCGAAGATCGGTCTCACCACCTTCCGCGCCCCCTATACGCCCGTCACCTTCGGCGCGCTGATCAGCCATTCGCGCGGCGACCTGTTCGACCCGGCGCGCAAGACGCCGATCCACGCCTGGGAAGAAGCGCATGGCGCGGTCTTCGAGGACGTCGGCAACTGGAAGCGTGCCTGGTACTATCCGCGCTCGGGCGAGACCATGCACGATGCGGTCAACCGCGAGTGCCGCACGGTGCGTAATGTTGCCGGCCTGTTCGACGCCTCGACGCTCGGCAAGATCGAAGTCGTCGGTCCCGATGCCGGCGAATTCATGAACCTCATGTACACCAACGCCTGGGATACGCTGAAGCCCGGCCGCTGCCGCTACGGCATCATGCTGCGCGAGGACGGTTTCGTCTATGACGACGGCGTCGTCGGTCGCCTGGCGGAAGACCGCTTCCACGTCACCACCACGACGGGCGGTGCGCCGCGCGTCATGCACCACATGGAAGACTACCTGCAGACGGAATTCCCGCATCTCAAGGTCTGGCTGACCTCGACCACGGAACAGTGGTCGGTCATTGCCGTACAGGGCCCGAAGGCGCGCGAAATTCTCGAGCCGCTGGTCGAGGGCATCGACATCTCCAACGAGGCCTTCCCGCATATGAGCGTGCGCGAAGGCAAGATCTGCGGCGTGCCGACCCGGCTCTTCCGCATGTCGTTCACCGGTGAAGCTGGCTACGAAGTCAACGTTCCCGCCGATTACGGTCAGGCCGTATGGGAAGCCATCTGGGCACGGGCAGAACCGCTCGGCGCCTGCGCCTACGGCACGGAAACCATGCACGTGCTGCGCGCCGAGAAGGGCTATATCATCGTCGGCCAGGATACGGACGGTACGGTTACGCCCTTTGACGCCAGCCTCGGCTGGGCCGTCTCCAAGAAGAAGGCGGACTTCGTGGGCATCCGCGGTCTCAAGCGCCCGGACCTCGTCAAGGAAGGCCGCAAGCAGCTCGTCGGCCTGCTGACGAAGGACCCGAAGGTGGTTCTGGAGGAGGGCGCGCAGATCGTCGCCGATCCGAACGAACCCAAGCCCATGAAGATGCTCGGCCACGTGACCTCGTCCTATTGGTCGGAAAACTGCGGCCGGTCGATCGCCATGGCGCTCGTTGCCGGCGGCCAGGCTCGCCTGGGCCAGACGCTCTACGTGCCGATGCCCGACCGCACCATCGCGGTCGAGGTCAGCGACATGGTCTTCATCGACAAGGAAGGAGGACGCCTCAATGGCTGATCACGCTCTTCGCAAGGCGCCGCTTGCCGGCCGCCATGGCGGCTCCGCCGGCGCGCGCGTCACGCCCGCCGCTCCCGCAACCCGTCTGTCGCTCCGCGCGGGCGAGGATGCCATCGGCACGCTCTCGCTGGCCTTCGGCCTCGAACTGCCGCGGCGGCCAAAAACCTCGGCGTCCGTCAGCGGTCGCCACGCGCTCTGGCTCGGCCCGGACGAGTGGCTGCTGATCGACGAGAACGGCGCGGACCTGATGGGCATCGCGTCGGGCGTTTCCGCGCTGCATTCGGCGACGGACGTGTCCCACCGCAACACGGCGGTCCTCGTTTCCGGCCCCAATGCGGCCGGTGCGATCGCCAGCGCCTGCCCGCTCGACCTCGGCAATACGGCCTTCCCGGTCGGCGCGGCGGCGCGCACGGTGCTCGGCAAGATCGAGGTCGTGCTGCTGCGCACGGGTGAAGAGGATTATCGCGTCGAATGCTGGCGCTCGTTCTCGCCCTACGCCTTCGGTCTTCTCGTCGAAGGTGCGGAAGACGCCGGCCTCTGATCCTTCAGAGGAAACGGTAGAAAAACAGGGCTGTCTCCCGCGTGCCGGGGGACAGCCCTTCGTACAGGTGCCTGTCGAAACCGCCGAGCGCAAAGCCCTGGCGCAGATAGAAGCGGCAGGCCGCGACATCGTTCGTCTGGGTCTCGAGGCGCAGGCCCGGCAGGCCCCTTTCCCCCGCCCAGTCGGCGGCCTGCTGCATCAGCCGCTGCGCAGCGCCCGTCCCGCGCCATTCGACATCGACGGCAAGATCGTCGACGACGGCGAAATTGTTCCAGCCGATGGAAAGCGCGATGTAGCCGACCGGTGTCTTGTCGCCGATGGCGACGAAGAGCGTCTTGTCCGTCGCTCCGATGCTGGCTTCGAGGTCCGCCGGGTCGAAGCCGTAGCTCTTGGCATAGGGCTCGACGGGCCGGGCGCGGGCCAGCCAGTCGCCCTCGAAGGGCGGGGCGGCCTCGCGGGTGACGAGGAAGGAGAAGTCGCAGGCGGCAAGGGCGCCAAGGTCCTCCCGCGCGGCGACACGGACCTTCACACGCTCTCCGGCCGATCCTTCGGATCGAACTGGATGATGGTGATCCAGTCGGCCGTCAGCGCCGGCTTGCGCTCGTTCTCGACCTCGACCGACGCATCGTAACGGATCGTCACCATGCCGGCGCCGCGGAAGCGGGCCTCGGCCAGCGTGAAGCGGCCGCGCACGCGCGCGCCGCTCTTCACCGGCGTGATGAAGCGGATTTTCTCGAAGCCGTAATTGATGCCCATCGTCTGCTCCACGATGCGCGGCAGGCAGTCGTAGTTCATCGCCGAGAGCAGGGACAGGGTGAGGAAGCCATGCGCGATGGTGCCGCCGAACGGCGTTTCGGCCGCCGCCCGCACCGGATCGGTATGGATGAACTGGTGATCCTCCGTCGCATCGGCAAAACGGTCGATCATTGCCTGGTCGACGGTGAACCAGCGCGAAACGCCGATTTCCTTTCCGACCTGGGCGGGAATGTCTTTCAGATGAATGGTGGCTGGCATGAGGCCTTCTCGCCGCTTGAAGGAAGTCTTTTTTAGAGAGACGGTTTGTCCGGGCAATGAAAATCAGTAGGTTTCGACAAAAATTTCGATGGCGCGCGCCAGCAGCATGCCGCTTGCGGGATGGTTGACGGCAAGCAGGCTCGTCCAGCCGCGCCCTTCCGACGGGGGAAGCGACAGGGCCTGTTCGCCATGGCTGCGGTTGATGGCGATGGCAAGGCGGACGATGCGCTGTTGCGTGCGGTCAGGCGTTTTCAACAGCACCAGCAATGTGCCGGCGAAGGGAGCCTCCCAATCGCCGACCGTCATGGGGCTGCCGGAGAGCGTCAGCCAGGCGACATCGCCCGCGCCGCTGAGGAAGGTCGTCTCGCCGAGGGCGGGGAAGCGCTTGCGGATCGCCGAGAGCATGGCGGTGTGTTCGATCAGGCCTTCGTCCAGCCGGTCCCAATGCATCCAGGTGATCGCATTGTCCTGACAATAGGCGTTGTTGTTGCCCTGCTGGCTGCGCCCGCCTTCATCGCCGGCCGTCAGCATGACGGTGCCGCGCGCGAGGAAGAGGCTGGACAGCAGCGCCTTCACATCCGCGCGGCGGGCGGAAAGCACGGCGCCATCCGTGGTCTCGCCCTCGGCGCCGTTGTTCCAGGAATGGTTCTCGTTGTGGCCGTCGCGGTTGTCTTCGCCGTTGGCCGCATTGTGTTTGACCGTATGCGAGACGAGGTCCATCAGCGTGAAGCCGTCATGGGCGGCGAGGAAGTTGACGGTGCGGGTGCGTTCGGCGCCGTGGCGGGTGAAGATGTCGGAAGAGCCGGCAAAAGCGGTGACGAAGGCGCCGAGCGTGTGGCTGTCGCCGCGCCAGAACATGCGCGTGTCGTCGCGGTAGCGGTCGTTCCATTCGAGGAAGGGGGCAGGGAAGTTGCCGAGCTGGTAACCGCCCGGACCGATGTCCCAAGGCTCGGCGACGAGAACGCGGTCCCTGAGCAGCGGGTCGTTGCAGATCTCCGAGAGGAGGGCGGCGCGGGCGGAGAAGCCGTCGGCCTCGCGGCCGAGAATGGTGGCAAGGTCGAAGCGGAAGCCGTCGACGCCGGCATGGCGCACGAAGTGGCGCAGGCTGTCCAGCACCAACTGGCGCACGACCGGATGCTCGCCGGCAATGGTGTTGCCGCAGCCGGTATCGTTGATCAGCTCGCCCGGCCGGTCCGGCACGTGGCGGTAATAGGTAAGATTGTCGAGACCGCGCATGGAGAGCGTCGCGCCGTGGCGGTCGCTCTCGCCGGAATGGTTGAAGACGAGGTCGAGGATGACGCCGATGTTTTCCGCGCGCAAAGTCGCGACGGTGTCGGCCAGCTCCTTCATGCCGCCCGGAACGAGGCGCGGATCGAGTGCCATCAGGGCGATGGGATTATAGCCCCAGCTGTTGGAAAGACCGAGCGGCGGCAGGTGGCGCTCGTCGATCCAGGCGGTGATCGGCATCAACTCGACCGCATCGACGCCAAGGCGCTTCAGGTGGGCGAGCACGGCGGGGTGAGCGAGGGCGCCGACCGTGCCGCGCATTGCCGCGGGCACGTCGGGGTGCAGCATGGTGAAGGCGCGGACCGCCACTTCGTAGACGACGCCGCCGGAACGGAAGATCGGCGGCTTTATCGCAACGGGTTGGTCCCGGATGACGATGGCCTTCGGCACGATATCGGCGGTCTCCGCGCCGAAGAGCGCCAGCCGTCCGTCATGCACGAAGCGGCGGTCGAGTTCCTTGGCATAGGGATCGACGAGCAACTTCGCCGGGTCGAACCAGAGGCCGTGGTCCGGTGAATAGACGCCATCGGCGCGAAAGCCGTAGCGCGTGCCGGCCGCGGCGCCTTCGACGAAGACGCGGTGGAAGCCGTTCTCGTCCCGCCCCATGGTGAGGCGGGCGAGCTCCCTGTCGCCTTCGTTGTCGAACAGGCAGAGATCGACGCGGGCGGCGTCGCGCGAATGGACCGCGAATTCCACCCCGTCCCCTGAGAGCGTGGCGCCCGGCGCGAAGGAGGGGGCGGTGACGGTCATGTTACGTGATCACCGTCGGTTCGGTGCGGCCCGTGCGGCTCTTGATACCGGCGATCTCGTCGGCGACCGCGATGAGGTCGGCCAGCGCCTCCTGGGTATCGATGTCGTGACGGGCGGCATCGGGCTCGAAGCGCTCGATATAGACGCGCAGCGTCGCGCCCGACGTGCCGGTGCCGGAGAGGCGGAAGACGACGCGCGAGCCGCCGACGAACAGGATGCGAATGCCCTGGTTCTTGCTGACGGACTGGTCGACCGGGTCGTTATAGGCGAAGTCGTCGGCCGTCTCGACCGTGAGGGCGCCGAAGCTCTTGCCCGGCAAGGCGGCAAGCTGATCACGCAGGTTCGCCATCAGGCCGTTGGCAGCCTCGGTATCGACCTCTTCGTAGTCATGGCGGGAATAGTAGTTGCGGCCGTAGCTCGCCCAGTGCTGCTCGACGATGGCGAGCACGCTTTCCTTGCGCACGGCGAGGATGTTGAGCCAGAGGAGCACGGCCCAGAGGCCGTCCTTCTCGCGCACGTGGTTGGAGCCGGTGCCGGCGCTTTCCTCGCCGCAGATCGTGGCAAGGCCGGCGTCGAGCAGGTTGCCGAAGAACTTCCATCCGGTCGGCGTCTCATAGATGCCGATGCCCAGCTTTTCCGCCACACGGTCGGCGGCGCCCGAGGTCGGCATGGAGCGGGCGATGCCGGCAAGACCCTTGGCATAGCCGGGCGCCAGATGCGCGTTGGCGGCGAGCATGGCGAGGCTGTCGGACGGGGTGACGAAAATGCCCTTGCCGATGATGAGGTTGCGGTCGCCGTCGCCGTCGGAGGCGGCGCCGAAGTCCGGGGCGTCCTCGGCCATCATCGTTTCGTAGAGCGCGCGGGCGTGCACGAGGTTCGGGTCGGGGTGGTGGCCGCCGAAGTCCGGCAGCGGCATGAAGTTGAGCACCGAGCCCTTGGCCGCGCCGAGACGGTTCTCGAGGATTTCCTTGGCATAGGGGCCAGTGACGGCGCTCATGGCGTCGAAGACGATGCGGAAACCGCCGGCAAGCAGCGCGCGGATGGCGGCAAAATCGAAGAGCTGTTCCATCAGCTCGGCATAGTCGGCGACGGGATCGATGACGGTGACCGTCATGCCTTCGATCTCGTGGCTGCCCTCGAGGTCGAGATTGACGTCCGCGACATCCGCGATCCGGTAGCTGTCGATGGATTTGGTGCGGGCGAAGATGGCGTCGGTGATCTTCTCCGGGGCCGGACCGCCATTGCCGATATTGTACTTGATGCCGAAGTCTTCCGTCGGACCGCCGGGATTATGGCTGGCCGACAGCACGATGCCGCCGAAGGCCTTGTTCTTGCGGATGACGTTGGAGGCGGCGGGCGTGGAGAGAATGCCGCCGCGGCCGACCAGCACACGGCCGAAGCCGTTGGCGGCGGCCATCTTGATGGCGAGCTGGATGACCTCGCGATTGTAGAAGCGGCCGTCGCCGCCGATCACCAGCGTCTCGCCCTGAAAGCCTTCCAGACTGTCGAAGATCGACTGGATGAAGTTCTCCGCATAGTTCTTCTGCTGGAAGACGGGAACCTTCTTGCGCAGGCCCGAGGTGCCGGGCTTCTGGTCGCTGTAGGGCGTGGTCGAAACGGTCTTTATGGTCATGGCTCAGGCTTTCGAAAGAAGGCTGGAATAGAGATCGGCGTAGCGCGCGGCGCTGTTTTCCCAGGAAACGTCCGACTTCATGCCCTGGTTCTGGATGCGGGCCCATATTTTTGGCTCGCTATAGGCCCGGAAGACACGGCGCAGCGCCTGGCGCAGGCCTTCGGCATTGATCGGGGTGAACTGGAAGCCCGTGGCGACGCGGGCGGAAAGGGCTGCCTCATTGGCGTCGATGACAGTATCGGCAAGGCCGCCGGTGCGCGCGACGACCGGCACGCAGCCGTAGCGCAGCCCGTAAAGCTGGGTGAGGCCGCAAGGCTCGAAGCGCGATGGGATGAGGATGGCGTCGGCGCCCGCCTGCATGAGATGCGACAGCGGCTCGTTGTAGCCGATGACGATGCCGATGCGGCCGCGATGGCGTGAGGCGGCGGCAAGCAACGCGCCTTCCAGCCCCTGGTCGCCGGAGCCGAGCACGGCGAGTTTGCCGCCTTCGCCAACGATCCAGTCGGCGACTTCGGCCACGATGTCGATGCCCTTCTGCCAGGTGAGGCGGCTGATGATGCAGAAGATCGGACCGTTGTCATCGGCAAGGTTGAATCGTTCGGCGAGCGCCTGGCGGTTGGCGATGCGCTGCTTCAGCGAGCCGGCGGCATAGGGACGGGCGATGTGCGTGTCGGTCTCGGGATTCCAGACGGCGGTGTCGATGCCGTTGACGATGCCGGCGAGATCGGTGGCGCGGGCATTGATCAGGCCTTCGAGGCCCATGCCGTAGTCCGGCGTGGTGATCTCCTGCGCATAGGTGGGGCTGACCGTGGTGATCGACCAGGCGGTGCGCAGCCCGCCTTTCAGGAAGCCGACGTCGCCGTAATATTCGAGGCCGTCCACGGTGAAGGCTTCCGGCGGCAGGCGAAGATCGGCGAAGATTTCGGCGCCGAACTGGCCCTGGAAGGCGAGGTTGTGCACGGTGACGACGGTCGGAATGTTCTGGAGGCCGGTATAGCGCATGTAGACGGCGGTCATCGCCGCCTGCCAGTCATGGGCGTGCACGACATCCGGCTGCCAGTCCGGCAGAAGGCCGCGGGCGATCTCGGCGCCCGCCAGCGAAAGGGCGGCAAAGCGCCGCCAGTTGTCGACGAAATCCTTGCCGGTGGCATCGGTATAGGGGCCGCCCGCCCGATCGAAGAAGCCCGGTGCATCCAGAACGAGGATATCGAGCCCCTCGTGCATGGCCGCAAGGATGCGCGCCGGCTCGCCGAGGAGATCGTCGAAGGTTGCGACCACCTCGACCTTGGCCAGCCGCTGCATGACGGCCGGATAGCCGGGCATGAGCGTGCGCATGTGCATGCCGCGCCCGGCAAGCGCGATGGGCAGGGCGCCGGCGACGTCGGCGAGGCCCCCCGTCTTGATGAGCGGGAATACTTCGGATGCCACCGAAAGGATTTTCATGTCGCGGCTAGAGCTCCAGCTTGTCGATCATGGGTTGCGTGATGAGGCAGATGCCGTTCTCCGAGCGGCGGAAGCGCTTGGCGTCGAGTTCCGGATCCTCCCCGACGACGAGGCCTTCCGGAATGACGACGCGGCTGTCGATGACGACATTCTTCAACTGCGCATGGCGGCCGATCATGACGTTCGGCAGCACGACGGCGCCTTCGAGACGGGAGTAGGAATTGGCGCGCACGCCGGTGAAGAGCAGGCTGCGGGTGAGCGACGAGCCGGAGATGATGCAGTCGCCCGAAACGAGCGAGGAGATCGCCGAGCCGCGGCGGTTCTCGTCGTCATGCACGAACTTGGCCGGCGGCTTGATCTCGGCGAAGGTCCAGATCGGCCAGGAGCCGTCGTAGATGTCGAGCTCGGGCGTAACGTCCGTCAGGTCGATATTGGCCTGCCAGTAGGCGTCGATGGTGCCGACGTCGCGCCAGTAGGCCTCGCGCTCGAAATCCGAGCGCACGCAGGAGGCGGTGAAGCGATGGGCCACGGCTTTGCCGTGCTGCACGATATAGGGGATGATGTCCTTGCCGAAGTCGCGGCTGGAGGTCGGGTCGGCGGCATCGCGGCGCAGGAGATCCATCAGGAACTTCGTGTGGAACACGTAGATGCCCATGGAGGCGAGCGCCATGTCGGGATTGCCGGGAATGCCCGGCGGATCGGCCGGCTTTTCCACGAAGGCGATGATCTGATCCTTCTCGTCGACATGCATGACGCCGAAGCCGGTCGCTTCGATGCGCGGCACTTCCAGGCAGCCGATGGTGACCTGCGCGCCGGAATCGACGTGCTGCTGGAGCATCAGCTCGTAGTCCATCTTATAGATATGGTCGCCGGCCAGGATGACCATGTATTCGACGCCGTAATCCTCGATGATGTCGATGTTCTGATAGACGGCATCGGCGGTGCCTTCGTACCACTGCGTCTCGGATACGCGCTGGGAGGCCGGGAGAATATCGAAGCTTTCGTTTCGTTCCGGACGGAAGAAGTTCCAGCCGCGCTGCATGTGGCGGATCAGCGAATGCGCCTTGTACTGGGTGGCGACGCCGATGCGGCGGATACCGGAATTGAGCGCGTTGGACAGCGCAAAATCGATGATGCGGGCCTTGCCACCGAAATGGACGGCGGGCTTGGCGCGCCGGTCGGTCAGCTCCTTCAGGCGGCTGCCGCGTCCCCCTGCCAGGACATAAGCCATCGCGTCGCGGGCGAGGGGTTGATTGCGCTTCTGCATGGTGTCCTCCCGATTATCCCTTGGTCTTCTGCAGTTCCAGCAAGGTGCTGCACAGTCTTGCTGGAATTGCAGGCATTACACGTCCAGCTCGAACATCATCGTCGCCAGGGGCGGCAACGTGATATTGGCCGTTATCCTTCCATTGGCATGTTTCTTGGCCTGCACCGCGCCGCCATTGCCCTTGCCGCTGCCGCCATAGATCTCGGCATCGGTGTTGAGGATCTCCCGCCACCGGCCCTCCGACGGTAGCGGCACCCCGTAATTCTCGCGGTAGACGGGGGTGAAATTGGTGACGACGGCAATCGGCTTTTCGCCGGGCGCCTTGCGCAGCCAGGCGAAGACCGAGTTCTCGCGGTCGTCGGCAATCAGCCATTCGAAGCCGTCGCCCTCGCAATCGCGCGCATGCAGCGCGCCCTTGCGGCGGTAGGTGCCGTTGAGGTCGCGCACCAGCCGGCGCATGCCTTCGTGCAACGGGTATTCGAGCAGATTCCAGTCGAGCGAGCGGGCCTCGCTCCATTCCTGCCACTGGGCGAATTCCTGGCCCATGAACAGGAGTTTCTTGCCGGGATAGCCCCACATGAAACCGTAATAGGCGCGCAGATTGGCGAACTTCTGCCAGTCGTCGCCGGTCATCTTGGCGATCAGCGAGCCCTTGCCGTGCACCACTTCGTCATGGCTGAGCGGCAACACGAAGTTCTCGGTGAAGGCGTAGAGCAGACCGAAGGTCATGTCGTTGTGGTGGAACTTGCGATGAACGGGTTCGCGCGACAGATATTGCAGCGTGTCGTGCATGAAGCCCATATTCCACTTGAAGCCGAAACCGAGCCCGCCTTCATGCACGGGATGGGAGACTTTCGGCCAGGACGTGGATTCTTCCGCGATCGTCAGGATGCCGGGATGGCCGGCATAGACGTGGCTATTCATGGACTGCAGGAAGCGCACGGCCTCCAGATTTTCGTTGCCGCCATATTCGTTCGGCACCCATTCGCCGTGTTTGCGTGAATAGTCGAGGTAGAGCATCGAGGCGACCGCATCGACGCGCAGGCCGTCGAGGTGGAATTTTTCCGCCCAGTAGAGCGCATTGTTGATGAGATAGGACAGCACCTCGGCGCGGCCGAAATTGTAGATCGCCGTGTTCCAGTCCGGGTGGAAGCCCTGGCGCGGATCGGCATGCTCGTAGAGCGCGGTGCCGTCGAACTGGCCGAGGCCATGGGCATCCGTCGGGAAATGCGCCGGCACCCAGTCGAGGATGACGCCGATGCCGACCTTGTGGCAGCCGTTGACGAAGCGGGCGAGGCCTTCCGGTTCGCCGAAGCGGGCCGTCGGGGAATAGAGGCCGGTCGTCTGGTAGCCCCAGGACGGGTCGAAGGGATATTCGGAGATCGGCAGGAATTCGACATGGGTGAAGCCCATGTCGACGCAGTAGGGGATGAGGCGGTCCGCCAGTTCGTCCCAGCTGAGGAAACTGCCGTCCTCATGCTTCTGCCAGGAGCCGGCATGCACCTCATAGATCGAGATCGGCTGGCGGCGGGCGTCCGCGGCGGCCCAATGGGCCAGATGCGCCTCGTCTTCCCAGTCCTGCGCGATGGGGCCGGTCGTCATCGAGGCGTTGTTGGGGCGCAGTTCCGAGCGGCGGGCGAAGGGGTCGGCCTTCAGTGGCAGGACCTGGCCGTCGATGCCGACGATCTCGTATTTATAGGCGTGGCCCGCGGTGATGCCGGGCAGGAAGATTTCCCAGATGCCGGTGTCGCGGCGAAGGCGCATCGCATTGCGCCGGCCGTCCCATTCGTTGAAATTGCCGACGACGGAGACGCGCTTGGCATTCGGCGCCCAGACGGCGAAATGGAAGCCGTCGATGCCGTCGAGCGTCATCGGATGGGCGCCCAGCTTGTCGAAGAGGCGCAGGTGCGAGCCTTCGCGGATATAGTAGTCGTCCATCGGGCCGAGCACGGGGCCGAAGCTGTAGGGATCGATGACGATCCATTCGCCGCCGTCGTTGCGGGCGCGATAGCGGATCGGCTGCAGCTTCTTGAGTGCGACCTCGCCGGCGAAGATGCCGGCCGGATGCAGTTGCTTCAGCGCGCCGATGTCCTTGCCGGTGAGCGTTTCGGCCGTCACTTCGGCAGCGCCGGGCAGGAAGCAGCGGGCGACATAGGTGTCGCCGCCCGCTCCGCGCACCAAATGCAGGCCAAGCACGGCGAACGGGTCCCAGTGCCGGCTCTCCAAGATCGCGTCGATGTCCGCCTTCGCCAGAAGCTCTGACGGCTCCCCCGTCGTGCCTTTTTTCGGCGGTGCGGTCATCAGGCCCTCCAGATGTCCTTGGCGTATTGGCGAATGGTTCGGTCGGAGGAGAACCAGCCCATGCGGGCTGTGTTCCGTATCGTCTTGGAATACCAGGCGGTCTTGTCGGTCCAGATGGCGTCGACCTCACGCTGGGCTTTCGCATAGGCGTCGAAATCGGCGGCGACCATGAACCAGTCGTGATTGTAAATACCGTCGACGAGGCCGGCGAAACGGTTGCGATCGTCCGGCGAGAAGACGCCGGAGGCGATTGCCTGAAGGGCTTGAGACAGCTCGCGGGACTGCTCGATGATGGCGCGGGGATTGTGCCCCTCGGAGCGCACCTTCGCCACTTCCTCCGCCGTCATGCCGAAGATCACGATGTTCTCTTCGCCGACATGGTCGCGCATCTCGACATTGGCGCCGTCAAGCGTGCCGATGGTCAATGCGCCGTTCAGCGCGAACTTCATGTTGCCGGTGCCGGAGGCTTCCATGCCGGCGGTGGAAATCTGTTCGGAAAGGTCGGCGGCCGGCACCATGATCTCGGCGAGCGAGACGTTGTAGTTCGGCACGAAGACGACCTTGAGGAGACCGCGCACGGCCGGGTCGTTGTTGATCACCTTGGCCACGTCGTTGGCCAGCTTGATGATCAGCTTGGCATTGTGATAGCTCGGCGCCGCCTTGCCCGCGAAGAGTTTGACGCGCGGCACCCAGTCCAGTTCGGGATGCGAGCGGATCTGGTCGTAGAGCGCGACGGCCTCGATGATGTTGAGGAGCTGGCGCTTGTATTCGTGGATGCGCTTGATCTGGATGTCGAACATCGCTGCGGGATCGATGCGCACGCCCATGCGGCTGCCGACCAGATTGGACAGCCGGTTCTTGTTCTCGCGCTTGATGGCGGCGAAGCGTTCCTGGAAATCCCGGTTGTCGGCGAAGCTGTCGAGCGCTTTCAGTGCCTCCGCGTCATCCATGAAGCCTTCGCCGATGGACTCGCGGATGAGGTCGAACAGGCCCGGATTGCATTGCATCAGCCAGCGACGCGGCGTGATGCCGTTGGTCTTGTTGTTGATACGATCAGGGTAGAGCTTGTGGAGGTCGGCGAAGACCGTTTCCTTCATCAGCTCGGTATGGAGGGCCGATACGCCGTTGATCGAATGCGAGCCGACGAAGGCGAGGTTGCCCATGCGCACGCGGCGCTCGCCCGATTCCTCGATCAGCGAGATGTTGCGGATGCGCTGGTCCTCGAAGCCCTTTTCCTTGCGGGCTTCCACGAGGATCTTGGCATTGACCGCATAGACGATCTGCATGTGGCGCGGCAGCAGGCGCTCGAACAGCGGAACAGGCCAGCTTTCCAGCGCTTCCGGCAGAAGCGTGTGGTTGGTGTAGGAGAAGGTGCGGCGGGCGATATCCCAGGCGACGTCGAAATCGAGACCGTGCACATCGGTGAGCAGGCGCACCAGTTCGGCGACCGAGACCGCCGGGTGGGTGTCGTTGAGCTGGATGGCGACGGCATCCGGCAGGGACGTGAAATCAGGATATTGCTGGAGATGGCGGCGCAGGATGTCCTGCAGCGAGGCCGAACAGAAGAAGAATTCCTGGCGCAGGCGCAGTTCCTGGCCGGCGGGCGTGGCATCGGCCGGATAGAGCACGCGCGTCAGGCTTTCGGCCTTGTTGCTCTCGCGCAGCGCGCCGATATGGTCGCCGGCGTTGAAGGCGTCGAGCAGGATCGGGTCGATCGGATTGGCGGCCCACAGGCGCAGCGTGTTGACACGCTTGGCATGCCAGCCGACGGCGGGCGTATCGTAGGCCGTCGCGATGACGCGTTCGGCCGGCTTCCAGACGAAGCGCTGCTTGTCCTCGCCGATATTGATCGTCTCGACCGCGCCGCCGAAGCCAATCTCGTAGGAGCTTTCCCGGCGCTCGAACTCCCAGGGATTGCCGTGGGCAAGCCAGGTTTCCGGCAGCTCGACCTGCCAGCCGTCCGCCATCTGCTGGCGGAACAGGCCGTGCACGTAGCGGATGCCGTAGCCATAGGCGGGAACGTCCACCGTCGCCATGCTCTCCATGAAGCAGGCGGCGAGGCGGCCGAGGCCACCGTTGCCGAGCGCGGCATCCGGCTCCAGCTCGGCGATGACGTCGAGATCGACGCCGAGCGAAGAGAGCGCATGGCGCATCTCGTCGAGAATGCCGATATTCGTCATGGCGTCGCGCATCAGGCGGCCGATGAGGAACTCCAACGAGAGGTAGTAGACGCGCTTTGCGCCGGTGGCATAGGTGCGGCGCGTGGAATCCATCCACTTGTCGGTGATGCGGTCGCGCGCAACCAGGATCGCGGCGGTCAGCCAGTCATGCGGCTTGGCGACTTTCGGGTCCTTGCCGATACGGTATTTCAGGCGCTCCAGAAGCTCGGTCGCGAGCTGTTCCCGGTCCGATGACCGGAGGGCGGGCGCGAGGTCGTTGTTGGTTACCCGGTTCATCATCGGTGAACTTTGCCCCCTCGCATTCCATGCGTTCGTTCTGGCGAAAATCGCGTTTAAATCAATTTATGCATCTATCCGAAGCGCTTGCAATATGCCTTTTCAAGAAAGGCCGCATGCATTTTCGACATGCCTGAAACAACCAGGGCATGCTAAAAAGCCCGCTGCGCGGAGCGCAGCGGGCCGATATTCCGGACGGATTTTCCTGGGGTCAGTTGGTGAGGCGCGAGACCATGGCGGCAGCGGACTTGCCGATATTGTTGAAGGCGTCGATCAGGTCCTGGCGGTTCTTTGCCTCATAGTAGTTCGCGGGCGTGGAGGCGCAGCTCTTCAGAAGTTTCTGACCACGCTCCGGCGCCATGAAGGCAACCGTATAGACAAGGATGCCGGCATTTTTCGCGGTGGTGCAGGACGCCGATGTCTTCTCGTCGGATTCATTGGCGCCCCAGGTAGACACGGTGTTGTCGTAACTGGTGTTTTCGCCATCCGTCATGAAGATGAGGTATTTCACCGGAACCAGCCCGTTCTTTGCGGCGTGTTCCTTCTTCTCGACGTCCTCGCCATTCTGGGTGGCGGTCAGCTTCTCAACGGCCTTGGCGAATGCGGTGTGCGAATCCGTGCCGCCGGTCGGCTGTGTGGGAAGGGCGTTGACATAATTCAGCGCGGCGGTCGTTCCCCAAGCCAGGTTCGTCTCTTTCTGCGTCGAGTCATTGTAGGAGATGGCGCCGGTGCGGACATATTCGCTGTTGGGATCGGCCTTGCTCATCACGTCGACAAGGCTTCCCACGGCCGTTTTCAGGGCGGCGATCTTGCGGATGTAGCACGGCACCACCCATTTCGGATTGCCGCCCCAATTCGATTCCGTCCAGTTCTGGCACGGCTCTGTCGTGCTGCCGATATCGTCCGTCTTGAAGGACATCGAGCCCGACCGGTCGAGAACCAGGAACATCGAGACCGCGTTTTTCGATCCGGTGGAGCTTTCAGCCGTGCCCTTGGTGTTGATCTTCGCCGTGGTCTGGCCGAACAGGCGCGTCAACACATTGAGCTGCATGTCGTAGCCGGTGGCGATATCGACCTTGAAGGCCTTGGCGGAGCCGGCCTTGGCGGTTTCCACAATGTTGACCGTCGTCGTCTTGGTCATGTCCGTGCCTTCGGCAGCGGAGCCGACGAGCTGGGTCTTGAAGAACGTCATGGCGATGACCTTCGCCTCGGCGACGGTCTTCTTGTCGTTGGAAAGGGCCGAGGCGGCGGCGAGCGCGGCCGAGTCGACGGCGTCCTGTAGCTCCGCCCGCATCAGCACCATGCGGGTGAGGTCCATCGCAAAGCCGCCGGCACCCAGGATGACCGGCACGGCGACGGCCGCCATGACGGCGAAATTGCCGCCGCGGTCCCCTAGGAACCGGGACAGGAACGAGCGCTTTTCCGTCTTCGTCGTCATGAGACTTCACCCACCATCGTCATAATGTGGGCGAAGCCTAGCAGCGAAGTGTTATTCAAGGGTTCGGCGGCGTGGTATAGTTTTCGTAAAATTGTGCGGACGCCGCCTTTCCACCGTTCCCGTTGTTTCCAAACGGGATTTTACGGTGTCTGACGAACGGGGATGACGTCGACGGCCTGGCTGGTCTGGTGCTGTCCGTAACCCTTCAGGACACCGATGACCGGCGCGACGTCGGCATAGTCGCGGCCATAGGCGACGACGATGTGGTCGGTGCCGGCGGGAATGTTGTTGGTCGGGTCTAGTTCCATCCAGCCGTTCACCCGGCCGCACCAATAGCGCACCCAGGCATGCATGGCGTCCGCGCCTTCCAGTCGCTCCTTGCCGGGCGGGGGGATCGTGCGCAGGAAGCCGCTGACATAGCCGGCGGGAATGCCAAGGCTTCTCAGTGCCACGATCATCACGTGGGAAAAATCCTGGCAGACGCCGCGCTTCAGCTTGAAGGCCTCGCGCGGCGTGGTGTCGACATTCGTCGCCTTCGGATCGTAGGTGAAATCCTTGTGGATGCGGGCGCAGATGGCCGTGGCGATGGCGCGGACGGTCATGTCGGGCTTGGCGATCGCGCGGGCATAGTCGGCGATCTCGGGACATTCCTTCAGGCGCGGGCTCGGGCCGGTATAGTGATGCGGCGAGCCGGCGTCGAGCGACCAGTAGCCTGCGATATCCTCCGGCAGGTCCGCTGCGTGCGGCGAGAAATCGGCCGCCGGCTCCGGCACGTCGACATGGACGCGCGCCTGCATGCGAATGTCCAGCCGCTCATGCGCGTTGCGGAAGAGGATCGCGCTCATCGGGTTTTCGAAGAAGTCGTGGTGATCGACCCGCTCGCCCGGGCCGGGCGTGACGCCGACCGTGCCGGCGACGAGCCGCTGGCGTCCGCCGATGGAGAGCGGTAGCACGCGCACGATATGCCGGCCACCGGAAACCGGGGTATCGTAGAGATAGCTGATATGGAGGTTGACGTCGTAGAGCATGATGACAGCGCCTCCCTCTCGCTCAGCCCAGATAGGTTTGTGCGAGGATGTCGGACAGCTTTTCGAGTTCCGCCTCGAAGCGCTTGTAGACGGCATCCGTCATGGTTTCCGGCGTCATCACCGCCAGCCCCGCATGCAGGCGCATCGCCTCGCGGTAGAAGGGCGACATCTGGCCGTTGGTGTAGGCATTCGGCAGTTGCTCGACCTCGTTCTTGATCTCGTTGAGCTGATAGAGGATCGAACGCGGGTTGAGCGCATCGAGCGCCAGAAGGTCGGTGACGGTGAGGCGCGCGGTCGCCACGTTGTAGCGGCGGCGATGGGTCATGACGCTGTCGCCGATCTCCAGCAGCATGTCGAGCGCGCCATCCGGCGCGTCCTCGCCGGACATGTGGCCGAGCAGGCGCGTCATGTGCAGGCCGCGTTCCAGGTAGCGGCCGATGGACAGGAAACGCCAGCCGGTGAAGCGGTACATGTTTTCGTGCACGAGACCGGCAAAGCCCGCGAGCTTGCGCAGGAGCACGGTCATGGCGCGCGTCGCGTCGTCGCCGGCCTGCACGCTGACATGGAAGCGGCGAGCCGTTTTCGACAGGTCGTTGAGCGCCAGCCAGCCATCGGGCGAGAAGCGGTCGCGGATGTTGCTGGCGGAGAAGACGGCGCTGTCGATATTGCGGATGAGGCTCGTCGGTACCGCCTCGGACGTGTCGATGTCGAGCGCATCGAGATAGTCGCTGACATCTTTCAGCAGCGGCTGCTCTGGATTGGCATATTCGGCATAGCGGCCGTGCCAGGCGCGCAGGATGCGCAGCGCGCCTTCCGCCCGCTCGATGTAACGGCCGAGCCAGAAGAGGTTGTCGGCCGCGCGGCTCGGCAGGCTGCCGGGCATGTTGCGGGTGAAGATTTCCTCGGCGGGCAGCAGCGAGGTGCGCTCGACGGGCTTCTGGCTGACGATCCAGACGTCGGCGGCCGAACCGCCCTCCTGCATGGCGATGGCCGAGACGTTGTCGCCAGAGCCGATGCGCGCAAAGCCGCCGGGCATGATCTGCCAGCCGTCGCGGGTGCGGGCGGCGAAGACACGCAGCGACATCGGCCGCGGCACCAGCTTGCCCTCGACGAAGGCAGGCGTCGTGGAAAGCGTCACGGCCTCCTGGCCGACGAGCTTGGCGCCGTCATTCGCCAGCCATTTGGCAATCGACTGCTTTGCCGTGTCGCGCAGCGTCGAGCCGAGCACGGACTGTTCATTGTCGTCGAAGAAGGGCCGTGTCGAATAGGCCGGGCCGATGACCATGCGCTCGATATTGGCCGCGACGTGGGCGCGCTCGTCCTTCTGGCCGCACCACCAGGTCGCGACGGAGGGAAGCAACTGGTCTTCGCCGAGAAGCTGCCGGCAGATGTTCGGCAGGAAGGAAAGGAAGGCACGGGTTTCGACGATGCCGGCGCCGAGCGCGTTGACGAAGGTGACGGAGCCGGAGCGCAGGGCCTCCACCATGCCGGGCGTGCCGATATGGGAGTTCTGGTTGAGTTCCAGCGGATCGGCGAAGGCGGCATCGAGGCGTCGCCAGAGCACGCCGACCGGTTTCAGGCCCGCGACGGTACGCACCATGACCTTGCCGCCGACGACCGTCAGGTCCTCGCCCTCCAGCAGCATGAAGCCGAGGTAGCGGGCGATATAGGCGTGCTCGAAATAGGTTTCGTTGGCAAGGCCCGGCGTCAGCACGGCGATGCGGTCTTCCGCCGGCTTGCCCATCTGCAGCGTGTTGCGGAAGGCGCCGAAGAAGCCGGCAAGGCGATGGGCATGGGTCTCCGCATAGACATCGGAGAAGGCGCGCGTCGTCGCCACGCGGTTCTCAAGCGCGAAGCCGGCGCCGGAGGGCGCCTGCGTGCGGTCGGAGAGAACCCACCAGTTTCCGTCGGGACCGCGGCCGATCTCGAAGGAGACGAAATGCAGGAAGTGCTGGCCATGCGGCTGCACGCCGACGAGCGGACGCAGGAACTCGCTGTTGGAGGCGACGAGGGCAGGGGGCAGCAGGCCGTTGGCGACCAGTTCGTTCTTGCCGTAGATATCGGCGACGACGGCTTCCAGAAGCTCCGCGCGCTGGACGAGCCCGCGCGCGAGATTGTCCCATTCCGCCTCGTCGATGAGCACGGGAACATGGGAGAGCGGCCAGGCGCGGTCCGAACCCGCCTCCTTGCCATAGGCACGGTAGAAAACGCCGGCATCGCGCAGGTAGCGGTCGGCGCGGGCGAAACGACCGGCAAGATCGGCCTCGTCCATGCGGTCGAGCGCCTTGAGGAAATGCCGCCAGACGGGGCGCACATTGCCCTGCGTGTCGACCATCTCGTCGGCGACACCCGGAAGCGGCGCATAGGCGCGCTGCGGCTTCTGCGCCGCGTCGGCCGTCATGCGTTCTGCTTCCACGCTCGTGGTCTTCAATCCGTGTACTCCGTATCGAGGCTAGAGGCCGGGCGGTCGGCGCAGATCCAGCGTCAGCGGGAAATCTGCCGCCGGCGTTTCCGGCCACAGCGTATAGCCGCCTGCCCTGTGTCCCCAGGGCTCGAACCGCGCCAGCCGGCGCGCCTCGGCCTCGTTGCCGTTCACCGGGAAGGTGTCATAGTTGCGTCCGCCCGGATGGGCAACGTGGTAAATGCAGCCTCCGATGGCTCTGCGCGACCATGTATCATAAATGTCGAACGTAAGCGGCGTGTTGACGGGTAGCACGGGATGGAGGCCGGAGGCGGGCTGCCAGGCCTTGAAACGCACGCCGGCGATAGAGACGCCCTTCGTGCCCGCAGCCTTCAGCGGTACTGGCCGGCCGTTGCAGGCGACGGTGTAGCGTTCGGGATTGGCGGTCTCCAGCGTCAGCTGCAGGCGTTCCACGGAACTGTCGACATAGCGCACGGTGCCGCCAATCGCGCCTTCTTCGCCCATGACGTGCCAGGGCTCAAGCGCCTGGCGCACCTCCAGCTTCGCGCCCTCGTACTCCACCTCGCCGCAGAAGGGGAACCGGAATTCGAGCTGGGCGGCGAACCATTCCGGGCGCAGGTCGAAGCCGTTGTCCCGGAGGTCGGCGAGCACGTCGAGGAAATCCTGCCAGACATAGTGGGGCAGCATGAAGCGGTCGTGCAGCGTCGTGCCCCAGCGCACGAAGCCGCCCTTGGCCGGGTTCAGCCAGAAACGGGCGATGAGCGCGCGGATGAGCAGTTGCTGGGCAAGGCTCATGCGGGCATTCGGCGGCATTTCGAAGCCGCGAAACTCGACGAGGCCGAGCCGGCCGGTCGGGCCGTCCGGCGAGAAGAGCTTGTCGATGCAGATTTCCGAGCGATGCGTGTTGCCGGTGACGTCGGTCAGCAGGTTGCGGAAGAGACGATCGACGAGCCAGGGCAGCGGCGTCACGCCTTCACCGGGAGCGGGCACTTGCGAAAGCGCGATTTCCAGCTCGTAGAGCGAGTCGTGCCGGGCCTCGTCGATGCGCGGCGCCTGGCTGGTCGGGCCGATGAAGAGGCCGGAGAAGAGGTAGGAGAGCGAGGGGTGACGCTGCCAGTGCAGCACGAGGCTTTTCAGAAGGTCGGGACGGCGCAGGAACGGGCTGTCATTGGGGTTCTTGCCGCCGACCACCACATGGTTGCCGCCGCCGGTGCCGGTGTGGCGGCCGTCGATCATGAACTTGTCGGCGCCAAGGCGCGACTGGCGGGCTTCTTCGTAGATTGCCGTGGTGATGTCGACGCAGTCGTCCCAGGTGGAGGCCGGGTGGATGTTGACCTCGATGACGCCGGGATCGGGCGCGACGCGGATGACGTTGATGCGCTCATCCTGCGGCGGGGCATAACCCTCGATATGGACGGGCAGGCCGAGGGCGGTGGCCGCGCGTTCCGCCGACGCGACGAGGTCGAGATAATCTTCGACACTGACGGTCGGCGGCATGAAGACGCAAAGCCGGCCGTCGCGTGCCTCAACGGAGATGGCGGTGCGCACATGGCCGCCGATCTCGTCGGCGGCTTGCGCGATCTGCGGCTGCTGGCCGGCAAAGGGCTGGAAGTGGGCAGCCTGCAGGGGGCGGCCCGTATCCTTGCCGAAATCCGGCAGGTCGTCCCGGTCGATGCTTGGGTCCATCGGGTTGATGTAGGGATAGGCGGCGGGTGAAAGCCAGGGCAGCGAATTGAGCGGCAGACGGTAGCCGACAGGACTGTCGCCGGGCGTAAGGAAGAGCCGGCCGCGGCGGGTCTGCCATTTCTCGCTCGTCCAGCGGCGACCGCTGGCGCGGGAATTCCAGGCCTGCACCGGCAGCACATAGCCGGTCGGGCGGGTCAGGCCACGGTCGAAGACGCGGGCGATGCGGCTGCGCTCCTCGGCGTCCTCCAGCTTGGAATTGGACGGATCGACATTGTCGGGGAGCCTCGCCTCCTTCACCAGCCACTCCGCAGGATCCTCGAAAGCGGGCACGACATGGCTGGGTGCGATGTCGAGTTCGCCGGCAATGGCGGTGAGCAGGCGGCCGGCATCGTCTTCCGTGACGGGATGGGCGGTGCCTTCCTCGGCGATGAGGTCGGGGTTCTGCCAGATCGGCTTGCCGTCACGGCGCCAGTAGAGCGAGAAGGTCCAGCGCGGCAGGCTTTCGCCGGGATACCATTTGCCCTGGCCGTAATGCAGGAAGCCGCCGGGGGCGAATTTTTCCCGCAGGCGGCGGATGAGCGTGTCGGCCTTTTCCCGTTTGGTCGGGCCGACGGCGGTGGTGTTCCACTCGGCCGATTCGAAATCGTCGATGGACACGAAGGTCGGTTCGCCGCCCATGGTAAGGCGCACGTCATTGGCGGCGAGTATGCCATCCACCTCGCGGCCGAGCGCGTTCAGCGCCTCCCAGCTCTCGTCGGAGAAAGGCTTGGTGATGCGTGGATGCTCGGCGACGCGGGTCACCGTCATGGCGAAGTCGAATTCGGTCTGCGCTTCGCCGAAGTAGCCGCCGCTGATCGGGGCGGCGTTGCGGTAGTGCGGCGTGGCGGCGAGCGGAATGTGGCTTTCGCCGGTCAGGAGGCCCGAAGTGGGGTCTAGACCGATCCAGCCGGCGCCGGGGATATAGACCTCGCACCAGGCATGAAGGTCGGTGAAATCGACCTCGGTGCCGGAGGGGCCGTCCAGGGCCTTCAGGTCCGGCGTCAACTGGATGAGGTAACCGGAGACGAAACGGGCGGCGAGACCGAGATTGCGCAGGATCTGCACCAGCAGCCAGCTGGAATCGCGGCAGGAACCGCGCGCGACGGCCAGCGTCTCCTCCGGTGTCTGCACGCCCGGCTCCATGCGGATGACATAGCCGATTTCCTGTTGCAGCCTCGCGTTGAGGCCGACGACCATGTCCACCGTGCGCTGGCGGGAGCGGTCGACGGTTGCCATGAAGGCTTCGAGCGCCGGCGTCAGCGGTTCGGGCGTGCGATAGATCTTCAGGTCCTCGCGCAGATCCTCCGGATAGTCGAAGGGCCAGTGCTCGGCCTCCTCCTCCACGAAGAAGTCGAAGGGATTGTAGACCGTCATGTCAGCGACGAGATCGACCTCGATCTTCAGTTCGGTGACCGGATCGGGGAAGACGAAGCGGGCGAGGTAGTTGCCGTAGGGGTCCTGCTGGAGGTTCACGAAGTGATTTTCCGGTGAAACCTTCAGCGAATGACTGATGACCTTGGTCTTGGAATGCGCCGCCGGCTTGAGCCGGATGATCTGGGGTCCGAGGCGGACCGGGTTGTCGTACTTGTAGTGGGTGAGGTGGTAGATACCGGCCTTGATCGACATACGCTCTCTTGTTCCCCTCGGACGGTCTGGCGCCGCCGCGAGGGGGAGTTTGTGCAAGGCGAAGAGAGATTGCAAGCGGGAATGGCGTGGCCTTGCCGCTAGCGCTTTCCGGCGTTCAGCGGGCCGCGGCGACCAGCGAGAAATGGGCGCCCTGCGGATCGGTGCAATTGAGGATCCAGGCCCCGCCCGGCACCTCCATCGGTCCCATCAGGATGCCGCCGCCGCCGTCGAGAACACGCTTTGCCGCGGCATCCAGCCCTTCGACCACGAAGTAGTAGCCCCAGAGCGGCGGCGCGGGCGAGCCGGGCGGGTTCGTCATCATGCCGCCGAAGGCGTTGCCGCCGCTCACGGCAAAGGTCTGGTAGGTGCCCATGCCGGCTTCCGACATGTCGACGGCCTGGTCCTTCGTCCAGCCGAAGATCCCGGAATAGAAGTCCCAGGCCTCGTCGAGATCGCCGGCCATCAGCTCGTGCCAGCCGACGCGGGCGGGCTCCATCATGCCTGGCTGCTCGGGGCCTTCGTCCTCGGTGCTGAAGAGGGAGAAGATCGCGCCGTGCGGATCGGCGGCAACGGCGAAGCGGCCGATGCCGGGAATCTCCTGTGGTTGCCGGTAGACCCGGCCACCGTTTTCAGTGATGTCTTCCAGTGTCTTCTCCATTTGGTCGGTGAAGATATAGCCCATCCACATCGGCGGCATGCCTTCGGCATCGGCGGGAAGCCGCATCAATCCGGCCACCTGGTCCTCACCGGCATAGGCGAGCGTGTAGTCCATGCCCTCCATGCCGGAATCGCGCATCGACCAGCCGACGACCGACTCATAGAAGCGCTGGGCTGCGGGCACGTCGGGGGTCATCAGTTCGTACCAGCAGAACTTGCCGTAGTCCTTGTGCATCGGTCATCCCCTCTCGGTTGGGCTATGGGTTCAGTCGCAGCAGGAAGACGTTCTGGGGGCATCGTCATATTCGTCCTTGCGCTTGACGAAGCTGAGCGTGCCTGTCTCGTTGCGGCCCTTCGGTGCGCGGTCGAGGATCATCAAGGTCCCCAGCGCCTCTTCGCCGCCGCGGGCGTAGTCGGAATAGGTATGGTAGACGGTTCCGTCCTCGTCCCTGAAGAAGGCGCTGAGGCCGGGCAGTTCGTCATGCGCGTCCTGCGAGGCTGTTTCGCGGTAGTTGTAGTTCACCTTGCCGCTGGCCAGTTCCTCCCGGGTGAAGGAGACATGGTAGTCGAAATTGAAGTCGCTGCCAAAGGAAGAGAACCAGGGAAATTTCCAGCCCATGCGCTTCTTGTAGGCGGCAAGCTTTTCCAGCGGCGCGCGGGAAACGGCGATCATGGTGACGTCATGGTGGTTGAGATGCGGCAGCATGCCGTCGATATGGTCGGCCATGAAGGAACAGCCTGGGCAGCCGGCCTCCCAGTCGGGGCCGTACATGAAGTGGTAGACGATGAGCTGGCTTCGCCCGTCGAACAGGTCCGCCAGCGCCTTGCGTCCCTCGGGGGTCTCGAAGGTGTAGCTCTTGTCGACCCTGACCCAGGGGAGAGCGAGGCGTTCGGCGCGCACCTTGTCGCGCAGTTTCGTTTCTTCCTTCTCCATGGCAAGCAGCGCCTTGCGGGCGGTGAGCCATTCCTCCCGGGATACGATCTCGTGGTTCGGTCTCATGCTCGGAACTCCTCTTTCGCGGGCTTTCGACAAATAAGTTGGTATCAACATTAATGGCCCATGTCAAAGCGATGCCCGTTCTCATCCCTCCGGCGCGGATTGTTTCTCAAGCACCTGTAACGCCGCAATGACGGTTTGTGTTGCCTCGGCGATTGCCTTTTTGCTCAAGGTTTCGCCGAGGGCATTGGCCCAGACGGTCTGTCGGTCCTTGATCGTTTCGAGTGCGGCCTTGCCGTCCGGCGTCAGCACCATCAGCTTGGCGCGCTGGTGGGCGGGGTTTTCTGCGTAGAGAATGAGGCCGTCCTTTTCGAGCAGGTCGGCGACGCGCTGCACGCCCTGCCGTGTCATGCCAAGCGCCCGACCGGCGTCGGCGACGGACATCGGCGCATGATCGGCGGCGGCGAGGACCTGCCAGCGGGCGCTGGTCTGGCCGGCAGGTCTGGCGAGCGCGTCACCGGCATTCTGCAGGTGACCGGCAAGACGCAGGACGGAGATGGTGAAGGTGGCGAAGGCATCGCCGGCAGGGGTACGGTCAGGATTCATATTGACAACATGCTGTCATTGTGTGAGATTGAATTTGACAGTATATTGTCATTTTCGTCACGATGACGCAAGCGAGGAGAGTGCGATGTTGAAGACCTACAAGGGAAGCTGCCACTGCGGAAAGATACAGTACGAGGCCGACATCGACCTGGAGGCCGGCACAGGCCGCTGCAATTGCTCGATCTGCTCGAAGAAGCGCTATTGGGGCGCCCAGATCAAGCCGGACGCCTTTCGCCTGCAATGCGATGAGGCGGATCTCGGCGACTACCAGTTCGGCACGATGAGCGGGCACCACCGCTTCTGCAAGACCTGCGGCGTCTCGGCATTCGGGCACGGCTATGTGGAGGAGATCGGTGGGGAATACGTTTCGATCAATGTCGCCTGTCTGGACGATGTCGAGCACAGCGACCTGGCGGCGCTGCCGATCCAGTATTTCGACGGACGAAACAATGCCTGGTGGAACACGCCCGAGGCGACGAAGCACCTCTAGGAAGAGGCTCGGGCGCGGGACAAGCCCGCGCCCGGCAAAAGATCATTCCGGCAGGATGCGCACGGCGCCCTTGTCGGCGCTGGCGGCGAAGGCCGCATAGGCCTTCAGCGCCGTCGTGACATTGCGCTTGCGGGGTGCAGCCGGCTTCCAGCCGAGCTTGTCCTGCTCGGTGCGGCGGGCGGCAAGCTCGCTTTCGGGGACCGCGAGGTTGATGGTTCGGTTCGGGATGTCGATCTCGATGAGGTCGCCCTGGCGAACGAGGCCGATGGCGCCGCCCTGCGCCGCTTCCGGCGAGGCGTGGCCGATCGAGAGGCCCCAGGTGCCGCCGGAGAAGCGGCCGTCGGTGATCAGGCCCACGCTCTCGCCCAGGCCCTGGCCGATCAGGGCGCCGGTGGGGGCCAGCATCTCGGGCATGCCCGGGCCGCCCTTGGGGCCTTCGTAGCGGATGACGACGACGTCGCCGGCTTTCACTTCGCCGCCGAGAATGCCCTTCACGGCCGCATCCTGGCTCTCGAAGACCACGGCGGGGCCGGCAAATTTCAGGATCGATTCATCGACGCCGGCGGTTTTCACGATGCAGCCGTCGAGCGCGATGTTGCCCGAAAGCACGGCAAGGCCGCCGTCCTTGGAGAACGGGTGTTCGACGGAGCGGATGACACCGTTTTCGCCGTCGGCATCCAGTTCGTCCCAGCGCGCTTCCTGGCTGAAGGCGACCTGGGTGGGGATGCCGCCCGGTGCGGCGCGGAAGAAGGTGCGCACGGTTTCGGAATTGGTGCGGGTGATGTCCCAGCGGTCGATGGCGTGGCCGAGCGTTTCGGCATGCACGGTCGGCGTGTCGCGGTGGATGAGCCCGCCGCGGTCGAGTTCGCCGAGGATGCGCATGATGCCGCCGGCGCGGTGCACGTCTTCCATGTGCACGTCGGCCTTGGCGGGCGCCACCTTGGAGAGGCAGGGCACCTTGCGCGACAGTTCGTCGATGTCGTCGAGATCGAAATCGATGCCGCCCTCATAGGCAGCGGCCAGGATGTGCAGCACGGTGTTGGTCGAGCCGCCCATGGCGATGTCGAGCGACATGGCGTTCTCGAAGGCCTTCTTGTTGGCGACCGAACGCGGCAGGATGCTCTCGTCTTCCTGCTCGTAGTAGCGGCGGGCGAGATCGACGATCAGGTGACCGGCCTCGACGAAGAGGCGCTTGCGGTCGGCGTGGGTCGCCAGTGTCGAGCCATTGCCCGGCAGCGACAGGCCGAGGGCTTCGGTCAGACAGTTCATCGAGTTGGCCGTGAACATGCCGGAGCAGGAGCCGCAGGTCGGGCAGGCGGAGCGCTCGATGATCTTGACGTCCTCGTCGGAGATCTTGTCGTCCGCGGCGGCGACCATGGCATCGACGAGGTCGAGTGCGTGCGTCTTGCCGTGCAGGACGACCTTGCCGGCCTCCATCGGGCCGCCGGAGACGAAGACGGCGGGGATGTTGAGGCGCATGGCGGCATTCAGCATGCCGGGCGTGATCTTGTCGCAGTTCGAGATGCAGACCATGGCGTCGGCGCAGTGCGCGTTGACCATGTATTCGACGCTGTCGGCGATGATCTCGCGCGAGGGCAGCGAATAGAGCATGCCGTCATGGCCCATGGCGATGCCGTCGTCGACGGCGATCGTGTTGAATTCCTTGGCGACGCCGCCGGCCGCTTCGATTTCGCGCGCGACGAGCTGGCCAAGGTCTTTCAGGTGCACGTGGCCGGGCACGAACTGGGTGAAGGAGTTCACCACCGCGATGATCGGCTTGCCGAAGTCCGAATCCTTCATGCCGGTCGCGCGCCAGAGGCCGCGGGCACCGGCCATGTTGCGGCCGTGGGTGGTGGTTCGGGAGCGATATGCGGGCATGGTCAATTCCTCGAAATGGACGTGGCTGGCATATGGGCCGTCGATGGCCGGATTGCGAGCCTCAGCAAGGTTCCCTAACGCAAAATACCCCCCGCGTCACGAAAGGAATGGAGAATTTTCGCCGCTGCGACGTAATTTCCTTGCCCAGATGGCGGCAGGACATGACCGTTGTCGGCACAGTGCATTCGTGCCATGGTCCGCGCCATGTTTGGCACCGGGCAGATTCTGGCAGAAGACGACGCGGAGGGCGCGCTCGAGCAGGGCCCGCTCTATCTGCGCATCCGCGACATGCTGGCGGCGGCGATTTCCAGCGGCCGGCTGCCGAAGGGCGCGCTGCTGCTGGAAGGGCCGGTCGCGGCTCTCTTCGCCTCCACCCGGACGCCCGTCCGGCAGGCCTTCGCCCTGCTCGAAAGCGCCGGGGCGATCCGGCGGTTCGACGGGCGCGGCTTTCTCGTCGGGCAGGGGCGGGGTGCGCCGAAGCGGCTGGTGCTGACCGCTGAGATGCTCGGGCTCGGCGAGGAGGCGCCGGCGCTTCGCAAGGCGCCGGCCTGGGAGGCGATCTATGAAAGCCTCGAGCGCGAGATGGTGCATCTTTCCGTCTTCGGCCGCCACCGGATCAGCGAGGTGGAACTGGCGCGCGCCCGCGGCGTCGGCCGCCAGGTGGCGCGCGATGCGCTGACCCGGCTCGAAGCGCTGGGCATCGTCGAGAAGGACGAGCGCATGCGCTGGACGCTCGTGCCGCTCGATGCGGAGCGCATGCGCGATCTGCACGATATCCGCGCCGCGCTGGAACCGCTGGCGCTGGTGCAGGCCGCACCCTTCATCCCGCCCGACGCGCGGCTGATGATGACGGAGCGCTTGGAGGAGGCGCTGGCGCGCTATCCGGACCTCCCCGTCGCGGCGATGGATGGCCTCGAAACGGACCTGCACATCACCTGTCTCAGCTACTGCCCGAACCGGGAGTTGCTGATCGCGTTGCGCCGCGCCCGCTTCATGCTGAGTGTCAGCAAGCACATTGTCGGGGTTTCGCACCTGATGCCGGCGGAAGAGCCCTTCATCGCCGAGCACCTGGCCGTTTTCCGCGCGCTCGATGTGGACGATGGCGCGCGTGCGGCGGAGACGTTGCGTCATCATATCGTCGTATCCCTGCCGAAGGTTGTGGCGCGTGTCGAGGATCTGCGGGCGGCGCACCGCCCGCAAGTGCCGGTCTATGCCGCGCCTGTCGCGCGCTGAGGAGGTCGTCAATGAAGGTCAGACGCATCGTCGCCAATATCGAAACCGCCGATCCGGCCGCCGTCGCTCGTTTCTATGAGGACGTGCTGGGGCTCGATCTCCTGATGGACCATGGCTGGATCGCCACCTACGGCACGCAGGCCACCATGCCGCTCCAGGTGAGCTTTGCCTCCGAGGGCGGCTCCGGCACGCTGGTGCCGGGTCTTTCCGTGGAGGTGGACGATGTGGAGGCGGCCTACCACGCTGTCTTGAAGGGCGGCTATGCCGTCGAATACGGACCGGCGGACGAGCCCTGGGGCGTGCGGCGTTTCTTCGTGCGCGACCCGGCGGGCACGCTGGTCAATATCGTCATGCACACTCGCTGACAGCGCCCCGCGGTATGCATTTCCTGCCGGATCCTGTCGGAGACGGGCGGCATTAATGTATGCGCCACCCGGAATCTCCATGGTCTTTGCCATGAATTTGTCGTATAATTGTTTCGTAATTGTACGATGATTTAGAGCCATTCGACGGGGGTAGTGTGGCGGACAAGGCTAAGAGACAGGCGCAGCGCCCGCTGTCGCGCCGGCCGCGGGTGCGTCATAACGTGACGGCGGCCATCGGCACCGATATTTGCGGCGGGCGGTTTCCGCCGGGCGCGGTGCTTCCGCGCGAAAGCGATCTTTGCGAGACCTACGGCGTCAGCCGCACCGTCATTCGCGAATCCCTGAAAGTGCTGGAGACAAAAGGCCTCGTGCGCGGCCGGCCGCGCGTGGGCACGCTGGTCTGCGACCGCTCGGAATGGAACGTGCTCGACGCGCAGATCCTCGAATGGATGGGGCCGGACGTGCTGTCGACCGAGCTTCTGGGCTCGATCCTAGAAGCGCGCCGCACCGTCGAGCCCGCTGCCGCGTTTCTCGCCGCCACACGCGCCACGGCGCAGGAAATCGCCGATCTCGAACGCGCCTGCAACGACATGGCGGGTGCCTCGGACGATCTGGAAACCTTCACCGCCGCGGATGCCCGGTTCCACGAGACCCTGCTGAAGGCGAGCCACAATCAGGTCTTCCACCAATTGTCCTCCATTATCCACGCGGCGCTCTCCTATGCGCTGCACGCCTCCAACAGCGCCGCGTCCGGCCATGGCGAAGCACTCGACGTGCACCGGGAGCTGGTGGATGCGCTGCGCCTTCGCGACGGGGCGCGGGCGGAGGCTTGCTCGCGCAGCATCCTCGATCTCGCTGCGCGCGATCTTTCCGGCCTGATTGGCAAGGCCGACGATAACTGACGCATTTTGCGGGGAAGATTCCCCGCCACGGACAAGGGACGGAGACATCATGAAAATCACCAAGCTGACCACCTATATCGTGCCGCCGCGCTGGCTGTTCCTGAAGGTGGAGACCGACGAGGGCATCGTCGGCTGGGGCGAGCCGGTCGTGGAGGGGCGCGCGCTGACGGTGGAGGCCGCGGTGCACGAGCTGGCGGATTATCTCGTCGGCAAGGATCCGCTGCTGATCGAGGACCATTGGCAGGTCATGTACCGCGCCGGCTTCTATCGCGGCGGCGCTGTGCACATGTCGGCGCTCGCCGGCATCGATCAGGCCCTGTGGGACATCAAGGGCAAGGCCTATGGCCAGCCGATCCATGCGCTGCTCGGCGGCCAGGTGCGCGACAAGATCAAGGTCTATAGCTGGATCGGCGGCGACCGGCCCTCGGACGTGGCGAGCAATGCCCGCGAGGTCGTCGCCCGCGGGTTCAAGGCCATCAAGCTCAACGGCTGCGAGGAAATGCAGATCGTCGACACCTGGGACAAGGTGGAGAAGGCGGTGGAGACCATCGCGACGATCCGCGAGGCCATCGGCCCCTATATCGGCATCGGCGTCGACTTCCACGGCCGCGTGCACCGGCCGATGGCCAAGGTGCTGGCCAAGGAACTGCAGCCGTACAATCTGATGTTCATCGAGGAACCGGTGCTGTCGGAAAACCGCGAGGCGCTGAAGGAGATCGCCAACCATTGCTCGACGCCGATCGCGCTCGGGGAGCGGCTCTATTCGCGCTGGGATTTCAAGTCGGTTCTTTCGGACGGCTATGTCGATATTCTCCAGCCGGACCTCAGCCACGCGGGCGGCATCACCGAATGCCGCAAGATCGCGGCGATGGCCGAGGCCTATGACGTGGCTCTGGCGCCGCATTGCCCGCTGGGACCGATCGCGCTTGCCGCCTGCCTTCAGATCGATGCCGTCTCCTACAATGCCTTCATCCAGGAGCAGAGCCTCGGCATCCACTACAACAAGGGTAACGATATCCTCGATTACATCTCCAACAAGGAGGTGCTGCATTATGCGGACGGTTTCGTCTCGATCCCGCAGGGACCGGGCCTTGGCGTCGAGGTGGACGAACAATATGTCATCGAGCGCGCCAAGGAAGGCCATCGTTGGCGCAACCCCGTCTGGCGTCATGAGGACGGTAGCGTCGCCGAATGGTGACATGGCATTCTTGACGACGAAACGGGCCGGGGCTGTGCCCCGGCCCGGCCGCTAATCGGCGGGAAGAGCGGAGAAATGCTCCACGCTCCCGTCAAGCCGCACCCAGCCATGTTTCGATTGTTCGAAGACGGACAGTGTGGGCGCCGGGAAGGCCGGGTCGGCGAATGCGCCGACCGCTACCCCGATCCAGGACGGCGAGGCGTCGGCCTTCCAATAGAGGGTCGAACCGCATGTCGGGCAAAAATACTGGCGGACCCTGCGGCCGCTTTCGGCGACCCGAACGAACTCCGTCGCCGGTCCGGTGATTTCGACGCAGCCGATCGCATAGAACGCATTGGCGCTGAATGGCGCGCCCGTCCGCCGCTGGCACGCGAGGCAATGGCAGAGCGCCGCCAGTTGCGGCGGCGCGGTCGGTGTCAGTCTCAGGGTGCCGCAGGCGCATTGGGCATGGGTCATGGAAAATCCTCCCGCTTTCACGGTTTTCATGGACGGATCGAAGGATTTGGAAAAACGCGGGCTGGACCGCACGCATGGCGGTGGGCGGTGCGAAGGGCGGAGGCGTGATGGGATGTCAGGCCTGCCGAAACAGCCAGATAGGGCGGGATATCGGGAAGTCCAGAGGGCATTCAGGGCTGTTCGGAAGGAAACCCGAGCGGTGCCTGGCTTTTCGTTACCGGCTGCGGTGGACGGAATCGTCCACGCCCCCTATGTCTTAAGGGTATTTCAGAAGGAGAGGACCATGCGCCCCATTTCCGGTTTCGTCGTTGCCGTACTTGCCGTTCTGGCACTTGCCGGCTGCAGCACCACGGCGGCCAACAACAACACCACCTATGCCCGTCCGCCGGTCTCCGACGGGGGCGTGCGCGTTCCGCTGAACTGAGCGGCAAAGTCATACGGCCACAGAAAAGCCGGCCCGCATAGGCGGGCCGGCTTCCTTGTTTCAGGGCTTCTGCCTTTAGAGCATGTCAGGTTCAGATTGGAACCAGGCGTGCTCTAAATTCTTTTGTTTTCGTTTGTCTTTTCGGGAAAACCGGTTCCCACTTTTCCCTGACAAACTCAGTGGCTGTCGGCCATGCGGGCTGCGTCGACCGCGGATGCTTCGTCATAACCCAGGCCATTGAAGAAGGCATTGAGGATGACGGCGACGATCGAGGCGAGAACGATGCCCGATTCGATGATCGGGTGGATCGCATGCGGTAGCCACATCAGGTAGTTCGGGGCGAGCAGCGGGATCAGGCCGAAGCCGACCGACACGGCAACCACGAAGAGGTTGTTGCGCGAGGTCTTGAAGTCCACGTTGGACAGGATGCGCACGCCCGTTGCGGCGACCATGCCGAACATGACGAGACCTGCACCGCCGAGCACGAAGGTCGGCACCGCTTCCACCAGGGCGCCCATCTTCGGGATGAGGCCGAGGATGATCATGATCACGCCGGCTGCGACGCAGACATAGCGGGTCTTGATGCCGGTGACGCCGACGAGGCCGACGTTCTGCGAGAAGCTCGTATAGGGGAACGTGTTGAACAGGCCACCGATCATGGTGCCGATGCCATCCACACGCAGGCCCGAGGTGAGCTGCTGCTGGTCGATCTTCTTGCCGGTGATTTCACCGAGAGCGAGGAACATGCCGGTGGATTCGATCATGACGACGATCATGACGAGCGTCATCGTGGCGATCAGGACCGGGTCGAAGATCGGCATCCCGAAGCGCAGCGGGGTGACGACGGCGAACCAGCCGGCGTCGGCCACGCGGTCGAAATGCATCATGCCGAGTGCGGCGGCGACGGCGCAGCCGATGACGACGCCGCTGAGCACGGCGATGTTGCTGATCAGGCCGCGACCGAAGCGGGCGATGAGCAGGATGGACACCAGAACCAGGGCCGACAGCGCGATATGGCTGGGTTCGGCGTAGATCGGGTTGGACACCGTCGGCGCGATGGCGAAGCCATCCGGAACGGCCGGGCCGCCGGTCTCGGCGAGCTTCTTGATCTGGGCCAGCCATTCCGTATGGGCCGGGTTGATCAGCTTGGGCGCGGTCGGACCGAACGGATTGCCGAAGGTCCAGTTGATGCCCACGCGCATCAGCGACACGCCGATGACGAGGATGATCGTGCCGGTCACGACGGGCGGGAAGAAGCGCAGGAGCCGCCCCATGATGGGGGCAAGCAGCAAGGCCACGAAGCCGGCCCCTATGATGGCGCCGAAGATCATTCGGGCACCTTCCTGTCCGGGCACCATGGTGGCCATGGAAACCATCGGGCCGACCGAGGCAAAGGTGACGCCCATCATGACGGGCAGGCGGATGCCGACGTGGCGGGTGACGCCGAGCGACTGGATGATGGTGACAAGGCCGCAGACGAAAAGGTCAGCCGAGATCAGGAACGCAACGTCCTGCGGGCTGAGCTGTAGGGCACGGCCAACGATGAGCGGAACCGCGACGGCGCCGCCATACATGACGAGTACGTGTTGAATGCCCAGCGTCGCGAGCTTGCCGACTGGCAGCTTCTCGTCCACCGGATGTATGCTGGATGTGTCGCTCATGGATACTCCCTCCCATCAAATCGACAGTCCTGTTCCCGTCCTCCAACGGGGTGCGCTATCTTTTCGCGCTGCGGTAGAGCGCTTCAAGCATAGCCAGGCAATAAACACTTTACGGTTTCGTGGGGTAATCGTGCGATGGGGAGTATTCGCCGCGCGCCCCTTCCATGCCGAATTCGATTGCCTTTTCACAGGCTTGGTATCGCCGTCGGCTAGAAAAGGCGACTTGTACCGACCATCATATGAGCGCAAAACAATGGCAGCCGTCAACTGTTTCCTGCACGGCATATGTGTATTTCCGCCGTGCCTTTCGCGGGCGCGGAAAAGCGTGCAAAGGAAGGGTCAATGCCCCGAAAACAAACGGAAAATCCGAAAGAAGCCGAAGCGCTGGCTTTTGCACAGAAGGCAATAGAGGCCGGCGTCGACGGGCACCATGCCGAGGCGGTCAAGCATTGGCGGGCCGCATCGGACTATGCGGATTCGCATCTTTCCGGCGCCGATATCGACCACTGGATCAAGAGCGGTCTCGGCGCTGCCCTCTACGATAGCGGCGCCTATCGGGAGGGTATTGCCGTCTCGATGAAGGCGCTCGACTGGTGCGCATCCCACAAGCATCCTCTGCCGGCGATCACCCTTGCGCGAAGCTACCGGCGGCTCGGCGATCATGCTGCGGCGCAAACCTATCTCGATCAGGCCCGTTTCCTTGCAGGCGACCCGAATCTCGAAATCTGGGAAGAGGATTGATTCGACCCAAACCATCCCGCTCAGGGATGGCAAAAGCCGGAAAAGCAAAAGGCCCTTCGGTTTCCCGAAAGGCCTTTGAAAATCGAATGGTGGGCGTGACAGGGATTGAACCTGTGACCCCTACGATGTCAACGTAGTGCTCTCCCGCTGAGCTACACGCCCATCCGATGAGGGGCATAGACCACAAAACGTCCGGCGGCGTCAATAGGCTTTTTGAGCTTTTTTTGCGCGCCGATTTTGCGGTCTTTTCCGAGCCTTAGGCGGCCAGCATCTTGTTGACCTCTTCGACGAGGTCGCGCAGGTGGAACGGCTTGGAGAGGACCTTGGCGTCCTTCGGGGCCTTGGAATCCGGGTTGAGCGCGACGGCCGCAAAGCCGGTGATGAACATCACCTTGAGGTCAGGATCGAGCTCGGTGGCGCGACGCGCCAGCTCGATGCCGTCCATCTCCGGCATCACGATGTCGGTGAGCAGGAGCGAGAAGGGTTCTTCGCGAAGCCGGTCATAGGCGCTGGCGCCGTTGTCGTAAGACAGCACCTGGTAGCCCGCCTTTTCGAGCGCCTTCACCAGGAAGCGGCGCATGTCGTTGTCGTCTTCGGCGAGGAGAATCTTGGGTGTCATGGAATTCGGGAACCGTTGCTAAAGGTTGTCGGCCCACAAGGGGGCGGTTCTGTTACAAGAGCGTAATCCGGTAAATATCCGGTGAATGGGGCAGGGCAAGGCCTCGTCCCTCCTTTCTCAGTATGGACACGCGGCAAGCCCGCTGGCAACATGCCGAGATAAGGACTTTCAGGCATGGTAAAGGACAGTGATGGCGGGAGCCTCAAGCGAAAACAGCCACTTTGAAGTGCTGGAGCCGGTTTCGCAGAGCGTGCCCCTCGTCTTCAATTCGCCCCATAGCGGGCGTCGTTATCCACAGGACTTCCTCGATCGCTCGCGCCTCGATTCGCTCGGCATCCGCCGTTCGGAAGACCATTATGTCGACCAGCTCTTCTCCGTGGCGCCGGCGCTTGGCGCGCCCATGCTTGTCGCGCATTTCCCGCGCGCCTGGCTTGATGTCAACCGCGAGCCATACGAACTCGATCCGCGCATGTTCGACGGCCCATTGCCGTCCTTCGCCAATACCGGCTCGATCCGCGTCGCGGGCGGGCTCGGCACCATTCCCCGCGTCGTTGCGGAAAACATGGAAATCTACCGCCATCGCTTTTCCGTGGAAGAAGCGCTGGAGCGGGTGGAGACGGTCTACAAGCCCTATCATGCGTGCCTGCGCCGCCTTGTGGTGCGCACCCATGTCGCCTTCGGCTTTGCGGTGCTGATCGACTGCCATTCCATGCCGGGCAATATTCGCGTGTCGGGAACGGGCGTGAAGCCGGATTTCATCATCGGCGACCGCTATGGCACCAGCGCCTCCGGAGAACTTTCCCGCGTGGCGATGCGGCTTCTCGAGGACATGGGCTTTTCGGTGGTGCGCAACAAGCCTTACGCGGGCGGTTTCATCACCGAACACTACGGCCGGCCGGCCAAGGGGCTGCATGCCCTGCAGATCGAGGTCAATCGCGGCCTCTATGTGGATGAAACGACGCTGGCCAAACGGTCCGACTTCGCGGTGCTGCAGACGGCGATTTCCGCCTTCCTGCAGGACTTCTGCGAGCATGTCGAGGCGTTTGCCGCCGACCGGGCGCTGGCTGCGGAATAGTCCGGCGTTCCCGTCAAAAAAAACCGCGCTTGCGGCGCGGTCAAGTCTAGGGAGGAAACACCCAAGGAGGGTATTACAGCCCCGAAGGACTGTAAGAAAACGGTAATGCTGCGCTGCACAAATGTCAAGTGCAGCTGCGAAGGACGCGAGCGAATCCCTTGGAAGGCCTTCGACCGCAATCCGGTTCCGTTTTTTCCGCCGATGCAGTAAGGAAGTCGGGTGTAAAATCCCGCCGAGAGAGCCCCATGCTGCCAGACCGCGCCTTCTTCGACCTCCTTGCCGATGCGGCCAGGAAGGAAACCCTGCCGCGCTTCCGCGTCGGGGCTGATGTCGTCAACAAGGAGGCCGCCGGTTTCGATCCGGTGACCGAGGGCGACCGTGCCGCGGAAGCGGCCATCCGGGCGCTCATCGAGCAGCATTTCCCCGATCACGGTATTCTCGGCGAGGAGCACGGCTCCGTCGGTCTCGACCGCGAATATGTCTGGGTGATCGACCCCATCGACGGCACGCGCGCCTTCATTTCGGGCGTGCCGGTCTGGGGTACGCTGATCGGCCTCTATCGCAATGGCGATGCGATCATGGGCCTCGTCGACCAGCCCTTTACCGGCGAACGCTACTTCGCCGATGGCAAGGCTTCGCACTATGCCGGTCCCGATGGCAGCAAGGTGCTTTCGACGCGCGCCTGCAACAGCCTGTCCGACGCCATCATGTTCACCACGTCGCCGCATCTCTTCACCGAGAGCCGCAAGACCCGTTTCGAGTCGGTGCAGGACAAGGTGCGGCTCTTCCGCTACGGCGTCGATTGTTATGCCTATGCGCTGCTGGCGGCGGGTCATATCGACCTTGTCGTCGAATGCGGGCTGAAGCCCTACGATGTGGGCGGCCTCATTCCGGTCATCGAACAGGCGGGCGGCATCATCACCGCCTGGGATGGCGGGCCGGCGGAAATGGGCGGCGAGATCATCGCGGCCGGCAGCCGCAAGGTCTATGACGAGGCGATGGCGCTGCTCCGGGCGTAAGGGGCTTGCTCAGGCGCCGAGGCTGGTTTCCTCGGCGTCGCTGCCCGGAATGAAGGCGTCGATGGCGGCGAGCGCCTGCGCGCGATAACGATCCGCTTCCTGGAAAAGCTCATGGCGCGCGCCGTCGATCTCGATGAGACGGGCGGCGCGGAAGATGCGGGCAAGGTCGCCGACGGCCTTGCGCGGCACGAGCACATCCGCCGTCGGGCAAAGCAGAAGCGTGGGGATGCGGATGCGTGTCAGGTGGTCCTGATGCGTCACGCGCCGCATGGCGCCCAGCGTTTCGTTGAGCCAGCGCGCGCTCGGCCAGCCGATGGAAAGCGCTGGATGCTCGGCATAGATGGCGGCGTTGCGGGCAAAGCGCCGCGTGTCGGAACTGACGACATTGCGCGCGAAATCGAACGACGGCTCGCCTTTTCGGAAGGTGCGCTTGCCGAAGCCGGTGAGCGAGGCGAGGCGGGCGATGACGGCGATCTTGCTCTGGCTCATCGATTGGCCGCCAAGGGCGATGAAGGGCGCGGTGAGCACCATGCGCTCGATGCGGTTCTCCAGTTCCGGCGCCTGGGAAAGCGCGACGAGCGCGCCCGTCGAATGGGCGACGAGGAAGAAGGGCAGGCGCGCATCCGGCAGCACGATCTTTTCCAGGAACAGGGAAAGATCGGCCTCGTAGTCGGCAAAGCGGGCGACATGGCCGGCGCGGCTGCCGTCGATGAGGCGACCGGAGCCGGCTTGCCCACGCCAGTCGAAGGTGGCGACCCAGAGGCCGCGGGCTGTCAGGTCCTCGATCGTCTCGAAATATTTTTCGATGCATTCGCTGCGGCCCTGCAGCAGCACGACTGTACCCTTGGCCTCGCGCTCCTTCGAGCGGAACACGGCATAGCGGATCTTCACGCCGCCACGGCCCTCCAGGAAACCGGCAAAGTGGTTTTCCGGGATGGGATTGTCGGCAGTGGCGTAGAGGATGGAATCCATCGGGCGGACGCGTCTCGGATCGGGTCTTCGATGGATAGGCGCTGGTACCGCCGCCGTCAAAGAAAAAGAGCCGGCAAAGAAAAAGGGCCTCAAAGAAAAAAGCCGGATGCATGTGACACGGGGGTGAGACACATGCAGTCCGGCGCAATTTAACCGAGGCGGAAGGGACGTTGCACCTCAGTCGTCGAAAGTTGTTGCTTCCGATGTTGCGGTTCTAACAGGGCCAAGCTGAACGCTATCCGAAGCGATCGTTCATTTGCCGTTCATCGCGAAATTTCCGGGAGGCGTGATTTCTCGGAGGGCGATCCCCCTTGAACGGGCGGAAAAGCGTTCCCATCTCATCGTCACGGGCGCCGAAAGGGTCCGTCGAGGCTGCCGTCGCCAGAATGGGGCGGAGGCCGGATGAACCGGGCCGTTCCTTCGGAAATCTGGAGCAGCCCTCAGAAGACCGCAACCGTTGCTCTGAAGGAGGACACCATGCGTCACGTCGATTTCTCCCCCTTTATCGTTCCACCGTCGGTTTCGACCGTCTCTTCACCATGCTCGACAGCCTCGGCCAGCCTGATCAGGCTCAGAGCTATCCGCCCTACAACATCGAGCGCACCGGCGAAAACACCTATCGCATCACCATGGCGGTGGCTGGTTTCGACGAAAGCGAACTGTCGATCGAGGCGCGTGAACATGCGCTGACCGTCAAGGGCGAGAAGAAGGACGATGCTGCCGAAGAAAGCCAGTATCTCTATCGCGGCATTGCCAAGCGCGCCTTCGAGCGCCGCTTCCAGCTCGCCGATCATGTGGAAGTGCGCGCCGCTTCGCTGAAGAACGGCCTTCTCCACATCGATCTGCTTCGCGAGATCCCGGAAGCCGCCAAGCCCCGTCGTATCGAGATCGCCGCTATCGGCCGCGAAGCCACGCAGATCGAAGCGCAGACCAACTGAGTCGCTTCGGCTCGGACTGAAGAGGGCGGTGCCGCAAGGCGCCGCCCTTTTTGTTTGCGCCGAAGGCGACGGGAGGGGGGACTGCGCGCTTCAGAGCGCCGAGAGGAAACCATCCACATCCGCTTCGCGCGTCGCAAAGCTGGTGACGAGGCGGATCAGGGTTTCGTCTTCCCGCATGCCCGCCTTCAAATCCGGGCCGGGATGCCAGTCGTAGAAGGTGGCGCCCTTCGCGCGCAACGTCGCGGCTGCGTCGTTGCGCAGGATGGCGAAGAGTTCGTTCGAGCCGCTCGGCCAGGCGAGGCGGGCCTTGCCGGAGGCGGCGAAGCCCTGGGCGAGGCGGTTCGCCATGGCGTTGGAGTGACGGGCGAGGTTCAGCCAGAGGCCGTCGCGGAAATAGGCATCGAACTGGGCGGCGATGAAGCGGGATTTGGAGAAGAGCTGGGCAGAGCGCTTGCGCAGGTAATGCATCTGCCGTGCCTTGGCCGGATCGAACAGGACGAGCGCTTCGGCGCACCAGCAGCCGTTCTTCGTGCCGCCGAAGGAGAGGATATCGACGCCGCGTCTCCAGGTCATGTCGGCTGGCGTCGCGTCGAGATGGACGAGAGCGTTGGCAAAACGCGCGCCGTCCATATGCAGCGGCAGGCCAGCCTTTTTCGTGACGTCGGAAAGAGCGGCGATCTCATCGAGCGTATAGGCTGTGCCGGCTTCGGTCGCCTGGGTGATGGTGACGGCCATGGGCTGGCCGCCATGCACGAAATCCGGCGGGAATCGGCCGATGCTGGCGGCAAGGGCATCGGGCGTCATCTTGCCGGCGGAGCCGTCGATCGGTACGAGCTTGGAGCCGGTTGCGAAGAATTCCGGTGCGTTGCATTCGTCCATGTTCACATGGGCCTCGCGGTGGCAGAAGACCTGCCCGCCCGGCCGGTTGAAACTGGCGAGCGCCAGGGAATTTGCGGCTGTGCCCGTGCCGACGAAGAAGACGGCGACCTCGCGCTCGAAAATCTCGCTGAATATCTTTTCCACACGCTTGTCGAGGTCGCTGGTGCCGTAGGCGGACGCGAAGCCATCGGCAGCCTCCACGAGGCTCCGGGCGATGTCGGGATGGGCGCCTGCCCAGTTGTCGGAAGCGAAAAACATGCGGTTTCCAATGCGAATGAGGCCCTGCAAAGGACCATAGTGAAGAAAAAACGGCGATCAATCGCCGGAATCGGCCGAAAGGAGCGTTTTTCCGCAAAATGAAAGGAACGGAAACAAAGCGCCGAAGGCTCGTAATTTAATTTCAAGCTCTCACCGGCGTGGGCAATTTTTCTTCATGAGGTGGTGATTATTTGGCATGATGGCCTTGCGGGGTGGGGGTGTTTCTGGCATAGAGCACATGAAATAGGACAGTGTTGCTGTCCTATTTCGGTCAAGAGACCGAAGAGGCACCCTCCGCGACGCCGGACGGTGCCGAAAACGGCGCCGGGCGGGATGCATTCCCGAAATGCCCGAAGCCACGACGGTCCCGATGATCGCATGCTGATCGGCCGTCCTGTTCGGCCGCATCAGGTTCAGGAAGCAGACGCTCGGTGCTCGCACTTGCCGGAAGGCAGGCAGCGGCCACACGAGCCCAGACGGATGCCTGCAAGGCGCGGGCCCAACGGAGGAAGACAATGGTGGTGAAGACTCAAGCACATGATTTGCGGCAGACCCGGGCGCAGACAACTGCGACGGGCGCCAAAACGCGCGCCGCCACGCCGGGCCTGCCGAAAAAACAGGGACTCTATGATCCGCGCAACGAGCACGACGCCTGCGGTGTCGGTTTCGTGGCGCATCTGAAAGGCAAGAAGTCGCACCAGATCGTCCAGGACGGGCTTTTCATGCTCGAGAACCTGACGCATCGCGGCGCTGTCGGTGCCGACCCGCTGATGGGTGACGGCGCGGGCATCCTCGTCCAGATTCCGGACCGCTTCTTCCGCGAGGAGATGGCAAAGCAGGGCATCACGCTGCCGAAGGCAGGCGAATATGCCGTGGGCCACATCTTCATGCCGCAGGATGAGAAGCTGGTCGACTATTTCAAGAAGGTCATCGCCGACGTGACGGCGGAAGAGGGGCAGGTGCTGCTCGGTTTCCGCGACGTGCCGGTCGACAATGCCTCGCTCTCCAAGGCCCCCGAGATCGCCGCCACCGAGCCGCGGCATGTGCAGGTGTTCATCGGCGCGGGCCGCGAGGCCGCGACGAACGGCGAATTCGAGCGCCGTCTCTTCACCCTGCGCAAGGTGATCTCCAACCGCATCTATGACGAATACGAGGGCGAGGAGAGCAACTTCTACCCGGTCTCGCTGTCCTCGACGACCATCGTCTACAAGGGCATGTTCCTCGCCTACCAGGTGGGCGCCTATTACAAGGACCTCGCCGACCCGCGCTTCGAGTCGGCCATTGCCCTGGTGCACCAGCGCTTCTCCACCAACACCTTCCCCGAGTGGCCCCTGGCCCACCCCTACCGCATGGTCTGCCACAACGGCGAGATCAACACGCTGCGCGGCAACGTCAATTGGATGGCGGCGCGCCAGGCCTCCGTCTCCTCGCCGCTCTTCGGCGACGACATCACCAAGCTCTGGCCGATCTCCTACGAGGGCCAGTCGGACACGGCCTGTTTCGACAACGCGCTCGAGTTCCTCGTGCGCGGCGGTTATTCCATGGCCCATGCGGTCATGATGCTGATCCCCGAAGCCTGGGCCGGCAACCAGCTGATGGGCCAGGAGCGCAAGGCGTTCTACGAGTACCACGCCGCCCTGATGGAACCGTGGGACGGCCCCGCCGCCGTCGCCTTCACGGACGGCCGGCAGATCGGCGCGACGCTCGACCGCAACGGCCTGCGTCCCGCCCGCTACCTCGTCACCGACGACGACCGCGTCATCCTGGCTTCCGAGGCCGGCACGCTGCCGGTCAAGGAAGAGAGCATCGTCAAGAAGTGGCGTCTCCAGCCGGGCAAGATGCTGCTCATCGACATGGAAGAGGGGCGCATCATCTCCGACGAGGAGGTGAAGTCCGCGCTCGCCGCCAAGCACCCCTACCGCGACTGGCTGGACAACACCCAGATCATCCTGGAAGACCTCGGCCCGGTCGAGCCGCGCGCGCTGCGCCGCGACGTGTCGCTGCGCGACCGCCAGCAGGCTTTCGGCTTCACCCAGGAAGACATCAAGTTCCTGATGGCGCCCATGGCCACGAACGGCGAAGAGGGCATTGGCTCCATGGGCAATGACTCGCCCCTGGCCGTGCTCTCCAGCAAGGACAAGCCGCTCTACAACTACTTCAAGCAGCTCTTCGCCCAGGTCACCAACCCGCCGATCGACCCGATCCGCGAGGAACTGGTCATGAGCCTCGTCTCCTTCATCGGACCGCGGCCGAACATTCTCGATCATGGCGGCGCGGCCAAGGCCAAACGCATGGAAGTGCGCCAGCCGATCCTCACCAATGGCGACCTGGAGAAGATCCGCTCCATCGGCCATGTCGAGGACCGCTTCGACACCAAGACGCTGGACTTCACCTATGACGTCTCGCGCGGGGCCGAAGGCCTGCCGGAAATTCTCGACCGGCTCTGCGAGCGGGCCGAGCAGGCCGTCACCTCCGGCTACAACATCATCGTGCTTTCCGACCGCCAGATCGGTCCGGATCGCGTCGCGATCCCGGCGCTCCTGGCAACCGCCGCCGTGCACCACCACCTGATCCGCAAGGGGCTTCGCACCTCGGTCGGCCTCGTCGTGGAATCCGGCGAGCCGCGCGAAGTGCACCACTTCTGCCTTCTGGCCGGCTATGGCGCGGAAGCGATCAACCCGTATCTCGCCTTCGACACGCTCACCGACATGCACAAGCGCGGCGAGTTCCCGAAGGAAGTGGACGCGGAGGAAATCGTCTACCGCTACATCAAGGCTATCGGAAAGGGCATCCTGAAGGTCATGTCCAAGATGGGCATCTCGACCTACCAGTCCTATTGCGGCGCGCAGATATTCGACGCCATCGGCCTCTCCTCCGCGTTGACGGACAAGTACTTCTTCGGCACGGCGACGACCATCGAGGGCATCGGTCTCGACGAGATCGCGCAGGAAACCTTCAACCGCCACAAGGCTGCCTTCGGCCGTGATCCGCTGCTGGCCAACACGCTGGATATCGGCGGCGAATATGCCTACCGCATGCGCGGCGAGGAACACGCCTGGACACCCGACGTCATCGCCTCGCTGCAGCACGCGGTTCGCGGCAACGCAGCCGACCGCTACAAGGAATTCGCCGAACTGGTGAACGCCTCGTCGCTGCGCATGAACACGATCCGTGGCCTCTTCTCGATCAAGGGCGCGGATGCGCTCGGCCGCAAGCCGATCTCCGTCGACGACGTCGAGCCGGCGGTCGATATCGTCAAGCGTTTCTCGACCGGGGCCATGTCCTTCGGCTCGATCAGCCGCGAGGCGCATACGACGCTTGCCGTCGCCATGAACCGGATCGGCGGCAAGTCGAACACCGGCGAGGGCGGCGAGGAAGCGGACCGCTACATGCCGCTGCCGGACGGTTCGATGAACCCCGAGCGTTCGGCGATCAAGCAGGTGGCCTCGGGCCGCTTCGGTGTGACGACCGAGTACCTGGTCAGCGCCGACCAGATCCAGATCAAGATGGCCCAGGGTGCCAAGCCCGGTGAGGGCGGCCAGCTGCCCGGCGGCAAGGTCAGCGACTACATCGGCTTCCTGCGCTACTCGGTGCCGGGCGTGGGTCTGATCAGCCCGCCGCCGCACCACGACATCTACTCCATCGAGGACCTGGCTCAGCTGATCCACGACCTGAAGAACGTGAACCAGAAGGCCGACATCTCGGTCAAGCTGGTCTCGGAAGTGGGCGTGGGCACCATCGCCACCGGCGTGGCCAAGGCCAAGGCCGACCACATCGTGATCGCCGGCCATGACGGCGGCACCGGCGCCTCGCCCTGGAGCTCGATCAAGCATTGCGGCACGCCCTGGGAACTGGGCCTGGCCGAAGCCCAGCAGACCCTGGTGCTGAACCGCCTGCGCGGCCGCGTGCGCGTGCAGGCCGACGGCCAGATGAAGACCGGCCGCGACGTGGTGGTCGGCGCCCTGCTGGGGGCGGACGAGTTCGGCTTCGCCACCGCGCCCCTGGTGGCCGAGGGCTGCATCATGATGCGCAAGTGCCACCTGAACACCTGCCCGGTGGGCGTGGCCACGCAAGACCCGGTGCTGCGCGCCAAGTTCTCGGGCAAGCCCGAGCATGTGGTGAACTACTTCTTCTTCGTGGCCGAGGAAGCGCGCCAGATCATGGCGCAGCTGGGCATCCGCAAGTTCGACGAGCTGATCGGCCGCTCGGACCTGCTGGACACCAAGAAGGGCATCACGCACTGGAAGGCCAAGGGTCTGGACTTCAGCCGCATCTTCCACAAGGTCGATGCGCCGAAGGAGGCGACCTACTGGACCGAACGGCAGAACCATCCGATCCAGGACATCCTCGACCGCAAGCTCATCGAGCAGGCAAAGCCCGCGCTGGACGCGAAGACGCCTGTCGCCTTCGCGGTCGACATCAAGAACGTCGACCGTTCGGCGGGGGCGATGCTCTCGGGCGAAGTGGCCAAGCGTTATGGCTTCAAGGGCCTGAAGGACGACACGATCTCCGTGACGCTCAACGGCACGGCGGGCCAGTCCTTCGGTGCGTTCCTTGCCCGCGGCATCACCTTCGATCTCGTCGGCGCCGGCAACGACTATGTCGGCAAGGGGCTTTCGGGCGGCCGCATTCTTGTGCGTCCTCCGGCCGACAACAGGGCGGTGCCGCATGAATCGATCATCGTCGGCAACACGGTTCTCTACGGCGCGATCTCGGGCGAGTGCTACTTCAACGGCGTCGCCGGCGAACGCTTCGCCGTGCGCAATTCCGGTGCTGTGGCCGTCGTCGAGGGCGTGGGCGACCATGGCTGCGAGTATATGACGGGCGGCGTCGTCGTCGTCATCGGCCAGACGGGGCGCAACTTCGCGGCCGGCATGTCGGGCGGCGTCGCCTATGTGCTGGACGAGGAGGGTGATTTCGCCCGCCGCTGCAACATGGCGATGGTCGAACTCGAGCCGGTGCCGGAAGAGGACGACATGCTGGAGAAGCTGCATCACCACGGCGGCGACCTCATGCACAAGGGCATGGTCGACGTGTCCGACGACATGACGCGTCACGACGAGGAGCGGCTCTACCAGCTCGTCTCGAACCACTTGCACTATACGGGCTCGCCGCGGGCCAAGGAGATCCTCGACAAATGGGCCGAGTATCGCCCGAAATTCCGCAAGGTGATGCCGGTCGAGTATCGCCGCGCGCTCGAAGAGATGGAGCGCATGAGGATGGGGGTCGCTGCCGAGTGAGGCAGCGGTTCATCTACCTTCACCGGCTGGTTTCGCTGGGTGTGGCTGTCGCGGTCCCGGGGATCGCGACCCTCGTGAACGGCGAGATCAGGATCGAATTCATCGTGCTGGGTTTGGTGGCTGGAGCCGCCTACTGGTACTGGGGGCCTACGGGCGCCCCGCTTTGAGCAAGGATTATTGAAGTGGGCAAGGTAACTGGTTTCATGGAAATCGACCGGCAGGTGGCGAAGTATCAGCCGGCCTCCGACCGCATCCGCCATTTCCGCGAATTCACCATCCCGATGTCGGATGCCGAGGTACAGAAGCAGGCCGCGCGCTGCATGGACTGCGGCATTCCCTATTGCCATGGTCCGACCGGGTGTCCGGTGCACAATCAGATCCCGGACTGGAACGACCTCGTCTATAACGGCAACTGGGAAGAGGCGATCCGCAACCTGCATTCGACCAACAACTTCCCCGAGTTCACCGGCCGCATCTGCCCCGCGCCCTGCGAGGCAGCCTGCACCCTGAACGTCAATGACGATGCGGTGGGCATCAAGTCCATCGAGCACGCCATCATCGACCGCGCCTGGGAAGAGGGCTGGGTCACGCCCCGGCCGGCCAAGGCCAGGACCGGCAAGAGCGTGGCCGTGGTCGGCTCCGGCCCGGCCGGCCTGGCCGCGGCCCAGCAGCTGGCGCGCGCCGGCCATGCGGTGACGGTGTTCGAGAAGAATGACTGCGTGGGCGGCCTGCTGCGCTACGGCATCCCGGACTTCAAGATGGAGAAGTCGCACATCGACCGCCGCGTGGCGCAGATGGAGGCCGAGGGCGTGGTCTTCCACTACGGGGTCAATGTCGGCATCGACAAGACGATGGATGCGATGCTCTCCGAGCACGATGCCGTGCTCTATTGCGGCGGCTCGGAAACCCCGCGCGATGCCGGCATTCCCGGCGTCGATTTCGCCGGCGTGCACGATGCCATGCCCTATCTCGTGCAGCAGAACCGCCGCGTCGGCCGCGAGAACATCGACAGCGTCGGCTGGCCCTCCGCGCCGATCCTGGCCGGTGGCAAGCATATCGTCGTCGTCGGCGGCGGTGACACCGCATCGGACTGCGTCGGCACCGCCTTCCGTCAGGGCGCGGTGAAGGTCACGCAGCTCGACATTCGCCCGCAGCCGCCGGAAAAGGAAGACAAGCTCGCCGTCTGGCCCTTCTGGGCGACGAAGATGCGCACCTCGTCCTCGCAGGCCGAAGGCGCCGTGCGGGAGTTCCAGGTCGGTACGCTCGAATTCGTCGGCGACGAGGACGGCGTGCTGACGGGCGTCAAGTGCTGCCAGGTCGATGACCGCCGCAAGCCGATCGCCGGCACGGAGTTCATCATCAAGGCGGACCTCGCCTTCATCGCCATCGGCTTCCGCGGTCCCTTCACCGACAGCGTGCTGAAGGACCTCGGCAACCGGCTGACGATCAACACCGACAAGCGCGGCTCCTCGAACGTCGTTGCCAACGACCGCGACTACAAGACCTCCGTCGACAAGCTCTGGACCGCAGGGGACATTCGTCGTGGCCAGTCGCTGGTCGTCTGGGCGATCCGCGAGGGACGCCAGGCGGCGCGCGCCATCGATGAGGCGCTGATGGGCTCGACCACGTTGCCGCGGTAAGGCGGCCGGAAAACAGCAAAGGGCGCGCCTTAAACAGGCGCGCCCTTTTTCGTTTCAGCGATGCGCCTCACGGCGTTGCGGTCTTGTTTGCCCGAAAGTCGTCGACACGGCCAAGCGGAGCGTCGGCAGTCTCGCCCTTGTCCACCAGCTTCTCCCGCAGGCTCTTGCCGTTGCCCTTGAGCGTGGTGCCGCCGAGGAGGGCCGTTCCGCCGTCGAGGGCGGGATCGGCAAGGCTGATGGGCTGCGTCTTGGTGATTTCCGCATCTTCCGTCGGCGTCGTCACGACGAGAAGGTCCTTGAGGTCGCCCTGCAGGCCCGGGCCGTCCGTGGCGGCATCGCCGAGCAGCCGGCGGATTTCCTTTTCGACGTAGAAGGCGAGTTTGCGCTTGCCGGCCTTGGTGAAGTTGATGCCGTCGGAGCCGCGCAGGCGCACCTGCTGGCCGTTGATGTCGGAGCCGGATATGATGAACTTGCCGCCCTCGTCGACGAAACCGTCCCAGATATCGACGAAGGCGCCGCCGGCCTTTTCGACCTCGGCGCGGTAGATCGTGTTGAGCGTCGTCATGTCCGCCGTGAGCGCGGAGGACTGGAAGGCGGGCATGCCCATCCAGAGCAGCGGCCGGCCGCCTTCATGGGCCTGCGCGGCGATGCGCGCCACGCGCGCCTCATACTCCTTCGTCCAGGCTTCGGAGCGGAATTTTTCCTTCTCGCCGGCGACGACCATCTGCTGGCGGTCGTTCGCGCCCATGCTGATCACGATGAGGGCCGGTTTCTTTTCGGCGATCAACGCGGGCAGGGAGTCGGGCCAGCTGTAATAGTCGTCGCGTACGATACCGGACGAACCGTTGCTCTGCCGCTCGACGACGATGCCCGGCGTTGTTTCGAAGGCCGCGATCAGGCCTTCGCCGAGGCTGCCTGCGATGAAGTCGCCGACGACAAGCACGACCTTGGCATCGGGGAGCTTTTCGACGGCGGCGGGCTCCGGCGTCTTGGCGATGGCCGCCGTCGTCTTCTTCTTGCGAACCACGGGGCGCGGCTTCTTGAATTCCGGTTCGGGCTCGATCTCCCGGCGCTTCGGCGTGCCGAAGAGCAGCTGGAGGATCGACCGGCGCTCGACGCGCTCCTGCGCGCCGGCCGGCACGGCGGCCGTGGCGAAGACGCCTGCCGAAACGGCGAGCGCAAGGCCGAAGCGTATCATCCGGATCGTCATGCTCATTGCGAAGGCTCTCCGTCTTCACCCGGACTGTGCGGGCGTTCGGTGGCGGCATGATGGCAAAGGCTGCCGGCGAGCGAAAGCACCCATCAGCAAAAAGGGGCGCCGGAGCGCCCCTTTCACCTGTTCTTTCATACGGTCAGCGACGAAGCGCACGCAGGAGCTGCTGGCTCGGTTCGCCGTCCGCGGCAAGGCCCATCCGGTTCTGGAACGCCTGGATCGCGGCCTTGGAGCCGGAGCCGAAATTGCCGTCGACCTCGCCCTCGTAGTAACCGAGTTCCTTGAGACGCGTCTGGAGTTCGAACTTCTCGGTGATGTCGAGCGTGCCTTCCGGGCGCGGCCAGCGCTGCTTAACGCCGCTATAGCCGGCGAGCTGGTCGGCCAGCATGCCGACGCCCATGGCATAGGAATCCGAGGCATTGTAGCGCTTGATGACGAAGAAGTTCTTGGTCATCAGGAAGCCGGGGCCGCCATTGGCTGGCAGCTTCAGTTCGGCGCGGTCCGCGCCGTTCTTGAAGCCCTTGCCGCCCGGCCGGGCGAAACCGAGCTTCGCCCATTGGGCGAGCGTCTTCGTCTGGCCGGAATATTTGCTGCCGCCCGGCGGAACGACGGCCTCGTAGCCCCAGGTCTTGCCGGCCTGCCAGCCGTTCTTGGCCAGAAGGTTCGCGGCGGTCGCCAGCGCATCCGGCACGGAATTCCAGATGTCGCGGTGGCCGTTGCCGTCGGCATCGACGGCATAGATCATGTAGCTCGTCGGAATGAACTGGGTGTGACCCATCGCGCCCGCCCAGGAACCGGTCATGTCGGACGCTGCGATATCGCCGCGCTGGATGATCTTGAGGGCGGCGATCAGCTGCGTGCGGGCATATTTCGCGCGCTTCTGGTCGGCATAGGCGAGCGTTGCAAGCGCCCGCGGTACGTAGTGCAGCCGGTCGTCCTTCTGCAGAACCGCGCCGTAGTTCGATTCCATCGACCAGATGGCGAGAAGGATGTTGCGGTCGACACCGAAATGACGCTCCAGCGCGGCAAGCGTGCGGGCGTGCTTGGCCGCCATTTCACGGCCGATGCGCACCGTATAGGGGTTGACGCGCGAATCGAGATAGTCCCAGATCTTGTGCTTGAATTCCGGCTGGTAGGCGGCCTTCTCCAGCACATCCGGATCGGGTGTCTTGACGCCGGAAAACGCCTTCTGGTAGGTGGCCTTGCTGATGCCGGCCTCCGATGCGGTCGCGTAGAAATCCGCGATCCATTTCTGGAATCGGGCATCCGCATGGGCAGCGGTCGTCTGGGCGAAAAGCCCGGCCGAGAGGAAAAGGGTGAGCGCAGATCGGCGCAGAACGGTCTTCAGATTCTGGGTCATCGGCTGTCATGTCCGTTTCTAAAATTTCGGGACGGCGGCATCGAACCACCGGCTGAACGCAAAACTTATAAAAACGAAGTCAACAAATTCTTTACCATCAAACTTTTGCCCCGTCTTCCTTTGCAAAAAAATAGCAATTGGATTCTATTCCGGCACAGATATGTCCCTGCCATGAGGGCGATGGGCTTAACGAGGTGACTATGTCTCAGACACGTAAGGTTCGCAAAGCAGTGTTTCCAGTGGCCGGCCTCGGCACACGCTTCCTTCCGGCCACGAAGGCCGTTCCGAAGGAAATGCTGACCGTCGTCGACAAGCCCGTCATCCAGTACGTGGTGGACGAGGCGCTGGAAGCGGGCATCGAACACCTCATCTTCGTCACCGGCCGTTCCAAGGCTGTCATCGAGGACTATTTCGACATCCAGGTCGAGCTGGAGCAGACGCTGCGCCAGCGCAACAAGACCGCCGAACTGACGCTGCTCGAAAGCATCCTGCCGGTCGCCGGCTCGACGAGCTTCACCCGCCAGCAGGAGCCGCTCGGCCTCGGCCATGCCGTCTGGTGCGCGCGTGAGCTGGTCGGCAACGAACCCTTCGCGCTCCTGCTGCCCGACATGATCATGAAGGGCGAGAAGGGCTGCATGAAGGGCATGGTCGAGCTCTTCGAGCATTCGGGCGCCAATGTTATCGCCGTCGAGGAATGCGCGCCGGACCAGACGCACAAATACGGCATCGTCGGCGTCGGCGAAAAGGTCGGCGATGGCTTCGAGATCACCAAGATGGTCGAGAAGCCGGCACAGGGCACGGCGCCCTCCAACTTCTTCATCAACGGCCGCTACATCCTGCAGCCGGAAATCTTCTCGATCCTCGCCACGCAGGAGCGGGGCGCCGGCAACGAGATCCAGCTCACCGACGGCATGGTGAAGCTTGCCGACAGCCAGAAGTTCGCCGCCTATCACTTCCGCGGCGAGACCTATGACTGCGGCGCCAAGGATGGCTTCATCCTCGCCAACATCGCCTTTGCGCTGGAACGTGCGGATATCCGTCCGGCCGTGGAAGGCCCGCTGAAGGCGCTTGTCGCCGGCCTGAAATAATCAGCGGCGCAGAATGAGACCGATGCCGGCGCGCGTGACGCCGGTGTCGGACGCGCCGGACTGGCGCGTCAGCTCGTAGGAGACGTCGCCCGTCATTGCGAGGAAGCGGTTGATGTTCCAGGTAAGGCCCGCGCCGGCGAGATAGATCGACTGGTTCGCGGTGCCTGCGGTCTGGAAATCGCGCAGCGTATAGGCGCCGCTCAGCCGGGCCACCAGATTGTCCCGCAGTTCATGCGTCAGGTCCGCCGTTGCGGCGTAGGACGCGTAGCCGCTTGCCCCGGCGGCGGTCGAGGGGTTGAGGTCCGTCACGAGGCCGAGGCGAAGGTCGGTGCCGCGCTGCGGCGACCAGAGCACGGAGCCGTCGATGGTCAAAGCCTTGAGCGCGGCAAGGCGGCTGTCGTCGAAGCTTGCCCGACGATAGCCGAGGCCAAGGTCGCCGCGCAGTTTTTCCCCGAGATCGACTTCCACGCCTGCCCGTCCGCCCAGCATCGAGGCTGAACGCTCGTAACCGAGCGAATCGACCTTCTCGTCATAGATCGACCGGCCGATGGAAGCCTCGATATAGGGAATGAGGGCGGGCGAAAGTTCGTAGCCGATGCGGCCGGTCAGCGTGCCTTCGGTGTAATTGCGGTCGGACAGTATGAGCTTACTGCCGTTGGAAAGCGTCGCCGAGCCATAGGTGCGCCGTTCGATCTCCGCGCCGATCGTGCCGCGGATCAGGCCGAAATCGCGGGTGACGCGTGCGCCGCCCGTATAGGTCGAGACGCCCGACTGGACGCTGGCACCGTTGACGGCATTCGGATCGCTCGAACTCTCGCGTTCGAAATCGTAACCGGCGGTGATGTTGGCGATCGTCTCGTCGCTGAGGTCGAGGCGGAGATCGGCATCGAGCCGCAGGCGCGGTTCGGTCTCGCCGGTACCGCTGAGGTTGCGCTGGTAGATGCCTTCGGCATCGATGGTCAACTGGTGGCGCGACCAGTCGGAGGTCAGCGAGCCGCGAAAGCCGGTCTGGGAATAGGTGCGGCTCGTTGCCGTCGCGCCGGTCTTGTTCTTCTCATAGCCGAGGTTCTGGGTAATCGACGGCCGGAGAATGAAGGTCCCGACGCGAATGCCCGTCGGCTCGTAGGGGTCGCCGAAATTGCTGCGCGCACCGTCGATATTGCCTTCGCGCGGGTTCAGCCGTTCGGCGCGGCGTTCCGTCTGCCCATAGGCGTCGCCTTCGTCCGCAAGCGCGGCGGCGGCTTCGTCGGAAAGGGCGGGCCGCGCCGCCGTCGAGGCCGTGGTCGTCGCGTCCGTGTCCGTCGCTGCGCCCGTGCTGGTGCTCGCACCGGCGAGCGGATCAGTTTCCGCAGCGCCGGTCGTCGCGCCCAAAAGGGGCGTCTGGAAGGCCGATGCCGAGGTGGAGGTTGCCTGCTGGGCCATGGCGGGAACGGCCGCAAGCACGGTGCCGGCGAGCAGAAGCCCGGCCAGTCGCCGCGTCGGGCGGGGCGCCGGCGCTCCGCGTTCCATTCCTTTTGCCTCGGTCATGATGGGCCTGCGAATCTTCAATTTCCTAAGCGAACGTAAACCGCCATGGTTAACGCTTGGTTGCTGGCGGCGCGCAATGCGCGTCAACGTTCGCAATGGACAGAGCCGGGCAAAGGCGCTAACGAGGCGCCATGATCAAGAGACAGGCGAATTTTGACGGCGGCGGCGCCATTGCCTCCGCGATCCGGACGGTCGAAACGGAAAAGGCGGGGCTGATCGCGCTCGCTGCCGCGCTGGAGGGCGATCTTCACGACGCGTTCTGCGATGCGGTGCGCCGCATCGGCGACATTGCCGGGCGCGTCGTCATAACGGGCATGGGCAAGAGCGGCCATGTGGGCCGCAAGATCGCCGCCACCCTGGCCTCCACCGGCACGCCCGCCCTCTTCGTGCACCCGGCCGAGGCCAGCCACGGCGATCTGGGCATGGTCACGGGCAAGGACGTGGTGCTGGCGCTCTCCTGGAGCGGCGAGACTGCGGAGCTTCAGGGCATCGTCTCCTATTCGCGCCGCTTCTCCATTCCGCTGATCGCCATGACGTCGGGCGAACGCTCGGCCCTGGCGCGGGCCGCCGATACGGTTCTGCTGTTGCCGAAGGCGCTGGAAGCCTGCCCGCACGGTCTTGCGCCGACCACCTCGACGCTGATGCAACTGGCGCTGGGCGATGCCATTGCCGTCGCGCTGCTGGAGGCGCGCGGCTTCACGGCCACGGATTTCAAGACCTTCCATCCGGGCGGCAAGCTCGGTGCGAGCCTTTCCCATGTCGGCGACATCATGCACAGCGGCGAGAACATGCCGCTCGTCGCGCTCGGCACCTCAATGCCGGATGCCGTGCACATGCTGGCGCAGAAGCGCTATGGCTGCGTCGGCGTCATCAATGACGATGGAACCCTTGCCGGCATCGTCACGGACGGCGACATCGCGCGCAACCTGACGCGCAACCTTGCCGAACTCATCGTCGACGACGTGATGACGCGCAGCCCCAAGACGGTGAAGCCGGCGACGCTGGCGACCACCGCGCTCGGCCTGCTGAACCAGCACAACATTTCCGCGCTGATCGTTACCGACGAGACCTTCCGCCCCGTCGGCATCGTGCATTTCCACGATCTCCTGAGAATCGGCGTCGCCTGACGCCGCGGCGTCAGACCGGCTCGACGCTGAGATCACGGCCATTGCTGGCCGTGACGCGCACGCGTGCGCCGACCGGCAGGTCCGGCCCCTGAACGCTCCACATCGTATCGTCGAGACGAATACGGCCGCGGCCCTCGGTGATCGGTTGTTCCAGCGTCGCCGTGCGACCGACGAGGCTCTGGCCACGCTGGTTGAGGTGCGGCTGATCGCTGGCGCCGCCGCGGCTGCTGACGATGCGCCGGCCGATGAGGGCAGCGACCAGTGACAGCACCGCAAAGACGAGCCACTGCGTCTGCCATGTCCAGAGCGCCTGTTCCCAGAGGAGGAGCGACAGCGCGCCGGTGACGATGGCCGCGATACCGATCCAGACGAGGAAGACGCCGGGCAGCAGCACTTCGAGGATCAGCAGGACGATGCCGAGCACCCACCAGGCCCAGGGGCCGAGTTCGGCAATGAGACGATGGATCATGCTCACGTTCCCTGCGGCGGCGTGTCGAACGGATTGCGGAAGGCGGGCGTGGACGCGGTCGTGGTGGTCGCCGGCGTCGACTGGCGCGTGCGCTGCGGGACGGTCGCGCCGTCGCTGAAGACTTCCCTGGCGATGGCGCCGATGCCGCCGAGCGAGCCGACCAGCGAGGAGGCCTCCATCGGCATGAGAACGATCTTGGAGTTGGGTGCCTTGCCGATCGAGGCCATGGCCTCGGTGTATTTCTGGGCGACGAAGTAGTTGATCGCCTGGATATTGCCGGCAGCGATAGCCTCGGAGACCATCTTGGTCGCCTTGGCTTCGGCCTCGGCCAGACGCTCGCGCGCCTCGGCGTCCCGGAAGGCGGCTTCGCGCAGGCCCTCGGCCTCGAGGATCGCGGACTGCTTGGCGCCTTCGGCCCGCAGGATCTGGGCGTTTCGGGAGCCTTCGGCTTCCAGCACCTGGGCGCGCTTCTCGCGCTCGGCCTTCATCTGCCGCGCCATGGCATCGACGAGGTCCTTCGGCGGGGCGATGTCCTTGATCTCGACACGGGTGATCTTCACGCCCCAGGGATTGGCGGCCTCGTCGACGACGCGCAGCAACTGATCGTTGATCTTGTCGCGGTTGGAGAGCAGTTCATCGAGGTCCATCGAGCCCATGACCGAACGGATGTTCGTCATGGTGAGGTTGATGATGGCGTGCTCCAGATGGGCGACCTGATAGGCGGCCTGCGCGGGGTTCAATATCTGGTAGAAGGCGACGGCGTCGGAGGCGACGCTGGCATTGTCGCGCGTGATGACCTCCTGGGTGGGAATATCGAGCACTTGCTCCATCACGTTCATCTTCGAGCCGATGCGGTCGATGAAGGGGATGATCAGGTTGAGGCCGGGCTGGAGCGTGCGCGTGTAGCGGCCGAAGCGCTCCACTGTGTACTGGTAGCCCTGCGGGATCGTCTTGATCCCGGCAAAGAGGATAAGGATCACCAGAACCACGAGGGCAATGACGACGATGTCCAGTCCGGCGAAATCCATATTCTTCTCCTCAAACGGCGACGCGGTGCTACTTTAGGCAATACGCGCCGCGATGCCAGTCTATTTGGACGGGAACAAGATTTATCCCGCTCAGACCCAGCCGGAAAGCTCGCGCCGCACCACCTTTTCCAGAACGGTCATGCCTTCGGGCGTATCGTTCAGACAGGGAATGTGGGCGAATTTCTCGCCACCATTGTGCAGGAAACTTTCGGCCGCCTGTTCGGCGATTTCTTCCAGCGTTTCGAGGCAGTCGGAAACGAAGCCGGGATTGAGCACGGCGATGCGCTTCACGCCTTCCTGCGCCAGCTTTTCCACGGTCTTGTCGGTATAGGGCTGCAGCCACTCCTCCGGCCCGAAACGGGACTGGAAGGTGACGACCAGCTTTTCCTGCGACCAGCCGAGGCGCTCGCGCAGCAGGCGCGCGGTCTTCTGGCACTGGCAGTAATAGGGGTCGCCCTTCTCGAAATAGCTCTTCGGAATGCCGTGGAAGGACGTCAGCACCTTCTCCGGCTCCCAGTCGAGCGTCGAAAGATGCTTTTCGATGGAGATGGCCAGCGCGTCGATATAGGCGGGGTCGTCGTGATAGGGCGGCACGGTGCGCAACGCCGGTTGCCAGCGCATCTTCAACAGGGTCTCGAAGGCCTTGTCGTTGACGGTCGCCGTCGTCGCGGCCGCATATTGCGGATAGAGCGGGAAGACGAGAATGCGCTCGCACCCTTGCTTCTGCAGGGCTTCCATGCGCGAGGCGATGGAGGGCTGGCCATAGCGCATGGCCCAGTCGACGACGACGTTGGAATGGTCCTTGAGCGCTTCCGTCATCAACTCCGCCTGGCTGCGGGTATAGGTGCGCAGGTAGCTCTCGTTCCTGTCCTTGTTCCAGATCGTCTCATAGGCCTTGCCGACCTTGCCGGGGCGCGTGTTGAGAACGATGCCGAAGAGGATCGGATACCAGGCGATGCGCGGCCATTCGATGACGCGCTTGTCGGTCAGGAATTCCTTCAGGTAACGCCGCATCGAGGTGTAGTCGGTGCCGTCAGGCGTGCCGAGATTGACGAGCAGGACACCGACCTTGCCATGCTGAACGGGTGGATGGTCGGCGGGCTTGGCGGCGATGTCCATGGTGGATCCTGTGCGTGCGGGTTGGATTGCTCTTCTACGCGGGCGTAGGCCGGTCGGTTCAGAATGGTTCTAAAAAGAAATGCCGGTCCGGGAAAGCCCGGACCGGCAGAAAAAGTGGAGACAAATTGTCCTTATTTTGCCGGGATGGAGAGCTCCGTGCCGACATGCAGGGCGCGCGGACGCGGATTGCCATTGGCTTCGGCGATCTTGCGCCACAGCGTGCCGTCGCCATAGGCGGCCTTGGCGAGATCCCAAAGCGTGTCGCCGAGAGCGATGACGTGCTTTCCGCCCGCCGTTGCGGCGGCCTTGCCGTCGTCCGTACCGGTTGCCGTGGCCGAACCGGCTGCAGCCTCGCCCGTCGTTGCGGCCCCTTCGGTCGACTTGGCTGCCGTCTCAGTGGAGGTTGCGGCATCGCCGGCCGCCGGCTTCGCTTCGGTACCGGTTGCCGCCGAGGCGACCTCGGTGATGCGGCCGTCCGTATAGGGCTTGTAGGGACGATGCGCCGAGAGATAGTCGGCGACGACAAGTTCGAGGTTCGGGCCGAAGTCATAGGCGTTCGTGCCGGACTTGGCGAAGACCGAATAGCCGTCACCGCCCGAGCGCATGTAGTTGTTGGAGACGACGCCGTAGGTCTTGGCGGGGTCGAGCGGCACGAAGGCGTCGCCCTCCTTCACCTCGACCGAGACGACGCGGCTGCCGGCCGGCTTCGACTTGTCGAAGGAATATTTCATGCCGGAGACCTGCGGGAAGCGGCCGGCGCCTTCCTCGATCTGGCTGAGGCCGTTTTCGAGGGCGGCGACCAGGTCCGAGCCCTTGAGCTGGAAGGTGGCGACCGTGTTCTGGAACGGCAGAACGGAGAGCACTTCGCCCATGGAGACCGGGCCGCCGTCGATGGAGGCGCGCAGGCCCCCGCCATTGGTGATGGCGATCGTCATGCCCTGGTCCTTGGTGCGATCGAGGATCGCATCCGTCACCAGGTTGCCCATGGCGCATTCGGCGGCACGGCACACTTCGCGCGAACCGTCGACCGGCTCGGAGGTTTCCGCGACGATCTTGTTCTTCAGTTCCTCGATGGGGCCGGCCAGTTCCTTGATGCGGGCAAGGACCGCTTCGTCCGGCTTGATGGATGCGTCGATCAGGATCGGCTCGCCCGAGGCTTCCTTGACCACGCCGGCATCGTCGAAGACGACCTTCAGGTTGCCGAGATATTTCGTGTAGGCGGCGGCCTGCACGACCGGCACCTTGTAGCCGCCGGGATTGTCGACCAGCGTCGGGTAGGGGCCTTCCGCCTTGTCCGAGGTGTTGGAGAGGAACGTGTTGGTGTGGCCGCCGACCACCACGTCGACATCCGGAATCTTGGCGATGGCCGCAAGGTCGCGCGGATAGCCGACATGGGTCAGGGCGATGATCTTGTTGACGCCCTGCTTCTTCAGCTCGCCGATGGCGGCGGTGATGTCTGCGACGTCGTTGCCGATCAGCACATTCGGGCCGGGGGAGGAAAGTTCCGCCGTGTCGTTCGCCACGGCGCCGACGACGCCGATCTTCTGGCCGCCCTGGTCGAGCACGACGAAGGGCTTGATGCGGTCGCCGATCTTCGAGCTTGCGCTGGCGGCGACATTGGCGGTCACGACCGGGAACTGAACCTTGTCGAGGAAGGTCGCAAGGCCGTCCTCGCTGTCGTCGAATTCATGGTTGCCGACGGTCATGGCGTCGAACTTCATGAGGTTGAGGAATTCGGCTTCCACCGCGCCCTTGTAGGTCGTGTAGAAGAGCGACCCCTGGAAATTGTCGCCGGCATTGAGGAGCAGCACGTTCTTGCCGGTCAGCGCCTGGCGCTGGGCGTCGATGGCGGCCTTCAGGCGCGCGACGCCGCCGAAGCACTCACCCTTGCCTTCCTCCTCGGTCGAGCAGGTGGAATCGAACTTGTTGATCGCCTCGATGCGCGAATGCAGGTCGTTGATGTGCAGGATGTTCAGCTCGTAGTCGGCAAGCGCCGAACCGCTGGAGAGCGCGATGATGGAAGCGGCCAGGAGGCCGGATCGGAAAAGCGTCATGGGTCCTGTTCTCCTCGGTTGCCCGCGGCGATGCGCGGGAGGGCTGTCGTTGTTTCTAAACCGGAAACATGACAGCGGGCCGGCGGATGTTTTCACCGCTCAGCGGCAACTTCAAGAAAAAAGAGGGCTTGCCCAACGCTTGTGCGTTTCACGGTTAAAACGAAAAAAGGGCCTTTCGGCCCTTCGTTCAGGATGTGCCTTCGCCTCAGACGCGGCGGGCGAGCGAGAACTGTGCGCCTTCGGCGGTGGTGCAGTTCAGCTGGCTCTGGTTGATGAGCGCGCAATTGACCTTGGACTGCGTGTTGCGCACCAGCGAGGTCATGTTGATCTCGACCAGCGTCGGCGACGTATTGACATAGGTGCCGGATGCCAGAAGCTGGTTGGTATCCGTCGTGCGCGTCGTGAAGGTACCGGCCGCGAAGGTCGAGACGATGCCGTTCGGGTCTACCCAGGCGCCTTCCACGCCGGTCGGCACGGGCTTCTGCGCCACCGGCATTTCGCGCGGCGCGCGTTCCGTCTGGCAGGCGGCGAGCGCGACGGCGGCGGCGAGCAGGCTCAGGACTGTGATCGGCTTCATCTGGTTCTCCAAGGTCTCGGCGGCACGAACCACCCGTCCGGTTCGCCGAACCATGCCGCGAAGAACCGTCGAAAGCAAGACGCGCCGCCCGGCGAACGAGCATTATCCCATTGAAAGCGAAGACGCCCGCGGGATGGCCGCGGGCGTCTGTCGTTTGGATGTTTCCGGTCGTTCAGCGGACCAGGATGTTCCTGAACTGCCACGGATCCTTCGTGTCGAGGTCCTCCGGGAAGAGGCCCGGGCGGCCGTCGAGCGGGGTCCAGTCGGTGTAGTGGCCTTCGACCGGGCCGAGATAGGGCGTCTGCACTTCGAGGCAGCGCTTGTAATCGACCTCGTCGGCTTCCACGATGCCGGCCTTCGGGTTTTCGAGCGCCCAGACCATGCCGGCGAGCACGGCGGAGGTCACCTGCAGGCCGGTCGCGTTCTGGTAGGGAGCGATGCGGCGGGTCTCTTCCAGAGACAGGCGCGAACCGTACCAGTAGGCGTTCTTGTCGTGGCCGTAGAGCAGCACGCCGAGTTCATCGACGCCGTCGACCAGCTCGTTCTCGTCGAGGACGTGCAGGACCGGCTGCTGGTTGCCGCCATTGCCGAACATTTCATGCAGCGACAGCACGGCGTCGTTGCAGGGGTGGTAGGCGTAGTGGCAGGTCGGGCGATAGGTGACGTCGCCATCCTTGTCGCGGACCGTGAAGTAGTCGGCGATCGAGATGGATTCGTTGTGGGTGACGAGGAAGCCGTATTGCGGGCCGGGCGTCGGGCACCAGGAGCGAACGCGCGTGTTGGCGCCGGGCTGCTCGAGGTAGATCGCGGCCTGGCAGCCCTTCTTGTGCTTCTTGGCGTTCTTCGGCATCCAGTTTTCGTGGGTGCCCCAGCCGAGTTCGGCCGGCTGCAGGCCTTCCGAGATGAAGCCTTCGACCGACCAGGTGTTCCAGAAGGTGTTGAAGGGCTTCGGGTTCTTGGTGCGCTGGGTGTCGCGCTCGGCGATGTGCACGCCCTTGACGCCGACCTTCTTCATCAGCTTGGCCCAGCCTTCGCGGTCTTCCTGCGCGGGCTCGTCGAACTTGACGTCGAGGTCCTTGGCAAGGTTCAGCAGCGCCTGCTTGACGAACCAGGAGACCATGCCGGGATTGGCGCCGCAGGTGGAAACCGCCGTCGTGCCGCCCGGGTGCTTTTCCTTTTCCTTGCGCAGGGTTTCGCGCAGGGCATAGTTCGTGCGGTCGGCGTTCTTCATGTCCTTGTCGAAATAGAAGCCGAGCCAGGGCTCGACGACCGTGTCGATATAGAGCACGTCCAGCTTGCGGCAGAACTTGATGAGATCGACCGAGCCGGTATCGACGGAAAGGTTGACGCAGAACGCCTGGCCTTCGCCTTCGGTCAGGAGCGGCTTCAGCAGGTCCTTGTAGTTTTCCTTGGTGACATGGGCCTTGACGTGGCGCACGCCGTGGCGGGCAAAGATCTCGGCGTCGGCGGCGTCTTCACGCGGCTCGATGACGATCAGCCGGTTCCGGTCGTACTTGAAGTGGCGCTCGATCAGCGGCAGCGTGCCGCGACCGATGGAGCCGAAGCCGATCATCACGATCGGACCGGTGATTTCGCCATAAACCGGATAGGTGCTGTCTGCCATTTGGTTCTCCTGCGGGCGGCCGCTTTGTGCTGAAAATCAGGGACTGCGAGGCCCTTTAGCATAGTATGGCAGCGCTAGAGCACAGATTTCTGTCACAATAAAGGGAGGTCACAGATTTCTGCGGCGATATTCTTAACCGGCCGCAACCGCCCGCAATTCCGCGACCAGCGCGGCCCTTTTCTCGGCCAGCCCCTTATAGGCGGCCTGCGGCAGCGTCAGGGCTTCCAACTGCTCGGCGAAGACGGCCGCGACCTTTGCGGCATCGGGCAGGGTGCGCACGGCGGCGAGCGGATCGGTGTAGATGCGGATGGTGAAGAGGATGTCGCCGGAGACCGGCAGCTTGCGCAGCGTCTGGCGCTCGACGCGGGCGAAGGTGGTGTCGAGCGAGAGCGCATGGCCTTCCGGCAGCGCGCCATGCGCCTTGGAGGCCGGGTAGTGAAGATCGGCGTCCGGGTTGATCGACCAGTTGAAGCGGAAGACGGGTTGTTCGACCTTCAGGTTGTCGAACATGCGGTTGATGAGGAGGGCGTTGCGCGTGCCCTCGCCGAAATCGGGCACGGGGGCATGGATGTCTTCCATGCGGCGGCCGAATTTCTCCGTCAGCGTCCAGGAAGACGGGAAGGCGACATAGCCGGCGACCAGTCGCCAGCCGCTGTCGTCGCGGCGCATCAGCACGAGGTCTTCCTGCACCAGTGCGCCGGCGGTGACGAACGGGGCGTCGTCGGCCTCGAGGGCGACGGTCCGGTTGCCGAACGCAATGGCCGAGCCGGTGCGGCTGTAGCGATCTGCGTGGTGTTCGAGGAGGTGGGCCGCGAGAAGGTCCAGCACTTCCCGCTGCGCCTCGCGCGTTCCGCTCTCCTCCACGAAGACCGCGTCGCGGTGATCGGCGATCAGCCGATCCTTTTCGCGAAGGTAGCGCTCGATCTCGCCGTCCGGCTCGATCCAGCGAACGGGATCGAGCGGTCCGAGGCCGATGGTGAAGAGGCGGGCGGAGCCGTCATAGGGGGTGTGGACCGGCTGTTTCATGCAAGCGTGCTCCGGATCAGGCCGCGCAGGGAATTGCCCATCAGGATCGTGCCATGCGCGAGGTCTTCCGGGCCGAGCACCTGTTCGCTGGCCTTGCCCGTTTCCAGCAGTTCCTCGCGCAGCACGCCGGCCAGCAGGCCGGAGGAGAGCGGCGGGGTTTTCAGAAGGCCGGAGCCGTCGTCGAGGAAGAGCGAGGTGATGGTGCCCTCGCAGACCTCGCCACGTTCGTTGAGGAGGAGGATTTCGTCGGCCTCCGTCGCCGGGATTTCAGCGCGGGCGGCGGTGTAGGCGGCGCGGCTGGAGGTCTTATGGCGCAGCAGGGTGTCGGTGGAGCTGAGACGGATGGCGGCGAACTTCAGCCGCCATGCCGCATTCGCGGCAAGGGGCGTGAAGGGCGCCGTCTGCACCTTGATGCGGCCCTCGGCGAAGAGTTCGAGGCGGATGCGGAGAGGCTGTGCCAGTGGCTCAGCGCTCTCTGTTCCCGTCGCGGCAGAAGAAGGCAGCGCTGCGAAGAGGGCATCTTGCGCGCCTTCCGCGTCCGCCAGACCGAGCGCCGCCGCCGACCGCGCCAGCCGGGCCAGATGCCGCTCCAGCCGCACGAAGCCGATCCCCGACTCCCAGCGCAGGGTCTCGATCAGCGAGAGATCCATTGATCCCCCACGGCGAAGCGCGCCTTCAGCAGGCACTCGTCATACTCCGCCTCGGCGGTGGAATCGAAGACGATGCCGCCGCCGACATTGAACACGGCATTGCCGTCCGCAAAGAGCGAGATGGTGCGGATGGCGACGTTGAAGCGCATCGTGCCGTCGGGCGCGATGACGCCGATGGCGCCGCAATAGGCGTCGCGCGGGCCGTTTTCGAGGTCGTGCAGGATTTCCATGGCGCGCATCTTCGGCGCGCCGGTGATCGAGCCGCAGGGAAAGAGGGCGGCGAAGAGGTCGCGGATGGAGATGCCGGGCGTGAGTTTCGCCCGCACGTGGCTCACCATCTGGTGCACGGTCGGATAGGTCTCGACGGCGAAGAGCTTCGGCACGTGCAGCGTGCCGACCTCGGTGATGCGCGAGATATCGTTGCGCAGGAGATCGACGATCATGCGGTTTTCCGCCTGCGACTTCGGATCGGCCTGCATGGCGGCGATGATCCGCGCGTCCTCGGCTGCGCTCGCGCCCCGCGGCGCGGTGCCCTTCATCGGATGCGTCTCGATCCAGCCGTCCCTGTCGACGTTGAAGAAGAGTTCCGGCGAGCGGGAGAGAAGCTGTGGCCCGTCGAGTGAAACGAACGCGCCGTAGCGAACGGGCTGGCGCTCGATCAGCGACCAGAAGGCGGCGAGCGGATCGCCGGTCCAGCGCGCGCGGATCGGCATGGTGAGGTTCGCCTGGTAACAATCGCCCTGCCGCAGATGCTGGTGCAGACGGTCGAAGCGGCTGCCGTAGGTGGCAAAATCCCAATGCGCCTTCGGCTCCGTCAGGAAGGGCTCGTTCTCGACGCGCTGGCGAGGTTTTCCGAGTGGATGGCCGTCCGTCGGCGCCGCGAAGATACCGAAGCTCATCAACGGGGTGGGGCGGTTCTCCACCGCGAGCGGGGCGAGCTTTTCCTCGAAGAGATGGCCGGCCTCATAGCTCATGAAGCCGGCGATCCAGTGCCCCTTTGCATGCGCCGCCTGCAAGGCCGCAAAAGCGGGCTCGAAGCCGGCGCGATCGCGCACGGTGACGATCGCGAGCGGATCGGCGAAAACCACCGTCCGATCCTCGCGGTCGTCCCTGAGGAGCACAAAGCGTTCGCGATCGGTCATGCGGGCGTCCGGCCTCTTCTTTCTCGGTCAGGCCCTATCAAGCGCTTCCAGTTCGTCGATCAGCCCTTCGATCATCGACAGTCCCTTGCTCCAGAACGACGGGTCGCTGGCATCGAGGCCGAAGGGCTTCAGGAGTTCGGTGTGATGCTTGGTGCCGCCCGCCTTGAGCAGGTCGAAATACTTCGCCTGGAAGCCTGTCTCGGCCTGCTGGTAGACGGCGTAGAGCGAGTTCACCAGGCAATCGCCGAAGGCGTAGGCATAGACGTAGAAGGGCGAGTGGATGAAGTGGGGGATATAGGCCCAGTAGGTCTCGTAGCCCTCGGAAATGCGGATCGCCGGGCCGAGGCTTTCGCCCTGTACGGAGAGCCAGAGCTCGCCGATCTGGTCGGACGTCAGCTCCCCGTCCTTGCGGGCGGTGTGCAGCTTGCGCTCGAATTCGTAGAAGGCGATCTGGCGCACGACCGTGTTGATCATGTCCTCCACCTTCTGGGCGAGCATGGCCTTGCGCTCACGCTTGTCCTTCGTCTTGTCGAGCAGGCTGCGGAAGGTCAGCATTTCGCCGAAGACGGAGGCGGTCTCGGCCAGCGTCAGCGGCGTCGAGGCCATCAGCGCACCCTGGCCTCCGGCCAGCACCTGATGCACGCCATGGCCAAGTTCGTGGGCGAGCGTCATCACGTCACGCGGCTTGCCCATGTAGTTGACGAGCACATAGGGGTGGGCGGACGGCACGGTCGGATGGGCGAAGGCGCCGGGCGCCTTGCCGGGGCGCACGGGGGCGTCGATCCAGCCCTTGTCGAAGAAGTCCTGCGCGATGGCGGCCATTTCCGGGGCGAAGGCGCGGTAGGCGGCAAGCACCGTGTCGCGTGCCTCGGTCCACGGGATGGTCGCATCGGGCGTCTCGGGCAGCGGCGCATTGCGGTCCCAATATTCCATCTGCTCCATTCCGAGCCACTTTGCCTTCATCGCGTAATAGCGATGGGAGAGGCGCGGATAGGCGTCCCGGACGGCTTGCGCGAGGGCGGCGACCACCTCCGGCTCGACCCGGTTGGCGAGGTGCCGGCTATCGGCGATGTCCGCAAAGCCGCGCCAGCGGTCGGAGATTTCCTTGTCCTTGGCGAGCGTGTTGGTGATCAGCGTGAAGGTGCGGATGTTGTCCTTGAAGGTCTTCGCCAGTGCCTCGGCCGCCTTGCGGCGCGCCTCGCGATCGGGCGACTGAAGCTGATTGAGGGCGATTTCCAGCGGCAGTTCCTCGCTGTCGATCGTGTAGCGGAGCGAGGCCATGGTCTCGTCGAACAGCCGGTTCCAGGCGGCGGCGCCCGTCATCGACTTTTCGAGGAAGAGCTGTTCCGTCTTATCGTCGAGCTGATAGGGCTTGTCCTTGCGCAGGTCCTCGATCCACGGGCGGTAGTGCGCGGCAAGCGCATCGTTCTGGAGCGCCGCGTCGATGCGCGCGTCCGCTATCCTGTTGAGTTCAAGGGAGAAAAACAGGAGATGCGCGCCGAGGTCGGTCAGCCTGGCCTGGACGTCGCCGTAGAATTTGCCGTTCGCCGGCTCGGTCGTGTTGGTGAAATAGGTAAGGCCCGCGAAGGAGATGATGCGGCCCATCACGTCTTCCAGCGCTTCGAATTCGCGCACGGCCGCGCCGATGCCGTCGTCGCCCGTCTTTTCGGTCGCGGCGTCCAGCTTGCCCTTCCATTTCGCCTCGAAGGCGAGCGTATCGACTTCGGCTTTCTTCATGTCGGCCTGGAATTCAGGAGAGGCCTGCGAGGGATAGAGATCGGCGAGGTTCCAGCCGGGGAGATCGCCAAGCTCGGCGCTGGCTGCGGCATCCGCCGGCGCGAAAGCGATGCGGGGGGCGGGAAAATGTCGGATCATCTGGTGTCTCTCTTCCTCGTGGGCCTTCCTCACTGGCAGGTCGGCTCTTGCTTGCGTCGGCGTTGGTTAAAATGCAAGCCTTTCTCAAAACGGCATGTTCAACCCTTTCTGCCATGGTCCGCTGGTGTCCAGTTCCCTTGGGCGTGCATGAGGCATGCCTTGAGGCAAGGAGGTTCCAGTGACGGCCCATATTCTTGTCATCGATGACGATCCTGTCCAGCGCAGGCTCTTGAAGAACATGATCGAGCGCTCCGGCCATGTCGCCCATATGGCGGAAAACGGCCGCGCGGGCCTAGACATGCTCGACCGCAAGGGCGGCCTGATCAACGTGATCCTGCTGGACCTGATGATGCCGGAAATGAACGGCACGGCCTTCCTCGAAGCGCTCGCCGAGCGTGAGAACACCATTCCGGTCATCGTGCAGACGGGGCAGGGCGGCATCGAGACCGTCGTCATGGCCATGCGCGCCGGTGCCTTCGATTTCGTGGTGAAGCCGGTTTCTCCGGAACGTCTCAATGTCGCCGTCGGCAACGCGCTGAAGATGGACCAGCGCGAAGGCCGTGGTCGCGGCGGACGCCGCCATCGGGCCGAGGCCCTGCATTTCGACGACATCGTTTCGGCAAGTGCGGAAATGCTGCGCGTCACAGAGCTCGGCCGCCGCGCCGCCCAGTCGAACATTCCGGTCGTGCTGGAAGGCGAATCGGGCGTCGGCAAGGAAATGGTCGCCCGCGCCATCCAGGCGGCGAGCGACCGGGCACACAAGCCTTTCGTCACCGTCAACTGCGGGGCGATCCCGCACAATCTCGTCGAAAGCATCCTCTTCGGCTACGAGAAGGGCGCCTTCACCGGGGCCAACAAGACCACGCCCGGCAAGATCGAGACGGCCCACGGCGGCACCTTGATGCTGGATGAGATCGGCGACCTGCCTCATGCCCTGCAGGCCAAGCTGCTGCGCGCCGTGCAGCAGGGCGAGATCGAGACGATCGGCGCGCGCTTCCCGCAGAAGGTCAATGTCCGCCTCATCTCGGCCACCAACCGCGACCTCATCACCGAAGTGCGTGAAGGCCGCTTCCGTGAAGACCTCTATTATCGCCTCAACGTCTTCCCGATCGCCATTCCGGCGCTGCGTAAGCGCAAGGAGGACATCCCGGTTCTCGTGCGCGCCTTCGTGCAGCGCTTTGCCGGCGAGCAGAAGCTCGCCCGTCCGCTCGGCGTTTCCGCCGGCGCTTTGGCGCTGCTGACGGCCTATGACTGGCCGGGCAATATTCGCCAGCTCGAAAACGCCATCTTCCGAGCGGTCGTGCTTTCGGAAGGCGCAGAACTCACCGCCGCCGATTTCCCGCAGATCGCCGCGCAGGTTCCGGGCTACGGCCTTGCCGAGGACGGCGGCATCACCTGGGAGGCGGCAAGCATCCGCACGCCGGAGCCGGCCGCCGAGGCTCGCCTGCCGAGCGTCTATCCGGACTTCCGCCCGAGCGAATCGGTGGAGGCCGCATCCGGCCCGGACAACGCCATTTCCAGCGTCGACAAGGGCGGCCATGTGCGCAAACTGGCCGATGTGGAAGAGGAACTCATCCGCTTTGCCCTGAAATTCTATCATGGCCAGATGAGCCAGGTTGCCCGCAAATTGGGCATCGGCCGCTCGACTCTGTATCGCAAACTCAAGGACTACGGCATCGATCCCGACAATCCGTTGAAAGAAGCTGCGTAAAAACCCGTGGAATCCCGGCTACTTGGGATTTCTCGATTGCCGTTTATTCCCTGTTAGTGGATTGTTCACTATAACGGGGGTGCGAGATTGAGTGTGGCGAATTTGCCATGCTCTCACCGCAATTGGCAGTCATCTGGGATAACGGACGTTCGTTGTCCTTCGGACGGGGAAAGAGTTGGCAAATTTGTTCGCATCGATGAAGCGCCCGGGGGCGACCCTGAGCGGCCTCTGCAAGACCGTGCTGCGTAAGCTGCCGAAGGCGCTGACCACGGCCATGCTTTCCGCTGCCCTCATCCTGCCGACGGCGATCCCTGCGACGGTTCAGGCCGAGAGCGGTAACCGCACGCTCAAGCTCTATTTCATCCATACCAAGGAAAAGACCGAGATCACCTTCAAGCGCAACGGCCGCTACGATCAGCGTGGCCTGAAGCAGCTCAACGAGTTCCTGCGCGACTGGCGCCGCAACGAACCGACGAAGATGGATCCCCGCCTCTTCGACCTCGTATGGGAAGTCTACCAGAAGGTCGGCGGCAGGGGCTACATCAACGTCGTGTCGGCCTATCGCTCGCCGGCGACGAACGGCATGCTGCGCTCGCGCTCCAAGGGCGTCGCCAAGAAGAGCCAGCATATGCTCGGCAAGGCGATGGACTTCTACATTCCGGGCGTGAAGCTCGCGACGTTGCGCGCCACGGCCATGAAATTCCAGGTGGGCGGCGTCGGCTACTACCCGACGTCCGGCTCGCCTTTCGTGCATCTCGACGTCGGCAGCGTGCGCGCCTGGCCGCGCATGAGCCGGCAGGAACTGGCGAGCCTCTTCCCCGACGGCAAGACCATGCACGTGCCGACCGACGGCAAGCCGCTGCCGGGCTATCAGCAGGCGGTCGCAGACTACAAGCGCCGCGTCGGCGCGACCGGCATCGAAGTGGCCGGCGGCGGCTCGACGCCGTCCGCGTCCAAGCGCAAGGGCGGGTTCCTGGCCGCGCTGTTCGGCGGTGGCGGCGACGAGGATGAAGAACCCGAAATGATCGCAAGCAACGCGACCATCGCGGACGATTTCGACGAAGGCGGTTCGGCCGGCGCCAAGGCGAAGGTCGCCGAGGAGACGAAGCCCGTGGCCACCGAGGCCGAAACGGAGCTTGCCTTCACTGCACCGGTTCCGGGCAGCCGCCCGGCCTTCAAGGCCGCGGAGACGACCAGCGAACTTGCCCTCGTCGCACCGACCACGAGCGGTGCCGTGGCGGCGCTCGAAGCGGCGACGACCGAAGAACAGAAGCCTGAATTCGCGGATCTGGACGCCTACAAGATTCCGGTTCCCGTGATGCTCGGCGACCGCACCAAGGCCGGCGACGCGCAGCCGGGCGCGGTCATGACGGCGGAAGCCGTCGCCGAGGATGGTGAAGAACTTGCCGCGGTGCCGGTGCCGGGCCTGCGTCCGCTGGTCGAGCTCGACCAGTCGCAGACGGCGCTGATGGCCGCGGCCGAAGCCGACGTGGCGCTTCCGAGTTCCGCGGATCGTTCCGGCCTTGCGGCGCTTGCCGATCCGGTGACGGATGACGGTGCCAACCCGGTCGAGATGGCCGCGCTGATGCCGACCGACGGCGCCAGCCGTTCGCTTTCCGGCGGCGACGCCTTCGAGGCCAAGGCGGTCGAGGAGACGCCGACCAAGGGTGGCCGTCCGAAGAAGAAGGATGCCGATGCGGCAAGCCGTGGTGCGATCCGCACCGAGCCGAAGCTGACGCAGAAGATTCTCTCGCAGTGGGCGCTGGCGCAGGACCGCGTCTCGACGAACGCCAAGCCGGTCAAGGCGCCGCGCTTCGTCAGCCGCACGCTGCGCGCCGCGCCGACGACCGTCTACATGGCCGGCTTCCAGCCGGAGAGCAAGTCGATCGATGCGGGCCGGTTCAGCGGCAATGCGGTCAACTTCATGGAAGTGCGCAAGTTCGAAAGCGCGGAAAACTAGGCTCCGCTGTTTCTCTCAATAAAAAACCCGCCGGATCGCTCCGGCGGGTTTTTGTTTGATCCCTTGAAACCTTATTCGGTGTCCGGCGGCAGGTCGACCATGCCGAGGGCCTGCAGGTAGGTGTCGAGGATGGCTTCCTGCTCCATGCGCTCGTCCTTGTCCTGCTTGCGGATCTGGATGACCTTGCGCAGGATCTTGGTGTCGAAGCCGACGCCCTTGGCTTCGCCGTAGACGTCCTTGATATCGTCGGCGATGGTCTTCTTTTCTTCCTCGAGCCGCTCGATGCGTTCGATGAACGCGCGAAGCTGGTCGCGTGCGACGCCGTGGGCATCCGACATGGTCTTCTCCTTGGATGGGCTAGAAATTCAAAGGTGCCGTGACTTGCCGCGAACTTCCGGCAAGATCAAGGCCTATCGCGCGGCAGTAGCGGAATTTCGCCATGGGCAGCGGGTCATTCCTTCGGACGGTTGATCTCGAAGGCCGCCTTCTGCGCGTCGCTCGCCTCGTGCTGGTGGCGCTCGCGCCATGCATCATAAGGCATGCCGTAGACGATCTCGCGTGACGCTTCCTTGTCGAGCGGTACGCCCGCCTCGTTCGCCGCCTCGCGATACCAGTTCGACAGGCAATTGCGGCAGAAGCCGGCAAGGTTCATCAGGTCGATGTTCTGCACGTCCGTGCGCTCGCGCAGGTGCTGGACAAGGCGCCGGAAGGCGGCGGCCTCGAATTCGGTCTGCTGGTCTTTGCTGAGGTCGGTCATCGTTTCGGTCTCAATAGGGCCCGGTGCGGGAAGGGTGTATATCGTATGTGTGCAGGGCGGCGTCCGCATTCAACCGGGCGAAGATCGGCGCGAGACGGTCGGCCCAGCGGGCGATGCCTTCCACGCTGCCGATCTCGTCCTGGCGGATTTCGATGAGGGCATGGGGGATGCCGGGCTTCATGCAGTGGCGGAACAGGGTGTCGCCGCGCAGGGCGCCGTCATAGGGTTCGTTGTCGCCGACGACGATATCGCCGGGCGCCTCCAGCGCCGCAAGCAGCGGGCGCACGGCGCGGGCATCGCTGTCCCAGAGCACCGTTACTTGCCAGGGCCGGGCGACGCCCTTCCAGGCCGGCGTGAAGGAATGCATGGAAAGCACCAGCGGCGCCTTGCCGGTGCTTTCGGCGACCGCTTCGATCGTGCGGGACACGGCATCGTGATAGGGGCGATGGAAGGTCTCCAGCCGGTACTGCCATTCTTCGGGCGAAATCGGGTGGTTGCGTGGAATGATCGCGCCGTCGGAAATGCGCATGACGAGCGTCGGGTCGTCTTCGCCGCGGTTGGGGTCGATCAGCAGGCGGGAAAAGCGGCTCATGACGACCGGTGCGTTCAGTCGGGCGGCAAGACCGCGCACCACGCCTTCAACGCCGATATCGTAGGCGATGTGACGCTCGAAGGCGCTTTCCGGCAGGCCGAGGCGGCCGTAACGTTCGGGCAGGAGATTGGTGGCATGGTCCGCCAGGATGACGAGCCCGAGGTTCAGGTCGCCGTCGATGATCTCGAAAGGGGAGTAATCCTGCATGCCTTTTGCCGAAGTTCGCCGCGCCGTGCGACTGATCGCACGGGCCGACCCACCCCGCAAGCTGCGGAGCCTGCCGTACGGGAAAGATTCCTTCTCCTTTCGTGAAAATGTAATCGATTAGTGTTGCGTTGACATTCATGCCCCGCCGTCGCAAGAAAGCGCATATTCAAATCAACGGAGTTCCATTGGAAGCCGTGAGAGCCAAGAGCCCAAACCCGTTTCTCCCGAAAGCCAGCGGCCTTCTCCAGGCCGGCCTTTTCCTCGTTGCGGGTTTCCTCGCCCTGTCCGTTCCGGATGAGGCGAAGGCCGACTTCCGCGTCTGCAACGGTACCCAGAACCTTGTCGGCGTCGCCATCGGCTATCGCGCCAAGGAAGGCTGGGTCACCGAGGGCTGGTGGCAGGTGCCTGCCACGACCTGCGCCACCCTGATCGAGGGCGAGCTGCAGTCGCGCTACTACTATCTTTATGCCGAGGATGCCGCCCGCGGCGGCCGCTGGACCGGCGACGTCAACATGTGCGTGGCCGAGAACGAGTTCAAGGTCACCGGCGTCGAGGACTGCTTTGCCCGCGGTTTCCAGCGCATGGGCTTCAAGGAATATGACACGGGTCGACAGGGAAGCTGGATGGTGCAGCTTTCCGATACGCCAGGGACGCAGGAGAGCCAGAACTGATGAGACGGAACAGAAAAGTCAAAATCCTCGCCACGCTCGGACCCGCATCGTCCGATGAGCAGATGATCCAGAAGCTGCATGAGGCGGGAGCAGACCTGTTCCGCATCAATATGAGCCACGCCAGCCACGATGTGATGCGCACGCTGATCAGCCGCATCCGCGCCGTGGAAGCCCGCTGTGGCCGTCCGATCGGCATCCTCGCCGACCTTCAGGGTCCGAAGCTGCGCGTCGGCAAGTTCGCCAATGGCGCGGAAGAGCTGAAGCCCGGCCAGACCTTCACGCTCGACAACAAGGACGTGCCCGGCGACAACACCCGCGTCTTCCTGCCGCATCCGGAAATCCTCCAGGCCGTGAAGGCCGGCGACCGTCTGCTGATCGACGACGGCAAGCTGCACCTGCGCGCCGACAGCGCCGATGGCAAGTCCATCGTCTGTACCGTCGTCTCCGGCACCAAGATTTCCGACCGCAAGGGCGTCAGCCTGCCCGACACGCTGCTGCCCGTGGGTGCGCTGACGGAGAAGGACCGCGTCGACCTCGACGCCGTTCTGGCGACCGGCAGCGTCGACTGGGTGGCGCTTTCCTTCATCCAGCGTCCGGAAGACCTTGCCGAAGTGCGCAAGATCTCGCGCGGCCGCGTGGGCCTGATGTCGAAGATCGAAAAGCCGCAGGCCATCGAGCGCATCGACGAGATCATCGATCTTTCCGACGCCCTCATGGTCGCCCGTGGCGACCTTGGCGTTGAAATGCCGCTGGAAGCGGTTCCCGGCCTGCAGAAGCAGCTCATCCGCGCCTGCCGCCGCGCCGGCAAGCCGGTCGTCGTCGCCACGCAGATGCTGGAATCGATGATTTCCGCACCGGTTCCGACCCGCGCCGAAGTCTCCGACGTCGCGACCGCGGTCTTCGAGGGCGCCGACGCCGTCATGCTCTCGGCCGAATCCGCCTCGGGCGCCTATCCGATCGAGGCCGTCTCCACCATGGCGTCCATCGCCAGCAAGGTCGAGCGCGACCCGCATTATCCGGGCATCATCTACGCCCAGCGCACGCCGCCGGAAGCCACCGGCGCCGACGCCATCTCGCTCGCCGCCCACCAGATCGCCGAGACGCTGAAGCTCGCGGCCATCGTCTGTTACACATCGTCGGGCACGACGGGCCTGCGCGCCGCGCGCGAGCGGCCGGAGACGCCGGTCCTGGCGCTCTCGCCGGTCATCGAGACGGCACGCCGCCTCTCGGTCGTCTGGGGCCTGCACTGCGTCGTCACGGGCGATGCGGAGGACCTCGACGATATGGTCAACCGCGCCTGCCGCATCGTCGTTGCCGAAGAGTTCGGCAAGCCGGGCGACCGTATCATCATCTCGGCCGGCGTGCCGTTGCGCACGCCCGGTGCGACGAACATGCTGCGCATCGCCTATATCGGCGCCGACGGCGTCAGCGGCGTCTGACAGCCTATTCGCTATGATCCTTCGCAAGGCGGGCTTCGGCCCGCCTTGCTGATTCCTGGATGTCGCGTTTTTCGCCGGCGATCTTTTCCAGCGCCTCGATGGCAAGGTCCGTCACCACATAGTCCGGCTTGTGACCGAGATTGTGGATCCAGACGAGTTCCGACCCGGCGATATCCCGCGCCAGCCCGCGCGAATGGATTTCCTCATAGACGACGCCATCCGTATCGCCGGTGACGATGACCGTCGGCGTATGGATTTCGCCATAGCGTGGCTGCACGCGCTGGACATAGTCCAGCAGATTGGCGACGTCGGTGGCGTTGTTGCGGAAGGTCGCCGGGCGCAGCACGAGCGCCGGGGCCGTCACCGCGATGTAATCGTCCGGGCGCGGGTTGGGGGCGAAGATGGCGCGGGTGCCGGTTTCGATGCGCGGCAGGCCGGCGGGCATGACCGCGACATGGGCGAAGAGCCAGCCGACGCCGGGCATCCTGGCAAGGTCGTAGTACCAGTCGACGCCACCGGGCCAGGGATGGGTGGCAGGCGCGAGGAAGAGCAGGCCGGCGGTCTTCTCCGGATGTTCCAGTGCGAAGCTGGCGGCGATGGCGCCGCCGAAGGAATGGCCGACAATGATGGCCCGGTCGATGCCGCGCTTTTCCATCAGCCGGGCGATGGCATGCGCCTGCCCGTCCGGCCAGGCGTTCTCCGGCCCGCCACGCTCGGAATAGCCGTGGCCGGGGCGGTCGAGGAAGAGAAGGTCGGCACGGCCCTCCAGCTTGCCGCGGAAAGCGTGCATCTGGTCGCGCAGGTTGCCGCTGGCGCCATGGATGAAGACGATGGGCGGCAGGTCGGCCTTTTCACCGGCAGGGACGTAGACGCTGTTCATGCGCAAGCCGCCGACCTCGATAAGCTCGCCGATATTGGGGAACTCGTGCTCGATGGCGCGCGCCTTCCACGTCGTGAAAGCGTAGCCGGCGAGCGCGAGGGCGAAGGGAGCGATGAGGAGGGCTGTCAGCATGGCGCGGCGCGGGGAGGGCAAGGCAGGGGTCCGGGAGGCCGATCCGGTGGCACGCCAGCCGGACCGTGGGAGGAATCAGGTGCGCTGGCCGGTCAGCTTCTCGGCGAGGTCGCCGAGTTCCTTCTGGGCCTGCCGCTCGGTGGGGTAGATGTCGAGGAATTTCTCCCAGGCCTTCAGCGCCATCTCGTCGCGGCCGGTCTGGCTCATGATGGCCGCCATGCCGGCGAGCGCGCCGAAGTGCCGGGGCTCGATCCTCAGCACCTGGTTTATGTCGGACATCGACTTGCGGTAGTTGTTCATCTTGAAGTGCAGGGTCGCGCGTCGGTTCCAGCCTTCGACATAGTCGGGCTTCAGGCGAATCGCTTCATCGAGGAAATCGAGCGCGGCGGCGTTCTTTTCCTCGGATATCGCCTTGTCGGCCCACTGAATGAGAAGATCGATGCTGGCGCTGCCGGAGTCCTGCCATTCGCGGCGAATCTGGTCCGCGATGCCCTTGGCGGCGTCAGGATTGCCCTCGCGCTTCAACTCGGCAAAGAGCTTGTCCAAACGTTGGGCCTGGGTGGTGAAGGCGCTGGAGGCGGGGTCGAGCGCGGCCTTGTCCGCCGCCTGCGCATGTGCAGTGCCCGGCGTGGCGCCGAGGAGCGAAAGGGAAAGACCGAATATGATAAGCATGAAAAAGCGCATGGCGGTTATGGTAAACCGCCATGGCGCTACGTCAAAACGATATTTGTCGATCATCACGACCCGGTAGCGGGTGAGCGACCGCGACGCCCAATCAGCCCTGGCGAGCCTTGAAGCGCGGGTTCTGCTTGTTGATGATGTAGATGCGGCCCTTGCGACGAACAAGGCGGTTCTCGCGGTGGCGAGCCTTGAGCGACTTGAGCGAATTCTTGATCTTCATTTTTCTGATCCGCGTATTTCGGGGCGACTCGAGTTCGCCGGATTTCCTCAATCAAAAACGCGCCGTTTCGGGCGCGCTTTCAGGTTGGGCAGGCATGTACCGTGTCACATTTCTGCTGTCAACCGCAGAAGCCGGTTTTCCAGCCTCCCTTAGCCGAGAATCTGGGTAATATGCCCCATTTTTCGGCCGGGACGGGCTTCTGTCTTGCCGTAGAGATGGACCAGCACACCGGGTTTTTCCAGCCAGGCGGGCACGTCGTTTATGTCGTCGCCGATCAGATTCTGCATCACGCAATCCGAATGGCGGCGGGGATCGCCGAGCGTATGGCCGGCAACGGCGCGGATATGCTGCTCGAACTGCGAGACGATACAGGCCGCCTCCGTCCAGTGGCCGGAATTGTGCACGCGGGGCGCGATCTCGTTGGCGACGAGGCCTCCGTCCGGCAGCACGAAGAACTCGACGCCGATGACGCCGACATAGGACAGGCTGTCCAGAATCGCACGGGCAGCCTTGCGGGCCTGGTCGGCGGTTGCCTCGCCGATGCCGGCGGGCAGGGTGGAGGTGTGCAGGATGCCGTTGCGGTGCACATTTTCCGCCGGGTCGTAGCAGGCGATGGTGCCGTTGTGGTCGCGTGCGGCGATGATGGAGATTTCCCGCTCGAAGGGCACGAGGCTTTCCAGGATCATCGGCACGCCGCCGAGCGCCTCGAAGGCGCCGTCGCGGCTTTCGGCCGGAGAACGGAAGAGGCGCTGCCCCTTGCCGTCATAGCCGAGCCGGCGCGTCTTCAGCACACCGACGCCGCCGAAACGGTCGAGCGCGGCCTCAAGATCGGCCTGGCTGTCGACGGCGGCGAAGTCGGCGGTGATGATGCCGCAATCGCGGATGAAGCTCTTTTCGACGAGGCGGTCCTGAGAGACTTCCAGCGCGCGTGGCGGCGGGAAGACGGGAACGGATGCGGCCAGCGCCTGAGCGGCGGCGACGGGCACGTTCTCGAATTCGTAGGTCACGACGTCGCAAACGCGGGCAAGCTCGGCCAGCGCTTCCCGGTCGTCATAGGCGGCGACGATCTGGGCATTGGCGAGCTGGGCGGCCGGACAATCGGCCTGGGGCTCGAGGATGACGGTTCGCAGGTTGAGGCGCGCCGCCGCCATGGCGAGCATGCGGCCGAGCTGGCCTCCGCCGATGATGCCGATGGTACGCACGCTCATAGCGGGCCGTCCACGGGATATTCGGCAACGGCGCTGGACTGGTTCTCGCGCCATTCGTCGAGGCGGTGGGCAAGCTCCGGGTCGTTGAGGGCAAGCACCGCGGCGGCGAGCAGCGCCGCATTGATCGCGCCGGCCTTGCCGATGGCGAGCGTTCCGACGGGAATGCCGGCCGGCATCTGCACGATGGAAAGCAGGCTGTCCTGGCCGGAGAGGGCCTTGGACTGGACCGGCACGCCGAAGACCGGCAGCGGTGTCATGGCCGCGGCCATGCCTGGCAGGTGGGCCGCGCCGCCGGCGCCGGCGACGATGACCTTGAAGCCTTCCGCCTTGGCGCCGCGGGCGAAGCTGTAGAGCCGGTCGGGCGTGCGGTGCGCTGAAATGATACGGGCCTCATAGTCGACGCCGAGCGCGTCGAGCGTATCGGCGGCGTTCTTCATCGTCTCCCAGTCGGACTGGCTTCCCATGATGATGGCGACGGGGGGCGTTTCGGTGGTGTCCAAGGCGTCTCGTCCGTTCAGGCGATGATATCGGGGATGATCTGGTCTTCCAGCTTGGAAATCCTGTCCTTCAGGACCAGCTTCTTCTTCTTCATGCGCTGGATTTTGAGGGCTTCGCAACCGACCTGGATCATGGCGTTGATCGCGGCGTCGTAGTCTTCGTGTTCCTGGCGAAGCCGTGCGGCGGCAAGCCGCAATTCAGCCTGATCCTGATCTGCCATGCTATTTGTTCCCCGTCTTCCAAGGCGCGTCCGGTCCGCCGAGCCGCAACCTTCATGAAGGGTGCTCCTACCACGAAACCCGTGGTAACGGGAAGTTATCCCTCGCCACGTTTTCGCCTTCGACAAATGAAAAATGACATGGCACACTGACTTTGTTGCAACCTGGATCACCCGGCATGCGAATGACCGGGTGCAAGCAAAAGGAAGGAACTGTCACATGACGATTGAGGCCCATCTGGCTACGCTCGAAAAGAAGCATTTTGCTCTGGAGGAAGAGCTGCACGCCGCCATCAACCGCCCTTCTTCGGGGGATGACGCGATTGCAGACATCAAGCGTCGCAAGCTGCGCATCAAGGATGAGATCGAGCGTCTTCGCTCTTCATCGCACTGAAAAGACAGGGATTTTTCCAGAATTACAGAAAGGGTTGAAGGTCGCTGAACGTTCGGTCTGTATGGGAAGACCCGGGTGAGAGCCCACGTCGCGAAACCGCCCCGAAAACGAAATGATCGATGTCGTGACGCCCTGGCTTGCTGCAACGCATGCCGGGGCGTTCTGTTTCAGGATGGGACGGCTGAAAGACGTCAGGACCAGAACTGGTCGAGCCAGAGATTGAGCCCGTCGAAGCCCTTGGCGTTGATTGCGTAGATGCGCTTCGTGCCCTCGGCCTTCACGCTGACGAGGTTGGACTCCAGGAGCGCCTTCAGGTGCTGCGAAACGGCCGGGCGGCTGATCGGCAGGCCTTCGGAAAGCTCGTTGACGGTGCGCGGGGCACGGCGCAATTCCTCCAGCAGGAACCTGCGGTTGGGGTCGGCAATCGCAGCGAAGGGATCAGGATGCGCCATGGCCGAACGCTATGGCAAAGCAGCATGCCCGGCAAGCGTTTTGTGCGCTGCGAAGAGCAGGTTCAGAGGAAGGCGGCAATGCCGTCGTAAGCAAGCTTCAGGCCGGCAATGAAGGCCATGGCATACATGAAGGGATAGAAGACATCCGGCTTCATGCGCTTGACGATGAAGCCGCCGAGGGCCGTCGCCACGATGGCGAGCGGGACGAGGGTGGCGGAGATCGTCAGGTTGCCTGTGTCGAGCTGGCCGAGTGCGAAATAGGGGCCGAGCTTGATGAAGTTCAGGATGGCGAAGAAACGCACGGACGCGCCGGTGTAGTCGCGCGGCGGCAGCTTCAGCGGCAGGCCGTAGACCTGGAAGGGAGCCCCGCCGGCATGGGCGACGAAGCTGCCGTAGCCCGAGAGCGTGCCGAGAAAGGCGGCGGGCGCCAGCCGGTGCGGCTTCGGCTGGATGATGTGGCCGTGGCGGACGCGCCAGCTGTTGTAGAAGTAGCGCAGCGCAAAGAGCACGGTGATGAGGCCGATGATGAGGCGCAGCGCATCGCGCGGCACATAGGCGGAGGTCGTCCAGCCGATGGCGATGCCGATCAGCGCGCCGGGCAGCAGCATTTTGAGCAGCGTGCGGTCGTTGTGCTGGCGCCAGATCCACAGCGACACCCAGTCCATCACCACGAGGACCGGCAGCAGGATGGCGGCGGCCTGTACCGGCGGCACGGCCATGGCCAGCAGCGGCACGCCCATCAAGGACAGCGCTTCACCCATGCCGCCCTTCGTCAGACCGACCAGGAGAACGGCGGGAATGGCGGCATAATAAATCGAGGGGTCGATGGACATGGAGGCGATTGATCCTGTTCGTCCTTCCGTCTATCCGCTTTGATCTGTTATGACGAGCCTCGTCACCAAACCCAAGGGAAGTGCCCATTCATGTCCGATGTCGAAACCCGCTGCCGCCTGGTGCTGATCCTTCCCGAGGGCGAGGACCTTTCCGCGCGTGCCGCAATGCTGGAAGGCGCACTGAAGGGCGGCGACGTCGCCTCGGTGATCCTGCCGCAATACGGGCTCGACGACGGCCAGTTCCAGAAGCATGCGGAAGTGCTGGTGCCGATCGTCCAGAAGGCGGGCGCGGCGGCGCTCGTTGCCGGCGATACCCGCGTGGCCGGCCGTGTGAAGGCCGACGGCATCCATGTCACGGGTGGGCTGGACGCGCTCGGCGAGGCGGTCGAGAAATTCACACCGAAGCTCATCGTCGGCGGCGGCAATGCGACCGACCGGCACAAGGCGCTGGAAGTCGGCGAGGTGCAGCCGGACTATATCTTCTTCGGCAAGATCGGCGGCGACATCAAGCCGGAAGCCCATCCCAAGAACCTCGCGCTGGCCGAATGGTGGGCCTCGATGGTCGAAATCCCCTGCATCGTGCTCGGCGGCACGGATCCGGAATCGGCGCTGGCCGTCGCCGAGGCCGGCGCGGAATTCGTGGCGCTCGACAAGGCCGTCTTTGCCGACCCGGCGCAGGCGCCGCAGATCGTCGCCGCCGTCAATGCGCTGCTTGACGAAAAAGCGCCACGGTTTGAGCAATAGTAGGCGCGCATGATCAGGGCCGTCCTTTCGCAAGCTTGCCGTATCGCGCCGGTGGCGCTTCTTTCCGCGGGTGTTCTCGTGGCCGCGCCCGCCTGGGCGGAAACCGCCAAGAAGGGGCCTGCCGTGACGGCTGGCGATACGGAGCCGGCATCCGCCGAGGCGACGCCCGATGCGAAGAAGGACGCGGAAAAGCCCTCGGACGGGCCGTCCGGCGGCCTTTCGGTTCTGGAGCGCATGGGGGCGGAACTGCCCGCGCTGCCGGCGGAAAAGCCCTTTACCGGCAAGGTCGACGACGCCTACGGCGCCTTCCAGCGCGGTCGCTATCTGACGGCGATGGAACTGGCCTTGCCGCGCGCGCAGCTCGGCGATCCCGCTGCGCAGACCCTGGTGGCGGAAATCCTCGATCGCGGTCTCGGCGTCAAGCGCAACCGCGACCAGGCGATGTTCTGGTACGCGCAGGCGGCCAATGGCGGCGACCCTACCGGCATGTTCAAATATGCCATCCTCCTCATGGAGCGTTCCCGCTCGAAGGAGGATCGGAAGAAGGCCGACGAGCTGATGAAGAAGTCGGCCGATCTCGGCAACGCTTCCGCGCAGTTCAACTATGGGCAGGTGCTGGTGGCCGACAGCCCCGGCGACAAGGGCCTGCGCGAGGCGCTGCCCTACTACGAAAAATCCGCCGAGCAGGGCATCGCGGATGCGCAATACGCGCTCTCGCAGATCTACATCAACCTGAAGGACCTGCCCGAGGAAAAGACGCGGCGCGCCCGCGAATGGCTGCTGCGCGCCGCGCGCGCCGGCTATGACACGGCCCAGCTCGACCTCGGCATGTGGCTGGTGAACGGCACTGCCGGCGAACGGGACTACGAGGCCGGCTTCAACTGGATGAAGCGGGCGGCCGAGGGCGGCAATCCGGTTGCCCAGAGCAAGCTCGCCCAGCTCTACATCCACGCCATCGGCACGCGGTCGAACCCGGTCGAGGCGGCCAAGTGGTTCGTGCTGGCGCGCCGCGCCGGCCTCAACGACCCTTCGCTGGAAGACTTCTATCTCGGCCTCAACGACGAGCAGCAGAAGGCGGCCATCGCGGCTGCCAACAAGTTCCGCTCGGGCTCCTGACGCCGCCGTATTTACCCTGTTGCACGGTCGTACCCCCTGCTTTGCGCCCCATGCAGGGGTGGAAGGCTTGAAACTTCGGGGGATTTGTGGTCTTGAGGCCGCACATTCGGTCCGGTGCCATCGCGCGCCGCGGCTTTTGCCGTCCCGAAGCATCCGGACATTCCCGAAGGACTTAAAGTACATGGCTCGCTCAGCTCTTCTCAACGTCATGGTCCAGGCCGCCTTCAAGGCCGGCAAGTCGCTCTCGCGCGATTTCGGCGAAGTGCAGAACCTGCAGGTCTCGCTCAAGGGGCCGGGCGATTACGTCTCGCAGGCCGACCGCAAAGCCGAGAAGCTGATCCGCGAGGAGCTGCTGAAGGCGCGTCCGACCTACAGCTTCCTCGGCGAGGAGTCCGAAGAGATCATCGGCACGGACGGCGCGCATCGCTGGATCGTCGATCCGCTCGACGGCACGACCAACTTCCTGCACGGCATTCCGTGCTTCGCCATCTCGATCGCGCTGGAGCGCAATGGCGAGATCGTCGCGGCCGTCGTGCTGAACCCGGCGACGGACGAACTCTTCACCGCCGAACGCGGCGGCGGCGCCTTCCTCAATGACCGCCGTCTGCGCGTGGCGGCCCGCAAGAACCTGTCGGACGCCGTCATCGGCTGCGGCGTGCCGCATCTTGGCCGCGGCAACCACGGCAAGTTCCTCATCGAACTGCGCCATGTGATGGGCGAAGTCGCGGGCATGCGCCGCCTCGGTGCCGCCGCACTCGACCTTGCCTATGTCGCGGCCGGCCGTTTCGACGGTTTCTGGGAACGCGACCTTTCGGCCTGGGACATGGCGGCCGGCATTCTCCTGATTCGTGAAGCCGGCGGCTATGTCAGCGATCTCGACGGCGGCACCGCGATGTTCGACACCGGCGCCATCGTCGGCGGCAACGAATATATCCACAAGGCCCTGCGGGAAGTCCTGCACCGCCCGGTTCCGACGCGCTGAGGGCTGAGGACGGCGGTGCATTCCCGCGCCGCTGTTACCGCTAAGCCCTTCAATTCGGCGCAATCTTCCTCTAGTCTCCGCCCCGACGAGGAAGCGGAGATGCGACGACATGGCTAAGCTGGCGCTGCCGGGCTGGGGTGGGCCGGCCGAGACGGGGGACGATTACCCCCATAAACTCTCGAGCCCGATGGCGTTCTTCTGGACGATGGTGATCTTCCTCATCATCGTCGGCTTCGTGGCCGCGATCCTCTTCCGCCAGGCGCAGACGGCGTTCCTCTCCAATCCCGGCCTCAACGGTCTCATCCTCGGCGTGCTCCTGATCGGCATCCTGCTGGTGTTCAACCACGTTCTGGCGCTGCGGCCGGAAGTGCGCTGGTTCAATTCCTTCCGCGCGGCGGGCAGCGCCGAGAAGGTGGGACGCGATCCCGTGCTGCTCGCGCCGATGCGCGCGCTGATCGGTCGCCGCCATTCGGTGGCGCTTTCCACGGCGACACTGCGCTCGATCCTCGATTCCATCGCGACGCGCCTCGACGAATCCCGCGACACCTCGCGTTATCTCATCGGTCTTCTCGTCTTCCTCGGCCTGCTCGGCACCTTCTGGGGCCTGCTCGGCACGATCGGCTCGATCAGCACGGTCATCCAGTCGCTGGATGCCGGCGGCGGCACGGCGAACGACATCCTGACCGCGCTCAAGGAAGGCCTGTCCGCGCCGCTCGAAGGCATGGGCACGGCCTTCTCGACCTCGCTCTTCGGTCTTTCCTCCTCGCTCATCCTCGGCTTCCTCGACCTTCAGGCCGGTCGCGCGCAGAATCGCTTCTACACGGAGCTGGAAAACTGGCTCTCATCGGTGACGGATGTCGGTTCCGAACTGCAGCCGGTCGCCGATCTGGCGGCGACGTCCTCCACCGATGTACAGGCGCTGGCCGAACAGATTCTGAAGCTTGCGCAGGAAGGCGGCAGCGGCAACCGCTCGACAGCGGCCATGGCGAGCCTTGCGGAAGGCATCCAGGGTCTCGTCAAGAACATGCGCAGCGAACAGCAGATGCTGCGCGACTGGATCGAGGCGCAGCAGGAGGAAGCGAAAGCCCTGCGCCGCACGCTCGACCGGCTTGCCGCGCGCTCCGGCGAGAAGGCCGAGCGGGCGGAACGCGCCGCTGAAAAAGCCCAGACGGCCGGGGGCGAATAGCCATGGCGCTCGCCCGCAACCGGCGCAGCCAACGCACGGTGGATTACTGGCCGGGCTTCGTCGACGCGCTGTCGACCCTGCTGCTCGCCATCATGTTCCTGCTCACGGTCTTCGTGCTGGCGCAATTCTTCCTCAGCCGCGAGATTTCCGGCAAGGACGACGTGCTGAACCGGCTGACGAGCCAGATCAACGAACTGACGCAGCTGCTGGCGCTGGAAAAGAGCGGCAAGCAGGATCTGGAGGACGCACTCGCCAATCTTCAGGCCTCGCTCGCCCAGTCGGAAAGCGACCGCACGCGTCTCCAGCAGCTTCTGGACAGCGGCTCCGGCGCTTCGGACGCCGCCAATGCGCGCGTCGCGACGCTGGAAGGCGAACTGGATTCGGAAAAGCAGGTGAGCGCGCGGGCGATGAGCCAGATCGAGCTCCTGAACCAGCAGATCGCCGCGCTGCGCAGCCAGATCGCCGCCGTCGAGGAGGCGCTGCAGGCCTCCGAGGCCAAGGACAAGAACTCGCAGGCCAAGATCACCGATCTCGGCCGCCGGCTCAACGTGGCGCTGGCGCAGCGCGTGCAGGAGCTCAACCGCTATCGCTCCGACTTCTTCGGGCGCCTGCGCGAAATCCTCTCCGACCGCGAGAATATCCGCATCGTCGGCGACCGCTTCGTCTTCCAGTCGGAAGTGCTGTTCCCGTCCGGCGGCAGCGACCTCAACGAAGCCGGGCAGGCGGAGATGGGCAAGCTTGCGACGGCGCTGCTCGATCTCGCCAAGGAAATTCCCGCCGAGATCAACTGGGTGCTGCGCGTCGACGGCCATACGGACAACGTGCCGCTGTCCGGCACCGGCCGCTACCGTGACAACTGGGAGCTTTCCTCCGCCCGCGCGACATCGGTGGTGAAATTCCTGATCTCCCGCGGCGTGCCGGCCAACCGCCTGGTCGCTGCCGGCTTCGGCGAGTTCCAGCCGATCGCCGAAGGCGGCGACGATGCGGCGCGCGCCACCAACAGGCGTATCGAGCTGAAGCTGACCGAGAAATAGCCTCGGTCAGCTTCCTCGAGCGATCCCCGCCGACATCCTCAGGCTGCGCGTTCCCGTCATCGCCGGGGCCTGCGCCGAGGAGCCAAGCAACAGGCAGATCCAAGACCGGACATGAGGGTTCGGGGATGGGACCGGCCGACATTCCATCATGTTGATCTTACGCGCACGTACGCGTAAGTTTTCCCCAAGGACGACGGGAGGCATTGCGGTGGATTGTGATCTTCTGGTGATCGGGGCCGGCCTTGCCGGTCTCGTGGCGGCGAGCGAGGCGGCGGGGCGCGGCCTCAAGGTGATCGTTCTCGACCAGGAGGGCGAGCAAAACCTCGGCGGTCAGGCCTTCTGGTCGCTCGGCGGCCTGTTCTTCGTCGACAGTCCGGAACAGCGGCGCATGCGCATCCGCGACAATCTCGATCTCGCCCGGCAGGACTGGCTCGGCTCGGCCGGCTTCGACCGGCAGGAGGATTACTGGCCGCGCCGCTGGGCGGAGGCCTATCTCGATTTTGCAAGCGGCGAGAAACGCGCTTGGCTGCATGCCATGGGCATGCGCTGGTTTCCCGTCGTCGGCTGGGCGGAGCGGGGCGGCGGGCTTGCCACCGGCCACGGCAATTCCGTGCCACGCTTTCACGTCACCTGGGGCACCGGCCCCGGCGTGCTCGCCCCCTTCGTCCGCAGGGCAGAGGACCTGCGGGCATCCGGCGCGCTTGCTTTCCGTTTCCGTCATCGCGTCGACGGGCTCACTGTCGAAAACGGTGCGGTGGTGGGTGCGCATGGGGCGGTTCTGAAGCCCGATAGCGCGGCGCGGGGCCAATCCACCTCCCGCGACATTGTCGGCGATTTCCGCTTCCGTGCCGGTGCGGTGCTGGTCTCCTCCGGCGGTATTGGCGGCAATCACGATCTGGTGCGGCAGAGCTGGCCACGCGACCGTCTCGGCGAACCGCCCGGCTTCATGGTCAGCGGCGTGCCCGCCCATGTCGACGGGCGCATGCTCGCCATTACCCAGCAGGCCGGCGGTTCGCTCATCAATGGCGATCGCATGTGGCATTATACGGAAGGCCTCAGGAACTGGGATCCGATCTGGCCGGGCCACGGCATCCGCATCCTGCCCGGCCCGTCCTCGCTCTGGCTGGACGCGCGCGGCCGCCGCTTCCCGGCGCCGGCCATGCCCGGCTTCGATACGCTCTCGACGCTGAAGGCCATCCGCGCGACGGGCCACGATCACAGCTGGTTCATCCTGACCCGGGCGATCATCAAGAAGGAATTCGCCCTGTCCGGCTCCGAACAGAACCCGGACCTGACGGGCAAGGACATTCCGCTGCTCCTGAAACGGCTCGGCAAGAATCCGCCCGGTCCCGTGCAGGCCTTCATGGACAAGGGCGCGGATTTCGTGGTGCGCAACGACCTCGGCGACCTCGTCGCAGCCATGAACGGGCTGACCGACGAACCGCTGCTCGACGTGGCGCAGGTGCGCGCCGAGGTGGAGGCGCGCGACCGGGAGATCGACAATGCCTTCTCCAAGGATGCACAGGTCACGGCCATCCGCGGGGCGCGCAACTATCTCGGCGACAAGCTGATGCGCACGGCAAAGCCGCACCGCCTGCTCGATCCGAAGGCCGGGCCGCTGATCGCCGTGCGCCTCAACATCCTGACGCGCAAGACGCTCGGCGGATTGCAGACGGATCTTTCCGGCCGCGTGCTGGAACTCTCCGGCCAACCGGTGCCGGGCCTCTATGCGGCGGGCGAGGCGGCCGGCTTCGGCGGCGGAGGGCTGCATGGCTACAACGCGCTGGAGGGCACGTTCCTCGGCGGTTGCCTTTTCTCGGGCCGCATCGCGGGCAGGGCGGTCGGCGCCTGAGACGCCAACCGCGTCCGCTCAATCCATCTGGATATGGGCGCCTTCGACCACGGGCTTCCACTTGGCAAGCTCCGCCGTCACATGCTTGCCGAGCTCTTCCGGCGTCGAGCCGACGATGGTGGCGCTGAACTCCTTCATGCGCTCGGCGACGGCGGGGTCCTTCAGCGCGGTGTTGGCCGCTGCGTTGAGCTTGTCGACCACCTCCCTGGGTGTGCCGGCCGGGGCGAAGAGCGCATTCCACGTATAGGTCTCGTAGCCGGGAATGCCCGACTCGGCGACCGTCGGCACATCCGGGAAGGACGCGGCGCGCTCCTTGGTGGTGACGGCGAGCGCGCGCAGCGTGCCGGCCTTGATATGGCCGGAGGAGGAGGGCAGGTTGTCGAACATGATGGGGATCTGGTTGCCGATCACGTCGTTGAGCGCCGGACCGGACCCCTTATAGGGCACATGCTGCATGCTGACGCCGGCCATGCTCTTGAAGAGTTCACCGGAAAGATGCAGCGGCGTGCCGTTGCCGGAGGAGGCGTAGCTGTAGCCCTCCGGATCGGCCTTCAGCAGGGCAAGCAGTTCCTCGACGTTCTTGGCCGGCAGCTTCGGATTGACCACCAGCACGTTCGGCACGATGACGAGCAGGGAGACCGGTGCGAAATCCTTTTCCGCGTCATAGGGCTTGGTCTTGAGGATCAGCGGGTTCAGCGCATGGGTGGCGACGGTCGCCATCAGGATCGTGTAGCCGTCCGGCTCGGCGCGCGCCACCCGGTCCGCGCCGAGGCTGCCGCCCGCGCCGCCGACATTTTCCACGATGACCTGCTGGCCGAGATTTTCCGACATCTTCTGCGCGATGATGCGCGCCACGACATCCGTCGAACCGCCGGCCGCGAAGGGCACGACGAGCGTGATGGTGCGGTCGGGGAATTGCTGGGCGCCTGCGGGCGCGGCGAGCGCCAGCGATGCAAGCACGGTGGCGCCGAGCGCCACGAGGGTCCGGCGGGTGATCGTCGTGAATGCCACGGTGTTCTCCTCCTGAGGTGACATGAAGTCCGCCTCCTCAGGATAGGGCGCCGGCCCCGCGCGACAAGGGCGGCCGGTCAGACGGCCGCCTGTTCCTCGCCGAGGAAGGCTTGGCCGCCATGATCGAACTGCAGCCGGGCAAGGCGCGCATAGAGCCCGTCCTGGCGGATGAGCGACTGATGCGTGCCTTCTTCCACAATGCGGCCCGCCTCCATGACGAGGATGCGGTCGGCCTTGAGGACGGTGGCGAGGCGGTGGGCGATGACGATGGTCGTGCGCTTGCCCATCTGGCCGTCGAGGGCCTTCTGCACCAGCGTCTCGCTTTCGGCGTCGAGCGCGGAGGTCGCCTCGTCGAGCAGAAGCAGCGGCGCGTCCTTCAGGATGGCGCGCGCGATGGCGATGCGCTGGCGCTGGCCGCCGGAGAGCGTGACGCCGCGTTCGCCGACCATGGTGTCATAACCCTTGTCGAGCCGGTCGATGAACTCCTCGGCCTGTGCGGCGCGCGCGGCGGCGCGGATCGCCTCGTCGCTGACATTGGTCATGCCGAAGGCGATGTTCTCGCGGATCGTCGCGGCGAAGATGGTCACGTCCTGCGGCACGAGGGCGATGCGGCGACGAAGAGCCTCGGGATCGGCGGCGCGCAAATCCACGCCGTCGAGCAGCACGCTGCCGGTATCGGGGTCGTAGAAGCGCAGGACCAGCGAAAGGATCGTGCTCTTGCCGGCGCCCGACGGGCCGACGATGGCGACGGTCTCGCCCGGCTTCACGGCGAAGCTGAGGCCGTTGATGCTGCGATAGCCGGGGCGTGCGGGATAGGAAAAGTGCACGTCCTCGAAGGTGAGTTCGCCGCGGGCCGGCACCGGCAGAGCGACGGGATTGGCCGGCGCGGTGATGGCGGGCGGCTCGGCCAGCAACTCCATCAGGCGCTCGGTGGCGCCCGCGGCGCGCAGCAGCTCGCCCCAGACCTCGGCCAGCGCGCCGAGGCTACCGGCGGCGAAGACCGCATAGAGCAGGAACTGGCCAAGCGTGCCGGCCGAAAGGGTGCCGGACAGCACGTCGCGTGCGCCGAACCAGAGCACGGCGACGACGGAGCCGAAGATCATGGCGATGGCGAAGCCCGTCAGCAGCGCGCGGGCGCGGATGGCGCCGCGGGCGGCCTCATAGGCGCTTTCGACATTGCCGAAGAAACGGGCGCGGGCGGCTTCCTCCGCATTGAAGGCCTGCAGCGTGCGGGTCGCGCCGATGGCTTCGCCGGCATAGGCGGAAGCGGCGGCCAGCGTGTCCTGCGCCTCGCGCGAGCGGCGGCGCACCGAGCGGCCGAAGGCGACGAGCGGGAAGACGATGACGGGAATGGCGGCGATGACGAGGCTCGAGAGCTTCGGGCTGGTATAGACCATCATGGCGATGGCGCCGAGACACAGGATCAGGTTGCGTAGCGCGACCGAGGCGGTGGCGCCGACGGCGGACTTGATCTGCGTCGTATCGGCCGTCAGCCGCGAGACGATTTCGCCCGACTGGTTGACGTCGAAGAAGGCGGGCGAGAGCTTCGTTACGTGGGCGAAGACGTCGCGGCGCAGGTCCGCCACGATACGCTCGCCGAGCGTGATGACGAAATAGTAGCGCAGGGCGCTCGCCAGCGCGAGCAGACCCGCCAGCGCGAAGAGCATGGTGAAGTAGGTATTGATGAAGCCGGCATCGGCGCCCGAGAAGCCATGGTCGATCATCCGGCGCACGGCGATGGGCAGGATCAGCGTCGTGACGGCGGCCATGACGAGGGCCACCAGGGCGCCTGCGACGAGGCCGCGATAGCGGCTTATATAGGGAGCGAGCCTGCCCAGCGGACGAATGTTGCGACGTGCGGATTTCTCCGCCGCGACTGCCTTGCTGTCTGTGGACACCATACCCCCGTTTCCAGTGCCTTGCGGCACGAATTGTCTTTCGGCACTTGTTATCCAGGCGGCCTTCATGTATAGGCTCGCCATCGAATTGGGAAGCCGTAGGTCCGACCGACCGCGGCTTCATTTACGTCTTTGGCCCCGCTGTCGCAATCCGTTGCGACAATTGGCCCCCGGAACAAGCAGGAAGAGTGTCATGAAGGCTGATATCCATCCCGACTACCACATCATCAAGGTCGTGATGACCGACGGCACCGAGTACGAAACCCGCTCGACCTGGGGTTCGGAAGGCGCGACGATGAACCTCGAAATCGACCCGAAGTCCCACCCGGCCTGGACCGGCGGCAACCAGCAGATGCTGGACCGCGGCGGCCGCGTTTCCAAGTTCAAGAAGCGCTTCGAAGGCCTCGGCCTCTAATCTGCTTCATGACGGACTGTTTGAAAGACCCGGCTTCGGCCGGGTTTTTTATTGTCTGTGTTTCGGCCTGGCGCCGCCGGCGACAGGCAACAAAAAAACCCGGCCGAAGCCGGGTTCCCGAAGATGTCCCTGCGCTGCCGTTCAGCTGTTGCCGAAGGCGGTCTGCAGCAGGTTGAGCTGGGCCTGGACGCTGTTCTGGTTGTCCGGCTGGAAGGTCTGGACGTCCTGCGGGCGGTAGATCTCGCGGTCGAGCAGGGCGATGCGGTTCTGCAGGCGCAGCGAGCGTTCGATGAGGTCGCGGAAGGCTTCCGGCAGATCGTTCCAGCCGGGCGCGGTCTTGTCGACATTGAAGCTGTCGAGGCGGACCTTGTTCTTTTCGGAGAGAACCTGGTCGCGGCTCATCTCGCCATTGTTGACGGCACGCTGCAGCAGCAGCCAGGACGCCATCTGCATCAGACGGGTGGTGAGGCGCATCGATTCTGCCGCATAAAGGACGGACGCCATGCGGGGCAGCACCTTGGATGCCTGGCGGCCGACGCCGTCAAGATAGCTTGCGGTCTCTTCGACCAGGCCCATGCCCTCAGCGTACAGGGACTTGAATTGCGCGGACGACGCAACATGGCCAGCGAAGCTGACGGTATTCAATCCTCTTTCGGACATGGTTTCATCCCTGTTGAACGCATCACAATGCAGGTAACGGCAGGTCGGCCGGTGGTGTTCCAATGGCCGGTCTATGTCGTGAGGATGATGCCATAACCCAATTCGCGCAAGGGTATTCTTAAGAAAGGGTTAATCTCCACAATTCTTTCGGGACAGATGTTGTGGAGGGCCGAGAATGAATAAAAAAAGAGCCGCGGAAAGCGGCTCTCAAGGTAAAACAGGGAGAAAAATCAGACCGATGTCCCGAAGGACGAGAATGTCTGAAGCCGGAAGGACCGGATAGGCAAGTAATAACATGTAAGGCTTAATGGCCGGTTAACTCTATTGTCCATTTGCCGATTCCTGTGCTTTTTCGGCAAAGATGGCGGGAATGCGGCGGCAGCCCGTTTGCCGGGCGACAGGTGATTCGAGAAAGGGGAGATGGATGTCCTATCTGATGGAACTACGCGGCCTTGTCGGCCGGCGGCTGCTTCTCGTCCCCTCGGTTGCCGCGATCATCCATGACGACGAGGGCCGGCTGCTTCTCCACGAGAAGGCGTCGGGTGAGGGGTGGAGCCTGCCCGCCGGAGCCATCGAGCCGGGCGAGACGCCTCAAGAGGCGGTGACACGCGAAGTGCAGGAGGAGACGGGGCTCGTGGTCACGCCGGTCGGCATTCTCGGCGTCTTCGGCGGGCGCGCGTTTCGCCATATCTATCCGAACGGAGACGAGGTCGAATATGTCGTGACCGTGTTTCGGTGCGCCGTGGTGGAGGCCGGTGGCCGCTGGACGGATGACGAGACCCGGGCGCTCGGTTACTTCACGCCGGAAACGCTGCCGCCGCTGACGCCGGCCTATCCCCTTTCGGTGCTCTTTCCCGCGTCATAGAGCGATTTCCTGTCTCTCGAACCGCCGAACCGCTCGGACGCTTAGCTTGACGCATTTCCGCGCGGAAAACCGGTGGCCACTTTTCCCGTAAATGCTCTAGCGGAAGAGGCTTTCCGCCGCCGAACGGCTGGCGCCCTTCCTTGTTTTCTCCGCTTCCAGTCGCTCGATTTCCGCACGCAGGAGATCAATGCGTGCGGCAAGTTCGTCGACTGAAAGCAGCGATAGGTCGCTGCCGATGTCGTGCGCGGTCTTCTTCTGCGGGCGGTCGTCGTCGAAGAGGCTCATGCGGTCTGTTCCTCCTGTTGCTCGTCGGCGGCCTGCGCCTGGGGCAGCGCGCGCGGCGAAAGCTGAAGGCTTTCCGGCGTGGTGAGGGTGCCGGGGTTGATGGTCGTATAGGCATCGCGCATCTCGGCCGGCTTGGCGGCGCGGCGGCGGCTGCGGAAGATGGCATAGACGGCGATCAGCAGATGCGCCCAGCAGGTGACCATGAAGAGCGCGTAGGGGCCGATGGCCGACATGATGGGACCGCCCAATGTCGGGCCGATGATCGTGCCGACGCCGTAGAGCAGCAGCAGACCGCCGGAGACCTTCACGAAATCCTCGGGGCTGGCAAAGTCATTGGCATGCGAGACGGCGATCGGGTAGAGCGCGTTCGCCATGGCGCCATAGAGTGCGGTCAGCACCAAGAGGACGGGCACGGAAGCCGGCTGGAAGACGAAGAGGGCAAGGCCGGCGCCCGCGGCGACGGCGGAAAGCACGGCCAGTACGAGGCGGCGGTCGACCCGGTCGGACATGCGGCCGGCGGGAAGCTGCATGACGGCGCCGGCGAAGATCGCGACGCTCATCATGACGGCAATGGTGCTGGAGGTGAGGCCGGCATTGGCGCCGAAGACGGCGCCGAGCGTGCCGAAGGCGCCGTTGGCGATGCCGATCAGCACGATGCCGACGCAGGCGATGGGCGAGGTGCGGTAGAGCGCGGGAATGTCGAGCTTCACCTGCTTCAGCGGCTGGGGCGAGGCGGCGGTGGAAAGCGTCGTCGGCAGCATGGCGAGGCAGTAGAGGATGCCGGCGAACATGAAGAGCATCGGCGTCGTCACGTCGCCGAGCGCGACGGTCAACTGGCCGCCGACGGTGCCGACTAGGGTGATGGCGATGTAGAGCGAGAAGATCAGGCCACGGCTTTCATTGGTGGCGCGCTCGTTCAGCCAGCTTTCGATGATCATCGACGTGCCGGCGATGGAGAAACCCGTGACGGCGCGCAGCACGATCCACCAGAAGGGATCGACCAGAATGCCCGTCAGCAGCGCGATGATGGCGATCAGCGAGGCGAAGCCCGAGAAGGCGCGCACATGGCCGATGCGCTTGACGATGGTCGGCGCCAGCAGGCAGCCGAGCACGAAGCCCGTCGCCCAGGACGTGCCGAGCAGGCCGAGCATGGTCGTCGCATAGCCCTCGAAGGCCCCGCGCATGGGCAGGAGCAGGCCATGCAGGCCGTTCCCCAGGAAGAGGAACAGGGTGCCCATGAGAAGTGCGAAGACGGATATGAGGTTTTTTCGCATGTGATTTCCGCAAGTTCGCCGATGGGAAAGGAATAGCGCACCTGTTGCCGATTGCCAGATGCAAAGGCGACGTGGGCGTGATTTTCACGCCATGCGCTGATCGCTTGGAAAAGTGTCTGAGGTGTGACAGGAAGGGGCTGGAAAGGCCGCCATGTCGAAAATCCTCCCCGCACTTCTCCTTGCCGTCATGCTGTTGCATCTCATCCGGCCCATCGGCTTGCCGGGGCTGAAGCGGCGCGCGGATTTCTGGAAGATCGCGGTCGTCGCCATCGGGCTGATGATGCTGACGGTGCTCCTTCGGCCTTGAGCCGGTGCTGGCGGGACGGCGCGGCGTGCAAGCGAAGTCTCAAACGCAAAAGAGCCACCCGAAGGTGGCTCCCATGAGGATTGGTCCGGTGCGGACCCGGGCCTTTCGGCCCGAAGGAAGGTGGGTTCAGAGCGAGGGCTGCCCCGCTTTCGTCACCACTTTTCCCATGTCCACGGCCAAAGCCAAATTCTCACTAGACATCGGATCACCTTCCTTTCTGAACGTTGACGATACAGGAAATGTAAGCGATCCGCGCCAGAGCGCAAGCCCCCGGCGTTATTTCTGCTGGTGCAGGATGTCGACGCCCGGCAGCGGCTTGCCTTCCATCCATTCCAGGAACGCGCCGCCGGCGGTCGAGACATAGGTGAAATCGTCGGCAACGCCGGCATGGTTGAGGGCGGCCACGGTATCGCCGCCACCGGCGACGGAGACGAGCTTGCCGGCCTTGGTTTCGGCTGCTGCGTGTTTTGCGGCGGAGACCGTCGCGGTATCGAAGGGCGCGATCTCGAAGGCGCCAAGCGGGCCGTTCCAGACGAGCGTGGATGCGCGCGAGATCCAGGCATTCACCGCCTCGATCGTCTTCGGGCCGACATCGAGCATCATGGCGTCGGCCGGAATGGCGTTGACGTCGACCACTTCGTTCTCGGCATTGGCCTTGAACTCGCGGGCGACGACGCCGTCTTCCGGCAGCACGATGGCGCAGGTGGCGGTGGCGGCCTCGATCATGATCTGCTTGGCGGTGTCGGCAAGGTCATGCTCGCAGAGCGACTTGCCGACATTGGTGCCGCGGGCGGCGAGGAAGGTATTCGCCATGCCGCCGCCGATGACCAGCGCGTCGACCTTCTTCACGAGGTTCATCAGGAGATCGATCTTGGTGGAGACCTTCGCGCCGCCGACGATGGCGACGACAGGGCGTGCCGGGTTGCCGAGGCCCTTTTCCAGCGCCTCCAGCTCGGCCTGCATGGTGCGGCCGGCATAGGCAGGCAGCAGATGGGCAAGACCTTCCGTCGAGGAATGGGCGCGGTGGGCGGCCGAGAAGGCGTCGTTGACGTAGATATCGCCGTTGGCGGCGAGCGCAGCGGTGAAGTCGGGATTGTTCTTCTCTTCGCCCTTGTGGAAGCGGGTGTTTTCGAGAAGCAGGATATCGCCGTTCGCCATGGCGGCGATGGCGGCGGCGGCCGCTTCGCCGATGCAGTCGGAAGCGAAGTGGACCGTGGTGCCGAGAACCGCGTTCACGGCCGGAAGGATCTGCTGCAGCGACATGTCGGCGACGACTTCACCCTTCGGACGGCCGAAATGGGCGAGCAGGATGACCTTGGCGCCCTTGCCGGAGAGTTCCCGGATGGTGGGCGCGACGCGTTCGATGCGGGTCGCATCGGTGACCTTGCCGTCCTTGACCGGCACGTTGAGATCGACGCGGACGAGCACGCGCTTGCCGGCGATGTAGGTGAGGTTGTCGAGGGTCTTGAAGGTCATGAGGCGTGGGCTCCCGTCAGAGTCTTGCGAATAGGGTGGGGTAGTCCGTTACGAAGCCGTCGGCGTCGACCGGAAGTTCCGCGCTGAACGTTCGGTCTTCCGCTTCGTAGAGGTAGCGGCCTGCCGGCTGAAGGCAGGTGTAATGCTGCCCGTCCGGAAACGGCCGAAAGGTGTCGAATGGCACGTAGACCATTTTCAGGCGGGCGGTGCCGTGTTCGGGCCGAAGAGCGAGCCGGCGGATCGGCAACGTGTTCGTGAAGGGCGAGCCGGCGAGATCGATGTCGATGCAGCCATCGAAGGCGGGGAGCGACGTGCGATCCTCCCCCTGCCAATGGCCCTCGCCGTCGGCAGTCATCGCGATGCGCCGGCCTGCCGTTTCTTCGACGGCAAAGGCACGCACGCGCCATTGCTCATCGAGGTCGATCGCATAGCGTACACCATAGCGTCCGGCGTCAGCCCCGCCGATGACGGTGCTTTCAGCGCGAAAACCGCCGCCCGTCATCCGCACGGTGAGGTGCTCCAGCCCCTCGCCCTCGAACGGACGCCATCGGACCGTCTTGAGGGTAAGGGGCGGGAACATTTTTAGCGTCCTTAGATCAGCTTGCCGAAGGCGACCGCCGTGTCGGACATGCGGTTCGAGAAGCCCCACTCGTTGTCGTACCAGGAGAGGATACGCACCAGGTTGCCGTCGAGGACCTTGGTCTGGTCGGCGGCGAAGTTCGACGAATGGCTGTCGTGGTTGAAGTCGATCGAGACGAGCGGGCCGGTGACGTAGTCGAGGATGCCCTTCAGTTCGCCTTCAGCGGCTTCCTTGATGGCAGCGTTGACTTCTTCGGCCGTGACGTTGCGCTTCGGCACGAACTTCAGATCGACGACCGAGACGTTCGGGGTCGGCACGCGGATGGCCGAACCGTCGAGCTTGCCCTTGAGCTGCGGCAGCACGAGGCCGACGGCCTTGGCGGCACCCGTCGAGGTCGGGATCATGGACAGGGCCGCAGCGCGGGCGCGGTAGAGGTCCTTGTGCATGGTGTCGAGGGTCGGCTGGTCACCCGTGTAGGAGTGAACCGTCGTCATGTAGCCCTTCTCGATGCCGAAGGCCTTGTCGAGAACGTAGGCGACGGGTGCAAGGCAGTTCGTCGTGCACGAGGCGTTGGAGATGACGCGGTCGTCCTTGGTCAGCGAATTGTGGTTGACGCCGTAGACGATGGTCTTGTCGGCGTTGTCGCACGGAGCCGACACGATGACGCGCTTGGAGCCGTTGGCAAGATGCGCGGAGGCCTTTTCCTTCGTGGTGAAGAGGCCGGTGCATTCCAGCGCGATGTCGACGTCGCCCCAGGGCAGTTCCTTCGGGTCGCGGATGGCGGTGACGCGGATCGGGCCGCGGCCGACGTCGATCGTGTCGCCGGTAACGGTGACGGTGCCCGGGAACTTGCCGTGCACGGAGTCATAGCGAACGAGGTGCGCATTGGTTTCGACCGGGCCGAGGTCGTTGACGGCAACGACTTCGATATCGGTACGGCCGGATTCCACGATTGCGCGCAGCACGTTGCGGCCGATGCGGCCAAAACCGTTGATGGCAACTTTCACAGTCATTTCGGGTCTCTCCCTATGGATAAACGTTTGGCTATGTGAGGCGCGGCGGCAAGCCGCGCCCGACGGCGCTTAGCCGAGCTTGGCTTCCGCGGCGGCGATGACGGCTTCCGGCGTGATGCCGAAGTGCTTGTAGAGCTCCTTGTAGGGGCCGGAGGCGCCGAAGGAGGACATGCCGACGAAGATGCCGTCCGAACCGATGAAGTGATCCCAGCCCTGACGGATACCGGCCTCGATGGCGATCTTGACCGGCGAGTTGCCGATGACGGCCTGCTGGTAGGCTTCCGGCTGCTCGGCGAAGAGCTCGAAGCAGGGAACCGAGACGACGCGGGTGGAAATGCCCTTGGCCGACAGAGCCTGCTGGGCCTTCACGGCGATCTCGACTTCCGAGCCGGTGGCGAAGATCGTCACCTTGGCGTCGCTGGCCGACACGAGGTCATAGGCGCCGCGGGCGCAGAGGTTTTCTTCCTCGTATTCCAGGCGCACGGGCATCAGGTTCTGGCGCGTCAGCGCGATGGCGGACGGGCGATTATGGCTTTCGAGCGCCAGCTGCCAGCATTCGGCCGTTTCCGTGGCGTCGGCCGGGCGGAAGACCAGGAGGTTCGGGATGGCGCGCAGCGCGGCCATGTGCTCGACCGGCTGGTGCGTCGGACCGTCTTCGCCGAGGCCGATGGAATCGTGCGTCAGGACGTGGATGACGCGGATGCCCATGAGGGCGGCAAGGCGGATCGACGGACGGCAATAGTCCGAGAAGATCAGGAAGCCGCCGGAATAGGGGATGAGGCCGCCGTGCAGCGCCATGCCGTTCATCGCGGCTGCCATGCCGTGTTCGCGCACGCCGTAGTGGATGTAGCGGCCGGAGAAGTCGGTCGGGGTGATCGACTTGGTCTGGCTGGTCTTGGTGTTGTTGGAACCGGTGAGGTCGGCCGAGCCGCCCATGGTTTCCGGCAGCACGCCGTTGATGACCTCGAGCGCGTCTTCCGAAGCCTTGCGGGTGGCCGGATTCGGCTTGGTCTCGGCGAGCTTCTTCTTGTAGGCGGCGATGGCGGAATCGAGGCTGCCCTCGAGGTCGCCGGCAAAGCGGCGCACGAACTGGGCCTTCTTCTCGGCATCCGTCTTTTCGAGGCGGGCTTCCCATTCCTTGTGCGCCTTGGTGGCGCGCAGGCCGGCGAGACGCCAGGCGTCGAGCACGTCGGAGGGAACGACGAAGGCTTCCGACTCCCAGTTCAGCGCCTTGCGGGTGGCGGCGATTTCTTCCGCGCCGAGCGGCGAACCGTGAACCTTGTGCGTACCGGCCTTGTTCGGCGCGCCGAAGCCGATGGTCGTCTTGCAGGCGATCATGGTCGGCTTGTCGGACTTCTGCGCTTCCTCGATGGCGGCGGCGATGGCGTCCGGATCGTGACCGTCGACGGCGATCGTGTGCCACTGGCTGGCGCGGAAGCGGGCGTGCTGATCGGTCGAGTCGGCAATGGAGATCGGGCCGTCGATCGAGATGTTGTTGTCGTCCCAGAAGACGATCAGCTTGTTGAGCTTCAGGTGGCCGGCAAGCGAGATCGCTTCCTGGCTGATGCCTTCCATGAGGCAGCCGTCACCGGCGATGACATAGGTGAAGTGCTCCATCAGGTCGGAGCCGAATTCGTCGCGCAGCTTGCGTTCGGCAAGCGCCATGCCGACGGCATTTGCGATGCCCTGGCCGAGCGGACCCGTGGTCGTCTCGATGCCGGCCGCGTGGCCGTATTCCGGATGGCCGGCGGTCTTGGCGCCGAGCTGGCGGAAGTTCTTGATCTCGTCGATCGTGATGTCTTCGTAGCCCGTCAGATAGAGCAGCGAGTAGAGCAGCATCGAGCCGTGGCCGGCCGACAGCACGAAGCGGTCGCGGTTCGGCCAGGACGGGGTCTTCGGATCGAAGGACAGGAAGCGGGTGAAAAGAACCGTTGCAATGTCTGCTGCGCCCATCGGCAGGCCGGGGTGGCCGGAATTCGCCTTTTCCACGGCATCCATGGAAAGGAAGCGAATTGCATTCGCCATCCGGTCGTGTTTTTCGCGAGAGATCATGACTGTTCCGTCTTCTTCGGGGTGTCAGGGCCGACGCCGCTCTTGGGATATCTGTCGGGGCATCGGTTGGAAGCGGGTGACACATAGCAGGTGCACCGTCGGAGTCAACGAATTCGGCGGTTCCTGCGGCACTTGAGCGCCGGTTTCGCTGACTTTTTCAGCGTTTTTGCATGGACGTGTCCAAGGCCTTTTCGTCCCTCCCGGAGGCTGATCCACAACGGCTTTTCCAGCCGGCCCCGCAGCGCTGTTGACGCTCCTGCCCGCAGTTGAATACTGTCAAGGCGAGAGAACCGGCGCCGGCGGCGGCGATTCGCGTTTTTTGAGAGTGCCGGTGAAGGCTTTATGACCAACGGGGAAACAGTCAGGGCAGCGATCGAGGAGCTTCGCAGAGCTCTCGCGAGCCTCGACAATGCGCTCGACATGCGCTTCGACCGCGAGCGCCATCATGGCGAGGTGGAAGGTGAGGTACGGCGTGTCAACGCCGACCGTTCGCGGCTCGCCCAGGAACTCGACCAGTCCGAATTCCGCGCCAACCGCCTGGAGGAGGTCAACCGCGAGGTCTCCCGCCGGCTGGTCACGGCGATGGAAACCATCCGGGCCGTGCTCGACCGCTAGTCCCAATGAGAAAGTGATGGCATGGCCCAGGTAACGGTACAGATCGACGGCAAGGCCTATCGCATGGCCTGCGAGGAAGGCCAGGAGGCGCATCTCGAAGAGCTTGCCGCCGGCTTCGATCGCTATGTCGGGCATCTGAAGAGCCAGTTCGGCGAGATCGGCGACCTGCGTCTTACCGTCATGGCCGGCATCATGGTGATGGACGAACTGAACGACGTCACCCAACGCCTTGGCAAGCTGGAAAAGGAAGCCGAGGCGCTGCGACAGGGCCGCGAAGGCGTGATGGGCGAGGTCTCCCGCAACGAGGAGGCCATCGCGCAGGCGCTTGGCGAACTCACCAGCCAGATCCAGGGCATGGCCGCCAAACTCAACGGCAAGCCGCAGGTCAACTGACCCAAGGCGTCCCGCTCTCCTGTCAACAGGAATGCTGTTTGCCTGTGCTCGCGCCTTTGCGGACGCATGACCGCGTCCGCATTTTGCTGGAAATGCTGCCGGAATTGCCACTGGCGAAAGCGCCGCTTTCATCCTATATATCGGATGCGGTCTGCGCTTCCCGACAGGAACCACAATCCCTGGGGCCATACTCGATCCAAAGGGAGCTGTCCCTGGCCAGGCCCGTGGGCTTGGACACACGGCGCCCACCTACGTTTGTAGGCACCCAGGATCGTAAATCTCCATCGGTCGCCGTGGATCGCACTTTCCTGGCATTGTCGCCGAACGAAAAAGGCCGCCCCTTGGGCGGCCTTCGTTTTTCTGCAGGTCTCTTCCCTCCCGTCCGTCGTCCTCAGGCTGGCCTGTGGATGGTCGGGTCTGGTCCGACCGGGGAGGGACGTGATCTTCGTCCGCGTGGGCGGGTGTCTTACGCCGCCGCCTTCAGTTCCTTGTCGATCATGGCGCGGAGGCTGCCGAGGTCCTTGGCGAAGGCGCGGATGCCTTCGGAAAGCTTCTCGGTGGCCATGGCGTCTTCGTTCAGCATCCAGCGGAAGGTCTTCTCGTCCATCTTGACGGGCGAGACCTTGGCGACCTTTTCCGGCGAGAGCTTGCGCTCCAGCGTGCCTTCGGCCGCGTCGAGTTCTTCGAGCAGGGCAGGGCTGATCGTCAGGCGGTCGCAGCCGGCCAGCGCTTCGATTTCACCCGTGTTGCGGAAGGAGGCGCCCATGACGATCGTGTCGATGCCGTTGGACTTGTAGTAGTCGTAGATCGAGCGGACCGACAGCACGCCCGGATCGTCCTCGGCCGTGAAGGTCTTGCCGGAGGCCTTGACGTGCCAGTCGAGGATGCGGCCGACGAAGGGCGAGATGAGGAAGACGCCGGCATCGGCGCAGGCGATGGCCTGGGCCTTGTTGAAGAGCAGCGTCAGGTTGCAGTCGATGCCTTCCTTCTGCAGCACTTCGGCAGCGCGGATGCCCTCCCAGGTGGAGGCGAGCTTGATGAGGATGCGGTCGCGGGTGATGCCGCGGTCATCGTAGGCCTTGATGATCGCGCGGGCCTTGGCGATGGAGGCCTCGGTGTCGAAGGAGAGGTCGGCGTCGACTTCGGTCGAGACGCGGCCGGGCACGAGTTCCGCAAGTGCCGCACCGACCGAGATGGCGAGGCGGTCGCCGACAGCGGCGACGACGCCATCGTGATTGCCGCCCTGCGTACGGCCCCAGCGCAGGGCTTCAGCGACCGTGTCGGCGAACGTCGGCGTGCCGAGCGCCTTCAGGACGATGGTGGGGTTGGTCGTGCAATCGACCGGCTTCAGGCGGCGTACGGCTTCGATATCGCCGGTATCGGCCACGACGGTCGTCATCGCACGCAGTTGTTCAAGCTTGGATGTCATATCCGAAATCCCGAAAGTTGTTGCCGGGCCGCGTTCCTGGGAAACGCCAGGCCCTCCTCCATGTTCCCGTGAAGATGCGCCCGCCGGCCGTGCTTTCGTTTCGGCCATTGGGTGCACCGGCACGCCTCATCCTCCGGCAGAATACCGCCAGCAGATATGGGTGGACTATCAGCGTTTCCCTGGGCAGAAGTCAAGCACTTTTGCTCATTCTTTTGAACATATGTCGCATTCTCCGCGGGATATGATAGGGTGGGCCTCAAGACGAATGCAAAGGAATGGAGGCGACGTGGCCAGGCTCCGGCGCGATACACACACGGCCTATTCGGAATCGGCGGCGCTGCGGTTGCGCGCTGCCTGGCTCTACTACAATCAGGGCCTCACCCAGAAGGATGTGGCGGAGAAGATCGGCGTCAGCCGCACCACCGTCATCCGCATGCTCGACGAGGCGCTGAAGCGTTCGGAGGTGCAGATCTGGATCAACGAGGGCATCGCCGATTGCGTGGATCTCGCGGGCCGGCTGGAAAAGGCCTATGGGCTGGACGAGGCGGTGGTGGTGCCGGCGGCGGACAATGCCGAGGCGACCGCCAAGAGCGTCGGTCTTGCGCTCGGCCAGTTCCTCACCGAAGCGATCCCGGACGATTGCACGGTGGGCGTCGGCTGGGGGCGCACGCTGACCGCCTCGCTTGCGAGCTTCCGCCCGGCGCGGCGCGAGCGGGTGAAGGTCGTCTCGCTGCTCGGCGGCGTGGTGGAGGCGCACCACATCAATCCCATCGAATATACCTGGCAGCTGGCGAGCCAGCTCGGCGCGGAATGCTATCTGTTCCTCGCGCCGTTGCTCGTCGACAGCGGCGAGACCAAGCGCAGCCTGATCGAGAAATGCGGGCTGAAGACGCTGTTCGACCTGGCGGAGAACATGGATATCGCCGTGGTGAGCTGCGGCGATATCGGCCCGCGCTCCAGTTCGCTCTCCCGCGACTTCATCGCCCGCAACGAGCTGGAGGAACTGATCGCCGCCGGCTGCGTCTGCGATACGATGTGCAATTTCCTCGATGCGGAGGGGCACACGATCGACCACCCGATCCGCCATCGCGTCATGTCCATCGACCTCGATACCGTGAAGAAGGCGCGCCACATCGTGCTCGTTTCCGGCGGTGCGCACCGGGCGCCGGCCATCCGCGCCACCATTCGCCGCGTCGGCTGCAACACGCTGATCACCGACGAGGGGGCAGCGCAGGCCATGCTGCGGCTGGCGGAGAAATCCGCCGCCGCCTGAGGTCAGATGAGATTGAGACGCACCGCGCGGGTCACCGCGCCGGTGACGTTGCGCACTTCGAGCTTTTCGATGGCGCTACGGAAGGCCTCGGCGACGCGCGGCAAGGCAAGGTCGGTTTCAAGCACGATATCGGCCGGCGTCTTGCCGTACGCGGCAAGTTCCAGGCATCGCCTTTCGATTTCGGTCAGTTCTGGCAGGTGGGAAAGATCATTTTCCGGGGGTGTCATGCCGCCCGGCTTAAAGGCTCGGCGGGGATGCGCAAAGCGCAAGCTGTTCCAATGCTTAACGGCGCGCGGCCGTTTTTCGCCACTTTGTCCCATTGTGGAACGGCGCGCGGATTGTCGCAAAGGGAGCGGCATTTGCCTTTGCCCGCTGCTAGCTGGTAAGCCACGCGCGAACAGGCTGGAGACGTCAGTGACACCGAAGGAACAGAAGGCGGCGATCCGCAACGAGCGGCTGGCATTGCGCGATGCGATGGCGCCGGCGGCCCGCATCGAGGGCAGTCTCGCGATGGTCGAGCAGGCCGGCGACCGCATCGCCTTCGATCCCGGCGCGGTGATTTCCGGCTTCTGGCCCATCCGCTCGGAAGCGGATATCCGCCCGCTGCTGGCCCATCTGCGCACGCGCGGCGCGCGGCTCTGCCTGCCGGTGGTGCTCGATCGCGAAACCATCGTCTTTCGCGAACTGGTCGTCGGAGCGCCGATCGTCAAGACCGGTTTCGGCACGACCGGGCCGGGACCGGAGGCCGCCGTGCTCGATCCGGATATCCTTCTGGTGCCGCTTTCGGCCTTCGACCGGAGCGGCCACCGTATCGGCTACGGTGCCGGCCACTACGACCGGGCGATCGACCGCCTCAAGGCGAAAGGTCGCACGCCGGCGCTCATCGGCATTGCCTTCGACTGCCAGGAAGTGGCATCAGTACCGGCCGAGCCGCATGACGTGCCCCTCGACGGCATTCTCACCGAAAGCGGCCTCCGCATGTTCCAACGGGTTTCATAAGGCAAACAGATGCGTTTTCTCTTTCTCGGCGACATGGTGGGCAAGACCGGACGGACAGCCGTCTGGGAGCGCCTGCCGGGCCTGATCAGCGATTTCAAGCTGGATTTCGTCGTCGTCAACGGGGAGAACGCGGCCGGCGGCTTCGGCATCACGGAAGACATTTTCCAGGAGACGATCAACGCCGGCGCCGACGTCGTGACGACCGGCAACCATGTATGGGACCAGAAGGAGGCCGTCGGCTTCGCCGGCCGGCATGACCAGTTCCTGCGGCCCGCCAACTATCCCGCCGGCACGCCCGGGCGTGGCGCGAACCTCTTCATCGCCCGCAACGGCGCGCGCGTGCTCGTCGCCAACATCATGGGCCGCGTCTTCATGCATCCCGAGCTGGACGATCCTTTCACGGCGGGTGAAACGATCCTGGCCTCCTGCCCGCTCGGCGAGCAGGCCGACGCCATCATCTTCGATTTCCACGCCGAGGCGACGAGCGAGAAGCAGTGCTTCGGCCATTTCGTCGACGGGCGCGCCAGCGTCGTCGTCGGCACGCACACCCATGTGCCGACCGCCGACTGCCAGATCCTCAACGGCGGCACCGCCTATATGTCCGATGCCGGCATGTGCGGCGATTACGATTCCTCGCTCGGCATGGACAAGGAAGAGCCGCTCAACCGCTTCATCTCGAAAATGCCGAAGGGCCGCTTCGAGGCGGCCTCCGGCCCCGCGACGATCTGCGGCCTGGCGGTCGAGATCTCCGACCGTACGGGCCTTGCCGAAAAGGTGGCGCCGCTCCGCCTCGGGCCGCGCCTCGCCGAGGCGGTGCCGGATTTCTGGCGCTGAACGCCCGCATCGGACCCTGCGTCAGATCATGTGACGCAGGTGATCGGCCGAGCCGCTGTTGAAGACGAGATGGGCCTTCACGCCGACGTCGGGTTCTTCGTCGGGGTTGAGGTTCGCCTTGGCGATCTCCCAGCCGAATTTCAGCTTGCTGCCGGTCGAAGCCCAGATTTCCACGTCCTCGATCTCGAGGGCGAGCATGGTGAGCGTCGGGTCGTCCTTGCCGTGGTCGAACCAGGCCTCGACCACCGAACTCCAGTATTCATCGACCTTGGCGGCATCCTTGCGCACGGAAATGCGGCCGGCGACGCAGGCATGGTAGTCATGGTCCTTGCCGACCACGCAGAAATGCGCCCGCGAGGCCGGTGAAATGGTTTCGACGATTTCCGCGTCCGTCTTGGTAAAGAACCAGATGGTCGCCGTCTGTCGGTCGAGCTGCGGCGCCATCGGTTGCATGTGCATATGGCTGCCCTCGATGCCGAGCATGCCGGCATGGACGCGGTCGATCTCGTCGAAAAGCTGTTCTTTCGGATTTTCACGCGCTCGGGTGAGATTGGACATGGCTGTTCCTCGCAATCGTTGGGAATGGATGTCCGGGGAAACGTGAGGAACGGGGCAAGGTTCCGGGGGCGCATGCTCAAGGGATTGTGATCGTGCCGGCCGCCGGCGCGCCTCGACCCGCCCGGTCGGCGGGCGCATAGTCGCGCCGTCCGATGAAGGGAGCCGCCCATGCCGCATCTCCTGCTCATGTTCCTGGCCGCCGTCGCCCTTGCGGCTTTTGCCGTAGCGCGGCCGGTGTCCGCCCAGTCCGAAACGCCGGTCAGTCAATGCCAGATGATCGCCCGATCCCTGCCTTCCGTCACCTTCGCCAGCTTCGCTGCCGAACCCGCGCTTCAGGTGCAGACGACGGCCAACGAGGAGGTGCGCATCACCTATGTCGGCCATTCGACCTTCTTCCTCGAAACGCCTGGTGGCGTGAGGATCGCCACCGACTATAACGGCTGGTTCAAACCGCCGGCGCTGCCGACCGTCGTGACGATGAACAAGGCGCATTCCAGCCACTATACGCTGAACCCGGACCCTGGAATCGACCATGTTCTGCATGGCTGGGACGACGCTTCGGACAGGGGCGCGGATCACGATGTCGTGGTGGGCGATGCCTATGTCCGCAACGTGCCGACCGACATTCGTGGCTGGGGCGGCGCGATGGAGCCGAATGGCAATTCCATCTTCATCTTCGAGGTCGCCGGCCTGTGCATCGGCCATCTCGGCCACCTGCATCACGAGCTGACCGAAAGGCAGTATGCCGAGATCGGTCGGCTCGATGTCGTGATGGTGCCTGTCGACGGCGGGCTCACCATGGGGGCCGAGAGCATGAGCCGCGTCGTGCAGCGCCTGCGCTCCGCGCTGATCCTGCCCATGCACCGGCGCGGGCCGCCCATCGGCCGGTTCCTGGCGATGTTCGGCGAAGGGTTCGATGTGGTGACGGATGACAGCGCGACGATGACGGTTTCCGCCCGCAGCTTGCCGAAGCGCCCGACGATTCATATTCTCTCCGGCGTTTGATGCCGGAGTCTTGTCATGCGTGCCCTCCTTGCCCTGCCGATCGTCCTCCTTTGCTCTGCTCCCGCGCTTGCCGGCGGCGCCCCGACCCCGGGCGGCCCGGCGGCGGAATCCGGCCAGCCGCGCGAAACGGCCAAACAGCCGGTCGAGGCGGCGCCGACGCGGACGCTTGGCGAGGCCGAGCATTTCGTCATGCCATCGGGCAATATCGGCTGCACCTATATCCCGGAGGGCGGAACCGCGGTCTACCAGCCGGCGGATGGCGGCCCGGAACTTGCCTGCGACCGCATCGAGCCGAAATATCTGCGGGCCACCCTTGGCCGCGCGGGCAAGGCGGTGGTGCTGTCCGATGTCGGCGACCAGGGCTGCTGCGGCGCGGAGAAGACGCTCGACTATGGCGAGGTCTGGCGCGGCGGTCCGTTCACTTGCTACTCGGAGCGGACGGGGCTGACCTGCGAACGCGGCGACGGCCACTCCTTCCTTCTCAGCCGCGCCCGCGTCAGGGCCGACTGAGCTTTGTTCGCCGGGATGCTGGACGCGCGGCGACAATGAAATTATAAGGCGGCATTCCAAAAATCGGGGCGGCAGGCTGGTGTGTTATCGCGGCATGTGCTCCGGTACACAGACCGGCGACCGAAGAAAAGGGCGCCAAACGAGACAGGGGTGCCATGGCTGGCCATTCACAGTTCAAGAATATCATGCACCGCAAGGGTCGGCAGGATGCCGTGCGGTCGAAAATGTTCTCCAAGCTTGCCCGTGAAATCACGGTCGCGGCGAAGACGGGCATGCCCGACCCGGCAATGAACCCGCGCCTGCGCCTGGCGATCCAGAACGCCAAGGCACAGTCCATGCCGAAGGACAATATCGAGCGCGCGATCAAGAAGGCCGCCGGCGGCGATGCGGAGAACTACGAGGAAGTCCGCTACGAGGGTTACGGCCCGGGCGGCGTCGCCGTCATCGTCGAGGCGCTGACCGACAACCGCAACCGCACCGCCTCTTCCGTCCGTTCGACCTTTTCCAAGGCCGGCGGCGCGCTCGGTGAAACCGGCTCGGTGTCCTTCTCCTTCGATCGCGTCGGCGAAATCACCTACAAGCTTTCCGTGGGCGACGCCGACAGCGTCATGGAAGCCGCCATCGAGGCCGGCGCCGAGGACGTGACGACCGACGAAGACGGTCACACCATCATCTGCGGTTTCGAGGATATCGGCGACGTTTCCAAGGCGTTGGAAGACACGCTCGGCGAAGCCGAGACGGTCAAGGCGATCTGGAAGGCGCAGAACACCGTGCCGGTCGACGAGGAAAAGGCGCAGTCGCTGATGAAGCTCATCGACACGCTGGAAGACGACGACGACGTGCAGAACGTCTACTCGAACTTCGAGGTCTCCGACGAAGTCATGGCCAAGCTTTCGGCCTGATCGACCGCACATTCATTGCAGAAAGGCCGGACGCCGCAAGGCTCCGGCCTTTTTTCGTCATGCGGCCCTGGCAAGCGCCTGCTGTGCCTCGGCGAAGAGCCGCAGCGATTGCAGCCGTGCCTCCATGCCGTAGACCGGCATGGAGACGATCAGTTCGTCGGCCTTGGTCAATGCGAGGAAGTCGGCGATGCGGCGCTGGATCGTCTGAGGCCCGCCGACCACGGCATATTGCAGCGTGTGCTCGACCATGACGCGTTCCTGCTCGCTCCACAGGCCCTCCATGCTGTCGACCGGTGGCGGGAAGGCATCCGGCGCGCCGCGGCGCAGGCGCACGAAGGATTGCTGCATGGAGGTGAAGATGTGCTGCGCCTCGGCGTCCGTATCGGCCGCCGCCCCCATCACGCCCACCATGACATGGGGCCGGTCGAGGTATTGCGAGGGCTCGAAGCGTTCGCGGTAGATTTCCAGCGCGCTCAGCAGCATGTCCGGCGCGAAATGCGATGCGAAGGCAAAGGGCAGGCCGAGCATGCCGGCCAGATGTGCCGAATAATGGCTGGAGCCGAGCAGCCAGACAGGCACGTTGCTGTTCGCGCCGGGGACCGCGAGAACCTTCTGGTCCGGGTTCGGCGGCCCCATGAACTGCATCAGTTCGATGACGTCCTGCGGGAAATTGTTGGCGGCGCTGTCGAGGTTGCGGCGCAGCGCCTGCGCGGTGCGCATGTCCGTGCCCGGGGCGCGGCCGAGGCCGAGGTCGACGCGGCCGGGAAAGAGCGCGGCGAGTGTGCCGAACTGTTCGGCGATGACGAGCGGCGAATGGTTCGGCAGCATGATGCCGCCGGAACCGACGCGGATCTTTTCCGTGCCCGCGGCGACATGCTGGATGACGAGGGCGGTGGCGGCGCTGGCGATGCCGCGCATGCCGTGATGCTCGGCGAGCCAGAAGCGCTTGTAGCCATGGGCTTCCGCCTCCTGCGCAAGGCGGCGGGAATTGGCGAGCGACTGGGCGACGGTGCCGCCTTCGATGACCGGGGACAGGTCGAGAATGGAAAAGGGCACCATGAGCGCGGCCTCGTGTAAGGGAATTTGATCGTGCTCCCATGTAGGTTCAGTTTCATGAAATCCAAGCGATGGCGGGCGCGATTTCGCGCGGCGGCGATATGTTTTTGTTTTGTTCACATTTCGCTGGCAGGGTCCGGTCGACGGGACTAGGGTTTTGACATGCAGGAAACGATTCGCATCATCGGCATCGATCCGGGGCTTCGGCGCACCGGCTGGGGTATCATCGAGACGCTCGGCAATTCGCTGCGCTTCGTCGCCTCCGGCACGGTGACCTCCGATGGCGACATGGACCTCGCCTCCCGCCTCTGCCAGTTGCATGACGGCCTCGCCGAGATCGTGCACGGCTACAAGCCGGACGAGGCTGCCGTCGAGCAGACCTTCGTCAACAAGGATGCGACGGCGACGCTGAAGCTCGGTCAGGCGCGCGGCATCGCCATGCTGGTGCCGGCACGCGCGGGCCTGCGCGTTGCCGAATATGCGCCGAATGCCGTCAAGAAGGCGGTCATCGGCGTCGGTCATGGCGAGAAGCAGCAGATCCACATGATGCTGAAGGTGCTGATGCCCAAGGCGACGTTCGTCGGCAACGACGCCGCCGACGCGCTCGCTATCGCCATCTGCCACGCCCACAATCGCCAGGGCCTTTCCGGTCGCCTTGCAAAGCTCGCGGGCTGATTTGTTCTTGACTTGTTCCTGTTGCGGCGGTAGGTAATACCTCAGAGGTATTACCATGCGTTTGACGGAAAAGGGCCAGGTGACGATCCCGAAGGACATCCGCGACCGGTTGAACATCGGTCCGGGTTCCGAAGTGGATTTCGTCGCCGACGAGAAGGGCGCGCGGCTGATCGTCGTTGCCGGCGGCAAGGCGGCGGAGCCCGACGATTTCGCGGCCTGGCTGAAAAGCCGGACCGGCACCTTCGACACCGGCGGCATGACGGCGGACGAATATATGGACTGGCTTCGGGGACCGCGCGATGACCTCGGTTCTGATTGATACCGACATCCTCATCGACGTCTTCGGGCCGCAAACGCCGTTCAAGGCCTGGTCCTCAGGTGTCATTCTCGCGCTGAAGGCGGATGCGCAGTTCATTCTGTCGCCGATCGTCTGGTCGGAGCTGGCAGGCACGATGGCGAGCGAGGATGCGCTGGCCCAGTCGCTCGCGCGTCTCAATCCGGTCCGCGAGGCCCTGCCTTTTACCGCCACCTACCAGGCCGGGCTGGCGCACCAGCGCTATCGACGCGCCGGCGGGCAGCGCGAGCGGACCTTGCCGGACTTCCTCATCGGCGCGCACGCGGCCGTACGCGCCCATCGCCTTCTCACGCGGGATCCGGCGCGCTACCGCCCCTATTTTCCCGCGCTCGACATCATCTCTCCCGAAACCCATCCCTGACGGACCTCAACCATGATCGGCAAACTCAAAGGCACCATCGACGAGATCGGCGAAGACCACGTGGTGCTCGACGTGCACGGGGTCGGCTATGTCGCCCATTGTTCGGCGCGCACGCTCGGCAAGCTCGGCTCGGCCGGCGAGGCGGCGGTGCTGTTCATCGAGACCTATGTGCGCGAGGACCAGTTCAAGCTGTTCGGCTTCCTGACGGCGCTGGAGCGGGAATGGTTCCGGCTGCTGCAGAGCGTGCAAGGCGTCGGCTCCAAGGTCGCGCTGGCGGTGCTGTCCACGCTGACGCCCGGGGAACTGGCGAACGCCATCGCATTGCAGGACAAGACGGCGGTGTCGCGTGCGCCCGGCGTCGGGCCGAAAGTGGCGGTGCGCATCATCACGGAACTGCGCAACAAGGCGCCGGCCTTTGCCGGCGAGGCCGCAGCTTCCATCGGCCTCAAGCAGGAGATCGGCGAGGGCGTCGCCGCCGCGCCTGTCGCCGATGCCGTTTCGGCGCTCACCAATCTCGGCTATTCGCGCGACCAGGCGGCCAATGCCGTCGCGGCGGCGCTGAAGAACGGCGGGGAGGGGGCCGACAGCGCCAAGCTCATCCGCCTCGGCCTCAAGGAATTGTCGCGGTGATGCGGTTGCTTTGCGCCGTGGACAATGGGAATAGGGCTGCATGAGCGACGAGACCAGACTGCTTTCGCCGGAAAAGCGCGGCGAGGATATCGACACGGCCCTGCGCCCGCAGACGCTGGACGATTTCACCGGCCAGGCGGAGGCGCGCGAGCAGCTGGAGATCTTCATCGGCGCGGCCCGCAAGCGTGCCGAAGCCCTGGACCATGTGCTGCTCTTCGGCCCGCCGGGCCTGGGCAAGACCACCCTGTCCCACATCATCGCGGCCGAGCTGGGCGTGAACCTGCGCCAGACCTCGGGCCCGGTGCTGGAGAAGCCCAAGGACCTGGCCGCCATCCTGACCAACTTGGAGCGCAACGATGTGCTCTTCATCGACGAGATCCACCGGCTCTCGCCCGTGGTCGAGGAAATCCTCTATCCCGCGCTGGAGGACTATCAGATCGACATCATGATCGGCGAGGGTCCGGCCGCCCGCTCCATCAAGCTGGACCTGCAGCCCTTCACCCTGGTGGGCGCCACCACCCGCGCCGGCATGCTGACCAATCCGCTGCGAGACCGCTTCGGCATCGTGGCGCGCCTGGAGTTCTACACGGCCGAGGAGCTGCAGCGCATCGTGCGGCGCGGGGCGCGGCTGATGGGTCTCGGCATGACCGACGAGGGCGCGCGCGAGATCGCCCGCCGCGCGCGCGGCACGCCGCGTATCGCGGGCCGGTTGCTGCGCCGCGTCCGCGACTTCGCCGAAGTGGCGCGGGCGGAAGCGGTGACGCAGAAGATCGCGGACGAGGCGCTGACGCGGCTTCTGGTCGACAATATGGGCCTCGACCAGCTCGACCGGCGCTATCTGTCGATGATCGCCCATAATTTCGGTGGCGGCCCGGTCGGTATCGAGACCATCGCGGCGGGGCTTTCCGAACCCCGCGACGCCATCGAGGACATCATCGAGCCCTACATGATCCAGCAGGGCTTCATTCAGCGCACGCCGCGCGGCCGTGTTCTCACCGCCAATGCCTGGAAACATCTCGGCCTGACGCCGCCGAAGGACATCGAGGCGACGCAGTTCCGGCTGGGGCTCGAGGATGAGTGAGACCACCCGCCACATGATCCGGATCGACCGCAAGCCGCAGCTTTTCAGCTTCCGGGTTGCGGGCCTGATCTTTCATGACGGGTATGTCCTGGCGCAGCGGGGCGCGAAGGACGACTACTGGGCGCTGCCCGGCGGCCGGGCGGAGATCGGCGAGGATTCGCAGGAAACGATCGTCCGCGAAATGCGCGAGGAGCTTCATCGCGACGCGCGCGTCGAGCGCCTGCTGTGGACCGTCGAGAACTTCTTCTCCTACGAAGGCTATACGGCGCACGAACTCGGCTTCTACTACCTGCTGTCGCTCGCCGATGCGTTTCCCTTCCATGAGGAGGATATCGTGCATCGGGTGGTGGACGGCGTGGAGGTGGAGTTCCGCTGGCTGAAGGCGACGCCGACGGCGCTCATGGCGCATCGGCTGAAACCGCAGTTCATCGCCGACCGTATCGAGCGACTGCCGGCGACGGGCGAGCACCTTATCGTCAAGGAAGGGATAGCAGCGTGACCGGAACGACCCATCCGCTTGCCGGCGAACTCACCGAGGCGGGCCACCGGCTCGTGCAGCGGGTCTACTACGAGGACACGGATTTTTCCGGCGTCGTCTATCACGCCCGCTACTTGCATTTCCTGGAGCGCGGACGGACCGATTACCTGCGGCTGCTCGGCGTGGAGCAGGGCAGCCTGATCCTGGAGGAGGACCGGGAAGGCCTCGTCTTCGTCGTGCACCGCATGGAGATCGACTTCAAGGCGCCGGCGCGGATGGACGATATCCTGACCATCCTGACCTCCACCGAGAAGGCGGGCGGGGCGAAGATGATCCTCAACCAGGAAATCCGCCGCGGCGACCAGCTTCTGATCGCTACGCGCGTCATCATCGCCGTCATCAATGCCGCGGGTCGTCCCCGCCGGCTGCCGGAAGCTCTCGCGGCGCGCTTTCTTGCCAAGACGCAGGAAGTTCGCGCTGTCGCCGGCCGGTAACACTCCCTTAACCATAATGATGTCTTACTCGGTTGGTGAGGATTTTGTGCACTGCACGTCATCCTTTAACCAAAATTGCCGTGAAGAAGGCAGGTTGTAAGCGTTTGACCGGCATGGCGGCCGGCGGCATCAACCGGACATTCTTGACGGGCTGCGAAGTGGTTGGGAGCAAATCCCTGGCTGCAACGCGCGGTTTGTGAATGCCGATGCGATATCCACCTCCCAGGAGACCGCAGAGGCGTGAATGTGACCCGGTTCGAGCCGCGAAGGCCCGTGCCGGGTGTTTGGATTCGGGGACATAGGTCTATGGAACAAGTGGGTTTGGAAGCGGCTGGTAGCGTGACCCTGTGGGGTCTCTTCATCCAGGCCGGATTCATCGTGAAGCTGGTCATGCTCGGTCTTCTCGCAGCGTCCGTGTGGACCTGGGCCATCGTCGTCGACAAGGCGGTGAGCTATGGCCGTGCGCGTCGGCAGCTGGACAGCTTCGAGCAGGTCTTCTGGTCCGGCCAGTCCCTGGAAGAGCTCTACCGTACGCTCTCCGATCGCCAGACCACCGGCATGAGCGCCATTTTCGTGGCGGCGATGCGGGAATGGAAGAAGAGCTTCGAGCGCGGTGCGCGTTCGCCGATCGGTCTGCAGATGCGTATCGACCGGGCGATGGACGTGACGCTGTCGCGCGAATCGGAAACGCTGGAAGCCCGGCTCGGCTCGCTCGCGACCATCGGTTCGGCGGCGCCCTTCGTGGGCCTCTTCGGTACGGTCGTCGGTATCATGACCTCCTTCCAGGCCATCGCCGGCTCCAAGCAGACCAGCCTTGCGGTCGTGGCGCCGGGTATCGCCGAAGCGCTTCTCGCCACCGCCATCGGCCTCGTCGCCGCAATTCCGGCGGTTATCGCCTACAACAAGTTCTCCGCCGATGCCGGCAAGCTAACGGCGCGCATGGAAGGTTTCGCGGACGAGTTCTCGGCCATCCTTTCGCGCCAGATCGACGAGAAGCTGCAGCCGCGCGCCGCGGCGCAGTAATTCGGCACCAGGATTTAGGACGGAGACGACGCCATGGGCATGTCGGTCGGAGCGAAGAATTCAGGCGGTGGCCGCCGCCGTCGCGGGGGCGGCAAGAAGGCCCCGATGAGCGAAATCAACGTGACGCCGATGGTCGACGTCATGCTCGTGCTGCTCATCATCTTCATGGTCGCGGCGCCGCTGATGACCGTCGGCGTGCCGCTCGACCTGCCGAAGACGCAGGCCAAGGCCCTCAACGCCGATACCCAGCCGATCACCGTTTCGGTCAAGGCCGACGGCCAGGTCTTCCTGCAGGAAACCGCGATCCCGATGGAGGAAGTCGCCGCCAAGCTGCAGGCCGTGGCGACCACCGGCTATACCGAACGCATCTTCGTGCGCGGCGACGGCAATGCGCCCTATGGCGTGATCGCCGACGTCATGTCGCGCATCCAGGCCGGCGGCTTCACCAATATCGGCCTCGTCACCGAGCAGAAACCGGATAATTGATCGCACGCCATGAAGGGCAGCCTCGCCACATCCGCCGTCATCCACGCCGTGGTTCTCACCTGGGCGCTGGTTTCGCTCGGCAGTCCCGAGAGCTTCGACGTTGCGAATGTCGAGGCGCTGCCGGTCGACATCGTGTCGATCGAGGAACTGACGCAGATCCAGCAGGGCGACAAGAAAGCCGAAATGAAGGAAAAGGCGGCGCCGATTCCGACCAAGAAGCAGACGCCGGTCGAGAATGCGGAAAATGCCGGCGAAAACGATGTCGATCTGAAGAACCTGCCGACGCCGGAGGAAAAGCCGCGCGACATCGAGACGGCCGCCTCGCCGGAAAAGGCGGAGAAGGTCGTCCAGACGCCTGATACCAAGCCGGTCGAAGACGTGAAGAAGGAAGAGCCTGCCAGCGAACCGTCGACGGAGGTCGCCGCCGTCGCGGAGGCCAAGCAGGAGGTCAAGCCGGATCCGAAGCCCGAGGCCCAGCCGTCCGAGGAAAAGCCCGCCGAAGACCCGGAAGCCGAAGCGCTGCCGGACAAGGTGCCGCTTCCCGAGATGAAGCCGAAGCTCGAGACGAAGAAGACCGAGACCGCGGAAAAGCCGGCCGAGAAGAAGGTGGAGACGGCGAAGGCCGAAACCGCCAAGACCCCGGATCGCAAGAAGGATCAGAAGAAGAAGCAGGAAAAGGCAAGCTCGCTGAACGACAGCGACTTCAATGCCGACGAGATTTCCGCGCTTCTCAACAAGGAGAAGGCGGCCGGCGGCGGCGCCAAGCGCTCGCAGGAAGAGGCTGCGCTCGGCGGCAAGAAGACGACGAGCGGCACCAAGCTTTCGCTGAGCGAGATGGACGCGCTGCGCGGCCAGATCCAGAACAACTGGTCGATCATTCCCGGCCTTGCGGATGCCGCCGACGTGCGCATCCAGGTCAAGATGCAGCTCGACCAGAACGGCGACATCATCGGCGAGCCGGAAGTGACCGCGACGGGCGGCACGGAATCCGCACGCCGCGCGCTGGCCGGCGGCGCACGCCGCGCCATCATGAAATCGCGGCCCTTCAAGGGGCTGCCGCCTGAGAAATATGACGCCTGGAGCGAAGTCGTCGTGAACTTCGACCCCAGCCAAATGATGTAAGAACTAGGGAAGGCCTAGACAGATGTTCAGACGCAATCTCCTCCGACTCCTGGTCGTGCTGACCGGCCTTGCGGCCTCTCTGCCGCAGGCCTGGGCGCTTGTGGAAATCAACATCAACAAGGGTAATGTCGAGCCGCTGCCGATCGCGGTGACGGACTTCGTTGCCAGTGGCGATCTCGGCCAGCGCATCACCGACGTGATCGCGGCGGACCTGAAGCGCTCCGGCCTCTTCGCGCCGGTCGGCAAGCAGGCCTTCATCGAGAAGATCTCCAACCCCGACCAGCCGCCGCGCTTCGAGGACTGGAAGGTCATCAACGCGCAGGCCCTCGTCACGGGCCGCGTGACGCAGGAAAGCGATGGCCGCCTTCGCGCCGAATTCCGCCTGTGGGACACCTTTGCCGGCCAGCAGCTGACCGGCCAGCAGTTCTACACGCAGCCGGAAAACTGGCGTCGCGTGGCGCATATCATTGCCGATGCGATCTACGAGCGCCTGACCGGTGAAAAGGGCTACTTCGACACCCGCATCGTCTATGTCGCCGAAAGCGGCCCGAAGACGGCCCGCAAGCGCCAGCTCGCCATCATGGACCAGGACGGTTTCAACGCCCGCGCGCTGACGAACTCCAACGAGCTCGTGCTGACGCCGCGCTTCTCGCCGAACCGCCAGGAAATCACCTACATGTCCTTCGAGGGCAACCAGCCGCGCGTCTACCTGCTCCAGCTTGAGACCGGGCAGCGCGAAGTGGTCGGCAACTTCCCGGGCATGACCTTCTCGCCGCGCTTTTCGCCGGATGGCCAGAAGGTCATCATGAGCCTGCAGCAGGAAGGCAATTCCAACATCTATACGATGGACCTGCGCTCGCGCACCACGACGCGCCTCACCTCGACCGCGGCGATCGACACCTCGCCCTCCTATTCGCCCGACGGCACGCAGATCGTGTTCGAGAGCGACCGGGGCGGCAAGCCGCAGCTCTACGTGATGGGCGCCGACGGCTCCGGCCAGCGCCGTATTTCCTTCGGCGACGGCTCCTACTCCACGCCGGTCTGGTCCCCGCGCGGCGACCTCATCGCCTTCACCAAGATGTCGGGCGGCAAGTTCTCGATCGGCGTGATGAAGACGGACGGTTCGGGCGAACGCATCCTGACCACGGGCTTCCACAATGAAGGCCCGACCTGGGCGCCGAACGGCCGCGTGCTGATGTTCTTCCGCCAGAGCGCAGGCGCCGGCGGACCGCAGATCTATTCGATCGATCTTTCCGGCTACAACGAGCAGCCGATCCAGACGAAGGGCTTCGCATCCGACCCGGCCTGGTCGCCGCTTCTGGAATAGCGACACGCATAAGGCGGGCCTGCCGTGTTCTTGCCGCAAAGTCCTGTAAATCAGGGCCGAAGGCGAGACGCGGCAGGCCCGTCTCCGTTTTACGAGGGGCCGGGGACGGTCTTACAAGCAATCGTTAACCATAATCGTTGAACAGGGATTAACCGACCGCGGTTACAGTCTGGCAACCCTGATTGAAAACCGCGCTTCAACGAACTTGACGCAAGAACTGATGCAAGGAGACCGGCTCATGAGCCGCATTCATACCCCGGCCGCTGGCCGCATGCAGACCATCGCCCGCAACCCGGCTATGATCGCCCTGTTCATGTCGCTGGCCCTCGCAGGCTGCGCTTCCAAGAAGAACCTGCCGAACAGTGCCGGCGACCTCGGCCTCAACGGTGGCGCCGGTGCCGCAACGCCCGGTTCGCAGCAGGACTTCACGGTGAACGTCGGCGACCGTATCTTCTTCGACACCGACTCCTCGTCGGTTCGCGCAGATGCTGCCGCGACGCTCGACCGCCAGGCCCAGTGGCTGCAGCAGTATTCGAACTACGCCATCACGGTCGAAGGCCATGCCGACGAACGCGGCACGCGTGAATACAACCTCGCGCTCGGCGCACGCCGCGCTGCTTCGACCCGCCAGTACCTGGTTTCGCGCGGTATCCCGGCGAACCGCATCAAGACGATCTCCTACGGCAAGGAAAAGCCGGTCGCCGTCTGCGACGACATTTCCTGCTGGTCGCAGAACCGTCGCGCCGTTACCGTTCTCGGCGGCGCTGGCATGTAATTCCTTCTCCGGAAGGACGATGCGAAAGGCGGCCGCAGGGCCGCCTTTCTTTTTTCAACACACTTTGGCCGAACTCCGTTGCTTTTTGAGAGCATTTGGAAAACTCTTCGGCGGCGCTTCGGCGCTCACTAGGACCAACAGGACGAAGATAGATGAAGAAACTTGTCGCGGCAGGCGTTCTCAGTCTCGCAGCGGTGGCACTAACGGTCGGGCCGATCAGCGCATCGCCGCTCTCGACGCTGGCGAACGGCTTCCTTCCCGCCAAGAATGCAACGGCCGAGAAGGGCAATGTGGTTCTCGCGCAGGCCATGGACCCGCGGGTCGGGCAGCTTGAAGAGCAGATCCGCACCCTCAACGGCCGTATCGAAGAAATGAGCTACCAGCTCCTGCAGATGCAGGAACAGCTCCGCAAGACCCAGGAAGACAACGAGTATCGCTTCCAGGAGATCGAAGGCGGCAAGGGCGGTGGCAGCGGCAAGAGCGGCGCACTCGAAAAGCCGGTCAACGGCGGCACGGCCGATCAGCAGATCGCAACGAACAACGGAGTTCCGGCGGGTGATACCGCCGGAACCGACACGCTCGGCACGCCGGGCGATGGCGCGCAGCCGCAGGAACTCGGCTCGATCAAGTTCGACGAGAACGGCAACCCGATCGGTGCCGACGCCAATCCCGATCTCAACAACCAGAGCGCCGCGCTCGGCAACGACAATGCGCTGCCCGGCGTCGATGGCGGCCTGCCCCAGGCCTCGCAGTCGTCCACGGCTTCGCTCGACAATCCGGACGATCTCTACCAGGCGGCCTATGGCCATGTGCTTTCGGGCGATTACCAGGTGGCCGAGCGCGAGTTCCGCGACTATCTCGACATCTTCCCGAACAGCGACAAGGCGGCGGACGCCAATTTCTGGCTCGGCGAAGCACAGTATTCGCAGGGTAATTTCAACGACGCGGCCAAGACCTTCCTCAATGCGCACCAGACTTTCGCCAAGTCCAAGAAGGCGCCGGAAATGCTGCTGAAGCTCGGCATGTCGCTCGCCGCCCTCGACAACCGCGAAACCGCCTGCGCCACGCTGCGCGAGGTGAACAAGCGTTATCCGAACGCTTCCAAGACCGTGAAGGCCAAGGTGTCTTCCGAACAGAGCCGCCTGTCCTGCTGATTGCGGACGAAGCGAAGGCCGTGGCCCGCGCGGACGATCCCGTCACGGACGCAGCCGGCCGTTTGCTCGACAGTTTCCGACGTTCCGTTACGCTTCTCATCGCCATTTCCGGCGGCAGCGATTCCACCGGACTTCTCGTGGCGCTCGCCATGCTTTGCGCCTCCGGGCGCTATCCGAACATCACTCTTTCCGCCTGCACGGTCGATCATGGCCTGCGCCCCGGCTCTGCCGACGAGGCGTCGGCGGTCGCGCGGCTGTGCGCCCGTCATGGCGTTCCGCATGTCACGCGCCGCTGGGAGGGCGCGAAGCCCGCGACCGGCCTTCAGGCCGCCGCACGCGCCAGACGGTACGACCTTCTCGTGGACGCCGCGGCGGAAACGGGCGCGGACGCGATCCTTTCTGCCCACACCCGGGACGACCAGACCGAGACGGTCGCCATGCGCGCCGCGCGGGCGGGGGAGGGTATCGGGCTCTCGGGCATGGCGGATGCCGTTCTGCTGAAGCGCGCCGTCTGGCTCCTCCGGCCTTTCCTCGCGGTCGATCGCGCCTCGATCCGCGCTTTCCTCACCGTCAACGGGGAAGGCTGGATCGAGGATCCGAGCAACCTCAACCCGCGCTTCGAGCGGGTGCGCGTGCGGGATCAAGGCACTGCGGGACCGTCCCCGTCGGTGGAGAACCGGCTCACGTTCTCGCAACGTGCGGCAGACTTCCTGACCGGCACCGTCGTGACCACGGATGGAGCCTGCTTCTCTCTGCCGCTTCCCGCCGTCGATAGGGCCTTGTCCGAGCCCGCCGCCTGGCGCGGTCTCCTGTTGCTGACGGCCGTCGTCGGGGGGCGGGTGCACGTCCTTGAGACGCGGTCTGCAATGCGCCTCCGCGCCTTTCTTGCCAGCGGCACACTGTCGCGGCTGACGGCCGGCCGGGTGGTGTTCGACCGCCGGCGCGACGCGCTCCATCTCTATCGCGAGTGTCGTGACATCGTCCCACTGGTCCTGTCGGCCGGGGAGGCAAAAACATGGGACGGGCGCTACCATGTGAGCAGCAAGACCGGGCAGGCCTTCGTGATTTCAGCCCGGGGGGGCGCTGGGGAAGGGCTCCAGGGGCCGGCATTGCGGGCGCGCCGTGCCGCGCCCTGCCTGAAATTCGGGGATGGCGCCGCCGTGACGGCGCAGGATGCGACGATCGCGCCGGCAATCGCGCCCTATGCCGATTTCCTGCCGCGCTTCGACCTGCCGTTGGCGCAGGCGCTGGCCGATATCGTCGGCGCCGGCAGGTTTGTGTCTCCTCCGAACGAATGAAGGCGCGCGCGAAAGCGTTGTGGTAGGATGAAACAGATGCCGATGGGGGGTCCCATGTTGACCTTCCCATCAGAGATTGGTCGAGAAATGCCCGCCTGCCATGCGCTTTGCCTTGGCAAGGCCGCAAGGCGACCCTATGTTAGGCGACAAAGAAGCGGCCGGGAGCCCCTGGCCGGGAAAGTGCCCGGAACGTTCGATGAATCCCAATTTCCGAAACTTCGCCCTCTGGGCGATTATCGCCCTTCTGCTGATCGCGCTGTTCAGCATGTTCCAGACGAGCCCGGCCCAGACCGGCTCGCGGGAAATCCCCTATTCGCAGTTCCTGAAAGAAGTGGACTCGAGCCGGGTGAAGGAAGTCGTCATTACCGGCGACAAGATCGTCGGCAGCTATGTCGAGAACGGTGCGACCTTCCAGACCTATTCGCCGAACGGCGACAACACGCTCGTCCAGCGCCTTGAGGCGAAGAACGTCGTGGTCAGCGCGCGCCCGGAAACGGATGGTTCCTCCGGCTTCCTCAGCTATATCGGCACGCTCCTGCCCATGCTGCTGCTGATCGGCGTCTGGGTGTACTTCATGCGCCAGATGCAGGGCGGCGGCAAGGGCGGTGCCTTCAGCTTCGGCAAGTCCAAGGCCCGCATGCTGGACGAGAACAACAACAACATCACCTTTGCCGATGTGGCCGGCTGCGACGAGGCCAAGGAAGAGGTGAAGGAGCTGGTGGACTTCCTCAAGGATCCCCAGAAGTTCCAGAAGCTGGGTGGCCGCATTCCGCGCGGCGTGCTGATGGTCGGCCCTCCGGGCACCGGCAAGACCTTGCTGGCCAAATCCATCGCGGGCGAAGCCAAGGTGCCCTTCTTCACGATCTCGGGTTCCGACTTCGTTGAAATGTTCGTCGGCGTGGGCGCGGCGCGTGTGCGCGACATGTTCGAACAGGCCAAGAAGAGCGCCCCCTGCATCATCTTCATCGACGAAATCGACGCCGTGGGTCGCCATCGTGGAGCGGGCCTGGGCGGCGGCAATGACGAGCGCGAGCAGACCCTCAACCAGATGCTGGTGGAGATGGACGGCTTTGACACCAATCTCGGTGTGATCGTGATCGCCGCAACCAACCGCCCCGACATCCTGGACCCGGCCCTGCTGCGTCCCGGCCGCTTCGACCGCCAGGTCGTCGTACCGAACCCGGACATCGTCGGTCGTGAGCGTATCCTCAAGGTGCATGTGCGCAACGTGCCGCTGGCGCCGAATGTCGACCTCAAGATTCTTGCCCGCGGTACGCCCGGTTTTTCCGGCGCCGATCTCATGAACCTCGTCAACGAGGCTGCCCTGATGGCGGCGCGGCGCAACAAGCGTCTCGTCACCATGCAGGAATTCGAGGATGCCAAGGACAAGATCATGATGGGCGCCGAGCGCCGTTCCTCGGCCATGACCGAGGCGGAAAAGAAGCTCACTGCCTATCACGAAGCCGGCCATGCCATCGTCGCGCTCAAGGTGCCCGCCGCCGATCCCCTGCACAAGGCGACGATCATTCCGCGCGGCCGCGCGCTCGGCATGGTCATGCAGCTTCCCGAGGGCGACCGCTACTCGATGAGCTACAAGTGGATGGTCTCGCGCCTCGCCATCATGATGGGCGGCCGCGTTGCCGAAGAGATCACCTTCGGCAAGGACAACATCACCTCTGGCGCGTCGTCGGATATCGAGCAGGCGACCAAACTCGCCCGGGCGATGGTCACGCAATGGGGCTTCTCCGACCAGCTCGGTCAGGTCGCTTATGGCGAGAACCAGCAGGAGGTGTTCCTCGGTCACTCCGTCGCGCAGCAGAAGAACGTCTCCGAGGCGACCGCGCAGAAGATCGACAACGAAATCCGCCGCCTGATCGACGAGGCCTATTCCGAGGCAAAGCGCATCCTCACCGAGCAGAACCACGAATTCGTGGCGCTGGCCGAAGGCCTGCTCGAATACGAAACCCTGACCGGCGACGAGATCAAGGCGCTTATCCGCGGCGAGAAGCCGGCGCGCGATCTCGGCGACGACACGCCGCCGCACCGCGGCTCGGCCGTGCCGAAGGCCGGCCACAAGAAGGGCGGCGAGGCGGAAGGCGGGATGGAACCGCAGCCGCAGTAACGCGCAGGTCCAGATATGTCAAAACGGTCGGAAAGTTTTTTCCGGCCGTTTTCCTTTGGTAACGGTCTGTAACGAATTCTGATTCCACGCCGGATGTTCTTTGCCGGCTTTTGTGGCAAAGAGGCGCAGAGGCCGCGTGTCTTAAGGTTAGAGTTACGTTGATGGCGTAACGTATTTCCCCATTCCGTGCCGCGATGTATGGCACTAGGAACGCGGCAGATCGAACGCGTATTGCGCTGGGCGCGGCAGAGGATGCCGCCAGGCCCGCGAATTCAGGAGCGAACATGAAACGTCGTTATTTCGGCACGGACGGCATCCGGGGTCAATCCAATACATTCCCGATGACGCCGGATCTTGCCATGCGGGTCGGCATTGCCGTGGGCACGATCTTCCGCCGTGGCGCGCACCGCCACCGGGTGGTGATCGGCAAGGACACGCGCCTGTCCGGCTACATGCTGGAGAACGCCATGGTGGCGGGCTTCACCGCCGCCGGCATCGATGCCTTCGTCCTCGGCCCGATCCCGACGCCGGCCGTCGCCATGCTGACACGTTCGCTGCGTGCCGATATCGGCGTGATGATCTCCGCCTCGCACAACCCGTTCTACGACAACGGCATCAAGCTCTTCGGCCCTGATGGCTACAAGCTTTCGGACGAGCTGGAGCTGGAAATCGAGGACCTGCTCGAAAAGGACATGATGGCGCAGCTTGCCAAGTCCGCCGAGATCGGCCGGGCCAAGCGCATCGACGGCGTGCACGACCGCTACATCGAGCATGCCAAGCGCACGCTGCCGCGCGACGTCACGCTGCAGGGCCTGCGCATCGCCATCGACTGCGCCAACGGCGCGGCCTATCGCGTGGCGCCCGCCGCGCTCTGGGAACTGGGTGCCGACGTCGTCACGATCGGCAACGAACCCGACGGTCTCAACATCAATCTCGAATGCGGCTCCACGCATCCCTCGACGCTGCAGCGCAAGGTGCACGAGGTGCGCGCCGATATCGGCATCGCGCTCGATGGCGATGCGGACCGCGTGCAGATCATCGACGAGAACGGCAAGATCATCGACGGCGACCAGTTGATGGCTGTCATTGCCGAAAGCTGGGCGGCCGACGGCATGCTGCGCGGCAACGGCATCGTCGCCACCGTCATGTCCAATCTCGGTCTCGAACGCTTCCTGACCGGCAAGGGCCTCGGCCTCCAGCGCACCAAGGTCGGCGACCGCTATGTCGTCGAGCACATGCGCCAGCACGACTACAATGTCGGCGGCGAACAGTCCGGCCATATCGTGCTTTCCGATTTCGGCACGACCGGCGACGGTCTCGTCGCCGCGCTTCAGATTCTTGCCTGCGTCAAGCGCAGCGGCAAGACAGTGAGCGAGGTCTGCAACCGTTTCGAGCCCGTGCCGCAGGTGCTGAAAAACGTGCGCGTGAAGGCCGGCCAGCCGCTGGAAGATGCGACGGTGCGCCAGGCGATCGCCGATGCGGAAAATGAACTTGCCAAGACCGGCCGCCTGCTCATCCGCCCCTCCGGCACGGAGCCGCTGATCCGCGTGATGGCGGAGGGCGACGACCGCGCCCAGGTCGAGCGCATCGTCGACGAACTCATCGGGGTGATCGGCTCGGTGCGCAACGCGGCCTGAGCGAAGGCGTCATCTCTTCTGAAAGGCCGGGGCATTCACCCCGGCTTTTTCTTTTGACCGAAAGTCAAAGTGGCGCCTTTATTTGAAAATTTACCCAATTCGTGAACGGCCATTAACAGATACGGTAAATTTTCGTAGTTAATCGCCCCTTAACCTTTCCTCGCCATTATCCATGCCTGATCGAGGGACTTGGGGACCGGTGTGCCGGACATGCCAAGCACAAGCCTATTGGAGTCAGGCCATGAGGAAAGTTTTGAGTGGCGTCGTTGCCGTCCTGCTGACAGGCACGTCGGGTTACGCGGCCGATCTGTATCAGCCGGAGGTCATCGAAGCCCCGGTACAGGAAGCCGTCATCGAGACGAGCGGCTGGTACCTGCGCGGTGACGCGGGCTGGTCCTACAACAAGATGCGCGGCGCGCACTTCTTCCAGGGCTCGAACGCGACGCTTCGCGATTTCGATTCGTCCAGCCTGAAGAGCGGCTTCACCATCGGCGGCGGTGTCGGCTACCAGATCAACGACCACTTCCGCGCCGACGTAACGCTCGACTACATGTTCAAGTCGAAGTTCAACGGCTCGACGACGGGCGGCTGCGGCGTGGCCGCCGCCTGCACCTCGCGCGATGTCGCGTCCCTGAATGCCCTCAGCCTGCTGGCCAACGCCTATGTCGACATCGGCAAATACGGTATCGTGACGCCCTATGTCGGCGCCGGTATCGGTGGCACCTATGTCAACTGGGGCAACCTCGACAACACGTCGTGCGAAACGGGCAACCCTGCCAATTGCGACCCGACGATCACGCACCGCGGCAGGAAGAGCTGGCGCTTCACCTACGCGCTCATGGCCGGCGCTTCGGTTGACGTGACCTGCAACCTGAAGGCCGACCTCGGCTACCGCTTCCGTCACGTCACCAAGGGTGAGATGTTCGGCTACAACCTGAACGGCGGCCCGGGTTACGACAAGGGCTTCTACAGCCACGAAGCGCGCGCAGGTCTGCGCTATTCCTTCGGCGGCTGCGAAACGGCGACCTACATTCCGCCGGCAGAAATTCCGATCGAACAGCCGGTCTACAAGTAAGACCCGTCTGCACCGCATCTTCCAAGGCCGCCCTCCGGGGCGGCCTTTTGCGTTCGGCGCGGCCCTTAACCGTTTCTTCATTGCTTAAGAAATATGGTTAACCAACGGTGTAGGGCGGTGGTTTGCGCCTGTGCCGGCCACGCAACCGCCGGGCCATTCGGGGCCGCAGGGGATCGAGACCATGTTCCGCCGTATCGCACCGTTTGGCATTGCCGTTCTCGCCGGCCTCCTCGCGACGGCCGCCGGAGCCAGCGACATCGACATCATCAACGCGCCTGAAATCGACATTTCCCAGAGCGCGGTGGCGCAGGGCTGGTACATCCGCGGTGATCTCGGCTATTCCGGCTGGACCAAGGGCGGCAAGCCTGACTACGCGGTCTATGCGCCGGGCGGCGTCATCGCTTCGCAGGAGAGCTTCGACAGCGCGCGCTTCTCCGACGATCTCTCCTACGGCGTCGGCGTCGGCTACCAGTTCAACGACATGATCCGCGCGGACCTGACGACGGATTTCTTCAGCGGCGACCTTCGCGGCGATTCCAACATCGCCGCGCCTTGCAGCGGCGCGGATCCGGCAGGCACGAGCTGCGGTTTCAACCACGACGCCGACTACAGCGCGATCAACGTCATGGCCAACGGTTATGTCGATATCGGCACCTTCGCCGGCTTCACGCCCTATATCGGCGCGGGTGTCGGCGCGACCCGCGTGAGCTGGGGCGATCTCAATTCGCAGCCCTTCTGCGTGGCCGGCGGGGCGGCGTGCTCGGGAACGACCTATGCCGGAGAATCGCTTGCCGGCTACGATAGCTGGCGCTTTACCTATGCCCTGATGGCCGGCGCCACCGTCGACATCACGGAGCGGCTTAAACTCGATGTTGGTTACCGCTATTCCGATACGGCGGGCGGACGGATGTTCCAGTACGGCGCGACGGAGCAGGGCTATGGCGCCGCCGGCGCCAAGGGCCGCGACGAGGGCTTCAAGAAACACGAAATCCGGGTCGGTTTCCGTATTCCGACCTGGTGACCCGCATTCCATAAATGACCGGAACGGCGCGTCGGGCAACCGGCGCGCCGTTTCCGTTGCGCCGGATTATTTTTCGATAGCGACATATTCCCCTTGACTTGAGAACGCCTCTTCCATATTCACGGCGGCGGGACACTCCTCCCCAACGAGGAGCTATCTATCTGGAAGGATAGCGATCATGACGAAAACCGTCACACCGCCGGACGTGCGTCCGAACAATACCCATTTTTCTTCTGGCCCCTGCTCGAAGCGCCCCAACTGGTCGCTCGAAGCGCTTTCCGATGCTCCGCTCGGTCGTTCGCACCGCGCCAAGATCGGCAAGACCAAGCTCAAGCAGGCCATCGATCTCACCCGTGATGTTCTGGAAGTGCCGGCGGATTACCGCATCGGCATCGTGCCGGCCTCCGATACCGGCGCCGTCGAAATGGCGCTGTGGTCGCTGCTCGGCCCGCGCGGCGTCGACATGGTCGCCTGGGAAAGCTTCGGTTCGGGCTGGGTTTCGGATGTCGTGAAGGAGCTGAAGCTCCCCGACACGCGCAAGATCACCGCCGATTACGGCCTTCTCCCGGACCTTTCCACGATCGATTTCGACCGTGACGTGGTCTTCACCTGGAACGGCACGACCTCCGGCGTGCGCGTCGCCAATGCCGACTTCATCCCGGCCGACCGCAAGGGCCTCACGATCTGCGATGCGACCTCGGCCGCCTTCGCGCAGAACCTCGATTTCGCCAAGCTTGATGTCGTTACCTTCTCCTGGCAGAAGGTTCTCGGTGGTGAGGGCGCGCATGGCGTCATCATCCTGTCGCCGCGCGCCGTCGAGCGCCTTGAAAGCTACACGCCGGCCTGGCCGATGCCGAAGATCTTCCGCATGACCAAGGGCGGCAAGCTGATCGAGGGAATCTTCCAGGGCGAGACGATCAATACGCCCTCCATGCTCTGCGTCGAAGACTATATCGACGCCTTGCTCTGGGCGCAGCAGGTCGGCGGCCTCAAGGGCCTGATGGCCCGCGCCGATGCCAATGCCAAGGTTATCTTCAATTTCGTCGAGACGAACGACTGGATCGCCAATCTTGCCAGGGATCCGGCGACGCGTTCCAACACCTCGGTCTGCCTGACGATTGCCGACAAGGACGTGCTGGCGCTCGATGCGGATGCACAGGCCGCCTTCGCCAAGGGGCTCGTCTCTCTGCTCGACAAGCAGGGTGTCGCCTATGACATCGGCGCCTATCGCGATGCTCCGTCGGGCCTGCGCATCTGGGCCGGCGCCACCATCGATACGGCCGACCTCGAGGCGCTGATGCCGTGGCTGACCTGGGCCTTCGAAACCCAGAAGGCGACGCTTTCCAAGGCTGCGGCCTGATTTCGCGACCGGCTTCGTCCATCGGGCGAAGCCACCCTTTATCTCATCTCCCTAGACCGATTTAAGGAGGCCTCTCGTGGCACCTCGCGTACTCGTATCCGACGAACTCTCGGAAACCGCTGTCCAGATCTTCCGCGACCGTGGCGTCGAAGTCGATTTCCAGCCGAAGCTCGGCAAGGACAAGGAAAAGCTCGCCGAAATCATCGGCAACTATGACGGTCTCGCCATCCGCTCGGCCACCAAGGCGACGGAAAAGCTGATCGCCGCCGCGTCCAACCTCAAGGTCATCGGCCGCGCCGGCATCGGCGTCGACAATGTCGACATCCCGGCCGCCTCGCGTCGCGGTATCATCGTCATGAACACGCCCTTCGGCAACTCGATCACCACGGCCGAGCATGCCATCGCGCTGATGTTCGCCGTTGCCCGCCAGCTTCCGGCGGCCGACAGCTCGACCCAGGCGGGCAAATGGGAAAAGTCGAAGTTCATGGGCGTCGAGATCACCGGCAAGCTGCTCGGCGTCATCGGTGCCGGCAATATCGGCGGCATCGTCTGCAAGAAGGCCATCGGCCTCGGCATGCATGTCATCGCCTACGATCCGTTCCTGTCGGCCGAACGCGCCCAGGAAATGGGCGTCGAGAAGGTGGAGCTGGACGACCTGCTCGCCCGTGCCGATTTCATCACGCTGCATGTTCCGATGACGGACAAGACCCGCGGCATCCTCAACAAGGAAGCGCTGGCCAAGACCAAGAAGGGCGTGCGCATCGTCAACTGCGCCCGCGGCGGCCTGGTCGATGAGGCCGCGCTTGCCGAAGCCATCAAGTCCGGCCATGTCGCCGGTGCCGGCTTCGACGTGTTCGAGGTCGAGCCCGCGACGGAAAGCCCGCTCTTCGGTCTGGAAAACGTCGTCTGCACGCCGCATCTCGGCGCTTCGACCACGGAAGCCCAGGAAAACGTCGCGCTGCAGGTCGCCGAGCAGATGTCGGACTATCTCGTCAAGGGCGCCGTCTCCAACGCCATCAACATGCCGTCGATCACGGCCGAGGAAGCGCCGATCCTGAAGCCCTTCATCCGCCTTGCGGACGTGCTCGGCGCCTTCGTCGGCCAGGTCACGGAAAGTGCGATCAAGGAAATCGAAATCCTTTACGACGGCGCGACCGCGACGATGAACACCAAAGCGCTGACCAGCGCGGTGCTGGCCGGCCTCATCCGCCCGCAGGTCGCCGACGTCAACATGGTCTCGGCTCCGGTGATGATCAAGGAAAAGGGCGTCATTCTCTCCGAGGTCAAGCGTGACAAGTCGGGCGTCTTCGACGGTTACATCCGCCTGACGGTGAAGACGGAAAACCAGACCCGCTCGATCGCCGGCACGGTGTTCTCGGATGGCAAGCCGCGCTTCATCCAGATCAAGGGCATCAACCTCGATGCCGACGTGGGCAACCACATGGTCTACATCACCAACACCGACGTTCCCGGCATGATCGGCTTCATCGGCACGACGCTCGGTGCGGCCGGCGTGAACATCGCCAACTTCCAGCTCGGCCGTGACAAGCAGGGCGGCGACGCCATCGCGCTGCTCTATGTCGATGCCGCCGTTTCGGAAGACGTGATGAACAAGCTGCGCGCCAATACGGCGATCCGCCAGGTCAAGCCGCTCGTCTTCAACGTCGACTGAGCGTTCTTCTCCCAAGACGGAATGGAAAAACCCGCCGGAGCGATCCGGCGGGTTTTTCGTTTCAGGCCTTCCTGTCCTTCGGCCGTCCCCATTCGGCAATGGCGATGCCGCCGAGGACGAGGAGGAGGGCGACGATATGGAAGAGGTGCAGCGTCTCGCCGATCAGGAGGACGGAGAGCAGTGTGCCGAAGACGGGGATGGCGTTGATGAAGAGCCCGGCGCGGTTGGCGCCGATCATCTCGACGCCGCGCACGTAAAGGACCTGCGAAAGCAGCGATGGGAAAATGCCGGCATAGAGCACGATGATCCAGCCCGTCGTATCCGGCAGGATGGCGGCCTCGCGCGACAGCTCCCAGAAGAAGAGCGGAACGGCGCTGAGAAGTGCGCCGAAGGCGGGGGCGGCGATGAAGCTCTGCCAGTGCAGGGTCGGCTTCCAGCGCAGCGAGACCGTATAGGCGGCATAGACGATGCAGGCGATCAGCATCAGGGCATCGCCGAAATTGAACTGAAGCTCCGCCAGTGCCGAGAATTCGCCATGAGCGGCTGTTACCAGCACGCCGACGAGCGTGACGGTAAAGCCGAGAACCTGGGCGAGGGACGCCTGGATGCGGAACAGCACGAAGTTGAAGACGAAGATCAGCATCGGAATGCCGGCCTGCTCGATGACGGCGTTGATGGCGCTGGTATAGCCGAGCGCGGTATAGAGCAGGGCATTGAACGCCGTGAAGCCGAAGGCGCCGTAGAGCAGAAGCTGGAGCCAGTGCTTGCGGATGACCGGCCAGTCGCGCTTCACCTGCGGTGCCATGAAGGCGAGAATGATGAGAAGCGCGACGACCCAACGGAAGGTCGTCAGCACCATGGGGCTGACATGGCCGACGGCGAGCTTGCCTGCGACCGAGTTTCCGCCCCAGAAAAGGGATGTGACCGTCAGGTAGAAATAGGCTCTGCTGTTCAAGGCGGCTTCGTCCGGATGAGGGAAGGGTGCGCGCAGGGTGCGCCGGCGGGTGCCACAGATAAGGTGAAAAACCGCGGAATGTCATGCAAAAAGCGGATGGCGGCCGCCATAACAGGGTCGCATTCCCCATGACAACACAGTATAGATGCGCGGGTTTGAACTCAGGCGCACGCGCACGTGTGCGTAAACGGTAACGCGTTTCGCGCGCGAAAACGGGAAAAGATGAAATGACGAACGTCGTGGTGATCGGATCGCAATGGGGTGACGAAGGCAAGGGCAAGATTGTCGACTGGCTTTCCGAACGCGCCGATATCGTGGTGCGCTTCCAGGGCGGCCACAATGCCGGTCATACGCTCGTCATCGACGGCACCAGCTACAAGCTGTCGCTGCTGCCTTCCGGCGTCGTGCGTCCCGGCAAGATGGCTGTCATCGGCAATGGCGTCGTGGTCGATCCGCATGCGCTGATCGCAGAAATCGACAAGCTGGCGAAGCAGGGCGTGACGATCTCGCCGGAAAACCTGCGCATCGCCGACAATGCCACGCTCATCCTGTCGCTGCACCGCGAACTCGACGGCATTCGCGAGGACGCCGCGTCGGCGTCGAATTCCGGCGTGAAGATCGGCACGACCCGCCGCGGCATCGGCCCGGCCTATGAGGACAAGGTCGGCCGCCGCGCGATCCGCATCATGGACCTTGCCGATCTCGAAAGCCTTTCGGGCAAGGTCGAGCGCCTGCTGACGCACCACAACGCGCTGCGTCGTGGCCTCGGCGAGGCGGAAGTCACGCATGAGGCGATCATGCAGGAACTGACCTCGGTCGCCGACCGCGTGCTGCCCTACCGCGAAACGATCTGGCTGATGCTCGACAAGGAGCGCCGCCGCGGCGCGCGTATCCTGTTCGAGGGGGCGCAGGGCTCGCTGCTCGACATCGACCATGGCACCTATCCCTTCGTGACGTCGTCCAACACGGTCGCCGGCCAGGCTGCCGCCGGTTCCGGCATGGGCCCGGGTTCGCTCGGCTATATCCTCGGCATCACCAAGGCCTATACGACCCGCGTCGGCGAAGGCCCGTTCCCGACGGAACTCACCGACGAGATCGGCCAGTTCCTCGGTGAGAAGGGCCATGAATTCGGCACGGTGACGGGCCGCAAGCGCCGTTGCGGCTGGTTCGACGCCGCGCTGGTGCGCCAGTCGGTCGCCACCAACGGCATCACGGGCATCGCGCTGACCAAGCTCGACGTGCTCGACGGCCTCGACGAGCTGAAGATCTGCGTCGGCTACACGCTGGACGGCCAGGAGATCGACCACCTGCCGGCAAGCCAGGGCCAGCAGGCTCGCGTCGAGCCGATCTACATCACGCTGGAAGGCTGGAAGGAATCGACGGTCGGCGCACGCAGCTGGGCGGATCTGCCGGCCCAGGCGATCAAGTATGTCCGTCAGGTCGAAGAGCTGATCGGTGCGCCGGTCGCGCTGCTTTCCACCAGCCCGGAGCGCGACGACACCATACTTGTGACGGACCCGTTTGAGGACTAATCTCAAGCTCAACACCAGTTCCGTGTCCTATTCCAATGGGATAGCGCACGGACACGACGGAAAGTTCTGATGGCGGATTTTGTAGCAGTCATTCGGAGGGCCGTGGACGGCCTCTCGGACAACAATGCCGAGATGCGGCAGAAGGTTTACGAGAAGGCCCGCGGCGCTGTCCGCCGGCAGCTCGAATCCATGAACCCGCGCCCTTCCGATGACCTTGTGAAGCGCCAGCTCGACAAGCTCGAGGCGGCGATCATCGACGTCGAGGCCGACCATGCCGAGGCGCTGCCCGCCGACGAACCCGCGCCAGAAACCGTCGAAGAGGCGGTGCTGGTCGAACCGGTGGCGGAACCCGACGCCGTTACGGAGCCTGAACCGCAGCCTGCCGAAGTCGAGCCGGAATCTGAGCCCGAACCGGAAAGTGAGCCGGAGCAGCACGATGAGCCCGTTGTGGAGCATCGTGCCGAAGAGGTTGCGGTCGAAGACGCTGCCGGCGAGGAGCCCGCGCCAGAACCCGCCGAAGAGGCGGTGCTGAGCGAGCCGGTGGCGGAGATCGTCGCCGAACAGGAGCCGGAACCGGTTGTCGAGGACGAACCTGTCCATCACGAACCTGTTGCCGTCGAGGCGCATGTCGAGCCGTCCTGGCAGGTGGAAGCCGAGCCGGCGGACGATTACGTGCCCTCCTGGCAGGAGCCGGAGCAGGACGTCGCCCGGGAAGCGGGCGGCGAGACCTTCGAGGCTGCGGAGCCCGAGCCGCAGGTCTATGCGGTTCATGACGAACACCTGCCCGACGCAGAGCCTGTCGCCGAAGCCCGCATGCCCGCGGCAGAGGCCGAGTGGGAGTGGAACGAGGCGGCTGCAGCCACCATCTCCACCGGTGCGGAGCGTCAGTCGGTCGCCGCAACGGTCGATCCGCTTGCCTGGGAATGGCCCGACGAAAAGTCCGCGCAGCCGGAGGCAACGCCCCGGCAGCTCGCCCAGAAGAGCGATTGGGACGATCTCGACGACCTGATCGGCTTTACGCCCAAGACCGAGCCGGTTGCTTCGGCAACGGCGACCGCCGCCACTACCGGATTTGCCACGGCGACGTCCGCCGCCACTGCCGAAACGGCGCGCGCGCCGCAGCGCTCGTTCCGGGCGGAGCCGCGCAAGTCGCGCCTCAATCTCGGCGCGCTCGCCGCCACGGTGGCGCTGCTTGCGCTCGTTGGGGGCGCTGGCGCCGGCTACTGGCTCAACCGCGAGACCGTGAACGGCTGGTTCAACGAGAAGATCGCCTCCTTCACCGGACCGTCGACGGAGAAGCCGGCGGAAACGCCGCAAACGACCGATACCGCCGAGGGTGGTCGCAGCCTGCCGTCGAACACCACGCCGTCCAACACGGCCGAGACGAGCGACGCGGGAACCGACAAGCCCGCCACGACCGAGGTCGCCTCCGCGACGCAGAACAGCAGCGGCAAGTTCACCCAGCGCCTCCTGACGGACGGTTCGGAAGTGGACAATGGTCCGGCTCCGGCGCTCGATGGCGGCACGGGCGAAGAAGGCAAGTCCGTCGCGGCGCAATCCACGGAAACGGCTGGTGTCGCGACTGAAAACGGCGCGGCGACGACCGAAGGCGCGACCGGCGGCCAGACGACCCCGGCCACCGGAACCGACGGCACGGCGCAGACGCCGGCCGGCACGGGCGATGCCACCGCGACCGGCACGCAGACCCCGGCCGCGACCGGCGAACAGGCTGCCGCCATCGGTATCACGCAGAAGATGTTCCTTTACGAGGAGCGCCTTGGCCAGACGGCGCCGACGGCGATCGAAGGTACGGTTGCCTGGTCGAGCGCCGAGGAATCGCCGGGCGGCGATGCCAAGCCGGAACCGGTCGTGCGCGCGCAGGTCAATGTGCCCTCCAAGGGTCTGACCGCGCTGATCACCTTCCGCCGCAACATCGACAAGTCCCTGCCGGCAAGCCATATCGTCGAGCTGGTCTTCTCGCTGCCGGAAAGCTTCGAAGGCGGCGGCATCGAGAGCGTGCAGCGCGTGGCGATGAAGCGCACCGAGCAGGACCGCGGCGACGCGCTGATCGCGGTGCCGGCCAAGATCACCGACGACTTCCACATGATCGCACTCAACGACTTCCCCGAGGCGATCGCCAAGAACACCGAACTGATGCGGACGCGCAGCTGGATCGATATTCCGATCACCTATCGCAACGGCCGCCGCGCATTGCTGACGCTCGACAAGGGCACGGCTGGCGCGGAAGCCTTCGACAAGGCGCTGAAGGCCTGGGCGACGACCGGCAACAGCCAGTAGCAGGCCTCACGGCACAAAAGAAAGGCCCGGCAGCGATGCCGGGCCTTCTTCGTTTCGGATATGTCGCGCGAGTTATGCGTCTTCGATGACGCGTACGGCGCGGGCCTGTTCGGCGGCGTATTTCTGGACCGCTTCCTGCACTTTCTCGAAGGCGCGGACCTCGATCTGGCGAACGCGCTCACGGCTGATGTCGAACTCGGAGGAGAGTTCTTCCAGCGTGACCGGATCTTCGGCGAGGCGGCGAGCCTCGAAGATGCGGCGTTCGCGCTCGTTGAGCACGCCCATGGCGCGGGCCAGCATGGCACGACGCGTGTCCAGCTCATCCTGCTCGATCAGCGTCTGTTCCTGGCTGTCGTGGTCGTCGACGAGCCAGTCCTGCCACTGGCCGCTGTCGCCTTCGGACGCCTTGATCGGCGCATTGAGCGAAGCGTCGCCGGAAAGGCGGCGGTTCATCGAGACGACCTCGTCCTCGGAGACCTTGAGCTTGGTGGCGATCTCCTTGACCTGGTCGGGGCGCAGATCACCGTCCTCGATGGCCTGGATCTTGCCCTTCATGCGGCGCAGGTTGAAGAACAGGCGCTTCTGATTGGCGGTTGTGCCCATCTTCACCAGCGACCAGGACCGCAGGATATATTCCTGGATCGAGGCCTTGATCCACCACATGGCATAGGTCGCGAGGCGGAAGCCGCGCTCCGGGTCGAATTTCTTGACGGCCTGCATCAGGCCGACATTGCCCTCGGAGACGACTTCGCCGATCGGCAGGCCGTAGCCGCGATAACCCATGGCAATCTTCGCCACGAGGCGCAGATGGCTCGTGACGAGCTGATGGGCGGCGGTGCGGTCGCCGTGCTCCTGGTAACGCTTGGCGAGCATGTATTCCTGCTGCGGCTCAAGCATTGGAAACTTGCGGATTTCGTCGAGATAGCGGTTGAGACCACCTTCTCCAGCCGTAATAGACGGCAGCGTATTGCGGGCCATTCAGCACCCCCTTTCTGAGTAGGCTTCCATTCCGGCAAGCCTTGGTACGGAGCCTGATCCTGTGAAACCGGATCCCCGTTAGCGACCATGCTCCCCGTGGGTCATGGCGACCCCACTGATCCTAAAGATAGGTATGGCGAAACAATGATTCAAGGCGCCGCTGGCTTCACGGCTGCGTGAAGGCGGGGTGAGGAGAAGGAGTTTGCGACACAGGACTAAGATGGGGCCGAACGCCGGAAAATCAAGGGTCCGAGGGCTCGTCCATGGTTCTGAGCGCCGCGATCAGCCGCTCGAGATCGGCCGGTGGCGGCGCCTCGAAATGCATCGTCTCGCCGGTCGAGGGATGCTCGAACTGCAGCAGGAAGGCATGCAGCGCCTGCCGGCGGAAACCGTTCACCACCTTCTTCGCCTCGTCGGGCAGTCGGTTCGCCTTGGTCTTGAAGGCCGCGCCATATTCGGGGTCGCCGATCAGGGGATGGCCGATATGGGCCATGTGCACGCGGATCTGGTGCGTGCGGCCGGTCTCCAGATGGCATTCGACCAGCGAGGCGAGGCTCGTGCCGTCCTCGGTCTCGCCGTAGCGCTCGACCACTTCGTAGTGGGTGATCGCCTCGCGGGCGTCATCCGCATCCTCGCGCTTGACCGCGCGCTTGGTGCGGTCGGCGCCACGGCCGAGCGGGGCGTCGATCGTGCCCTTGATCTGGCGCGGGCGACCCCAGACGATGGCCTGATAGGCGCGTTCCAGCGGGCCGGTGCGACCATGGTCGGCGAACTGGTCGGAGAGATGGCGGTGGGCAAGATCGTTCTTGGCCACGACCATGACGCCGCTCGTTTCCTTGTCGAGCCGGTGCACGATGCCGGGCCGGCGGACGCCGCCGATGCCGGAGAGGCTGTCGCCGCAATGATAGATGAGGGCATTGACGAGCGTGCCCGTCCAGTTGCCGACGGCGGGGTGCACCACAAGGCCGGCGGGCTTGACCAGCACGATGACGTCGTCGTCTTCGTAGAGCACGTCGAGCGGAATGTTCTCGCCCTTCGGCTCGGGGTCGCGCGGGGCGGGCATGGTGAATTCGATGACGTCGCCGGGATGCACCTTGCGCTTCGGCTCGGTCATGACGGTGCCGTTGACGATGGCCGCACCTTCCTCGATCAGCGCCTTGATGCGGCTGCGCGAGTAGTCGCCGGCAAGCGTGGCGGCGAGCCAGGCGTCGATGCGCCCTTCGGCGTCTTCCGGAGCCGTCAGGACTTTTCTTGTGGCCTCGGCTTCTTTAAAGGGGTCGGTCATCGTTCAATTCTACTCATTGCCGGAAGGGCGCTGCCATGTCCAACATCGAAACCGACGATCAGGAAGACAAGCCGCTCGACCCCGTGATGGAAAATGTCCGTCGCAAGATGATGCGCCTGCAACTCGTGTCGGGCGGCATCATGCTTTTGATGTTCATGGCGGTGCTCGCGGCCATTGTCTATAAGATCAACACGCGCGATGGCAAGCCGGAAGCTGCCGTTTCCGCCGGCGGCGCGCTCACCGTGCCGAGCGATGCGCCGGTTAGGGCGACCGCTGCGCTGCCGGATGGCTTCGCCGTGTCGGCCGTATCGCAGGCGGGCGGCCAGATCCTGTTCTACGGCGTGATGGCCGACGGCGCGCGCAAGGCCTTCCTCTTCGACATCGCGGCCGGCCGTACCGTTGCCGAGATCGATGTAACGGGCAAGTGACCCCATGGCGGGGGAACCGATCCGCATCGACGATCCCGCCGATCCGCGCATTGCCGGTTTCGTCTCGATCCGCGAACGCGACCTGACGGGCCGCGCCGGCCTGTTCATTGCCGAGGGCACGGTGGTGCTGCGCATGCTCGGCCAGGCGGCGGCGCACGAGAACGGGTTTGCCGCAGAGGCGATCCTTCTCCTCGAAAACCGCCTTGCCGGCATTGCCGAGGTGCTGGCCGGCTTTCCGGCAACGGTGCCGGTCTATGTCGCTTCGCAGGCGGTCTTCGATGCGATCGCCGGATTCAACATGCATCGTGGCGTGCTGGCGCTCGGCCGCAAGCCGGCGGCGCATGTCGGGGCAGGGCTGCTTGCTCGCCTGCCGGAGGCCAGCCTCGTTCTCGTCGGCTGCGGCCTTTCCAACCACGACAATGTCGGCTCGATCTTCCGCAACGCCGCCGCCTTCGGCGTCGACGGCGTGTTCCTCGATGAAACCTCCTGCGATCCGCTCTACAGAAAGGCCATCCGCGTCTCGGTCGGCTCCGTGCTGAGCGTGCCGTTCTCCCGTGGCCTTGCTGCCGAAGCGCTGCTGCGCGAACTGGCGGAGGCAGGGTTCGAGATCTGGGGGCTTTCGCCGCGTGGCGGGGTGCCGGTTGCTGCCATTCCGATGGCGCGACGCGTCGCGCTCGTGCTCGGCACGGAGGGGGAAGGGTTGCCGGATACCATTCTGTCGGCCTTCCGCACGGCACGGATTCCGCAGCAGCCTGGCCTCGACAGTCTCAATGTGGCGACGGCGAGCGGGATCGCCCTCTACCAGATCGCGCTCGGCATGGGCCGCATCGCCTGACGCTCATCAGCAGCGCACGCCGTCCCAAACTTCGTTCGGCGTCCCGGTCTGGTCCTGCCATGTGCCGGAAAAACCGCTGTAGTCAGGCTTGAAGGTGATGGAGAGCTTGCCGCTGCCGTATTTGTCCTGCCAGTCGAGCGTGTGCACGAGGCCTGTCACGGGCGCGGCTTCGGCCAGGGTTCCCGGCGTCATGCCGCCGTAATCGGCGAAGCGGTAGGTGCCGGACAGCCGGCCGTCGCTTTCGACCTTGATGTCGGTCTCGACCTGGACAAGCGCACCGCTGCTCCACAGGCGGCCGCAATATTGGCCGGCAAGGGTTGCCTCCTGTTTGGGAGAGGGTGCGTTCGCGCCACTGAGGCCGAGCACCAGAGCCAGGATTGCTGCCTTCATCATGCGCTCCGTTCCGGTCAGGCCTCGTCGCGGCGAATTTGCTGGCGCACCCGCTGGGCGAGGCTGCGCTCTTCGCCCTCGAGCGCGGGATCTATCGCGGCGATAAGTTCGTGCACCGGCGAGGCTGCGCCTTCCCGGGCGGCGGTCAGCACGATCATCTTGCTGGCGAGGTCGGCCATCTCTTCCCGTAGAGCGGCGTCGTTACTGCCCGCCTTGGCGGCCAGCAGCCGCTCCGTCAGCGCCGTGCCCTGGTTGCGCACATCCTCTTCCAGCGCGGCGATGTCGATGGGCGGCGTGGGCTGCATCTTTTCCGTGCGACGAGCCGGGAGCCGGCTTGCCGCAATCGTGTGGGCAAGCCCCGTCGTGCGCACGGCCTTTGCCGCTTCTTTGTTCTCCGCCGTCAATGTCTTCACCTTTTCGCGCAGCCGGCCGATTTCCGTCAGGCGCCGTTCAATTGCATTGTCCTTGTCCGCGCTGGTGGAAAGCTCCCGCGTCAGCTTCGCTTCGAGCTGCCGCACGCGGCCTTCCTCGCGCGACAGACGCATTTCCAGCGCCTTGGCCTTGTCGCTGGTGGTCTTCAGTTCCTCGCGCAGCTTGTCGCGCTCATCCTTCAGGCCGCCGATGCGGCTTTTCAGGTTCTCGGCCGTCGTCTCGTGGGTGGCGAGGTCGATCTTCATCGTGTCGATGTCGGCGCGCAGATGGCCGATGCTGCCGTTCAGCCTGTCGATTTCGGCTGCTCTGGCGCGGACGTCGCGGTCGGCGGTCGCCAGCGCCGTCTTCAACTGCTCGCCCTTCATCTCCTCGCGCCGCAGCGCAGAACGCATGTCGCCGGCCTCGATGTTCATGTCGGCGATCTGGGCGTGCAGTTCGGCGTTCTCCGTGCCGATGGCCGTTGCTTCGGCCAGCAGTTTCTCGTTCTTCACCATTTCCAGTGTGTGCTTTTCCCGCTCGCGCCGCACGTTCTGCGAAAGGCGGGCGTTTTCGGCGGCATAGGCGGCGCGCGCCATGTCCTTCTGCGCCCGCACTTCCTGCGGGCTCAGCGGCATCGTGGCCCGCATGCGGGCTTCCGTGAACTTGACGATGCGCTTCTGGACTGCCGGCGCGACGAGAAGGCCGGTCAGCGTGGCGGCGAGAAAGCCGAGCGCGAAGAGAAGGGCATACTCGATCACGGGTCAACTCGTTCCAAACATGGCCCCAAACGGGTCTCGAACGAGCGCACTATAGCGGCTCGTTCGAGCTTGCCCAGAGGGAAATAAACTCTCGGTTAACCTGACGGGCGAGCCGCCCGGTTCATTCACCGGGATGTTCAGAAGGGATTCCAGGTCGGCTGGCGCGTCATCTTGAGGTAGCCGGCATTGATGCCGAGGCGGGCGCCGACGCCGGTGCGGATCGGCACGAGCACGATGTCTCTGTTGACATTCACCTGCATGCCGAGGCCGGCAATGACATAGGCCGAGCCGGAGACGCCGCCGAAACGGTCGAAGAGCGCATTGACGTCGGGCAGGTTGTAGACGAGCATCATGGTGCGGCTGCCCTGGCCGCCCCAGTCGAGGCCGAGCGAGGGGCCTTGCCAGAAGACCGAGTGCTGGCCGGCATTCTTGGTGTTGAGCGTGCCTTCGCCATAGGTAAGGCCCGCCACGAAGGCGCCGGAGCCCTCTTGGCCGAGAATGTAGCCATTCGGCAGGCCATGGGATTCAAAGGCGCGTTCGACCAGCTTGGCGAGACCGCCGGAGGTTTCGCCGAAGAAATTGTGACCGGCGTCGACGATTTCCTGCATGGAGTACTGGCCGCTGTTCTGCTGAGCCTTTGCGGGCAAAGCCAGGATGAAAAGGGCGGCGAACAGCGCCGCCGCGATCCTGAATGCCGCCGTGACCGGATGTGAAATAGCCATGTCCGTTCGCTTTCCTCGTATTCGGCCCCGTTCCTTGCAGCAATTTGCCCCGATGATCTTAACAATCGGTTTACCAAATGTGGTGTCATTATGGCTGTCTTCAAATCGAGCACGCCTCGCGCAATTCCGGCGTGCTATGCGTCGCGCGGAATGTCCCCGCGTGTGCCCTTCACCAAGGCATCCCGCGATGAACCAATGCGTGGATCTGGGAGAAATACATGGCGAAAAATCCGAACCTGACGCTGACCGGTCCCGATCTGGCAGCGCTTCTGTGCAGCCGCGTCTGCCATGACGTCATCTCGCCCGTCGGGGCGATCAACAACGGCCTCGAACTGCTCGACGAGGGCGGTGCCGATGCGGAGGCGATGGACCTCATCCGCACGAGCGCGCTCAACGCCTCCGTCCGGCTGAAATTCGCGCGGCTTGCCTTCGGCGCCTCCGGCTCGGTCGGCGCGTCGATCGACACGGGCGAGGCCGAGAAGGCCGCGCGCGATTTCGCCGCCGCCGAAAAGAAGACGGAGATCACCTGGAGTGGGCCGCGCGCCATCGTCGCGAAGAACCGGGTCAAGCTGCTGCTCAACCTTTTCCTCATCGCCTATGGCGCGATTCCGCGCGGCGGCTCGATCGACGTGACGCTAGACAATCCGGAGTTCGATGCGGTCTTCAAGCTGGCCGTAAAGGGGCGCATGTTGCGCGTACCGCCGAAGTTCACGGAAATCCTCACCGGTACGCCGGAAGAGGCGGTCGATGCCCATTCCATCCAGCCCTATTACACGGTCCTGCTTGCCGAAGAGGCGGGCATGGAACTCGACGTGGCGGTGAGCCCGGAAGAAATCGTCTTCTCGGCCCGTATGGCTGCGGCAGAGGAATAATCCTTAACGACCGTGCCCCGCGTGGAGGGTCTGCTTCAGGATTGCTTAGAGCATGTCAGGTTCAGGTTGAACCAGACATGCTCTAAATTCTTTTGTTTTCGTTTGTCTGTTCGGGAAAACCGGTTCCCACTTTTCCCTGACAAACTCTAGAACCGTCAGGCGAACGGCATGCCGTTCGCCTGACGTCGTTTTGGAGGAGAGGCGACGGCCGTCTTCCCCGTGCAGTGCTTCGGGCGCAAACCTTGGCGCGTTAACCATCCACGCTAACCCTTTGTTTGCCAGACATCGGTAGAGTCGCCCTCTGTGTCGTTCCCGCTCTGCGAGCGGGAGATCTAGGAGCAGCGCATGCAACGGTTGATGATCGCCGACGGTTCCGATGTCGTCCGGAAGGTCGGCAAGCGTATTCTTTCCGGTTTCGACTTTCTCGTCCTGGAAGCGTCGAGTTCGCTCGAAGCGCTCGTGCGCTGCGAGGCGGAGCTGCCCAATATCCTCATCGTCGATTCCACCATGGACGGCGCGCTCGAGCTGATCGGCAATATCCGCAACCTGCCGCAGGGCAAGTCGGTGCGCATCTACTATTGCGTGGTCGAGGCGGACCTGAAGAAGATGATGATGGGCAAGCGTGCCGGCGCGGACGACTTCCTGCTGAAGCCGTTCGACCGCAAGATCCTGACCCAGGTCTTCGGCAATCTCTCGATCGCCGCCTGATCCGCTTCTCTTCTTCTCTTACGACCATTACATGCGGCCGCTCGCAGGAGCCGGCCGCATTTTCGTTTGGGCATCTGCCGGGCAAAAGAAAACCCGCCGGCAAGCGGCGGGTCGGGTGTCTCGAGCGGGGAGGGGCGTATCAGGCGCTTTCGAGATAGTCGCCATCGGGCTCGCGCAGCACGTAGCCGCGGCCCCAGACCGTCTCGATGTAGTTCGCGCCGCCGGCGGCATTTGCGAGCTTCTTGCGCAGCTTGCAGATGAAGACGTCGATGATCTTCAGTTCCGGCTCGTCCATGCCGCCATAGAGGTGGTTCAGGAACATTTCCTTGGTGAGCGTGGTGCCCTTGCGCAGCGAGAGCAGCTCGAGCATCTGGTATTCCTTGCCCGTCAGGTGCACGCGCTGGCCGCCGACTTCGACGGTCTTGGCGTCGAGGTTGACGATGAGCTCGCCCGTAGCGATGACCGACTGGGCATGGCCCTTGGAGCGGCGCACGATGGCGTGGATGCGGGCGACGAGTTCGTCCTTGTGGAACGGCTTCGTCATGTAGTCGTCAGCGCCGAAACCGAGGCCGCGCACCTTGTCCTCGATGCCGGCCATGCCGGAGAGGATGAGGATCGGCGTCTTGACCTTGGACAGGCGCAGCGTGCGAAGAACCTCGTAACCCGACATGTCGGGGAGGTTGAGATCGAGCAGAATGATGTCGTAATCGTACAACTTGCCCAGATCGACACCTTCCTCGCCGAGGTCGGTGGTATACACATTAAAGCTTTCGGACTTCAGCATCAACTCGATGCTCTGCGCTGTCGCGCTATCGTCCTCAATGAGTAGAACCCGCATATCTGTCCCCTTTTCCGCCGCTCAAGGTGCCTGGCCCCCTACGCGATACGGATCCAGTCGTTGCCTGATTTGGAGGCTGCCACGAAATGGTTAACAAATCCTGATTCACTTTGGCAAGGTGTATCGATCTGTTAATTATTTTGGGCAGACTCCTGATTTCATGAGTGAATCGGAAATGTGTCTCTTAAGCTTTCTTATTAAGAAACATTGCTAACCGACTCTTTCGACTCATCAATGCGACCACCTCGTTTTTTGTGAACCGCATTTACTGAGCCTTAAATCATCGCACCTATGATTAACGATGCCCGTAAACGAAAGGTTACCAGCGGTAGGGTTTCATTAATTCTCGCTAGGTTTTTTTTAACGCCCGGTCGTGTTTTTCCGGGTTACGGGTGGAAATGCCGTTCCGGCGCGCGGTGAAACGTCGCGTTTCGGAACTGATTTGGAATGCCGGGGAAGCGTTCGCCATCGTGTTCGGCGGCCGTTTGCCTTTATGCCGGGGTCTCGCTATCCACGGGAGTATTGCGTATGAAGTCGCGTGAGAGCCTAGTTCGCCTGAAGGAATTTCAGGTGAAAGACAAAAGACGGCAGCTGGCCCAGCTTCAGCTGATGATGTCCGAATTCGAACGGATGTCGAAGGAGCTGGAGAGTCAGATCGCCATCGAGGAGAAGAAGTCGGGGATCACCGATCCCAGTCACTTCGCCTATCCCACCTTCGCCAAGGCGGCGCGGCAGCGTTCCGACAACCTGCAGGTCTCCATCCGGGAACTGAAGGTGCAGCAGGATGCGGCCGAGCTGGCGCTGGAAGAGGCGGAGGCGGAATTCGCCAAGGCGTCTGCGCTGGAAGAGCGCGACAACGCCGTGCGGATGCGCGCCTGATCCAGTCCGGTTTTGAAGAACCCTCGCGAGCGGCCGGAAGACCGCTCACGAGGGCTCTTCGCGTTGCGTTCATGCGGACCTGGCCGGTGTCGGCCGGGTGGTCGGCGCCTAGAGATTGACCACGTCGAGCCATTCCTTGTGGCGCATCGCCTGTGCCCGGAAGAAGGGGCAGAGCGGCATGATCTTCCAGCCACCCTTGCGGGCCTCTTCGACGACATGGGCCGCCAGGGCCTGGCCGACGCCCTTGCCGCGCAAGGCGTCCGGCACGCCGGTATGGTCGACGATGATGAGTTGCGGCGAGGCGCGGGAATAGGTCACTTCCGCGTCGTGCCCCTCGACGACGGCATGGTAGCGGCCTTTCGAGCCGGTATCTTCGTGCAGGATGTCCATGGCGATGCTCCTTGTTGCGCTTGCGTTGGAGCCATCCTTTCCTGTCCGGTTGCATCCCGCAAGCCGCGCGTCTGTGAACGGTCCGTGCTGCATTGGAATGCGGCAGATGGTATGGGATGGCATCGAAACGCAGCCGTGACCCATGATCCTTGTCGTTCCCGCCCTTCTCGTCCTTTCCGCGCTGTGCCTCGCCTTCGGCCTGGTGCTGCCGCTCGTCCGCTTTGAAAAGCTCTATTTCTTCAACGAGACGCCGTCGCTGATCGACATCGTCGTCTCGCTCTGGGGGCAGGGGAGCGCTGGGCTGGCCGTGCTGGTCGGCCTCTTTTCCATCGTCTTTCCGGTCGTAAAGCTCTTCGGCATCGCGCTGGAGGCGACGGCGCCGGCCTCGCCGGACGGCAAGGCAGGCGTTCTCGCCCGGTTGCTGCCGGTGCTCGGAAAATGGTCGATGATGGATGTGATGCTGGTGGCGCTTGTCATCGTCGCGGCGAAGACGAGCGGCATGGCTTCGGCCTTCACGCAGCCGGGCCTGTGGTTCTATGCCGCCTCGGCGATCATGACGGGGCTTCTGCAAATGAAGTTGCGGCCGCATTGAGCGGCCGCACGGTCTTGATCGAAAGGGGGTAGGCTAGTGGCGGTACTGCTGGATGCGCGTGGTGCGCAGACCGGCCAGGCCGTGATCGTTGATGGAGGACTGCCAGGAGAGGAATTCTTCGACCGTCAGCGTATAGCGTTCGCAGGCTTCTTCGAGACTCAGGAGACCACCGCGGACGGCGGCGACGACTTCTGCCTTCCGGCGAATCACCCAGCGCCGCGTGTTGGCCGGCGGCAGATCGGCGATCGTCAGGGGGCTGCCATCGGGGCCGATGACGTATTTAACGCGGGGTCGTATCAGATCGGTCATTGGACTCTCTACATAAACTCAAGACCATATGGCGGAACTGTAGCCCGCCACATTTAAGATTTGCCTAAGCGGGTACTAACAATTTTCTAATCTTTTGAGCGGCTTCGCCGAAGGGGTCAGCACGCGCCAAGTCCCTGCCTTCCCTTACGTTTGGCGACCTTGGTGCGCGCGGCGCCTGCATGGGAGCCATGCAAATATTTCATTTCCATTTTATTCAAATACTGCTAATACGCGCCAAAATTTGGAGGCGGCATCGGGTCGATGCCATCGGAAGCCTCCAGGCCGCATCCATAAGAATTTCTTCCGCGAGCTGTTCCCGACAGGGATATGGCTGCCGTGGCGTTTTTGTAGCGCCGCCAGACGGGATGTGCCTGAAATTTTCCGGACCGAGAATGCACACGAGCCCGGCTTTGCCGCCGGCTGTTGGAAACGGAAGATGAAAGATCCAGACAACATGCTCTTGCAGCAGGGCTGGTCGCCCGAATTCCTGTCTTCGGCCAATATCGATACCGTGCAGACAGAATACGAAGTGCTGCACCTCATGCGCCAGTGCGCCAACCATTTCCGCTTCAGCCATTTCCTGGTGTCGCGCTTTCCGGCAAACGACCAGCAACGGTTTGCCGAACGCCTCGTCGTCAGCAACTGGCCGGCCGATCTGGTGCGCAAATACGATGCGATGAACCTTTTCCACGTCAGCCGGCTGGCGATCGACACCGGCATGACGAAGCTGCCGGTGCAGGGCGACAGCGCGCTTCTGGCGCCGGCCGATTTTGAAAGCACGCAGGCCGGCGAGGCCATCGCCCTTGCCGAAAGCTATGGGCTTTCCACGTCCACGGCGCTTCTCCTGCATTCGACGACCGCCGATCCCTATCTGATGGTCTTTTCCGGCACGCGCCCACCACTGGCGCGGCCCGAACTGACGGAACTGCATTTTTCCGCGCTTCAACTGTTCGAGTGCCTCGAAAAGACTTTCGTGGCCGTCACGGCCGGGCGGGAGAAGCTCTCCAGTCGCGAGGTGGAATGCCTGCGCTGGGCAGCCGCCGGCAAGAGCAGCGACGAGATCGCCATCATTCTCGGCATCTCGGTCTATACGGTGAGCAGCTACTTCAAGAGCGCGACCCGCAAGCTGCAGGCGGTCAACCGCATGCAGGCGATCGCCATCGCCCTGCGCCTGCGCCTCATCTGATTTCCGCTTGCGTGCGGACGTCCTTCCCGCGGACCGGAAGGACGCTTCCCGCGCGGCCGGAAAGACGAGGTTTCCGGCCTTCCCTTGCTCTCGGGGCGGCAAGTTTCTATATGTCGCTCGAAGGACGTTCCGCCGGTGGCGGAGCGTCGCAGTGGCCGGTTTCGGCCAGAAAGCGGTTCCGGCAAGAGTGCGCGGCGGTTTTGCGCCCGGAACTGCGGAAGACAAACAAGGCAAAGATGCCCTGCGCCAGCATCTGCAGCACCGGAATGGACCTCGCGTGAACAGTCTCGATTTCGATCGCAAGCCGGAAGATACGCGCGTCGTCGTCGCCATGTCGGGCGGCGTCGACAGTTCCGTGGTGGCCGGTATCCTGAAGCGCGAGGGCTATGACGTTCTCGGCATCACGTTGCAGCTTTACGATCACGGCGCCGCCGTGCACCGGGCCGGCTCCTGCTGCGCCGGCCAGGATATCGACGATGCGCGCCGGGTCTGCGAAACGCTCGGCATTCCGCACTATGTGCTCGACTATGAAAAGCGCTTCCGCGAGACGGTCATCAATCCCTTCGCCGAAAGCTATGTCGCTGGCGAGACGCCGATCCCCTGCGTTGCGTGCAACCAGACCGTCAAGTTCGCCGATCTGCTCGCGACGGCCAAGGAACTCGGTGCCGACGCGCTGGCGACCGGCCACTATATCCGCTCGCGTCCGAATCCGACGCCGGATGCGCCGCACCGCCGTGCGCTCTATCGCCCCGTCGATGCCGAGCGCGACCAGAGCTATTTCCTCTTTGCGACCACGCAGGAGCAGATCGATTATCTGCGCTTCCCGCTCGGCCACCTCTCCAAGGCCGAAACGCGCGCGCTTGCCGAGGAGATGGGTCTCGTCGTCGCCAAGAAGGCCGACAGCCAGGACATCTGTTTCGTGCCGCAGGGCAAGTATTCCGATATCGTCAACAAGCTGAAGCCGAATGCGGCGCTGGCCGGTGAGATCGTGCATATCGATGGCCGAGTGCTCGGCCGCCACGAAGGCATCCTGCACTATACGATCGGCCAGCGCCGCGGCATCGGCATCGCCACGGGCGAACCACTCTATGTCGTCTATCTCGATGCCCGCTCGCGCCGCGTCATCGTCGGTCCCAAGGAAGCGCTGGAGACCAGGCGGCTCTACCTGCGCGACATCAACTGGCTGGGCGACGGCGATCTGGAAACCGTCGCTGCCGCCGGTTTCGACTGCTATGCCAAGGTCCGTTCCACCCGTCCGCCGCGCCCCGCGCGCCTCAAGGCCAACGAGAACGGAATTTATGTGGAGCTTTCGGAAGGCGAGCCGGGCGTCGCGCCCGGCCAGGCTTGCGCCCTCTATTCCGGCGAAGGCGAGGATGCCCGCATCTATGGCGGTGGCTTCATTCAGCGGTCGGAACGGGAAGCGGCAGCCGAGGACGCGCTGAAGCGCATTCTTTCCACACCCGTCGCGGCCTGAAAAGCCGCGCCGGCCAAAGCCTTTGCGGACAAAGCGATTTTTCTTGGAACGTCGCTTGACACCCGCGGGAACAGCGCCTTATAAGCCGCGCACCGGACGGAAACGGACATCGTTCTTGATCGTCCCTTCGGGCGGCGGAGTAGCTCAGTAGGTTAGAGCAGAGGAATCATAATCCTTGTGTCGGGGGTTCGAATCCCTCCTCCGCTACCACCGCTCCCCCCAACAATTCGGCACTGCGGCCGATGAGGGCGGAGAGATGGCCAACTATCTCAACTTTCACGCCTCCGCTGTCTGTATCACGCAAGATAACGTGGCTCACCAGCTTGCGGATCACCTCGATCGCCTCCGCGTCGGAGCGGGTTGAGGCGTAGTGCGAGATTGTCGACCGCCTGGCGATAGAGCTTGACGGCTTGGGCGCACCAGCGCCAGCGGCCAAGCAGGGAGAGGCCCTGCATTCACATGAGAGGCGAGGCATTTGCACCGCGTTCGCGTGCTGCCAGAACAAAATCGACCGTGCGGCCAACTGTAGACAGGTCGGTCGCGGGTGTTTCTGGGAACGTGATCCAGAATTCGTCTTCGATCAGCATCATGATCTGGGTGACTTCGAGGGAATCGGCGCCGAGGTCGCCCGTGTAGGACACATCGTTTTCGAGTTCCTCTTTGGGGACGTGAAGCTGCGCCGCGACAATTTTCTTTACCCGGAAGGCGACGTCAGCTCTGCTTACATCGGTGGGCATGGATATATCCTCGTGTGGTAGCGGCACATGGCGCGCACTAGTGACGCGCGCCGCGCATTTTTGGCGGGACTAGCGGAGAGGCCGGGTTGGCCCCACGGGAGCCCCGCCTTCGTCGTCCCACGTGTCTATGCCGGGATTGCGATCGCGATGCAGCGAGGTCTTGGAAAGGGTATAGTCCTCCGCTCCGATTGCCGCACCCTTGATGAGGCGAATGATCTTCTGCGCCTCTTCATTCTCGAGGCCCGTGCTGCCGACGCGTTTCTCGGTTTTGTCGTTGGCGTCAATGAGAACCTGGCGAAGACGTGTCTTTTTCAGCTTCGCGGCAGTTTTCGGCGCCCTGAAAGTCAAGATCACCATACCCATTCCCCCATCAGGAGGTAGAGGGTGGTGATGGCGCCCGCCGCCACGAACACATGAGACACGGTTGTGGTGATAAAGTATCGGTCGTTTAGACGATCAAACAGGGAAGACATCTCGTCCTCCTCTCATTTGGGGCCAGGGTAGCTAGCCCTCAAACAGCAGCGCCCGTGTTGATGGCTACTGGAAGAACAACCTTGCGCGCCCACGGCGGCATTAGCAAGAAATCAAATAAGGTCATTTGAGGCCCGCCCCGGCCTGTTCCCCGGTGAGGGCTCATTTCAGGAGAGAGCGATGACGCCAGATCTCATCGAGATCGAGGACCCGCCCCGCTGCGCTCGCCATGACGAGGCAATGAAATGATCCCTGCTGAATTCTTCGACCTCCCCGACGTCAAGGCGAGTATCCTCGGCGCCGATCTCTCCGGCGGCATCCTGCGGGCGCTCTCGTGACGCTCGTACAAGATGCGCGAGCGTTAGAAGGGGTTAGCCCGTGCTGAACAAATATAGACGCGCCCCGACCAGGCGTCCACTGAGGCTAGAGTTTGTCAGGGAAAAGTGGGAACCGGTTTTCCCGAAAAGACAAACGAAAACAAGAGAATTTAGAGCATGTCTGGTTCAATCTGAACCTGACATGCTCTAGAATAGAGCGGGTGGAGCCATCGCGCATACTCTGCCGGGTTGAGCAGCACGGGCACCGGACTAGCACCGGCGCGGCCGCCGCATTGGCGTTGGTCGTCAGCCTGGAATAGACCGGCCCTCATTCGTCTGAAACGTTCTAACGGCCAGCCACCGGCGAGAGGAGGCGTTCAATTCCCCATCTCCTTGAGTAAAGCAACTATCTCCAATCCCACCCGTTCATAAAAGGGGAAGCGATCGGTATGCCGCTGGTCGAATTCCGCGGGCGAGGAAGAGTCGGCAGGCGGCACAGTCGCCTTCAGTTCCTTGATCAGATCGAGGATATCCGTCGAGCGCATCCGCTCGCCCTTGGCCTGGGCGGCGTACAGATACTTCATCCAGTATTGCGTGGCCCAAAGCTCAAGCTGGAGGGTGTCGATGTCACTTCGCTCGGTCATGATGTCCCTCCGTCCCTGCGGGACCACGATAGCGCGATTCATATCGCGCACAACGGCGTCCCGGCGGGGCGCACTGCAAAGCTCAACTGCGGCACCACTCCATCAGTACGGTAAATCTTGAGCGTCATCAGGTCGCCCTGGAGGCCAGCGTGGGGCCGCCCGCGTAATCAGATCGTTCGTGTAGCGCATCGCGTGGAGGAGCTCCTCCTCTTCGAGCCATCGCAGGAGCCCGGCGAGCCGGCCGTTCACGCCGTTGACGTTGTAGGTCGCGATCTTCACGGTTCGTTCAATGCGCGGTCTTTCATCGCCTGTCAGAACGGCGCCAGGGAAAATCCGGTGGGCGGGCGGGCTGCGGCTGGATCCTCTGCCGGGTCCGGATCGTCCTGATAGGCACGCGCCTGCCGTTCGGCAACGCGCTTGATCGCCGCGAAAGCCGCCTCCGCTGGCCAGCCGGCCGTTATCACGCGGTCGACAAGCTCACGCATTGCGGCGTCGATCGCGCGCTCGCATTCCAGGGCGACATCCGGTTCGGCCGTCGGTCGCTGAGGCGGGGCAATTCTGACATTCATGCTATTTCTCCTGCGCCGGCTCCCAAAAAGACGCCCCGCATTTGAGCGGGGCAGGAAGCGAAGAGTGTGTTGCGAAGAAATGCCGGAAGCGGCGGATTCGTTCCACGCACCGAGGGTAAGCAGGAGGCGGATACGAACGTGGCCGCGCGATACAATGCCGTGGTTACGACGTTCGGTTTGGCGGTCGGGCTATTTTGCCATCGTGCTCGAACGATCTCAGTCGATGATTTCGGCGCCTCTCGCGCTGAGTTGAGCGAGGTGGTCCTTCATTTCCTGCAACCGTTCCGGCGTGTGCCCTTGCCATCTGGTGACTTCAGCAATCACGCGTAAGGGGGCGCGTGAGCGATAGGACAGCGTCGGATTGCCCGGGAACCTTTTGTCCGTCAGGTTGGGATCGCCCTCGACGGGTCCGGTCGGTTCGACGACATAGATTCGTTCCCTTCCAGGGCCATCAGCTAGTTCCACACCCCAGATCGCCGCATCAAGCGTGCCTGTGAAATAGACCCACGAGAGTGTCCTGGCGTCCGTGAAGTTCGATCGGTACCCGACGACGATCAGATCTCCGGGTTTGAGATCGGCCTTGGTTCCATGGAAAAACGATCGAGCAAACATGGCTGCAGTCGCAGACACAATCCCGTCCTTTGCTGTGACACGCTGCCCTTCAATGCGCGGACGCTCGCGCTTTCGGCGAGGCGTGGGTTGCTGGGATGGAGAGTGCCCGGCACCCAGGTATGAAATGCGGTTCAGCCTCACAAGAGACATAACACGGCCTTGCCAAGCTGGTAGCTGCTTGCCCAGCATGCCAGGCGCGTCAGATCAGGGTGCGCCAAAGTGGCGTTCTTGCAAAGACGTGAGTTTTCACGGGCTGCGGTCTGGTGCACGGGTATACGCCATCAGGCCGCCCGCCAGACGGCGAGAGAAGTGTATTTCATGGGGCGCTCCCTTGGCGTGAGGGCGCGGTCGAGGCGAAGGACGTTCCGTTGCATGAATTGCGCGGGACGCGCCCTCATTCCTGTCAGGCCCCGGGCTTTGTCGTCGCGGAGCCCCCAGGAGGCACTGCGCCTGCGGTGTTAGGCTGCCCTAACACCTGCTGCCGCCAGGAGCCTCGCGATCTTCACTTCATCGACCAGCGCGCCGCTCTCGAGCTTTGTGATTTCAAGTTCGGTGAGCCCGGAAATCAGGGAAAGCTGCTCGGTGGTATAGCCCTTGGATTTGCGCAGTTCGGCAACGGGGTTCGTCACGTTTATGGTCATGATGTTCTCCTATTGTTGCATCGCAATATAGGGATGTTGCGGCGCATTCCAAGGGCGCCCTTCAAGGGTTTTGCAGAAACAAAACCGCTGCTTGCGCATTCCTGATCCATCGACACCGTCAAAAGGAGACCGAAATGGACTGGAATCGCGTCGAAGGGAACTGGAAGCAGGTCAAGGGCAAGATCAAGGAGCAGTGGGGCAAGCTCACGGACGACGATCTTGATGTCATCGATGGCAAGCGCGATCAGCTCGAAGGCAAGATCTAGGAGCGGTATGGCTACGCGAAGGATCAGACGAAGAAGGATATCGACGACTGGTACGGCCGTCAGACCTGGTGAAATCGAGAAAGGCCCGTCCTGTCGACGGGCCATTTCCCTTTAGCGCTGCTTTTCGCCGGCGCTCTTGCCGTCAGAAGACCTTGCGCGTTCCTCGAAGCGGTCGGCGCCCTTCGAAAGCGCGGACCCTTTTTCAGCCTCGACTTTACGCTCGTCAGCCCGCGCGGCCTTGTGCAGGCCCCTGGCGCCTTCCTTGCCTTTTTCCGATGGTGCGTTTTCGATTCCCATGGCTGCCTCCCTGGCGTTTCGGTGAGAACGGAGGGATGGGGGCGTTGTTCCGGTCTTCACATGCGATCCGCCGAAATCCTGCCGGATGCCGTCAAGGGAAAAGCCCCTTCAACTCAGCGGCCGTTCTCTCGCGGCCCAACATGTCGAGAGCTTGCTGGCGTTCGGCGTCGCTGAGTGTCGGTAGAATTGACCTCGCTATGGCATCTCCGAGGAAATCGCCATTGCCGCCGCTCCTCATAGCCCAATAGGCCGCTTCGACTTTGTTGACTTCTACCCCTGCGCCGCTATCGAAGGCTGCAGCAACCTTGGCTTGAGCGTACGTGTTCTTTTGTATCGCCGCGACAAGAAACCAGCCAAAAGCGCGCTCGGGATTCTTTCCGACCCCCATCCCTTCGTGAAATGCATTGCCAACGCGCAGTTGTGCGGCGAGATCACCTGCATGGGCCTCAATAAGGATTTCTGGTGTGATGCGAGAATTGCGAACGCGCTCGAACAGTTTTTCTCTGTCTGCCGGCGGTCGATGTTCCAGCATCCGCTGTAGGTGCTGGCGTTGATCGTCCGAGAGTTTTTTCGATACGCTCTCGTATATGGCCCCCGCGAAGGTATCGTCTCCGGCAGATTGGCAGTAGTAGGACCAATAGGCCGCCTCCACTAGGTCAATATCGACCACTATTCCTGTCTGGAAAGTAACCGCTACCATGAGGGCCGCGCCGGGGTGACCTTGCAGAGCGGCGGACAGCCAGAAATGGAAGGCTTTTTCCGCGTTTCGTTCGACCCCCAATCCTTCGTGATAGGCTGTTCCCAATATGGATTGCGCGCGAGCATCGCCGGACTCGGCGGCTGAAGCTAGTTCCGGTGTATACCAGAAATATTTCTCGTCATCGGTTTCGGGTGGCGCCCAGCGGGTTTGCGGCGGCCTTCGGCGCTTGGTGAAGAAATTCCAGATCATCCCTTATCGCTTCCCGATGGTTGAATTGCGTGGTCGCGCCGTTCCCGCCGGTTCTGAAAATGCAACGCCTGATCGCAAGAGTCGATAGGCTCCAAACCGGCATATCTCTTCTTGCCCTGTCGCGTTTTCTGTTTCGCTTCTTCCTATTCCCTGAGGTGCGACGGTCTCGATCCCTCAACACCGAAAGCCGGCGGCTTTGCTGTTTTGCCAAAGCCTAGCATCGTTGTGCATGCGTGCTCTGCCTTCTATGTTGAATATATAACATCAGTGTTGACACGTGTGTGTAATCTAACATAGCCTCCGTGCTGTGTCTGGCGGCACGTCGGATCTCGGGAGGAGAGAGAAATGAATTTTTGGAACAGGTCCCCTGTGCGCGTCACGGGCTCGATGTTGCGGAACGTAACCATTCTGGCGGCCGGGCTGGCGGTCTTTGAGCCGGCCTTGGCGGCGGATGTCATTCGTGTCGTTTCGCCCTATCAGACGACGACACTCGATCCGATGCGCTCCGCGGCAGCGGGCAATATCGAAACTTATGGCCAGCTCTATTCGCGCCTGCTGCGGCGCAATTCCGAGACCGGCGCGCTGGAGCCGGGGCTGGCGGAGACGTGGGAAATTTCCGAGGACGGCAAGACCTATACGTTCCATCTGCGCGATGCCCAGTTCTCTGACGGTTCGCCGATCACGGCTGCTGACGTGGCCTTCAGCCTCGATCGCATCCGGAGCGACAAGAAGTCGGCCTATCCTGCGCCGCTGGGCGCTGTGGAGGGCGTGACCGCGTCGGACGCGAAAACCGTGGTTGTCACGCTCAAGTCGGCCTTCGCGCCGTTCCTCGGCAATGCCGAGATCTGGAACATGGGCATCGTTTCCAAGGCCGACGTGGAGAAGCGCGGCGAGGAGGGCGCCTTTTCCACCGTTCCGGTCACATCCGGTCCCTATGAGGTTAAGCAGTGGAAGCCGAACGAGAAACTCGTTCTCGAACCCAATCCGCACTACTGGCGCAAGGGCTATCCGAAATCGGACGCGACGGTCGAGCTGATCGAGATCGCCTCACCCGAAACCCGTATCGCCATGTTGAAGGCCGGCGAGATCGACGTTGTGCGCGCGGTGCCGTGGGCGCAGATCGACGAGTTGAAGACGGCCGAGGCCATCGACATGCGGCTCGAGCCCTCGACCACCATCTACATGACCTTGCTCAACCACAAACGCGAACCCTTCTCCAATCTGAAGGCGCGGCAGGCGGCGGGCATGGCGATCGACAACAAGGCCATGGCCGCAGCCATCACGCGTGGCTATGCCGAACCGGCGAACACCACATTGCCGGGCAGCGTCGATTTCCATGACAAGGATTATCCGGGCATTCCGCACGATCCTGCCAAGGCGAAGGAACTGCTGGCCGAATCCGGCATGGCGGGGCACGAGGTGAAGATTCTCGCAACCGCCGATGCGCCGTCGCAACAGACGGCGCTGCTGATCCAGGCCCAGTGGCAGGCGATCGGCCTGAAGCCGGTGATCGTCAATGTCGACGGTGGCGCCTGGTGGGATGCTACCGGCAAGGGCGATTACGATGCCGCCGCCAACTGGTGGTACAACGAGACCCCCGACCCTGACCTTGCCGTGCGCTGGGCCGTATGCGGCTCCTGCGGCTCGAATTCCTACAACACCTTCTATGCGAACCCCAAGGTGGACGAGCTCGTGGAGCAGGGCACCAAGGAGGTCGACGAGGCAAAGCGCGCGGACATCTACAAGGAGATCCAGAAGATCACCACCGAAGAGGTCGCGCAGATCCCGCTCTATTATGCGCCGAACGCAGTTGCCTATTCCAAGCGTCTGCAGGGCCTCAAGCTGACGCCCTCGCTGCAATGGACGCTGGAAGAAACCTCCATCGGCCAGTGAGCCGCCTCAAGCGCGCCCTGCCACAGGGGCGCGCCCTTGACGCTCGAAGCGGAGAACCGGATTGCCCCTTCTGCAACTCATTGCGCGGCGCCTGCTGCAATTGATCGGCGTGCTCGCCGGTATCAGCCTCGTGACGTTCCTTCTGGTGCACATGGCCCCGGGCGATCCCGCGCGCCTGCTTGCCGGCGAGAGGGCGAGCGCTGAAACCATCGCGGCGATCCGCTCGCAATACGGGCTCGACCTGCCGCTATGGCGGCAGTTCATCACCTATCTTGCCAATCTTCTTTCGGGCGATATCGGCCTGTCGCTGCGTTTCCAACGGCCGGTCATCCAGCTCATCGAACAGTTCATGTGGCCGACGCTGTTCCTGACCGGCTATGTGCTGTGCCTCGCCGTCCCGCCGACGGTCGCGCTCGCCATTCTCGGCGCCCGCCGCCCGGGCGGCATCGCCGACCAGATCATCCGCCTCGTCGGCATTGCCGGCCTCACCATCCCGGTGTTCTGGCTGGGCATCATGATGTCGCGCTTCTTCGGCGTCAGCCTCGGCTGGTTCCCCGTATCGGGCTATGGCACCGGCTTCGCCGGCCATCTCCATCATCTTTTCCTGCCCGCCGTCTCGACGGCCATCTGGCTGGTGCCGGTTCTCACGCAGAGCCTGCGTGCCGCCCTCATCGAAAAGACGACGGCCGATTTCGTCACGGCCGCACGGGCGCAGGGCGCAACGGAACGGCAGATCTTCTGGCAGACCATGCTGCCGAATGCCGTGCTACCGACGCTCAACCTGCTCGGGGTGATGGTGGCCTTCATGATCGGCGGCGCCGTCATCGTCGAGACCGTCTATGCGGTGCCGGGCCTCGGTACGCTGATGGTCAACGCGTTGCTCGGCCGCGACTATTACGTCGTGCAGGGACTGACGCTGGTCTTCGCGGTCTCGACAGTCCTGATCACGCTGGCGGTCGATCTGCTCACCGCCTTCATCGATCCGCGCGTCCGGCTCTGAGGAGATCGCACATGGCCGACAGTCCTGCCTTGGCGCAAAGCACGCCATCCTTTCGCAAGATCACGCCCACCATGCTGGTCGCGCTCGCCATCCTCGGCGGATGGCTGGTGCTGGCGCTCGCCGCGCCCGTGGTCGCGCCGTACGATCCCGATGCCATCGACATCATGAACATGCTGTCGCCGCCAAGTGCCATCCACTGGTTCGGCACCGACCAGGTCGGCCGCGACGTCTTCTCGCGCGTCCTTTTCGCAAGCCGCGTCGACCTCCTGCTGTGCGTGGCAGGGGTGCTTCCGCCCCTTCTGATCGGCACCACCATCGGGCTGCTCAGCGGCTATTTCGGCGGTGTCGTCGACAATGTGTTCATGCGCATCTACGACCTGACCGTCGCCTTCCCGTTCTTCGTGCTGGTGCTGGCCATCGTCGGCGTGCTCGGACCGGGGCTTCTCAACTTCATTCTGGCGCTGACGCTCGTCGGCTGGGTCAGCTATGCGCGGCTGGTGCGGGCGCAGGTTCTGACCATCCGGGAAAGCGAATATATCCAGGCGGCCAAATGCCTCGGCTATCCGCCCGTCGCCATCCTCGGTCACCACGTGCTGCCAAACGCCATCGGCCCGGTCATCGCCTATGCGGTCAGCGATGCGGTTCTCGTCATGCTGGCGGGCGCAAGCTTCGGCTTCCTCGGCATGGGCGCGCAGCCGCCGCTGGCCGAATGGGGCGTCATGATCGCCGACGGTCAGGCCTTCGTGCAGCAGGCCTGGTGGATCTGCCTGTTCCCCGGTCTTGCCGCGATTTCCCTCGGCCTCGGTTTTGCCTTGCTGGGTGATGGTTTGGGACAGATACAGCGTCGGGGAGTGACGGCATGAGTGAGGTGAAAGCCGGCAAGCCGCCGCTTCTCGAGGTCAGGGACCTTTCCGTCCGCTTTGGTGCCTTCGCGGCGGTGAAGAACGTTTCCTTCACGCTCCAGCCGGGAGAAATCCTCGGCATCGTCGGCGAAAGCGGCTCGGGCAAGTCTGTGACCTGCCGCGCGGTGATGCGGCTGCTGACGGCGGCGGCCAGCGCCGAGGGTACGGTGACGCTCGACGGCCGGGACCTGCTGGCGCTCGGCGAGGACGAGCTGTGCGCCATTCGCGGCCGGGACATCGGCATGATCTTCCAGAACCCGGCATCGCATCTCGATCCGCTGCGCCGCATCGGCCAGCAGGTCGCGGCTCCGATGATCCGGCACCTCGGCCTCGGCAAGCGCGAGGGCTGGGAGCGCGCGGTCAGGCTGCTGGACGATGTCGGCATTCGCGAACCGGAAAAACGCGCGCGATCCTATCCGCATGAAATGTCGGGCGGCATGAAGCAGCGGGCGATGATCGCCGCCGCCCTCGGCTGCAGCCGAAGCTGCTGATCGCCGACGAGCCGACGACCGCACTCGATGTCACCGTGCAGGCCCGCATCCTGCAATTGCTCAAGGAACTCAACCGCAAGACCGGGCTGGCGATGATCCTCATCTCGCACGATCTCGGCGTGGTCGCGGATATCTGCTCGCGCGTGGTGGTGATGCGGGGCGGGGAAGTGGTGGAGCAGGGGCCGATCGACGAGGTCATCAACCGGCCGCGTCACCCCTATACGAAGCTGCTGATCGACTCCCAGCCGGGCCGCAAGACCTATGGTACGGATGGCGGTCGGGACGAGGGCGCGCCGCTCCTCAGCGTCGAGAAGCTCTCGGTGACGTTCGCTGCCGGCCAGGGACTGCTCGGCGGTCTTGGGGGCAACACGTCCTTCCGCGCGCTCGACGGCGTCGATCTGGCGATTAACGCCGGTGAGACGGTGGGCATCGTCGGCGAAAGCGGCTCCGGCAAGAGCACGCTTGCCCGCTCGATCATTCGCCTGAACACGCCGAGCGGTGGGGCGATCCGGCTCGACGGGCAGGATGTCGGCGCGCTCGCCGGCGATGCGCTGACGGCCTTCCGTCGCCGCGTGCAGATGGTGTTCCAGGACCCCTACGGTTCCCTCAATCCACGCCTGACGATCGCGGAGACCATCGCCGAGCCGATCTGGCGGCATGGCCTAGCGGACCGGAAGACCGCGCAGAAGGAGGCCGATGCCTTGCTGGAGATGGTCGAGCTGCCGATCAGCCTGCGCGACCGCAAACCGCGCCAGCTTTCCGGCGGGCAATGCCAGCGTGTCGGCCTGGCGCGGGCGCTGGCGCTGAAGCCGCAGGTGCTCATCGCGGATGAAATCACCTCGGCGCTCGATGTCACCACCCAGGCGCAGATTCTGGAATTGCTGGTGCGGCTTCAGCGCGAGCGGGCGCTGACGCTGCTCTACATCTCGCACGACCTTTCCGTGGTCAGCAGCCTCTGCCAGCGCGTCTATGTCTTCAAGGCCGGGCGCGTCGTTGAAGAGGGCGTGGCGAAACAGGTTCTGACCACGCCGCAGGATCCCTATACGCAGGCGCTGGTCGGCTCGCTCGCCCGGTTGCCGACGGAGCGGACAGTTTCCCTTTCACAACCGGTATCGACCCATGCGACTTGACGAATACGCCGCCCATGACGGAACCAGCCTCGCGCGTCTTCTGGCGAAGGGGGACATCACACCGCGGGCGCTCGGCCGTTGCCTCGAAGAGGCTGTCGCGGCTGTGAACCCCGCGTTGAATGCCGTCGTCGAACTTTATCCGGACGCGCTGGAGGGCCTGCCGGAGACCGCGACCGCCACGCCCTTCGGTGGCATTCCCACGCTGACCAAGGATTTTCCCATCGAGGCGGGGCGGCCCGCCGAGTTCGGCAGCCGTCTGGCGCAGGGTTTTCGCGCCGGTCACGACGCCGTTTACTGGACGCGCCTGCGGGCCGGCGGTCTGGTCAATGCCGGACGCACGACCAGTTCGGAATTCGGCGTGCCCGCCGCGACGGAATCGCCGCTCTATGGCGCCACACGCAATCCATGGAACCCGGAGCGCGGCGTTGCCGGCTCCAGTGGCGGGGCGGCGGCGGCGGTTGCGGCGGGCATCGTGCCATTCGCGCAAGGCAGCGACGGCGGCGGATCGATCCGCAACCCGGCCGCATTCTGCGGCCTGATCGGCCTCAAACCTTCCCGCGGGCGGGTTACCGGCGCGCCGAATGCGAATGCCCCGCTTCTCGGACTGGCGACGGCCTTCATGCTGACCCGCTCGGTCCGCGATACGGCCGCGCTGCTCGACCTGTGCCACGGTCCCGATGCCGGCGACGGCTATGAAATTTCGGCACCGGCAGGCACCTATCTCGATGCGATGCAGCGCACGCCACGGAGTTTGCGGATCGCGCTCTGCACCACGTCCTGGTCCGGCGTCCCGCTGGATCCGGAAGTCGCGGCCGCGACAAGGGCTGCTGCGGAGCGGTTCGCTTCCCTCGGTCATCATGTCGAGGAAGCGTCGCCGGACTTCGATTACCCCGCCTTCCTTCATGCGCAGAAGGTCATCTGGGCGGCCGATGCCGCCGCGCACATGCCGGCCATGGCGCGACACAGGGACCGCTCGCTGGACGATACCCTCGGCGCGAGCGTCTATGCCGTCTATCGCTGGGGGCTCGGCATCAGCGGCGCACAGCTCATCGATGCGCTTGCCGTCTATGACCGGGTGACCCGGCAGGTCGGGCGCTTCCTTGCCGGATACGATCTCCTGCTGACGCCCACCAGCGCCATGCTGCCGGAGCCGATCGGCACCTTCGATCCCAATCGGGCCGGCATCGACGTGCACGGGGTGTTCGACGATCTCGCGCCGAAGGAGACGTTCACAGCCCTCTTCAATGCGACAGGACACCCGGCGATATCCCTGCCGCTCGGCCGCAGTCGGGACGGCCTGCCCATTGGCATCCAGCTCGTGGCCCGCTTCGGGCGGGAAGACCTGCTGCTTGCGGCCGCGCGGCAAATCGAGGAAGAGGTAGAGAGCGCTCCCGGCATCTGGGGACAGGGGCGTCCGGCCATCCACGCCGGCAATTTCTAGGAGTCTGTCACGGTGGCGAAAGCACGAAGCGGCAAGGATGCCAAGGGATCGAACGGCAGCGAGGAGAAGATCGACATCGAGGCGATCCTGCGCGATCGCATGCCGGGGTTCTCGCCCTCCGAGCAGAGCCTTGCGGCCTATATCCTCGACAATATCCAGATCCTGCCCTTCGAGACCGGCAGCAGCATCGCGCAGGCCGTCGGCGTCAGCGAAATGACCGTCACGCGCTTCGTGCGCGGCCTCGGCTTCGAGAACCTGCGCGACCTGAAGAAACGCTTGCGCGTGGCGGTGACGGAGAAGGACAGCGAGATCGACGACTACATGGCCCGCTTCCAGATGCGCGAGGGCCGGCAGCAGATGCTGCAGGAAAGCCTGCGGCTGGAGCTCGATGCCATCGTGAAGGCCTATGCCCTGACGACATCCGAAGTGTGGGACGAGGCGGCCAGCCTGCTGGTGAAGGCCCGCACCATCTATGTCGTCGGCTTCCAGGCCTCGAAAGGCCTGGCGCTGGATTTTGCCAGCCGCCTGCTCTGGGCGCGCTCCAACGTCATCTTCATCGACAATGCCTCTGGCACGTTCGGCGAAATCCTCAACGCCGATCCCAGGCAGAGTGCCGTCGTTCTGGTGGATACGGCGTCCTATGCGACGCGCGGCATCAAGCTGGTGGAAAAGCTGAAGGCCATGGACATGCCGCTGGTCATCGTCACCGACAAGTTCAGCCATTGGGCCTTCGCCTATACGCGCTTCGTCTTCGAAGCGCACACCCATGTGAAAACCTTCTGGGATTCGACGGCGAGCCTCAGTGTCGTGCTCAACCTGCTGATCGATGCCGTGGCCACCAAGCTTGGGCCCAAGGCCAAGCGCAACTTCTCCATGATGAGCGACATGGGCAGCCTTTTCGGAGAATTCGTCGGCGGCAGCTACCTGCGCCGCAGCGATTGATCCCCGTCCAAACCGTGAAACGAGACCTGCATGACCAGCCTTCCGTCCTTCCGTGATCCGACCGCGCCCGGCAATTCCGTCATCCCCCGGCAGGAGTGGGACCGAGCGCCCTGGAACCGCTGGACCTTCCAGCACGTGCGGGAGATGCTGCCGACGGCGCAGGTCTGGCGCGGGGCGGGGCCGGCAAGCCCGCTGCCGGTCGATCTCAGCGATATCGACGCCATCGCCTTCACGGCGGAGGGACAGGCCTATACCGTCGCCAGTTTCCTCGAAACGAGTTACGCCGATGGCCTGCTGGTGCTCCATCGCGGCAAGGTCGTCGCCGAGCGCTACCTCAACGGCATGACGCCGCACAGCCAGCACCTGTCGCAGTCGGTCGCCAAATCGGTGGTCGGCACCGTTGCGGGCATCCTGATCGGCCGCGGCATCGTCGATCCTGCCGCGCCCCTGACATATTATCTGCCCGAGCTGGAAGCGACGGCCTATCGCGGTGCGACCGTCCAGCACGTGCTGGACATGACCAGCGGCGTGGTCTTCGACGAAACCTATACCGCGCTCGATTCCCACATGGCGCAGCTCGATGCGGCCAGCGGCTGGAAGGATCGCTGGAACCCCGATTGGCCCAGCCATGTCTGGGACCTGATCCTGTCGCTGAAGGATCTGGAATGCCCGCACGGCGCGTCCTTCCGCTATCGCTCCATCGAGACGGACGTCCTGTCCTTCGTTCTGCAGCGCGCCGCCGCCACGCCGCTCGCGGCGCTCGTCAGCCGGGAATTGTGGGCGCCGATGGGTGCGGAGGAAGATGCCTGTTTCACGGTTGATGCCGCCGGCTATGCGCTGGGCGATGGCGGGTTCAATGCGACGCTGCGCGACTACGCCCGTTTCGCCCTGCTGCATCTTCGCGGTGGCGAGATCGACGGCCGGCGTATCGTGCCGGCCGAATGGATCGGCGGGACGCGGTTCGGGGCCGACCCGACACTCTTCGGCGGCATCTACCACGACGTTCTTCCTGCCGGGGCCTTTCACAACCAGTTCTGGATCGAAGACACGGTGCGCGGCGCCTACATGGCGCGGGGCGTCTTCGGGCAGCTGATCTATATCGACCCGGTGGCGGATTTCGCGGCGGTCGTCCTGTCGAGCTGGCCGGAATTCGTCAGCACGGCGCGGACGCGAACGGCGCTGACGGCGATCAGGGCTATCCGCGAGGCCTTGTCAGCTTAGTGCATGTCCAGCCGGAGCCGGATCGCTTCGGTGCCGGACAATGCGACACGGACAAGAGGCGAGAGCAATTCCGGTAAACCGTAGCGCACCGGAATTGCTGCCGGATGTTATTCGCGCGGCAGACCGTAGATGTCGAAGCTGAAATACGGCTTGGCGATGCGGTCGTATTCGCCGTTCTTGAGCAGCGTGCGGATTGCGGTGCTGACCTTTTCCGTCAGATCCTTGTCTTCCTTGCGGATGGCGATGCCCGCGTTGAGGGCGCCGCCATCCTCGGCGGGGACATCGGCAAGCATGGCAAGGCCGGCGCCGTCCGGGGATTTCAGGAAGGCATCGAGAGCCACATTGTCGGCGAGCACGACATCGACGCGCCCGGCGACGAGGTCGGCATTGGCCTCATCCTGCGTGGCATAGGTGCGGACTTCGGCGACGTCCTTGAACTTGCTCTCGACATAGGTTGCGTGGGTGGTCGAGACCTGCACGCCGATCACCTTGCCCTTCATTCCCTCGGGCGTCAGTTCCAGCGTCGTGCCTTTCGGCCCCATGAAGGTCGCTCGCGTCGAATAGTAGGGAATGGTGAAGTCGACGATCTTGCTGCGCTCGTCCGTGATGGTCATGGAATTGAGGATCATGTCGATCTTCTTGGCCTGCAAGGCCGGAATGATGCCGTCCCAGGCGACCTCCACCAGGACGCAATCCTGCTTGATTTCGGCGCAGATCGCCTTGCCGATGTCGATGTCGAAGCCCTTCCAGGTGCCATCCGCTTCCTTCCACTCGAAGGGTGGGTAGGCCTCGGGCGCCATGCCGATTTTCAGCGGTTCGGCGCTTGCCACCGCGGTTGCGGCGACGCTCATGCAGAGGGTGAAGGCAAGGGTCAGCAGGCGTTTCATCGGCACACTCCAGTCGGATAGCGCGATGGCAGCACGCCATCGCAGCGCAGGTTGCGCAGGCGATGATACAGGTTCGGACTCGTGACGCAATGGAAATTGAACAGTCGTTCAGTTTTCTGTTTTTGCAGGCGCCGTCGCGACGAGGAGACGGGGCATCGCGCCGGCGTACAGGGCATCCACCCAGCTTTCGCAAAGCGTGATGGCCTCGTCCCGGGCGAAGGTCGTGGGGTTGAGGCTAAGTTCCAGCCAAAGACCGTCGAGCATGGCCGACAGGCCGATGGCCGCAAGGCGCGCGTCGATGCGGGGGCCCGTCCGGCCGGCGTGGATGTCGCCGAGAAGCGTTTCCAGCAGCGTCCGGTAGACGGCATAGGTGCGGTCATGCGCTTCGTTGATGGCCTGGGAATGGTCGATCATGCCCCAGAAGACCACCCATGTCCGCAACGTCGCGCGGTCCAGTGCCGCCGAGGAAAAGATGCCCTGGAAGCAGGCGCTGAGCCTTGCGCGCGGATCCGGACCGGCCGCCGCTACCTGCGTCCTGACGGTCTCGAGCAGGCCCAGCGCCAGATGCTCGTAGGCATGACCGACAAGCGCATCCTTGTTTGCATAATGGTGGTTGATGAGACCGATGGATATGCCGGCCTCCGCACTGATCTTGCGGACGGAAAGACCCGCATGGCCTTCCCGGCCGAGGCAGACAAGCGTTGCCTCGATTAGTGCCTGGCGCCGATCTTCCGGCGGTTGTCGCTTGAACTTGCCGGATTCGTCCATCGTCGCCGCATTCTATAAAGGCGCGGGGCCTTGTGCGCCCGCCGCCAGGTGTATGCAATACCCGGAGGGTGTGCCACCAACTCCGGGTACAGAGATCTCGATGCGAAATTATCGCTTGGCGTTTCGTGCGATATGCTGCTCGAACGCCTTGCCGAAATCGGTGAGGAAATCGCGGGTTCCCTCGTTGGTCAGCTGCCCTGCATCGTCGAAAAGATTGCCGGTGCCGCCGATATAGGCTTCCGGCTGTTCCAGAACGGGCATGTTCAGGAAGCACAGCGATTGGCGCAGATGATGGTTGGCGCCGAAGCCGCCGATGGCGCCGATCGACGTCGAGATGATCGCGGCAGGCTTGCCGGCGAGCGCGCCTTGCCCATAGGGGCGGGAGGCGACATCGATCGCGTTCTTCAGCACGCCGGGGACCGAGCGGTTGTATTCGGCCGTCACGAAGAGCACCGCGTCCGCGGCCGCGATACGTTCACGCAACGCCGTCCAGTCGGCCGGCGGCGATGCTTCCAGATCCTGGTTGAAATAGGAAACCGCACCGATATCGAGAAAATCGAATGTCAGGTTTGGGGTCAACGCGGCAAGGGCCTTGGCGACCTTGCGGCTGAACGATTCCTTGCGGAGGCTGCCGACGAGAACTGCGACTTTGGTCATGTGAAACTCCATGCTTCGTGGAGTGGCGATCCTCCATCCTCGGACGGGAAAACTCAATATCGAAGATGTGGCCGGGCTTTACATCTTGCGGATCCAGCGAGCGTTTCCTGTTCGATGGGCGACCGGCGCGAATCTGTCAGCGGGTGACAGGCACGCGTGACGGTTGGCGAGAGCGGCCCACGCCTGGCGCAGCACGCCAAGCAGGGGCGGAGAGGGAATCGAGGCCGACTGGAACGGAACGAAAACCGGTAACCATATCTTCAAGAGATCGTTGCACTGTCCCGGCAGGAGACCGGCGATGGCAAAGAAGACGACGAAGCGGAAGAAAAGCGCGGGAACGAAGCGGACGACGCGCGCGCGCGGCGGCATGGCGCACTGGTATGTGCTCGGTGCGGCTGTGATCGGCGGAATTCTCTACATGGACAATTGGGCGCCAGGGCCGGAATCGGCGGCGACGGGGATTCGCACCGCTTCCATCGAGCGCAAGACGGCGAAGGTGGAGCGGGAGACGGCGCTCGTCCGGCCGAAGCAGCGGCCCGCGGAGGCGGTGGAGAACAAGGTTCCCGTCGACGAGAAGCTGCCGCCCTTTGCGGGCAAATGGTTCATCTGCACGACACAGACGGACTATTGCGTGCTCGACGGCAGCACGATCCTTTATGCCGGGCGCAAGGTGCGGCTCGCCGATATCGATGCCCCGGCGATTGCCGAGGCGCGCTGCGAAGCCGAGCGCTCGCGAGGCGGCGATGCCAAGCTGCGGCTGCGGGAAATCCTGAACGAAGGCGATGTGACGCTTGTCGCGGCGAAGGGCAATGGCGGCAAGGCCGGCGCGGCGCCGCATCTCGTGCTTCGCGGCGGGCAGTCGATCGGCGGCAGGCTGGTGCGCGAAGGGTTTGCCCGGCCCTTTACGGGGCAGCATCAATCCTGGTGCGGTTGAGGTTCCTCGCCGCGGCGTCTCCGAGAACATGGAGATTCATTTTCGCTATCCGAGCGGACATGCCGGCACCATTGGAGATTCAAGCGGCGGCCTTCCGGATGATGCCTTGTCCGCTGCAACCGTTTAGGGCAGGGTGAGGAAAAGGGGTAGAAAATGACGAAGTGGTCTATTCGAAATGCGGCGATCTGGGGTGCGGGTTTCGGCGTCGCCTACATTGCGTCAACGACGATCTATAGCGGTGAAAGTCATCCGATTGCCAAATGGATTGGACTGATTCTCGGTGGCGGCATTGGCGGGGTAATCCTCTTCACCGCCGTGGCCGCGATTCGAAATGCAGCTGGCCGGGCCTAACGCTCAATCCGAAAGTAAGAGCCCAAGAGATGGTCCGCTGAGGCCCCCACAGGATTAGCCTTGCGTCGCCTGTTCCTTTCCGGCACAAGCCAGACGCAAGCCTGCGTCCCTAAGCTTTCCGTTAACCGGGATGGTGCCGGCTGGAAAGGGACAATGACATGTCGAACGACCTCGAGCGCTATAGCGACCCTGACAATGCAACGGTCGCGCTCTTCCTTCTCGAAAACGACGTGGACGAACTGACGGACATTCTGGTGGCCGCGCTGGATGAGGCTTTCCGCATCCTGGACGACGAAGCATCCCCCGCGACCGTTCACTGATCGCCGATACGAAAGAGGGGCCTTCGAGGCCCCTCTCGCTTTTCGGGGATCAGCTGGCGGCGACGTTCTGACGCTGCACGCCGAGACCGGCGATGGCGACCTCCATGCGGTCGCCGGGCTTCAGGTAGCGCGGCGGTTTCATGCCCATGCCGACGCCGGGTGGCGTGCCCGTCGTGATGACGTCACCGGGTTCGAGCGCCATGAACTGCGAGATGTAATGCACGAGGAAGGGCACCTTGAAGACCATGGTGCTCGATGAACCGTTCTGCACCCGTTCGCCGTTGACGCTGAGCGTCATGGCGAGATCGCCGGTATCCACCGCATCCGCCGTCACCAGCCAGGGGCCGATCGGGCCGAAGGTCGGGCAGCCCTTGCCCTTCGTCCACTGGCCACCGCGCTCCAATTGATAGGCGCGCTCGGAAATGTCGTTGCAGATGCAGTAACCCGCCACATAGTCCAGCGCCTCGGCCTCGGAAACGTAGGAGGCGCGCTTGCCGATGATGATTGCGAGCTCCACTTCCCAGTCCGTCTTCTCCGAGCCGCGCGGGATGAGGATCGTGTCGTCAGGGCCGACGACGCAAGAGGGAGCCTTGTTGAACAGCACCGGCTCGCTCGGCACCGCCATGCCGCTTTCGGCGGCGTGGTCTGCATAGTTGAGACCGACGGCGATGAAGTTGCCGACCCGGCCGACGCAGGCCCCGAGACGGCTGCCGTCCGGCGCCAGCGGCAGGCTTGCGGGATCGAGCGCACGCAGGCGGGCAAGGCTTTCCGGGCCGAGCGCGTCGCCGGCAATGTCGGGTACGATGCCCGAGAGATCGCGGATATTGCCGTCCGCGTCGATCAGGCCGGGCTTTTCCGCGCCCGCCGCGCCAAAGCGCACCAGTTTCATGTTGTCCTCCCGTGAATGCGGATTTCTGTTGCGCCCACATTCCATCCGGTTTTACATCGAGTCAACGATTTTCGAAAATCTTCCAGAGTTTACCAAATATGCGTGAGGCAGTCGATCAGAAGCGGGCAGGGGGAAAGACGCTGGCGGAGGATGCCTATGCGGCGATCCGGCAGGCGATCCGCTCGGGCGTTTATGCGCCGGGCGCGCGGCTGCGCTTCAGCGATCTGCAGGCGCTGTGCGGCATGAGCGTGACGCCGGTGCGCGAGGCGCTGGCCCGACTGACGGCGGAGGGCTTCACCGTGCTGGACGGCCATCGCGGCTGCAGCGTCGCGGGGCTCTCGCTGGCGGAACTGCGCGATGTCACGGCGGCGCGGCAGCTTTGCGAGGGCGAGGCTTTGCGGCTTTCCGTGGCGAAGGGAGATGCGGACTGGGAGGCGCGCGTTCTTGCCTGTCACCACCTGATGGTGCGCATTCCCCAACTGCGCGAGGACATGCCCTCGGCGATGCGGGAGGACTGGGAGGCGCGGCATGCGGCGTTCCATGCCGCGCTGATCTCCGCCTGCGGCTCGCCGACGCTGCTGGAGATCTGCGAGAAGCTGTTTTCGCGTGCGGACCGCTACCGGCGCCTGTCGATCAGCCTGTCCGGCGCGACGCGGGATGTGGAGGGCGAGCACAGGGACCTGATGGAGCGGGCGCTGGCGCGTGACGAGGATGGCGCGGTAGACGCCTTGCGCGCCCACTACGGCAGAACGGCCGCCGCGCTGGAAGCCTTCTTCCAAAACGAAAACGGCGGCCCGGCATAACCGGACCGCCGCGTCAATTTCGTCGAGGACGGGCTTACTTGCTGGCGACCGTTGCCGCAGCGCCGACTTCCGCGCCGCCACCGATGGCCACATTGAGCGCGACATAGTCGCGGGCAAGCTGGCGGATCGCCGAGGCGAGCGACAGGCGGGCCGACGCGACGTTGCGCTCGGCATCGAGCACGTCGAGGATGGTGCTGGCGCCGCCGCGATAGCTTTCGCGGGCAAGGTTCAGCGTCTGTTCGTAGGACTGCACGACCTTGCGGAGGGCGGCGACCGTCTGGCCGTCGCGGATCAGCGCGGTCTGGGCGTTCTCGACTTCCTCGACCGCGTTCAGCACGGTGGACTTCCAGGAGAGATACTGCTGCTCGGCTTCCGAGCGGGCGATCTTGACCTGGGCCTTCAGCGCACCGCCGTTGAAGATCGGCAGGGTCAGCGTCGGGCCGAACGACCAGTTCGACAGGCTGCCGGTCACGGCGTTGAAGTTACGCGCCACGCCGATGGAGCCGCCAAGCTCGATGCTCGGATAGAGCTGTGCCTCGGCAACGCCGATCCGGGCCGTCGCGGCCTGCAGGCGGCGTTCGGCGGCGCGGATATCAGGACGGTTGCGGATGAGATCGGCCGGGATGCCCGTCTTCGTCGAGTAACGCGGCATCGGCTGGGCCGAGCCCTTGATCAGGCTGGACGTGATGGTGCTGGCCGGTACGCCGAGCAGGGTGGCGATGTGGTTCGCCGCCTGATGGAAGCCGGTTTCCAGCGCCGGCAGGTCGGCCAGCGTCTGGTTGACGAGGCCTTCGGTCTGCAGCACATCGAGGCTGGACGCGGCGCCGGCCTGCTTGATCTCGTTGGTGAGCTTCAGCGTCTCGCGGCGCGAGACGAGGTTCTTGCGGCTGAGCGCCAGCGCTTCCTGATAGTAGCGGGCGTTCACGTAGCTCGAGACGAGGTCCGAGAGATAGGCGAGGCGCGCGACGTCGACGTCGTCATAGGCAGCGTCGAGCGAAGCGTTCGCGGCTTCCTTCGAACGCTTGTACTGGCCGAAGAAGTCGAGCAGCCAGGACGCGCTCGCGCCGGCCGTGATCGACTTGGATTCCGAATGGTCGTTTCCGGTGGAGCGGCGCAGATAGCTGCCGTCCTGGCCGCCGACATTGCCGTCGGCGGATGCGCCGATGCTCGGCAGCGAACCCGCGCCGGCGACGACGACATTGGCTTCGGCCGCCGTGATGCGCTCCAGAGCCTGAAGAACCGTGAGGTTTTCACCCAGGCCCTGATGAACGAGATCGTTGAGACGCCTGTCGCGGAAGGACTCCCACCACGGATTGAGCGCCACGTTATCGGCGCTGGCTGCCTTGCTTTCCGAGAATTTGGCCGGCAGCGCGGTCTCGGGCTTCTGGTAGTCGGGGCCAACGACACAGCCCGACAGGAGGAGCATGCTCAGGGGAAAAAGCGTCCGTACGAAATTCATGATCATACCCTGCCGACCGTGGTGGCTTTTCTTAACAGAACAAAATTGCGATTCACTCTTTATTCATGTTTAGGCCGAAGATCGAGCCTTCCCCGAAAAAAAGAATGGTCCCACAGCGTTTTTCCCCCGCTTCACGGGGCGTGTGTGTCCGTCGGGCAACTGACTTTTCCTGCCGGATGCCCGATCTTCGCTTCTGGCGGGTAAATCGATTGTTGCCGTCGCGCCGCCAGGTTGCGCCACGGCATTTCCCCGGAATGTCCGTCTTCGCGACATATTTTCCTGAAAAATGCTGCATGCGCGAAAACTATTTTGCGATTCGAATTGTCACACAAATTCGGCAGCAATTTTTTCCAAAATTCTGCGGATTCCATTGACAAGAAAGGGAGAGCCGCTTATGTGTTGGAGCATCGCATGAAGACCGCATGCGTTTTGTTTCGGTCTACACCTGACGCATCCTTTTTTCAGCGTCAGCGCCAACCAGAGGGAGTGTGTCATGTACGATATCAACTGCATCGCCTCCGTGCGTGTGGCGTACTCCTGTCGTGAAACGATTACAGGGAAAGCGCATACGGCACTCCGCCGAATGTGATCTGCATCCCCCTCATCGAATTTAGCGCAAGATATGAATTGGCTGTGCCTTCGGGTGCGGCAGGAGTTGTTATGCAAAAGCAGGTTATCGAAATCGGTGGTGAGGCCGTCGGCGTCGTCGTTCCGGATGAGGATCGGCTGAAGTTCGTGGCCGTCAAATATTCCGTCTGGGATCTGGATTCCCAGCGTTTCTCCTCGGCAGACGAGGTGCGCCTGGCGATCCGTCGCCTCCTCAACGATCCGTCCGCTGCGCAGCGGGCGATGTCCCCGGCCAATATCGCGGCCGCCTGAACCAGAATTTCCAACGTGCCGGCACTGTTTCGTGCTGGTTGACGACCGGCTCCGTCCCTGGCGGAGCCGGTCTTGTTTTGTGAACAATCCATTCACTAGGGGCTGGCTGGCGCGGGCGTCCAATTCCTGATTGGGTGGCTGTGAAAGGAGGTGCCCCATGACCAGTGGCATCCATCACATCACGGCGCTCACCCGGAAGATCCAGGCGAATGTCGATTTCTATGCGGGCTTTCTCGGCCTGCGGCTCGTCAAGCGCACGGCCGGCTACGAAGACGCCGAGCAGCTTCATCTCTTCTACGGCGATGCGGCCGCCACGCCCGGCTCGCTGATTACCTTCCTTGCCTGGGAGGACGGCTCTCCCGGCCGGGTCGGTCACGGCCAGCCGTCGGAGATCGCTCTTGCCGTGCGACCGGAAGCGATCGGCTTCTGGCTGACGCGCGCGTTGACCTGCAACATCGCCGCCACCGGGCCGGCGCAGGAATTCGGCGAACCCGTCCTGCGGCTGAAGGACCCTGACGGCATCATCGTCAAGCTCGTCGGGGAAGCCGATGTCGACGGCCCGGCGCCCCATGTCACCAGGGACATCGCGGCCGCCGATGCGATCCAGCGCATTCGTGGCGCGACGATCCTGTCGGAAAAGCCGGGGGAAACGGCCGCTTTCGTCGGCCGGCATTTCGGCTTTCGCAAGGTGGCCGAAGCGAACTGCATCGTCCGGCTTGCCGGCGATGCCGGCGACGTGCTCGACATCCTGGATGCCAGCGGGTTCTGGACCTCGGCGCCGGGCACCGGCACGATCGACCATATCGCGTTGCGTGCGCCGGACCGCACCGCCGTGGAAGCGGCGGCGCGCCGTCTCGCGGAAGAGGATGCGGGCGACATGAACATGCACGACCGCAGCTACTTCTATTCGCTCTATGTGCGCGAACCCGGCGGTGCGCTGCTCGAATATGCGACGGATGGCCCCGGCATGACGGTCGACGAGCCGCTGGAAACGCTCGGCACGCGCCTGTTCGTCCCGAAACATTTCCGCGCCGACCCGGATGACGTCCGGGCGCGGCTTCCGCAATTTTCCCTGCCAGGAGAAGAAAGAATGCCCGAACGTGACCTGCCTTTCGTCCATCGCGTCCACCGTCCGGAAAACCCCGATGGCACCGCCGTCGTTCTGCTGCATGGCACCGGCGGCAACGAAACGAGCCTCCTGCCGTTCGGCGCGCGGCTTGCACCTGATGCCGTTCTTCTCAGCCCGCGCGGGCGGAGCGTGGATGAAGGCCATCCACGGTTCTTCCGCCGGCTGAGCATGACGACCTTCGATCAGAAGGATATCGTGAACGAGGCGGAGGCTTTCGCGGCCTTCATGGAAGGGGCGAATGCGGCCTATGGGATTGACCCGGAAAAGACGCTGTTCGTCGGCTACTCCAACGGTGCGAACATGATCGGCGCGATCATGCTGCTGCATCCCGGCATCATCCGCAATGCGGTGCTGCTGCGCGGCATGAATGTCCTGGAGAGCGTTCCGGCGACGGACCTGCCGGGCGCGAATGTCATGATGCTGAGCGGCCAGTCGGATCCCTATGGCCGCTTTGCCGGCGATCTCGAACGCCACCTGAAGGCACGCGGCGCGGCCGTCGAGCACAAGCTGCTTCCGGCCGGGCACGAGATCGGCGGCGCGGACCTCGAACTCGCCAAGGCCTACAAGGAGCGCATCTTCGGCTGAGGGAATGGACGAAAGAAAGGGCGCGTCGCAGGACGCGCCCTTTTTGTTTGAACGGTCTTTCGTTCAGCGCGTGTAGTCGCGGACGAAGGCCGCGAAGCCGGCAACAAAATCGCGCAGCTTCTGGCCGGTTGCGGCGTCGGCTATCCTGCCGTCCTGGATGACGGTGCCAGCGCGCGATACCATCAGCTTTGCGCCGAACCACGGCACCGTGCCGAGCGTGCGCATGATGGGAAGCCAGGCCTCCTGGGAGAGCAGGGTGCCGAAATTGCCTGGCGAGGCGCCGGTAATGGCGAAGGGCTTGCCGCCGAAGACGCGGGCGATATCGGAGGAGGGGCGGCTCATCCAGTCGATGGCGTTCTTGAAGACGCCGGGAATGCCGTTGTTATATTCCGGCGTGAAGAGGATGACGCCGTCCGCATCGGCGACAAGGTCCTTGAGGCGCGTCACGGCTTCGGGAATTCCCTCGGCCGCCTCCACGTCGCCATCGTATAGCGGAATGCCGTGGATCGAGCCTTCCGCGATCTCGACCCCTTCCGGCGCCATGGCGAGCGCCGCGCGCAGGAGCGCGGTGTTGAAGGAGGCCTTGCGCAGGCTGCCCGAGATAACCACCAGTTTCGTCATGTCGTCTCTCCGTTTTCAGACATAGAAAACCCCGGCGGACGGTTTGTCACGCCGGGGTTGGGCTTCAGCTTAGGCGAGGGGCTTCAGCCTTGCCTCGATCTGCGCGCGGCGCGGCTCCAGGAAGGGCGGCAGCGACAGGCTCTCGCCGAGGGTTTCCATGGGCTCGTCCACCGCAAAGCCGGGGCCGTCCGTGGCGATCTCGAACAGGATGCCGTTCGGCTCGCGGAAATAGAGCGAGCGGAAGTAGAAACGTTCGACCTCGCCGCTGGAGGGCAGGCGGAAGCCACGCAGGCGCTCCGTCCAGGCATGCAGCGCCTCGACATCCGGTGCCCGGAAGGCGACGTGGTGCACCGCGCCGGCGCCCTGGTGGGCGGTCGGAAGGTCCGGTTCGACGGCGACGTGCAGTTCTGCCGCGGGACCGCCTTCGCCCATCGAGAAGACGTGCACGTCCCCTTCGCCATCCGGGTTCGCGTAGGTCGCCGTCTCCTTCATGTTCATGACATGAACCAGCACGGTTTCCGTGTTGCGGATATCGGGTACGGAGAGCGTGATCGGGCCGAGGCCCTTGATCTGGTGCTCGGCCGGAACCGGGCTCCTGTCCCACGGATTTGCCGGCGTGCCGGCATTGTCGACCGTCAGGCGGAAGCGCTGGCCTTCGCCGTCCTCGAAATCGAGCGTGGCGCGGCCGTTGACATCGCGGATCTCGCCGGCCTTCACCTTCAATTCGGCAAAGCGGTCGCGCCACCATTCGAGCGTGGCAAGGGTGGCGACGCGCAGGCCCGTGCGGGAAACGCTGTGCGTGCCGCGGCGCTCATGGCCGACCGGCCAGTCGAAGAAGGTGAGGTCCGTGCCGGGGGAGGCAAGGCCATCGGCATAGAAGAGATGATAGGCGCTGGTGTCGTCCTGGTTGACAGTCTTCTTGACGAGGCGCAGGCCGAGGACCTGCGTGTAGAAGCGCAGGTTCTCCGGCGCATTCGCGGTGATCGCGGTCAGGTGGTGGATGCCAGTCAGCTGCATGGTCATGATAAACTCCTCTCCGGAAACTCCGGGGTGTTCTGGTGCGTACCCCGTTCTCGGGGCCTTGCGTTGAGGCGAATATCGCCCCTTGCCTGCGCTGCCGGAAGACCGGGCCGGACGAACGGATTGTTCACTTTTCTTGAACGGCCTTCGGTCGGTCTCCGTCGCGCGCGCCACCTTGAAAGGCGTCGTTCCCAGGAGACTGCGTATCCGCCCATTCTGTTCCAACGTTCGGCGCCCCGAATTTTATCGTTTCATAAACCAGCATGCGCTTACGCTCCCGGTCTGCGAAATGACTTCGTCTCTGTTTCGCCGCGTCCGACGGCATGTTTCCGCCCTTCCGTTGAGTGCCGGCGCGGGTTTCCGCGGCCATGCGAGGAGACGTTTTATGCTGCCAAAGACTGCGACTGCCCGAAATATGTTCGCCATCGTGGCGGCCGGTGTTGCCACGACCGTGGCGACGGCGGGCGTTCTGCTCTGGCTGTCCTATCGCGCGGTGGAAGAGCGATCGATTTCGGAGATGGTCAATGCGGCCGAGGCGAGCGCCGGCAAGGTGGAAACCTATTTCGCGCAGGTGAAGGCGCTGAGCTGGAACATGCGCTCGGCGCTCTATGCCGTGAAGGCTACGGGCGCGCCCAGCCGCGAGACGATGAACGGCGTCTTCGACCGGCTGATGGCCGACAATCCCTTCGCACTCGGCGTCAGCACCGGCTGGGAGCCGAATGCCTTCGACGGCAAGGACGAGCAATACAAGAACCAGCCGGGCCATGACGCCACGGGCCGCTACATTCCCTATTTCGTTCGCAGCGAGGGCAAGGTCGGCATGGAGGCGCTGGTCGATTACGACAAGCCCGGCCCCGGCGACTACTACCAGGTGCCCAAGGCGACGGGGAAGGATTTCCTGACCGAGCCCTACAGCTATGTCATCGGCGGCAAGAACGTGCTGATGACCTCCTTCATGGTGCCGCTGCTTTTCGACGGCAAGTTCCAGGGCGAAACGGGCGTCGACATCGCGCTCGATGCGCTGGCCGCCGACATGGCGCAACTGAAGCCGCTCGGCGAGGGCTATGTCGCGCTGCTCAGCCAGGGCGGCAGCATCGTCAGCCATCCCGATTCCGCCGTGCTCGGCAAGACACTTGCCGATTCCGGTCTCGACACGGCCGCCTGGCAGGCGCTGATCGCCGCGCCGGAAAAGGCGATGGAAATCACCGACGCGTCGGGTGTTCCCTCCATCGCGGTTGCCGTGCCGGTGCCGCTGGTGCCGGGCACGACCTGGTTCACCGTGGTTTCCGTGCCGAAATCCGTGCTTTTCGCCAGCCTTTCGACGCTGGCCGTCACCTCCATCATCGTCATTGCCGTGGCTGCGGGTCTGATGATCTCCATCGGCTGGCTGCTGGCCGCCCGCTTCCGCAAGCGTCTCGGTACGGTCATCTCCGCGACGAGCGAGATCGCCCGCGGCCGCACGGATGTCGACCTCTCGGAATCGGAGCGGCAGGACGAAATCGGCGAAATGGCCCGTTCGCTCGCCGTGCTGCGGGATGCAACGCTCGCCAAGATTCGCCTCGAGGGCGAGGCGGAGCAGAACCGCGCGCTTTCGGAAGGTGAACGCCGTCAGCATGCCGAGGAAGCCGAGGCGCGCGAACGCCAGACCCGGGCCGCCGTCGAGGCGCTCGCCGAAGGCCTGCAGAAGCTTTCCGACGGCGACATGACGCACCGGATCGAGCGGGCCTTCGCCGGTTCTCTGGACGAGTTGCGCCACGACTTCAACGCTTCCGTGGAGAAGCTGCAATCGGCGCTGCGCTCGGTTGGAAGCAATGCCAACGCTATCCAGGCCGGTACGTCCGAAATCCGCGCGGCGTCCGACGATCTTGCCAAGCGGACCGAACAGCAGGCCGCCTCCGTGGAGGAAACCGCGGCGGCGCTGGAGGAGATCACCACCTCGCTGAAGGACGCCACCAAGCGGGCGGAGGATGCCGGCCAGCTCGTCGAGCGCACCCGGGCGGGTGCGGAAAAATCCGGCGAGGTCGTCCGCCGCGCCGTCGATGCGATGAGCGGCATCGAAAATTCCTCGCGCGAGATTTCCAACATCATCGGCGTCATCGACGAAATCGCCTTCCAGACCAACCTTCTGGCGCTGAACGCCGGGGTGGAAGCGGCTCGTGCGGGCGAGGCCGGCAAGGGCTTCGCCGTCGTCGCGCAGGAAGTGCGAGAGCTTGCCCAGCGTTCGGCCAATGCCGCCAAGGAGATCAAGGCGCTCATCACCAAGTCGGGGGATCAGGTGCATCTCGGCGTTGCGCTGGTCGGCGAGACCGGCTCGGCGCTGTCGGAAATCGTCAACCAGGTGCAGGAGATCGACCAGAATGTCGCGGCCATCGTGCGCTCGGCGCGCGAGCAGTCGACCGGCCTCAACGAGATTAGCGCCGCGGTGAATTCCATCGACCAGGGCACGCAGAAGAACGCGGCCATGGTGGAGGAGCAGACGGCGGCGAGCCATGCGCTGGCAAGCGAGGCGGCGGCGCTCAACACGCTCATCGCCCAGTTCCGTCTCGGCGCTTCCGCAGCGGCCGCCGGTCGTCCGGTTGCCGCCTCGCCGGCGGAGCACCGGCCCGCAGCCTCGGGCGCAAGGGCGCTCGGCAACAAGCTCGCTCGCGCCTTCAGTGGCGGGCAGGCCACGGCGGCAAGCGCGGCCGCGCAGGACTGGGAAGAGTTCTGAGGTTCCTTATCGGATGCGACAGAAGGGCGGCCCCGGTGGCCGCTCTTTTTTTGTCCGAAAGATGGGCGCAGGGCGCCGCCGGTTGCACAGGTTTTGCACAGGCTCGGGTCGCCTGAAGCGGCGCTTCGCATTAGAAGCGCCTTTAGTAATATGAAAACACGATTGATTTTGCGGCCCCGCCATTCTGGCACGCTTCGTGCTTTTTGAGGGAGGGTCCAGAGGGGACCTAGATAGAAGCGTCCGAAGAACGGCGCTCCGAAAAAGCCGCTGCGTTGCTTTCCGGAAACCTCAGCGTTTCCAGGCAACCAGCGGCTTTCTTGTTTCCGGCATTGCCTGCGGTTGCGCTAGGTTGCTGAAAGATATGGTCTATTATATTTTCCTGTCATAGCCTTACCCCGATTGGCTTTTTTCGCGGCTTCCGCCACACTCGGCTGCGGCAAGTTCAACGCCAGATGGCGCGGCGGCTTGCCAGTCTGCTCTTCGCGATATAATGAGGACCCATATTAAATGGGGTTTCTGCAACAGTGGAGACGACGATGACCCGAACGGGCAAGACGATGCTGGCGGCCCTTCTGCTGTCGGCTGCTGCGGTGCCGGCCTTCGCCGACGGCATGGCGCGGCCAGTGCGTGTCGCACCGGTGCATTTCGAGGAACGCGAACAGTCGATCACCATCACCGGCGAGGTGGTGGCGCGGGTGGAGACCGATCTTTCCTTCCGCGTCGGCGGGCGCATCACCGGCTGGTTCGTCGATGTCGGCGGGGCGGTGAAGGAAGGTCAGGTCCTTGCCCGGCTCGATCCCGAAGAGCAGAAGGCGGATGTCGAGGCGGCCGAAGCCGGCGTGCGCGCTGCCGATGCGCGGCTGAAGCTCGCCCGCACCAATTTTGACCGCCTGAAGGCGCTTCTCAACGACGGCATCAGCACCCGGCGCGATTTCGACGACGCCGAGACGGCGTTGCGCACCGCCGAGAGCGCACGCGAGGCGGCGATTGCCCAGCGCGACACCGCCAAGGAAGTGCTGTCCTATACCGAACTGCGCGCCCCGGCCGACGGGATCGTCACCGCGCGTCTTGCCGAGACCGGCCAGGTCGCCCAGGCGGCGCAGACCATGTTCACCATCGCCGACACCGGCCCGCGCGACGCCGTCTTCGACGTCTATGAATCGCTGTTCTTTGCCCAGCCCGCCAAGGATGGCGTGGTCGTGACGCTGCTCAGCGACGACACGGTGCGCACGACCGGCCATGTGCGCGAGGTCTCGCCGACAATCGACAGCCAAACCGGCACGGTACGGGTGAAGATCGCCATGGAGGAAACGCCGCCGGAAATGACGCTGGGCGCTTCCGTCGTCGGCATGGGTTCGCTCGCCGCCCGCCGTGTCGCGGTGGTGCCGTGGCAGGCGCTGTCGGGCGTCGACGGCAAACCGGCGCTCTGGGTCGTCGACAAGGCGAACAGCACGGTCAGCCTGCGGCCGGTCGAGGTCCTGTCCTTCGAGACCGGCTCGGCGCTGGTCTCGGGCGGGATCGAGGAGGGCGAAAGCTACGTCGCCGACGGCACGAAGCTGCTGCGCCCCGGCCAGACCGTCACCGCGCGCGAAGGAGCCGCCCAATGAGGACATCCCTCCTTTTGACCACGGCCGTCATCGCAGCGCTCACGCTTTCCGGCTGCAAGAAGGAAGAGGAAGCGGCCGCGCCGCCACGCCCGGTGCTCTCGCTCGTCGTTGCGCCCACCGCGCTGCCGGGCACGCGCTTTGCCGGCACGGTGCAGGCGAAGGTGCAGGCCGCGCTCGGTTCGCGCGTCGCCGGCCGCCTCGTTTCGCGCACCGTCCATGTCGGCGATCTCGTTAAGAAGGGCGATGAACTCGCCGTGCTCGACGGCACTGCCTACGAGCTTGCCGTGCGCTCCGCGCGTGCGGAACTCTCCAGCGCCGAAGCGACATTGACGAGCGCCATTGCTAGCGAGGAGCGGCAGAAGACGCTGCTGCAATCCAACGCCGCCGCCAAGGCTGCCGTCGAAAGTGCCGAGCAGTCGCGTGAGGCGGCCGATGCCGGCCTCATCCGCGCCCGCACGGCGCTGGTGAAGGCGGAAGAGCAGCTTTCCTATACCCGTATCCTCGCGGAATTCGACGGTGTCGTCGTGGCGACGGGGGCGGAGGTCGGACAGACCGTTTCGCCGGGCGAGGCCATCGTCACAGTTGCCCGGCCGGACGAACGCGACGCCGTCGTCGATATCCCGGAAATGGCGGAGCCCATCGCCGTCGGCACCCGCTTCCAGGTCTCCCTGCAGATCAATCCGGCCATCACCGTCAAGGGCACGGTGCGCGAGGTCGCACCGGCCGCCGATGCCGCAACCCGCACGCGGCGCGTCAAGATCGCGTTGGAGAACCCGCCGGACACCGTGCGGCTCGGCACGACGATCACCGCCGAGCTGGAAGGCCCCGATCTCACCGCGATGATGGTGCCGGAAACGGCCGTGCTGACGAAGGACGGCAAGCCGCATGTCTGGCTCGTCGATGCGGAAAAGGGCGAAGTGCATCTGAAGCCCGTGGAAACCGGAGCGGCTGCTGGCCGGTTCGTTCCGGTCACGAGCGGGCTGAAGGATGGCGACCGCGTCGTCACCGCCGGTGTGAACAGCCTCGAAGAAGGCCAGAAGATAAAGATCGAAGACGAGGCAAGCCTATGAAGAAGTTCAACCTTTCGGACTGGGCGCTCGATCATGCATCGCTCGTCTGGTACTTCATGATCGTCTTCGCGCTGCTCGGTTTCTTCACCTACCAGAATCTCGGCCGCGAGGAGGATCCCTCCTTCGTCATCAAGACGATGACGATCAGCGCCGCCTGGCCCGGCGCCTCCGTGGAAGAGACGACCCGGCAGGTGACGGAGCGCATCGAGCGCAAGCTGGAGGAACTGGAATCGCTCGATTTCAGCCGCAGCGTGACGACGCCCGGCCAGACGCTGGTCTTCGTCAACCTGAAGCCGACGACCAAGGCCCGCGACGTGGCGCCGACCTGGCAGACCGTTCGCAACATGATCAACGACATCAGGGGCGAGTTTCCCTCCGGCGTCATCGGCCCGGCCTTCAACGACCGCTTCGGCGATGTCTTCGGCAATATCTACGCCTTCACGGCCGACGGCCTGACACCGCGCCAGCTCCGCGACTATGTCGAGGATGCCCGCCGCCGCGTGCTGACCGTGCCGAATATCGGCAAAGTCGATCTCGTCGGCGCGCAGGACGAGGTGATCTATCTCGAATTTTCGACGCGCCAGCTTGCCGCGCTCGGCATTTCCACCCAGCAGGTCGTTTCGACCCTGCAGGCGCAGAACGCCATCGCGCCCTCCGGCGTGGTGCAAGGCGGCGGCGAGCGCGTCAGCGTGCGCGTCGGCGGCCAGTTCACGTCCGAGGAAAGCCTTCGCGAGGTGAATCTGCGCGTCAACAACCGCTTCTTCCGCCTGTCCGACATCGCCACCATCACCCGCGGCTACCAGGATCCGCCGTCTTCCCTGTTCCGCTTCAACGGAGAACCGGCCCTCGGCCTTGCCATCGGCATGAAGCAGGGATCCAACCTCCTGGAATTCGGTGCGGCGGTGGAGAAGGAGATCGAGCTCCTCTCGCATGAACTGCCGGTCGGCGTCGACGTGCACCTCGTTTCCGACCAGCCGAAGGTGGTGGAAGAGGCCGTTTCCGGCTTCACGCAGGCGCTGTTCGAGGCGGTCGCCATCGTTCTCATCGTCTCCTTCGTCAGCCTTGGTCTGCGCGCCGGCCTCGTCGTCGCGCTCTCCATTCCGCTGACGCTCGGCATCACCTTCGTCTTCATGTATTACGACGCCATCTCGCTGCAGCGCGTGTCGCTCGGCGCGCTGATCATCGCGCTCGGCCTCCTCGTCGACGACGCCATGATCGCCGTCGAAATGATGGTGGCGCGGCTGGAGGCGGGGGATTCGCTGCGCAAGGCGGCGACCTATGTCTACACCTCCACCGCCTTCCCGATGCTGACGGGCACGCTGGTGACGGTGGCTGGATTCATCCCGATCGGCCTCAACAACAGCGCCGCCGGCGAATTCACCTTCAGTCTCTTCGTCGTCATCGCCATTTCGCTCGTCGTGTCCTGGGTGGTCGCGGTCATCTTCACACCGCTGCTCGGCGTGACGATCCTGCCCAAGAGCATGAAGAAGCACCACGAGGAGAAGGGCCGTTTCGCCCGCATCTTCGCCCGCATCCTCGACGTGTGCATGCGCTGGAAATGGACGACCATCGTCGCGACCGTCGCGATCTTCCTCGTCTCGGTCTTCGGCATGCGCTTCGTGCAGGAGCAGTTCTTCCCGTCCTCCGACCGGCCTGAACTCGTCATCGACTGGGCGCTGCCGCAGAACGCCTCGATCGCCGAGACCAATGCGCAGATCGCCAAGCTCGAAGAGGAAAAGCTGAAGGGCAATCCGGATATCGAGCGCTGGTCGTCCTATGTGGGCGAGGGCGCGGTGCGCTTCCTGCTGTCCTTCGACGTGCAGCCGCCGTCACCGGCCTTCGGCCAGACGATCATCGTCAGCAAGGACCTCGAGGCTCGCGACCGGCTGAGGGCCGACCTCCAGGCCTATCTGCGCGAGACCTTCGTGGGCACGGACGCGCTGGTGAAGCTGCTCGACATCGGCCCGCCGGTCGGCCGGCCGATCCAGTACCGCGTCAGCGGTCCGGATATCCAGGAAGTGCGCGCGCAGGCGCTCGCCTTCGGCGAACTGCTCGGCAAGAACGACCGCCTCGGCGATATCGTCTATGACTGGAACGAACCGGCCCGCGTGGTGAAGGTCGACGTTCTCCAGGACAAGGCGCGCCAGCTCGGCGTCACCTCGCAGGACATTTCCTCGGCCCTCAACGGCGTCGTCGGCGGCACGACCGTCACGCAGATCCGCGATGACGTCTACCTGATCGACGTCATCGGCCGGGCGCGGTCGAGCGAGCGCGAATCCATCGAGACGTTGCGCCAGATGCAACTGCCGACGGCCAACGGCACCTCGGTGCCGCTCGCGGCCATCGCCAACTTCCGCTACGAGATGGAGCAGCCCGTCGTCTGGCGCCGCTCGCGCCAGCCCACGATCACGGTCAAGGCGAGCATCACCGGTGGCGTGCAACCGGCGACCGTCGTCTCGCAGATGGAGAAGGACGTCACCGCCTTCCGCGCGGACATGCCGTCCGGCTACGACGTCGTCGTCGGCGGTACGGTGGAGGAAAGCGCCAACAGCCAGGCACCCATCGTCGCGGTGGTGCCGCTGATGCTCTTCGCCATGGCGACGATCCTGATGCTGCAACTGCAGAGCTTCTCGCGGCTCTTCCTCGTCTTCGCGGTGGCGCCGCTGGCACTCATCGGCGTGGTCATCGCCCTGCTGGGCAGCGGCGCGCCGCTCGGCTTCGTCGCCATTCTCGGCGTTTTGGCGCTGATCGGCATCCTCATCCGCAACTCGGTCATCCTCGTCGTGCAGATCGAGGATCTCCGGCGCGAGGGCATGCATGCCTGGGATGCCGTGCGGGAGGCGACGGAGCATCGCATGCGACCGATCATGCTGACGGCGGCGGCGGCGAGCCTGGCGCTCATCCCCATTTCGCGCGAAGTGTTCTGGGGCCCGATGGCCTATGCCATGATGGGCGGCATCATTGTCGGCACGGTGCTGACGCTGCTCTTCCTGCCCGCGCTCTATATCGCCTGGTTCCGCATCAAGCCGGAGGCGAAGGACGAAGAGGCTGCGGCCGCCGAACCGGTGGAGGCGACGCCGGCGGTCTGAGGATCCGTCTTCTCCGCCACGCGAAATTGGGCCGGGAGCAGCACGCTCCCGTCTTCCGGTCAGGATGTGCCGGGGTCAGAGTCTCTTGCCCCGCTCCATCCCGCGCCCGCGGCGATGAAGTTCGGGTTGGCGAAATCCGCGTCATGGGCCTGGTTGCGCTTGCCGTAGACAAGGGCTTCGCCGTCGAGCGTGCGCGTCTCGCCCCCGGCGGCGCGCAGCACGGCGTCACCGGCCGCCGTATCCCATTCCATGGTGCGACTGAAGCGTGGATAGACGTCGGCAAGGCCCTCGGCGACGAGGCAGAATTTCAGCGACGAACCGATGGCGGTGCAGGCATCGATGCCGTGGTCGTCGAGGAAGCGTGCCGTCTCCGGCGTATCGTGCGAGCGGCTTGCAACGGCGGTCAGCGCCTTGCCACGTCCGCGACAGCCGATCGCCTGTCGCTCGACGATGGCCTCGCCCGCCACCTTGAAGCGCTCCGCGCGGCCTCCGGTCGCGACGAAGCCCATCGAAAGGGCAGGGGCGAGAACGATGCCGGCAATGGGCGCGCCAGCACGGATGAGGGCGATATTGACGGTGAATTCGCTGCGCCCGGCGACGAATTCCTTCGTGCCGTCGAGCGGATCGACAAGGAAGAACAGGCCGCCGGAAATATCCGGCACGCGTCCGGCGGCGACGGCCTCTTCGGCGACGACGGGGATATCGGGAAAATCCCGGGCAAGTGCCGCAAGGATCAGCCGCTCGGCTTCCTCGTCCGCCTCGGTCACCGGCGAACTGTCCGGCTTGTACTGGACGTCGGGTCCGGCGCTGTGGATGGCCATGATGGCGCGACCGGCGGCAAGCGCCGCGCTCTCCATCACCTGCTGCAATGTCGAAAAATCTGTCCGCATGGTTTCCGGCTCTTTCCTCCCCGGCTTAGACGCACGGACCGGGGAATGCAACGCCGTCGTCATGTGGAAAGAGTCGCCTCTGCGCGTGGCTGCGACGCTGCCCCGTCTTGCCGTTTGTGCTGCATATGCGAATGTGGGGCAACTGATCCGGGATACCCCATGCGCTACTCCGCCCTGTCCATCATCAAGCAAGCCTTTGCCGGAAACCTCGGCTGGAAGCCCGCCTGGCGGGAGCCGGACCCGAAGCCGCACTACGATGTCATCATCGTCGGCGGCGGCGGTCACGGCCTTGCGACCGCCTATTATCTGGCGAAGGAATTCGGCGTGCGCAACATCGCCGTCGTGGAGAAGGGCTATCTCGGCTCCGGCAATGTCGGGCGCAACACCACCATCGTGCGCTCCAATTACATGCTGCCCGGCAATGAACCCTTCTACGAGTTTTCGCTGAAGCTGTGGGAAGGGCTGGAGCAGGAACTGAACTACAATGTGATGTTCTCGCAGCGCGGCATCATCAACCTCTTCCACAATGACGGCCAGCGCGATCATTACATCCGCCGCGGCAACGCCATGATGATGGAGGGCGTGGCGGCCGAGCTTCTCGACCGCGAGACGCTGAAGAAGATGCTGCCCTTCCTCAATTTCGACCATGCCCGTTTCCCGATCATAGGCGGCCTTCTGCAACGGCGCGCCGGCACGGCGCGGCATGATGCCGTCGCCTGGGGTTTCGCGCGCGGCGCGGACCGGCTCGGCGTCGATCTCATCCAGAATTGCGAGGTCACCGGTATCCGCCGGGAGAACGACGTGGTGACGGGCGTCGAAACGACGAGAGGGTTCATCGGCTGCACCAAGCTGGCGCTGGCGGCGGCGGGCAACACCTCGCGCGTCGGCGCGATGGCCGGGCTGAAGCTGCCGATCGAAAGCCATGTGCTGCAGGCCTTCGTCACGGAGGGGCTGAAGCCCTGCATCGACCACGTCATCACCTATGGCGCGGGACACTTCTACATCTCGCAGTCCGACAAGGGCGGCCTCGTCTTCGGCGCGGAGATCGACGGTTATTCCTCCTATGCCCAGCGCGGCAATCTCGCGACGGCCGAACATGTCATGGAGGAGGGGGTGACGATGATCCCCGGGCTTTCGCGCGTGCGGGTGCTGCGAAGCTGGGGCGGCGTCATGGACATGTCGATGGACGGTTCGCCCATCATCGACCGCACGCCGATCGACAATCTCTACCTCAATTGCGGCTGGTGCTACGGCGGCTTCAAGGCGACGCCCGCGTCCGGTTTCTGCTTCGCGCATCTGATCGCCAGGGGCGAGAGCCATCACGTGGCGCGGGCCCTCAGGCTCGACCGGTTCGAGCGCGGTTTCCCCATCGACGAGGCGGGTGCCGGCACCCAGCCGAACCTGCATTGAGGTCAGCATGGCGAGCCTGATTTCCTGTCCGCATTGCGGCACGCGCCCCAAGGAAGAATTTGCCATCCGCGGCGATGCGACGCCCGTCCGTCCCACGCCGATGGCGAGCGACGAGGACTGGCACGACTATGTGCATGTGCGCGCCAATCCGCGCGGGCGCATCCGCGAGCATTGGCAGCATGTGGCCGGCTGCCGGCGCTGGCTGGTGGTGGAGCGGGACAATTTCACCCATGAGGTCTTTGCCGTCACCGATGTCGCCGCAGAGCGGGGAGACGCCCGATGACCGCCTATCGCCTTGCCGCCGGCGGCCTCGTCGACCGCAGCCATTCCCTGCACTTCACCTTCGACGGGGCAAGCCTTTCGGGGCATGCCGGCGATACGCTTGCCTCGGCGCTGCTCGCCAATGACCGGCTGCTCGTCGGTCGCAGCTTCAAGTATCATCGTCCGCGCGGCATCGTGACGGCCGGTCCATCCGAGCCCAATGCGCTCGTCACGATTGGCAGCGGCGCGCGGCGCGATCCCAACAGCAAGGCGACGGTCGCCGAACTTCACGACGGTCTTGCAGCCACCAGCCAGAACCGCTGGCCGAGCCTTGCCTATGATATCGGGGCGGTGAACGACCGGATATCGCGCTTCCTGTCGGCGGGTTTCTACTACAAGACCTTCATGTGGCCGGCCGCCTTCTGGGAAAAGCTCTACGAGCCGGTGATCCGCCGCGCCGCCGGCCTCGGCCGTACGACGTTGCCGTCCGATCCTGACACCTACGAGAAAAGCTGGGCGCATTGCGACCTGCTGGTCGTCGGCTCCGGCCCGGCGGGCCTTGCCGCGGCGCTGGTCGCCGCACGCTCGGGTCTGCGTGTCATTGTCGCCGAGCAGGATTTCGCCCTTGGCGGCGCGCTGCTTTCGGAAACGACGCTGCTCGATGGCGAAGTCCCCTTCGTCTTCGCCCGCCGCGTCGTCGACGAACTGCGCAACAGCCCGAACGTCACGCTTCTGCCCCGCACCACCGTCTTCGGCTGGTATGACGACAACGTCTTCGGCGCGGTGGAGCGCGTGCAGAAGCATGGCGCCGCGATCGATCCGGCGCGGCCCGTGGAGCGGCTGTGGCGCATCGTGGCGCGACAGGCGATCCTTGCGACCGGCGCGGAGGAGCGGCCGCTGGTCTTCGGTGGCAATGACCGGCCCGGCATCATGACCGCGAGCGCCGTCAGCACCTATGCCAACCGGTTCGGCGTCGCCGCCGGCAAGTCCGTCGCGATCTTCACCAGCGGTTCCTCCGGCTATCGCACGGCGCGAGACCTTGCGGCGCAGGGCGTCGGGATCGCCGCCCTCATCGACAGCCGAACGGCTTCGGCCGACAACGCGCCGGAGGGCGTGCGCGTCATTCGTGGCGGGTCCATCGTCGATACGAAGGGCCGCCATCGCATCCGCGCCATCGTTGCGGATCGCGGCGGCTTCGAGGAACTGATCGCCTGCGACGCCCTTGCCATGGCGGGCGGCTGGAGCCCGGTGATCCATCTTGCCTGCCAGCGCGGCGGCAGGCCGGTCTGGTCGGATGCCCTCAAGGCCTTCCTTGCCCCCGATGTGGCGGGCCTCGTCATGGCGGGGAGCGCCGCGGGCCATTATCGTCTTGCGGAGTGCTTCGAGGATGGCGCGCGCAAGGCGACGGCCATCGTCGAAACCCTTGGCCGGCCCGTTGCCGGCGTTACGCTTCCGGCAGTCGGCGAGGAGCCCGATCCGTCCTTCACCGCGCTCTGGCATGTGCCCGGCGCGAAATCGAAGGCCTTCGTCGATTTCCAGAACGACGTGCACACCAAGGACCTCGGTCTTGCCGTCCGCGAGGGCTTCGGCCATGTCGAGCATGCCAAGCGCTACACGACGAGCGGCATGGCGACGGACCAGGGCAAGCTCGGCAACATCAATGCCATCGGCATTCTGGCCGGCATGCGCGGCGTCAGCCCGGCCGAGGTCGGCACCACCACCTTCCGCCCGTTCTATACGCCCGTCTCCTTCGGCGCGCTGGCCGGTCCCTCCGTCGGCGACCACGCCATGCCGACCCGCCGCTCGCCGCTGCATGGCTGGGCGGCGCGCAACGGCGCGGCCTTCATCGACGCCGGCCTCTGGTATCGCCCGTCCTGGTTCGTGAAGGCGGGGGAGAAGACCTGGCGCGAGAGCGTCGACCGCGAAGTGCGCACCGTGCGCGAGCATGCGGGCCTCTGCGATGTCTCGACGCTCGGCAAGATCGAGGTCTTCGGGCCGGATGCCGCCGAATTCCTCAACCGTCTCTACTGCAACCCGGTGCTGAAGCTGCCGGTCGGCAAGGCGCGCTACGGGCTGATGCTGCGCGAAGACGGCATGGTCTATGACGACGGCACGGTGAGCCGGTTGGGCGAAGAACATTTCCTTCTCACGACGACCACGGCCATGGCGGCCGGCGTGTTGTCGCATATGGAATTCGCGGCGCAGGTGCTGTGGCCGGAGCTGCGTGTGCGGTTCCTTTCCGTGTCCGACCAGTGGGCGCAGATGTCGATTGCCGGACCGAAGGCACGCGCTATCCTGCAGGCCGTGGTGGAAGACGATCTTGCCGATGCGGCCTTCCCCTTCCTTGCCGCCCGCGACGTGCGCCTGAAAGGCAATCTCAAGGCGCGGCTCTTCCGCATCTCCTTCTCGGGCGAGCTGGCCTATGAGCTGGCGGTGCCGGCAGGTCATGGCGAGGCGGTGGCGGATGCGCTGATGCGCGCGGGCGAAGCGCATGGCCTGTGTGCCTACGGCGTGGAAGCGCTGAACGTGCTGCGCATCGAGAAGGGCCATGTCACCCACGCCGAACTCGACGGCCGCGTGACCCCCGACGACGCCGGCCTTGGCCGCATGATGGCCAGCGGCAAACCGGATTTCATCGGCAAGCGGCTTTCCACCCGCTTCGGCCTGACGGCGGCGGACCGGGCGCAGCTCGTCGGTCTGCGGGCGCTGGAGGCCGACAAGGACATGCGCGCCGGCGCGCATCTTCTGAAGGAAGGCGTCAAGCCTTCAACGTTGAACGATCAGGGCTGGGTCAGCTCCGCCTGCTTTTCGCCGACGCTCGGCGGGCACATCGCGCTCGCTTTCCTGAAGTCCGGCCGCGAGCGCTATGGCGAGCGGATCGTGGTGTGGGATCAACTGCGCGGCGTCGAGGCGATGGCGGAAGTCTGCGATCCGGTCTTCGTCGATCCGCAAAATCACCGGCTGATGGGGTGAGGTGAGAGATGGCTTACGACTATCAGTCCGTGCACGCACTGGATGGCACCATCGGGGCAATTTCCGCTCGCCGGCCGAACCACCTTGCCGTTCATCGTCAGGCCGCGCTCGCCGTCGTCCTTGCGGCGTCCGGCCACAATGCAGAAGCGGCGGGCATCCTGGTCGCGAACGGCGAGTTCGAGGCCCGGTTTTCCGGTCCGGGCGAATGGCTGGTGCTGTCGCAGGTGCATGCGCCGGAAACGCTGGCCGCCGAGCTTGCCCTTCGGCTTGGCGATTTCGCTCATGTGGTCGACCAGAGCCATGGCCGCGTCGTGCTCACCCTGGCCGGTCCCGATGCCGCCCGGATCCTGGCGAACGGCATCGCCGTCGATCTTCATGCGGATGCCTTTCCGGTCGGCCGCGCGGCGAATGTCTTGTGCGGCCACCTTGCCGTCAACCTCGTGCGCACCGGCGATGCGAGCTTCGATCTCGTCGTGATGCGCTCCTTCGCCGAGGCGCTGGTGGACGATCTCAAGCGCATGGCGCGGAGCTTCGACCTGTCCGTGGATTTCGCCACGCGCTGACAAAATCTTGAAGCGACATGGCGCTTCGCACCGTGGGCTTGCCGGGCCGGCGGGGAACCCCGTAGGCTGGCCTTTTCAGCAGCAGCCCATTCCCTCAAAAACCGCCGAAAACCGGAGTTTTCCATGAAGAGCCATGCAAGGGTCGTCGTCATCGGGGGCGGCGTCGTCGGCTGTTCCGTTCTCTACCATCTCACCAAGTTCGGCTGGACCGATGTCGTGCTCGTCGAACGCTCGGAGCTGACCTCCGGATCGACCTGGCATGCCGCCGGCGGCATGCACACCATCAACGGCGATCCCAACGTCGCCAAGCTGCAGAAATACACGGTCGAGCTCTACAAGGAGATCGAGGATTATTCCGGCCAGGATATCGGCCTGCACATGACCTCGGGCATGATGCTGGCGGCGACCAAAGAGCGTTTCGACTGGATGAAGTCGATCCTCGCCAAGGGGCGCTATATGGGCCTCGAAGCGCATCTGCTCAGCCCCAAGGAAGCCCATGACCTGATGCCGCTGCTCGATCCCGACCAGTTCGTCGGCGCGGTGTTCGATCCGGTCGAAGGCCATCTCGACCCCTACGGCACGACCCATGCCTATGCGAAATCGGCCAAGAAGAACGGTGCCGACATCTATCTGCACACCAAGGTGGAAGACCTCGTGCAGCGTGAGGACGGCAGCTGGCGCGTCATCACCGACAAGGGCGAAATCGTTGCCGAGCACGTCGTCAACTGCGGTGGCCTGTGGGCGCGCGAGATCGGCCGCATGGTCGGTCTCGAACTGCCGGTGCTCGCCATGGAGCACATGTATCTCATCACCGAGGACATGCCTGAAGTCATCGAGTTCAACCAGACGCGCGGCAAGGAGCTGATGCATTGCGTCGACTTCGACGGGGAGATCTATCTCCGGCAGGAGCGCAACGGCATGCTGATGGGCACCTATGAAAAGGCCTGCCGCCCATGGTCGCCGCTGACGACGCCGTGGGATTTCGGTCATGAGCTCCTGGCGGAGGATATCGAGCGTATCACGCCGGAACTGGAAGTCGGCTTCCGCCACTTCCCGGCCTTCAACAAGGCCGGTATCAAGAAGGTGATCAATGGTCCCTTCACCTTCTCGCCCGACGGCAACCCGCTCGTCGGTCCCGTACGCGGCATGACGAATTTCTGGTCGGCCTGTGCCGTCATGGCGGGCTTCAGCCAGGGCGGTGGTGTCGGCCTTGCGCTCGCCAACTGGATGATCCACGGCGACCCCGGCTTCGACGTCTTCGCCATGGATGTCGCGCGCTACGGCGACTATGCGACGCTCGCCTATACCAATGCCAAGGTGCGCGAAAACTATTCGCGCCGCTTTTCGATCCGCTATCCCAACGAAGAACTGCCGGCCGCCCGTCCGCTGCTGACGACGCCGATCTACGACAGGCTGAAGGAGGCGGGCGCGGTCTTCGGTGCGTCCTACGGGCTGGAGCAGGCGCTGTGGTTCGCGCCTGCCGGCGTCGAGGACCACTTCTCCTGGCGCCGCTCGACCGATTTTGCGACCGTCGGCGCTGAGGCAAAGGCGGTGCGCGACAGCGTCGGCCTGATGGAAACGTCGGGCTTTGCGAAATATGCCGTGAAGGGGCCGGGCGCGGAAGCCTGGCTCGACCGGCTGCTGACCTGCCGCCTGCCGGCGACGGGCCGCATGACGCTGGCGCCGATGCTGAAGGACGACGGCAAGCTCATCGGCGACTTCACGCTGGCCAAGCTCGGGGAGGGGGATTTCCTTCTCATCGGCTCTGGCATCGCCGAGGACTACCACATGCGCTGGTTCGAGGCGCATCTGCCGAAGGACGGCTCCGTCTCGCTCGAAGCCCTGAACCTCTCGCTCGTCGGCCTTGCCATTGCAGGTCCGCAGGCGCGCGCGGTGCTTGAGGCGCTGACGCATCAGGATCTTTCCACCGAGGCCTTCCCCTTCATGGCGGTGCGCAGGATGGATCTCGGCATGGCGCCGGCCATCGTCGGGCGCGTCAGCTATACCGGCGACCTCGGCTACGAGATCTGGATGAAGCCGCAGCACCAGCGCTATCTCTATGAGCGCCTGATGGAAGCCGGCGCCGGGTTCGGCATCCGTCTCTTCGGCTTGCGTGCCCTCAATGCGCTTCGCCTCGAAAAATCCTACGGGAGCTGGTCGCGGGAATACCGTCCGCTCTACGGGCCGCTCGAGGCCGGGCTGGAGCGCTTCGTCGCGCTCGGCAAGGATGCGGACTTCGTTGGCAAGGCCGCGGCGAAGGCCGAGCGGGAAACCGGAGGAGCGATGCGCCTTCGCATCTTCATCGTCGAGGCGAAGGATGCCGACGTCATCGGCGACGAGCCGATCTATCTCGACGGCGCGGTGCGCGGCTGGGTGACGTCGGGCGGCTATGCCCATGCGGCGGGCGTTTCCGTGGCCATCGGCTATGTGCCGAAGGAGATCGCGGATGTTGCAACCGGCTGGTCGATCGAGCTTCTCGGCGAGATATTGACAGCACGCCTGCAGGCCGAACCGCTCTTCGATCCGTCGGGCGCCCGGATGCGTGGCTGACGGCAGCGATTCCCGAAAAACGGTGCTCGAAAACGGGCGCCGTTTTTCGTGCTTTCGTGCAGCATTTTGCACAAAAGTGCTGCTTTTCCCGCCGCTTTTTTGGTTTCCATGGCGTTAATTATGTCATTTAACGCTTCTTGCTAAAGAAATTGTCGATCCGGGCTTTTTGGGCTTCCCTTTTGTATCGAAAGCGGTATGGAATCCCTCCTGTCCAAACAAGCTCGAAAAAGAGCGACAAAAACAAGAGATGCGGCCCTCAGGGAACCGCATCCGGGGGATTATATATATGGAGTATTTCGTCCAGCAGCTCGTCAACGGGCTGACGCTTGGCTCGATTTATGGTCTGATAGCCATTGGCTACACCATGGTTTACGGCATCATCGGCATGATCAATTTCGCCCACGGCGATATCTTCATGCTGGGCGGTTTTGCCGCTCTCATCACCTTCCTCTTGCTCACCAGCGTGTTCGTCGGCCTGCCGGTCGTCATCCTGCTCCTGGTGATGATCGCCGCGGCAATGCTTACGGCGTCGCTGTGGAACTGGACCATCGAGAAGGTCGCCTACCGGCCGCTGCGCGGATCCTTCCGCCTCGCGCCGCTGATCACCGCAATCGGCATGTCGATCGCGCTGTCGAACTTCATTCAGGTCACGCAGGGTCCGCGCAACAAGCCGATCCCGCCGCTGGTCTCGTCGGTCTACAACGTCTTCGGCATCGCGATCTCGCTCAAGCAGATCATCATCATGCTGCTGACGGTCATCCTGCTGACGACCTTCTGGTACATCGTGAACAAGACTTCGCTGGGTAGGGCGCAGCGTGCGACCGAACAGGACCGCAAGATGGCGGCGCTGCTCGGCATCGACGTCGACCGCACGATCTCCGTGACCTTCATCATGGGCGCCTCGCTCGCTGCCGTCGCCGGCACCATGTACCTGATGTATTACGGCGTGACCGTCTTCACCGACGGCTTCATCCCGGGCGTCAAGGCCTTCACGGCTGCGGTTCTGGGCGGCATCGGCTCGCTTCCGGGCGCCGTGCTCGGCGGCCTGCTCATCGGCCTCATCGAGAGCCTGTGGTCCGCCTACTTCACCATCGACTACAAGGACGTCGCGACGTTCTCCATTCTCGCCATCGTCCTGATCTTCAAGCCGTCCGGCATTCTCGGACGACCGGAAGTCGAGAAGGTTTGATTTCATGTCCAACATTTCCAACTCCCCTGAGAGCGCCGGCGGTAACCTGACGGCGCGGGCTCTGCGCGAGGGCTTTTTCGCGGGCCTCATCTCGCTCGGCCTCTTCGTCCTCTTCGTCGGTCTCGAGACCACGCAGAACATCCGCAACGAACTGGTGCTGAACCAGCGGTGGGGTCTGCTCGCGATCTTCGTGATCGTGGCTGCCGTCGGCCGGTTTCTCTCCGTCGCCTATCTCCGCCCCTATATGGCCGCCCGCAAGGCAGCCCTCTCGAACGCGGCAGCGGAAACGGAAGAGAGCTTCTTCAAGCGCAATTTCAGCAAGATCGCCATTGTCGCGCTGCTGATCTATCCGCCGCTGATGGTCATGCTCTTCGGCGTGCAGGGCTCGCTGAAATGGGTCGACAATTTCGGCATCCAGATTCTCATCTACGTGATGCTGGCCTGGGGTCTGAACATCGTCGTCGGCCTTGCCGGTCTGCTCGACCTCGGTTACGTCGCCTTCTACGCGGTCGGCGCCTATTCCTACGCCCTGCTCTCGCAGCAGTTCGGCTTCTCCTTCTGGGTTCTGCTGCCGCTCGCCGGCATCCTTGCCGCCTTCTGGGGCATGATCCTCGGCTTCCCGGTGCTGCGCCTGAAGGGCGACTATCTCGCCATCGTGACGCTCGCCTTCGGTGAGATCATCCGCCTTGTGCTGATCAACTGGACGGAAGTCACCCGCGGCACCTTCGGCGTCTCGGGCATCCCGAAGGCCTCGGTCTTCGGCATCTGGTCCTTTGACGTCAGCGCGCCGAACAACTTCGCCAAGGTTTTCGGCCTGCCGATGTCGTCGGCCTACTACAAGATCTTCCTCTTCTATCTCATCCTGGCGCTGGCTCTGCTCACCGCCTATGTGACGATCCGCCTGCGCCGCATGCCGATCGGCCGCGCCTGGGAAGCGCTGCGTGAAGACGAGATCGCCTGCCGCTCGCTCGGCATCAACACGGTGACGACCAAGCTGACGGCCTTTTCCATCGGCGCCATGTTCGGCGGTTTCGCCGGCTCCTTCTTCGCCGTGCGCCAGGGCTTCGTCTCGCCGGAAAGCTTCGTCTTCCTGGAATCGGCGATCATTCTCGCCATCGTGGTTCTCGGCGGCATGGGCTCGCTCATCGGCATCGCGGTTGCGGCGGCCGTCATGGTCGGCGGCACGGAACTGCTGCGCGAGATGACCTTCCTGAAGGCGGTCTTCGGGCCGGACTTCACCCCGGAACTCTACCGCATGCTGATCTTCGGCCTCGCCATGGTCGTCGTCATGGTCTGGAAGCCGCGCGGCTTCGTCGGAAGCCGTGAACCGACCGCCTTCCTTCGGGAACGCAAGGCAGTCTCCGGCAGCTTCACCAAGGAAGGGCACGGCTGATGGCGCCCGAGACGAAGATAGCGACGAATACGATGACGAATGATCCCATCCTGAAAGTCGAGCACCTCTCGATGCGCTTCGGTGGCCTCATGGCCATCAACGACCTCTCCTTCGAGGCGCAGCGCGGCGAGATCATCGGCCTGATCGGCCCCAACGGCGCCGGCAAGAGCACCACCTTCAACTGCGTGACCGGCTTCTACAAGCCGACCATGGGCATGATCACGATGCGTCAGAAGGCCGGCAAGGAATTCCTGCTGGAGCGGATGACCGACTTCGAGATCACCCGCGATGCCAAGGTGGCGCGCACCTTCCAGAACATCCGGCTCTTCTCGGGCCTGACGGTTCTCGAAAACCTGCTCGTCGCCCAGCACAACATGCTGATGAAGGCGTCCGGCTATACGATCCTCGGCCTGCTCGGCCTCCCGGGCTACAAGAGGGCTGCGGCGGAATCGATCGAGATCGCCAAGTACTGGCTGGAAAAGGCAAGCCTCATCGAGCGCGCCGACGACCCGGCCGGCGATCTGCCCTACGGCGCCCAGCGCCGTCTGGAAATCGCCCGCGCCATGTGCACGGGGCCGGAATTCCTCTGCCTCGACGAGCCGGCGGCGGGCCTCAACCCGCGCGAGTCGCTCGCGCTCAACGAACTCCTGCGCTCCATCCGCAAGGACAGCGGCACGTCGATCCTGCTCATCGAGCACGACATGTCGGTCGTCATGGAAATCTCCGACCACGTGGTCGTGCTCGAATACGGGCAGAAGATTTCCGACGGCACGCCGGACCATGTGAAGAACGATCCGAAGGTTATCGCGGCCTATCTCGGTGTCGAAGATGATGAGGTCGAAGAGGTGATCGAGCAGATTGAAGAGACGCAGGGAGGTACGCACTGATGAGCGATACGCTTCTTAGCGTCCGGGCCGTGGAAACCTACTACGGCAATATCCGCGCACTTGCAGGCGTCGATGTCGAGGTCAAGAAGGGCGAGATCGTCTCGCTGATCGGTGCCAACGGCGCCGGCAAGTCGACCCTGATGATGACGATCTGCGGCAGCCCGCAGGCCCGCGCCGGCACCGTCACCTTCGACGGCGAGGACATCACGCGCCTGCCGACGCATCTCATCGCCCGTCGCCGCATCGCGCAGTCGCCGGAAGGGCGTCGCATCTTCCCGCGCATGACGGTCTTCGAAAACCTTCAGATGGGCGCGAGCCTCGATAACCTGAAGTATTTCAACGAGGACGTGGAAAAGATCTTCACGCTCTTCCCGCGCCTGAAGGAGCGTCGCAACCAGCTCGCGGGCACCATGTCGGGCGGCGAGCAGCAGATGCTGGCCATGGGCCGGGCGCTGATGGCGCGTCCGAAGCTGCTGCTTCTCGACGAACCGTCGCTCGGCCTCGCGCCGCTGATCGTCAAGGGCATCTTCGACGCGATCAAGAAGCTCAACCAGGAGGAGGGGCTGACTGTCTTCCTCGTCGAGCAGAACGCTTTTGCCGCCCTCAAGCTCTCCGACCGGGCCTATGTGATGGTCAACGGCCAGGTGACGATGAGCGGTTCGGGCAAGGAACTTCTGGCCAACCCGGAAGTGCGCGCCGCCTATCTCGAAGGCGGACGCCACTAAGGCGGTCCCGCCCATGGTCTCCCCGGGGATCATGGGCAGATGTAGGAGTTTACAGCGGCCTTTGCGCGTTGTGACGCGTGGCGCTGTAGAGGAGTAAGATCATGCAGGGAATTCTCTACGAAGAGCCGTCCATCTGGCAGTTCCTCTTCATCACCGTCATCATGGGCGGCTGGACCGCTTGGCGCACCGGCAAGAGCGTCGCGGAGAACTGGCAGAACTACGGAACGCTGGTCATCTACGTCCTTTTCCTGGGCGTTGCGATCCGCTTCATCCATCACGCGCTGTTCCACGGCACCATGCTGACACCGCAGTACTATGTCGTGGACACGCTCGTGCTTTTGTTGTTTGCTACGCTCGGTTACCGCTACTATCGTACGCGGCAAATGAGCAACAACTACTACTGGCTCTATGAAAAGGCTTCGCCCTTTTCCTGGAAGTCCAAATAACCAGAGGGAACGCCGCGCGTCGGTTCTCGGCCGCGGCTCAACGAATACCGGCGCAACGATTGCGGGTGTTGCGGCCGGTTAAAAATCAGCCCGCTTTTAAATTTGGGAGTAATAATATGAAGAAGTCTCTCATGTCGGCTGTTGCTTTGGCTGCAATGGTCGCTTTCAGCGGCAGCGCCTGGGCCGACATCCTGATCGGCGTCGGCGGCCCGCTGACCGGTCCGAACGCCGCATTCGGCGCGCAGCTGCAGAAGGGTGCCGAGCAGGCCGCTGCCGACATCAACGCAGCCGGCGGCATCAACGGCGAGCAGATCAAGATCGTGCTCGGCGACGACGTGTCCGACCCGAAGCAGGGCGTTTCGGTCGCCAACAAGTTCGTCGCTGACGGCGTGAAGTTCGTTGTCGGCCACTTCAACTCGGGCGTTTCCATCCCGGCGTCGGAAATCTACGCTGAAAACGGCATCCTGCAGATCACCCCGGCTTCCACGAACCCGACCTACACCGAGCGCGGTCTGTGGAACACCTTCCGTACCTGCGGCCGTGACGACCAGCAGGGCGCCGTAGCAGGCTCCTTCATCGCCGCCAACTACAAGGACGCCAAGGTTGCCGTCGTTCACGACAAGACCCCGTATGGCCAGGGCCTTGCCGACGAAACCAAGAAGGCAATGAACGAAGCCGGCATCACCGAATCGCTCTATGAAGGCGTGAACATCGGCGACAAGGACTTCTCCGCTCTCATCGCCAAGATGAAGGAAGCCGGCGTTTCCGTCGTCTACTGGGGCGGTCTGCACACCGAGTTCGGCCTGATGGAACGCCAGGCTGCCGACCAGGGCCTGAAAGCAACCTTCATGTCGGGCGACGGTATCGTCTCGAACGAACTGGCTTCGATCGCCGGCGACGCCGTCGACGGCACGCTGATGACGTTCGCTCCGGACCCGCGCAAGAACGCCGCTGCCAAGGATCTCGTCGAGAAGTTCCGCGCTGCCGGCTTCGAGCCGGAAGCCTACACGCTCTACTCCTACGCTGCCGTTCAGGTCATCGCTGAAGGCGCCAAGGCTGCTGGCGGCACCGACGCACAGGCTGTTGCCGAAGCCATCAAGGCGAAGGGCCCGTTCAACACCGCCATCGGTGAACTCGGCTTCGACGAAAAGGGCGACATCACCCGTCCGGACTACGTCATGTACACCTGGAAGAAGGGTGACGACGGCAAGTACACCTACGTCGAGAACCAGTAATCGGTCTTACGGAACGGGCGGCGCATGCACGCCGCCCGGCCGCTTTCCTCCGAGCCCGGCCTTGTGCCGGGCTTTTTCGTGCGCGGCCCGATTTCACGCTTGCGTGGCGATGCCGCAGTGCGAACAATCGGAACCTTCGGTGCTTTCCTGACAGCCGCACGCTGCAGGTCGGCCAGACAGCGTGAGGACCCATGATCTTCGGTATTCGCCTTCTGCTTCCCCTTGCAGCCCTCGTTGCGTCCGTCTCCTTCGCCGGGGCGCAGGATGAAACGGCGCTGGATTGCGGCGCCTCCACGGCGCAGCCCGATCTCAACGATTGCGCCTACCGCGCCTATGAAGCGGAAGATGCCGCGCTGAACGCCGCCTACAAGAAGGCGATGGCCAGGGCGAAGGCGCTGGACACGGAAAACACCGACCCGCCGCTCTATGCCGATCCCATCGGCGCCGTCGATGCGCTGAAGAACGCCCAGCGCGCCTGGATCGGTTATCGCGACGGCCATTGCGTGCTGGCGGGGTTTCAGGCGCGGGGCGGGCAGGCCGAACCCATGCTGGTTTCCGGTTGCCTCGCCGATCTCACACGCAAGCGGACGGACGAGCTGAAGGAATTTCTGGAGACGGACTATTGAGGAGCCGCCGATGACGCGCCGGATCGCCATCGTCGGAAACGGTCCGATCCGCGACGGGCTTGCCGACGCGATCGACAGCGCCGACATCGTCGTCCGCTTCAATCTCTGCCGCTCGGCGGGCGCGGGCGGTGTCAGGACGGATATCATCGCTGTCTGCAACACGGGGCGCCCCGCGCTGGAAATGCTGGCCGGCGGACGCTGGAAGGCGAGCGAGACGGTCCGGCAGGCCAGCGAGATCTGGTGCGTGCGCGCACCGGAAACCTTTGCCGCATTGCGCGCGCCGCTGTCTCTCAGCCATCCCGATCTTGACGATTTCTGCGACGACTACACGTCCGGTTTTGAAACCTTCGCCCGCGTGACGGGGCGGCGGCTTTGCATCATACCGGCGGCAACGCACCGGGCGCTCGATGTCTCGCTCGCCGCCTTCGACCCGGTCCCCTATGTGGTGCCGAGTTCCGGGTTGATCACCATCGCGCATGTGCTCGATAGCATCGCCATGGAGGGTGACACCGTCGCGATAGCCGGTTTCGGTCACGAGGGATGGGAGTGGCATCCCTTCGCCGCCGAACGGCGCTGGGTGGAGGCCGCCATTGCCGCCGGTCGTCTCGAGCGCCTTGACCGGCTGGCCTGAACGCCTCCTTTACCTTGCCGGACGGCTCGAAACGGAACAGTTAAATATCTACCCAATCAATTAGAAGTCTCTGAAAGAAAATGCGCTAGGGTCTCTCCGCTCATTATGGAGAGATCGATGCGTGGCAGGCTGGCCCTCTGGTTGAGGGCGCAGATCGAACTTGGCGTTTTTGAAACGAAGGCGGACATTTCGGCCTTCGTGCTGAACACGGTTCTGGTGGCGACCACCCTTGCGACGTCCACCTATCTCGTGGTTGCCGCCATTCTTGCGCATTTCGGGCTCTTGCCCTATCCGCTGCGCTCCGCCATCGGCTTCGGCGGTTCGACGACTATCGTGATCGCCGCCAGCATCACCGCGCTGCTTGCCTGGCTGATCGGTACGGCGATCCATGAACTCTCGCTGTCGCGCGCTGAATTCGAGCGGCGCAGCCGGCTGGATGCCCTGTCCGGTCTCTACAATCGCCAGGCCTTTACCGATGCGCTGTCGCAAACGACGGAGAACGGTTTCTTCGTGATATTCGATGTCGACCGCTTCAAGGACGTCAACGACACCCATGGCCATGCGGTGGGCGACGATGTCATCGTTGCGGTGGCGGAGGAGTTGAAACGGGTTTTCCTGCCCGGCCATCTCGTCGGCCGCTTCGGCGGCGAGGAGTTCGCCGCCTTCATCCGCAGCGAGGACCGCAGCGACTGCTGGCTTCTCGTGGAGGAGGCGCGCCGGTCGGTGAGCGGGCGGCGGGTCGCGGCGGGCGAGGGCACGATTGCCGTTACGCTGTCGGCCGGCATTGCCGACCGGAAAGGCGAGCGGCCGTTCGAGGCCGTCTTCGTGGCGGCGGATCGGGCGCTTTATCTCGCCAAGTCGCTGGGGCGCGACCGTTCGGTCCATGAGGACGAAGGCGAAGCGCTGCTTGCGCCGCGCCGGCGGGCGGCTGCGGGACGGCGCCGTTGAGGCCGATCGTCAGATCCGGCGCAGGGCTTCGGGATCGCTTATATGGACGAGGCGGCCGCGCACGCTGACGCCGTGGCCGCGCAGCAGCGAGAAGGCGCGGGAGAGGGCTTCCGGCGCAAGGCCGAGTTTTCCGGCCAGAAGGCTCTTCTGATAGGGCAGGCGGAAGCTCACCGCCTTGCCATCCACCGCGCAATGGCCGAGCAGGTAGCGCGCCACGCGCTGCGGCGCAGTGTGCAGGCGGTCGTCGGCGAGGCTTGCAAAGGCTTTGCCCAGCTGGGTGGAAAGGGCGGTGGCGAGCGCCACCGCGAGATCCGCCCGGCGGTTGGCGATATCGCGCACGCGCTTCAGGTCGAAACGGGCGATCAGGGCCGGTTCGGCGGCCTGGGCCGTCGCACTGTACCGGCCGCCATCCAGCACCACGCTCGCACCGACGAGGTCGCCGGGGCCGTAGAGTTCCACGTCGGCCTCCCGGCCATCGGGATCGAGCTTGTAGGCACGGATGTAACCGGACAGGACGCAGTGCAGCACGTCGGCGGGTTCGCCTTCGCGGAACAGCATCTGGCGCGCCGGCAGGTTGCCGATGACGGCGACTTCCATCATCGCCGCGACGCTTTCCACGCCAAGGACGGACAATAGGCCGGAATTCAGCAGGGTCTCGCGTTCCCGGGCACCGGGTTTCATCAGCCTGTTCATCGATCTCACTCCATGCTCCCGCAGGCGTCGTTCGGTCTTCGATGAAAGGACGATAGTCGAGGTCGGGGAAGTCTTACTTGATTTCGATCAATGAACAGGAAAACGGCCGGCCCTGCTTTTGCGGGACCGGCCGTTCGATTGGCGTCGGGGCTTACTCGGCGGCGAGCGGCGAGTGATGCACCACGCTGAACGGCTTGCGCTCGCCGTTCTTCCTCTCGAGCGTCTCGATGCGCTTTTCGAGGTCGCCGACGTCGCGGGCGGTGTCACTGGCAAGGCGGGTGAGGGCCTCCGGCTCCATGGCCAGCAGCTCGTCGTCCTTCTTGCCGACGAAGCGGCCGAAGATCCAGGCGAGAAGGCGCGACAGGTCGTCCATGATCAGGAAGAACGACGGCACGACGACCAGCGAGAGCACGGTCGAGACGATGATGCCGCCGATCACCGCGATGGCCATCGGCGAACGGAACGAGCCGCCTTCACCGACGCCGAGCGCCGAGGGCAGCATGCCGGCCGACATGGCGATGGAGGTCATGACGATGGGGCGGGCGCGCTTGCGGCCGGCCTCGATCATGGCTTCCACCCGGTTCATGCCGTGGTGCATCATCTCGATGGCGAAGTCGACGAGCAGGATCGCATTCTTCGTCACGATACCCATCAGCATGAGAATGCCGATGAGGACGGGCATGGACAGCGCGTTCTGCGTCAGGATCAGGCCCGCCGCCACGCCGCCGATGGCGAGCGGAAGCGAGAGCAGGATGGTGAAGGGCTGGATCACGTCCTTGAAGAGCAGGATCAGCACCATCAGCACCAGCAGCAGGCCGAGCAGCATGGCATTGCCGAAGGACTGCTGCATCTCGCCCTGGATCTCCGCATCGCCGCTTTCGGCGAACTGGACGGTCGGCGGCATGTCGATGCTGGCGGCGATCTCCTTGAAGCGCGCCGTCGCCGTATCGAGCGCCACGCCCTGCTGGAGGTCGGAGCCGATGGAGACGACGCGGTTGCGGTTGTGCCGCTTCACCGAGCTCGGGCCTTCCGAATAGTCGATATCGGCGACGGAGGAGAGCGGCACGAACTGGCCGCCGGCCGTCTGGATCTTCAGGTTGCGGATCGCGGCGAGATCGGCGCGGAAGCCGCGGTCGACCTGCACGCGGATCGGGATCAGCCGGTCGTCGAGCGAGACCTTGCTGAGCTGCGAGTCGATGTCGCCGATGGTGGCGACGCGCACGACTTCCGAGATCTGCGCCGTGGTGATGCCGAGGCGGGCCATCTGATCGTCGCGCGGGCGGATCTGCAGTTCCGGCCGCGGCAGTGAGCCTTCCGAGCTGACATTGGCGAGCAGCGGATCGGCGCGCAGTTTTGCTTCCAGCACGGCGACGGTGTTGTTGAGGTCCGCCTCGTTGTTGGAAAGCAGGTTGAAGGCGAGGTCGCGTTCGCCGCGGTCGTTGAGCTTGATGATGCGCACGTCCGGGATCTTGTGCAGCGTCGCGAAGATTTCCTTCTCGATGTCCCACTGCGGGCGCAGGCGGCCCTTCGCCTCCATCTTCGGCAGATACTGGCCGATGACGGGGATGCGGCCGAGCACGTCGTTCACCAGCTTGTGGGCGAGCGAGTGTTCGAGCTTGTCGAGGATGACGGTCACGGAGGCGCGGCGCAGTTCCAGGTCGCCCTTCGGCGAGGAGCCGCCAAGCACGAAGACGCTTTCCACGCCGTCGATGTCCTTGACGCGCTCGAAGATCTGCGTGGTCGTGCGGTCGGTATCGGCGAGCATGGCGTCCGGCGGCAGCTCGACCGAGAGCACGACGCGCGAGGCGTCTTCCGGCGGCAGGAAGCTGCCCGGCACCGTGAAGAGCAGCATGACGGAGGCGATGAGGAAGGCGAAGGCGCCAAGCAGCGTCGCATAGCGGGCGTACCACTTGCCCGTCGTCTTGCTGACGAGCCAGGTGTAGCCGCGCATGAAGGCGCCTTCCTTCTCCTCGCCATGGCCGTCCGCATCGCCCGAGCGCATGAGATAGGCCGCCATGACGGGGGTGACGAGGCGCGCCACCACGAGCGAGAAGAACACCGCGACGGCGACGGTCAGGCCGAACTGGATGAAGTACTGGCCTGGAATGCCCGGCATGAAGGAGACCGGTACGAAGACCGCGATGATGGTGAAGGTCGTTGCGATGACGGCGAGGCCGATTTCGTCTGCGGCCTCGATGGCGGCGCGATAGGGCGTCTTGCCCATGCGGATGTGCCGCGCGATGTTCTCGATCTCCACGATGGCGTCGTCGACGAGGATGCCCGTCGCGAGCGTCAGCGCCAGGAAGGAGACGAGGTTCAGCGAGAAGCCCATCAGGTCCATGATGAAGAAGGTGGGGATCGCCGATAGCGGCAGCGCCACGGCGGAGATCAGCGTCGCCCGCCAGTTGCGCAGGAAGAGCAGAACGACGATGACGGCGAGCAGCGCGCCCTCCATCAGCGTGTGCAGCGCGGCTTCGTAGTTGCCGTAGGTGAAGTAGACGGCGTCGTCGACGAGCTGGATCGAGACGTCGGGATATTGCGTGCGCACTTGGTCGAGCGATTTGGCGACGGATTCGGCGACCGTCACTTCGCTGGCGCCCTTGGAGCGGAAGACCGCGAAGGTCACGACAGGGTTGCCGTTGAAGCGCGAGAAGGAGCGCGGCTCCTCATAGGTGTCGCTGATCTTGCCGAGCTCGGAAAGCCGCACGAAGCGGCCGTTCGGCAGGGCGATCATCGTGTTGGTGAGCTTTTCGACGGAGCGGGCGTCGCCCAGCGTGCGGATCGCCTGCTCGGCGCCGGCGATCTGGCCGCGGCCCGAGCCGACATCGGCGTTCATGCTGCGGATCTGGCGGTTCACGTCAGCCGCGGAAATGCCGAAGGATTCCAGCTTGTCCGGGTTGAGGTCGATGCGCACCTCGCGGTCGGCGCCGCCGAAGCGGTCGATCTTGCCGATGCCGGGACGGCCCTGCAGCGAGCGCTTGACCTTGTCGTCGACGAACCACGACAGCTCTTCCAGCGTCATGTTGGGCGAGGAGACCGCGAAGGTCTGGATCGCCTGTCCCTCGACGTCGATCTTCGTGACGACCGGCTCCTCGACGGAGGCGGGTAGGTCGCTGCGGATGCGGTCGATGGCGTCCTTGACGTCCTGCAGCGCCTGGTTCGTCGGCTTTTCGATCTCGAAGAGCACGGATGTGAGCGAGCTGCCGTCGGTGACGGTCGACATGATGTCGTCGACGCCTTCGATGCCGGCGACCGCGTCCTCGATCTCCTTGGTGACCTGCACTTCGAGCTCGGCCGGCGCGGCCCCGCTCTGGGTCACGGAGACCGCGATGATCGGCACGTCGATATTGGGGAACCGCGTGATGGGCAGTGCAAAAAAGGATTGGATGCCGACATACATCAGCAGGAAAAACGCGAGCAGCGGCGCAATCGGATTGCGAATGGACCAAGCTGAAAAGTTCATGTCCCCAAAGTCCTTGTTGAGAGACCAGACGGTGTCCGGGTCCCGGCTCCTCCCGGATCACCCGCATGCTGCCAGGCGCCCCAGCCCGGCCTGAGCGGCTCCGCCTGGGCGGAGCCTCCACGTCATTTCACGGCCGAAGCCTGCTCGGCATGGACCGGGTTCACCCGGTCGCCGTCGCGGACATAGGCGCCGGCCTTGGCGACCACCTCGTCGCCGGCCGCAAGGCCGCTGACGATCTCGATCACCTGGCCGTCCTGAATGCCGGTCTCGACCGGCACCAGCTTGACGATGCCGTTTTCCACCTTGCGGGCCACCGTCTTGCCCTCCGCGGTCGTGATGGCGGACAGCGGCAGGACGATGCCCTCGCGCTCCGCAACGACGATCTCGGCGCTGGCGAACATGCCGGCGCGGGCCTTGCCCGGTTCGTCGAAGCGGATGTAGACGCGGCCGAGGCGGCTTTGCGGATCGAGGGTCGGCTCGACGAGGCGAACCGTGCCCGTCAGCGTGGCCGCGCCGCCGGCAAGGGTGACGCTCACCTTCTGTTCCGGCACAAGCTTGAGCACCGCATCCTCGGCAACGTCGGCCTTCAATTCGATTTCGCCGTCGCGGATGACGGTGAAGAGCGGCGTGCTGGCGCCGCTGGCGATGGCGCCGATCTTCGCGGTGCGGGCGGAGACGATGCCGGCGACCGGCGATTTCACTTCGGTGCGGGCAAGCTTCAGGTCGACATCGTCGATCTGCGACTGAGCCACCTTGATATCGGCTTCGGACACGGCAATCGCCTGTTCGGCGGAGTTGACGCGGGCGAGCGCCGCATCGGCGGCGGCAATGGCCTGGTCGGCGGCGGCCTGCGACTGCGAACCCGACTTGACCAGCTTCTGCGCGCGATCGCGCGTGCGCACGGCCTCGTCGGCATTGGCCTTGGCTTCGACAAGCTGCGCCTTGATCTGCGCCAGCGCAGCCTCGGCCTTGGCGAGCGAGGCTTCGCTCTGGCTCTTCTGCAACAGCAGGGCATCGTCGTTCAGCGTGGCGAGCGTGCCGTTCGCTTCGACCTTGTCGCCGACATCGGCGGCGAGCGAGCGGATGGAGAGGCCTTCGACGAGCGGCGTGACATAGACCTCGTCGACGGCCTGTACGGTGCCGGTCGCGATCACCCGGTCCACGATGGCGCGGGATTCAGCGGGTGTGACGACGATGGCCGGAAGGTTTTGCGTCTGTTGCTGGCCAGCCGTATCGCCCGTGGCCGCATCGGCGGCGAGAGCGGAAAACGGGACGACCGTCATCAAAGCGGCGGCGGAAAAAGAGAGAACTTTCCTGTGTCCAGAAGCCATAGGCCGAACTTTCCCAAAAAGCATGACTTTATGATCTTGGTCCGGGCGATGTTGTTTTTCTTCTGCCGGACTTTATTCCTGCCAGTTTGGGAAAATACGGGAAGGCTCCCCAGCCTCTCCTTGCTCCCACTGTGCGGTCTATGTAATCGGCGCCCGCGAACCTTACAAGGGGTAACGGAATGGTGCCTCATTATTTTAGGCGTTTGGCATTTCGATGGCAATCGCGGCGTGCTGTCGCAGGATTTGCCCTTTCCCAAAAACAAAACGTGCGGGGCAGGGCCCCGCACGTTTCCTGTTTTCGAAACGAAGATTACTTGAGGGCTTCGTCCGTGACCTCGTGCGTCCAGGCGCCTTCCGGCTCCTTGGAGATGACCGGATCCGAACCGCCGGCGAGCAGCGAGGCGACGGTGCGCTTGTAGTCCGCCTCGTCGAGCGCGCCGTTGGAACCGGCCGTCAGCTTGGCGACCTCGCCCATCATGCGCTTCTGGTGCGCTTCGGTCTGCGCGCCGGTGCTGTCGTTCTCCAGAACGATCTCGGCGGCTTCGTCCGGATGCTCCTCGGCATATTTCCAGCCCTTCATGGAGGCGCGGACGAACTTGACCATCTTCTCCTTGAAGGCGGGGTCTTTCAGCTTGTCCTCCAGCACGTAGAGGCCGTCTTCCAGCGTCGCCACGCCCTGGTCCTCGTATTTGAAGGTGACGAGGTCTTCCGGCTTGATACCTGCGTCGAGCACCTGACCGTATTCGTTGTAGGTCATGGTGGAGATGCAGGCGGCCTGCTTCTGGATCAGCGGGTCGACGTTGAAGCCCTGCTTCAGCACCGTCACGCCATCCGGCCCGCCCTCGGTCGGGATCTTCAGGTGGCTCATCCAGGAGAGGAACGGATATTCGTTGCCGAAGAACCAGACGCCAAGCGTCTTGCCCTTGAAGTCTTCCGGCCCCTTGACGCCGGATTCCTTGAGACAGGTCAGCATCATGCCCGACGACTTGAAGGGCTGGGCGATGTTGACGAGCGGCACGCCCTTTTCGCGCGTGGCAAGGGCGGAGGGCATCCAGTCGACGATGACGTCGGCGCCGCCGCCGGCGATCACCTGGGCGGGCGCGATGTCCGGGCCGCCCGGCTTGATCTCGACGTCGAGCCCTTCCTCTTCGTAGAAGCCCTTGTCCTTCGCGACGTAGTAACCGCCGAACTGCGCCTGGGTGACCCATTTGAGCTGGAGCGTCACCTTGTCGGCGGCGCCGGCCTCGAATGCGGCGAGCGAAAAGGCGCTTGCCAGCAGCAGCGATGCAATCTTGGCTTTCATGTCAGTTCCCTCTTTCTTCTTGTTACGCCTGTCCACCGCGGACAGACGGATGCCAGAACGTGACGACCCGCTCGATGAGCGCGACGATCCCGTAGAAGGCGGAGCCAGCCACCGCGGCGACCGCGATTTCGGCCCAGACCATGTCGACATTCATGCGACCCACTTCCGTGGAAATCCGGAAGCCCATGCCGACGATGGGGGTTCCGAAGAACTCGGCGACGATGGCGCCGATCAGCGCCAGCGTGGAATTGATCTTGAGGGCGTTGAAGATGAACGGCCAGGCGGCCGGCAGACGCAGCTTGACCAGCGTCTGGAACCAGTCGGCGGCATAGGTGCGCATCAGGTCGCGCTCCACGTGGCTCGTCGCGGCAAGGCCGGAAACGGTGTTCACCAGCATGGGGAAGAAGGTCATGATGACGACGACGGCGACCTTGGACTGCCAGTCGAAACCGAACCACATGACCATGATGGGCGCGATGCCGATGACCGGCAGGGCCGAGACGAAATTGCCGAGCGGCAGCAGCCCCTTCTGCAGGAAGGGCGAGCGGTCGATGAGAACGGCGACGACGAAGCCGAGGCCGCAGCCGAGCGCATAGCCCGTCAGCACGGATTTCAGGAAGGTCTGACGGAAGTCCGCCCAGAGCGTCGGGATGGAATTGATGAGCCGCGCCCAGATCATGCTCGGCGGCGGCAGCAGCACGGAGGGGATGGCAAAACCCCGCACGATGCCTTCCCACAGCACGAGGATGGTGACGCCGAAGAGGAGCGGCACGGCAAGGCGTGCGGCGCGGTCGGCGGCGGGGTTTGCGAATTTCCGGCGCACCAGCCACTCGTTGAAGGCCCAGGCGGCAAGCCAGAAGACGACGGCCGAGATCAGGATCGAGAGGGTCATGCCCGTGCCCCCATGCGCTTGAGGACGAGGCTATGGGCGAAGCCGACGATGATGACCAGCAATGCCGCCACCGCCGCCGCCATGAAGAGCGCTGCCCAGATCTGCACCGTCTGGCCGTAATAGGAGCCGGCAAGCAGACGCGCGCCGAGGCCGGCGACCGCGCCGGTCGGCAGTTCGCCGACGATGGCGCCGACCAGCGAAATGGCGATCGCCACCTTCAGCGAGGTGAAGAGATAGGGCATGGAGGCGGGCCAGCGCAGCTTCCAGAAAGTCTGCGCGGCCGAGGCGTGATAGGTGTGCATCAGGTCGAGCTGGATCTGCTCGGGGCTGCGCAGGCCCTTCACCATGCCGACGACGATGGGGAAGAACGACAGATAGGTCGAGATCAGCGCCTTCGGCATGAGTCCGGAAACGCCCACGGCATTCAGCACCACGATGATCATCGGCGCGATGGCGAGGATGGGGATTGTCTGGCTGGCGATGACCCAGGGCATCAGCGAGCGGTCCATGGCGCGGTTGTGCACGATAGCGATGGCGAGCAGGATGCCGAGCACGGCGCCCATGGCGAAGCCGAGCAGCGTCGCCGATAGCGTGATCCAGGCGTGGTAGACGAGGGAGCGCTTGGAGGTGATCGCCTTGTTGACGGTGGTGTCCCAAAGTTCCGCGAAGACCTGGTGCGGGGCGGGCAGGACCGGCCGCTCCTGCGCCATGGTTTTCGGAAGCAGTTCCATGAAGCCGATGGTCGTGCCGGCGCGCGCGGCCGTGTCGCGCTCGAAGGGCGCGTTCAGCACGACGACGAAGACATACCAGAGGGCGAGGAGGGCGAGGACGACGGTGCCGATCGGCAACAGGCGGTCCTTGAGGAAGCTTGTCTCGCCCATGGCTCAGCTCCGCGCCGGGGTGGGCAACAGCATCAGGCCCATGGCAAGGATGCCGAGGCCGACGCCGGCAAGCTGCGTGCCGCTCAGCCGCTCGCCGAAGAACAGGAAGGCGATGACATTGATGATGAGGAGCTGGGTGATGGCGGACAGCGAGATGGCAAGCCCGAGCCCACCCTCGCGCATCAGCTTCAGCATCATCAGGTTGCCGACAATGTAGAGCGCCAGCGAGAACAGCAGGTAAAGGATGTTCGTCGTGCCGATATAGACCCGCGAGGCCGTCGCCGCGCCGATGAAGACCGCCGTTGCACCGAAGAGCCAGAGCACGAAGGGGAGCTTCATCAGGCGTGCTCCTCGTAGCTGTGGCCGGCGCGCAGGCCTTCGCGGACGCGATGCGCGATCTCCAGGAATTCCGGCGTCTCGCGGATGTCGAGCGGGCGTTCCTTCGGCAGGGGGATTCGATGATGTCGGTGACACGGCCGGGGCGGGGGCTCATGACGACGATCTTCGTGGAAAGATAGACCGCCTCCGGGATCGAATGGGTGACGAAGCAGATCGTCTTGTTGGTTCGCGCCCAGAGCTTGAGGAGCTGTTCGTTGAGGTGATCGCGCACGATCTCGTCAAGCGCGCCGAAGGGTTCGTCCATCAGGAGCAGGTCGGCGTCGAAGGCGAGCGCGCGGGCGATGGAGGCGCGCTGCTGCATGCCGCCGGAAAGCTGCCAGGGATATTTCTTGCCGAAACCGGTGAGATTGACGAGGTCGAGCGTGCGCTCGATGCGCGCCTTCTGGTCCGCCGCCGAGTAGCCCATGATTTCGAGCGGCAGGGCGATGTTCTTTTCGATGGTGCGCCAGGGATAGAGCGCGGCGGCCTGGAAGACATAGCCGTAGGCGCGGCGCTTGCGGGCCTCCTCGGGCGACAGGCCGTTGACGGTGATCGTGCCGGATGTCGGCTTTTCGAGATCGGCGATGACCCGCAGGAACGTCGTCTTGCCGCAGCCGGAAGGGCCGATGAAGGAGACGAAATCGCCCTTCTCGACGGAGAGGTTCACGCCGGTCAGCGCCGTGACGGGGCCATCGGCGGTCTGGAAGGTGAGGCCGAGATCTTTCGCGGAGACGACGGTATCGGATGAGGACATGCGGGTCATCTTTCGGCGCCCTTCGCGGCGCGGTTTGCGGCAGACTGCATGTCCCTTTCCGGCATTGCAATCGGCATTGTCTGGCGTATCACTTTGCGCACGGAATTCTCACGCTGGAACCGGGGGACGAGACGATGGCGGTGGAGACGAAGGCCGAATGCCGGGTGGTGCGTCCCGGCGGCACCTACGATGGAAAGCAGGGCTTCAGCTATTTCGAGGGTATCGCCCGCGAGACGGTGGGGGCGTCGGGCATCTGCATGCATCTGCTGACGATCCCGCCGGGCGGCCGGGCCAAGGCGCATATGCACGAACGGCACGAGACGGCGATCTACATGCTCTCCGGCGAAGCGCATACCTGGTACGGCGAGCGGCTGGAGAACCATGTGATCGTCAAGGCGGGAGAGATGTTCTACATCCCCGCCGGCGTGCCGCATCTGCCCGCCAATCTCTCCAGCGAGCCGGCCTCGGCCGTCATCGCCCGGACAGATCCCCACGAGCAGGAGAGCGTGGTGCTTCTGCCGCATCTCGAGGCGCTGGTTGCGGTTTAGGACGCGAAGCTCTCTGCCCCTCATCCCGCTGCCGCGCCGTTCTTTCTGCCGCCGGGGAGAAAGCAAGGCGGGGGTGCTTTTCGTGCCCCATGCGGGTGGCCCGCCTCGGAGAGCGTCGGATCCGGCCGGACAGAGGGGAAGCCTTGCGCCTGCGATCACGTCTTGCACCTCGCAAGCGGCCCCCAGCGCGTGCCATCGGGGAAGCTGACGGTGTAGCCGCCGTTTTCCGGCGTCAGTGTCAGGTCGTAGGGCGTGGTCTCTTCGGAACCTTCCTCATGGCATTCGGCCGGAACTGTTGTCACATCGCCGGCCTTCGTCCCTTCTCCCTTGAATTCGCAATAGGAGGCCGCGGTGGTGACACCCTCGCCGTTCAGCAGGAAGAAGATATCGGCGCCGGAGGATTCGCCCGTTTCGGCGTAGTGACAACCCTCCTTGTCGCCGTAGCTGCCCTCCAGGATGCCCGCCGCCCCCGCCGGGCCGGCGAGGACGGTGCCGAGGATGAGGGCGGGGGGAAGCGACGGATCGGCATCAGACGCCGCTCGCCGGAATGCCGGTGCGTTCCACCTTGCGCGGCGCGGTGATTTCCTTCCAGGTCGACAGCGCCTTGTTGACGGCGGCGAAAGGCTCGCGCTTGACGAACTGGCCGTGACCCTCGCGGGTCTTGACGGTGCTCTCCTCGATGGCGACGACGCCGCGTGTCAGCGTGAAGCGCGGCAGGCCTGTCACCTGTTTGCCCTCGAACACGTTGTATTCGATGGAGGATTGCTGGCTCTTCGCGGAGATCGTCTTGGAGCGCTTCGGATCCCACACGACGATATCGGCGTCTGCGCCGACGAGGATCGCGCCCTTCCTCGGATAGACGTTGAGGATTTTCGCGATGTTGGTGGAGGTGACGGCCACGAACTCGTTCATGGTCAGGCGGCCGGTGTTGACGCCGTAGGTCCAGAGCATCGGCATGCGGTCTTCTAGGCCCCCGGTGCCGTTGGGGATCTTGCGGAAATCGCCGACGCCGAAGCGCTTCTGTTCGCCGGTAAAGGCGCAATGGTCGGTCGCCACCACCTGCAGCGAGCCCGCGGCAAGGCCTGCCCAGAGCGAATCCTGGTGCTGCTTGTTACGGAAGGGCGGGCTCATGACGCGGCGGGCGGCATGGTCCCAGTCCTTGTTGAAATATTCGCTTTCGTCCAGCGTCAGGTGCTGGATCAGCGGCTCGCCATAGACGCGCATGCCGTTCTGGCGGGCGCGGCGGATGGCTTCGTGCGCCTGTTCGCAGGACGTATGCACCACATAGAGCGGCGCACCGGCCATGTCGGCGATGATGATGGCGCGGTTCGTCGCCTCGCCTTCCACGGATGGCGGGCGGGAATAGGCGTGGCCTTCCGGCCCGTTGTTGCCCTCGTCCATCAGCTTCTGCTGCATGGCGGCGACCACGTCGCCGTTTTCGGCATGGACGAGCGGCAGCGCGCCAAGCGCGGCGCAGCGCTGGAAGGAGGCGAACATCTCGTCGTCGTTCACCATCAGCGCGCCCTTGTAGGCCATGAAGTGCTTGAAGCTGTTGATGCCTTCCTCCTGCACCACGGTCTTCATCTCGTCGAAGACCTGCTCGCCCCACCAGGTCACGGACATGTGGAAGGAATAGTCGCAATTGGCGCGGGTCGACTTGTTGTCCCAGCGCTTCAGCGCGTCGAGCAGCGACTGGCCGGGGTCGGGCAGGCAGAAATCGACCACCATGGTGGTGCCCCCGGCAAGGCCGGCGCGCGTGCCGCTTTCGAAGTCGTCGGCCGAATAGGTGCCCATGAAGGGCATTTCGAGGTGGACATGCGGATCGATGCCGCCGGGCATGACATAACAGCCCGCGGCATCCAGCACTTCGTCGCCGGAGAGATTGGGGCCGATCTCGACGATCCTGCCGCCGTCGATCTTGACGTCCGCCTTGTAGGTGAGGTCCGCGGTGACAATGGTTCCGCCCTTGATGACAGTGCTCATTCTTCCGTCCCTTCGTCGTCTTCAAAGCTGCTCGGAAACACGCAGATTTCGAGCGAGAAATTCAGGTCCGCCAGTTGCCGGATGATCGCCGCATCGAAGTCGGGGCATATTGCTGCGATCCGGTCTGCATCGAAGTAGATCGCGAGGCTGATCTCGCGGGCGCGGCCGATCTGCGCCGCTGCGGCGAACACCTTGCCATGGCGCGCAAGGACGCCATGCAGATACGCGCTGACGTTTCCACTGCCATCCTCTTCGCGCGGGTAGAGGAAGATATGGTCTGCTCCAGGTTTTACCGTCCAGCCTTCGATGCCAGCCGTAAACGCGTCGATTTCAACCTGCGAAACGCCATTCACGCGCATGGTGATGGAGTATTCGATCGTCGTCCTTTCGCTGCCGCCAGCCTCAGTTTCATCCGGGGAGGCGTCAGCGCTCATTCCGCGATTCCCGCCGTCTCGATCACCGCATGCAGCAGCACATCCGCACCGGCGGCGGCCCATTCCTTTGAAATGTCCTCCGCCTCGTTGTGCGAAAGGCCGCCGACGCAGGGGCACATGATCATCGTGGCAGGGGCGACCTTGGCGGCCCAGCAGGCGTCGTGACCGGCGCCGGAGATGATGTTCATATGGCTGTAGCCGAGGTCTTCGGCGGCCTTGCGGACGGTGGCGACCAGCGTGGGGTCGAAGGTGACGGGGTCGAAATGGCCGACCGCCTCGACGGAATAGCCGACGCCGAGCGCCTCGCAGATGGCAGGCGCCTCCGCCTCGATGCGGGCGCGCATGCCGTCCAGCTTTTTCTGGTCGGGAGAGCGGATGTCGACGGTGAAGACGACCTTGCCCGGCAGCACGTTGCGCGAATTGGGCGAGAAGAACACCTGCCCGACGCCACCGACGGCACCCGGCTGGTTTTCCATCGCGACGGTCTGAACCATTTCGAGAATGCGCGCCATGGCAAGGCCCGCATTGACGCGCATGGCCATCGGCGTCGAGCCGGTATGCGCCTCGCGTCCGGTCAGCGTGAATTCCAGCCACCAGAGGCCCTGACAGTGGGTGACGACGCCGATGTCCTTCTTGTCGGCTTCGAGGATCGGACCCTGCTCGATGTGATATTCGAAATAGGCGTGCATCTTGCGCGCCCCGACCGCTTCGTCGCCGATCCAGCCGATGCGCTTCAACTCGTCGCCGAAGGTCTTGCCCTCGGGATCCTTGCGGCCATAGGCATAATCCTGCGTGTGCACGCCGGCGAAGACGCCGGAGGCGAGCATGGCGGGGGCGAAACGCGCGCCTTCCTCGTTCGTCCAGTTGGTGACGACGATGGGGTGCTTCGTCCTGATGCCGAGGTCGTTCAGCGAGCGCACGACTTCGAGGCCGGCGAGCACGCCGAGCACGCCGTCATATTTGCCGCCGGTCGGCTGGGTATCGAGATGCGAGCCGACATAGACGGGCAGGGCATCGGGATCGGTACCGGCGCGGGTCATGAACATGTTGCCCATCGTGTCGACGCCCATCGTCAGACCCGCAGCGTCGCACCAGGTCTGGAACAGGCGACGTCCCTCGGCGTCGGAATCGGTCAGCGTCTGGCGATTGTTGCCGCCGGCGATGCCGGGGCCGATCTTCGCCATGTCCATGAGGGAATCCCACAGGCGGTCCGCGTTGACACGCATGTTCTCGCCGGGTGCGGCCATGTCATATGCTCCCACGTCTTCGGGCTCTTGAAGCCTCAATTTTGTTCCCACCGGCTGGCAGCGCGATTGTTTTGTTTGCGCCGTCCGACTCAGCAGTTGCCTTTACTTGATAACTGACTGATAATTTGACCGGTTGGTAAACATTACAGCTTCCGTAGCGGCACTCAAGCCGAAAAACCAAAATCCTCGGATGAGCGCCCAGAAAATGGCGGCTGGTTAAACTGGTGAATTTGGCGGCACTTTTCCGCGGGGCGGAAGAGCCGAGGGGGCACGATGGCATTACCGAGGGCGGCGAGGACTCAGCGGCGCACGCGCATCCAGGAGGAGAAGGAGGAGCGGATCCTCGAGGCGGCGCTGGAAGTGTTTTCGCTGCACGGGTTCCGCGGCGCCACGGTGGACCAGATCGCCGAGGTGGCGGGCATGTCCAAGCCGAACCTGCTCTATTATTTCCGCACCAAGGAAGCGATGCACCGGGCGCTCATCAATCGCGTGCTCGACACCTGGCTCGATCCGCTGCGCGAGTTCGACGCGGCGGGCAATCCCGTCTCGGAGATCCGCAGCTATATCCGGCGCAAGCTGGAAATGGCGCGGGATTTCCCGCGCGAAAGCCGCCTCTTCGCCAATGAAATCCTGCAGGGCGCGCCCAATATCGAGGACGAGCTGAAGGGGCCGCTGAAGGCGCTCGTCGACGAGAAGGCGGAGGTCATCCGGGCCTGGGCGAAGGCGGGCAAGATCGCCAAATGCGATCCCTATCACCTGATCTTCTCGATCTGGTCGACGACCCAGCACTATGCCGACTTCGATGTGCAGGTGCGCGCGGTGCTCGGACAGGACCAGGCCGGCGAAGGCCGTTTCGAGGATGCCGCCCGTTTTCTCGAACAACTGTTCGTCACCGGCCTCAACATCCACGAACAGGTGGTGTGAGATTTCGTCCGCGCAAGTGCGGACGCTAATGGCTACGCTTTTTAGCGAGAATTGTCAGTCCGGCAGCAATGCCATCAGCGCCAGCCCGCAGGCCGTGACCAGCGCGCCGGCCAGCACCGGCAGGCTCGCCCAACCGTGGCCCAGCAGGCCTTCCAGCAGGATGATGAAGCTTGGTGTCAGGTAGCCGTAGCCGAGCACCTTGGAGGCTGGCAGGCGCATCGATGCATATTGCAGAAGCAGGAACGTGCCGGCCGTGGTGACGACGGCGAGATAGGTGACGGCGGCGTAGACGGCGAGGGGCAGGGCGGAGAAGTCGACCGCCAGAAGACCCCTGACGCCGGGCGGTATCAGCCACAGCGTCGCGCCGACCGTGACCCAGAAGCCGAAGGCGACGGCGGGCTCGCCCCGGTCGAAGCGGCGGATCAGCGGCACATAGAGCGCATGGCAGATGACGCCGACGAAGAAGATCATCTCGCCCGCGCCGACGTCGAAGGCGAGGATGGCGCCGATATCGCCGCGAAAGATCACCCAGACCGCGCCGGCGGCGGCGATGAGGAGGCCGGCGAGCACGCCAGGGCGCGTCTTCTGGCCGAGTACGGGCAGGGCGAAGGCGGCGCTGAGGAGAGGCATCAGCGTGAAGACCGCGCCGGTCGCAATCGGGCTGGTGAATTCCAGCGCCATGAACATGGTCAGCATGTAGATGGCGATCAGCCCGCCGAGCAGCAGGAAGCGCCAGGCCTGCCGCGGCAAGGCGAGGGGAATGCGAAAGGCGCCGAAGGCGAGCGCGGCCATGACGGCGATGGTGAGGATGTAGCGCCAGAGCATCAGCGGCTCGGCCTCCATGTAGCGCGCGGCAAGCCCGCCGAAGGAGAAGGAGCCGGCGATCAGCACCGCGAAGAGCAGCATGGCGAGATGCCCCTTCAGCTTTTCGCGGCCTTTCGCGTGCGTGGAGAGGCCCGTCGGGGCCGGCATACGCTTCGTCAAGAAAATCACCCTATTGTCTGCGGCGCGGCCTGCTCATAGACGCGGGGAAGGCGGTACGCCAGCCCCACAGGCCCCCCACAGGAAAGCCGCAATCGCCGCGCATAGGCCGGGCATTCGAAAGGACATTTCATGACGACGGCAATTGGCTTCAAGGATACGGATCGCAAGACGAGCGAACTGCTCGAGGACATCCTCCATTCGATCAAGGGCGAGCACATCACGCTGCGCGACCTCCTGTCGATGATGGGTGAAAGCGGCCTGCTCCTGCTGTGCGCCTTCCTGTCTTTGCCGTTCCTGTTTCCGGTATCCATTCCCGGCGTCTCCACTGTCTTCGGCGCGGGCATCGTGCTGATCAGCGCGGCCATTACGCTCAACCGCCTGCCCTGGCTGCCGGAAAAGGTCGCCGACCGGCGGCTGGAGAGCGACAAGCTGCGCCCGGTGCTGCAGCGCGGCGTCACGTTCCTGCGCAAGATCGACCGCTTCTTCAAGCCGCGCATGACGGGCCTCACCTCCGGCGCGGTGATGAACCGCGTGAACGGGCTGGTGCTGATGGGGGCAGGGGTGTTGCTCATGGCGCCGCTCGGGCTCATTCCCTTCTCCAACACGCTTCCGGGCATCGCCATCCTGCTGCTCGCCGCCGGCATCTCGCAGCGCGACGGGCTGGTGGTGATTGCGGGTTATGTGATGGTGGTGCTGACCATCGTCTACTTTGCGGCGCTGGCGTTCCTTGCCTATAGCGCTGGAAACAGTTTCCTCGGCTAAATCGCCGCCGGCACACCGGTAGAGAGGGCGCTACGTCGATAGAATCGAAAAGGCCGGGGCGAGATGCCCCGGCCTTTTCGTTTTCACTCCGCGGCCTGCTTGGCCATCGGGTTGTTCGGGTGGGTCGTCCAGTTGGCGTAGTTGGGATCGACCGGCTTGCCGGTGCGCTGGTCGAGCGTGCCGGGATCGAGTTCCACCATGGTGATGCAGTTCTCGACGGGGCAGACGTTGACGCAAAGATTGCAGCCGACGCATTCGTCTTCCATCACCTCGAAATGCCTGATGCCGTCGACGAACTGCGTGATGGCCTGGTGCGAGGTGTCCTCGCAGACGATGTGGCAGCGCCCGCACTGGATGCAGGAGTCCTGATTGATGACTGCCTTCTCCACATGGTTCAGGTTCAGCTGGTTCCAGTTCTTGACCGTGGGCACGGCCAGGCCGCGCATGGCGTCGAGGCTGGCGTAGCCCTTCTCGTCCATGTAGTTGGACAGGCCGTTGCAGAGGTCCTGCACGATCTTGAAGCCATAGACCATGGCCGCGGTGCAGACCTGCACCGTGCCGCAGCCCAGCGCGATGTATTCCGCTGCATCGCGCCAGGTCGTGACCCCGCCAATGCCCGAGAGGGGCAGGCCGGCCGTCTGCGGGTCGCGGGCGATCTCGGCCACCATGTTCTGCGCGATGGGCTTGACCGCCGGGCCGCAGTAGCCGCCGTGCGAGCCCCAGCCATCGGTGCTGGGGTGCATGACCATGCGGTCCAGGTCCACGCCCATGATGGAGTTGATGGTGTTGATCAGGCTCACCGCATCGGCCCCGCCTGCCTTGGCGGCGCGCGCCGGCTGGCGCACATCGGTGATATTGGGCGTGAGCTTCACGATCACCGGCAGGCGGCTGTACTGCTTGCACCAGGCCGTGACCATCTGGATGTACTCGGGCACCTGGCCCACGGCCGAGCCCATGCCGCGCTCGCTCATGCCATGCGGGCAGCCGAAGTTCAGCTCGATGCCGTCGGCGCCCGTGTCCTCGACCATGGGCAGGATGGCCTTCCAGCTCTGCTCGGTGCAGGGCACCATCAGCGAGACGATCATGGCCCGGTCCGGCCAGGCACGCTTGACTCTTGCAATCTCCTCCAGATTGGTGCGCAGCGGCCGGTCGGTGATGAGCTCGATATTGTTCAGGCCGATCACGCGCCGGTCCTGGCTCATCAGGGTGCTGTAGCGCGGGCCGCTGACGTTGACCACCGGCGGGTCTTCGCCCAGGGTCTTCCAGACCACGCCGCCCCAGCCCGCCTCGAAGGCGCGCACCACATTCACTTCCTTGTCGGTGGGCGGCGCCGAGGCCAGCCAGAAGGGATTGGGACTCTTGATGCCCAGGAAATTGCTGCGAAGATCAGCCATGTCTCATCTCCCTCAAGCGACGGCAACGGAAGGCTGCGCGCCGGCAGCCAGCATGCGGTTGATCGAATCGGCGGCGTCGCGGCCCTGCGCGACGGAGGTGACCGTCAGGTCCTCGCCGGCCTTCACGCAGTCCCCGCCTGCCCAGACATTGGCGAGCGAGGTGCGGCCTTCGGCATCGATGGCGATGCGGTTGCCTGCCATGGCGAGGGAGCCGAGCCCGGCGGCCTCGAAGGTCTGGCCGATGGCCTTGAAGATCTGGTCGGCGGCAAGCGCCCCGGTCTCTCCCGTGCCGACGAGCTTGCCGTCGCGCATTTCGGTATACTCCACCTCGATGCCGGCGACGTGGCCGTCCTTGGCGATGACGCGCCTGGGTTGCAGCCAGTGGCGGATCATCACGCCCTTGGAGGCGGCGAGGTCCTGCTCGAAGGGGGAGGCGTTCATGTGCTCCTTGCCGCGGCGGTAGCAGATCGTCACCTCCTCGGCGCCGAGCAGCTTGGCCTGCACGGCGGCGTCGATGGCTGTCATGCCGCCGCCGATGACGACGACGCGCCGGCCGACCGGGACGGTGGCCTTGTCGGTTGCCTGGCGCAGTTCCGCGATGAAATCGACGGCGTCGGTGACGCCGGGAAGGGTTTCCCCTTCCGCACCGAGCGCGTTGACGCCGGCAAGACCCATGCCGAGGAAGACGGCGTCGAAATTGGCGGTGAGGTCGACGAGCGTGAAGTCGCGGCCGAGCTTCAGGCCGTTCTTCACGTCGATGCCGCCGACGGCCAGCACGTAGTCAACTTCGCGCTGGGCGAAATCGTCGACCGCCTTGTAGGTGGCGATGCCATATTCGTTGAGGCCGCCGGCCTTCTCGCGCGCCTCGAAGATCACGACATCATGGCCGTTCACCGCGAGACGGTGCGCGCAGGCAAGGCCCGCGGGACCTGCGCCGACGACCGCAACGGCCTTGCCGGTGCGCGCCGCGCGCTCGTAGAAATGCTTGTTCTCCGTCATCGCGACATCGGTCGCGTAGCGCTGCAGGCGGCCGATCTCCACGGGGCGGTGCTCGGCGGTGTTGCGCACGCAGGCCTGCTCGCAGAGCGTCTCGGTGGGGCAGACGCGGGCGCACATGCCGCCAAGGATGTTCTGGTCGAAGATCGTCTTGGCCGAGCCGATGGGATTGCCCGTCGAGATCTGGCGAATGAACAGCGGAATGTCGATGGAGGTGGGACAGGCCGTCATGCACGGCGCGTCGTGACAGAAGTAGCAGCGATCGGCTGCGACCAGCGCCTCATGGTCGTCGAGGCGCGGGTGGAGGTCGGAAAAGTTGGTCTCGTATTCGGTCGGCGCAAGACGCCCCCGATGAATCCCAGATTGCGTCGTTCCCATTGTTATCTCCCATTCGTGTGGGCTTTTTGGATGAGAGAACGGTAACTCAGCTTTATTTTTTTATCAAACGGTAAAAGTTCAAAAGAAATGCTGGTTTTTCAGGGCTTGCGGCAAAATAAAACATGAGATTTCCGGTTATCTTTTCCTTGCCTCAAGTGTGCGGCACAACCGCGCCTGTCCTTGCTGCGCCACCAGATGCCGTTTGACAGGTGACCGGAAAAGATGCAGCAAATCGTGTACAACAACCGGGGTAGACGATGGCGAAGCGGACGGAAACGGCCGGAAGACTGGACGATGCGGCAAGGGCCGGCTGGCTCTACTACGTCGCCGGCCGCACGCAGGACGAAATCGCCGCCGCCATGGGCATTTCCCGCCAGTCGGCGCAGCGTCTGGTTTCGCTCGCCGTCGCCGAACGGCTGATCAAGGTGCGCCTCGACCATCCCATTGCCGAATGCCTGGAACTGGGCGAACAACTCAAGCGGAAGTTCGCTCTCGTGCATGTCGATATCGTGCCGGGCGATCCGGGATCGACCTCGACGACGATCGGCATCGCCGAGGCGGGAGCGGCGGAAATCGAGCGCTGGCTGAAGACGCCGGAACCGATCGTGCTGGCGGTCGGCACGGGGCGTACGCTGAAGGCGGCGATCGACCAGCTTCCGACCATGGAATGCCCGCAGCACCGGATCCTGTCGCTGACGGGCAATATCGGTCCCGATGGTTCGGCCGCCTATTACAACGTCATCTTCTCCATGGCCGACGCGGTCAAGGCGCGGCACTATCCGATGCCGCTGCCGGTGCTCGTCTCCTCCATCGAGGAGCGGGACCTCCTGCACCGGCAGAGCCTCGTGCAGTCGACGCTGCAGCTCGGGCGCGAGGCGAATGTGGCCTTTGTCGGTATCGGCGAGCTCGGGGCGGATGCGCCGCTCTGTCTCGACGGCTTCCTCGATCCGGAGGAAATGGCGCGGCTGATGGCGGACGGGGCCGCAGGCGAAATCTGCGGCTGGATGTTCGACCGCAACGGCAAGCTGCTCGAAGGCAGCATCAACGAGCGTGTTGCCTCCGTGCCGCTGCCGTCCCGCGAGACGACAACGGTCATCGGCCTTGCCAAGGGCAAGCGCAAGTATCTCGCCCTTCTGGCCGCCCTTCGCGGCGGTATGATCAACGGCGTCATCACCGACGAGTCGACCGCGCGCTACCTGCTTTCGGCCTGAGCGACGCATTTCCGGACGCAAGACGAGCGCCCGCTTCATAAAAATTCCCCATGAAATTCAATGGAGGTTGCCTCGCATTGTGCGGTGCAGCAACGAATGGCCGTTGACTTCCCGTGCCATAATATGGGTAATTGCTCACGAGCGAAGCAAATGCTCATTACTCTTCTGGGAGGAAGACAATGAATTTTAAAACCCTTCTGCTGGGCACCTGCTCGGCTGCTCTCCTGTGCGGTTTTGCCAATGCGGAAACCCTCACCATCGCCACCGTGAACAACGGCGACATGGTCCGCATGCAGGGGCTGACGGACGATTTCACGAAGAAGAACCCGGACATTCAACTCGAGTGGGTGACGCTCGAGGAAAACGTGCTGCGCGAACGCGTCACGACCGACGTCGCGACGAAGGGCGGCCAGTACGACATCATGACCATCGGCACCTATGAGGTTCCGATCTGGGCAAAGCAGGGCTGGCTGGTGCCGCTCGACAATCTCGGCGCCGACTATGACGTCGACGATCTGCTGCCCGCCATCCGCTCGGGCCTGACCGGCGACGACGGCAAGCTCTATGCCGCGCCGTTCTACGGCGAGTCTTCCTTCGTCATGTACCGCAAGGACCTGATGGAGAAGGCCGGCCTCACCATGCCCGATGCCCCGACCTGGGACTTCATCGCCGACGCCGCGCGCAAGATGACGGACCGCACTGCCGGCATCAATGGCATCTGCCTTCGCGGCAAGGCGGGCTGGGGCGAGAACATGGCCTTCCTGACGGCGACCGCCAACGCCTTCGGCGCCCGCTGGTTCGATGAGAACTGGAAGCCGCAGTTCGACCAGCCGGAATGGAAGAACGCGCTCGACTTCTACGTCAAGCTGATGAACGACGCCGGCCCGCAGGGCGCATCCTCGAACGGCTTCAACGAGAACCTGGCGCTGTTCCAGCAGGGCAATTGCGGCATGTGGATCGACGCCACGGTCGCCGCCTCGTTCGTCTCCAACCCGAAGGAATCGACGGTTGCCGACAAGGTCGGCTATGCGCTCGCTCCCGACACGGGTCTCGGCAAGCGCGGCAACTGGCTCTGGGCGTGGAACCTCGCCATCCCGGCCGGTTCGCAGAAGACGGAAGCGGCCGAGAAGTTCATCGCCTGGGCAACGAGCAAGGAATACACCCAGCTCGTCGCCGAGAAGGAAGGCTGGGCCAACGTTCCTCCGGGCACGCGCTCCTCGCTCTATGCGAATGCCGAGTACCAGAAGGCAGCGCCCTTCGCGAAGATGACGCTCGACTCGATCAACGCGGCCGACCCGAAGAATCCCTCGGTCAAGCCAGTGCCCTATGTCGGCGTGCAGTTCGTCGCCATCCCGGAATTCCAGGGTCTCGGCACGACGGTCGGCCAGCTCTTCTCGGCCGCGCTCGCCGGTCAGATGCCGGTCGATGACGCGCTTGCGCAGGCACAGCAGGCCGCCGTGCGCGAGATGACCCGCGCCGGCTACATCAAGTAAGCACCTCCTCCCCAAGGACGGGCTGCCCGGGATGCGTTCCGGGCAGCCGATGAAACGGGGAGGGCTGAATTCCGGACCAGCCCCTCACAGCCTGACGGCATCCTCTTCCCCAAGCGGGGTCGGGAATGATGGCCGCACCGCTCCCCTTCGCCCCGCTGCGGGGAGAAGGTCCCGGCAGGGGGATGAGGGGCAGTCTGTCCTGCACTGTACGACATGACCGCATCGGCCGGCGTACCGGCCCCGGGGAGGAGAAAATCATGGCGACGGAGAACACGCGCGGTCTTGCGCGGCTGATGTTGGCGCCCTCTGTGGGGCTGCTGCTGATCTGGATGATCGTGCCATTGGCGATGACGCTGTGGTTCTCGTTCCAGAACTACAATCTGCTCAATCCGGCCAATGTGAGCTGGACGGGCCTCTTCAACTACCAGTTCTTCTACACCGATCCAGCCTTCTTCCAGTCGATCTGGAACACGCTGCTGATCGTGGTGGGCGTGCTCGCCATCACCGTCATCGGCGGCACCGCGATCGCATTGTTGCTCGATCAGCCGATGTGGGGGCAGGGGATCGTGCGCATCCTGGTGATCTCGCCCTTCTTCGTCATGCCGCCGGTCGCCGCACTGGTCTGGAAGAACATGATCATGCATCCGGGCTACGGCGTGCTCGCGGATATCAACCGGTCGCTCGGGCTGCAGCCTGTCGACTGGTTCGCCCAGTACCCCCTGACCTCGATCATCATCATCGTCGCCTGGCAGTGGCTGCCCTTCGCCACCCTCATCCTGCTGACGGCGCTGCAGTCGCTCGACGGCGAGCAGAAGGAAGCCGCCGAGATGGACGGCGCGGGCTTCGTCTCCCGCTTCATCTATCTGACCGTGCCGCACCTTGCCCGCTCGATTACCGTCGTCATCCTCATCCAGACGATCTTCCTGCTCGGCGTCTATGCGGAGATCCTCGTCACGACCAATGGCGGCCCGGGTTACGCATCCACCAACCTGCCGTTCCTGATCTATCGCACCGCGCTGCTCGGCTACGACGTCGGCGGGGCCTCCGCCGGCGGCATCATCGCCGTCATCCTCGCCAATATCGTCGCCTTCTTCCTGATGCGCGCCGTCGGCAAGAACCTCGACAAGTAAGGGGACAAGATCATGGCACGAGCTGTTTCAAACCGCCGCATTGCGGTTGCATCCATCGCCGCCTGGATCGTGGCGCTGATCATCTTCTTCCCGATCCTCTATACGATCATCACCTCGTTCAAGTCGGAGAACGAGGCGATCCAGGGCTTCAGCCTGATCCCGTCCGGGACCATCGAGAGCTATGCCGCCGTGCAGGCGCAGAGCAACTACTTCAAGTTCTTCCTGAACTCGGTGATCATCTCCGTCGGTTCCACGCTGCTCGCCCTGGTCATTTCGGTTCCGGCCGCCTGGTCTATGGCCTTCTCGCCGACGAAGAAGACCAAGGACATCCTGATGTGGATGCTCTCGACCAAGATGATGCCGGCCGTCGCCGTGCTGGTGCCGATCTACCTCATCTTCCGCGACACCGGCCTGCTCGACAGCCGCATCGGCCTCACCGTCATGCTGACCATGATCAACCTGCCGATCGTGATCTGGATGCTCTACACCTACTTCCGCGAAATCCCCGGCGAGATCCTCGAGGCCGCCCGCATGGATGGCGCGTCGCTGTGGGGCGAGATCGTCTATGTGCTGACGCCGATGGCGGTGCCGGGCATCGCCTCCACCATGCTGCTCAACATCATCCTGGCCTGGAACGAAGCCTTCTGGACGATCCGCCTGACGACGACCAACGCCGCGCCGCTGACCGCCTTCATCGCCTCGTTCTCGAGCCCCCAGGGTCTCTTCTGGGCGAAACTCTCGGCCGCCTCCACGCTCGCCATCGCCCCCATCCTGATCATGGGGTGGTTCAGCCAGAAACAGCTTGTCCGCGGCCTGACCTTCGGCGCCGTGAAGTAAACGAAAGATCGGGGAGGAAACCCCCAGGAGGCAACAATGGGCAAGATCATTCTCAAAAAGGTCAACAAGTCCTTCGGCGCGACGCAGGTCATCCCGGGCATCGACCTGACCATCAACGACGGTGAATTCGTCGTCTTCGTCGGCCCCTCGGGCTGCGGCAAGTCCACGCTCCTGCGCCTTATCGCCGGCCTCGAGGACACGACATCGGGCACCATCGAGATCGATGGCAAGGACGTGACGGGAGCAGCACCCGCAAAGCGCGGCCTTGCCATGGTGTTCCAGTCCTATGCGCTCTATCCGCATATGAGCGTCGCCAAGAACATCGCCTTCCCCTTGAAGATGGCGAAGATGGATCAGGCGGCGATCGACAAGAAGGTGACGGAAGCGGCGCGCGTCCTGAACCTTACCAATTACCTGGAACGGCGGCCGGGACAGCTTTCCGGCGGTCAGCGCCAGCGCGTGGCCATCGGCCGGGCGATCGTGCGCGAACCGTCGGCCTTTTTATTCGACGAACCGCTGTCGAACCTCGACGCGGCGCTGCGCGGCACGATGCGGCTGGAGATCAGCGAACTGCATCATCAGCTCAAGACCACGGCGGTCTATGTGACCCACGACCAGGTGGAGGCCATGACCATGGGCGACAAGATCGCGGTGATGAAGGACGGCGAGATCCAGCAGTTCGGCACGCCCGACGAGATCTACCAGCGCCCGGCCAATCTCTTTGTGGCCGGCTTCATGGGCGCGCCGCGCATGAACTTCGTCAAGGGCGAGGCCGCCAAGCCGTGGCATGCGCCCACCGTCGGCATCCGGCCCGAACACATCCGCCTCTCCAAGGAAAGCGGCAGCTGGAAGGGGCTCGTCGGTGTCGCCGAGCATCTCGGCTCCGACACGTTCCTGCATGTCAATGTCGAGGGCATCGGCATGGTGACGGTGCGGGCCGGCGGCGACTTCCCCGTCACCCATGGCGATACCGTCTACCTCACCCCCGAGGAGGGCCGCATCCACCGCTTCGACGACAAGGGGCTGGCAATTCGATGAAGAGGCTGGAGGGCAAGAGCGCGCTGATCACGGGATCGGCGCGCGGCATCGGCCGCGCTTTCGCGGAGGCCTATATCCGCGAAGGCGCCCGCGTCGCCATCGCCGACATCAACATGGAGCGGGCGCAGGCGACCGCGAAGGAAATCGGCCCTGCGGCCTATGCCGTGCAGATGGACGTGACGCAGCAGGCCTCCATCGATGCGGCCATAGCGGCCTGCGTGAAGGAGGCCGGGGGTCTCGATATCCTCGTCAACAACGCCGCGCTCTTCGATCTCGCGCCGATCGTCGAGATCACGCGCGAGAGCTACGACAGGCTGTTTTCGATCAACGTCGCCGGCACGCTGTTCACGCTGCAGGCGGCGGCGCGGCAGATGATCGCGCAGGGGCGCGGCGGCAAGATCATCAATATGGCAAGCCAGGCCGGCCGGCGCGGCGAGGCGCTCGTCGCCGTCTACTGCGCCACCAAGGCGGCGGTCATCAGCCTGACCCAGTCGGCGGGGCTGAACCTCATCAAGCACGGCATCAACGTCAACGCCATCGCCCCCGGCGTGGTGGACGGCGAGCACTGGGACGGCGTCGACGCGCTGTTTGCCAAATACGAGAACCGGCCGCTCGGCGAGAAGAAGCGCCTCGTGGGGGCGGAAGTGCCCTTCGGCCGCATGGGCACGGCGGACGACCTCACCGGCATGGCGCTCTTCCTTGCCTCGCAGGAGAGCAACTACGTCGTCGCGCAAACCTACAATGTCGACGGCGGCAACTGGATGAGCTGAGCCCGCGATGGCGGACCCGGCACGAGAGAAGACCGGACCAACCGGAAGGAATGGACCATGACCACGAAACTGTCGCTCGCCACCCTCGACGCGGTCGAAAAGACCGCAGGCGTGCCATCCTATGCGCGCGGCAGCCTTGCGGCGGGCATCGTCCACTTCGGCGTCGGCAATTTTCATCGGGCGCATCAGGCGGTCTATCTCGATGACCTCTTCAATCTCGGACTCGATCATGACTGGGCGATCGTCGGCGCCGGCGTGCTCCCATCCGACGCCGCCATGCGCGAGAAGCTTGCCGGGCAGGATTTCCTGACGACGGTGGTCGAGCAGGACAATAACCGCTCCGGCGCGCGCGTCACCGGTGCGATGATCGATTATCTCGCGCCCGGCAACGCGGCGGCGACCGTCGCGCGCCTTGCCGATCCGGCGATCCGCATCGTCTCGCTGACCATCACCGAGGGTGGTTACTTCATCAATCCTGCCTCGGGCATCTTCGACTCCGCCCATCCGGCCATCGCCGCCGATGCCGCCAACCCGGCGGACCCGAAGACCGTTTTCGGTCTCATCCTTGCCGGCCTGAAAGTGCGCAAGGACAAGGGCATCGCGCCCTATACGGTCATGTCCTGCGACAACATTCCCCACAACGGCAAGGTGACGCACGCGGCCGTATCCGGTCTCGCGCGCCTCTCCGACCCCGGTCTTGCCGACTGGATCGACGCCAACGTCGCCTTTCCCAACGGCATGGTCGACCGCATCACGCCGGCGACCGGTGCGCGCGAGATCGGCATCGTCGCCGACGACTACGGCATCGACGACGCCTGGCCGGTCTTCTGCGAAGAGTTCAAGCAATGGGTGCTGGAAGACAATTTCCCTGAGGGACGCCCGGCGCTGGAAAAGGTCGGCGTGCAGTTCGTGCCCGATGTGGCGCCCTACGAGCACATGAAGATCCGCATTCTCAACGGTGGCCATGCGGCCATCGCCTATCCGGCCGCCTTGCTCGATATCCATTTCGTACACGAGGCGATGGAGGATCCGGATATCCGCGCCTTCCTCGGCAAGCTGGAGCGCGAGGAGATCATTCCGGTCATCCCGCCCGTGCCGGATACCGATCTCAACGACTATTACGCCCTGATCGAGCGGCGCTTCTCCAACCCGAAGATCGCCGACACGATCCCGCGCCTTGCCCAGGACGGCTCCAACCGGCAGCCGAAGTTCATCCTGCCTTCCACCGCCGACCGGTTGTCCCGCGGCGAGGATGTGACCGGTCTCGCGCTGGTCTCGGCCCTTTGGTGCCATTATCTTGCCGGCGTGACGGACAGCGGCAAGGCAATCGCCTTCAACGACCCGAACATCGACCGCATCCATGCGGCAGCGACCGCGGCAAAGAACGATCCGCAGGCCTTCCTTGGTCTGGGGGATATTTTCGGCGCTGTCGCGAATGCCGGCCTCTTCATCCGGCGCTTCACCGATGCCCTGCAATCGTTGCAGCAGAACGGCACGCGGGCGACCTTGAAGCGTTATCTGGACAATGCGCTGTCGAGCTGAGGCCTGAGGGGCTTTTCATCTGATGGGGCAGACAGTACCAACGGGGGCCTGAAACGGAACGGAAAAGCCATGGCCGCCAACGCGACAGATCTCGTCATTTTCGACTGCGACGGCGTGCTCGTCGATAGCGAGCCGATCTCGATTTCCGTGCTGGTAGAGGCGCTGGCAGCGGCGGGCGTGGCGATGAGCGAGGCCGAAGCGCACGAGCGCTTCCTTGGCCGCAGCCTGAAAAGCATGTCGGAAATCCTGCATGACGATTATGGCCTTGCGGTCGATGCCACGTTCCTGGAGACCATGCGCAAGGCGCTCTATGCGCGTTTCCGCTCCGAACTTCAGCCGATCGACGGCGTTGCCGAGACCGTGGACCGGCTTGGCATCGCCCATTGCGTCGCCTCCTCCAGCCAGCCGGAACGCATTCGCCTCTCGCTTTCCGTCACCGGCCTCATCGACCGTTTCGAGCCCAACATCTTCAGCGCCAGCATGGTGACGCACGGCAAGCCGGCGCCCGACCTTTTCCTGCACGCGAGTGCCAGCATGGGGATTACACCCGGCAGATGCGTCGTCGTGGAGGACAGTCCGGCGGGCATCATGGCGGCGAAATCGGCCGGCATGCGCGTCGTCGCCTTCACGGGTGGCTCGCATGCGCGCACGCCGCAGCACCGCGAGGCCCTGATGGCCCTCGGCCCCGACGCCCTATTTGACGACATGCGGGAATTGCTACAGTTTGTCCGCAACGAAAAGGGCGGCGGGAAAGAACATTGATGCGCGATCTGATCGTTGCGGTGGACATCGGCACGGGGAGCGCGCGTGCCGGCGTGTTCGACCGGAGCGGCACGATGCTCGGCCGTGCGGAACATCCCATCGCCATGCGGCGGCCGAGCGCCGATCTTGCCGAGCACGATTCCGAAGATATCTGGCAGGCGGTCTGCGCCGCCGTGAAGGCGGCCTGCAAGGCAGCCGATGCCCCGGCGGCGCGCGTTGCCGCTTTGGGTGTCGATGCCACCTGTTCGCTCGTCGTTCGCGACACGGCGGGAAATCCGCTTGCGGTGTCCGGCGCAGAGGGCGAACGGTGGGACACCATCGTCTGGCTGGACCATCGCGCGCTGGAAGAGGCCGATCTCTGCACCGCGACCGGCCACCCGGTCCTTGCCCATTCCGGCCGCGTCATGTCGCCGGAAATGGAAATGCCGAAGCTGATGTGGCTGAAGCGCCAGCGGCCGGGGCAATGGGCGAAGGCCGGCTATTTCTTCGACCTTGCCGATTTCATCACCTGGCGGGCGACGGGGTCGAATGCCCGCTCGCGCTGCACGATGACGGCCAAGTGGAACTATCTCGCCCATGAGACGGCGCCGTGGCGCGCGGACTTCCTGAAGGCGGTCGGGCTGGAGGACGTGCGGGAGCGCGGCGGCCTGCCCGACGAGACCGTGCCCGTCGGCGCAGCCGTCGGCCGGTTGACGAACGACGCGGCGGAGGCGCTCGGGCTCGATACGGATTGCGTGGTCGCGGCAGGCCTCATCGACGCCTATGCCGGTGCGCTCGGCGTGCTCGGCTCCTTTGCGGGCGAGCCGGAAAAACTGGAGCGCCAGCTGGCGCTGATTGGCGGCACGTCGAGCTGCATCGTCGCTTTTTCGCGTTCGGCGAAATTCGGCCTCGGCCTGTGGGGGCCGTATTACGAGGCGGTGCTGCCGGACTGGTGGCTGGTGGAGGGCGGTCAGTCGGCGACGGGCGCGCTGCTCGATCATGTGGTGCGCGCACACAGCGCGGGGGGCGAGCCGACGGCGGCAAATCATGCCCGCATTCTCGCACGCATCGCGGTGTTGCGGGCCGAGGAGGGGGAAGCTTTCGGCGCGCGGCTGCATGTGCTGCCGGATTTCCATGGTAACCGGTCGCCACTTGCCGATCCACAGGCGCTCGGCGTGATCAGCGGCCTTGCGCTCGACGCCTCCTTCGACGGGCTCTGCCGCCTCTATTGGCGGACCGCGGTCGCCATCGCGCTCGGCATCCGCCATATCCTGGAAACGATGGGCGAGGGCGGCTATCTGCCCGATACGCTGCATGTCGCCGGCGGCCATTTGCGCAATCCGCTGCTGATGGAACTCTACCGCGACGTCACCGGCTGCCGGCTCGTCGTGCCCGAGGCGGGCGACGCCGTGCTCCTGGGAAGCGCGATGGCGGCGGCCGTCGCCGGCGGGCTTCATGGCGACCTGCCGTCCGCGGGCCGGGCGATGCATCCGGGTGGCCGCACGCTGTTGCCGGATGCCGGCCGCAAGGCGGGCTATGACCGGGATTATCGCCGTTTCCTCACGCTTTACCGCCACCGCGCGGAGCTGGAAGCGATGCTTTGAAAAATTCCTGAAAAAATTTGCAACCGGGTGGAACCAAATCTCCGGTCGCGTGTTTTCTTGTCGTCACCGGTCTACGCATATCCCCCAAATGCGAGGCCCTCGACTGGTGATTGACCACGATACCGTGTCCCCCTCCGGTCCGTGGATACTCAAGCAGCCAGTGCCTCTCCGGCGCTGGCTGTTTTCTTTTGTGCCTATGGAAACGACGAAGAAAAGGCGGCGGTGGGCGTGCCGCACCACCGCCGCCGCCGCGCCGCCGCTGCGGCATCCGGGAGCGGGATCAAGCCGCTGCGCGGGTCTGCGGCGTGAAGAGGAGGGCCTGGTTGATCAGAACCTTCACCTGCTCCGGGTTGAACGGCTTGGAGACGAGGAAGGCCGGTTCCGGCCGCTCGCCTGTCAGCAGCCGTTCGGGGTAGGCCGTGATGAAGATGACGGGGATGTTGGTGCGGGAGAGGATCGTGTTGACGGCGTCGATGCCGGAGGAGCCGTCGGCAAGCCGGACATCGGCGAGCACGAGGCCCGGCCGGCTGTCGCTCCAGAGCGTTTCGGCTTCGGCCTGGGTGCGGGCGATGCCGGTGACACGGTGGCCCATGCCGCTGACCATATGGGCAAGGTCGAGTGCGATCAGTGGTTCGTCCTCGATGATCATGATGCCGGTTTCCGCCTGGGCGGCGATTTCTGCAAAGGCGGCATCGAGGAGTGCGCGCACCGCGCTCACCTGCGCTTCGAGGATTTCGGCGGTCTTGTCGACGGAAAAGCCTTCGACGGTGGCGAGCAGCAACGCCTGCCGGCCGAGCGGGGGAACGCCCGAGAGATCGTAGGGCGCTTCGGCACCCGGCGTGATCGTGCCCGCTCCTCTGCTCACCGAGACGGGCAGCGATGAGATGATGCGGCTCAGGAGGCCGAAGAGCCTTGCCTTGTCGTCTTCTCCTTCCGGCAGCACCGAGGGGTCGATAAGGATGGTTTCGAGCGTGGCGGCCACATAGGCGTCGCCCGAAGACTGCGTGCCCGTGAGCGCGCGGGCATAGCGGCGAAGGGCCGGCAGGTGCGGCCCGATACGATCGGAAATCGGCATACTTTGTCCCCTGTTCTCAAATTGCTGCACTCGCAGTTGACGGTTTGAACGCGGAAACCAAATTTAGGTTCCGAAGAGGGGAACTTTTTTTGACACCGGGCATTTCCACGCCGAATTCGTCAGAAGGGCGTGTATGAACTTGAGAGTGGCAAGAGAGACGAGCGTGAACAAGCAGAACCCCGGGAGGCAATCTCCCCCAAAGGTGAATGATCCGAATGCGCAGATCGCAATGAAGCTGCGCACGTTCTATCATTCCGTGCAGGATGAGGCGCTTCCCCAGAGGTTCCTGGATCTTCTCGAAAAATTGGATGCTGTCGAAAGCAGCGTGCAACGGGCCGAGTGAGGACGTGATGGACCAGGGACAGACGACTTTCAAGCGCGAGTTGCTGGCAGTACTGCCGAGCCTGCGCGCCTTCGCCATTTCCCTCATCGGCCGCCACGACCAGGCGGACGATCTGGTACAGGACACCATCATGAAGGCCTGGGCCAAGCAGGAACAGTTCGAGATGGGCACCAACATGAAGGCCTGGCTCTTCACGATCCTGCGCAACGAGCTTTACAGCAAGCTGCGCAAGCGCGGCCGTGAAATACAGGATTCCGAGGGCATCTTCACCGAGAACCTGGCGCAGCATCCCTCGCAATACGGTTCGCTCGACATGCAGGATTTCAAGAAGGCCTTGGAAAAGCTGCCGGACGAACAGCGCGAGGCGATCATCCTCGTCGGTGCCTCGGGCTTCTCCTATGAGGAAGCGGCGGAAATCTGCGGCTGCGCGCTCGGCACGATCAAGAGCCGCGTGAACCGCGCCCGCCAGCGCCTGCAGGAGCTGCTGCAGGTAAGCGGCGAAAGCGATTACGGGCCGGACGCGATTTCCGCGCCGATCACCTCGCGCGCGTTCGCATCGTGAATGAAAACGACAAGCCGCCCGTCTTCCCGACGGGCGGCGCATGAAGTGAGGGGATAGGCGCGAATCTGCACCCTGCCGCGTATGACGGATGAAAACGGGGATGGAATCGCGTACCGGAGACCTATGAAGGATAATATCCAGCCTCTGCCGTTTGAAGTTGCCGCGGTTCTGGGCGCGCCCGACCGTCTGGCGGCGCTTGACGCGGCCATGCCGGTCTTTCTCGGTCCCGATGCCGATTTCGACGATATCACCGCGCTTGCCGCCGCGCTCTTCGAGGCGCCGATCGCGCTTGTTACCGTGCTCGGCCGTACGGACCAGTGGTTCCTCGCCCGCCAGGGCACGCCCGAAATCCGCGCCCCCTCGGAAGACTCCTTCTGCGCACGCCTGATCACGCTGTCGTCCGGCGAGCCGCTCGCTGTTCGCAATGCGCTGGAAGATCCGCGATTTTCGACCCTGCCGAGCGTGATCGGCGAACCGCATCTGCGCTTTTACGCCGGCGCGCCGGTTACCATCGAGGGACGGGCCGTCGGCACGGTCTGCGTCTTCGATATAAAGCCCCGGGCGGAAATCGCTCCCGACCTCCTGCCGCGCCTGAAACGGCTGGCGGCGCTGGCCGCCTCGCTGATCAAGCTGAAGGACGAGGCGCGGCGGCGGACCCTTGCCGCGGAAGTGCTGTCGCGCGACGAGAAGCGCCATGCACTGGCGCTGGACGCGGCCAATGTGGCAAGCTGGCTGTGGGATATCCAGACGGGCATGGTTTCGGGCAACGAGACCTTCTATCGCATGCTCGGCATCAAGCCTGCCAAGCCGATGCGCGCGCGGAAGTTCTTCACCTCCGTGCATTCCGCCGACCGCAAGATGACCATCGGGCGCCTGCGCAATGCGCTTGCCACCGGCAAGGAATATGACGGCCTGTTCCGCGCGGCAAAATCCGGACGCTGGCTGCTCGGCCGCGGGCGCGTGCACGAATGGGATGCGGACGGGCGGCCGACGATCTTCCTGGGCATCAATGTCGACGTCACCGAGGGGCAGCTTGCCTCGGAGCGCACGCGCCTCCTGCTGCGCGAGCTCAACCACCGGGTCAAGAACACGCTCGCCATGCTGCAATCGCTGGCGCGCCAGACATTGCGGCAGACGAGCGATCCCGTCGAGTTCATGGATGCCTTCGCCGGGCGGCTGCAATCGCTCTCCGAGGCGCATGGTCTGCTCAGCGATCACGAATGGGGCGTCATTCACCTGAAGATGCTGCTGCAGAAGCAGATCATGCCCTATGCCTTCGATTACGAAAGCCAGGTCGAAATCCACAAGGACGAGGTGGAACTGGGGCCGGACCAGGCCGTCGGGCTCGGCCTCGTTTTGCACGAGCTTGCGACCAATGCCCGCAAATACGGCGCGCTTTCGGTGCGTTCCGGCAAGGTGGTGATCACCGCGCGCGTGGTGAACGAAGATGAGCAGCGCGTGCTCAACATGACCTGGCACGAAGTGGGTGGACCGCCGGTCGATCCGAACGGTCGTCGCGGCTTCGGCTCGGTGCTGATCGAACGCAGCCTCGACAAGATCCTCGGCAGCAGTGTGCATGTCGAGTATCTGCCGAAGGGCGTGACCGCCGTCGTGCGGATGCCGCTTTAAAAAACTGAAAAATCAATCGTCGTCGCGGCGGGATTTCGGCGCCAGCAGGAAGCCGAGGGCGAGCGCCACGGCCGTGGCGGCGAAGGGCTTCTTCACCGCAACAGTGGCCGCCGCCGCCATCAGGTCCCGCCGGGCCGCAAGCTGCTGGCGGCGGATGCGGCGCAATTCGCGCTCACGCTTGTTGCGTGCGGCAACGACGGCCAGCACGATGAGCGCAAGCAGAAGGAAGCCGCCGGCAAGGCCGAAGAGCGCGGGTACGGTGCCGTAGCGGTCGGAGAGCGCCACCGCGGTGCCCACGAGAGCGAGCACATAGGCTGTCACGAGCAGGGTGCCGATAAAGAGGCCGGCAATGGCATTGCGCCTGGCGATGTCCATCGTTTCGTCCACCCGGTCGGTGACGCGGGTGACGAGGTTCTGGATGAGAATGGCCCCCAGTGACAGCATGCCGGTCGTGCTCCGAATTCGTAAGAGAGAAAGGGGCGCCTGACGGCGTCCCCGATCGCATGGCGTCAGCGCCGCAGCAGGGTGGCGAGCAGGAAGCCGGCGGCGGCTGCAACGCCGAGCGTCGCCAGCGGGTTCTCCTTGACGGCCTGCCGCGCCTTGCGGCCTGAATCCTGATAGCGGGCCTGGAATTCGGCGAGAATGTCCTCGCCGGCGGCGATCATGCTCTTGATGTCGCCGTCCGCCCGGTCCTTGAGGCCATGGGCGGCATCGCTGACGTCTGCCTTCACCGCGCGTGCCTTGCGGCGAATGCGGCCCGCGCCATCGGCGGCGTCATTGGCGAGAAGGCCGGCGAGCGCCGCGATTTCCGCGCGCAGTTCCGCGATCTGGTCCTCGACCGCCTGGGCGTCGTCCTGGATGCTGCTGCGAAGGGTCTTGCTGCGGGATGAAAACAGTCCGTTGGCCATGCCGTTTCTCCTTGTTACGGTCACTCGCGGCGATGCGCGAGCCGAACAGCGCTCCACCCCCTTGGCGGAACGGTCTTTCGGGGCGGTAAACGTGGAGCGTGGAGAAAAGTTCCGTAAGGCGCTGGAAAATCAGGCCGAAGCGGTGTGTGGCAGCACGAAGGGCACACCGGCTGCGGGCACGCCGTTGATGCGCATGCGGCAGCCGAAGACGGCTTCCATGGCATCGTCGGTCATCACCTCGGCGGGTGGGCCGGAGCGTTCGATGCGACCGTTCTTCATCATCACCATATGGTCGGCGAACATGGCGGTGAGGTTGAGATCGTGCATGACCGCGATCACCCCGCCGCCGCCCTCGCAATAGCGCCGGGCGAGCTGCATGATGGTGAGCTGGTGGCGGATATCGAGCGCGGAAACCGGCTCGTCCAGCATCAGGAAGCAGGGCTCGCCGTCGAGCACCGGCTCCCAGATCTGCGAGAGCACGCGGGCAAGCTGCACGCGCTGTTGCTCGCCGCCGGAGAGTTCCTGGTAGAACCGGCCGGCAAAACCCGCGAGGTCGACGGCGCCGAGGGCTTCGGCGGTGACGGCATCGATGCGCTCGGCATGGCGGTTCGGGCCGACGGTGAGGCCGAGGCGAACGATCTCGCGCACCGTGAAGGGGAAGGCGATGGTGGCGGCCTGCGGCAGCACCGCGCGCTTGATGGCGAGCTGCCAGGGCTGCAGCGTGCGCACGTCATGGCCGTTGAGGCTGATGTCGCCCTTGCTGGCGAGTTCGCCGGCGATGGCCTTCAGCATCGTCGTCTTGCCCGAACCGTTGGGGCCGACAATGGCGGTGATCTCGCCGGGCTTTGCGGTCAGCGATACGCCGTGCACGATGGTCTTGCCGGAAAGGCTGACCGAGAGGTTCTTCGCGGTGATCATGCGTTCTACCAGCCGTTCCGGGTGCGGTCGCGCAGCAGGACCCAGAGGAAGAAGGGCGCGCCGGCAAGCGCCGTGATGATGCCGATGGGCAGTTCGGCGGGGGCGACGATGGTGCGGGCCAGCATGTCGGCGCCAAGCAGCAGCACGCCGCCGAGCAGGGCCGAAGCCGGCAACAGGTAGCGATGGTCCGGGCCGATGACGATGCGCAGGAGATGCGGCACGACGATGCCGACGAAGCCGATGCCGCCGCTGACCGCGACCGACGCGCCGACCGCGCCGGCCACGGCGACGATGGCGACATATTTCAGATGCTGCACCTTGACGCCCATGTGGAAGGCGGCGGCCTCGCCGAGCGTGATGGCGTTGAGGCCGCGCGACAGGAATGGCACGACGACGAGCGCGAGCAGGATGATCGGACCGGCGGCGAACAGCTTCAGCCAGGTCATGCCGGAAAGCGAGCCGAGGCCCCAGAAGGTGATGTCGCGCAGCTGCTTGTCGTCGGCCATGTAGATGAGGATGCCGGTGACGGCGCCGGCGAGCGCCGAGATGGCGATACCGGCCAGCAGCATGGTGGCGACGGAGGTCTGGCCGCCGCGTGTCGCGATGCGGTAGAGCAGCAGCGTGGTCAGCAGGCCGCCGCCGAAGGCGGCGAGCGGCAATGCATAGGCGCCGAGCGTGAGCATCACGCCGGCCGGCAGGCTGCTGCCGAGCACGATCATCAGCACCGCGCCGAGTGCCGAACCGGAGGAAATGCCGACGAGGCCGGGATCTGCGAGCGGATTGCGGAAGAGGCCCTGCATGACGGCGCCGGACATGGCGAGCGCCGCGCCGATGAGGAAGCCGAGCAGGGCGCGGGGCATGCGGATGTCGAAGACGATGATGCGATCGCGCACGCTGAGCGCGGTGTCCTCAGCGCCGGTCAGCAGCGCGCCGATGACATTGGTCGCGGAAGCATCCGAAGCGCCGGTGGCGATCGACAAGGCGAGCGCGACGATCGACAGGATGACGAGCGCGGCAAGGGTCAGGCGGGCGATGGCCGTCCGGTCGCCGGCGGCCTTGGCCTGACCGGAACGCATCAGAAGGGAGCCGCGCGCGAGCGGGCCGCGCATCGCATCATTGAGAGACATTGCCGGATTTGCCGTAGAATTTCTTGTTGAGATCGGTGATGGCCGAAGCGGTGCGCGGGCCGAAGCCGAGCAGGTGCAGGCCGTCCATGCGCACCACGGACTTGCTCGCCGCCGCCGGGGTCACGGAGATGGCGGGATGGGCGAGGATCTCGTCGTCGCTGCTGCCATGGCTGCCGCCGCGCGTCATGACCAGGATGACGTCTGGCTTGGCGTTGATGATCGCCTCGTCGGTGATCGGCTTGTAGCCGTCGAAGGTGTTGTCCGTGGCGTTGATGCCGCCGGCAAGGCCGATGATGCCGTCGGCCGCCGTACCCTTGCCCGCCGCCATGACGCGGCCGCCCTGGAAGCTGAGGACGAAGAGCACGCGCTTGCGTTCGCTTTCCGGTCGCCTGGCGGCATCGGCGATAGCCGCGTCGAGTTCCGCGCCGACCTTTTCCTCCAGCGCCTTGGCCTTTTCCGGCACGCCGAGGAACTGGCCGACGACGTCGATCTTCTTCAGGATCGCATCGCGGTCATAGCCTTCCGGCACGGTCGCGAAGGGAATGCCGGCGCTCTTGAGCACGGCCAGCGCATCGGCCGGGCCGCTACCCTCGACGGCGAGGATGGCGGTCGGATTGACGGCGATCACGCCTTCCGGCGAGAGCGCGCGCATGTAGCCGACATCCGGCAGCGTCATCGCCGCTTCCGGATACATGCTGGTGGAGTCGCGGGCGACGAGGCGGCCCTCCTCGCCCAGCGCATAGATGATTTCCGTGACCGCGCCGCCGATGGCCACGAGCTTGGAGGTGTCGGCCTGCTGCATCTCCTGCGCGACGGCCTTGCGGATGAAGCCGCCGTCGCCGGCGGCCGTCAGCGGCAAGAGCATCGGCGCCGAAAGTGCAAGGACGGTGAGGGCCACTTCCCACGGGCGGGCGCGGCGGAAATCGAAGCTCTTGCTCATGGCGGTGGTCCTTCGCAGTTTTTCTGGCGCGGTTTTCGGGCTCAGGCGGCGGCGCTGTCCGGGCGCGGCAGGTTGCCGAGGATTTCGCGCCAGTCGGCACGCTCGTCCATGCCTTCCTTGCGCTTGCCGAAGAACTGAATGACCATCTCGCCGTTCGCGTCATAGGCTTCGAGCGAGGTGACGTGGCCGTCCGACGTCGGCTTGCGCACCACCCAGCACTCGGCGATGTGGTCGGTGCGCAGGTGCATGTGGAAGGTCGGATCGAGCACGTTGATCCAGGGACCCATCGGCTGGATGTTCTTCACCGGGCCGGTATGAATCTGGATCGTGCCGTGGTTGCCGACGAAGCACATGATGTCGGTGCCGCGTTCGGCGGAAGCGTTCAGCAACTGGGTGACGGAATCGGCGCGCACCTCATGGGCGAAGTCCTCGCCGACGCTGCGCACGGCATCCTGGCGGGCGATCTTCAGCTTGCGCAGCATGCCGAAGAACTGGTGGGTGTCCGTCATGGCGCTCCAGTTTTCGCGCAGCGCCGCGACGTCGACCGGGCCGGTCTCGACCGTCTTTTCCGAGATGACTTCGACGAATTCCTGCGACTGGTCCTCCAGGCGGAAGTCGGCGACGATGGCGTCATAGGCTTCGAGGTTGGAGGCGGGACGCAGGTGCACCTTGTGCACGGCATTGCCGGCCTTGTCGAAGAACTGCAGGCTGCGGCGAACCTGGTCGCCGTCCGTCTTCGTCACGGCGAAGCCATGCGCCCAGGTGCCGGGGAAGATGCGCAGGTCGATGTTCTCGCCGAGCACGATGGAAGCGTGCTTGCCGGTGTTGATCTTCTCGAAGACGCCGATCTTCTCGTGCACGACGCTTTCGTTGCGGGTCAGCGCCATGACCTCACCGAGCGCTTCCGAGCGCTCCAGGAAACGGTTGGCGTCGCCATCGATGCGCACGGCCGTCAGACCCACCTCGGCGGCCACGAGCGCGGCTTCCGAAATGCCGAGCTGGGCGGCGACGTCGCGTTCGCGCATCTTCGGGTTCTCGGCGCGGAAGGCGCGGATTTCGGCGGGGGTCGGGCGGGTCGTGTTGGTCATGGCGCGGCCTTCATCGAGATGCGGGTTTGCCCCTGCCGGTCCTTCTCCGCCAATAAATTTTCTTGGCGAAACAGGAGGTTGAGGGGGATTTTGATGTTTTCTATCTTGACTTCATTACTCATATTTATCTATGCACGCAATACCGGAGCGGCAAAGTCATGTTAATTCTTTGCACGGCGGCCGGATAACGGATTGCAGCCGATGCCCCGGCGCCAGAAGAAACAGGCAGGCCCATGACCCTACGCACCCTTCTTGTCTCCGCGATGTTTTCCGCTGTGGCCCTTTCGGGCGCGGCGGCTGAGGAGGCCGCTGTGGCCAAGGGGCTGGATGTGGAGCTGAACGCGCTGGCGAGTTCGCAGAAGGGCTGCCTCTTCACCTTCGTCGCGCAGAACGGCTTTGACCGGAATGTCGCCAAGGTCTCGTTCGAATTCGTGATCTTCAACGACAAGGGCACCGTCGAGCGCCTGGCGCTGCTCGATTTCCGCGATTTGCCGGCGGGCAAATCCAAGGTGCGTCAGTTCGACGTGCCGGGCATCAAGTGCGAGGGCGTGAAGAACCTGCTGATCAACGATGCGCCGGTCTGCGAAGGCGAGGGGTTCGAGAAGGGCCGCTGCATGGACGGCATCGTCACGCGCAGCAAGGCGGCCGCTGGTCTCGAAGGTTGAGTTGAGTGGCGCTGCGCATGAAGCGGCGGCGTCTGGAACGGAATGACGGGTGATATCATGGCTGGTAGCAAGTGGCTCTGGATCGGTGCGGGTGCCTTTTCCCTGCTCGCTCATGCCGGCGCGGCCGCAATCCTCACCATGACGCCGGCGCCGCAGGAAGAAGAGGCGATGATCGCCGGTGGCGTCGTCGCGGAAGTGGCGATGCTCGGCAATGGCGCGTTCGAGGCGGTGGAATCGGGCAATCCCGAAGACGCGATCACGCCCGAGACGATCCAGCCTGACGTTTCCGAGCCCGTGCCGCAGGAACTGGCTGAAATCCAGCCGACCGAGATCCAGCCGATGGAGATCGCCCCCGTCGATCCCGTTGCCTCCGAACCCGTTCAGGAACTCATCGTTCCCTCCGCCGAGGTGGAGATCGCCGCGATCCCGGTTCCGGAAATCAAGCCCGAGGTCGAGCCGGAGCAGGAGATCAAGCCGGTTCCCGAGGTGAAGAAGGAAGAGCCGGTCAAGAAGGTCGAGCGCAAGAAGCCGAAGCAGAAGATCGTCAAGAAGGCCGGCGAAAAGGGCAAGGCCAAGGAGAATGCCACCAAGGGCGAGGTCGACGGTTCGGCGGATGTGAAGACCGCCTCCGTCGGCGGCCAGAAGAAGGGCAATTCCTCCGCGGCCGGCAATGCCGCCGTCAGCAATTATCCGGGCAAGGTGCGCAACAAGATCAACCGCGCCAAGCGGCGCGCGCCGGGCGGCGAGCGCGGCAGCGTGGTCGTAAGCTTCGTCGTGGGATCCGGTGGGCAGGCGAGCGGCATTCGCATCGCGCGCAGTTCCGGCAGTTCGGCGCTCGATCAGGCGGCGGTCGATTCGGTGCAGCGCGCCGCTCCCTTCGCCAAGATTCCGGACGCCGCGGGCCGGTCGTCCTGGGCTTTCAACGTGCCGATCGTCTTCAACTGAGATCGCTTTTCCCGCCGTCCTTCAGCCGGCGGGATTTTTTGTCGGAAAATATGACTTTAATAGTCATGTTTATACTTTACTCTGAAAATCAAGTTTTGTAGGTTGCCCCCGAACTGAGGCTCCGCCCTTCGCGGAGTTCCAAAGGGGATGCTGCATGAATGGAATGACGGCTGGCCGCATCGAGGCGGTCTTGAAGGCGGCGATTGCGGAGCGTGACCGGCGCATCGCGGATCTGGAGCGCCAGCTTGCCGCGCTGAGGAAGCAGATGGCGGCGACGCAGGAAGGCGCGCCGGTGGCAACGCCGCCGGTGGACCATCGTGCAGCCCAGCCGCCGCGCGGCGTCGATGTCACCAAAGTCAAGCGCCGCACCGGCGAAGCGGAGAGGAAGGCGATGCGCGAGAAGCACAGGCAACAGCAGCTGGCGCGCCAGCGGCAGGAGAGCGACGCCGAGAAGGCCGAGAGCAAGGCCGCGCTCGAGGGGCGCAGCTTCCTCTATGTCGGCGGCCGCGATTGCCAGGTCGCGCATCTGCGGCAGATCGCCAGTTCCTACGGCGCCAACCTCATCCATCACGACGGCGGCCTGCGCGAGGCGGTGTCGCGCATCGACAATGTGCTGCCCTCGGTCGACTGCGTCTTCTGCCCCATCGACTGTATCAGCCACGATGCCTGCATCCGCGTGAAGACGGGCTGCAAGAAGTGGGAGAAGGCCTTCGTGCCGCTGCGCAACGGCAGCAAATCCTCCTTCGAACGCGCCCTGCAGAGCATGAGCCAGGGAGACAATGTCCAGTGAATGACGAAAGACCCGAAGCCTTCATGATGATCGGCCTGCACAAGCTGGCCGCGCAGAACGGCGACGGCCTCGTGCCGGAACTCTATGCCCTTTTGACGCGCCGCGCGGATATGCTGCAAAGCGCGAATGTTGCCGAATTTCCGCTGCTGAATGCCCGCCCGCCGGCGCGCGTCGCGGCATTCGAGGGCGCGTCCGCGCTTGAAGCGCGCAACGACAATATCGTAGCCTTCCCCATGCCCCGCCGCGTCCGGCGGGATTCATTCTGATCCAGAGGTCCTCCATGTTCGTCGCCATGAACCGCTTCCGCATTGCCATCGGCCATGAAGAGGCGTTTGAAAACATCTGGAAGGGGCGGGAGTCGAGCCTTTCCGACATGCCCGGCTTTCAGTCCTTCCACCTGCTGCGCGGCGATACGAACACGGAAGAAGGCTTCACGCTCTTCGCCTCCCACACGATCTGGGCAAGCAAGGACGACTTCGTGGCCTGGACCAAATCGGAAAACTTCCGTCAGGCCCACAAGAACGCCGGCGACAACAGGGGCATCTATCTCGGCCCGCCGAAATTCGAAGGCTTTACGGCCGTCGTCGGCGCGTAGGCACGTCTCTCGAAACAGTGGTCAAATCCTAAGCGCTTCGGGTCTGGCCCGAAGCGCTGTTTTCATGCGTCCCGGCGCGGCAGGAACGCGCCCAGCGCGACCGCCAGCCAACCGGCCATCATGAGCAGACCGCCCGTCGGCGCCGACATCGGGAAGAGCCCGTGCCCCGTGGAATGCCGGACGACGAGATCGCCGGCAAAGAGCGCGGTGCCGAGGATCAGGAGAGCGGCCGCGAGCGGCGCGGTGCGCACCGAGGACCAGCCGGCGTGAAGCGCGATCAGCGCTGGCGCATGGGCAAGGCACATGGCGGAGGCGCCGGCCATCAGTCGGGGATCGCTGCCATGCGAGGCCGCTGCAGCGGCGGCGACGCCGGCAAGGCCCATCAGGCCGGCCACCAGAAGGGTTGCCGAGCGGAACGAAAAGATCATCGGATTATTCCTGGTTCTGCATGTGATGGGCAAGACGCGTGACCGGCTCGAGAATGACCTTGCGCAGGCCTTCGCCCGGCACCGTTTCCTCCAGCGCCCGCACGAAACACAGCAGCCACTCGTCGCGTTCCGCCGGGCCGATGGGCGCCACGAAATGGCGGCGCCGCAGCATGGGGTGGCCGCGCTTTTCCGTATAGAGCGGCGGGCCGCCGAGCCAGCCGGTCAGGTACTCGTAGAGCTTTTCCTCGCTGCCCGACAGGTCCGGCGGGTGGATCGCGCGGCAGCGCGCGGCTTCCGGCAAGGTGTCCATCAGATGGTAGAAACGGCGCGTCAGCGCCCGGACGCCGGCCTCGCCCCCGACCGCCTCGTAAAGCGTGATCGTTTCGCCCTGCCGTTCCTGATCTTCCGTCGTGTCCGCCATGGGTCCGTCTTACCGCCGGTGCATTCCCCGCGCAATGGCGGGCTCCTCGCTGCGGCGAAACGCGCGCATTTGGCGCCGATTGACAAGAAACCGTCCAGACGGTATGTTTATTGCATGAGCAAGGCGCATCATCGCAAAAAGCACCCCGAAGCCGTCCGTCAGCAGCTGCTGGACGTCGCGGCGAAACTGTCGCTGGAAAAGGGGCCGGCAAGCGTGACGCTCGACGCGGTCTCGCAGGCGGCCGGCGTCAGCAAAGGGGGGCTGCTGCACCATTTCCCCAATAAGCTTTCGTTGCTCGACGGCCTCTTTGCTGACCTGACGGAAAAGCTTGACCGGGCACTGGCGGAAAGGATGCGCGAGGATCCCGAGCCGAAGGGGCGCTTCACGCGCGCCTACATCTCCGTGTTCTTCCTGCCCGAAGGACTGGCGGACGGAGAGAAGTGGAAGGTGCTGACCATCGCGCTCATCTCCGAACCGCATCTGCGCGAACGCTGGCGACAATGGGTGGAGCGCCATCTTTCGGAAAATGTCGGCACGGATTCAGCCTTCGACGCCATGATCGCCCGCTATGCGGTGGACGGTCTGTGGCTTGCGGACCTGCTCGGCACGCCGACGATGGATGCGCAAACGCGCGCCGTAATGCTGGAGCGACTGACGGCGCTCTCGCGCCTCTGACCCCTGATATTGGCGCCAATGCGCCGGAGAAGCCCTATGAACCTCACCGTCGTCTATGCCGTGCTGGTCGTCGCCATCGTCTTTGAAGTCCTCGGCACCTCCGCCATGCAGGCGGCCCAGCATTTCTCGCGCCTCTGGCCGACCGTCATGATGGTGGCGTGTTATGCCGTCGCCTTCTTCTTTCTCTCCTGGAGCCTGCGCTACGTTCCGGTCGGCATTGCCTATGCCATCTGGAGCGGCCTCGGCATCGTGCTGATCTCGCTCGTCGGCTATTTCGTCTTCGGCCAGAAGCTCGATCCCGCAGCCATTTTCGGCCTTGGGCTCATCATTGCCGGCGTTCTTGTGCTGAACCTTTTCTCCAAGTCGACATTTCACTGAAAGATGCCGGGAATTGAAGGGGGGCCCCGCTTGCCAAAAAGCGGGGCTCGCTCTATCGATTCCGGTAAATTGAAAGCGGTTTCAATTTTCGACGTCAGAGGAATGGCACATGGCAATACGCACCATCGTATGGGGTGAGAACATCCACGAGCAGACGAACGCGATCGTGCGTTCGATCTATCCTGATGGCATGCACAACACGATCGCCGACGCGCTCAACAAGGACGCGGGCATTTCCGCGACGACGGCGACCCTGCAGGAGCCGGAGCACGGCCTGACGGAGGCACGCCTTGCCGAGACCGACGTGCTCCTGTGGTGGGGCCACAAGGATCACGGGGCGGTGAGCGATGCGGTGGTGGAGCGTGTGGCAAGGCGCGTGTGGGAAGGCATGGGTCTCCTCGTGCTGCATTCCGGCCATTTCTCGAAGATCTTCAAGCGCCTGATGGGGACGCCCTGCGCCCTGAAATGGCGCGAGGCCGGCGAGCGCGAGCGTCTGTGGGTCGTCAACCCGCGCCATCCTATCGCCGAAGGTCTCGGCGAGAATTTCGTGCTGGAAAACGAGGAGATGTACGGCGAGCAGTTCTCCGTGCCGGAGCCGCTGGAAACGGTGTTCATCTCGTGGTTCGCCGGCGGCGAGGTGTTCCGCTCGGGCCTGACCTGGCGGCGCGGCGCGGGCAATATCTTCTATTTCCGTCCCGGCCACGAGACCTATCCGACCTATCACGACGCCACCGTCCAGAAGGTGCTGGTCAACGGTGTGAAATGGGCTTTCAACCCGCAGGGCACCTATGCCGCGATCCACGACGCGCCCAACGTGCCCGTCGAAAAGGCGCTGGAGCCGATCGTCGAGCGCGGCCCGAAACTGCATGAAGCCGGCGAAGCCGGATATCGCTGAGGCCATTCGATGCGTCTTCTCGTTCTTGGAACAGGCGGCATGGCCAACACCCATGCCAGGCACTTCGCCGCGATCGACGGTGTCGAGGTCGTCGGCGCTGTCGATGTCGACCCTTCGCGCGCCAAGGCCTTTGCCGATACGCACGGCATTCCCAACGTCTTCACGTCGCTGGAGGAGGCGATTGCCTGGAATGGCTTCGACGCCGCCACCAATGTGACGCCCGACCGGGTGCACCACCCCACCACGCTGGCGCTGCTGGCGGCGGGAAAACATGTGATGTGCGAGAAGCCGCTGGCGGAAAACTATGCCAAGGCGGATGAGATGGCTCGCGCCGCCGAGGCGGCGGGCCTGATCACCATGGTCAATCTCACCTATCGCAATGTCGCGCCGCTACAGGTGGCGCGCGCCATGGTGCTGGCCGGCGAAATCGGCCATGTGCGCCATGTCGAGGCGTCCTATCTCCAGAGCTGGCTTGTCTCGAAAGCCTGGGGCAACTGGGCGACGGAGAGTCAGTGGCTCTGGCGGCTTTCGACCCGGCACGGTTCGAATGGCGTGCTCGGCGACGTCGGCATCCATATCCTCGATTTCGCCAGCTATGGCGCGGCGAGCGACGTGGAGCACGTCTTCGCCCGGCTGAGGGCCTTCGACAAGGCGCCGGACAACCGTATCGGCGAATACGACCTCGACGCCAATGACAGCTTCACCATGACCGTCGATTTCGCCAATGGCGCGCTCGGCGTAGTGCATGCCAGCCGCTGGGCGACCGGTCATCTCAACGAATTGCGCCTGCGCATGCATGGCGACAGGGGCGCGCTGGAGGTGATCCATTCGACCGAGGGATCGAAGCTGCGCGGCTGCCTTGGCGAGGATGTGGAAAAGGCCATCTGGCGGGAGATCGACGCCGGCACGGTACCGACCAACTATGAGCGTTTTGCTACCGCCGTTGCCGCCGGCGAGAAGATCGAGCCCGGCTTCCGCCATGCCGCCGACCTTCAAAAGGTGCTCGATCTCGCCATCGAGACCGAGAAGGAGCGGCGGGAACTGAAAGTCTGAGATCAGGCCGGGGCAGGACCCGTCGAGCCACGGACGTGAAGCTCGACCGGCCAGACCTCCTGCAAGGCTTCCGGCGCTTCCCCTTGCAACAAGCGCAACACCATGTCGCCGATCCGCTCGCCCGCCGCGCGGATCGGCGATTGCGTGGTGGTGAGGGCCGGGACGAGATTTTCCGGGCTGAGATAGGAAAAGACGTCGTCATGGGCAATGAGGGAGACGTCCGTGCCGACGGCCAGCCCCGCAATACGGATCGCCCGCATGGCGCCGAGCGCCGACATCATCGACCCGGCGATGACGGCTGTCGGCGGGGCGGGGAGGGCGAGGAAGGACTGCATCAGCCGGAAACCGGTCTCGTCGGTGAATTCGCCATGGGCGATCAGCGCGGGATCGACGGCAAGGCCGCGCGCGGCAAGCGTCCTGCGATAGGCCTCGTTCCGGTCGCGGGCATAGGTGTTGACGGTATCGCCGTTGATGAGCGCGATGCGCCGGTGGCCGAGGGTGGCAAGGTGCTGTGTCGCGGTCTCGATGGCCCCGAAATTGTCGATATCGAGGAAGGCGAAGGGTTCGTCGGCCGCGCTGCGCCCATGCACGATGAAGGGCAGGCCTAGCCGTTGCAGGAGAGCGATGCGGCTATCCGTGCAGGCGGGCGTATGGACAACCACCGCATCCACCCGCTTGCTGGCGGCAAGCCGGCGGTAGGCCGCGGCTTCCTCCTCCTCCGTCTCGACGGTCGAAACGAGGATGTCGATACCGTCCCGTTGCAGGCGGGTGGAAAGGCCGCCCATGAATTCGCTGGAATGGGGGCCGAAACGCCCGCTGCCCTGGAACACGATGCCGATGGCGTCGGCCCGCCCGGTCGCAAGCCGCTGTGCACTGACGTTCGGCCGATAGCCGAGCCGTTCCGCCTCGTGCAGCACGCGCGCCCGGGTTTCGGGCTTCACCTCCGGGTAGCCGCTCATCGCCCGGCTCACCGTCGTCTGGGAGAGGCCGATGCGGGCGGCGAATTCCTTGAGGTTCATCTTGCTTCCCTGCGTCCGGACGAAGGACCAGAGGCTTTATGAACCTTCCGATCTATGGGGGCAAGCTCGGCCGGGCGCTGCACAGGGAACCGGTGCGCGACCCGCGCCTTCAGCACTGTCGGGTACGGGGTGCCCGGCCTTTCTCGCTGCGGCCAGCCACGAGCAAGATATTCATGCCATAGGCTGGAGCCGGACCTGACGCGGGATGGCGCGGCGCCTTCCGGCCCGAAGCCCCCTCAGGTCCCGCGCTGTGCTGGAGGCCCTTTATGAACCGTGTCGTGCTTGCCCGTTATTCCGAGCCCCTGGAGTGGATCAAGCTGATCCCCGACGACTTCGAGGTCATCGTCTACAACAAGGGCGAGAAAATCGAGTCGCCAACGGTTCTCCAGCGCGCCACGCAGATCATCGACCGTCCCAACGAGGGCCGGGAATCGGAGACCTATCTCAACCACATGCTGACGGAGATGCGGGACGACGACGGTTTCACCGTCTACGCCCAGGGTGGCCCCTTCGAGCATAGCCCGGACTTCATCAGCCTGCTGCACACCTGGAAGACGTGGGACGACCTGCAGCCGATGTCCTGGCAATGGCTCGCCGATAAGAAAGTGCCGCCGCCGCTGCTGCTTGCCGATTACGAGCGTGGCCTGTGCGGCCGGCCGCGTGTCCGGCTCGAACGCTTCTCGCTGCTCACCTGGGGACCGATCGATTTCATCGACCAGGGCGCATGGGGCATGGGCCATGTCTACCGCGCCATCCATGAGGGTCTGCCTGACGGGACCAACATCGCAAGCCACTTCTTCAAGCTGGCCAAGCTCGACGCGCTTGCGGAAGAGGCCGAGCGCCACATGGTCGGCGTTTTCTCCTACGGCGCCATCTTCGCCGTCCGCAACCGCCGCGTCGCCGCGGTCCCGGCCGAATCCCTCGCGATCCTGCGCCACCTCTCGGTCTCGGGCATCGCGGTTTACGGCTACATCCTCGAACGCCTCTGGCTGCATCTCTTCGGCGAGAAGTTCTCGCTGCCGAAGTTCACCCCGCCGCCGCTCTGAGCGGCGATTCTGGCCGCCGCCGCTCTGGGCGGCTATTCTGTAAAGCAGGGTTTGGCAAAGCCGGAACCGCCTCGATAGGCGTTCCGGCTTTTTGCGTCGGAAAATGATTGTCGACAAACCGCGCTTTGCGGCGTGCTTCACGGGAGCCTGATCGGGATGGCAGGTCAGGCCGTTTCGTCAAGCTGCTCCTGCTCGAACAGCTCTTCCGGCAGGGATTCGTACCAGGCCGTGATGCGCTTGGCGATGTCGCGGCTCGCATCCACGCGGAAATGCGCGCAGTCCACCATGCGGTCCTGGTTCACGAAGTCGTCCACATCGAGGAAATCGACCTCGTCGCGAATGGCGGCGAGGCGCCGCCAGACATCGCCGAAAGCGGCCATGCGCGTCGTAGTGATCCCGCGCATGATGTGATCGTCGTTGACGCCGACATCGCTGGGATTGCCGATCACCAGGAGACGGCGTCCCTTCACCTTCAGGAAGTCGCAGAATTCGCTGGCGCAATGTTCATAGAGGCCGCTTTCGAGATGCTCCCAGGCTTCCCGTGGCCACATGACATTGAAGAAATCGGAGCCGATGTAATGCACGACCGCAGGCGGATAGTTCTGCAGGCGGTACGACTTGTTGAGGATCATCGACAGGACGAAGATGCGGGGATGGCTGTCGATTTCGGCGACGTCCCGCAGGCCGGAAAAATGCGCGAAGACGCCGGACTGGCAATTCGCCATGAAACGGATGCGGACATCGCGGTTGTCGATGTCCGGGCTGATTTCCTCCGCGAGGATGCGGGCGCGAACCTCGGGATTGTTGAAGTCCTCGACCGTGATCCAGGACGGAATTTCCGGCGTCACGGAGATGCTGTCCGGCACCTGCAGGTTCCGGAAGCGCTGGAACGCCTCATGCAGCAGCACGCTTTCCATGCCCATATGCATGATGCGGCAGGAGAAGGCCATGTGCAGCAGCGCTTCGGTCCGCACATCCGCGGCAATGAAACCGACGAGACCGTGATAGCCGAACTTGTCCCAGGCAAACAGCGCGAAGCCTTCCCGCAAGGAAGCCTCGGAAACGAAGTCCACCATCGAGCCGGGCTGGACGCGGGTCTTCATATAGTTGAGCTGGTTGGTGCGGTTGATCAGTTCCTCGAGCCGCGGCGCGAAGTCGACAAGGTCGGAACTGGTGGCGATCGCCACGTGGATGTCGCAGGTTCGCAGGAACGCCTCGCGGTCGCCCTCGAAAGCCTCGCCCTCCGTCAACCGGCTCTGCAGGCTCCGATATTCCTCGACCCGCGACTTCTGGACATGGGCATGGCTCTCCACGAGCCTGGCGAGAAACGCGTCGCATTCATCGGACTTGGCATCGAGCGTGTGCAGATCCGGAAGAACGGCCTTGGCTTCGGCAAGGTTGATGTCGTTGTCGTCGACGAACAGGCAGTTCTTCGGCTTGAGCTGCATGTCCTTGATCAGCGTCTGGATCGCCGCGCCCTTGGGCACGAAGGCGATGCGCGGGAAGACGAACTCGTCCCAAAGCCCGAGCGCCTCCAGCTTGCGGCGGGCGATGTCGAAATCGTTCTTCGAGCAGATGGCGGAGACGATACCGGAGCGGTTCAGACGGCGCAGCGCCTCGACGCGCGCCTCATGGGGAACGATGGCATCGGCATCGTCCAGCGTGCCCTGCCAGAGAGTCTCGTCGAGATCCCAGATGACCAGCTTGATGGATTTGGCGACATCTTCGACCGGCTTTTCCGCCTTCGCGGCGCGCCGAGGCCGCGTTGCCTGCACGCCCTTCAGGAAGAACATCGCCGAATCCGCGCCGAAGCTTTCGATCTCACGCTCCACGCCCGGGCGGAAGCAGATGGAAACCGGAACGCCGGCCTGTGAAAGCGCCTGGTAATTCTGCAGGAAGGCGACCGGCGACACGACCGGGTCGTTCTCGCCATGAACGAGCAGCACCGGCGGCCGTCCCTTCACATCCTGCCGAAGATCGGAAAAACCTTCGATATCGCCGCTGAAGCCGATGATGGCGGAGGGGGATTCGACCTGTCGCAGCCCGTGATAGAAGGCAAGCGCCACGCCCTCCATATGGCCGACGATCGCGATCCTGTCGTTCGTCAGGCCATAGTCGTTCCGCAGCCCGGCAATATAGGCGTCCAGCGCCTCCGCCCCCAGCACGAGCCCGATGGATGGCACGGAAGGATCCACCACGGCCTCTTCATCGGCAACCTCGGCCGCGCCCTGGAAGATCGGCATGGCAAACAGAGTATCGCCCATATGCTCGCGCCAGCGGCCGGCGAGCAGGCGCATGGTCGCATCCTCGGCGTTTCTGCCATGCAGCAGGACAACGGCGAACTGCGGCTCCTCGCCGTTGGCGGGCAGAAGCTTGCTGTCAAATCCGATGCGCATGGGGATCGTCCTGTCTGGTCTCAAGAACAAAGGCAGGCAGAGGCGCTTACCATCCGAACGCACCAACCTGCATTTGCGATTGCCCGCATTCGCACGCAGCAACCGACGCTATCGCCTTATCTGCTCAAGCTGGTGTGAAGCTCTCGGAATGGGGTGTCTGATGGCGTGGGGAGGAGCTGCTCGGTGCTTGGGCTTTGCTCCGATACCCTTGCGTCACAGGTCCGGCAGGGCCTGCCATCGTGCCATTGATGATTACTCGCCGAAATATCGGGTTTGCATGCCGGAACGAGATCCGGCGAACGGGCTTGCCGAACCAGGGGTTCGATGCCGTTCGCGCCGGATCCCTTGAACGTCAGCTAGCCTTGCTTTCTTTCACAATCTTGTCCCCAAGGCGGATTGTTTCCTGGATCAGCAAATCCAGGTCGCTGCGCCGCGTTCTGTGATTGTCTATCGCGACCCGCAGGCAATGCGCACCATTGACTGTCGTGTCCGAGAGTACTGCGGTGCCTTCTTCCTGTAATCTCAGCATGATCTCGGTGTTAAGTGCCTTCAGATCCCCGGCGCTCATCCCATCCGCGCGATAGCGAAAGCAGACGATACTGATGTTTGTCGGCGCGACCAGCTCCAAAAGAGGTTCGGCCTCGACCAGTGCGCTGAGATAGTGAGCCTGCTCTATGTTCTGGTCGATCAGGCGGCCAAACTTCTCGATTCCATGCTCCTTGAGGGCCATCCAGACCTTGAGCGCCCGGAACCCGCGCGAGGTCTGCAGGCTGTAATCTGAGAGCCAATTGGCCGATGCAAGACCGCGGGGTGTCATCTCCAGATACTCAGGCGTCACGGCAAATGTATTGCGATGCGCTGCGGCATCCCGAATGAGGGTGCAACCGGCCTCAATTGGCGAGTGGAGCCATTTGTGTGGATCGAGTGCAACGGAATCGGCGCGTTCGATGCCGGCCACGCGATAGGCGTTCGACGGGGCGATGGCGATCAAAGCGCCTATGCAGCCATCGACATGAAACCAGAGATTCTCATCTTCCGCCAAGCTCGCGAGAGCCTGCAGATCGTCGATAGCACCAGTATTGACTGTCCCGGCCGTTCCGATCACGCAGGCAGGCTGGAACCCCGCTGCACGGTCCTCCGCAATCGCCGCCCGCAAGGCCGTGAGATCGATGCGCAATGCGGTATCTGTCGGAATGCGTCGTAGGGTCCGATTTCCCAACCCCAACGCTTCCATTCCCTTGCGGTGGCAACTGTGAATTTGATCAGAGCCGTAGAAACGCAAGGGTTTTTCCATGGCGGCCACACCGTGCTCGCGCACGTCGATGCCCGCCTTCACATTCCGCGCCACGTTCAGGCCGATGATATTGGCCATCGAGCCGCCGGCCACCAGGGTGCCGCTGGCGGACGCGGGGAAGCCGACCATCTCCTTGCACCAGTTCACTACCTGTTGGTCCACCATTGTGGCGGCATGGTTTCCGCCACCAACATTCGAGCCCTGGACGGCTGCCAAAAAATCTCCCAGCGCCCCGGCAAAATTGCTGGCCCCCATGTACCAGGCCCAGAAGCGTGGATGCACGTTACCCATGGGATAGGGCATCACGTTCTCCGCCACTTCGCGATAGACTTCGGCCAGCGGCGCCGGCGACCGCGGCAACGAGGATCTGAAAAATGCCTTTACGTCCGCAGGCATTTCCCGCCAAACCGGACGGTCGCGGACGTCACGCAGATAGCTTACCCCATCGTCGACGATTTTGTGCGCCAGCGCCTCAACATCCGACCAGTCGTTCGGGTCAAGCGTTTCTTCAGCCGGCCGTCCTGCTGCAATCTCATCCATCAGACCCCCTCCCAAAAAGTGCTGATGCGTTGAGATAATATACGCGTTTGCTTATGGACGCTATCCAACTGAACTTTCGATAGGGTTCAATCCTGTCATTTGGCGGTTTCCGTTGGCTTGTGGCTTCCTGCCCAAGGTCGTTGGTGCGCCCGGCTGCAAGCTTTCAGGAAGGTGTCCATTGAGTTACCGCCGGGAAGCTGGGGTTTCAGCATCTCGCAGGGTTGCGCGTCGGTGAGAGTGCCGCGCTGATCGTGCGCGCCGTCATTGGCGGCGATGGCAAGGTCGGAACGCAATTCTGATTGCGGAAGTCATCAAGGACGCAGCACAACGTAGGACGTCTTTCGCGTTGCCTTGGTCGGCGTGCCGCGCTCTCTCCCTGTCATGGAAGGCCACATTGAATATATTGAAGAATTTCGAAACGCTTGTGCAATTGCGCTGCTTATTTCCAGCACACGCGAAGACAAGAAGACTGATTATTCAATGAATCAAGAAACTCGGTGGCGCACCCGACAGGATTCGAACCTATGACCTTTGGAATCGGAACGCGGCCCTCAACGATTTCCCGCTGCTTCCTCTTGTTTACCAAACTGTGATTTTGGTATCCAGATCAAGCGGTAAGCCTTTTCGCCAGTTCCAACGGTCTTTCCTTAGTTTCCGGCAATTTGCTTCCTGCTGCTTCCTATATGCTTCCTGTAGCAGGGTGAGGTGCCGGAATGGCGAAGCTGACAAAACGAGTGGTCGATGGTCTCGAGCCGAAGGAAAAGGACTTCTTCCAGTGGGACGATGAGCTGCCGGGCTTCGGTGTGCGTGTCTGGCCCACCGGCCGCAAAACCTATGTTGCGCAATACCGATCCGGCGGTCAAACCCGGCGCTTCAAGATCGGTGTCCACGGCCCTCTCACAGTCGAAGAAACCCGCAAGGAGGCCAATCAGTCCTCGGTGACGTTGCGCGTGGCGACGATCCGCAGCAGGATCGAGCGACCCGCCGCAAGTCTTTGACCATCGAGCAGCTTGTCGACGACTATTTCGCCGCTGCTGATAAAGGCTTGATCCTGGGGAAGAGGAACAAGCCGAAGAAGGCGAACACGGTCTATGTGGATCGTGGGAGGGCAAAGCGGCATATCGTGCCACTCGTCGGTAAGAGGATCGTCAAGGACTTCACCGCAGCCGACGGCACGAAGATGATGCGGGACATTACCGCCGGCAAGACGGCCACTGTGGAGAAGACTGACAAACTCCGCGGCAAGGCAAAGGTGACCGGCGGCGCCGGAACTGCTTCTCAAGCCCTGACCCTGCTTAGCGGCATGTTCACCTTTGCCGTCTCCGAAGGGGTCATTCCCCACAATCCTCTCCGGGGCATCAAGAAACCAGCTGTGGGCGTTCGCACGCGCCGCTTGTCGCCGGATGAGTATAGAGCGCTAGGAAAGGTGCTGGAGGACGCTGGCGACGAGCTTTGGCAGGGCGTCGCGGGCACTAAGCTCTTTCTCCTCACTGGTTTCCGGTTGAGCGAGATTGCTGGGCTCATGTGGTCGGAAATCGATGAGGACGGAAGCTGCATCCGGCTTGACGATTCGAAAGAAGATGCTTCCATTCGGCCATTCGGCCATTCGGCCATTCGGCCAGTCGGGCGTCCCGTCTTCGATGTGCTAGCATCGTTGCCGCGGGAGAAGGGCGCCCGTTATGTCCTGCCAGGACCGAGGAGCGAAGACGGTTTCTACACCTCCCTCGACGAGGCGATCGGTAGGCTCACGAAGAGGGCAGGGCTGGAGGGCGTCACCTCGCACACCCTCAGGCATTCCTACGCTAGTGTGGCCGGCGACCTCGGCTTTACCGAGATCACCATAGCCGCTCTCTTGGGTCACTCGGCCGGGAACGTCATCCAGCGCTACATCCACCACCTTGATAGCGTGCTGATTGCAGCCGCGAACAAGGTCTGCGGCGAGGTGCATCGCATGATGACGGGGCGGACGGCGAAGGTCGTCAGAATGCCGAAGCGAGCTTAGCGTCCGTCAGAAGGATTGGGGAAGGGGTCGCCGTCCAACGGTGGTTCCTCGACCCCATTGGACTGGTCGCCTTCGTGGTGGCCGTAGAGGCCAAAGCGCTTTCTTTCCTCTTCTTTTTGATGCTCCCAAGCTTCGATTCGTTCGGCGACTTTCTCAGCGAAGCCCGCTGTCACGATCAGCTTGTCGGCGAAGATGTCGTGAAGGGTGCTGTCAATCTCGGACGCTATCTCGTCGATCCGCTCTTCAAGGTCGCTTCCATGCTTCAGAGCAGCTACCAGGTCCGCAAGATGCTCGACCCGATCTTCAAATGATGCTGGCCGAGGGAAATATTCTTCAAGGCAATGAACAATCGCCTCGTTCATCGAAAGCCCTAAGCGTTCTGCCTGCGTCTTGATGCGGTCGCGCATTCCGGGTGGCAGCCGCACTATGAATTGATCGTAGTCGCGTACCCGCGCCTTCTTCCCCATAACACCCCTCATGCAATATCACGCGTGCGATATCTCGCTTGCATTTACCATTCGTTTATGACTTAATCCAGTGATCGCACCCGTGCGATACCACTATCTCGGCAAGGATTAAGATATTATGAATGACGAAAAACCACGCCTGCGCCGCTCCGAGGTTCCCGAATACATGCTGCGTAAACACGGCATTCCGGTAGCCTTGGCAACGCTCGCCAAGATGGCAACCGTTGGCGGTGGCCCGGCCATGCAGCACGCCGGCCGCATCCCCCTCTACCATGTCAACGATCTGGATGCCTGGGCGGATGAACGCCTGTCCAAGCCAGCCCGCTCGACCTCCGAAAGGGCGGCATGATCATCGCCACCCAGAAAGCAAAAGGCCCGGCGACCGTTGCAGCGGTTCCGAGCCATGGTTCCACCAATCCCCAGAAGGATACGGAAATGAACGAGGTAACGAATACCACGGCGGCGGCGGCCAAGTCAAAGCCGACTGATGCGCAGATCGTCAAGGCCATGGACAATCTCATGGGCGATGTGCACTTCCTTCGGAGAGCCGCCGTCGTCTCCGACGAGCTGACGAGCATGGAGTTCCGCCGGTCGAAGACGGACGGGAGCAGCCTCCACTTCAAGTACGGCCTGACCACCGAACAAGTCGAAGGCATCACCTACATGCTGATGCATGTCCGTGACCTTGCTGAAAAGCTTGAGACAGCATGGGACAACGCCTTCGGCCTGGAGGGCGTTCAATGAGTGCCTCCAATCAGCCAGCAATGATGATCACGAAAGCGATTGACGAATGTGACTTCGCTGCGAGTTTCGCCGAGGCGATTTTCATGGCCGCGGTCGGGATCAACGACACTGAGCAAACCGGCGCGATCCAAGTCGTGGCTGAGGAAGTACGGCGAAAGCTGTTTTCGATCAGTGCTACGCTCGCTGATATCAGTAGGGCGCTGAAATGACCGCGAACCTCCCGACCACCCATGCCCGCATAAAGGACCGAGTTAAGGAACTGGCGGCGATGGTCAACCTGATCGACGGTGAAACCCTTGCGGCGGATATCAACACCACCGCTGATCGCTTGGCGGCGTTGATGCAGCGGATGCACGGCGGGAAGTGGAGCATCGATATCGATCATGACACCTGCTTCGTAGCTGTCTGCCGCGATTTCCCTGACGAACGGGAGGTGAAGCGATGATGATACCTCCCGAACACTCCCACTCCGCCGCGGTCGAGGAGGCCGCCCACTGGCTCGCGGATCTTCGCGAGCCTCCCCTCCCTGTCGTGCCGGCGCTGAAAGAGCGGTTCGGTCTCTCTGCCGTCGAGGCGTGCGAGGCGATCGCCTGGGCTGACCGTATGCGCGTTTATCGAAAGGCCCATGAATGAAGAAGAACCAAAATCGGCGCCTAGCAAGCGACGGCCGATACTTCCCGATGTTCGAATGGTTCATGCGCTCAGCGGCATGGCATCATGCGTCTGTATACGAGAAAGCCCTCTACGTCGAAATTAAGCGACGGTATGACGGCAAGAACAATGGTGACATTCCAATGTCGCATCGAGAGGCGGCAGGGCTACTGGGTTGCAGCAATAAGCCGATCGCCGCCGCCTTCGCTGGCCTCCAGGAGAAGGGCTTTCTCAAGGCCTCGATCAAAGGATCATTCGACTGGAAGGTGGCAAAGGCGGGTAAAAATTTCGGCCGTTGCACACGTTGGGAGTTGACGGAGTTACCCCGCGATCTGCCGACCCGAGTGCTATCCGGCGGCTCGAAAGACTTCATGAGATGGACGCCCGGCGAAAATTTAGCGGTATGCCTAGCTGTGGAGCCTCAAGAGGTTGTCGTCGGTCATGCCGATCCTGCTGATGGGCGTCTTTGAGTCTAAGCTGCCATGCGGCCTGTGCCAATTGTATCGATGAAGCCAGACCGGCAACTCGGCGGCGCGGTGGTGTGACGTCGGGTATGCGACGGCATAGGCCCATTCGCGCAGGGCCGACTGGATGAAGCGCTCGGCCTTGCCGTTGGTCTGTGGCCGGTAGGGCTTGGTGCGAATGTGCCTGAGACCCAGCGTGCGGCAAGCCATGGCCAATGCTTTCGACTTGTAGCAGGAGCCGTTGTCGGTCATGACGCGCTCGACCGTGATGCCGAGGCTTTTGTAGTAGGCAATCGTGGCCTCAAGGAAGGCAACGGCGCTCTCTTGTCTTTCGTCCGGCAAGATCTGCGAGAAGGCGACGCGCGCGGCGTCATCGATCGAGACATGGACGAACTCCCAGCCGATGCCACGGCTTTTGGACTGGCCGGTGCGGTTGCCGGTGATGCGATGACCGGTACGCTCGAAGCGCCCGAGTTTCTTGATGTCGATGTGGATCATCTCGCCGGGCGTGTCTCGCTCGTAGCGACGCACCGGTTCGGCCGGCTCGATATCCTTCCATCGCGATAGACCGGCACGCTTGAGCACCCGGCTGACGGTGGCCGCCGACACCCCGCTCTGCCTGGCAATGTGTTTGCCCGTCAGTCGCTGGCGGCGCAGCATGACGATTTCGTCGGCAATCATCGACGCGGTCTGTTTCGGGCTCCTCTTCGGTCGGGACGAGTGATCCGCCATGCCGGCGAAGCCGTCGCACCGGAAGCGCTCGACCCAGCGCCCCACAACCTTGATCGTCACGCCGTAGGTGCGCGCTGCATGGGCCTTGGAAAGACGGCCCTCAACAACCGCGCGAGCCATCTCCCTTCGACGCAGCGGCGTCAAACGGGCATTCTTGTGGATGTTCATTCGGTCCTCCGACAATCACTGAAGCTTCGACAACCTCAGCTTGATCGGCTAGGACCGAATGGACAACCTGCTGAAAGCTCACAACTAACCGTGCGAACGAGGCGCTCAATGGCTCGCCAGCGCCACAATTTACCCATGCCGCCTTCGCCGTAGCGATCGGCGAGCTCCTGCTTGCTCTCATCGAGGATGGCGCGCTCTCAAGAACGAAGGCCGCGCGGGTTGCGCAGATGGCTGCGGGCTCCGTGCCCTTAGACGCGCCCGCAGCGACCTACTTCGCACATGTCGTAAAGACGTTGGAGGATCCGAATGCTGCTCACTAAACCGGCGAATGATGTCTTTTCTCCCTACGACGCAGGCGGGGACGTCCGATCTGTCGTGAACCAGGAGGCGCAGGTCTGGGGGACGGAGGTGGAGCGGCTGATCCTCGCCTTCCAGGCGGGCGGCGGCATCATCTTCCCCGACAAGGCGACGATGGACGCATCGATCGCCTATGCCGCTAACCAGCAGGCATGGGTGCTGGGCGATGCCACAGTCGCCAATAACGGCATCTATCGCAAGATCGGCGCATCCGGCACGGGTTCGTGGACGCGCCTTGGCGATCTGCCGTATTCGTTCATCATCGCGACCGATGTGGGCGCCGGCACGCCCAATGCCATACAGGCGACGACCAGCATTCCTGTTTCGGCATCGGCTCTCGTCTGGTTCAGCGTCTTCGAGGCCAATACTGAATCTCCGGTGACGGTAAGCTTCAACGATGGGTCATCCCTCACGATCAAGGCAAACAGTGGCAACGATATTGCTGTCGGCGGCCTGACCGCCGGCATGATCGTCATGGGCATCGTTTCCGGCTCCACGTTCCGTCTTGTGAGCGACCAGGCTGGTGCGGCAATTCTGGCTGCGTGCGAGGCCGCGCTCGCTGCGGCCGAGGCGGCGAAGGATGACGCCGAGACGGCGGCGTCCGCTGCCTTGGCCGCCGCCAACAACCAGATGACGTTCAATACCGTCGCCGATCTCACGACTGCGACGATTCCGCTCTCCGTCACGGCGGTGCGCACCAGCGGTTATGCGACCGCTGGCGACGGCGGCGGATGGCCATTGGCCGTGGAGGTCGTAAACACGGGCCCGCTGAAGCCGTGGCAAAAGCAGAGCAATGGCGGTACGCGGCGTTGGGAGCTGCGTGCAACGACGGTCTATCCGGAAATGTTTGCGCAGATCATTGATGGCGTTGGCGATCATACCGCCGCAATCCAAGCTGCGATCGACTGTCTGCCTGCGCGCGGCGGAGAGGTGCGACTTCAGGCTAAATGGTATCAGATCACGGCGGGGCTCAACATCGGCGACGGCGACGGCGGGACTAACTTTTCCACGCGGAACGGCGTCAAATTCAAGGGCGCCGGCGGAGGTTTCGGCGTGTCCGGGGCGCAGGTGCCGACTTTGATCCGCTACAACGGCCCGGCTATTACGACGCCCGTCATCGATATCAAAGGGCGGATAAGTGACGCCTCTGTGGAAGATGTTTTTCTTGAATTAAACGGCAATGCAGGTGGCATTCGGGCCAAGGCGTTCTCGAACACCACAATTCGAGGCGTCAAGATCGTTGGCAACTCCTCGAACTCGGTCGCGCTGGAGATTTTGGGGGGCGGCTCGCCAACGGGCAACTACAACGTCTTCAATCGAATCGACCAGATCAGCATTGCCCTGACGCAGCCCAATTCGACTGGGCTTCTGTTGGATGGCGTGTTCGCTGTCCAGAACGATACGTGGCTTTCGATGTTCGGCGTCGGCCGGGTCGAGGTCGTGCCTGGCGCGACCAACGCAATCTGCGGCCACTTCAAATTCGTCGACAGCATCGACCTGTCGCGGTGGCACTTCGATTCCAAACCGGAAGCGACAGCTAAGTCTGTTGTTCTCGACGCTCTCAGCAACGACCAGTTCCCGGTCGGCATGCTCTTCCAAAGCTGCTCGATCCCGTCGATTGAGGTCAGAGAAGACGGGACGCATAAGATCCGGGCCAACAGCTTCTACAGCCATGGCACCGAAGATCTGGAGGTTATCCCGAGCCATGCGAAACTGAAGATCATCACCGACAACGGGGTGATGTACAACTTCGCGTCAGCAACTCCGTTCGCCTTCGCCTCAGGGGTAGGGGTCGGCGGTGTTGTCACGCAGCTCGTCAGCAAGTCGAAGCCGGTGACGCTCAATAAGGCATGTGGTGTGATCACCATGCACAATGAGAGCATCCCCGCCGGGTCTTACAAGAACTTCGTTTTCAACAACAGCTTGATCACGAGCAACGACGTGGTCATCCCGTACATTATCAGCGCGGCGGCCTATGGATCGTACACGGTCTCTATAGCCGACGTGAACAACGGCAACTGTGTGGTTGTCCTGCGGAACGTGTCTGGCGGGGCGCTGGCAGAGGCGGTCCAGATTTCGTTTGTGCTGGTCAAGGTAGCGGTGTCTTAAAAATTCACCGCTACCCTGCCGGCGTGTTCGCGGCAAACGTCAACCTGGCAGATCTTCGCAGCGCCACATTGCGAAGAACGAGTTGTTCCAGCAGACGTTCTTCATATTGTAGGGCTCTTTGGTCAAGTCCACGGCGCGCGCTTGCCCATCAACGGCATGCTCGAGTTCAGTGTTTTCAACCCCGAACGAGTTCGACGCGATGAAATACTTAGAGCCGGATTTCTTCACATTCGCCAGGATCGAGAAAATCTGGTCGTTCGTGAGATGGATCAGGAGTTCCTTGCAGAAGATGAGATCGTAAGCCGGCGGCACGCTCGAAACGATGTCGAAATGCTCGAAACGTCGATCCGGATGGTTCTTCCGGTTCTGCTCGATGAGATCGGCGACGATGTCATAGCCGACGTAATCAAGCGTTGGATGCAGTTCCAGGGCGCCGCTTGCGCTTACAAAGTCACCACACGGGCAGTCGGCGATAGACCTCACCCCGAATTTCGTAACGGCCGCGTCGATCGCGTCGACACCTTTTACCCACATCGGGCTCCCGCGATGTGAACCGGGGCCTGACACAGAGCCTTCCGCGCCCCAAAGTTTTTTAAGAAACACTTCCGTGAATCGGTTTTCCAGGTCGCCATTGATCGGCTTGGCAACATCCGAATTCTCCGGGTCTTGCTGGTTCTCGATGTCGTCCGACATTAAATCTCTCCTGAAATCTCCGGCACGATAAGCAAATCGCGCCTAGCGTTTCAACCCAAGGAAATCACCATGAACTTCTACCATCCCTCACGGGGCGGCGATCATGCTTGCCTTCATTTCGCAAGACTCAAGTCGGCCGGGACCTGCCAGCTTCTCAAGTGCGGCTGGTATGACTAGGGTTTGATCTTTGTCTGTTTTCGATCTGCGATCATTTTGCCCGTGCGCTTCATACCCGAGCAATGTCGAATGCTAGCGTTGTTAGGCGGCTGTCTCTCCCAACATTCCAAGGCTCTACATCGTACCGCTGATAAGGCGTCTTGTTTACGTGGCTTAGCTGGAAGCCAAGGTCCTGCATTATCAGGATATAGTCTTCCGGGTTTCGGTTGAATACGGGTGGGTTGCCGTCTCTGCGCCAGCGGCTGTCCATGACCTCAGAAATGATAAATCGCTTCCGCCCTTTTACTGCTTCCTCAAGGACGATTGGCAGCGCCTCATCCGAAACGTGCAAAAGTACGGTATAGAACATTGCGCAGGGTGCAGGTGGATAGGCGTATCCGTCGTCAAAAATCCGGATATTGTGATCAACAAGAGACCGTCGAGCTTGCAATACAGCATTCGGATTAATGTCAACGCCGATGTATTCAGTCGGAGAAAACAGCGAAGCAATTCGTCCGACGCCACATCCGATTTCGAGTAGCGGCCAGTGCCCACTTACCGCATCGCGAAGGACGGATGCAATGTCGAAGCCTTCCGGAAAGTCAAAACCCAATTCTGGCTTGATGTGGGCTGTGCCTTCGCTGATCCAGAACGTTTCCTCTGGCGTTCGCCAAGGCTTTTCCGACTTGCGGTTCTCCATGCCCCGCTCTGTGATCGACAATTGGGGGTGAGGGCTTGAACGCCCATCTTCTTTTAGCGTTCTGGATGCCTGCCAGTGTTTGATAACCGCTGGCGATTCTTCAGGTTGATCGAATATTTGCAAATACGATCTAGGCAACCAGAACGTTTTCAAGTCCTCGGTGGCGGCTATGTCGCACCAGGCCGACTGTAAGTGAGTCTGATCCCATGTGATGGGGTCGGCTTCACAACGCAAAGCCCATTGCTCCAACAGCTTAAACGCAGCTAATGACTTTCCGAAATAAATAGTGCCACTTCCAAATTGCCAGCCGTCCCACTTATGTATAGCGAAGTCCGCGTCAATGCCTTGGAACAAGGTTGGGAACGCCTCAACTGTTGCGTCGGCGTCAATCCAAACAATTGGCACATCCGATCGCTCCCAAGCCTCTCTAAGAAAGCGGGCTTTTCGAGCGCAGTTGTGTTCCCATAAGCCAGCGTTTTCAACCGCCACGATTTCGTTGGGGATGTTCCATTTATCGAGCGATGATTTCAGTTTTGTCGCGTGAAGCGCATATTCATTGTCTTCTGTGTAGTATGACACTACGCGGAATGGACAATTGATAGGCTGATCAGCTTTTAGGAGGGAGAATACGCGGTTAACAAGATTTGAAACGAGGTTCTTTGTTGCCATCATACCCAACTATCATGCGCATAAAATTCGATAAACGGACGCCTAGTTACGGCAGATCTCCCACTTCGCACGTGCTGTCGGCATAGGCAAGAATGTTTAAGGCGCTCTTATCTTCAGTGTCGAGAAACGCATTACCTGTGACGACAAGCCTTGGCCACTCCTGGCATGCGACCTGCCTTGCGGCGCTGTTCGCTACATGAACCGTTTATGCAGAGGTGTCTCGTCTGAGAGGATTTTGACGTTCTGGGAGGACGCTGCCGCAAGCCGGTGGTCGAGAACAACCATTATACGGCAACACCCCGAAGTGAACGCTAGCCGCGGTTGCTCAGGGTATTTTTCACCGACCATTCGCATGGAAAGTTCATCACATTTGGAAGTCAGCCCTTTGTCAGAGAGGTCAACATCAATCTGATGCGCAAAGTCATTACGGATCTTGCGTACAAGGTTTATTGAGTCCGCTTCGTCTTCCGTAATCAAGCCAAGAGCCAGTGCTGTTTTCGCGCGATTGGAAAAAGTGCCGAAAGGTGCTTGGTTCCCAAAAAGGGAATTGACCTTATCTGGTACATCGGCAGTGAACGCATCTAAGATTTTCTGCAGAATTTCGTCTATTATTGATGCCCACACCAATACGACGCCGCGGTCGGTCCCAGATTGGTTCTCTTTGTTGGCTTCATGTAAGTAGAGCCTCAGCGGGTGGTCGCCCGAGAAAATTTCTATGCGGGAAAAATCCTCTCGCTTGGCCATTCCGACGGGCCCAAATTCGCCAGATATAGCCCGCTTGAAAATCTCGCGTCCGTGAGGTTCGACATCGCGCAGGTCCGCGGTGAACGGTACCTCTTCTGCTATATGATCGAACTGCACCATACATAGGATCTGTGTCTTGGTTTCATCGGCCCATTTGGGATCGCGAACTGTTGTGTATTTTATGTTTGCCATCTGTAACCCCAAGATTAGCCCACGCCAGTTCTGAAAAATGCACGGCATGAGAGCATGGCCTGTGGCTAAGCTCAAGACGCTGCGACCCAAGGTCTCTACTATCAAGCCACTCATCGGCAGAGAGCCTGGAGAGAAGGCGAGGGACAAACACAGGGAAGCAACACAGCTCTGGCGCAAATGGTATCACTCAGCAGAATGGCAGGCCCTGCGCCTCCAAGCCTTCAGGCGCGACAAGTACCGCTGCCAAAGGACAGGAGAGCTCTGCATCGCCAAGGGCCAGCAGCCCAACGCCCCACGTTTGTCGTGGACGCGATTGTGCCCCCGCTGGCCCCGATCACTCTGCGGGACGAGAAACGCGCCAGAGGGCGACGCAAGCCAAGATGACAGGTGGCCGAGCCTACCGCGCACGCTCTCGTTCACGGTTCGCTATCCAGCGCGCCAATCCGGCTTCAGCTTCCTCTTCGCGTGAGAGAGTCTGCCTCCTAGGCGGCGTGAACGGCATTACCCGGTAAATTGTGCCATCCCTCTCAAGTTCGACCGTTACGTTTTCAGCGTTGGCAATGTCAGCCATACGCTTCAGCTCGCTTGCTTTCACAGTCGCCTTCGATGTCATCATCACTCCTGAATTGCCCCTGTCGGGTGGAAAGCCCTAGATAGAGGCGATCTCTGAAACGCTGCTCAGAGGGACAATCGGTGCGAATGGGCTACTCATTCCGGGAGCCTCGTCGCGCAAATATCTCGTCGATCTTGTTTCCGGTTTCCGCAGGCAGATCTGTAAAGGCTGCATCAAGGGCGATGCGGTCCCAGACTACCCGGCCGTCGATACGCTTCGGCTGCGGCATACGATGATCCTGGACCAATTCGTGAAACTTCGTCGTCCCGACCCCGATGTCCCGCGCAGCCTCCTCGCGGGACATGCCACGGGGAGGGTAGGCGAGCATGTCCAACTTTCTAGTCTTCATGGATCAATCATCCCAAAAATTTTGCTTTGGCGGCGGATCACCTTCCGGATCTAAAAGATCATCCTGCTCCGGGAAAAGCCCCTTATCCACCAAGGCACTTTGGATGGCCTCGACAGTTGTCTTGGCCTCTAACTCCGCTAGGCGTTCATTGGCCCATGCGATCATACGCTCGTACTCGGCTGGAAGATGGCCGGCCGCTGGGATCATATCTATCGTTTGCCGCATTTCCACGACCTTACGGCGTGCTGCAGCGATCTCTTCCAGGTATGATGATCGTTTGGTTTCACGTTCGGATCGTAGGCGTGCCAACTCGCGCCGGCGCTGCATCGCTTGTCTGGCGCGCTCTCGTTCCGCTGTTTTGCATTTCTCCTCGGCGATGGCGGCGATGATCATGCGCATGCCGATAACGAAATCGACAAGGCAACCTTCAACGGTCTAGGACTTGCCATCCGACCATGATTTCCGAAGGCCGAAGTTGCCGTAGCCGTTGTAGCCAATGGTGAGTTTTCCTGTGTAGACAATGTCGAATTCTGCCCATGGCTCCAATCGGTCAAACGTCCACCTCGACCAGCTGCGATCCTTATCGCGTTTTGCTTTGAGCCGTTGATATTCGGCGAGTTCGGCCTCCGTCGGGGTGTGCTTTTGGCGCCGCCGCTCCTCTGCTAAGCTGACGCCCACCGCTCCTTCCGAGGTTGAAACTCGGAGACCGTTTTCAGCGGCTACTAGTTTGGCTCCGTTGGTCTCGGCGGCTACGGCCAAGTGATGAAGAATACGAACAGCGCGTTCACGGGTTCGTTCGTGAACGCAGACCCCGTTCGCTGAGATCACGCCATCGCTATCCGGTTTCGCACGTTCCAACTGCTTCGCAATTTGAGCGATAGCTTTGTGAAGCACGTCAACCGGCTGATCAGCATCAATCGATTGCGTCGCCGGCATGCTTACAGCGATTCTTTCCATCGTCCGCTTGCGTTCCTCCGAAGCAAGCTTTCGTTCCGCCTTGGCTGCCGCCAGCGCCGCCAAAATGGCTTCGCTACGAGGAGCCCGAGTAGCGATCTCAACCTGGTGGAGGGCCTTATTCTCGACACTCCGCAGTGGGGTCTTCTTAGCCGGCAGGCCTGCCTCGATTTTTGCCCAGTACCCCCGCGGCGGAGTCGGAACGAGGTGTCTTATACAGATCTTGGCGAAGCCACGGTCAGAGATGCCAAACTCCTCGGCGAGCTTCAATATTGGGGTCGACCACACCAGATCGTGCAATTCTTCCCGCGTGAAGGTCCGCTTAGTTGGTGCCATTCGTCTGACTCCACATTCCCTGTGAAGTCGAAAACGTGCAAGCAGTGTTCGGCGGAGTCAATCGAGGCGCGGCCCATGCCGCATCACCATACAGGTGAGCACTCTTGCCACCGTGGGAGCTAGAGACGCAAGCATCCACCCTTGGGCGAGGGTGTGCTTTGATGTCGTTATCAAAGCGGGCAAGTTACTCGAAGGGTTGAACACCAAGAGTAGGAACAGCAGGAGCTTTGATGAGCGTGAGGCTCTGCTGACGCGTGATAAAGCCTTGGCCAGTTCTGAGGGCGCGGAGAGGCGTTCATTTCAAGCATCACACTACTGCGCTTAGCGGGAAGCTGCGTCTCGACACCATGAAAAGGATGCGGAGAGTTGAGGCCCTAGCGTTCCTCATCCTCACCCGCTGCCATCTTCGACTAGGATTCAAGAGGGCGGCTTAGCAGCCACCTGTCACCTTCAGGTAATCGTGAACCGCCCATGCTTTTAGGACAAAGCTGTCAATCCGCTCGTCAAAATGCGCGCCTTTCTCCTTGCGGAACTCGCTTCCCATCGTCTCAGGATTAAAGCCTTCAAGGCAGACGACGTGCGATAGGCACCTGTAGAACTCGGCGTCGTCGAGCTCGTGGTTGGTATGCCATGTTGGGCGGTTCAAGAAGCTGGCGAAAGCGGCATACATGGTCTCTAAAGTTCCGGCACACCGGTCAGTCGCTATATCACCCGTTACGAGGGCGGCTCAGGGCTTAACGCGCTTGAGCAGTTCAGATGCTGAAGTGGCCCCGTTAATACTGTGCACAGAAATCCTCCGGCCCTCTGGTGCCAACTGCTCGCTGCACGGCAATCGCGAAGCTCGCACGAGAAGGTCCACAGACGCCGAATCTATCGTCGTTTTCGAGCTTGCCCCGGGCTCTATCAGGAGTTCGACTTTGTTTTGGGGAAGGCGGCGCACCCGAATATTATCCATATACTCAAGAGGCTTCTCGCCGAGAGTGCTAGCCGTATCCAGATAAAGATGATCGCCTTCCGTGCACAACGCGGTGTAGGCGAGCAATCCACCCTCTCCAACGCCTAAATCGTTTACGGTGAAACGACCAGCAGCTTTGAGGATATCAAGCAGACTCATGTCTGCAATGAACTCCGCCCTCACGGGAAAGCTCATCATGACGACAGCTGCAGCGACTACAAAACGCATTGTCCCCTCCGAAATCGCGAGGAGATTGGCAGGATGCACGCGGGAGTCAAGATCACCGGAATTCGGCATCCGCTTCCTATACGCTTCCTGTGGAATTCTTGAGGCGTGGTAAACGGCGCATAAGCCGTTGAAAAGATTGGCGCACCCGACAGGATTCGAACCTGTGACCTTTGGAATCGGAATTGGTTATCCATTGTTGTAAGCTATTGTTTTGTATGATGCGTGCTCAAAACTGGACTAGAACTGCGCTACCTTGCGCTCCTCTGCGGTCGCGAGGAAATTAGCTCAGTGCAGAAAATTTTAGCACGGCAAATCCGCGTCATCGGAATTGGTTGTCCATGGTTCTACGATGTTGTTTTTACTGAAGTTGGATCAAAGCTGGACTAGGAATGCGCTACCTTGCGCATCTCTGCGGTCGCTGTGAAATCAGCTCAGTGCGGAAGATTTTTAAATTTGCAGATCCGCGTCATCGGAATGCAACGTCTAAGTTTTAAGCATATGTTTTTTATGATTTTATTTCGGTTGTGCGAGGATGCTACCGTAAGTGTCGCGGGCTCGGGCCACGAGAAACATTTCGAAGCCTTCCGGTTGGCGCAGGGATAAGGCCGGGATTGACAATATCGGCAAATCAGTCAATCAGTGAAAGTGCGGGACCGGTTTGATGACTATAAGTATCTATTGGAGGCGTTTGTGCTGGCGAGGAAGGATTTTGTTGCTTGTGGCGACTGCATGGAGCTTATCGAAAGCTTGCCAGACAATTCCGTTGATGTTGTTGTTACCAGTCCTCCGTATTGGGGGCAACGTACGTCCTTTGGGTCTGGCGTAGAAGACGATCCGCGAGACTATATCGCTTTTCTGACACGCGTGTTCACAAAGATACTTGTAAAATTGAAACCAGAAGGCATCGTCTGGATTAATATCGGCGATGCTTATAATACACCTATCAACTGGCGGTATGAGGACTATGAGTATAGTTCTTTGGGACACGCCAACGAAGGGCTTTCTCCAAACAACAGCGCGTATACAAAACCTCGCAAGAACCGCAAAGCATTTATTGATAGAGAACAAAACTGGCTTTCTTACGGAAATCTGTTAGCCCTTCCAATGCGCCTAGTAGTCTCTCTCTGTGATGAGGGCTATCTTTTTCGAGGAGAGGTAGTTTGGAAGAAGGCTAATCCGATGCCTGAAGGCCGATGCAGACGGCCTCACCGGGCGCATGAACCGATTTTTCTGTTGTCAAAAACTGATCAGCATAGGTTCCGGACATCGCCGCCTGTTAAATCTGTCTGGGAGTTTGCAAATGAGCGCGCTTCGGGAGAGCGACATTTTTCCCGGTTCCCGAAAGAATTACCAACGCGCTGTATCGAAGCTTATGGTCATGTGGGCGATCATGTTGTTGTGCTCGACCCGTTTTCCGGCTCTGGAACGACGGGTTTCGCTGCACTTGATTTGGGCTGCTCCTATGTCGGCTTCGAGATTGATCCTGCACACGCATATACTTCAAACGAGAGGCTTAAGGTCTACCGTCCTCGCGACAGGTTATCGGCCAAATAGCTTGTCCCTCACGCTAATAGCTGCCCTCGAAAAAGCGTCATCGGCGGTGTTAAAGTCGGTGACGAAAATGCGAGATGTTGCCATCTGCCCTTCGGGCGTTGGAATAGTATTTGCGTTAAACGAATAACAGCCGGAATAATATCCTTCGTCCTCGAATTCTTTTCGTTTGTCGCGTCTGCTATCAGCGCCTTCTTTGTTGATCGTGATGCCGAATTCACCCTTGTTGAGCGGGTGAGTTGACGGAGAGCTCTTGCAGTCCATCGTGACGAACGGGGAAAAGAAATTTTTGCTCAGCAACGCCGCGCTAAAATTTTGATCGTTTTGCCTGCGTTCAGCTATGCTGGCTTTAACATGCGCTACACCAAAGCAAGCGCGTTTTGTCCCCGCAATATTCAAAAGTAGCACATCGGCCTTGTTTGCCTCGACGTGATAGTTGAGCTTCATGCCTTTCAGAAGTTGTTCTTTCTCGGCGCGGCTGAAAATACCGATCTCGATCTTATGCTTCGCTAGAAATTCTCGATAATGATCGACGACAATTTTTTCGAGCGCCCATCCTGCTGTTCTTTTCCAGCTTTGCCCGAAATCCCGATGCGCTTCAGTCGCAGGATGGAAGTAGGGGTCAGAATAGAGCCGCGACATGATAAACCACCAAATATCAGATGGATTTGCCTGAGGCCAAAGCTTTACAAGATGCATGTAGGCATCTACTACCGCTTCCGCTTTTCGGCCAGTGCTGAGGTCGTCTCTGAATTTTTCTACTACAAGGTCGAACGTCGCCTTTGACGCGCTTGGAATGAACACTTGCGCCAGGTAGCTGTTATATCGGAATCGAACGTTCGCTCCTTTTTGCTTTGCTTTCTTTGTGTCCTCAACCTCGATATTGTGGCTCAGTACATCTTTTGCAGAGGAAAAGTCCAGTTCTTGGAATACTGTTTCAAAGTCTAGATCCAATGCACGCACGATTGCAAAAATAAAATCTATCGTGGGTGCCGTTTGATTGGCTTCAAAACCTTCAATCCAACCGGGGCCGAGCCTCAATTTGTCGTTTAATTCGTCCGTGGTGATGCCCGCTCTTTCGCGTGCTGCCTTAAGCTTCGCGACTATGCCCTCAATCATTGTGACCTCTCAAACAAACACTCGCAGGAGGTATCAAGGATTTTGGCTAAACGGAAGAGTATCAAAATGGTCGGGTTTCTTTCACCCCTCTCAATTCCGCCAATGTAAGTGCGGTCCAAGCCAGAAATCACGCCAAGCTGCTCCTGAGACAAGCCAGCACGCTTCCGCAGCCGACGGATGTTCCCGCCGACCAATTTCAGAAGCTGAGAATCATCGTCCTTTTTCATGCAGCTATTAGAGCAACTTCTCGCGGCACAATCCATGAGGCAGGATGTTAAGCAACGAGAGACGCAGCACCGCCTGCCGGCGCGCTCAAATCCAGTAAGTGACAAGCTTTGGAGGCCAGGGTACCCACCGATAGGATTTTGTGGGTCTGGGGATGGTACTCGGGCGGGAAATGCCCTGCATTGCTGAAGAAACTCGCTGCCAGAACAGAAATTTCTTTGAAAATGATGTAAGTTGAGGAATATTCCTTCCGCTACCCTGATTTGTAAAGTTGGAGGAACTATATGGCAAAGAAATCATATTCGTTTCGCTTACTGAAGCCGCACATTTTGGATCCAGCTGATGCGCTGAAGGAGAATAATAGGCTTGAGGAGAAGCCTCTTAACGACGCGCCCGAGAACAAGCGTCTCTTCGCTGGTCAGGCATATAGCGCGCGACCCGGATGGATTAGCTTCTTCGCAGAACCTGACCGTGCACATTTCAACGGATTGTTCGGCGGCCAAGCTGCGGCGGTCCTCTTTGTACGTGTCGATTTCCCGGCGGACGACGATCAGGTAGCGGAAAGCCGCTGGCTGGCAGTGTGCTTTGGCATGGGCTTTCAAGATCTGCGACCAGAGGCCCTCGAAAGCCAGTTTGGACTGAAGGTTGCGCTAAACAGATTGGGCCGCGAGCGCATCAAGAGTGTAGATACCAGACGCCCCGAGGATGCCACGATCCAGACCCGTTCCCAAAGTAGTCGCGCAGGTGAGATTTTCGATTTCGGTATCGAAATGAACCGGATCATCCTTCAAGCCATCACCGGCAAGTCGGGAGAAGACGACTTTGGCGGAACGCTTACAGGAGCCGACGGGCTGAAATTGAGCTGCGAGACGAGCTATGAGGAGATCGACGACAAAGCACTCCAGATCGTAACCTCCTACGGGGACAATGCATTTGAGGAGGCATTTCCGTGGTACGGGAAGATCACCCCGATTAGAGACATAGCGCGGATTGGGGAACTCGATAACGAGTTGCTCATTCGTCTGACCGCTGGTGCGGTCGATGGCATTCACTTGGCGCCTCCTGAAATCGTTGACTACCAAAACATCGATCGGTTCAAATTCTCGGGGTCTGGCCGCGGCGACGGACACGACGAACTGCGCCTCGATGACTATCTGGACCTATTCAGCGATGAGCGCCCGCTCACACTCGCGCATCTTAAGGGCGACAAAGTGCGCGTTGCGTCTGACGAAGGGCAGTTTTTTGATCGATGGACAGTCTTCAAATGCCTCGGTGCCGAAATTTACATCGACGGGGTCCTTTACATACTTGCCGCAGACGAATGGTACGCAGTGCGCAATGACTTCGTTGCCGAGATCAATGAAGCGATTGCGGGTATCGCGGCAATCGATCTTGCCCTCCCAGCCTACACCCCTGGGGAAAAAGAAGGCCGTTATAATGAGCGGGCGATCGACGGTAGGGATGATTTGTTCCTATACGATAAAAATCTTGTTGCGTTCGAGGGGGAACGTGGACGGATTGAGTTTTGCGACCTGCTCACCGCAAACAAGGACCTTATCCATGTCAAACGCAGGAGCAAATCGCAGACACTTAGCCACCTATTCATGCAAGGACACGTCTCAGCCGAAGCATTTCTAGACTACCCCGCATTGCGCGACCAGATACGCGCCGCCATGCCGGATGTCGCGCTGCTTGTTCCCGAAGAGCGCCCAGACCCGGCGCAATACCGGGTCGTCTATGCGTTGCTTCATGAAGGCAACGCGACGCTGCCATTCTTCAGCAAAGTTGCTCTTGCGAGCATTAGCAGGCAACTGCGACGAATGAACTACAGGGTGGCCTTATCGTGGATCGGACCAGTCGTTGCCACCTAACGCTGATGAATATCACAAAATTCACAAATCCTGATGTTCCGAAGCTAGATGATAGGAAAGCCTTGATCTCGTTGAGTAATTTTCAGTGGGCATCAGGGTCTCGCCCTTGCTGCTCATCGGTAACATAACGAACGGCATGGAAACGCTGCCTTTCGTGAGGTTCTGATGAAGCAAGCTCGGGTTTTGACGGATGCCGAATTCAAGCGGCTGCTGGCCGTTGTCGCGCAGATGAAACATGCGGGACGCAACCGGCTGGCGCTGATGCTGTCGCATCTCGCGGGGCTGCGTGTTGGCGAGATTGCCGCGCTGACCGTGCGCGACGTTATCGACGGCGATGGCAAGGTGCGCGAGCAATTGCGTCTGAGCGCGGAAGTGACCAAGGGCGGGCATGCGCGCGTCGTGTTTCTGAACGACAAGCTGCGCCGGGAGATCGAAAAGCATCGGAATGAATGGCCCGAAGACCGCAAGCCCGACATGCCGTTGCTGTTGACGCAGAAACGCACGGTGTTTTCCGCGAACACGCTCTGCCAATTGCTGGGACAGCTTTACCGGAGTGCCGGCCTCGACGGAGCAACCTCGCATAGCGGCCGTCGCTGGTTCATTACGAGGCTGGCACATTCCGGTGTCAGCCCGAAGGTCATCATGACGTTGGCGGGGCATAGGAACCTAACCACGACGCAGCGGTACATCGACGTGCGCGATGAGATGATGAAGGCGGCTGTCGATCTACTATAGCCGAAATTGTCGTGAAACACGACAAAGGTCAGCGCGTCACAACACGCCCACGCAGCAACCAACCGGCAAGCCGCTGCCCGAAAGGTGCGGAGTTGACAGACGTCGGCGGGCGCTCTTGCGGTTCGTGCTCAGTAGTTTGGTGCCGTTTTAGCCAATCCAGCATGTCGATGCGGTGCGTGCGGCCACGTTCACGGCGCTCGACGTCGGCGTTGAGCCGTAAAATCTCCACGTCATCATCCAAAATATCGTTGTGCAGTTGCCCGGCGAGAAACGTCATGACGTCATCCGGCACCTTTCTGTCTCTGGCACTCATCGAGGTCAGGTAGCTTGGCCCCTTTCCGAGCATCCGCGCCGAGAAATCGGCTTTGCTCTGCACAAGGCCCACCTGCTGCATGCGCTCGCAGACGGTTTCTAGAAATTCGATATCGCTGACCATATGTTCCCTCCTTCAAAGCCTGCGGTTCTGGCCTGTTTGACGCAGACTTCTGCTGCTGGTCGCTAAATAGCTGAACTATTTATCGAAATGATGCTGCTGGCCAAGCAGCAGGAGAAACGGCATGGAATACGACTACGGGCACAAGAAGCGTCTTCGCCAGGCGTGGGTAGAATTCGTGGAGGCATTCGAGCCCAACTTCTACATCACGCTTACCGATCCAACGGAACCGCACCTCGCAACAATGCGGGAAAAGCTCGGCAAGCTTTGCGGGCGTATTGACCGTGCCTTGCTCGGCAAGAAATTCGCACGTCATTTGCCGCATGAAAGAACCGACGGCATATTCTTCATCGAACATATCGGCAGCAACATTCATGCCCACGGTCTGCTGCGCGTGCCGAAAGCTTCATTCGATGAACTCGGCGCGCTGACCAAAATGCAATGGCACCGCGTCTGCCGCGACGGCAAATTCGATCTGCAAGAGGTCTACGACTGCGCAGGTGTCGCCAGCTACTGCACCAAGGAAATGACCCGCTTCGGTTTCAACCCGGACCAGGTCGCTTTCACGCGGGATTTCATGAAGGAAATCTCGAACTAACCTATCGCATGCTGTGACAGCTTGGCATCGCTGAGTATCGAGCAGCCCAACGCGATATGGCCGATTTTTCCAGAACCGCCTTTGCTACAGAGCGGTAATTGAATTCTACCAGCAGATGACAAGGTTCAAGAGAACCAAGAACGTCTTCGAAATACATGCGCAGACCCTGATACGGTCGAAGACGACAGACGATCCGATACTGAGACTATCAAAATCCCACCAAATGATCCGTCCGGATCGAATTTTTTCCCACAAAGACTTACAGAGCAGAAAGCTTTAATCGTCCCACGCCTAAGTTGTCGTGTAACACGACAGTTGGGACATGATCGATGGCAGGCCACAGAGAATTCGACATTGGCGAAGGCATCAAGAGACTTCGCGAGGTTCGTACTCGTTTTATTACCGACACCCCGTCCCGCGCCTACAGGAACACGCAACACCTTGTCGATCGGCTTTGGCCGCTCCGGGTTGCGCAAATGGACCCGGCGAAGATGCACCTACACATCTACCAGCCCGATCCAAACGCCGCCGATCAAGCGGCAGAGCAAAAAAAGCGAGTGCAGTCGGCCATGCTGGCGAAGCTCGCCTTGCCGGTATGGCGCTATAATCTCGACACGCCCACCGACAGACATAGCCGCGTCGAAGAACTTGCCCGCGACCTCGCATTAAGTGCAAAAGACGGCTTGTTGCCGCATGAGCGGCGGTCATCTGAGAAAATCGAGCCGCCGATTTCCAGCGAAACCCTGCGCCATAATCAAAGCCTTCTGCCCAAACAACGCGAGCAACTGTTCGATAGGGGCTTGGAAGTTCCATCTATGGTTGAGAAACATAAGGGCCGCAAGCGGACGAAACCGATCGACCCGACCAATGCACTTCGGAAATCTTTGTTTCTGCGCAGCCGCCAGGAGTGGCGACCGGAGGAAATATTCACGGCTTGCGAGGCTCTCCATGCCGTCGCGCAGTGGGTGGATCAGCAGAATGATCATGATAAAGACGTTCTGCTTTTTGCCCGCCGTTATAGGCTTGACGAGCTTCGGCTTTCCGAGAGCAAACATGCGCCGTCGTCGTTTTCTGCGCGGCTTGCCATCGCAATCGCCAGCGCCGAGCATATGGCCAACGGCAAGGATGAGTACGCAGCCGACGAGGCCATGGCTGTTCGTGTCTCATATCATTATGGCCTGTTCTTGCGGGCCATTAAATCTGCACCCGGCAAGAACAATCGCGGCCAAGCGACGGAATTTTTAAATAAGTTACTGATTTCACACAACTATTAGAGCCTCTATCTCCGGGCTTGTTTTGACGGTGCCGCCTATTCTCCACGTGTCAATTACGACATGAAGGAGAAACGAATGACTGAAACTACACAGGAAAAGGTCGTTGCCAAAACGCCGGCGGTTCCGCGCAGCCTGGCCGAACAGATGCAGTCTGAAACCAGCCTGAAGTCCAGGGTCGACACGCTCCGCGCCGCCCGTCAGGCTTGGGAAGGTGATGAGCTTGCCGTGAGCAATCGCCGCAAGTACGAAATCCTTGCCGAAACCTACCGCCTTCTGCTGTCCTCGACGGTGGAAGAGCTTCGCGCGTTTGCGACCCTCTTTGATATCAGCATGAATGCGTCCACTCCCGCCGCCTCGCTGGCCGTCAAGATCGTATTCGGTGATACGGATCGCCGCCGCGCAAGTTCACTCGGCAAGGTCCTTGAAGCCGCGCAGGCGAAGAAGAAACCCCCCGAAGACTTGGTCCAGTGGATCAAGGATGAGGGCGGTGTCGAGAACATCCGTCTCCAGAAGGTGAAGTCGTCGGTCGAGAAGCCTTCTGAAATCGGCAAGGCGAAGGCGCGTAAGCAGCAAACTCCGGTCTTTGTCATCCCGGCTGCGCAGGCCGCGGACATGAAGGATGGCGCCGATGGCTTCCTCGTCCATATCAGCCGCCGCAACCGGAATAGCGGCCACGATATTCTGTTCACGCTGAACACGGATGCGGTTCTCAACGCTGTTTTCGCTGCCATCGCGAAGACCAGCGAGAGCGAAGACGCCGAGGTACCGGAAAGCGAAAGCAAGACCCTGTCCGTTGCCGTCAACGGTGTGGCGGCAACCGGCCTCAAGGCTGCGATGGAAGACGCCGTACAAGGTTGACCTTACCGGGGTGGCACATAGAGCCACCCCACAATTCCCGAACATGGAGATTACGATGAATTATGCCGTCACCTACGGACCGAAAGTGCTGTCCGACTTCCGCCACTTCGATCAAAAGCTTGCCGCAATAAGCTACGTCGGTGGCAACAACACCCGGCCACTCCTGCTTTATGGGCCGGCTGGAACCGGAAAGACCGCTTTCGCGCGGATACTTGCCGAAAATCTCTGCGCAGACGTGTCGCAGCACGATATCCTTTTTATCAACGGCAGCATGGAGAACTCCATCGACACCGTACGCGAGAAAATCGCGACATTCGCATCGGTGACGAAGTTCAACGAGAAGCAGTTGAGCATCATCATCATCGATGAAGCGGATGGCTTTTCCGGTTCGGCGCAAAATGCCCTCAAGGCCGAAATCGACAGGTTGATGCCGTATACGCTGTTCATCCTGACGACCAATCATCTTGAGAAGTTGGCCGGACCCATTCGCGACCGTTGCAAACTCGTCCACTGCCCGTGGCCGATGCCTAGTGAGCTTCTGCCGCTGGCGCAGACGATTTTGGCGGCCGAAGGCGATGCCATTTCCGACGAAAAGCTCTTGCAGGTGTTAGGTGCCGATTATGCCTACATCCGAGGGCTGAGCTATCGGCAGATGTTCCAGCGCCTTGAGGAGCTGGTTGTTCTCCGCAGGATGCGGGCCGTAGGGAGCAATCCGGCTGAAGACGCCAAGTTGTCGTGAAACACGACAAATCCGGGGTCAAATAGGCCCCGGATCCTTCCCCAGATGAATATCAGAGCTTGAAGGAGCAATTCCATGCTTAGCGACGTATTGGCTGATGCCGAGACTGCGATTTATCGTTACCAAACCGAGTGGGCTGAAATGTACGGGCCATTGGCCGAGGAAATCAACGAAGTCCGCTGCCGGATGGTCGTGCTTCAGATGAAGCTTGACCAGATGGTTCCAGATGATTGGCTTGATAAGAACCCCATCTACGCGGCTGCGAAGGCTGGTGATATTGCGCCGCATGACGCCTACATGCGCAACGAGGACGATAGTGTGCTTGCGAACTATCGAAGTGAGTTCGCGGCTTATCTCGCCAGCAAGGCGAGAGAGTAATTGCCATGCCCCTCAAACCTGCAAGGTGGGACGATCTACTCCGCGACTTGGAAACAACGGGCGATTGGAGCGTTTTGACGATAACCTTGGAAATTCACCGGGCGGGTGTGGTGTCGCGTTGGCACCACGCCCACGAAAACTGGCCGCTTGACGACGGTCTTGATCTGGATAACCTCATCCAGGAGCTTTCCGAATTCGCCGTAGAGTATCCAAGTTGCTGGACGTTCCTGCATCATGCGGACGATGTCGGGCTCCTTCCAGATCAAGTATTGAGTGATTGGAAGCTGACATCGCCCAACGGGGTTTATCTCCGCTGTTCTATAGATGGCAGCTTCGACGCGAACCACTGGTTCGCTGCGATGTTTGCTGATGATAGGCAAGGTAAGGATGCAGCCACGGTGTTCAAGCTTGCACTTCCCGATTGATAACGGGCTCCGCGGTTGCCCCCGACCGCGGCCTCTCTCATGCACAAAAATGCCGCCTATACCGTTCGGCTGTCAGCCAAATCACGCGGTGCTGTCTGCGAAAAGAAATAGTCGTCATAGATCGACTGAACGGGTAGCGCATTCCAGGCTGAATTTTCCCGGCAAGCCTGATCAAAAACGCTTCGGACCGCTTTCGATGGGGGCGGCGCTGCGAGCGGCAACACACAGCCGGTCATCCGCAAGACGGCAAGCTCTGGCTCTTCGACAATCCTGCCGGTCATCGCGGCAGCTTCCAGATATGCGCTGATCGGCATGGAAGCCGAGAATGTTTCGTCGCGAACGAGATCGATGCCGAGCATCGGGCGCAACGCCATGATGTCAGAAATCCACAAAGGCTGAAACACCGGCCCGCCGTCGGTGAGGTTATGCAGGGCATCGACGGCATGCCCGCACAGCCGGCTGCGGGTCAGCAATATGACGACATCGCCATTCGGATCATAGAGCCTCGCGACCGGCGAGAAATTCGCGTTCTGTCGCGCGTGCCAATGCAGACGACGCAGCAGGGTGTTCGGAAACAGCCGCCGATAACGGCCCGGCTCGTCCATCTCGTGAACAGTGAGGGATTTGTCCGCGGTCAGGGCGAACAGCAGAATTGCCCGCCACGACAACGCCGACAGATAGCTTCGATGGAAAAACTCGCCGTCAATCTCGTATCGCAGGTTCAGCGATGTGCCCTTGCGCTTGATCTTGTAAAGCCGTTCCGATCCCACGTGCAGGTCAGTCATGAACAGCATGGCGAGATCGCTTTGCGCTTGCTTGACCCGTTCGCGATTGCCGTGATCGCTGTCGTATTGCTGGCTGTGCATTCGGTCCCCGCTTCGGTCTCGGCGGGAACAAAGTTCCAGATGGCGCAAAGGTCGAGTGAAGAGTGCTGTCGGCGGGGCATCGGCCGGATATGCGCTGACCGACGTTGCGTCCGGTGTCAATGCGCATCGCGCAGACGCACAGGGGCGTCAACGAGCGCGGCGAAGCGCAAATATGCATGCGGGCAGCGCGGAGACCCAAGCGTGCGTCCGTGGCGCTCTTTGACAGCGTTCCGGCCCTGCCGGAACGCACGAAGGCCATAGGATCATTCATGATCCTATGGCCTACGGATGCTTGTCCTGCGAAAAGTACGCGGTTTACTTCGGCTTGCGCAGCATCTGTCCGCGCTCGGCGGCAGCAGCGGTCAGTGGCGCGTCGAGTTCGCCGGCCCGAACAGCTTCAACGAGCGTGTCGATGACCTTCGGCAGTGCGGAAAGTTCGCCGGCCTCGATGGCATTCTTGTCCTTGGCGAATTCGATGGCTTTTCCGGCATAGCGGATCGCGAAGAACACCTTGCCGTTGCCGTCGGTGAACCAGCCCTGACGCATGCGCTTGGGAGTTTCGACCTCGACGCGGACCCCCTCGGCATTCTTCCTGCGCACGATATGCGTGGGGGTGAACGCCTGACCGGCGATCTTCGCCTCGGCCATCTGCTTCTGCTCGGCGAGCGCCGAGATCATCTTTTCCCGCGAACGCAGCACCGGATCGACGGTCGCGCGAACCGGGACTGCGGAGGTGAGCTTGAGAGCCTTAAGGTGAGACATGCTGTGATCCTTTCCGAAACCGTTGAACGTGTTTCCCGGATACTGCCGTTTGCCAAAAGGGCGAGCGAAAAGTTCGCGAACGGCGCGCGCCTAAAGTAAGCGCAATCGCTCTTTGCTCTCGTTTCGCAAAGGCGGCGATGGATCAACCGTTAGGCCGAATAACAAATCCTCAATCTCCTCTGGCGGTATGAAAAGATCACGCGCTATATGATTTTTTGACACGCCTTGTTTCCAGAGATCCTTGAGCACCATTTCCCAAACAGCAGACTTTTCATGAGGTAAACCATCGGGCTCGGTTGAACGATAACGGCGATTGATTTGCACGTATTGCCACTCTGTCAATCGTCCAAGTTTATTCAGGCGATAAGCAAGGGCCACCGCAGCAACGCCCCATCGTTTCTTAGCCCTTATTATCTGCTCCACACTGCTGACATAGGGAACATGAGACACCAAGTCGTCATGAGGCATAAGAAAGGCTGATGCAAAGGCGTTCGCCTCATTTTCAGCTTCACGCCCCTGTGGGCCTCCATGCTTGTGCATTACGAGATGCCCAAGCTCATGGGCGGCGTCAAAGCGGCTTCGTTCCGCCGATTTGAATGTGTTCAAGAACACGAATGCTTCGGTGTCCCGCCAGCAAGAGAACGCATCAACCTTCTTTGTTTCCTCGGCGAGCGAGAACACCCTGATACCTTTGGTCTCAAGCAACTTAATCATATTGCTAATGGGCTTCTCACCTATCGCCCAGTGCTGCCTTAAAAGACGTGCAGCTTTGCTGGGATCTCGCTCATGGCTGAGATCGATGAGATCGATGGGGGGCAGATCGTATCTTTGCTTGACCCATTCTAATACAGCAAAAGCCAATACACCCGCCGAAAGCGCGGCATCCCGCTCCCTCGCGCTCATTGATGTCAAGCTACGAAAACTAGCGGCCTGAACATCGATGGCGTTCACGTCATCGAGAAAGAAGAAGTCACGGGGATATTTCAACGCTCTCGCTAAGGCATCTACGGTGCTGTCGTCAGGCGTTTGCTGAGCATTGACGATGCGAGACAACGTGACAGGTGCGATGCCAGCCAACTCTGCCAACGCCTTCGCTGTCACTCGCCGTCGCTGTCTTGCAAGTTCCAACCTTGTGAAATTGAACATTTTCCTACTTGCGGCGGATTACGGGTTCGAACTCAACACCGTCCGGCTCAATGTCTCCCTTCACACGAACATTTTCCCACTCACCCTTGCGGATGATAAAAATACGTTCTTCAAACTGCCGGAAATTTCCGTTCGAAACCCCAGCAGCTTTTGAAAGCTCTGCACACACATCTTCACCATTGACGGACACGCAGAGAAACCAAACGCCGGACGGCGGAGCCGTTACAGGCTTGAATGTCACCGCGTCAAGCTCACCGTCAGCAAAAAGGCTCCCTTGAGCCTGATCAATGGCCCGCTCTGCCCCACTGCCTTTCCCGGAAATTGCCTGCGGCACATGCTTCTCGTCACATGCCACATCAACGCTCTGATAGATCACCTTGAGATTACGATCGGGGTGTCGAACCGCTTCGATGTTTTCTCTCCGCTCATGCCGCCAGCCTTTGGAACGGAAGAGAGCACGAGTGTTGCGAGTGCCATGAATGTAGGCAAACAGACCAGCGGCCGTTATCGGGTCATCATCAACGGCGTCTGCACGAGCACCAACGACCTCCCTAACGACGTTGATCAACTCCTCGCGGGTGGCATCGAATGCCGAAAGGCGCGTGTTGATTTCAATTTCGTTGACGTAAAGATGGGTGGCGACCATGTGACCCTCGATAATTTTTTCGACCTCATTTGTGCTCGAAAAAATTATCGCCGTCAATGGCCTGATACGGACTTTGCGGATTTCCACCCCTCTTAACGAGTGTGCACGCCACGATCATCGAAATAGCTGCATAATATTCTCAGCGCTGCTGTTGGCGATCTGCAGCGACTGAAGCGCTAGCTGTTCCTGCGTCTGGAGCGCCTTGAGCCGGGTCGAAGCTTCGTTCATGTCGGCATCGACAAGCCGGCCAATGCCCTTGTCGATGGTTGCCATCAGGACCTGCGCGAACTCGCTCTGCATATCGATGCGCGTCTTCACCGCGCCAAGCGCACTTGCGCCTGATATTACCTTCTCCAACATGGCATCGACGCCGAATAGATAGTTGTCGAGATCGTTCGCGGGATCGGTGATATCGACGTCTAGAATATCGAAATCCGGCGCGGGGCCGAGATTGTCGGTGACATTGCCGATCCGCATATAGGCTCGGCTGCCTGCGTTCGGATACAGCGTCTTGTCGATGTCGAAGACGATGCCGCCTGATATCGGTGTGGCATCCAGGCCGTGCCCCTCCAGAGCGTAGTCCAGCAGGGCCGCAAATGCCCCCTCAGACGGTATTCTGCCATCAGTCGTTCCCATTACGAGATCGACCATGTTGCGCGTGACGGTGATCGTCGTCACCGGATCGCTGCCCACCTGAATGTCAAAGCTGAATTCGATGTCGCGATAGATCGTGAACGGCCCGCTGAAGCTGAAGCTCCATTGCGGATATTGGTTGTTGAGTTCGGAAAGCGGTGTGTCTTCCAGACCCGCACCGAAGTTGCCCGAACCGAAGGTCGACGTGACGCCGGTAATCTCGATGCTCGATCCTGGCAATCCCGTCGTTTCCGCGCTTGAGATAACCAGGGTGTTGCCGCCAGCCCATCCAGCAGAAGCCGGGACGGTATTGGCAGTGAATACATGATCGAGAATGGCACCATAGTCTTGCGCAGTTGTCACCATACCATCGCTGGTGCCGAGTGCGGCATCGACAGCCGCCCGGTCAATCACCAGCGTATGGCTGACGCCGGGAGCGAGCGGGCTGTCATCGACGATGACGTCCAGCGTGATCGTGTCAGCGGCTCCGAGGGTGAAGGGGCCGGAGAAAGCATAGTAGCTTTGCGCTCGGCTGCTCTGCTGGTTGGTGTTTGCTCCGCGAAACCCGCCAATGTCGCCAAGCGAACGAATATCCTTCTGCAAGGCCCCACCGCCGCCGACATTGAATAGGCTGAGGTCGGCCATATCGATTTCCGTGCTGCCGACATGCACATTGCCGCCAGCGGAGCGAATGAAGGACGAGGTGATGCTGGTCGGCAACCCGGATAGTTCGTTGAGGTCCTGCGGAGCATCCGTGTTGAGCCAGTTGACGCCGTTGAAGCTGCCCGATGTGGCGATGGAGACGAACTGCTCCTTGAACTGGTCAAGCTCGGTCTGGATCTTCGCTTTGTCCACGCCGTCTTCCTTGGCGGCAACGAGCTTTGCTCGAAACTCTCCGAGCACGTCTATGGTCGCATCGAGACCAATGTAAGCGACATCGATCTTTGCAGCACCAAGCCCGAGTGCATCCGAGACAGCGGCAAGCGCCATGTTGTCGGAGCGCATCGTCGTTGAGATTGACCAATAAGCCGCATTGTCAGCTGCGACCTGCACACGTAGCCCGGAACTGACCTGTCGCTGTGTCTCGGCCATGCTGCTGCCGATCATGCGCAGGCTTTGCAGCGCGGCCATTGCGGAGGTGTTCGTCAGAATGCTGGTCATGCGTGAAGCCTGCGGTGATGCTTCCCGTCAGCCGAACCAGCGTCCGCTCAAGTTGCAATGCACTCAACTCAGGTTAACGCTTCATTAACCATTGAGGCGTCACAACCGTTGCTGAGAGCTGTGGTGATTTGCGTCGGCTTTCTTCCGATCCCGACACCTCCTTTCCGCTAGCCGCAGTCTTACGCCGGTGCAGCCATTTGCACCCCGCGCTCCCTCATGCTCGCCCGCCCGATAGCCCCATGTTAGCGGATCGCAACATGAGGAGGCCGTCATGGGCACCGAAGACAGCAACAGCAGCACCTTTCCTATCCGGGCTTACTCCTACGTCCGTATGAGCACCCGCAAGCAGCTTCGCGGCGATAGCCTGCGCCGGCAGCTTGAGCGGTCGAAGGCGTTTGCGGACGAACAGTCTCTGCTTCTGGACGATAGCTTGCAGGATCTGGGCGTCAGCGCGTGGAAGGGGAGGAACTTCAAGACCGGCGCGCTCGGCCGGTTCCTGGCGATGGTCGAGAGCGGGCAAATCCCGAAAGGCAGCTATCTGCTGATCGAAAGCCTCGACCGGCTGTCGCGCGAGGCCGTGCCGGATGCGCTGACGCTGTTCATGGCGATCATCAATGCCGGCATCGTCATCGTGACGCTGGGCGAGGACCAGCAGGTTTACAGCCGCGACCGCCTCAACGGGGATTGGACCAAGCTCATCATCGGCTTGGCGGTCATGTCGCGGGGCCATGAAGAGAGCCAGACGAAGAGCGAGCGCATCAGCGCGGTCGCGAAACGCAAGCGGGAACTGGCACGCGAAGGCAAGGGCCATATCACCAGCATCACGCCCGCGTGGATTGATGCCAAGCGGATCGATACGAGCCGCTACGAGTTCACGCTGAACCACCACGCCGAAACGGTGAAGACGATCTATGAGATGGCCACGCGTGGCCTCGGTGCGACGGTGATTGCGCGCAAGCTCAACGCTGATGGCGTCCCAGCCTTCAAGAGCAAGGACGGCTGGTATCAAAGCGTCATCAAGGCGCTGCTAATTCGTCAAGATGTCATAGGTACGTTCCAACCGCACAGGATTGTTGATGGCAAGCGCGTGCCGGATGGCGATCCCATCACAGACTATTTCCCCGCTGCCATCGACAAGGATCTCTTTCTCCGCGTGCAGGCGATGCGCAGCAATCCGGGGAAACCCGGGCGCAAGGGCAGCGCCTTCGCCAATCTCTTCACCGGGCTTTGCCATTGCGCCCATTGCGGAGGGCCGATGACGATGAAGATGAGCCGGGTCAAGGGGAATGAAAACGGCCGCTATCTGGTTTGCGCGAACTATGTGCGGGGCCATCGTTGCGCCGATGGCAACCGGCATTTCCGCTACGAGCCGTTAGAGGCGGCTATCCTTGATCAGGTCAAGGAACTTAATCTCGCGGAGACGCTGCAAACGGTACCGCTCGATGACACCGTGCGGGAGCTTGATGAGATAATTGCCTGTCTGGCGCTGCAACTGGAAGAGCTTCGTAGAAAGGAGCAGCGTCTGGCACAGTCTGTCGAAGAAGACAGCAAGCCACTGGATGCCATCGTGGCGTTGCTCAAGGCCCGGCAGGCCGAGCGTCAGCTTGTAGAAGCCGAGTTACGGCACCAACAGGCAGAACGCCAGCGCCGGTCAATTCGGCACGAAAAGCCTTCGGAGACGTGCGGCCGCATCGGCAGGCTGCGAGACCAATGGGAGCAAGCCGATGACGTAGACCGCTACGAACTCCGCTCAGAGGCTCATGCTGCTGTGAGGGAAATCATCACGGAAATGAGCTTCGACAGCGGCGATTGTTCCACGACCTTGATCGTGGCGAATGGCGTGATCACCTACAGCTTAAAAGAAGGCCAGATCAGTAGGCGGTTCCAGGCATTTGTAGCGTGAAATATCGGCGCTGTTGTAATCTATATCCCACGTCCGATTAATTTGAGATGCGGTCGGCCATCGCGATGCCCGATGGTTTAACGGCAGTGCTTCGTTGCTGAAAACAGCGGCGCGATTTTTTGAGCGGATTACAACTCTGCGTCATTGTCTATCCGCGAACAATCAGGTTTCATGGCCACCAATGTTCGGCAAGGTTACATGCTCATGACGAAGGATTGTGTGGGTTGCCGGCTCGACTTTGAGATAAACACGCAATCATGGTGCTTGAAATGAAAGCTGGTCCTGTCGAAATTGGTACACTCCTGCAAAATCGCAATCGGTACTGCGTTCCAATCTATCAGCGCCGCTACGTTTGGACAAAAAACAAGCAATGGGAACCCTTCTGGCAAGATATCCGGACCAAGGCAATCGAGCGCCTTGGCGGAAGAGAACGGCGCTTCTCGCACTTTATGGGAGCCGTTGTTCTGGAGAGCCGCGCTAAGCCGAGCGTGAAGCAAGTTCCATCGTTTCAGGTGGTGGACGGGCAACAGCGTTTGACGACGTTTCAGATGTTCCTGACAGCCGCGCGCCACTACGCACAAAAGATCGGATACTCGACAGCCGCGCATAATATTCAGCGCTTCGTCATGAATAGCGATCCCCAGCTCATGGAGCAGGCGGATGTCGAGGTTTATAAAGTCTGGCCGACACAAGCGGATAGGGAGATTTTTATCGATATCGTATCCTCCGAGGATCGCGCCGTACTCCGAAAAAAACATGGAGACTATTGGTATAAGAACTGGGAAAGAGACCAGATTGCCGAGTACAACTATGTTCCGAACCTCCTCGGCGCCTACGGTTATTTTTACGACCGAATTCGACATTCGGTCGAAACGAACGATCTTCATTCGGATATGGAAGAGGTTCCCGACGGTGTTCAGGGGATTGAAGGGGACGATGACGAAATTCCCCACGAGCTTAAACTGGACGCTATTTGGCAAGCTCTCCTTGAGGAATTCAAGGTCGTGGAAATCGTTCTCGATGAAGGCGACGACGCGCAGGTGATTTTTGAAACGCTCAATGATCGTGGAGAACCGCTGTTGGCGGCAGACCTGATCCGCAACAACATATTTCAGCGTGCAGATGCGAATATTGGCCCGACGAAAGCCGAAAAGCTTTTTTCAGCTCATTGGGGGCCATTCGACGATCCGTTCTGGTCAGTGCCTGAGAAGCAAGGCCGCTACAAAAAACAACGCATCGAATTTTTTCTCGCCAATTTCATTGCCGGGAAAATCGCCAGTGACATCACCATTTCGAAGCTCTTTTCGGAGTACAAAGCATTCCTGCGTCCGCCCAAAGACAGCGTGAAGCCCCGCTATTCCACGGTTGAGGAAGAGATTTTAGACCTTAAGGCCTACGGGGCGATCTACCGCGAATTCATCGAGCGGGAAACAAGGTCTGATTTGAGCGAGTTTTCTCGCCGCTTGCGCCTATGGGATGTTACGACAGCCAATCCGCTGGTAATCCGCCTTTGGGCCTCTGGAGAGCTATCTGCTGAGGAAAAGCAGCAGGCCCTTGAATTCCTTCTGTCTTTCATCGTGCGCCGGGCTGTCTGCGGTCTTACAAATAAGAACTATAATAATCTGTTTCTTTCAGCGATCGCGTATGTCGATAAGGTTGGTTGGACGCTATCAGCATTTCGAAGGTTCTTTCTGGACCAAAAATCAGACAGCGGGCGCTTTCCGAAGGACGACGAGTTCCGCCGCTTGCTCACCAGTGCCCCGATTTATCGAACCCTTGGTCCAGCAAAGACCAGAGCGTTACTTTCTGCGGTAGAACAAAGAAAACGCGGCAAATTCCAAGAGACCCAAGAATTACCTGATGGGCTGTCGGTCGAGCACATTATGCCGAACGTATGGCGCACTCACTGGCCCCTGATGGATGGTTTGGTTCCGTCTGATTGGGATTTCAGCCAAGCGCTATACTCATCGCTTGAGGATGAGAGTGCCTCTGGTCAAATAGTCAGGCGCAATCGCTTAAAAGACACGATTGGAAATCTCACGCTCGTTACCCCGTCGTTCAATAGTCACGTCAGCAATGACGCGTTTGATATCAAGCGAAAGGAATTCGACGACCAGTCTGTTCTCATGATGACGCGTGATTTCGTGAAGAAAGCTGTATGGACCGAGCCTGAAATCGAAGAGCGTGGGAGGGCGATGGCGTCGCTGGCCTGCGAAATATGGCCTTTGCAGGGTGCAGATCAAACGCCAGCGTCGAACCTTGGGGGGAGTGACGAAAACACGGAGGACGTCTTAGCCTGAGCGTGTAGCGACAATCATGCCGAGCCTGCGTTGCTGTACCGACGAAGCGACGACAGATTACTGTCGCGCGGAATATTTCCGCGACAGTTTCTCGGCGGTGCGTTCGCCAGCCGCACCATCTTTCAACTCGGCCAGGCGTTTCTCGAGTAGGGCGATTTCATCATAGGTCTCGTCGTCCAGCAGCTTCGGCTCCTTCATGAAGTCCTCTTCGCCGGGGCGGAGGAAGTCCTTGATCTGCTCGGTGTTGACCTGAGCGTAGTGCTTGTCGATCATCGAAATCGAAGTGCGGGTGTTGCGGGCGACGTGGTGGATCGAGACATTGTTCGCAAGCATCTGCGAGATGTAGAAGTGCCGGAATGAATAGGCAGTTCGCTTGACGCCTCGGCTATCGTATTCCAAATCGGCCGCTTTGAGCAGGGCGTTCAAGCCGCGCTGGAACGATAGGATGGGCTTGCCGCTTGCATCCGCAAAGACAGGATCGTCATTGGTGGGCTCCCGGCCGACCTCGCTAACGAAGACGTTCCACAACATATGAAGCGCCTGGATCGCACCATGCATTGGTACGGCATCGCCATGCTTGCTTTTTCCGTGGACCTGTAGCCGGGCATCCTGTTGGAAGAGGGGAAGGTCTTTCGTATCGCGGTAGCGTAGGATGTTGCTCCATTTGAGGTTTTTTGCCTCAGTGGGGCGCAGGCCCGAACTAGCCATGAACTCTATATAGGCGTGCAGACGAACGCGATCTGAGCGCACGCGGCTGGTAAGCGTGCTTTGCGTCCAGACCCGACCGTCTTTCGCCTTGATGAGCCTCACCGATTGCTGAGGCTCGCTGATCCGCTCCAAGCTCTTACCGAGCAGACGCTCGTATTCCTCGGGCGCGAACCCGGGACGGCGCGTGTCGGGTTTCTTTTTCGCTCTGACGGCCGGGATTATGATCGGCTTGCAATAGCCCCATTTCGCCGCCTGCTCAAATAGCTCGCGGATGATGACCATCTCGCCCTTGACCGTGCTCAAGGCTGCGACCTTCCGCGGTGCAGGGCGAATGAAGACCCTGCCATCTTCGCGTTCGCATCGGATTTTCTGAATGTGAATGCCGGGGCCGGCCGTCCAATAGGTCTTACGCCATTCCAGATATCGTTCGATGTCGGCGGTGGTGATCGTCTCAATGGCGCGGTCCCCGAAGTAGCCGACGGGAAAACGTCGAATGATCGGCGGCCAATAAATCGGGTGATATTTGCTGCGTTCGTCGCGCTCGGCCTCTGCGACGACTTTTTCTATGAACTCTTCCGCCACCTCGACAAAGGAGCGGCTATCCAGGGAAAGGCCCTGCCTGTTGCGAAAGCTCTGCTCGTGCCAGATTTCGTAGGCCCGTTGCAGGGCCTCTTCCTCGTTCGCGGTTCCGAGGGTCTTTTTGTATTGCTTGCCGCCGAGCGAATATCGCATTGACCAGTTCCGCGTTCCTTCTCGTTGGAAAAGCGCGAACGGGGTCTTCTTCATTGAGGCCGGGCTTTGCAGCATAACGTGGGGCACCTTTCGAGTTGCTATGGTCGGTGCGCTGCGCTGAAACTGCGCTAGCGACGTGTCCAAGCCCAGAAAAGCTACCTTGAAATCATTGACGAATTCCCAATCGCATGGGCTACTGGGCTAGGACTGAGCTAGCTTATTTCCAGCCCGAGTGAGGACAAGATAAAACTGATAAATCAATGATTTCAAGCAGTTCGGTGGCGCACCCGGCAGGATTCGAACCTGCGACCTTTGGAATCGGAATCCAACACTCTATCCAGCTGAGCTACGGGTGCATCCAGGGCAATGACTCGCCTGTCCGATGAGGGGTTCTTAGCCTAGCTGGGGGCGGGCTTCAATCGGGAAATTGCGGGGGTGGGCAATCTCTTGGGTGGTTTGTTGGTGGGGTGTCCCCGAAAGTATAAAGCCGCCGGGGTGGGCCGGCGGCTTTTCGTGTCTGGTCTGGCCGGTCAGGCCGTCTGCATGGCGCCGGGGCCGGGGATGGCTTTTTCGGGGACCTTGCCGAGGATGATCATGCCGAGCACCTCGTCCTTGGTGACATCCTCCGTGCGGGCGTGGCCGACGACCTGGCCGTTCTTCATCACCGAGACGCGGTCGGCAAGGTCGAAGACGTCGTGGATGTCGTGGCTGATCAGGAAGATGCCGATGCCTTCCTTCTTCAACTGCTTGATCAGTTCGCCGACCTGGGCGGTCTCCTGCGGGCCGAGCGCGGCTGTCGGTTCGTCCATGATGAGGATGCGGGCGTTGAAGAGGATGGCTCTCGCGATCGCCACCGACTGGCGCTGGCCGCCGGAAAGCGCCTTCACCGGCTCCTTGAAGCGCTGGAAGTTGGGATTGAGGCGGCCCATGACCTCGCGGGTCTTGGCCTCCATCGCCACGTCGTCGAGCGTGCCCCAGGGGGTGCGCAGCTCACGGCCGAGATAGAGGTTGGCGGCGGCGTCGACATTGTCGGCGACGGCGAGCGTCTGGTAGATCGTCTCGATGCCGTATTTCTTGGCATCGCGCGGGTTGCCGATGTCGGCGGGCTCGCCATTGATCAGGATTTCACCGGCATCGCGCTTGTAGGCGCCGGAGAGGATCTTGATCAGGGTCGACTTGCCGGCGCCGTTGTGGCCGAGCAGGGCGACGACCTCGCCGGGATAGAGATCGACCGAGGCATTGTCCACGGCGTGGATGCCGCCGAAGGATATGGAGATGTTCTTCAGCTCCACGAGGGGCGTACGGGTGTCCGTCATTGGATGGGCTCCTCTTACTTGGCGCGGGCGCGATAGATCGTGTCGAGCCAGACGGCGACGACGAGGACCATCCCGACCACGATGCGCTGGAACGGCGTGTCGATGCCGACCAGCACCATGCCCGATTGCAGCGATTGCATGACGAGGGCGCCAAGCATGGCGCCCGCAATGGTGCCCATGCCGCCGGCGAGCGAGGTGCCGCCGATGACGGCGGCGGCGATGGTGTAGAGCTCGTCGAGCTCACCCTGCGCATTGGTCGCGGCGTTGAGGCGGGCGGTGGAGATGGCGGCGGCGATGGCGCAGAGCATGCCCATCAGCGCGAAGATCTTGACCGTGACCCAGCGGGTCTTGATGCCGGCGAGTTCCGCGGCTTCCGGGTTGCCGCCGAGCGCGAAGACGTAGCGGCCGAAGCGCAGGCGCGTCGAAATGAAGGTCATGACGATGCCGACGACGATGGCGATCAGCACGGGGATGGCGATGCCGTGCGGAATGAACAGGCCGCCTTCCGGCCAGGCGATGCCGTTGGCGTCTGCGAACTTGCGAGCGATGGCGACCGGCCAGGGATAGCTGTTGACGACGGCGATGGCGCCGAGCACCAGCGCGCAGCCGATGGCGACAAGGAAATATTCGGCCCACATGGGACGCAGCGGGAAGCCGAAGCGCTTGCGCTGCTTGCGGGAGTTGGCGATCGTCGCGACGATGGCGATGCAGGCAAGCACGCCGACGATCCAGCTCGCCGTAGCACCGATCGAGCCTTCGGTGCCGCCGCCCATCAGGCGGAAGGTGGCGTCCATGGGGGCGACGGTGCGTCCGCTCGTGACGAACCAGGTGGCGCCGCGCCAGATCAGCAGGCCGCCGAGCGTGACGATGAAGGACGGCACGTTGAGGAAGGCGATGATCGAGCCGTGCAGCGCGCCGATGGCGGCGCCGAGCAGCAGGCCGGCAAGCAGGGTGACGACCCAGATTGCCGGATGATTAAAGCCGAGAAGCTGCGGCAGCAGTTCGGCCTGCAGCACACCCATGATCATGCCGATGAAGCCGAGGATCGAGCCGACCGACAGGTCGATGTTGCGCGTGACGATGACGAGCACCATGCCGGTCGCCATGACGGCGACGGAGGCGGTCTGGACGGAGAGGTTCCAGAGGTTTCTCGGCGTCAGGAAGAGGCCGCCGGACAGGATGTTGAAGCCGACCCAGATGATCAGCAGCGCGCCGACCATGCCGAGCAGGCGCGTGTCGATCTCGGTCGCGCGGAAAAAGCGCTTCACCGGATTCTCGCTCGCGGTTCGCGCGCGATTGGCATGTACGGTATTCGTGATGTCGGCCATCGCTTTGCCGTCCCCCTCACTTTTGTTGATCGTGTCGTCCGGGCTTTTCGAGGATTGAATGCCGCTTCATCCTCCGCCCGCTGCCCATCTTGCGCAAGCGCCGCAACGGTTGCCGTTGCGGCGCCTGGCGATGGTCAGGTCAGTCCCGGATGGTGGCGGCTCAGTTGCAGGCCGCGACCGAACCGGCGGCGACGCCCTGGCAGGCCGTTTCCTTGGAAATCCAGCCGGCGTCGATGACGACGTTCAGGTTGTCCTTGGTGATCGGCAGCGGTGCGAGGAAGACCGACTTCATCTCGGTGCCCTTCGGGCCGCCGTTGAAGGTGGTGACGCCTTCGATTTCGTCCATGGTCTTGCCGCTGGCGAGCGAGGCCGCGATTTCCGCGGCGCGCTTGCCGAGTTCACGCGAGTCCTTCCAGACGGAGACGGTCTGGGTGCCGAGCGCGACGCGGTTCAGCGCGGCGTGGTCGGCGTCCTGGCCGGAGACCGGAACGGAGCCTGCAAGGCCCTGCGCCGTCAGAGCGGCAATCGCACCGCCGGCCGTGCCGTCGTTCGAGGCGACGACCGCATCGACCTTGTTGTCGTTCGCCGTCAGGAACTGTTCCATGTTCTTCTGGGCGTTTTCCGGCTTCCAGCCATCGGTGTAGGCTTCGCCGACATTCTTGATCTTGCCGGCGTCAATGGCTTCCTTCAGCACTTCCTGCTGGCCTGCGAAGAGGAAATCGGCGTTCGGGTCGGACGAGGAGCCCTTGATGAAGACATAGTTGCCTTCCGGCTTCACCTTGAACACTTCGCGGGCCTGCATGCGGCCGACTTCCTTGTTGTCGAAGGTGATGTAGAAGGCAGCGGGGTTTTCGATCAGGCGGTCGTAGCCGACGACCGGAATGCCTTCGGCGGCAGCCTTTTCAATGGCCGGGCCAATGGCGTCCGAATCCTGCGCCAGCACGATGATGGCGTTGGCGCCCTGGGCGATCAGCGACTCGATATCCGTCAGCTGCTTTGCGGCGGAAGACTGGGCGTCAGCGGAAATATACTTGTCGCCGGAGGCCTCGAGCGCTGCCTTGATGGCGGCCTCGTCGGTTTTCCAACGCTCTTCCTGGAAGTTCGACCAGGAAACGCCGACCACCAGGTCCTTGGCGTGCGCGGCGGCGGAATGCAGGGAAACGATGATGGCAGCCCCTGCCATCAGCTTCAAAACGGACTTCATAATATCCTCCCAAGTGAACACCGGCCGCCTGGACGAACCTCCCGTCCAATCAACGACCGGCCACGATAACACTGCCTCGATGCCCCTCCCGACGGTGTCGGGACTTTTTTCTCGACAGTCGAGAAAATAAATGTCAGAACTTTTTTGGGCTGTCAACACGGTTTAGAAAACCCTTGAATGACGGCGTGACAGATGCTTTGGGAGGGGCATGTGTTGCAGCATATGAAGGCGGGCGGAAACGGAAGATGCTGGTGAAGTCGAGCACCGAGCTTGTGCGTCAGCAGAACAGTGCGCTCGTTCTTGCGTCGCTGCGCCGGCACGGGCCGCTCGCCCACACGGATATTTCCCACCATACCGGCCTTGCCTCGGCGACGGTCTCGGCGATCACGGCGGAACTGGAAAAGGCCGAGGTGCTGGAGCGGCGCGAGCAGCAGGCGTCCGCCGCGCGCGGCCGGCCGCGGGTCATCTTCGGCCAGCGGCGCGGCGCCGGCTATCTCGTCGCGGTGCGCATCTCGTCCGATGCCGTGCAATATTCGCTCGCCGATTACGGCGGCACGCTGCTCGACCGGTTCGAGGAACCGCGCAGCCATGCCGATACCTCCACGCAACCCTTCGCGGATGCCTTCGTTGCCGCGCTGGAAAGGCTGGTCAGCCGTTCCAGGATCGCGCGGGAGGAGGTGCTGGTCGTCTCGATCAGCAGCAAGGGCCTTGTCGATCCCGTCTCCGCGCGGCTGGTCTGGTCGCCGGTTTTCGGTTCGCAACAGGTGGATTTCGCCGCGCTCCTGCAGTCGCACTGGCGGGCGAAAATCCTGCTCAGCAACGAGACGCTGCTTGTCGCGCATGCCATGGCGCTGCGCATGGAGAAGGCAGGCGCGAAGAACCTGCAGGCCGTTGCCGCTCTGTCGCTCGGCCACAGCATCGGCCTCGGCATCGCACGGTTCGACCGTACGGGCGAACTCTCCGTCACTGCCCCGAATTTCGGGCATATGCTGAATTCGTCGGACGGGAAGCTCTGCCGCTGCGGTTCGCAGGGCTGCATCGAGGCGTCCGCCGGTTTCTACGGCATCCTGCGCACGGCTTTCGAAGTGCCGCCGGATACGATCCCCGCCAAGTTCGTGCCGCTTGCCGAAATGGACAAGATCGCGCTGCGCGCCCGGCAGGGACACCGCATGTCGGAATATGCCTTCCGCCAGGCCGGCCTTGCCTTGGGGCAGGGGCTGTCGCGCATGGCGAGCCTCTACGAGAACATGCCCATCGCCATTACCGGCCCGGGCATCCGTTATTTCGATCTTCTCCAGCGCGGCCTCGAAGAGGGGTTGGCGCAATCCCAGCAGGTTCGCCTCTTCGGCGCACCGCCGATTTCCATCGTGCCGGAGGAGGCGACGCTGGTGCTGGAGGGTCACCTCGACCGGGCACTGGCGGAAATGGACCACGACATCATCGCGGCGCGGACGGCCGGCGAATAAAAAGACCGGGCGACAGAAATCGCCCGGCCAGTCGGCCTTGGGAGGAGGGCTCCGTCAGGCGACGGAGATCTGGCGTTTTTCTTCCACGGACTTCAGAGCCGCATCGGCAAGCGCGAGCGCAGCGAGACCGTCGGTGCCGGAAGGAGACAGGGGCGTGCCTTTTTCGATGGCCGCGATGAAGCTTGCAATCTCGTTGGCATAGGCCTCTGTGTAGCGCGTCATGAAGAAATCGTGCAGCGGCGGACGGGTGTAGCCGTCGCCATTGGCGACCTCGATGGAGACGGGGCGCTGGTTTTCCGCCGAGACCATGCCCTTCGAGCCGTGCACCTCGATACGCTGGTCGTAGCCATAGCTGGCGCGACGGGAATTGGAGATGACGGCCTGCCTGCCCGACGTCGTCTGGAGAATGACCGAAACGCTGTCGTAGTCGCCGGCCTTGCCGATTTCCGGATCGACCAGCACGGCCGCCGTCGCGAAGACCGAGACGACCTCTTCGCCGAGCAGGAAGCGCGCCATGTCGAAGTCATGGATCGTCATGTCGCGGAAGATGCCGCCGGAGCGCTTGATATAGTCGACCGGTGGAGCGCCGGGATCGCGCGAGGTGATGGTCACCATCTCGACATCGCCGATGCGGCCGTCGTCGATCGCCTTGCGGACGGCCATGAAATGCGGGTCGAAGCGGCGGTTGAAGCCGACCATCAGCTTGCCCTTGGTTTCGTCCACAACCTGGATGCAGGCCTTCACGCGGTCGATGGCGAGATCGACGGGCTTTTCGCAGAAGATCGCCTTGCCGGCGCGGGAGAAGCGCTCGATGAGATCGGCATGGGTGTCGGTGGGTGTGCAGATCACGACAGCATCGATGTCGTCGGCGGCTTCGATGGCCTCGATGGTGCGGACCGCGCAGCCATATTGTCTGGCAATGGCGTCGGCGGCGGCCGGGAAGGCGTCGGCGACCGCGACGAGCGTGGCGTCCGGGTTGCCAGTCACGGCCTTGGCGTGGACCTTGCCGATGCGGCCGGCGCCGAGAAGACCAAATCTTACAGTCATGTTGTCCTCGTATGTGGGGAGCGAATAGGGAATAGCGAGTGGCGAATAGGGATTAGGTATGAGAGAGAGTTGGCGATCTGAATAATAACTATTCGCTATTGGTTACTCCCTATTCGCAATCTCCTATGCGCTTGTGACCTTACGTCTTGCGCTTCTTCTGCCGGTAGACGTCGACGACCACGGCGGCGACGATGATCACGCCCTTGACGATCTCCTGGTAGAAAGCATCGACGCGCAGGAAGGTAAAGCCCGAGGTCATGACGCCGAGGATGACGGTGCCGATGACCGTGCCGGTGATGCGCCCGACGCCGCCGGCAAGCGAGGTGCCGCCGATGACGGTCGCGGCGATGGCGTCGAGTTCGTACATCACGCCCATGCCGGCCTGCGCGGTCTGGGCTCTGGCGGCGGTGACGACGCCGGCAAGGCCCGCAAGAGCGCCGGCGATGGCATAGACCTTCACCAGATGCGCCTCGACATTGATGCCGGAGACGCGGGCGGCCTGCACATTGGCGCCGATGGCGTAGGTGAACTTGCCGTAGCGGGTGTAGCGCAAGGCGATGTGGAAGATCACGGCGACGACGAGGAAAATCACCACGGGCCAGATGCCGGTGCCGATGAAGTTGAACTGATCCGTGAGACCCGAAACCGGCTGGCCCTTCGTGTACCATTTGGAAATGCCGCGGGCGGACACCATCATGCCGAGCGTGGCGATGAAGGGCGGGATTTTCGTTTTGGCGATGAGCTGGCCGTTGATGAAGCCGGCGAGCAGGCCGACGCCGACGCCGAGCGCGATGGGCACGATGACGGGAAGATCGGTCAGCGAAGGATAGAGCGCGCGCGGCCAGGTGGAGGCCTGGGCGAGCGAGGCGGTGAACATCGCCGTCATGCCGACGACCGAGCCGGAGGACAGGTCGATGCCTCCGGTGATGATGACCTGCGTGACGCCGACGGCGATGATGCCGATGACCGAGACCTGCAGGATGATGATCGTCAGGCGCTGCGGGTTCATCAGGAAGCTCTGGCCGATGAAGATCCAGCCGAGGATCTCGTAGACCAGCGCGATGCCGACGAGGACGAGAAAGATGTTGAGTTCCGGCGGGAGCCGGCGGGCCGATTTCTGCGCGGCGACCTGGGCCTGCGCTGCGGAATTCGTGCTCATGATTACCTCCCTTGGGCCGCGGACGGCCGTGATCCTTACTGGGCAGCCAGTTCCATCACCTTGATCTGCGTGGCGTCCGCGCGATCGAGGAAGCCGGTGACGCGCCCCTCGTGCATGACCATGATGCGGTCGCTCATGCCGAGCACCTCGGGCATTTCCGACGAGATCATGATGACGGCGACGCCGTCGCGGGCGAGTTCGGTGACGAAGCGGTGGATCTCGGCCTTGGCGCCGACATCGATGCCGCGGGTCGGCTCGTCGAGAATGAGGATGCGCGGATGGGTGAGCAGCCAGCGGCTGATCAGCACCTTCTGCTGGTTGCCGCCCGACAGGTTTTCGATGCGTTCGCCAAGGTTCGGCGTCTTCACGCGCAGCTTGCGGCTCATTTCCTCGCAGGCCGCCGTCAGCGCGCGCTCGGCGACGAAGCCGTTCTTGACGAACTTGTCCTGCAGAACGGCGATCTGCATGTTTTCCAGGATATCGAGAACCAGCAGGCAGCCGGTGTCCTTGCGGTCTTCCGTCAGGAAGGCCATGCGGTGCCGGATCGCCGTGTTCGGGCTGTCGATGACAAGGTTCTTGCCGTTGATCGCGATGGTGCCTGAAGTCGCGGGCGTCACGCCGAAGAGCGTTTCGGCGACGTTCGAGCGGCCCGAGCCGACGAGACCGGCGATGCCGAGGATTTCCCCGGCGCGCACCTCGAAGGAAACGTCGCGGAAGACGCCCTTGAGGCCGAGGTCCTTCACCGACAGGACGACGTCGCCGATCGGGACCTCTTCCTTGGGGAACATCTGGGTGATCTCGCGGCCGACCATCATGCGGATGATGTCGTCGCGCGTGACGTCCGAGGAGGCGTGCGTGCCGATATACTTGCCGTCGCGGAACACCGAGAATTCGTCGGCGATCTCGAACAGCTCGTTCATCTTGTGGGTGATGTAGACGATGCCGATGCCCTGCGCGCGCAGGTCCCGGATGATCGTGAAGAGGTGGTCGACCTCACGTTCGGTCAGCGCCGAAGTCGGCTCGTCCATGATGAGCACGTCGCTCTCGTAGGAAACGGCCTTGGCGATCTCGACCATCTGGCGGTTGGCGACGGACAGGTCACGCACCTGCGTTTCCGGGTCCATGGCGATGTTGAGGCGCTGGAAAAGCGCGGCGGTCTTGCGGTTCATCTCTCCGTGATCGACGAAGCCGAGGCGGGTCTTCGGTTCGCGGCGGATCCAGATGTTTTCCGCGACCGTCATGAAGGGCATCAGGTTGAGCTCCTGATGGATCATGGCGATGCCATTTTCGAGGGCGTCGAGCGGCGAGTTGAGCCGGATCTTCTGGCCCTTCAGCAGCACGTCGCCCTGGTCCGGCGTGTAGATGCCGGCGAGAATCTTCATCAGCGTGGATTTGCCAGCGCCGTTCTCGCCCATCAGGGCGTGCACGGTGCCGCGCTTCAGTCTGAACTGGACGTCGTCGAGTGCGACGACGCCGGGGAATTCCTTACGGATACCTTCGGCAGCCAGCAGGAATTCAGCATTCGGAATGGCGCCGCTGGCACGAACCGCGGCCATGGTGGTCGGACTGACCATCGTCCCTCCCTCCCGGAGCAACCTGAAACGGGCGGACGCGCGCACGCCGGGTGCGCGCGTCCTTCATGGTCTGCTTTCAAGGAACCGGCGTGCCGGTCAGTTCTTCGCCTGGAAGTCGGCCATGTTGGCGGGGGTCACGAGCTGGAAGGGAATGTAGACCTTCGAGTCGACCTTTTCGCCCTTGGCGAGCTTCAGGGCGGCGTCGACCGAGCCCTTGCCCTGGCCGGCGGCATCCTGGAACACCGTCACGTCTAGTTCGCCGGCGGCCATGGCGGCAAGGCCGTCCTGGGTGGCGTCGATGCCGGCGACCACAACCTTGTCCATCGGACGGCCCGCAGCCTTCAGCGCCTGGATCGCGCCGATCGCCATCTCATCGTTGTTGGCGATGATGGCGTCGAATTCCATGCCGGCGGAGAGCCAGTTGTTCATGAGGTCCTGGCCCTGCGTGCGCTGCCAGTTGGCGGTCTGTTCCTCGACGATTTCGAGGCCCTTGCACTCGTCCGTGGCGATGACGTCCTTGACGTCCTGGGTGCGCATGCGCGCAGCCTGGTTGGCAAGTTCGCCCATCATGACGACGACCTTGCCCTTGCCGCCGAGAAGACGGCAGACTTCCTTGGTCTGGAGCGTGCCGGAATCCTGCTCGTTCGAGGCGACGAAGGCCTGCTTTTCCGGCAGTTCGTTGACGTTTACCGGCTCGCGGTTGACATAGACGAGCGGAATGCCGGCATCGGCCGCAAGCTTGGAAAGCGCGGTCGTCGCATCGGTATCGACCGGGTTGACGATGATCGCATCGACGCCGGCGGCGATGAAGTTCTGGACCTGGCTCTGCTGCTTGGCGACATCGGCCTGGCTGTCTTCGATCTGCAGCTCGACGCCGCTGAGCGTCTTGGCATAGTCGGACATGCCGTTGCGCAGGACCGTCAGGAAGTTGTCGTCGAAATTCGCCATGGAAACGCCGATCGTCTCGGCATGGGCGGCGGTCGACATCATCACGGCAAGCGCCGCGCTCACAATCACTTTTTTCATTGTCGTTCTCCTCCTCGCGCGGTGTCCGGCGGCACCGCAGAATGATCCGGATGACGGGCCCTGCTCCTCCCGGGAGGCAGCGCCAAAACAGAATAAACAAACCGTGAATTTCATATTGCGGAATGTTTATTCCATTTTCTGCCTGTAACGTCAAGCCCGTTCCATTTCGAGGTGAGGGGAAACCGGCCGACCTGGGGAAAAGGGCCGGCGTGATGTCCGCCGACCCGTGGCTCTCAGAGGCGTTCGCGCAGGAAAGCGACGCTTTCGGCGACCGCCGCTTTCGGGTCCGCGACATCATGTACGGCCGGCGAAAAGGGCTCGAAGGACAGCGGGCCGGCATAACCGGTAGCAAGCAATGCCTTGATCTGGCTGACATTTCCAAGCCGGTCATCAGAGCCTACGAGAACGCGGTGGCCGTCCCGCATGTCGGAAACGGAGACTGCGGGGTCCTCGACGCCAGAAATGTGGACGAGGCCGGTGAGGTCAGCAAAAAAATCCGGTTCGCCGGCGAGGTGATGGTGGAACGTGTCGTGCACAAGGCGGAATGTCCGTTCCCCTCCGACGGCTTTGATCGCCTCCACCGCTTCGCGCTTGGAGCGCAGCGAGCAGATCTCGAAGCCGAGCGGCTCGACGAGGCCGATGATGCCGGCGGCATCGAGCAGGGGCTTCAGCGCGGTCAGCGCCTCGCGGAGGTTCGCCTGTCGCTCGCCATCGGCCCGGCCGGTGCCGTCGTTCTTCGGCACGAGCACCAGCGCGCGGGCGCCGCAGGCGCTGGCGTAGTCGATCAGTTCTCCCGCCTCGGCCGCGCGGGCGGGCGTCCATTCGTTGAAGCGCTGGAGGGCGTTGATTGAAATGATCGCGACACCATGGCGTTCGGTGAGCGCCTTCACCTCGGCGGGCGTCGTGCCGTCGAGGATGGCGTTGCCGTCGAGGTCGTTGCGGATTTCGACCGCCGTCATGCCGAGGGAGATTGCGAGGGCGAAGAAGGCGTCGAGCGTCAGGGCGGGCGCCGTCATGTGGTTGAGGGCGAAAGTCAGGGCGGGCATGGAATCCTCCGGTCTTCGAGGCCATCGACAGGGCGGCCTCGCATGCACGCACGAGGATCGGGACAGGCTTGGCGGGCGTCAAAGCCGAAGGTGCTGTCGCGGCATTCATCGCTGAAAGATTGAGAAAGCATCATGATGGAATACCATCATGCGGCGTCAGATATTCTCCGGCAGGAAGATGTCGAAGGGCAGGAATGTCTGGCCCGGCACGGCGTTCTCGCCCTTCTCGATGGCGGTCACCATCAGCGAGACGAGTTCACGGCAGAGGGCGGGCAAGGGGGTGCTGATGGCCATTGTGACGACGTCGTCGGCAAGGCCGGCCTTCGATTCTGGGGTCAGTTCGTTGACGATGAGCTGCACCTTGCCGGCATAGCCTTCCTCGCGGATCGCCGAAATTGCCCCCTCCATGCCGCCGCCGGCGACATAGAGGCCGACGAGATCGGGATGCTGCGCCAGAAGGTTTGCCGTCGCCTCGTGGGTGATCTCGCTGGTGTCGAGATTGACCAGCGTGTCCAGCACCTCGAAACCCTGGCCCTTTTCGCGGAAGAAGGAGCGGAAGCCCATCTCGCGCAGCTCGTGGCCGTGAAAGCGGTGGCTGCCGACGAAGATCGCGACCTTTCCGGGGTGCCTTGCGCCGCGCGCGATCATCCAGGCGGCGGTGCGCCCGACCTTCATGTTGTTGAGGCCGATATAGCCCTGCCGCACGTCCATGGCGAAGTCCGAGAGAAGGCAGAACAGCGGGATGCCGCGGGTCTTCAGGTCTTCCACCAGGGTCGTGGTCGCCGGATAGTCCGGCGCGACGACGGCGAGCGCCTGGTTGCGCGCGGAGAGCTGGCGCAGCATCTCGGCCATCGCCGCCGGTGTCTGCGCATTGATGAACTCGATCTGCGGCACGATGCGCGCCGTGGTGCAGGCATTGCAGGCGATTTCGATCTCGCGCGCGAAATTCTGGTAGAAGGCCTGGCCCGGGCGCTGGAAGCTGAGGCCCAGCCGGTATTGCGGCAGGTCCTCGAAGACGCGCTGCCGGATGAGGCCGATGGCGTGATAGCCGATGGCGTTGGCGGCCTCATAGACCCGACGCGCCGTCTCCTCGCGCACCTTGTGGCGGCCGTTCAGCACGCGGTCGACCGTTGCCACGCTGACGCCGGCCGCCCTGGCGAGATCCGAGATGGTGGGTCTCGATGCCATGTTCCCCTCCGTGAAATCTTTCCATCAAGCAAGAATGATAATGAATGATGTAATTTGATGCATTCTATCATGGCAGGATTGAGAGACACAAGAAGCGGCGGTATCGTTTGCCCATCAGATGAGGCGGGTCGGTGAGCATGCGCCCCGCGTGGAGGAGACGAGCGATGAACCCGACGAAGAGGGACTACAGCCTTCTTGGCCGCGATGCCGAGGCGGCCGTTGCCAACGGGCTGGCGGCGGCCGAATGGTATCATACCGAAATCCCGCGCAAGGACATGAAGGCGCTGATGCAGCGCAGCGATGCGGAGGCCATCCGCGACACCACGATCTGGCTGGGAACCATGCTCGTCTGCGCCGCCGCAGGCATTTGGTTCTGGGGAACCTGGTGGGCCGTGCCGTTCTTCCTCGTCTACGGCGTGCTCTACGGCTCGGCCTCCGACAGCCGCTGGCATGAATGCGGCCATGGCACGGCGTTCAAGACAATGTGGATGAACAATGCCTTCTACCAGATCGCTTGCTTCATGATCATGCGCAATCCGGTGACCTGGCGCTGGAGCCACACGCGCCACCACACGGATACGGTCATCGTCGGCCGCGACCCGGAGATTGCCGTCATGCGCCCGCCGGATCTCCTGCGGCTCGTCCTCAATTTCTTCGGCCTGCTCGATGCCTGGCATGCCGTCGTCGATATGGTGCGAAATGCGGCGGGCGTGATGAGCGCGGCGGAAAAGACCTTCGTGCCCGAAATGGAACAGCCGAAGGCAATCCGCATCGCCCGCATCTGGCTTGCCATCTACGCCGCGACCATCGCCGCCTGTTTCTACTTCGGCTCCATCCTTCCGGCCATGCTGATCGGCCTGCCGCGCCTCTACGGCGCTTGGCATCATGTGATGACCGGCTTGCTCCAGCATGGCGGCCTTGCCGACAACGTCGTCGACCATCGGCTCAACAGCCGCACGGTCTACATGAACCCCGTCAGCCGCTTCATCTACTGGAACATGAACTACCATGTGGAGCACCATATGTTCCCGATGGTGCCCTATCACGCGCTGCCGCGTCTGCACGCCATGATCAGACACGATCTGCCGGCGCCGAACCCGTCCATCTGGCACGGCTACAGGGAAATGATCCCGGCCTTCCTGCGGCAGCTGCGCAACGAGGACTATTTCCTGAAGCGGGAACTGCCGCAGACGGCGCGCCCCTACAAGGAAGAGTTCCACACTGAGACCGCGATTGCGGCCGCCGAATAACAACCCATCTCGGAGGAAACACCATGAGCGACAACTGGATCGAGGTCTGCGCGGCGGACGAGATCGACGAGGAGGATGTCATCCGCTTCGACCATGCGGGCCGCACCTTCGCGATCTACCGCAGCCCGGAAGACACCTACCATGCGACGGACGGGCTCTGCACCCACGAGAAGATCCACCTTTGCGATGGGCTGGTGATGGATCACATCATCGAATGTCCCAAGCACAACGGCCGCTTCGACTACAGGTCCGGTGAAGCCAAGGGTGCACCAGTCTGCGTCGACCTCAGGACCTATCCGGTCAAGGTCGAGGGCGGCACGGTCTTCATCGGGCTCTAGGGTTTTGTCGCATTATCGACGCCGAAGCGACTTCGCTTCGGCTGGAAATACTCCAGAGGAAACTGTCATGGCGAATTTCGTTATCGTCGGCGCCGGCGAATGCGGCGCACGCGCGGCCTTCGCGCTGCGCGACAAGGGGTTCGACGGCACGCTGACCCTGATCGGCAGTGAGCCCCACCTGCCATACGAGCGTCCGCCGCTTTCCAAGGAGGCGCTGGTTGCCGGCGCTGGCCCGAAATTCGTCGCGGAACCGCAGCGCTATGTCGAAGCCGGTATAGACCTGCTGCTGGGCCGCTCGGTCTGCGGGATCGATCGCGCCGCAAAGCGTGTCTCGCTGGGAGACGGCACGGTCGTTCCCTATGACAAGCTGCTGCTTGCCACCGGCGCCCGCCCGCGTGCCCTGCCGGGCACGACCTACGGCGGCCGCATCGCGGCGCTGCGCAGCCATGACGATGCCGCCCGTATTCGCGCGCATCTGATGGACGGCAGCCATGTTGCCATACTGGGCGGAGGGTTCATTGGGCTGGAGCTGGCCGCGAGCGCCCGCAAGCTCGGCGCGACCGTCACGCTTATCGAGGGCCTGCCGCGTGTTCTCAGTCGTGGCATTCCGGCGGAGATTGCCGACATCGTCGCGCGCCGGCACGCTGCCGAGGGCGTGGAAATCCTCTGCGCCGCGAAGGTCGCGCGCATCGAGGAACGGCCGGGCGAAGTGCGCCTTACGCTTGAAGACGGACGTGTCGTAGCTGCCAGCCTGCTCGTCGTCGGCATCGGCGCGGCGCCGAACACGGAACTGGCGGAAGCGGCTGGCCTTGCCATCGAGAACGGCATTGCCGTCGATGGAATGCTGCGCACCTCCGATCCGGATATCTTTGCCGCGGGAGACTGCACCTCCTATCCGCTGTCGCTCTATGGCGAGCGCCGCATCCGCCTTGAATCCTGGCGCAACGCGCAGGAACAGGGAGCGCTCGCAGCGGCCAACATGCTCGGCGGTGCTGATATCCATGCGGCGGTGCCGTGGTTCTGGTCGGATCAGTACGACATGACCTTGCAGATCGCCGGCCTTGCCGATGGCGCGGCGACAACCGTCCGGCGCGACATGGGCGAGGGGACATTCATCCTCTTCCATCTCGATGCCGCGGGGCAGCTGATCGCCGCAAGCGGCATCGGGCCGGGCAATGCGGTCGCGCGCGACATCCGCCTTGCCGAAATGCTGATCGCCGCCCGCATCCATCCAGATCCGGCGGAACTCGCCGCACCGGAAACCAAGCTCAGGAAACTGCTCGCTGCCTGAGGGAGACCAACGTGAAGACCAAGAGACCGACCGTCGCCGACCTCCAGGCCATGAAGGGCAAGCGCCAACTCACCATGCTGCGCGTCGTGACGCTGGATGAGGCGGCAGCCGCCGAACAGGCGAGCATCGACCTCGTTTCCGTGCCGCCCGCCCTGCTGGGGCCGGCCTTCCGTGAGGCGGCCCCGACGGTCTTCGCCTTCCCTGGCCTCGAATACGGTGATTTCGTCACGACCGACGACTACCTGCGCGGCGCCTTCCAGGCGATGAAGGCCGGAGGCGATGCGGTCTATTGCGCCGCCGGCCTTTCCACCGTCCGGCGCCTGCGCGAGGAGGGCATTCCGGTGTGTGGCCATGTCGGTCTCATTCCCTCCAAGGCGACATGGACGGGCGGGTTCCGCGCGGTCGGCAAGACGGCGGAAAGCGCGCTGGAAATCTTCCGGCAGGTCAAGGCGCTCGAAGAGGCGGGGGCCTTCGCGGCGGAGATCGAGGTTGTGCCCGGCGAAATCGCGGCGGCGATCAGCGCGAGGACCGCGCTCGTCATGCTGTCCATGGGCGCGGGGACGGGGTGCGACGCGCAATATCTCTTCGCGGACGACGTGCTCGGGCAGAATCGTGGCCATTATCCGCGCCATGCCAAGGTCTACCGCAACTTCGCTGCCGAATATGATCGGCTCCAGCAGGAGCGCGTCGCCGCCTTCCGCGAATATGCCGATGACGTGCGCTCTGGCGCCTATCCGCAGAAGGGACACCTCGTCGGCATCGAGCCATCCGAGCTTGCCGCCTTCCTCGATCGGCTCAGCGCTTGAAAAGCCGGTTTCCCCCCGCCGCAAAACCGCCTATGTAGGCGCTGAAGGCGCGAGGAGACGTTCATGAAGTTCATCGACCCAGACCACCCGTTCTACCGCCCGCTCTGGCGGCGGCTGCTTCTGGTCGGGTTCTGTGCCGCATGGACGGCGGTGGAGCTCTATAACGGCGAGCAGACCTGGGGCATGATCTTCCTCGTCGTGACCGCCTATGCCTTCGCGAACCTCATCCTCTTCTTCAAGCCTTCCGATCCGGCCGCAAAGCCGCCGGAAGAGGGGGCGAGCCGAAGAGCTAGGGCATGCCTAGCGCGACAGCCCGAGGCTCTTTTCGACATTGACGCGGCGGATCGTCTCGTCAATCAGCATGTTGGCGATCTTCATGCGCAGCGTCGCATTGATGCGCAGATCCTCCGGCGCGCGGTCGGGATGGTTTTCGCGCGCAAAGCTGCGGCGGCGGGCTAGAAGGTTGTCGACGGTTTCCCTGCCGGTAAGGGCGAGATCTTCCGCGACCTCTTCCGGTGCGGTGCGCAGCAGGTGTGGCGGCGGTGCCGGGGGTGCTTCGGGCGGTGGCTGCGGTTCGGGCGGGCGCGGCTCTTCATAGAGATCGAGATAGGCGGCGGCAGCCTGCGACCCTGATACGAATGCGCCGGTCGTGCCGAGGCCGGTGAACCCGGAGGTGAGGCCGCGCACCGTGCCGGCGCCGCTCTCTTCCGGTGTCTCCGCGTCAGCCTCCTCGGCCGCTTCGCGCGCTTCCGTCTTCAGGCGCTCCAGCACGGATTCAAAAACGGTCATGCCGAACATGGGTTATCCTTCTTTCAGTCCGGCGACAGCATGCGGCTGCGTTGCCAGATCAGATCATAGAGCAGTTTGGCGCTCGGCGGGAGCGCCCTGCCTTTGACGGAGATAAGGCTGTAGGGCTTGATGTCGATCTCGAAATCCGTGTTGAGGATGCTGATCTCGCCGGCCTGCGCGCCGACATCGGCGACGAAGTTGGCCATGTCGCGCGCCACCGGCGCGATGGCATTCGAGCCGCAGACGATGGCGGTGGTGAGCAGGATGGACGAGGTGTTGACGACGGTGGCCGGCAGCGGCACGCCGGCGGCGATGAACAGTTCCTCGATCCTGCGGCGCAGCAGCGTGCCGGCCGGCTGGAACACCCAGTCGTAGCGTGGCAGGTCGGCCAGGCCGACGACGGGCTTTTCCGTCAGCGGATGCCCCTTGCGCACGATGAGGCAGGCCTTCTCGATGCCGATTTCCGTGACGTTGAAGAGGCGCGGGTTGAGGTCGTCGGGCACGCGGGCGATGATGAAATCCTGCTGGGCGGCAAGCAGTTCGCGGGCGAGCACATTGCTCGTTTCCACGCGCACGTTCACCTCGATGCCGGGATAGGCGGCGCTGACCTGCTGGATCGCGGGGACGGCGAGGCTGATGGCCGGCGCCGTCACCGAGCCGAGAAACACCGAGCCGCCGGTGCCCGACTTCAGGGCGGAAAGCTCGCGGTCGACCTCGCGCAACTCTAGAAGGATGGTGCGCGCCCGCCGCGCGAAGGCCCGGCCGAAGGCGGTGAGGGTGACGCCGCGCGAGATGCGCTCGCAGAGCTGGGCCTTGAGGATCGTCTCCATTTCGGTCAGCATGCGCGAGGCCGCGGGCTGGGATATGTTGAGCGTATCCGCGGCCGCGCTGACCTGCCCGTGCTGCTCGATGGCGACGATCATGCGCAGGTGGCTGAGCTTCAGGCCGCCGCGCAGCAGCCCGATGCTCTGCAGGTTGTCGAAATTCTCGCCGGCGAAAAGCTGCTCCTCGCCGTTTCCCTCTGTCCGCATGGCTCCCTCGTATAAAATAGTATATTTGGTTCTCTGTATATCAAATCTGATATCGATTTAGAAGTTCATTGCATTTGACAGTTATGGCAATTCGTACGACGTTGCGCCAATGTGCGCTGGGGTCCTTGGGAGTGGGGACCGGCGGGCTTGCGCCCGACCAGTCCAGGCCGTCGCCTGATAGCGACCCCGCCCGTGCACAGAACAATGCCTGGCCGCAATTTCGGCCAGTGCGTACAAGGGAGAGACCTTTCAATGAAAATGATCACTTCGCTTCTCGCCGCCGCCGCCATCAGCGTCGCATCGTTCGTGGCGCCGGCTTTCGCCCAGGATAAGGGCATGGTCGGCATCTCCATGCCCACCAAGACCTCGACCCGCTGGATTTCCGACGGCGAGACGATGGAAAAGCTGTTCAAGGAAGCCGGCTACACGCCGGACCTGCAGTTTGCTGACGACGACATCCCGAACCAGCTGGCCCAGATCGAAAACATGGTCACCAAGGGTGCCAAGGTTCTCGTCATCGGCGCCATCGACGGCACGACGCTTTCCGACATCCTGCAGAAGGCTGCCGATGCCGGCGTGAAGGTCATCGCCTACGACCGCCTCATCCGCGACTCGGGCAACGTCAACTACTACGCCACCTTCGACAACTTCCAGGTCGGCGTTCTCCAGGCCACCAGCCTCGTCGACGGCCTGAAGGCGAAGTTCCCGAACACCAAGCCGTGGAACGTCGAGCTCTTCGGCGGTTCGCCGGACGACAACAACGCCTTCTTCTTCTACGACGGCGCGATGTCGGTCATCCAGCCGCTGATCGACAAGGGTGACATCGTCATCAAGTCGGGCCAGACCGGCATGGAAACCGTCGGCACGCTGCGTTGGGACGGTGCCGTCGCCCAGGCGCGCATGGAGAACCTGCTGTCCTCGACCTACACCGATGGCCGCGTCGATGGCGTTCTGTCGCCCTATGATGGTCTCTCCATCGGTATCCTGTCGGCCCTGAAGGGCGTCGGCTACGGCTCGGGCGACCAGCCGATGGCGATCGTCACCGGCCAGGACGCCGAACTGCCGTCCGTCAAGTCGATCCTCGCCGACGAACAGTATTCGACGATCTTCAAGGACACCCGCGAACTCGCCAAGGTGACCGTCGGCATGGTCAACTCGATCATGGAAGGCAAGGAGCCGGAAGTGAACGACACGAAGACCTACGACAACGGCGTCAAGGTCGTTCCGTCCTACCTGCTGAAGCCCGTCGCCGTCGACAAGTCCAGCGCGGAAAAGATCCTCGTTACGGACTCGGCCTACTACACGGCCGACCAGCTGAAGAACTGATCGTTCTTCCTTTCCCGGGGTTCGCGCCATGTGCGCGAACCCTCTTTTCTCCGGATCGCAGAGCGAATAGGCTCGGTTACGCCGCTTGAATGACGGCGGCTGGCCGCTGGAAACTGGTATATGAGCAAAACCCTTCTGGAAATGCGTGGCATCACGAAGACGTTCCCGGGCGTAAAGGCGCTCGACAACGTCAACCTGAAGGTCCGCGAAGGCGAGATCCATGCCCTTGTCGGCGAAAACGGCGCCGGCAAATCCACCCTCATGAAAGTGTTGAGCGGCGTCTATCCGGCCGGCTCCTACGAGGGGGAAATCCATTTCGACGGCGAGGTCCGCCGCTTCTCGACGATCTCTGACAGCGAGCATCTGGGCATCATCATCATCCACCAGGAGCTGGCGCTGGTGCCGCTTCTGTCGATCGCGGAAAACATCTTCCTCGGCAACGAGGTCGCGACGAACGGCATCATCGACTGGAAGAAGGCCTTCCGCCTCACCCAGGACCTGCTCGACAAGGTCGGTCTCAAGGAGCCGCCGGGCACGCTGATCACCGATATCGGCGTGGGCAAGCAGCAGCTCGTCGAAATCGCCAAGGCGCTGTCGAAGAAGGTGCGTCTGCTCATCCTCGACGAGCCCACGGCCTCGCTGAACGAAAAGGACTCCGACGCGCTCCTGAAGCTGCTCATGGAGTTCCGTGCGCAGGGCCTGACCTCCATCATCATCTCGCACAAGCTGAACGAGATCAAAAAGGTCGCCGACCAGATTACCATCCTGCGCGACGGCGGCACGGTCGAGACGCTCGACTGTCACCACGAGGACATTTCCGAGGACCGCATCATCAAGGGCATGGTCGGCCGCGAGATGGAGGACCGCTATCCGCCGCGCGAGCCGAATGTCGGCGAGACGCTGCTGGAGGTAAAGAACTGGAACGTCTTCCACCAGCATCACCGCGACCGGCAGTTCCTGCATGACGTGAACTTCACGGTGCGCGCCGGCGAGGTGGTCGGCATTGCCGGCCTGATGGGGGCAGGGCGCACCGAGACGGCGATGAGCCTGTTCGGCAAGAGCTGGGGCCACAAGATCACCGGCGACGTCACCATGCGCGGCAAGCCGGTGGACGTCAGCACGATCCCGAAGGCGATCGAGGCGGGCCTTGCCTATGTCACGGAGGACCGCAAGCAGCTCGGCCTCGTGCTGATCGACAACATCATGCGCAACACGACGCTCGCCAATCTCAAGGGCGTTTCCAAGGCGACGGTGATCGACGGTCACCAGGAGGCCAAGGTCGCCTCCGGCTACCGCCAGAAGCTGCGCATCCGCTCGCACTCGATCTACCAGGAAACGATCAATCTTTCCGGCGGCAACCAGCAGAAGGTCGTGCTGTCGAAGTGGCTGTTCACCAATCCCGAGGTGCTGATCCTCGACGAGCCGACGCGCGGCATCGACGTCGGCGCGAAATTTGAAATCTACACGATCATCAACCAGCTTGCCGCCGAGGGCAAGGGCATCCTCATGATCTCGTCGGAGATGCCGGAACTGCTCGGGACCTGCGATCGCATCTATGTCATGAACGAAGGACGCATCGTGGCCGAGCTTTCAAAGGCGGAAGCAAGCCAGGAATCCATCATGCGCGCCATCATGCGCTCCGGGGAGAAACACTAATGGCCACCGATACCGCGACCAAGACGACCCAGCCTTCGGTGGGGGAATATCTCAAGAAGAACATCCGTGAATACGGCCTGCTCGTCGCGCTGGTCGTTATCATGGTCTTCTTCCAGGTCATTACCAACGGCGTGCTCTTCCGCCCGGTCAACATCACCAACCTGGTGCTGCAGAACTCGTTCATCGTCATCATGGCGCTGGGCATGCTGCTGATCATCGTGGCGGGGCATATCGACCTTTCGGTCGGCTCCATCGTCGCCTTCATCGGCGCGATCTCGGCGATCATGCTGGTGAAGTGGGGATTGCCGGCCATCGTCGTCGTGCCGCTCTGCATCCTGGTCGGCGCCGTCATGGGGGCCGCACAGGGCTATTGGGTCGCCTACCAGAAAATCCCGTCCTTCATCGTGACGCTCGCCGGCATGCTCGTCTTCCGTGGCATGACCTATGTCGTGCTGTCCGGCCGCCCGGTCGGTCCGTTCCCGAAGGAATTCCAGATCCTGTCCACGGGCTTCGTGCCGGACTTCCTGTCGATCACCGACCCGGCGACCAGCCTGATCAAGAACTATGCCGCGCTCGTCGCCGTGCTGGGGCTTGCCGGCTATGCCATCTATGCGGGCCTGCGCGAGCGCCGCATGAATGCAACGCACGAGACGGAGAACGAGCCCTTCGCCTTCTTCGCCGTACAGATGGCGATCATCGGCGTCGTCGCGGTCTTCCTCGGCTTCCAGCTCTCCACCTATCGCGGCCTGCCGAACGTGCTCGTTGTCATGGGCGTTCTGATCGCGCTCTATACGTTCGTCACGACGCGCACGACCATCGGCCGGCGCATCTATGCCATGGGCGGCAACGAGAAGGCGGCGAAGCTCTCGGGCATCAACACCGAGCGGCTGACCTTCTATACCTTCGTCAACATGGGGGCGCTTGCCGCGCTCGCCGGCATGATCATCGCCGCCCGCCTCAACTCGGCGACGCCGAAGGCCGGCGTCGGCTTCGAGCTTGACGTCATCGCGGCCTGCTTCATCGGCGGCGCTTCGGCCTCCGGCGGCGTCGGCAAGATCACCGGTGCGGTGATCGGCGCCTTCATCATGGGCGTCATGAACAACGGCATGTCGATCATGGGCATCGGCATCGACTACCAGCAGCTCATCAAGGGCTTGGTGCTGCTCGCCGCCGTGTTCTTCGACGTCTACAACAAGAACAAGGGCTGACCGGGAAACCGGTCGGCCGACCATTCAAGCGCAATTGAACCGGCCGCCGAAGCGGCCCATGCGGAGACGTGTGTCCACCGCAGGTGCGGAGCTTTGACCTGAAGCCCGCGACAGGAAGGAAACGAAGATGCTGATTTCGCAGGTGGCAAATGCCGATGGTTCCATCACCGTCGTCGTGAGGCAGGAGGGCGGCGAGGGCCGCGCGGTCAACAGTGCGGGCAGCGTCTACGTGCTTGCCATGGAGGCAGCCAACAGCGGGCAGCCGCTGAAGGCGATCGTCGACGCCAAGGGGCTTGGCGAGGCGGTCGACCTCGCCGCAGCCTATGCGGACGGCCGGCTGCTCTCGCCGATCACCCATCCGGATGCCGCGCATCTGCATCTGACCGGCACGGGCCTTACCCATCTCGGCTCCGCCGCCACGCGCGATTCCATGCACAAGAAGACATCGGAAGCGGCTGAGGAGACGCTGACCGATTCCATGAAGATGTTCCGCATGGGTCTCGAGAACGGCAAGCCAAAGGCCGGCGAGAAAGGCGTGCAGCCGGAATGGTTCTACAAGGGCAACGGCACGCAGGCCGTCGCGCCCGGCCAGGCGCTCACCTCACCCTCCTTCGCGCTGGACGGCGGCGAGGAACCGGAAATGGCGGGCATCTATGTCATCGCCGAAGACGGTTCGCCGTTCCGCATCGGCTTTGCCGTGTCGAACGAGTTCTCAGACCATGTGACGGAGCGGATCAACTATCTCTACCTCGCCCATTCCAAGCTGCGGCAGGCAAGCTTCGGTCCGGAAATCCGCATCGGCGCGGCGCCGGACGATATCCGCGGCTTTTCGCGCATCGTGCGGGATGGCAAGGTGCTCTGGGAAAAGCCCTTCGTCTCGGGCGAAGCCAACATGTCCCATACCTTCGCCAATCTCGAATACCACCACTTCAAATATGGCCTGTTCCGCGCGCCGGGCGACATCCACGTCCACATGTTCGGTACGGCGACGCTCTCCTTCGGCGATGGCATCCGCACGGAAGCGGGCGACGTGTTCGAGATCGGCGCGGATGGTTTCGGCCTGCCGCTGCGCAACCCGCTGGCGGTCGCCGCGGAGGAGGAAATCGTCATTCGGCAATTGTAATCCCGGCGGCAACCCGGTTCTATCGGGCCAGCAGATGACAGACAGGAGGCCTCGGCCATGACCATCCACCAGAACCTGATCGCCGGCGAATGGGTCGGCTCGGACGCCGTCAAGAACATCAATCCGTCCAACACCGACGATGTTGTGGGCGACTATGCCCGCGCTTCGGTGGATGACACCAAGGCGGCGATTGCGGCGGCGAAGGCTGCCTTCCCCGCCTGGGCGCGTTCCGGCATCCTCGAGCGCCATACGATCCTGCGCAAGACCGCCGACGAGATCCTCGCCCGCAAGGACGAGCTCGGCCGCCTGCTCTCGCGCGAGGAAGGCAAGACGCTGGCCGAAGGCATCGGCGAGACGGTGCGCGCCGGCCAGATCTTCGATTTCTTCGCCGGGGAGTGCCTGCGCCTTGCGGGCGAGGCGCTGCCCTCCGTTCGCCCGAATATCGGCGTCGAGATCACCCGTGAACCGGTCGGCGTCGTCGGCATCATCACGCCCTGGAACTTTCCCATCGCCATTCCGGCGTGGAAGATCGCGCCGGCGCTCTGCTACGGCAATACGGTCGTCTTCAAGCCGGCCGAACTGGTGCCGGGCTGCTCCTGGGCCATCGTCGACATCCTCGTGCGGGCCGGCCTTCCGAAGGGCGTGCTCAACCTCGTCATGGGCAAGGGTTCCGTCGTCGGCCAGACGATGCTCGACAGCCCCGATGTCAACGCCATCACCTTCACCGGTTCCACCGGCACCGGCAAGCGCGTCGCCATGGCCTCGGTCGAACATAACCGCAAATACCAGCTCGAAATGGGCGGCAAGAACCCCTTCGTCGTGCTCGACGATGCGGATCTCACGGTCGCGGTGGAAGCCGCCGTCAACTCGGCTTTCTTCTCCACCGGTCAGCGTTGCACCGCCTCTTCGCGCGTCATCGTCACCGAAGGCATCCATGACCGGTTCGTCGCCGCCGTCGGTGAGCGCTTGAAGAGCGTCGTCGTCGATGACGCCCTGAAGGCCGGCACCCATATCGGCCCCGTGGTCGACGAGACGCAGCTGAAGCAGGACACCGACTATATCGAGATCGGCCAGAAGGAAGGTGCGAAGCTCGCCTTTGGCGGCGAGCGCCTGAAGCGCGATACGCCTGGCTTCTATCTCCAGCCCGCACTCTTCACCGAAGCGACCAACGCCATGCGCATTTCGCGTGAGGAAATCTTCGGCCCCGTCGCCGCGGTCATCCGCGTGAAGGACTACGAGGAGGCCCTTGCGGTCGCCAATGACACGCCCTTCGGGCTGTCCTCCGGCATTGCGACGACGAGCCTCAAGCACGCGACGCATTTCAAGCGCAATGCGGAAGCGGGCATGGTGATGGTGAACCTGCCGACGGCGGGCGTCGATTTCCACGTGCCCTTTGGCGGGCGCAAGGGGTCGTCCTTCGGCCCGCGCGAACAGGGCCGTTATGCCAGCGAGTTCTACACCGTCGTCAAGACGGCCTATACGCTCGCCTGAGAGCGTGGCCGACAACGGGTTTGACCGGGCATCGCCTCACGGCGGTGCCCGAACTGTTTCGTTATGGAGCATTCGCCCTCGCTCCCGAGCGCGCTTAAACCTTTCCTTTTCCTTGCTGTTCACGCGATTGGCCATGCGGGAACCGTTGCCCGCCGTTCAACCTTCCGTTTCAGGAAGCCGGTCCACTCCCGGACTGGCCGCTGACAGGAGGTTCCCATGTCCACAGCATTTCATGCAGTGTCGATCCCCAGACTTTCGGCGGCCGTGCTGGTCGCTGCCGTTCTTGTCCTTCCGGGGCAGGGTCTTGCCCAGGAAAGGGGCGCCGGTCAGACACGCGGTCTCGGCCTTGGCGTCGATGTCGACCTCGGCGGCATCAAAGCCGATGTCGATGCCACGGTCGGTGGCGAAAAAGGCCTTGTCGATGCGAATGCAACCGCCAATGTCGGCGGTGAGCGCGGCGTGAATGCCGATGCCAAGGCCAATGTCGCCGGGTCGAAGGGTCTCGTCGATGCGGACGTGACGGCATCCATCGGCGGGCGCGACGGCGTTACGGCGGATATCGATGCGAATGTCGGCGGATCGCGAGGTCTGGTCGATGCCAACGTCAATGCCGGTGTTGGTGGAAGCCGAGGCCTCAATGCGAATGTCGGGGCCAATGTGGGCGGCGGCAATCTGCTGGATGCGACCGTCGGACTTGGCACTGGCGTCAATGCGGGCGGCGGCGATAGCACCGGTTCCGGCGGTGCGGCTGCCGGCAACGGGCAGAATGAAGAGATGCTTCGTCGCTTCTCGGAATTGCCGAGCAACGAACGCCTGCAGATGATCCGCCGGTGCGGCGGTATCAATGGCGCGGGTTACGATGCGGCGCTCGCCAATCTGTGCCGGCTGCTGGAAACCGCCTCGCGCTGATGGAAGGCGGCAGCCCGCAAGGCTGCCGCTTTTCAACTCTGGCTTTGCGACTGGCTCTGGCTGGCGACGGACTCGACCGAGATGGAGACGTGCATCGTCTCCTCCGCCTTGCCCGTTACCATGCCGGAGACCGGCGCGGCGTCCTTGTAGTCGAGCCCGGTGGAAAGCCGGACATACCGCGCATCGGGGCAGATCTTGTTCGCCGCGTCGAAGCCGACCCAGCCGAGGCCCTGCAGATAGACTTCCGCCCAGGCGTGGCTTGCCGTCTGCTCCGGCTCGTCCATCAGCAGGTAGCCGGAAACGTAGCGCGCCGGCAGGCCGAGATGGCGCGCCACGGCGATGAAGACATGCGCGTGATCCTGGCAGACGCCCTGTTTCTTCTCCAGCGCCTGTTCGGCCGTGGTGTCGGACGCGGTCTCGCCCGGTTTGTAGGCGACGGCCTCGTGGATGGCGGCCATCAGCGCGTGCATGCGGGCCAGTTCATTGTCGCCGACCGAGGCCTTGGCGAGATCGCGGACGAGCCTGCCGGGTTTGGTCAGCGGCGTCTCGCGCAGGTAGAGCCATAGCGGCACGAACCCCTGATGCGGCCCGAAGACCCCGGCGCGATCCTCCGTCTCCACCTCGCCCTCGGCGACGATGCGGATCGTCACCTGCTCGGCATTGGTGCTGACGAGATCGACATGGTTGCCGAAATGGTCGGTATAGCCCGCCTCGACGCGCGCGCCATGCACGGTGGTCTTCCAGGCACGCACGGTCTGGCCCGGCTGGGTCTTCGGTGTCAGCCGCAGGCGCTGCAACGAATACTGGATCGGGTCGTCGTAGTGATATTCGGTCGTGTGGCTGATCTTCAGACGCATCCTTCGCCTCCAGCCTCTAGCGGTAGAACCGGTAGCCCTCGGAGATTTCCTCCCCGAGGCGGTTGTTGTGCACGATGAATTCCTCGATGAACTCGTGGAGCCCCTGTTCCATGATGTCGTCCATGCTGCGGCTGCGCAGCAGCATCAGCGTCGCCGACGCCGTCTCATGCGCGGCATGGTTCTCGCCATAGAGCTTGGCGAGGTAGCCGAGATTGCTGACGAGCTTGTCGTAGCTGTAGGCGAGCGAGCGCGGCATGCGGTCGTTGAGGATCAGGAAGTCCGAAATGTTGCCGGAGGAATAGTCGCCGTCATAGACCCAACTATAGGACCGGTGCGCCGAAACCGAGCGCAGGATCGATTCCCATTGCATGTTGTCGAGCGAGGAGCCGACCTTGGCGATAGCGGGCAGCAGCACGTAGTACTTCACGTCGAGGATACGCGCGGTGTTGTCCGCCCGCTCGATGAAGGTGCCGATGCGCGAGAAATTGTAGATATCGTCGCGCAGCATCGTGCCGTGGAAGGCGCCACGGATGAGGCCGGTGCGCCGTTTGATCGTTTCGATGATCTCCGGCATGTCGGCAGGCTTGGCGCGCTTTGCGAGCACCTGCTTCAGCTCGATCCAGCACTCGTTGGTCGCTTCCCAGGTCTCGCGCGTCAGAGCCGTTCGCACCATGCGGGCATTGTTGCGCGCCGCTTCGATACAGGACATGACGCTCGACGGGTTGGCCCGGTCACGCAACAGGTAGTCGATGGCGTCCGCGCTTGTCAGCTTGTCGTGCACGGCGTCGAAATCCTCGCGCACCCCGGCGCTTTGCAGAACGCCGTCCCAGTCCTCGTCGGAGGAGCCGGAGCGCGTCAGCGCCATGCGCAGGCCCGCATCAATGAGGCGAGCGATGTTTTCGCCCCGCTCGATATAGCGGAACATCCAGTAAAGGCCGTTTGCAGTTCGTCCCAGCATCGGCTCAGTTCTCCAGAATCCAGGTGTCCTTGGTGCCGCCGCCTTGCGAGGAATTGACGACCAGGGAACCCTGCTTGAGCGCGACGCGGGTCAGACCGCCCGAGACCATCTGCACCTCGCGGCCGGTCAGCACAAAGGGCCGCAGATCGATGTGGCGCGGGGCGATGCCGCTCTCCACAAAGGTGGGGCAGCTGGACAGGCACAGCGTGGGCTGGGCGATGTAGTTGCTGGGGTTGGCGCGCACGCGCTCGCGGAAGTCCGCCACCTCGGCGGCCGTGGCGGCCGGGCCTACCAGCATGCCGTAGCCGCCGGCGCCATGCACCTCCTTGACCACCAGCTCTTCAAGATGCTCGAGCACGTATTTCAGGCTGTCGTCTTCCGAGCAGCGCCAGGTCGGCACGTTTTCCAGCAGCGCCTTGCGGCCGGTATAGAACTCGACGATCTCGGGCATGTAGGAATAGATCGCCTTGTCGTCGGAAATGCCGGTGCCGGGCGCATTGGCGATGGTGATGTTGCCGGCCTTGTAGACATCCATGATGCCGGGAACGCCGAGGGCCGAATCCGGCCGGAAGGTGAGGGGGTCGAGGAAGTCGTCGTCGACGCGGCGGTAGAGCACGTCGATCGCCTCGTAGCCGCGGGTCGTGCGCATCTTCACCTTGCCGTCGACGACGCGCAGGTCCGAGCCCTCGACCAGTTCCACGCCCATCATGTCGGCGAGGAAGGCATGCTCGTAATAGGCGGAGTTGAAGATGCCGGGCGTCAGCACCGCGACGCGCGGCTTGCCCGAACAGCCGGGCGGGGCGAGCGAGGCAAGGCTCTGGCGCAGGAGCTTGGGATAGTCCTCGACCGGGCGCACCTTGTTGAGGTGAAACAGCTCGGGGAACATCTGCATCATGGTTTCCCGGTTTTCCAGCATGTAGCTGACGCCGGAGGGGGTGCGGGCATTGTCTTCCAGCACGTAGAACTGGTCTTCGCCCGTGCGTACGATGTCGGTGCCGACGATGTGGGTATAGACGCCGCCCGGTGGCTTGAAGCCGATCATCTGCGGCAGGAAGGCGATGTTGCGTTCGATCAGTTCGCGGGGAATGCGGCCCGCCTTGATGATTTCCTGCTTGTGGTAGATGTCGTCGAGGAAGGCGTTGAGGGCGATGACCCGCTGTTCGATGCCCTGGGCGAGCTTGCGCCATTCTCGACCGGAAATGATGCGCGGGATGATGTCGAAGGGGATGAGCTTTTCGGAGCTGTCGGCGTGTCCGTAGACCGCGAAGGTGATGCCGGTTTTTCTGAAGAGGTTTTCGGCGTCCCTCGATTTGGCGATCAGGCGAGCCCGATCCTGTCCTTCGTACCAGCTGTGGTAATTTTCGTATGGTTGCCGCGGGTTGGAATCCGCGTTCATCATTTCGTCAAATGCCAAAGGCTTGTTCCCCATTTTTCGTCATTTGAGTACAACATTTGGGGTAATGCAAGAACCATGCTCGATGCGCGGAAAAGAATTCTCACACCGCTTTGGGTGCGGGCAAACCGGCCGGCGCGACGGTTTTTCGAGACGCATCGCGGATGCTCGTTCCGTCATGGGCCGGTGAGGCTGCCGAAAGGATAGGCAGATGCCGAAAGCGTGGCCTGCCGCGCCTTTCGCTGAACCTAAGCATCAAGGAAATTCCTTTGACGCTTGCCGGGGCAGGTCCTAACGCTCGCGCATTGTTCGCCATGCCGCCGGAAATTCCATGTCCCTAGATCGTCTGGCTCCGGCCATCTTCGTCCTGCTCTGGTCGACCGGCTGGGTCGTCGCCAAATTCGCGGCCATCCTTTCGGAACCGCTGACCTTTCTCAGCATTCGCTACCTGACGGCGGCAATTCTCTTTGCCGGCCTTTGCGTGGTGTCCGGCGTTTCCTGGCCGCGCGACGGACGCACCATCCTGCATGCCGTCGTCTCGGGCGTCTTCCTGCATGGGCTCTATCTCGGCGCCGTCTGGTGGGCGATCGGGCAGGGCGTGCCGGCGGCGCTCTCCTCCATCATCGCCGCGCTCCAGCCGCTGATGACGGCGTTGGTCGCGCCCTTCTTCATCGGCGAACGGTTGAGCGGGCGGCAGAAGCTTGGCCTCGGGCTCGGCTTTGTCGGCGTCCTGCTTGCCGTCCTGCCAAAATTCTTCGGCCAGGGCGCGGCGGAAATTCCGGCTTTCGCCATCGTCGTCAACATGCTCGGCATGGCGTCCGTGACCTATGGCACGATCTACCAGAAACAGCACCTGCAGACCGGCGACATCCGGGCGGTGGCAACCCTGCAATATGTCGGCGCCCTCATCGTCACGGTCCCCTTCGCGCTCGGCATGGAAAGCCAGCATGTCGACTTCGGCTTCGCCTTCGTCGCGCTGCTCGCCTGGTCCGTGCTCGGCATCTCGATGGGTGCGATCCTGCTGCTGCTCTATCTTCTGCGCCGCGGGCAGGTCTCGCGCGCCGCTTCGCTCATCTATCTCGTGCCGCCGATCGCGGCCCTGCAGGCCGCGGTCATTTTCGGCGAGGACCTGACGGTGCCGATGATCGTCGGCACGGCGATTTCGGTGGTCGGCGTCTATCTCACCAATCGCAAGGTGGCCTGACGTGTAAACGAAAGCGGCGGGCAAACGAAAACGGCGGGCCGAGGCCCGCCGTTTCCCTGCAATCGCAATGCTTTCGCTTATGCCTGCTCGCGGCGCTGGCCTTCCGAGCGGCGCGGCTTGCCGCGGTGCTGCGGGCGACCGGGCTGACCGTTGGCGCCGCCGTGGTTGCGGTTCTGGCGCTCGCCCTGCTTCTGGGCCGGGCGGCCATGCTGCGGGCGCTTGGCGCCTGCCGCGGCACCGGCTTCCGCCTGTGCGCCGTCGCCGAAAGGCTGGCGCTGCGGGCGCTGGGCGGCGCGGCCGCTACCGTTGCCGGCGCGCTGGCCGCCACCGCGGTTGCTGCGGCCCTTCTTGGACTTGCCGCCGGGGCCGGCGGTGCTTTCGACCGGCGCTTCGCCGCTGGCAACCGCGATCTTGATGCCCATCAGGCGCTCGATGTCGCGCAGCAGATGCACGTCATCGGGGGCGCAGAAGGCGATGGCGATGCCGTCGCGGCCGTTGCGGGCCGTGCGGCCGATGCGGTGGACATAGGCGTCCGGCACTTCAGGCAGGTCGTAGTTGTAGACGTGGGTAACGCCCGGAATGTCGATGCCGCGGGCGGCAACGTCGGTGGCGACGAGCACGCGGATTTCGCCGTCACGGAAGGCCTTGAGGGCGCGTTCGCGCTGGCCCTGGCTCTTGTTGCCGTGGATCGAAGCGGCCTTGAAGCCCAGATGGTCGAGGTGTTTCATCAGCTTTTCCGCGCCATGCTTGGTGCGCGAGAAGACGAGCGACAGACCGTCCGGATTGTCCGTCAGCGACTGGCGGAGGATCTGCGTCTTCTGGTCCTTGCCGGGCACGAAGTGCACGTACTGCTCCACCTTGTCGGCTGCCTTGCCGGGCGGGGTGACTTCAACCTTCTTCGGGTTGGTCAGATACTCGCCGGCAAGCTCGGCGATCAGCTTCGGCATGGTGGCCGAGAAGAGCAGCGTCTGGCGGGTCTTCGGCACCAGCTTGGAAATCTTGCGCAGGTCGTGGATGAAGCCGAGGTCGAGCATCTGGTCGGCTTCGTCGAGCACGAGGTAGCGGGCCTGGGTCAGCGTCACGGCCTTGCGGGCGACGAGGTCGAGCAGGCGGCCGGGCGTGGCGACGAGGATGTCGGTGCCGCGGTTCAGCATTTCCGACTGCTTGTTGATCGAGGCGCCGCCGACGACGGTGACGACGCGCAGCGGCGTCTTCTTGACGAAGTCACGCAGGTTGTCGGCGATCTGGTTTACGAGCTCGCGGGTCGGGGCGAGGATGAGGGCGCGGATGTTGCGCGGATCGGGGCGGCGGGCATCGGCCAGCAGCTTTTCGATCATCGGCAGGCCGAAGGCCGCGGTCTTGCCGGTGCCGGTCTGCGCAGCGCCCATCACGTCGCGGCCGCTGAGCACGATCGGAATGGCCTTGGCCTGGATCGGCGTCGCTTTTTCAAAGCCGAGCGCGGAAAGGGTGGCGACGATGGTCTTCGAGAGGCCGAGGTCGTGGAACGTGGTCAAATCAATACCTTTCGGGGCGCCAAACAGGTATCGCCGGAACGCACCATGCGCTTCCGGTTTCGTCTGGCGTCAAGAACCCCGCGTGAATTGGGAACTTGTGGTTGGTTGGCTATCGTCTGCGCAGTCATCCGCAAAGGGGAGGCGGATCGTTCTCTTGCGCTTGTCCTTCTTAGCATCCCGTCTGACGGGAAATCGCAGGCTCGCTCACGCGGCGGCCGAAGGGCGACGCTGGGCCTCATGTCGTTGTTTTGCGCCGAAAAGTCAAGTGCTACTTTCGCATGTGCGAAACGGCAGCGCTCAATCCATGCGAAGATCGAAGGCGGCGGAGGCGGCGACCGTGCCGTTGATCAGGATCTCGATGCGGTGCGTTCCCGGATAGTAGACGCGCGTGGTGATCGGCCGGATGGCATGGTCCTTGTCGATGCTCAGGCCGCCGCCGGCCGGCAGGTCGATCTGCTTCCACTTGAAGACCTTCGGCGCCAGCGTGCCGTTCGCCTTCACGTGGTGGATCGCATAATCGATCATCAGCCGCTGCGGCGCGGTATCGGCATTGCTCACGGCTATGGAGAAGCCGAGCTTCTCCCCGAAGACGACGACGGGTGTCGCGACCGTCAGTGTCGCGCCGATCCCTCTGGCGGCGGCGAAACCGAAATTGGCGAGCGCCTTGGCATCCCCCTTCTTGAGAAGGGTGCGCGAGGCATGGCGCAGCAACTGCCGCCGGGCGCTCGAGGCGCCCTCGATGTGCCGCTCGACGAAATCGGCGACGAGGGCAGGGTGGTCCTTGGCGATGTCGTTGAGGCTGTTGGCGACCGAGCGGCGCACGTAGTCCTCGGGGTCGTCGAGAAGCGCGACGAGGATCGGCAGGATCGGTTGCGGCTCCTTCACCAGCTTCGGCAGGCGCATCGCCCAGGGCAGGCGCGGGCGGGTGCCTTCGCTGGCGAGGCGGCGGACGTGATGGTTCTGGTCGCGCACCCAGCCGGAGATTTCCGCAAGCGCCCGGTCCTGCTCGGCATCAATGAAGCGGCGAATGCCGAACTCGGCGGTGAAATGCGGCGTCAGCGCCTTCAAAAGCGCGAGCGACAGGTCGAAGTGGCTAAGGCCATGTTCGGAGACGAACTGGTTGACCGGCAGCAGCATCCAGCCGGCAAGGCCCGGCCTGCCGTCGCCCGGCAGGGTGTTCTTCAGGACAGCGGCGGCGGCCGGGTAGTCGGCGGGCAGCGTTTGCGTCAGCGCATCCTTGATCCGTTCGGCGCGCTGCATCAGTTCCAGCGCCTCCATGCCCTCGCTGGCAAGGCGGATGAAACGCGGCGTGTCGAAATCCGGTGCGGCACGACAAATGTGCCCGGCCATCTCCTTCACCAGTCCGGGATGCAGCAAGTTTTTCAGGGGTTCGGCCACGGGTCTTCTCCTGTCGTCGTCGGCACCCTAGCGAGCATCGCGGGGGCGGCGATAGGGGACGCACGCCTTTCCAACAGTTTCGTTGCGCCCGCCACCCGGAACCTGCGCGCCGCCGCTGCGTTGGATCAGCACGCATCCTGCCACAATCCTGTTGGATGCTGCCCGACGCAGAACGATCTGCGTTTCCATGAATCTCGCTACGGGAGTGAAACATGACCGCTACGACTTGGATTCTCGCCGCCGACGGTAACCAGGCACGCCTGCTCAAGGGGGTGAACCTGATGAAGGATGGCCAGCAGAGCCCGGAGCAGGAAGTCTTCCGCTGGGAGCCGAAGAAGGCCCAGGACATCATGGCCGACAAGCCCGGCCGCAGCCATTCCTCGGTCGGTCCCGGCCGGTCCGCCATGGAATATTCGAGCGACCCGGTGCGGGAGGAACAGCAGAAATTCACCGCCGAAGTCGCCGGCCGCATCGATGACTACGCCGCTGAAGGCGCCTTCGACCGGCTCGTTGTCTGCGCCGCGCCGCAGACGCTCGGTGATCTGCGCAACAAGCTCTCCGACAAGACGCGCACGCTGACCATGGCCGAGATCGACAAGAACTTCTCCAACCTGCCGACGGAGAAGCTGATCTCCTCCGTCCGCTCGATCATGTTCGATGCGTAAGCGCATTTCCAGCTGAAGCGGTATCGCGTCGGTGTCGAATAATATGAGAAAACAATAGAATAGAGGAATTCCGGTGAATCGGTGTTCACCGGAATTCCTCTAGAAATCGGTCGGGACGCCGCCCTCTTCCTTGCGCCTGGCGACGAAGGCATCCAGTTCGTCCTCGATCGCCGGGTCGAGCGGCGGCCGCTCGTAGGCATTCAGCTTTTCCTTGAAGACGCGATTGGCGTGGTCATAGGTCGTCGGCCGACCGGCCTCGGTCCAGGTCTCGAAATTGCGCCAGTCGGAAAGGATCGGCGAATAGAAGGCGCTCTCATAGCGCGCCAGGGTATGCGGCGTGCCGAAGAAGTGACCGCCGGGGCCGACATCGCGCACCGCCTCGATGCCGAGCGCATCCGTGCTGACGTCGAGCGGCGTCAGATATTCCGCCACCATCTGCAGCATGTCGACGTCGAGAATGAACTTCTCGAAGGAGGCCGTCAGTCCACCCTCGCTCCATCCGGCCGAATGCATGATGAAATTGCCGCCGCCCTGCGTCAGCGCCCAGAGGGAGAAGGCGGATTCATAGGCGGCCTGTGCATCCAGCGTGTTGGCGGCATTGGTGTTCGAGGTGCGGTACGGGATGTTGTATTTCCGCGCAAGCTGGCCGCCGGCGATGACCGCCTTCATATATTCCGGGGTGCCGAAGGCGGGCGCGCCCGTCTTCATGTCGACATTGGAGGTGAAGCCCCCATACATGACCGGCGCGCCCCGCCGCACCATCTGTGTGAAGGCGATGCCCGCCAGCGCCTCGGCGTTCTGCTGCACGACGGCGCCGGCAATCGTTACCGGAGCCATCGCGCCGGCCAGCGTGAACGGCGTTACCACCACGACCTGGTTGCGCGACGACATCTCGATGATGCCCTGCAGCATCGGTCCGTCGAGGCGAAGCGGCGAGGAGGTGTTGATGATGGTAAAGAGCGAGGGCTCGCGCTCCATCTGCTCCATGGAAATGCCGCGGCCGATACGGGCGATCTCGATGCCGTCGAGATTGCGCTGCTTGCCCAGCGAATAGACATGGAAGGCCTTGTCCGTCAGCTTCACCATGTCCGACAGGCAGTCGAGATGGCGGATCGAGGCGTGGATATCGACCGGCTCGACGGGGTAGCCGCCCGTCGTGTGGATGATGTCATAGCTCTGGGCGAGCTTCACCAGCTTGCGGAAATCTTCCTGGTTGCCGGCGCGGCGGCCGCCGTCGCGGTCGGCGACGAAGGGCGCGGAGGCGATCTGCGCGAAGACGAGATTGTTGCCGCCGATCTCGACATCGCGCACCGGATTGCGCGCATGCAACGTGAAGGCAGACGGAACGGAGGCCATCATGTCCATGATGAGGCCCCGGTCGAAACGCACGCGGTCCGTTCCGGGCGTCACTTCGGCGCCGGCGGCCTTCATGCGCTCGCGCGCTTCCGGCAGGATGATGTCCATGCCGATGTCTTCGAGGATGGTCAGGGAGGCCTGATGCACCGCTTCCAACGCATCGTCCGACAGCACGGTGGATTTGGCGGTCGTGTTGACGAGGTTGAGATATCTGGAGGTCGTCGGCGCGCGTCGCGTGCGTTCGGCGCCGCGTCCGCCGCTGCGCCTCCGGCGCTCGACGGGCGGGTCGCCTGCGTCCGGTTGATCGAGGTGATTTTCGAGCTTGATCACGTCACCCATTGCAGCGCAGCCCCGGTCTGGTTTGCCTTGCGGTCTTGTCGCATATTCCGCGCCGCCATGCCCCGCCATTTGCGACAGGTGCGGGCTCTCTTGGAAAAGGCAGCCTCCACTTCCGGCAACGAACGGTTAACCATCCGTTCAAGGATTGATGATACCCCCGAGAGGTGTGAATCCCTCCCTCCGTCCCGTATGGGGAGCGCCTGACGTGGTTGAATCTCAAGACGAATTGCTGGTTGCGGCCTGTGCGCGCATTCGCGCGCACCCGCATCCGGCCTACGTCAAGAGCAGCGAACTGCGCTACCTCGCGGTGAACGAGGCCTATGCGCGCCTGTCCGGCCACACACCCGAGGACATGGTGGGCCTGCGCAGCGACGAGATCGGCGAAGCGCCCGGCCATGGCGACCGGGACGACCCCGAGCGCCGCTGCCTCATCTTCGGCAGCACCGAACGCGCCCGCTATATCCATCCCTTCGGCGGCAGTTTCGACATCGCGCTGAAGCGCGAGCGGATCTCTCCGACGCTGTCCATTCTTGTCGGCCTTTTCACCCCCTCCGTCGAGGCGCTGGCCATGGCCGTGCGCGCGGCCAATGCCAAGAGCGACGCGCCGTCGCCGCCGAGTGTCGCCGAAGAGGCGGCGACGGGATCGGCCGCGCATGTCGAGGGCGCGCTCGATGCGATGGGGGCCGGCGTTGCTGTCTTCGGGGCCGACAACCGCCTCAGCTATGCCAACCGCAGCATGCGCGAGTTCTACCGGGTGCTCGTCGGCGATCTCGCCGATGGTCCCGTGACCCTCGCCACCGTGACGGAAGCGCTGCATGAGATCGAGGTCGGACATGCGGCACCGTCCGAGCGCGCGCGCTGGGTCGCCGCGCGGCTCGCCAGCTACGATCTGCCGCTCTCCGAATCCGTCGCCCGCATGGAGGGTGGCTGGCTGCGTCTCGTCACCCAGCGCCGGCAGGACGGTGCTCTCGTGGTGCTGCGTCTCGACGTGACGGCCCAGAAGGAAAGCGAAGGGCGGCTGAAGCAGCATTCGCAGGAGATCAGCCTCTACCGCGCGCTGCTCGACGAACTGCCGGTGGCCAGCTTCATGCGGGATGAAAACCAGCGCATGATCTTCGCCAACCGGGCCTATGTCGAGATGACGGGCCGCCAGCCGGGAGAACTGCTCGGCCTCACCACGCTCGAAATGTACCCGGAGCAGGGCGAGGAATTCCACCGGCAGAACCAGTTCGTGCTCGATACCGGCGATCTCTTCGAGTCGGAAATCGAGTATCTGCGCTCGGACGGCACGGTGCTGCCGACGATCTCGCGGCTCTACCGCGTCACGACGCTCGACGAGAAGAGCTACCTCATCGGTTCGATAACCGACACGACCGTGCTGAGGAAGCGCGAGGATCAGTTGATCGAGGCGCAGCGCCAAGGGGAAGCGGCGCGCTCGGACCTGGAAAGCGTGGTGGAATCGCTGCCCGTCGGCATCGTCGTCGTCGACGAGATCGGCAGCATCGAGCTGGTGAACGGCGCCTTCGAGGCGCTGTGGAACGGCGCGCTGCCGCCGATGAAGGGCCGGCCGCTCGGCGAACTTTTGCGGTTCCAGCATGCGCAGGGCGCGACCTGCGAGGATGGCCCTTCCGATTGCGAGCGCTACGAGCACCGCCTCTACGGCCTTCGCGCCGGCGAGACGCCAGCGCGCGAAGTCGCCTATGCCAATGGCCGCACGGTCATCGAGGCGGGGCGGGCGATTTCCGGCGGACGCTGCCTGCTCACCTATATCGACATCACCGAGCGGCGCGAGCGCGAGCGCGAGGTGCTGGCGACCCGCAGCGCGCTGGAAGAAGTCGGCAGCCTCGTCAAGGATGCCGTGTCCTCGATGAGCCAGGGCCTTCTCATCATCGAAGACGGAGTGGTGGTGCTCTCCAACGAGGCGCTGTCGACCATGATCGCCATGCCGCCGGAACTGCTGCAGCCCGGCGCATTGATCAGCGACGTGCTGCAAAGCTGCGTCGACCGCAAGATCGCCGGCTTCGTCGGCGAGGAGCCTGTCGACGCCAGCGAATTCGGCAAGATCCTCTTCACCGGCAAGCCGGCCTCGCTGACGGTGTTCAGCGGCTATCAGCGCTGGCTGCGTCTCGACGTGACGCCGACGAGCCGCGGCCGCGACGTCATGGTCTTCTCCGACATCACCGATCTCAAGAGCCGAGAGGACGAGTTGCGCCGGCTCGTCGCTCGCGCCGAAATGGCCGACAAGGCGAAGTCGGAGTTCCTGGCCAATATGAGCCACGAGATCCGCACGCCGATGAACGGTGTGCTGGGCATGGCGGAACTTCTCGCCAAGTCGACCCTCGATACGCGGCAGAAGACCTTCATCGACATCATGGTGAAATCGGGCAATGCGCTGCTGACGATCATCAACGACATCCTCGACTTCTCCAAGATCGATGCCGGCCAGATGGTCCTGCGCGACGTCGCGTTCAATCCGGTCGAGGCCATCGAGGACGTGGCGACGCTTTTGTCCGCCAAGGCGGCGGAGAAGGATATCGAACTGGTCGTGCGCGGCGCAGCCACCATGCCGGCGGCCGTCATGGGCGATGCAGGCCGCTTCCGCCAGATCGTCACCAATCTCGTCGGCAATGCCGTCAAGTTCACCGACCGCGGCCATGTGCTGATCGATCTGCATTCCGAGACGACGGAAAGCGGCGTCGAGGTCGTCATCCGCGTGGAGGATACCGGTGCGGGCATCCCGGCGGAGAAGATGGAATCGATCTTCGAGAAGTTCTCCCAGGTCGATGCGTCCTCGACCCGCCGCCATGAGGGCACCGGTCTTGGCCTTGCCATCACCGACGGCCTGACGCGCCTTTTCGGCGGCACGCTGACGGCCACCAGCACGGTCGGCGCGGGCTCGTCCTTCACCGTGCGCCTGCCCATGACGCTCGCCGTCGCTTCGCTGCCGGCCCGCATCGTGCCGTCCCGGTCGCCGGGCGCACGCGTGCTTGTCGTCGATGCGCACGACCTCTCCCGCAAGGCGGCGCATGACCTGCTGCTCGACTGGGGTTTCGATGCCACCGCCGTCGCCACGGAAAGCGAGGCGCTTGCCGTGCTGACGGCGGCAGCGGATATGGGCCTGTCGGTCGATGTGGTCGTTCTCGACTACCAGCCGCAGCACTCGCAGGACTTCGTGCGCACGCTGCGCGACAGCGCCGCGACGGCGGCCATATCCGTGATCGTGCTCGCTTCGATGAACCTGCCGGCCGAGGACCCGCTGCTGGTATCGCAGGACATCCAGGCCCATCTCATGAAGCCGGTGCGCGCCGACCTCCTGCGCGAGACGGTGAGCGAAGTGCTGCGCGCGGCACGGGGAGGCAAGGCGCCGGCGCCCGTTTCCGCGGGAAGCAAGGTCCTGCCGCTGCGCCCGCACGCGGCGGTGCCGGCCGAGACGGTGGACGGCGAGGCGCTGGATGTGCTGGTCGCCGAGGACAACGAGGTCAACCAGATCCTCTTCACCCAGATGCTGACGGCGTCAGGCCTCAGCTTCCAGGTGGTGGAGAACGGCGAGGCGGCGGTCGAGGTTTTCCGGGCGCGCCGGCCGGGCATGATCCTGATGGATATTTCCATGCCCGTGATGAACGGGCTGCAGGCGAGCCGCGCGATCCGCGATGTCGAGAGCGGCACCGGCCGCCGCGTGCCCATCGTCGCCGTCACGGCCCATGTGCTGGACGGCGACCGCGAGGAATGCCTTGCCGCCGGCATGGACGACTACCTGACGAAGCCGATCAGCGTGGAAAAGCTGGAGGAAAAGCTCGACCGCTGGCTGCGCCGCGACAAGGCGCAGAGCGCCACCGGCACACTCTCGTAATTTCAAGCGCCCGGTTTTTCGCCGCAGAGCATTTCGCGTTTTCCCGCAAAGCCCGGGCGTCGCTCCACGACAAAGCCCGCGCCGGCCAGATTGCGCCGCACGAACCCGGCTGCCGCATAGGTGCCGAAGCGCCCGCCGGGAACGGTGAGGCGGAAGACCGCGTCCATCAGTTCGGCCGACCACATGTCGGGATTGCGCGCGGGGGCGAAGCCGTCGAGATACCAGGCGTCGAACGGCGTTTCCTCACGGATGAGGCTGTCGAGGGCGGCGCCGCAGACGACGGTGAGGCGGACGCCCGGCTCCAGCGAAAGCTCGACGCGCCCGGCCGGTGCTTCCGGCCAGGCGGCGGTGAGCGCTGCGCGCTCGCGGTCGATTTCCGGCCAGTGCGACAGCGCGCGGCCGATATCGGCGCGGGCCATCGGGAAGCGCTCGAAGGAGGTGAAGTGGAGGCTCGCGCCCTCTGGCGCGCTTTCGCGCCACTGCCGCCAGGTCTCCGCGAAATTGAGGCCGGTGCCGAAGCCGAGTTCGGCGATGCGGAACGTCTCCTTCCGCTGCCAGCGGCGCGGCAGGTCGTTGCCGGCGAGGAACACATGGCCGCATTCCAGCCGGCCGTCGCTGCGGCAATAAAAATGATCGTCAAAGGCGCGTGAATAGGGCATATCGCCCTCGTGCCAGTCGAGGACCGCCTCGGTTTGCGGAAGAGTCTGGGGTTCGTGGTCAGCCATGGCAGATGCCGATAATCGCGCGAAGGCCGCCGGTCAACCGGCCGTGGACCTGCTCGTCGCCGGCGGCGGGGTCATGGGCCTGTGGACGGCACTTTTCGCGGCGCGGGCAGGGCTGTCCGTGTGCCTTGCCGAGCGCCGGCATATCGGGGCAGGGGCCAGCGGTGGCATTCTCGGCGCGTTGATGCCACACCTGCCGGACCGCTGGAACGCCAAGAAGGCGTTCCAGTTCGAGGCACTGGTCTCGCTGGAGGCGGAGATTGCGGCGCTTGAGGCTGAAACCGGCCTTTCCGCCGGCTACCGCCGCTCGGGCCGCCTCATCCCGCTTGCCAAGCCCCATAACCGCGATATCGCGCTCGGCCATGCGCAGGATGCGCTGTCGGTCTGGAAGACGCCCGGGCGTAGCTTCCCCTTCGATGTGCTGGATGCGCCGCCCGTTGCCGGCTGGCCGGCGCCCGAGGCGATGGCGCACGGCCTCGTCCACGACCACCTTGCCGCCCGTCTTGCGCCTCGCGCGCTGCTGTCCACGCTCAGGGCGGCGCTCGAGCGCATGCCTGCTGTCACCCTCCGCGAGGCAAGCGGCCTCGTGGCGCTCGATCCCGCGGCCGGGATCGCGCGCTTCGATGACGGGAACAGCCTTGCTTTCGGCCATTGCGTGCTTGCGGCGGGTGTCGAAACCTTCGCCCTGCTCGGTCCGCTCACGCCGCCGCTCGCCAAATCGGTGGGTACGGCTGTTAAAGGGCAGGCGGCCCTGCTGAAAGCTCCGGTAGACCCGGCCTTGCCGGTGATCTTCGCCGATGGTCTCTACATCGTGCCGCACGAGGACGGTCTGGTCGCCATCGGCAGCACCAGCGAGAACGCCTTTGCGGAGCCCCTTTCAACCGACGGGCTGCTCGATGGCCTGATCGACAAGGCGCGGCGCATGGCGCCGGTTCTGGCGAATGCACCTGTCGTCGAGCGCTGGGCGGGGCTTCGGCCCAAGGCGATCGGGCGCGAGCCGATGGTCGGGCGGCACCCGGACCATGCCAATGTCAGCCTGATGACGGGCGGCTTCAAGGTGAGCTTCGGTCTTGCCCATGCGCTGGCGCGCGCGGTGCTTGACGAAATGAAGGGCGGCACGCTTGGCGTACCGCCCTCCTTCACCGTCATGGCCCACTTCGAGGAAGCCGGACGGAGATAATCCGTTACATCCAGTAGGGCGGCACGCCGTAATAGTCGTGGATCACCTTGCCGTTGCGGCGGTCCCAGTCGTATTCCGCATCGCTTTCATAATGCGGGGCGTTTTCCACCTGCTCCTTGGTCACGTCGACGCGGTAGCCGCCGAGGCCTTCGTCGTAGTTCAGCTTGCTCCACGGCAGCGGATAGTGATCGTGACCGATGCCGAGGAAGCCGCCGAAGCTGAGCACCGCATAGGAAACATGGCCGCTGCGCTTGTCGAGGATCAGCCGCTCGACCGAGCCGATATGCTTGCCATCGGCGCCGTAGACGCTGGTGCCTTCGACCTTGTCGCTGGAAATCAGATCCTGCGTTTCGCGAATGTTTGCGTCCTGCATAGCCATAAGTGTTTCTCCTTGGTTGTCATGGACAGGAAACGGGACAAGGCGGTATTGGTTCCTTCGCATGGGGTTTATGCACCCGATCCAATTCGGCTTCCGGCCATTTTCGAGGTGATCGAATGACTGACAAGACTTATCCGCGCGACCTGATCGGCTACGGCCGCACTCCGCCGAAGGTTCGCTGGCCGGGCGATGCCAATATCGCCGTTCAGTTCGTGGTGAACTATGAAGAGGGCGGCGAAAGCTGCATTCTCGACGGCGATCCGGCCTCGGAAAACCTCCTGTCGGAAATCGTCGGCGCGCAGGCCTGGCCGGGCCAGCGCAACCTCAACATGGAATCGATCTACGAATATGGCTCGCGCGCCGGCTTCTGGCGCCTGCACCGCCTGTTCACCAGCCGCAACGTCACCACCACGGTCTACGGCGTGACGCTCGCCATGGCGCGCAACCCCGAGGCCGTTGCCGCCATGAAGGAAGCCGGCTGGGAAATCGCCAGCCACGGCTATCGCTGGCTGGAATACAAGGACTGCTCGGAAGAGAAGGAACGCGAGCATATCCGTGAGGCCGTGCGCCTGCACAAGGAACTGACGGGCTCCCATCCGCTCGGCATGTACCAGGGCAAGCCCTCGGACAACACGCTGCGCCTCGTCATGGAGGAGGGCGGTTTCGTCTACTCCTCGGACTCCTATGCCGACGACCTGCCGTATTTCGTGCCGGGTATCGACGGCGAGCCCTTCCTGATCATCCCCTATACGCTCGAAACCAACGACATGCGTTTCGCGACGCCCCAGGGTTTCAATGCCGGCGACCAGTTCTTCAACTACCTGAAGGACGCCTTCGACGTGCTCTACCAGGAAGGCAAGGAAGGCAGCCCGAAGATGCTGAACATCGGCCTGCATTGCCGCCTCGTCGGCCGTCCGGGCCGCGCCGCGGCACTGGCGCGCTTCGTCGATTACGTGCTCAGCCATGAGAAGGTCTGGATCCCGCGCCGCATCGACATCGCGCATCACTGGATCGAGAATTACCACCCGTCGAAGGTCAAGGGCGCATGATCGACCGCAGCGACTTCATCGACCGTTTCGGCGGCGTCTTCGAGCATTCGGAATTCATCGCCGAACGGGCGCTGGATGCCGGCAGCGTCGCCGAACCGCTGACGGCGGATGGCGTGCATGCCGCGCTGACCGAGGCGTTCCGCAAGGCGAGCCATGCCGAGCAGCTCGGCGTGCTCACGGCCCACCCGGACCTTGCCGGCAAGCTGGCGATCGCCGGCGGTCTGACGGAAGACAGCCGCAGGGAACAGGCCGGCGCCGGCCTCGACCGGCTGAGCCCGCAGGAGCATGCGCGTTTCACCGAACTCAACACCGCCTATACGGAAAAGTTCGGCTTTCCCTTCATCATCGCGGTCAAGGGGCTTGACAAGGACGACATCCTTGCCGCCTTCCAAACCCGTGTCGACAATACGGTCGACACTGAATTTGAAACCGCCAAAGCCCAGGTGGAGCGCATTGCGCTCCTTCGATTGCGTGCTCTGCTCCCCGGAGAATGACAATGCCCGACTACCTACGACCGCCCTTCCTCTCCCCGGGAGGGCTGTCCGATGGCTGAGAAACTCACGATCCGCCCCCTGACCCAGGACGCCTTCGCCCCGTTCGGCACGGTGATCGAGACGAACCCGGCCGCAATGCGCCACATCAACGGCGGCACGACCGAGCGCTACCATGCCCTCGCGGAAGCCGAAGCTGTCGGCGAAGACGCCAAGGTGATCATCAACCTCTTCCGCGGCAGCCCGCGCGCCTTCCCCTATGCCATCGGCATGATGGAGCGCCACCCGTTCGGCAGCCAGAGCTTTTCGCCCATCGACGACCGCCCCTGGCTGGTCGTGGTGGCGGAGGATGAGGGTGGCAAGCCGGGTCGCCCGCAGGTCTTCCGGGCCGGTGGACGGCAGGGCGTGAACTATCGCCGCAATGTCTGGCACCACCCGCTGATCGTGGTTGGTGGCGTCAGCGACTTCATCGTCGTCGACCGCTTCGGTGGCGGCGTCAACCTCGAAGAATTCTTCTTCGACAAACCGTTCGTCATCGAACAACCCTGAGAGGATCCATGAGCAAGACCGGCCGCCTGACGACCCACGTACTCGACACCGCACTCGGCAAGCCAGCCGCCGGCCTTGCAATCGACCTCTACCGTCTGGATGGCGAAGCGCGCGAGCGCATCGCCTCCGTCACGACGAACGACGACGGCCGCGTCGACGGCGCGCTTCTGCAGGGCGACGCCCTCACCGCCGGCACCTATGAGCTCGTCTTCCATGCCGGCGATTACCTCAAGGCCAGCGGCGCCGCGCTTGCGGAACCGGCCTTCCTCGACGTCGTTCCGCTGCGTTTCGGCATCGCCGACCCGTCGAGCCACTATCACGTGCCGCTGCTGCTTTCAGCCTACAGCTACTCGACCTATCGCGGTTCCTAGACCATGTCAGGTTCAGATTGAACCGGACATGGTCTAAATGCTTTTGTTTTCGTTTGTCTTTTCGGAAAACCGGGTTCCACTTTTCCCTGACAAACTCTAAAGCATGGCCTTCATGGGCCTGCCCGCCACATAGGTCTCACGCACCGCGCGGTCGTCGCCGAGCGTCTGCAGCAGGAAGAGTTCGTCGGTCAGCGACCGCACGACTTCCATCTTCAGCGCCATGGCGGGCGTTGCGGCGGCGTCGAGCACCACGAAGTCGGCATCCGTGCCGGCTTCCAGCGTGCCGATCCTGTCCGCAAGCGAGAGCGCCTCGGCATTGCCGAGCGTCATGTGGTAGAAGCTCTCGAACGGGTTCAGCCGCTCGCCGAGCAATTGCTGGATCTTGTAGGCTTCGTCCATCGTCTTCAGCATGGAATAGCTGGTGCCGCCGCCGACATCGGTGGCGACGCCGATGCGCACCGGCTTTTCCCGCCGCGACAGGCTTTTCAGCGGGAAGAGGCCGGAGCCGAGGAAGAGGTTGGACGTGGGGCAATGCACCGCCACCGCGCCCGCCTCGCTCATCGCATCCGCCTCGCGCTCGGACAGGTGGATGCAGTGGCCGAACAGGCTCTTGCGGCCGAGCAGGCCGTATTTCGCATAGACGTCCGTATAGTCGATGGCATCGGGATAGAGTTCGCTGGTGAAGCGGATCTCGTCATGGTTTTCCGACAGATGCGTCTGGATATGAAGGTCGGGGAACTCGCGGGCGAGGGCGGCCGTCATCTCCATCTGCGCGGGCGTCGAGGTGATGGCGAAGCGCGGCGTGATGGCGACGTGGTTGCGCCCCTTGCCGTGCCATTCGGCGATGACCGCGCGGGTCTCGTCATAGCCCATCTCGGGCGTATCGAGCAGGCCCTGTGGGGCATTGCGGTCCATCATCACCTTGCCGCCGATCATGCACATGCCGCGCTTCAACGCCTCGGCGAAATACGCGTCCGCGGAGGCCTTGTGCACGGAGCAATAGGCAACGGCCGTGGTGGTGCCATGGCGGATCATCTCGTCGTAGAAATGGCGGGCGATGCGGGCGGCATGCTCGCTTTCGACGAAGCGGCATTCCTCCGGGAATGTGTAGGTGTTCAGCCATTCCAGCAGGTTGGCGGCATAGGAGCCGATGACCTGCATCTGCGGGAAATGCAGGTGCGTGTCGATGAGGCCGGGCAGGATGAGGTGCGGGCGGTGGTCGATCTCGTCGGCGTCGCCCGCGGCATCGCGCACGCCGGCATAGGCCCCGGATGCAACGATCCTGCCGTTCTCCACCAGCAGGCCGCCGTCTTCCTCATAGCGGTAGCTCGCGGTGTCGTCGATGGCCTCGGGACGGCGCAGGAACGAGAGCAGGCGTCCACGGATAAGGGTCTTGGTCATGGGCGTGGCTCCTTCGGTGGTCATGTCTTCCCGCACATAACGCAAGATTTGCCGGGGAGGAAAGCCCCGCCGGGCGGGCGGGGCTTTCCTGTCGCCGGTTACGCAGCAGCGGCGGCCGCACCCTTGCGGCGAAGGAAGACCGCGATCACGAACCCCGCCGCTGCGGCCATGCCGCCGGTCAGGAAGACGCTGTCATAGCCTGCCCGGTCGGCCAGAAGCCCGGCAAACGGGCCGGTCAGGCCGTAGGCAAGGTCCTGGAAGGCCGAGAAGCCGCCAAGCGCGGTGCCCCGCAGATGGGGCGGAACGCGGTGCACGACCTCCCGCCCGAGCGCCGGGAAGATCATCGAGCATCCGAGGCCGGTGAGGAAGGCGCCGGCCAGGGCGAAGGCCGGTTCGCCGGCGCCCCAGATCAGCAGCTGGCCCACCGTCTCGATGGCAAGCGAGCCGGTGGCGACGGGCAGGCCGCCGATACGATCCGGCAGGTGACCGAAGAGCAGGCGCATCAGCACGAAACCGACACCGAAGGCCGTGAGGCCGAGGCCGGCATGGCTCCAGTGCTGATCGCGGAAGTGGAGGGCGAAGAAGGCGCCGATCGCGGCAAAGCCGATGCCCTGCAGGAAGACGACCGAACCATGCAGCCAGATCCGGCTGATGACGCTGGTGAAGGACGGTCTTTCGCGGCCGGGATGCGCGGCGACCGACGGCAGCCGCCAGATGGCGAGAAGGCCGACGGCGGGCAGGACCGCGCTGACAGCCATCGTGCCGGCAAAGCCGAGGCGGGCAAAGAGCACGAGGCCGAGCGGCCCGCCGATGGCGAGGGCCCCGTAGATCGCGGCACCCACCAGAGAGAGCACCTTGCCCGCGGCGGCCGGCCCGACGATGCCGACGCCCCAGGCAATGACGCCGACGGCCACGAGGCTTTCGCCGAGGCCGAGCAGCAAGCGGCCGCCGACGAGGATCGTGAAGGCGCTCCACGGCGCTTCCGGCAGCAGGCCGGCCGCCATCGAGGCGAGCGCGCCGGCGACATAGAAGAAGAGGCCGCGGGCGACCGCGACCTTCGGGCCGCGCTCATCCGAAAGGCCGCCCGCATAGGCGCGGGTAAGGATCGTCGAGAGAAAGGCGATGCCGACCGCCAGCCCCGCCAGGGCATTGCTGAGCCCCAGCGATCCCGTCACGAAGACGGGGATGACCGGAAGGGAAAGGGCGACGCACAGATAGGAAATGAGCAGGATCGCCGTCAGCAGCAAAAGCCGGGCGGGCGGCGCCGCGCGCATCAAGGGAAAAGCCATGGGAACCTCCAGGCTGTTCCTCGTCAGCGGGCGCAAAAAAACGCACTCCGACCGACGAGGTCGTTGAGTGCGTTGCTTGACGTCAAACGCTTACGGCCAGAGAACTGGCATGACGGCTCCATAGGCGCTTGCCGGTGGCCTGTCAACGCCGATGCCGTGCCGCCCTTCGCCGATGCGCGGACGGGGTGGCGGGGGGAGCCGCTCAGACCGCAGGCGGCAGCGTCGCCAGGATCCAGTCCCGGAAGGCCCGGATTTTCTGGATGTTCTGGCGGTTTTCCGGATAGGCGAGCCAGTAGTCGCGGCCATCGTTGCAGGTAAGCGGGAAGGGTTGGTAGAGCTGGCCGAGCGCCACTTCCTGGCGGAAATGGCCGGGGCTGAGGATGGCGACACCCTGGCCGGCCATGGCGATCTGCGCATCGATGGTCTGCGTGCCGAGCTCGTTCGGCGGGAAGCGGTCGAGGTCCGGATTGTCGACGCCTGCGGCGGCAAACCAGGTGCGCCACCAGATGTCCCGCGCGCTGATGATCGGCAGTTTCAGGAGATCCGCCGGTTCCCGCAAACCGCCCATGGAGGCGGCGAGCGCCGGGCTCAGCATGGGCGCGAAATCCATGCGCATGACGCGGTGGCAGGTGAGCCCCGGCCAGTTGCCCTTGCCCCAGCGGATGGCGACGTCCGCCTCTTCCCGCGCAAAATCGATCACGTCCTGCGAGGTGGAAAGGCGCACTGCGATGTTCGGATGCTTGAGCTGGAAATCGCCGATGGTGCGGCTCAGCCATTGCAGGGCGAAGGTGGGCGTGGAGTGGATGTGCAGTTTCTGGTCCGTCGCCCCGCGCAGGTCCGATACGGCCTCTGCGAGCTTGGCAAGGCCCTCTGCCACCTTTGGCGCCAGCCGCTCTCCGGCCTCGGTGAGCACCACCTGCCGCGGCTGGCGCAGGAACAGCGTCTCGCCCAGCGTCTCCTCCAGGAGCTTGATCTGATAGCTGACGGCGGTCTGCGTCATGCCGAGTTCGTCGCCGGCGCGGGTGAAACTGGCATGCCGGGCGGCCGCCTCGAACACGCGGAGCGCATTGAGCGGAAAGTTGCGCGACATCTTCATGACCAAGTTCTCTTCATGCATCCAGACGAAGGTTCGATTGGAATTTCATCATTTTTGGGCGCACCCTGCAAGCAGCTGATGAAATTTACGAGGTCTTCCCATGGCATGCAACATCGATCAGATGCCAGCGCGCGCCACCCAAACCGGCAGGGTGCGATTCTGGCACAAGCTGTCTCTTGTCTTTTCGCGCAGCGAGCGGCGGCATCTTCCTTCGCTGGAACCCTGTGCGCTTTCCGATCACCTGAAGCGCGATCTCGGTTTCCTCGACGGGCGCTGTTAGAGCATTTCCAGCCGGGGCGGCATCGCTCCGGTGTCGGACAATGCGGCAGGAGCAAAAAGCATTTCCAGCCGAAGCGGTATCGCTCCGGCGCCGGATAATGCGACAAGGACAAGAGTCGAGGACGATGCCGGGGAACCGGTCTTCACCGGCATTGCGTCACGAGCGGGCTGCAAAAGCGAGCAGCACTTCCGCGGTGGTCATGGCTGCGATGACCTCCGGTCGCTTGTCGCCGACCGCGGTGCCGCCGATCGGCATGGACAGCCGGTCGGTCGCGGCGCGATCCACACCTTCTTCCGCGAGATAGCGCAGGAAACCGTCGCGCTTGGCGCGCGAGCCGACCATGCCGACATAGGCAAGATCGGTGCGAGCGAGCGCCTGCCGGCCGATGCGGAAATCGAGCGCGTGGTCATGGGTGACGACCACCACGGCCGAGCCAGCCGGGATATCGGCGATCAGGGCTTCCGGGGTGCCGTCCTGACGGTGATGCACCTGCGAGGTCAACTGGTCGAGTTCGCTCTCGCGCGCCTCTACGACGAAGACATTAAGAGGGAGCAGGGTGAGCGCTTCGGCGAGCGCCCGGCCGACATGGCCGGCGCCGAACACCCAGACCTGGGGTCTTTGGCGCTCCTCTTGCGCAAGGCGGGTTTCGAGCATGCGGCGGGCATCCTCATCGGCGATCGTGAAGGCAAGCTCGACGGATCCGCCGCAGCACTCGCCGATCTCGGGGCCGAGCGGGATGGTGAGCGTTGCTTCCCCACCGGCATCGGCCAGCATGCGCCGGGCGTTCTCGATGGCGACATGTTCGAGCGGTCCGCCGCCGATGGTGCCGTGGATTTCGGTTGGCGCCACCAGCATCAGGGTGCCCGCATCGCGCGGCGTCGAGCCGGTGACGGCGGCAATCTCGACGATGACCACCCGGTGTTCCCGGGCGAGAAATCCCTCCCGGCTGTCCTGCTGAAAATTCATGTCGTCCTTCTTTGCCCGCACTGGCGCCGGCGATCCGCCGGCGCCGCGAGCGCCTTACTGTGCGGTCCAGCCGCCATCGACGGATATATGGGTGCCGTTGATCGACTTTGCCCCATCGGAGGCGAGGAAAAGCGCGATGGCCGCGACCTCGTCGGTGCCGACGAATTCCTTGGTCGGCTGGAATTTCAGCATGACGTCGGTCTTCACCTGCGCTTCGCTGATGCCGCGGGCCTTCGCGGTGGCGGGGATCTGCTTTTCGACCAGCGGTGTCAGCACGTAGCCGGGGCAGATCGCGTTGGCGGTGATGCCGTTCTCGGCGATCTCCAGCGCAACGGTTTTGGTGAGGCCGAGAACGCCGTGTTTTGCCGCCACATAGGCAGCCTTGAAGGGCGAGGCGACCAGCGCATGCGCGGAGGCGACGTTGATGATGCGGCCCCAGCCCTTGCGTTTCATATGCGGCACGGCGGCGCGGATGGTGTGGAAGGAGCTGGAGAGGTTGATCGCGATGATCTGGTCCCACTTGTCGACCGGAAAGTCCTCGATCTTCTCGACATGCTGGATGCCGGCATTGTTGACGAGGATGTCGACGCCGTCGAACTCCTCGACCGCCGTCTGGATGAGGTCGGCGATCTCGTGCGGCTTCGTCATGTCGGCGGGATGATAGAGCACGCGGCCCTTGCCGAGGGCTTCCAGCCGGGCGCGGATCGTCTCGATTTCATCGGCCGCGCCAAAACCGTTGATGACGACGTTGGCGCCGCTTTCGACGAAGGCGGTGGCGATGGCAAGGCCGATGCCGCTGGTGGAACCCGTGACGACGACACTCTTCATATTCTCTGTCTCCATATGCTGCGTCGCGGTAGCCTACGCCTAAAACTCAAGCGATGACAATTGCGTTTTCCGCGCGGTACAGTCCCGCTGGGCGTGAAGCGCGATTTGCGTTTTATTTTCCTTTGACATTCGTTTTAGTCTCGTATTGAAGATTCCGAAGGGTCTGGGAGAGACCTTCTGATGGGGAGGAAATGATGGGCGGATATGTTCTCGCGATCGATCAGGGCACGACCTCGAGCCGGGCGATCGTCTTCGACGGCAACCAGAAGGTCGTCGGCTCCGGCCAGAAGGAATTCACGCAGATCTTTCCGCAGTCCGGCTGGGTCGAGCACGATCCCGAGGAAATCTGGGAAAGCGTCGTCTGGTCCGTCAAGGCCGCGTTGAAAAAGGCCGATATCAAGGCCTCCGACATTTCCGCCATCGGCATCACCAACCAGCGCGAGACCACGGTGGTGTGGAACCGCAAGACCGGCCAGCCCATCTATCACGCCATCGTCTGGCAGGACCGCCGCGCCGCCTCCTACTGCGACAAGCTGAAGAAGCAGGATCTCGAGAAGATCTTCACGAAGAAGACCGGCCTGCTGCTCGATCCCTATTTTTCCGGCACCAAGCTGTCCTGGATGCTTTCCAACGTGAAGGGCGCGCGGGCAAGGGGCGCCAAGGGCGACCTCTGCTTCGGTACCATCGATACCTTCCTGATCTGGCGGCTGACGGGCGGCAAGTCCCACGTCACCGACGCCACCAATGCCAGCCGCACGCTGATGTACAATATCGCGACCAACGAATGGGATGCGGAGCTTCTCGACATCCTGCGCGTGCCGAAGGCCATGCTGCCCGATGTGCTGGACTGCGCCGCCGATTTCGGCGTGACGGAGAAAGACCTGTTCGGCGCGGAAATCCCGATCCTCGGCGTTGCCGGCGACCAGCAGGCGGCGACCATTGGCCAGGCCTGCTTCGAGCCGGGCATGATGAAATCCACCTATGGCACGGGCTGCTTCGCGCTGCTCAACACCGGCCCCGACATGGTGCGCTCGAAGAACCGCCTGCTCACCACCATTGCCTACCGCCTCGACGGCGAGACGACCTATGCGCTGGAAGGCTCGATCTTCATCGCCGGCGCGGCCGTGCAATGGCTGCGTGATGGCCTGAAGGTCATCAAGGCGGCGCCCGACACCGGAGACCTTGCCGCCAATGCCGACCCGACGCAGAACGTCTACCTCGTGCCGGCCTTCACCGGCCTCGGCGCGCCGCACTGGGACCCGGATGCGCGCGCCGCGATCTACGGCATGACGCGCAACACGGGGCCGGCGGAGTTCGCCCGTGCGGCGCTGGAGGCCGTCTGCTACCAGACGCGCGACCTGCTCGACGCCATGCACAAGGACTGGAAGAACAACGGCAACGAGACGGTGCTGCGCGTCGATGGCGGCATGGTCGCTTCCGACTGGACCATGCAGCGCCTTGCCGACATTCTCGATGCCCCCGTCGATCGCCCGACCATTCTGGAGACGACGGCCCTCGGCGCGGCCTGGCTTGCCGGCCAGCGTGCCGGCGTCTGGCCGGGCCGCAAGGGATTTGCGAAATCCTGGGCGCGCGACACGCGCTTCGAGCCTAAGATGGACGAGAAGACCCGTGCGGTGAAGATCAAGGGCTGGAAGGATGCGGTGCGGCGCACGCTGAGCGCCTGAGGCAATTCCGGTTCGGCTGGAAAAGCGCAGCCCCTGCCTTCCGGGGTCGTGCCCACGGATGCTATGCAGCCGCCATGGAACCATCCCCACCCATCGCCGCAGGCCGGTCCTGTGGCACCTGCACGCTCTGTTGCCGTCTGCCGGACATCGACCTTTTCGACAAACCGGCCAACGCCTGGTGCCGGCACTGCATCGAAGGGCAGGGATGCTCGATCTATGCGGACCGGCCATCGGTCTGCCGGGACTTCCTGTGCCTGTGGATGACGGACGAAGGGCTCGCCGAGGCATGGGAGCCGTCCCGTTCCCATATGATGATCTACCGGCAGGGGCCGCAGATCACGGTTCTGGTCGATCCCGATCATCCCGATATCTGGCGGAGTGAGCCCTATCATTCGCAATTGCGGGCCTGGGCGAGCGAAGCCGAACCGACGGGCGGCTATGTCATCGTCTTCTGGCAGGACGACGTGTTCAAGATCTGACCGGCCCCAGTCTTCTGATGAAAATCAAAAATAATCCGGTGCGCCCTGTCGGCTGAGACGCTACTCCTACGTCTTTCAGCCAACGGGAGTTCACCATGTTGTATGCCGTTCTTTGTTACGATGCCGAAAGTGAAGTCTGCGCCTGGAGCAAGGAGCTGGACGACAAGGTCATGGCCGATCTCGGCGCGGTCAACCAGCGCTATGCCGAGGCCGGCAAGCTGGGTCCCGTCGCGCGGCTGATGCCGACGACGGCGGCGGTGACGGTGCGCAAGGGCGCGACGGACAATATCGTCATGGACGGCCCTTTCGCGGAAACCAAGGAGCAGTTCCTCGGCTTCTTCGTCCTGCAGGCGGAGACGCTGGAGGAGGCGATCCAGTTCGCCCGCGAGCTTTCCGCCGCCAATCCGGCCAACGGCACCTATGAAATCCGGCCGCTGCAGTTCTTCAATCCGGGAGTACCCATTCCATGACAGACCTCGCCTGGATCGATCTGGCGCTGACATCGGCGCGGCCGCAGGCCATGGGCGCCCTGTTGCGCTATTTCCGCAACCTCGACCTGGCGGAAGAAGCCTATCAGGAAGCCTGTCTTCGCGCGTTGAAGGCCTGGCCGGAGAAGGGCCCGCCGCGCGATCCGGCCGCCTGGCTCATCTTCGTCGGCCGCAACAGCGGCATCGACCAGGTCAGGAAACGGGCGAAGCATCAGCCGCTGCCGCCCGAGGAGGTGCTGTCCGATCTCGACGATACGGAAAGCGACCTTGCGGACCGGCTGGACGGTTCGCACTATCGCGACGATATTCTGCGCCTGCTCTTCGTGTGCTGCCATCCCGACCTGCCGGCGACGCAGCAGATCGCGCTGGCGCTTCGCATCGTTTCCGGGCTTTCGGTCAGGCAGATCGCGCGTGCTTTCCTCGTCTCCGAGGCGGCGATGGAACAGCGCATCACGCGGGCCAAGGCGAAGGTGGGGGCTGCCGGCATTCCCTTCGAGACGCCCGATGCCGTGGCGCGTGCCGAACGGCTCGGCCTTGTCGCGGCGATGATCTATCTCGTTTTCAACGAAGGTTATTCGGCCGGTGTGCCGGAAAAGGCGGATGCGCCCTTCTGCGCCGAGGCGATCCGGCTGACGCGGCTGCTGCTGACGCTTTTCCCGGCCGAACCCGAGATCATGGGCCTGACGGCGCTGCTTCTGCTACAGCATTCGCGGCTGGCCGCGCGTTTCGACGGCGACGGCCAACTGGTGCTGCTGGAAGACCAGGACCGCGCGCTCTGGGACCGTGCGCTGATCGACGAGGCGCTGGTGCTGATCGACAAGGCGATCCGCCATCGCGCACCGGGCGCCTATCAGATCCAGGCGGCGATTGCCGCGCTGCATGCCCGCGCCGTAAGCGCCGCCGAGACGGACTGGTTCGAGATCGATCTCCTCTACCAGACGCTGGAGCGCCTGCAGCCCTCGCCGGTCGTCCGGCTCAACCGGGCCGTCGCCGTCTCCAAGCGGGAAGGGCCGGCCGCGGCGCTGGCCCTGATCGAACCGCTGGAAGACAAGCTGAGCGGCTATTTCTACTACCATGGCCTGCGCGGCGGCCTGCTGAAGCAGCTTGGTCGCTACCGCGAGGCGCACGAGGCCTTCGACCGCGCCATCGCGCTTGCCGGCAATGCCGCCGAGGCTGCCCATATCCGCCAGCACATCGACAGCATGCAGCGCGAGATGATCGAAACTGCAAAATAATTTCATTTCCGATGTCGGATCGGCCGCCACCCGGTCGTCCTTGATACGAACCAACCCATTCCACTCAATGAGGAAAATGACATGACCGACGCCGCTGAAATCAAGCCCGCCAACAACCGCGAACTCGTGCTGACCCGCGTGCTCAACGCCACGCCCGCCCAGCTCTTCAAGGCCTGGACGACGCCGGACCTGATGAAGCAGTGGTTCGCGCCGAAGCCATACGAGACGCCCGTCATCGAGATCGAGCCGCGCGACGGCGGCAAGTTCCGCACCGTCATGACCGGCCCCGACGGCTTCCACATGGACAATACCGGCATCTTCCTGAAGGTCGAGAAGGATCGCCGCATCATCACCACCGACGCCTTCGGTCCGGATTTCAAGCCGACGGAAAAGGCCTTCTTCAGCGCCGAAATCCTCCTCGACGACCTCGGCAACGGCCAGACCCGTTATACCGCCATCGCCCGCCACTGGACTGTGGAGGATTGCGAAATGCACGAGAAGATGGGCTTCCACGAAGGCTGGGGCCAGGTGGCGACGCAGCTCGAAGCGGTTGCCTCCAAGCTGTAAAACGCTCGGGCGCAAGGCTTCGACGAAGCCTTGCGCCCGCTCCCTTCGTCACGCGACCCGGCGCGTGGCAGGACGATTGCGTAGGATGAAGGAATGCCGGGCCTTGTGCGCTATGTCGGCTGCCGGTTTTCCTGGCGAGGCGGCGGCTGGTCGCCGGTAAACACACTGTTTCCCGATTGGCCCTTCCAAGCGGCTTCAGCCGGTCCTATCTCACGGCAAATTCCTCTTTCATCCGGAACATCCCATGGAACTTGGCCTCTATACCTTTGCCGATGTCGATCCCAATGCCGCCGACAAAGGGCGGGAAGGGGAGCGGCGGCTGAAGAACCTCCTGGAAGAAATCGCGCTGGCCGATCAGGTCGGGCTCGATGTCTTCGGGCTTGGCGAGCATCACCGGGCGGACTATGCCGCCTCCGCCCCCGCCGTCGTGCTGGCCGCCGCCGCGGCGCAGACGAAAAACATCCGGCTTTCGAGCGCCGTGACGGTGCTGTCGTCCGACGATCCGGTGCGGGTGTTCCAGCAGTTCGCGACGGTCGACCTCATTTCGGGTGGCCGGGCGGAGATCATGGCGGGGCGCGGCTCCTTTATCGAATCCTTCCCGCTCTTCGGCTATGCGCTTGACGATTACGACCAGCTTTTCGAAGAGAAGCTGGATCTGCTCCTGGCGCTCAACGAAAGCGAAAAAGTGTCCTGGAACGGCGTGATGCGTGCGCCGTTGCCGGGGCTTGGCGTCTATCCGCGCCCGGCGCATGGCAGGCTGCCGATCTGGATCGCCGTCGGCGGCACGCCGCAGTCGGTGGCGCGGGCGGGTGCCTACGGCCTGCCGTTGGCGCTCGCCATTATCGGCGGCACGCCGGCGCGGTACGCGCCGCTGTTCGATCTCTACCGCGAGGCCGGCCGCCGTGCGGAGCAGGGTGCGGAGAAACTGAAGACCAGCATCAACGTGCATGGCTTCATCGCCGATACGACCGCGGCTGCGGCGGATATCTTCTACGGGCCGCAGGCCGAGGTGATGAACCGCATCGGCCGCGAACGCGGCTGGGGACCGACGAGCCGGGCGCAGTTCGACCAGTCCATCGGCCCGGACGGCCATCTCTTCCTCGGCGATCCCGAAACGGTGGCGCGGAAGATCGTCGCGCATTGGAAGATTTTCCAGAACGACCGCTTCCTTCTGCAGATGGCGATCGGAATGATGCCGCACGACCATATTTTGCGCGGTATCGAGCTCTACGGCACGAAGGTCGCGCCGCTGGTGCGCGAGATGCTGGCGGAAGCAAGGGCGGATATGGCCGCTTCCGCCTGACAGCGTGGCGCGTCCATGATAGGACGCGCCCCGAAAGAGAGATGCGATGACCCTTGGAAACGACGAAGACCTCAACGGCCTGAAGGCCATCGGCCGGATCTGCGCGAATGTGCTGCAACACATGTCGACGGCGCTCCGGCCGGGCATGACGACGGCCGAACTCGACCTGATCGGCCGGCGCATGCTGGAGGCCGCGGGTGCGCGCTCGGCGCCGGAAAGCTGCTATAATTTCCCGGGCGCGACCTGCATTTCCCTCAACGAGGAGGTGGCGCACGGCATTCCGGGCGACCGCGTGATCCGCGAAGGCGACCTCATCAATATCGACGTTTCCGCCGAGCTCGACGGCTACTTCGCCGATACCGGCGCGTCCTTCACGGTCGGCCGCGCGGCGCCCGCGGTGGAGCGCCTCTGCCGGGACGGCAAGCGGGCGCTCTGGGTCGGCCTCAAGGAAGTGAAGGCGGGCAAGCCGCTGGCGCAGGTTGGCAACGCCATCGGCGAGTTCGCGCGCAAGAACCGCTATACGCTGATCGCCAACCTTGCCAGCCACGGCGTCGGCCGCTCGCTGCACGAGGAGCCGACGGAAATCGCCACCTGGCCCGACCCGCAGGAAAAGCGCCAGATGACGGAAGGTCTGGTCTTCACGGTGGAGCCCTTCCTGTCGCTCGGCGCCAACTGGGCCGAGGGCGGCGACCGGGACGAGTGGACGCTCTACAGCGAGCCCAGCGCGCCGACCGTGCAGTTCGAGCATACGGTCGTCGCCACGCGCAACGGTCCGCTGGTGGTGACGCTGCCGGGATAGGCGCTTCAGCGATCGCGCCCGCAAAGCGCACTGCTCTTTGCCGGAAACGCTCCAGCCTTCACCGGGGCTGATCCGATCATCAAATTATCTCGTTTGTCGCGGCCATGGTGCAGTGCAATGGTCGCGGCATGATGCAACGCACAGTCCTGTCCCGCGAACCCGTCCGGGCGGCCCTTGCCGGGGCGCTTGCCATGGCCGTCGCCATGGGTCTCGGCCGCTTCTTCTATACGCCCGTGCTCCCCGGCATGATGGCTGGTCTCGGCCTCGATGCCGCCGATGCCGGCATCATCGCGGCGGCAAATTTTGCGGGTTACCTCCTCGGCGCGGTGCTGGCGGCCTATGGCTGGGCGGCGGGCCACGAACGGCGCCTCGCGCTCGGCGCGCTGGCGGCGACCGTGCTGCTGCTCATCGCCATGGGCCTGCTCTCGGGCGTTGCGGCGCTGTCCCTCGTGCGGTTTCTCGCCGGCCTTGCCAGTGCCTTCGCCATGATCTTCACGACGGCCATCGTGCTCACCGTCGGCCTTGCCCATCAGGATCCCGGCGTGCAACGGGCGCATTTTTCCGGCGTCGGCATCGGCATCGCGGTCTCGGCGGTGCTCGTCTATCTGCTCTCGCTGATTGCCGATCCCGCGCTTCCCACCTGGCGGATCGACTGGCTCGCCGGAGCGCTGCTCGGCGCGCTCGGCCTTGCCGTCGTCGCCATGCTGCTGCCCCGGCCTTCCCGCAACACGGTCGCCGCGCGTGAACCGCCCATCGTCTGGACGCGGCCGCTTGCGGCGCTGACGCTGAGCTACGGCCTCTTCGGCATCGGTTATGTCGTCACCGCCACCTTCATCGTCGCCATCGCGCGGGAAGGGGCGCAAAGCCCACTGCTGGAATGCCTTACGTGGCTCCTGACCGGTGCTGCCGCCGCGGTCTCGCTCATCGTCTGGAAGCCGGTGGAACGGCGTCATGGCGTCGCGGCCGCCTATCTTGCGGCCCTTCTCGTCGAGACGGTGGGCGTCGCCATGACGGTCACGCTGCCCTTTCCCTGGTCCGCGCTCATCGGCGGCGCGCTGCTCGGGCTCACCTTCATCGTCATCACGGCCTATGGCCTGCAGCTTGGCCGGGTTCTCGCCAGCGAAAGCCCGCGGCGTGTGCTGGCGCTGATGACGGCCGCCTTCGGCGTCGGACAGATTCTCGGGCCGCTCGGCGCGGGCTTCCTTGCGGCGCGCGCGGGAAGCTACGTGCTGGCGAGTCTCGCCGCTGCCGCCCTCCTGCTGCTTGCCGCGGCCATCACGGTTCTCGGCGGCGCGCTCTCCATTAAATCTCGGTAATCCGGGCGCGTGCCGATTGTTGCCCTGTGCAAACTCCTCTAGGTTCGGCGCGAACCGGCAGCGCGGCTGCCCCTCGCAAACGAGAGTTTCGCCCCTTGGTCCACGCCTTCTTCCCGCAGCCGAAGCTGTTCTTTTCCTCCCTCGTCGTCTGGACGCTGCTTGCGATTGCGGTCTGGTATCTTGGCGGCGCCGATTTCGGCGCGGTCCTCGGCATGCCGCCGCTGCCCGAGGGCACCGAGCCGCCCGTCGGCCTCGGCTATTTCGTGACGCCCGACAACATCTGGTTCTACCTCTATTTCCTCATCTGCACCGGCATCTTCGGCCTGTTCTGGCAGATCCGGGCGAAGGACAATCCCTGGACCAACTGGTCGATCTGGGGGTCGGCCTTCATCATCTTCTCGACCTATTTCAGCGTGCAGGTCTCGCTCGCCATCAACAACTGGCGCCGGCCCTTCGGCGACACGCTGATGGGCGCCTTCCAGCAGAACAGCACGGTCACGGTCGATCACTTCTTCGACCTGATGCTGATCTTCTGCCAGATCGCCTTCATCAGCGTCTTCGTCTACGTGATCACGCGCTTCTTCGTCAGCCACTACGTCTTCCGCTGGCGCACCGCGATGAACAATTACTACATGTCGCTGTGGACGCGCGTGCGCCATATCGAAGGCGCCTCGCAGCGCGTGCAGGAAGACACGATGCGCTTCGCCACCATCACCGAAGGTCTCGGCGTCAGCCTGATCGATGCGGTGATGACGCTGGTCGCCTTCCTACCGGTGCTCTTCGCGCTCTCGGTCCATATCGGCCCGATGCCCTTCATCGGCGAGATCCCGCATGCGCTGTTCTGGGCGGCGATCCTCTGGTCGGCCTTCGGCACCTTCCTGCTCGCCTTCGTGGGCATCAAGCTGCCGGGCCTCGAATTCCGCAACCAGCGCGTCGAGGCAGCCTACCGCAAGGAACTGGTCTATGGTGAGGATGACGCCAGCCGCGCCCAGCCGCCGACGGTTCGCGAACTCTTCGACAATGTCCGGACGAACTATTTCCGGCTCTATTTCCACTATCTCTATTTCAACGTCGCCCGCATGTTCTATCTGCAGGCCGACAACCTCTTCGTCTACTTCATCCTCGTGCCGACCATCGTCGGCGGCAAGATCACCTATGGTATCCTGCAACAGATCCTGACGGCCTTCGGGCAGGTGTCGAGCTCGTTTCAGTATCTCGTCAACTCCTGGTCGACGATCATCGAGCTGCAGTCGATCTTCAAGCGCCTGAAGGCCTTCGAGGCGGCGATCGAGGGACAGGAACTGCCGAGCATCGATCAGCAGTTCATCGAGGCCGGCGGCAACGAGGACCTGGCGCGCTAGAGAATTTCCGGCCGAAGCGGGATCGCTTCGGCGTCGGATAATGCGGTAAAAACAAAAGCCAGAGCATTTCCGGCGAACCCGATAAACCGGAAATGCTCCAGGACAGTTCCGGTTATCGGGTTATTCTCAGAGGGCGGCTCCGGCCGCCTTCTTGTCTTTTGCGAGGATGTCCATCGCCTCGACATAGTTGACGCAGGCGACGTCCGCCTTGCCGCAGGTTTCCGTCAGGAAGCGGTCGAGCGCGCGCCAATAGGCGCCAGCATTCATCTCGACGAAATGGAAGCCGAGCTGAAGGGGGATACGCTCGCCGTCATATTGCCGGTCGAACGCATCGCGATAGGCTTTCAGCGTGCTTTCCTCGAAGGCGGCGCTCTTTTCCGGGTTTTCCTTGCCCTTGGAATGGCGGACATAGAGGTTGTAGTCCATCGCGATGACCGGGCGCCCGGATGTCCCCTCGGGGATGAGCGGCAGGCCGAAGCGGGCGATCGTGCCGCTCGCGACGGGGAGGGCCGGCCCCTTCGTCACGAGGCTGGCGTCATAGCGGAAGCCTTCCGCCTCAAGGGCTTTCACAAGCCCGCTGCCGGCAGATAGATAGGGGGCGCGGAACCCCTTGATGTCCCTGGCCACGAAATCCTGCCAGCCAGCCGGCTCCCGCTCGCCGACGCCGGCATTCTGCCAGGCATTCTTCAGCGAATCCCGGAAGAAGGCGAACTCCGCCTTCCAGTCCGCTTCGCTCCACTTGCCACCATCGAAATGGCCGCAGGCGTGGCTGCCGATGTCGTGTCCCTCGAGCTTCGCCAGCCAGATTTCGCCAAGCCGCAGGATCGTGTCGTCCTTGTCGGGTGCAAAGCCGACATTGGAGCGGCCGCGCTTTTCATGCGGCGCCTGGTATTTGGCGCGCTCGCTCTTCGGGAAGAGGAAAGTACAGGAAAGGAAATAGGTGAAATGCGCGCCGGTGCGCTTCGCCATGGCACGGCTCTTCTCCCACAGGAGATTGTCGTGCGCGCCGTCGAAGGAGACGATGACGAGCTGCTTGCGCTTGGCCGGCTCGATCGCATCGTCCTTGGCGTTGGCCGGGCCTATGGTGAGCGCGGCGGCGAGGGGAAGAAGGAAAAATCGAGACAACATGGCGACCCGCGACAATTTGCAAAGGGTCTCTCATCGATTCCGAATGCGGCAATCCTTTGATCGGACTGGAATTGTCTCGCGCCGGGAGATATTCCAGAGGCAGCGGTCAAGGGCCGAAGATTTTTTCAAGGGGCATTTCCATGACGTTGCTCATCGCCGGTCTCGTTCTCTTCATCGTCACGCATCTCCTGCGTCCCTTCGCGCCCGGACTGCGCAATGCGGGCATCGCCACGCTCGGCAAGCCGGCATGGATGGCGCTGCACGGCATCGTCTCGCTGGCAAGCCTCGTGCTCATCGCCTACGGTTTTGTCGATGCGCGGGCGAATGGCGGCGAGATGCTCTATTTCCCGCCGACCTTCATGGCGCATATCGCGCTGACGCTGATGATGATCGCCTCGATCTGTCTCGTCGCCGGTTTCCTGCCGGCCGGACACATCCGCACCAGGCTGAAGTTCCCCGTGCTCGTCGCCATCAAGATATGGGCGCTGGCCCACCTGCTCGCCAATGGCGAAAGCTACTCGGTGCTGCTCTTCGTCACGATCCTCGCCTGGGCGGTCATCCTGCGCATCACGCTGAAGAAGCGCATCGCGGCGGGTGAGACGAAACTGCCGGTCTTCGTGTCGGCAAAATACGATCTGGTCGCCGTCGTCGTCGGCCTCGCACTCTACGCCGTCATCGTTCTCAAGCTTCACGAATGGGTGATCGGCGTCGCGCCGCTGCCCTGATACACAGGCCGATCCCGGGGTTTTCACGCCTGCCCCCTTACAACGCCGAGAAAATGGGGTAGAAGGCGCGAACTCCAATCGTCAGCAAGAGCCGGGCAGGGAATGGTACATCAGGACGACAGCTTTATCCGCGAGGTGAACGAGGAACTGCGTTCCGACCAGATGCGCCTGGTCTGGAAGCGCTTCGGCCGTGTCCTCATCGCCGGCGCCGTTCTGGTCGTTCTCGGCACGATCGGCAAGGTGAGCTACGAATACTGGCGCGACGGCGAGGCTTCGGCCGCCGGCGACCAGTTCCTCGCCGCCCTGAACCTTGCCCGCGAAGGCAAGAAGGACGAGGCGCTTGCAGCGCTCACCGGCCTCGAGAAGGACGGCTTCGGCTCCTATTCCGTTCTGGCGCGCATGCGCTCGGCCTCGCTGCTCGCCGAAACGGACGGGCAGGCCGCCGTCAACGCCTTCACGGCGATCTCAAAGGATACGTCGGTGCCGCAGGCGCTGCGCGATGCCGCGCGCCTTCGCGCCGCCTATGTGCTTGTCGATACCGGCACCTACGATCAGGTGTCCGCCGAAGCCGAACAGCTTGCCACGCCGCAGAGCGCGCTGCGCCATTCGGCCCGCGAGGTTCTCGGTCTCTCCGCCTACAAGCACGAGGACTATGCGCGCGCCAAGGAATGGTTCGATGCCATCGTCAACGACAGCGAAAGCCCGCGCACCGTCGCCAACCGCGCGAAGATGCTGCTTGACCTGATTGCTGCAAGCGGCAAGCTGTCCTCCTGATCCGGCTTTCCCGGGTCACTACAACGGAACACGTTCATGAGCTTTACCGTCGCCATTGTCGGACGCCCCAATGTCGGCAAGTCCACCCTGTTCAACAGGCTCGTGGGCAAGAAGCTCGCGCTCGTCGACGACACGCCCGGCGTCACGCGTGACCGCCGCCCCGGCGATGCGCGCCTCGTCGACCTGCGCTTCCGCATCGTCGACACCGCCGGTCTCGAAGAGGCCGCGCCCGACACGCTGCAGGGCCGCATGCGCGCCCAGACGGAAGCCGCCATCGACGAGGCTGATCTCTCGCTCTTCGTGGTCGACGCCAAGATGGGCCTGACGCCCGTCGACCAGGCGCTTGCCGACATGCTGCGCAAGAAGGGCAAGCCCGTCGTGCTCGTCGCCAACAAGTCGGAAGCCCGCGGCTCCGACGGCGGCTTCTACGATGCCTTCACGCTCGGCCTCGGAGAACCGACGCCGATCTCGGCCGAACACGGCCAGGGCATGCTCGACCTGCGCGACGCCATCGTCGCCGCCATCGGCGAGGAACGCGCCTTCCCGGAAGACGACGAGGCTGTCACCGATATCGACGTGCGCGCGGAACTGGCCGAAGGCGCGGAAGAGGACGAGGATTTCGAGCCGGAATATGACGAGACGAAGCCGCTGCGCGTCGCCATCGTCGGCCGTCCCAATGCCGGCAAATCCACACTCATCAATCGCTTCCTCGGCGAGGACCGGCTGCTGACCGGCCCGGAAGCCGGCATCACGCGCGATTCCATCTCCGTCGAATGGGACTGGAAGGGCCGCACGATCAAGATGTTCGACACGGCCGGCATGCGCCGCAAGGCCAAGGTGCAGGAGAAGCTGGAAAAGCTCTCCGTCGCCGATGGCCTGCGCGCCATCCGCTTTGCCGAGACGGTCGTCATCGTCTTCGATTCCACCATTCCCTTCGAGAAGCAGGACCTGCAGATCGTCGACCTCGTGCTGCGCGAAGGGCGCGCCGCCGTGCTCGCCTTCAACAAGTGGGACCTGATCGACGACCCGCAGGCGGTGCTTGCGGACCTGCGCGAGAAGACCGACCGGCTGCTGCCGCAGGCGCGCGGCATTCGCGCCGTCCCGGTTTCCGGCCAGACGGGCCGCGGCCTCGACAAGCTGATGCAGGCCGTCATCGAAACGGACCGCACCTGGAACCGTCGCATCTCGACGGCCAAGCTGAACCGCTGGCTCGATGCGCAGCAGACCCAGCATCCGCCACCGGCCGTTTCCGGCCGTCGCCTGAAGCTGAAATACATGACGCAGGTGAAGGCCCGCCCGCCGGGCTTCATGATTTCCTGCACGCGTCCCGACGCGCTGCCGGAATCCTACATCCGCTACCTGACGAACGGCCTGCGCAACGACTTCAACCTGCCGGGCGTGCCGATCCGCATCCACTTCAGGGCGGCGGACAATCCGTTCGCGAACAAGGCGAAGAAGAAGCGCTAGAGCATGTCAGGTTCAGATTGAACCGGACATGCTCTAAATTCTTTTGTTTTCGTTTGTCTTTTCGGGAAAACCGGTTCCCACTTTTCCCTGACAAACTCTAAGACCCGGGGCCGGGCCGGAGGTGCCCGCGGATCGCGCTCGGCGCAAAGCCGAAGCGCGCGCGGAACCGCGCCGCGAAGCGCGACTGCGAATCATAACCCACCGCTTCGGCGATCCGCAGGATCGAAAGCGCCGTCGACTGCAGCAACTGCATGGCGATGGACATGCGCACGTCGATCAGCAGCGCCTGGAACGACCAGTTTTCCGCCGAGAGTTTGCGCCGCAGCGTCGCCTCGCTGACGGCAAGCGCCCTGCAAAGGTCGGCGCTCGTCCAGTCCGCATGGGGTTCGGCGGAAATCAGGTCGCGCACGCGGTCGCTGAAGCCGGCAGCCCGCGGCAGCGCGAAGCGCCCGCCGGCTAGATCCAGCCAGAGCAGGAGTTCGCCGAGCCGGTGGCGGGCGATTTCGGCCGGGATACTGTCGGGTTCGACGATCGCCTGCGCGCAATCGGCAAAGGCGTCGTGAAAGCTGCGATGCGGGCGGTCGACGGTGAAGGCGCGCGGAAACGGACGGCCGGTGCCGGAACCGGCGGCAAAGGCGGCGACGGTCTCCGGCTCGAAGGCGATCCAGCGCGCCTCGTAGGCCGCTTCGCCCTCGGCGGCGTTGATGACGTCGAAGGTCTCGCCCTGCGCCAGCGCGATGCAGCCACCTGCGGGCACGACCCATTCCTCGTCGCCCGTGCGCAGCACCTTCGTGCCGCGTTCGACGAGAATGAGGACGGGGCGATTGATCAGGATATTGGCATAGCGCAGCCGGTTGTACTGCACGATGCGGGCCGAGGCGCCGATCTTGGGGCGTATGGCGATGTTCATCCGGTCCATCCGATGGTTTTCGCCCGAGCCTATCCCTGACGGTAAAGCCCGGGCAAGAACCGGTGTCAGCGTTTTCCCTTGGCCGAGACGGTCGCCGTGGCCAGCGCGTTCATGGTGCTGACGAAGCCGACCATGGCCGGCGTCGCCGTGTCGGGCACCGGAAGCGTGTCGATGCCGAGCGCCTTCACGGTGATCGTGTAGTCGTGTTCCGGCCCCTCCGGCGGGCAGGCGCCGAGGAAGCCGGGCGCGCCCATGTCCGTCGGCGTCATGCGCGCGCCCTTCGGCAGGGCCGCCTTGCCGTTGCCTGCGCCCGCTGCAAGCCCGGTGGCATCGGCGGGAAGGTCCACCACGACCCAGTGCCACCAGCCGGATCCGGTCGGCGCATCCTTGTCGTAGATCGTCACCACGAAGCTCTTGGTGCCGGCGGGGGCATTCGACCAATGAATGTCAGGCGAGACGTTTTTGCCGGTGCAGCCCATGATGTCGGCAAATTGTGCCGGCTGCACGGTGCCGGAGGCAAAGGCCTCGCTGCTGACGGTGAAATCGGCCGCGCGGCTTGTCAGCGGGCAAAGGCAGAGCGCGGCGGCGAGCGCCGCCTTGGTGATCGTGTTTGTCATGGGCCTGTCCTGTCATCGGTTGAGACGGGAACAGGCTAGGGCGGATTGCCGGCCGCGTCGGTGCGCGGCCGATCGTTTTTCGTGCCGATGCGATCAATCAGCCGTTCGGCAGCTTGTCCTTTGCCACCAGGGCACCGTGGTGCTGGATGACGGCGGCGGCGACATCGGCGGCAAAGCGCGCGGCCTGCGTGGGACTGGCGTCCGTCGCGAGGCGGGCGAGGAAGCCGCCGTTGAAGCTGTCGCCGGCGCTGGTCGTATCGACGATCTTTTCGACCCTGGCGGATGGCACATGATCGCGGTTTTCAGCGAAGACCAGCGTCGCGCCCTCCGCACCGTCCTTCACCACCAGTCCATCCACGCCGAGGGCGCGATAGCGGGCGACGGTTTCGTCCAGGCCGGCATCGCCGAAATGGGTGACCTCGTCATCGAGGCTTGGCATGACGAGCGTCGCCGCGCGTGCGCCCTCGGTGATCGTCGCGCGCATGCGGTCGGCATCGTCCCACAGGCGGGGGCGGATATTGGGATCGAAGACGACGCGCTTGCCGGCGGCCTTGGCGCGGCGCAGCTCTGCCAGCAGCGTTTCCACATCTTCGGCGGGCAGAATGGCGAGCGTGATGCCGGAGAAGACGATGATGTCGGAGGCCTCGATGGCGGCACGCAGCCTGTCGCCGTCACGGGCGAGCAGCTTTGCGGCGGAGACCGAGCGCCAGTAGGAGAAGCTGCGTTCGCCGTCCTTGAGATGGATCATGTAAAGGCCCGGCGAACGACCGTCGATGCGCGCGACATGATCGGTGCCGATGCCGTGACCTTCCATGAAGGCCAGCATTTCGTCGGAGATCATGTCCTTGCCGACGGCCGAGAGATACTCGACGCTCCAGTCCGCGGGCAAGAATTGACGGGCGTAATAGGCGGTGTTGAACGTATCGCCGGCAAAGCTCTTGCGCATCAGCCCGCCCTCGGCCTGCATCAGTTCCACCATGCATTCGCCGATTGCCAGCAGCCGTCCCGCCATTGCCCGTCCCTCCCGGTTAACTTCGCCGGAAAGAGGAAATACTGTCAAAGAGTTGCCGCGGCAAGACGAGGCCGGTGCTTTCCGCCGCGCGTTGCCGCTCCGCGCGGTCGAGGCCGGGGATGTGCACCCCGTAGTCACGGGAAAGGCGCGCGGCCTGCGCGGCAAAGCGGGAGGGGAAATCTTCGGCAAGGAGCTGCGGTGAAAGCGCGAGCACGAAGAGGCCGGCGCCCGGCGAAGTATCGCCAGCCTGGAAATCCGGCGCGTCGAGCGACCAGTTGGCGCCCGTCAGGCCAGCGGCGAGCACTTCCACCATCAGCGCGATATTCGCGCCGCGCTGGCCGCCGAAGGCGAGCAGCGCCCCCTGCATGGCGGCGAAGGGATCGGTCGTCGGCTCGCCGTCCTGATCGAGCGCCCAACTGTCGGGGATCGCTTCACCGCGGGCGGCCGCCTCGCGGATGTTGACATAGGCCGTGGCGCTGGACGCCTGATCGACGAGCAGGAAACGGCCGTCTTCGAGGGGCGCGGCGAAGGCGAGCGGATTGGTACAGTAGACGGGCTGGCGGCTGCCGGCGCCGGCCAGCAGGGCCGGGCCATTGGTCGCGGCCAGCGCCACCAGTCCCTCTTCAGCAAGGCGGGCGGCATACCAGCCGAGTTCACCGGTCGTGTAGCTGTTATGCGAGGTGAAGACCGCGATGCCGAAGGTCTTCGCCTTGGACACCAGTTCCTCATGGGCGATGGAAAAGCCGTGCTGGGCGATGCCGCCCATCGCGTCGCATTTCATGATGGCCGGCACGGGCGAGGTGATCAGCGGTTCGGCGCGCCCGACGATCCGGCCATCCACGAGGCTGCGCAGGTAATCCGTCAGATGCAGGAAACCGACTGTCCGCTTGCCGGCCATCTCGGCATCGACGGTCGCGCGGGCGAGCGCATCGGCGGCCGGTTCGGCCATGCCGACGCGCATCAACGCGGCGCGGGCAAGGTCGAGGGCTTCCGTGGGGGAAAGGGTGACGGCATCGGTCATATGGTCAACCTTCTCTATGGAATTCGGGGGCATCATCCAGACCGGGCGCCGCCTCGTCAACCTCGGAAAAATCCGGCTGCCTGCCGTTTACCCCCGCAAGGGTGCGCGTTACATCTTGTCCGGCAGCAACAGGCACTGGAGCGAAGACGCATGGCAAAGCCCCGCAACAAGACCGACAACTGGTGGCGCGGCGCGGTCATCTACCAGGTCTATCCCCGCTCGTTCCAGGATACGACCGGCGACGGCATGGGGGATCTGAGGGGCATCACCAAGCGGCTCGGGCATATCGCCTCGCTCGGTGTCGATGCGATCTGGCTTTCGCCGTTCTTCAAGTCGCCGATGGCCGACATGGGGTATGACGTTTCGGATTATTGCGACGTCGATCCGATGTTCGGCACGCTCGCCGACTTCGACGTCATGCTGGCCGAGGCCCATCGCCTCGGCATCAAGGTGATCATCGATCAGGTGATTTCGCACACCTCCGACCAGCATCCCTGGTTCGTCGAAAGCCGTTCCAGCCGCAAGAACTCGCGGGCGGACTGGTATATCTGGGCCGATCCGAAGCCGGATGGCACGGCGCCCAACAACTGGCTGTCGATCTTCGGCGGGCCGGGCTGGGAATGGGACGGCGTGCGCAAGCAATATTACATGCACAACTTCCTGACCTCGCAGCCGGACCTCAATTTCCACAATCCGGATGTGCAGGACGCGCTTTTGAAGACGGTGCGTTTCTGGCTCGACCGGGGCGTCGACGGCTTCCGTCTCGATACGGTGAACTTCTACTTCCACGACCGGAAGCTGCGCGATAATCCGCCGCACGATCCGAACCCGGACGAGATCGGCCTCGATGCGCCGGACGTCAATCCCTATGGCATGCAGACGCATCGCTATGACAAGACGCAGCCGGAGAACATCGATTTCCTCAAGCGCTTCCGCGTGCTGCTCGACGAGTACGAGGGGCGCATGACCGTGGGCGAGGTGGGCGATGGCGCCCGCTCGCTGAAGACGGTCGCCGAATATACCAGCGGCGGCGACAAGCTGAACATGTGCTATACGTTCGACTTGCTCGGGCCGGATTTCACGGCCGACCATGTGCGCAGATGCGTGCAGGGTTTCCAGCGGGCGGTGACGGATGGCTGGGTCTGCTGGGCCTTCTCCAACCACGACGTCAACAGGCATGTCAGCCGCTTCGTCAGGACCTCGGAGGAGCGCGAGCGTGTCGCGAAACTCGCGATCACGCTCCTGTCGACCTTGCGCGGCTCGATCTGCCTCTATCAGGGCGAGGAACTCGGTCTCACCGAGGCCGACCTTGCCTTCGAGGATCTGCGCGATCCCTATGGCATCCGCTTCTGGCCGGCCTTCAAGGGCCGCGACGGGTGCCGCACGCCGATGCCCTGGCAGCATGGCGAGGCCCATGCCGGTTTCAGCACGGGAAAGCCCTGGCTGCCGGTTCCGGAGGATCACGCCCGGCTTGCCGTCGATACGCAGGAGAAGATCGCCGGCTCGGTGCTCAACCACTACCGCGCGACGCTCGCCTTCCGCAGGGAGCATGAGACGCTGCATGACGGCGACATGGCCTTCCTCCATTCCAACCACGACATCCTCGCCTTCACCCGCGAGAAGGGCGGCGAAAAGCTGCTCTTCGTCTTCAACCTGACGCGGGAAAAGGCCGAGTTCGTGCCGGCGAAATCGCTGAAGCTCGGCGCGCCGCTACCGGTGCCCGGTTTCGGCGCGAAGCTGAAGGACGGGTCGATCGAGCTCGACGGGCTGGATATGGCGTGCGTGCGTCTCTAGAGCATGTCAGGTTCAGATTGAACCAGACATGCTCCAGCGCCCGTGTCTCGCGAGAAAGGCCGGCCTCATTCCATCAGTGCAAACCGGTCCACATCCACCATGCCGCGATCCGAAATCTTCAGGTGCGGGATGACGGGGAGCGGCAGGAAGGCGAGCTGGAGGAAGGGTTCCTCCAGCGTCGCGCCGAGGGCGAAGGCGGCCTGGCGCAGATGGTGGAGCGTGTCGCGGACGGCCTCGTAGGGCTCAAGGCTCATCAGGCCGGCGACGGGCAGGGCGATCTCGCCCGTCACCGTGCCGTCTTCCACGACGACGAAGCCGCCCTTTATCTCGCCGAGACGGTTGGCGGCAAGCGCCATGTCGTCCTCGTCGACGCCGACGACGCAGATATTGTGGCTGTCATGGCCGACCGTCGAGGCGATGGCGCCCTTCTTCAAGCCGAAACCCTGGACGAAGCCGTTGGCATGGTTGCCGTTCTTGCCGTGGCGTTCGATGACGGCCACCTTGATGATGTCCTGCGCGAGATCGACGGTCGTCTGATTGCCTTTCGCGGGCAGACGGTAGCGACGATGCTCGGTGATGATCTTGCCCGGCAGGACGCTGATGACCGGCGTCTCGCCGTCCGTCACCGGAACGGCGAAATGGGCGGCATTGACGGGGCGGGCCTTGACGCTGTCGAGGCCGACGGGTTCGACCGGCTTGCGCGTGGCAAAGAGCGCGGCGTCGACTTTGCGGCCGGCGGAGAAGACCATCTCGGCCTTGCAGTTCTCCAGCGTGTCGACGACGACGAGGTCGGCCCGCCAGCCCGGTGCGACGAGACCGCGATCGCGAAGACCAAAGGCCTTCGCCGCGGAAATCGAAGCGGCGCGATAGACGGCGAGCGGCGCGCGGCCATGGCCGATGGCGGTGCGGATCATGTAGTCGAGATGGCCCTGCTCGGCGATGTCGAGCGGGTTGCGGTCGTCGGTGCAGAGCGCGATGAAGGGCGAGAGTCGTTCGGTGAGAATGGGCATCAGCGCGTGCAGGTCCTTGGAGACGGAGCCTTCGCGCACGAGGATGTGCATGCCCTTGCGGATCTTTTCCAGGGCCTCCTCGGCGGTGGTGCATTCGTGTTCGGTGCGGATGCCGGCCGATAGATACCCGTTGAGATCGTTGCCGGAGAGCAGCGGCGCATGGCCGTCGATATGCGCGCCCTGGAAGGCTTCGAGCTTGGCGAGACAGACTGGATCCTTGTGGATCACCCCTGGAAAATTCATGAATTCGGCAAGGCCGATCACCTTGGGATGATCGCGGAAGGGCAGGAGCCGCTCGATCGGCAGGTCCGCGCCGGATGTTTCGAGATGGGTCGCCGGCACGCAGCTCGAGAGCTGCACGCGGATGTCCATGATCGTTTCCAGCGCGCTGTCGAGGAAGAACTGGATGCCTTCGGTGCCGAGCACGTTGGCGATCTCGTGCGGATCGCAGATGACGGTCGTCACGCCGTAGGGCAGGACGCAGCGGTCGAATTCATGCGGCGTCACCAGCGAGGATTCGATGTGGAGATGGGTATCGATGAAACCGGGTACGACGATACGGCCGGTAATGTCGATTTCCGTGCGGCCGATATAGCTGCCGCAGGTGCCGACGATGCGCCCGCCGCAAATGGCGATGTCGGAGGCAACGAGCTCGCCCGTCACGAGATCGAAGAACTGCCCGCCCTTCAGCACGATATCGGCCGGCTCGCGGCCGGTTCCCTGGTCGATGAAGCGTTCCAAGTCGGTCATGTCGGTCTCCGAATCCGTTTCGGGAGACTCTAGCCGTGCTGCCGAAAGAGGGAAGGGCCGGTGCGGCGAAACTTCAGGTCGGGAAGGTCACGGTGAAGGCGAAACGTGCCTGCTCGCCCGTGCCGAGCGTCGTCGTGTAGGGCCGGTCCTTCAGTTCGCGCGCGCCGCGATATTCCGCCGCCGTGCCATGCCAGGGTTCCACGCAAAGGAAGGGTGCGCCGGGTTTCGTCCAGAGTGCGAGGTTCGGCAGGTTCTCGAAACGGAAGGTCAGCGCCGGCCCGCCCTCGGCCGCGTAGGTGAGGCCACTGCCTGCATTCTCAGGGAAAACCAGGGCGTCGTCGGCGAAGAGGCCGTGGTCGAGAGTGAGCCGGCCGCCGGCGAAGGGCGAGGGGTCGCGGCGCTGCGAGAGCAGGCCGTTTTCCAGCGGCTGGCGCAACGGCTCTGCGCCATTGTCGAGCAGGATCGTGTGCGGCCGGCCTTCGGCGCCGGGCAGGGGCCAAAGGAAGGCAGGGTGGAAGCCGAGACCGAAGGGCATGGGCGGCTCGCCCCGGTTTTCCACCGTGGCGGCGACGGTGAGCGCGGGGCCGTCAAGGCTATGGTCCACGGTCAGCCGGAACGCGAAGGGGTAGAGGGCGCGGGTCTCGTCCGAGGTTTCCAGCCCATAGCGGCAGGCGGTTTCGCTCGCCGTTTCCAGCGAGAACTCCCGGCGGCGGGCAAAGCCGTGCTGCGCCATCGTGTGGGGCCTGCCGTCGACAAGCAGCGTGTCGTCCGGCGCCTTGCCGACGATGGGGAACAGCACGGGAGACCGCCCGGTCCAGAAGGCGGCGTCGCCATTCCACAGCCAGTTCGCCCCGTCGCGCGTCGTGGCCGCCTGCATTTCGGCGCCGAGGGAGGAGACGTCGACGGAAAGAAAATCGTTCGCGATGCGGGTGATGGTCGGCATGCTGCTGGCCCCCAGGTTTCCACGCCGCACAATAGCCCTCAAACGGCGATGACTTGCAAGAGCCATCCGGGGAAGGGATAAGGCACCTCTTGCATGGAGAAAGCGATGCGGCCGGCAGTCACCCTAAGGATACCCGAAGCGTCGGAGATCGCGGCGCTGGCAAAGCTCTGGTTCGACGGCTGGCAGGACGCGCATGCCGCGGTGATGCCGGCCGCGCTCACCCGGTTGCGTACGCAGGAAAGCTTCGTGGAGCGCCTGCCGGCCATGCTGGCGCAGACCCGTGTCGCCGGCGATCCCGGTGCCCCGCTCGGTTTCTGCACCCTCAAGCATGATGAGTTGGACCAGCTCTTCGTCGCGCCCGCGGCACGCGGCACGGGTCTTGCCGCCGCGCTGGTGGCGGATGCCGAGCGCCGGCTTGCGGCTCAAGGCGTGGCCACCGGATGGCTCGCCTGCGCGATCGGCAATCATCGCTCGGCGCGCTTCTATGAGAAATGCGGATGGCATCTTGCCGGGACGGTCGCGCACCGGCTGGAAACGACCGAGGGGCCGTTCGACCTTGAAATCTGGCGTTATGAAAAGGAACTCCTTCCCGCGTCATGACGGGAAGGAGCATCGTCTTGCCGATCAGATGTTGTTCTTCAGCACGTCGCGCAACATGCCGAACAGATCGTCGATCTCGTGCTTCTCGATGATCAGCGGCGGCGACAGCGCAATGGTGTCGCCCGTGGTGCGGATCAGCAGGCCCTTCTCCCAGCAGTCCAGGAAGACATTGAAGGCGCGCTTGGCGGGCTCGCCGGGCAGGGGGCTGAGCTCGATGCCACCCACGAGGCCGATATTGCGCACATCGATGACGTTGGGCTCGCCCTTCATGGCGTGCAGGCACTCGGCGAAGTAGCCCTGCATCTCGGCTGCACGGGTGAGCAGGCCTTCCTCGGCATAGGTGTCCAGGGTGCCCAGGGCGGCGGCGCAGGCCAGGGGGTGGGCGGAGTAGGTGTAGCCGTGGAAGAACTCGATCAGGTGCTCGGGGCCGTTCATGAAGGCGTCGTGGATCTTGTCCGAGGCGAAGACGGCACCCATGGGCACGCAGCCATTGGTCAGGCCCTTGGCCACCGTCATCAGATCGGGCGTGACGCCAAAGGTCTGGGCCGCAAACGGTTTGCCGGTGCGGCCGAAGCCGGTGATGACCTCGTCGAAGATCAGCAGGATGCCGTGCTTGTCGCAGATCTCGCGCAGGCGCTGCAGATAGCCCTGGGGCGGGATCAGCACGCCGGTGGAGCCTGCCACAGGCTCCACGATCACGGCGGCGATGGTGGAGGCATCGTGCAGGGCGACCAGGCGCTCCAGATCGTCGGCGAACTCGGCGCCATGCGCGGGCTGGCCCACCGAGAAGGCATTGCGGGCCGGGTCATGGGTGTGTCGGATATGGTCCACGCCGCCCAGCATGGTGCCGAACATCTTGCGGTTGGCCACCATGCCGCCCACGGAGATGCCGCCGAAGTTCACGCCGTGGTAGCCGCGCTCGCGGCCGATCAGGCGGGTGCGGGCGCCCTCGCCGCGCACGCGGTGGTAGGCGATGGCCATCTTGAGCGCGGTGTCCACCGACTCGGAGCCCGAGTTGGTGTAGAAGACCTTGCTCAGGCCCTGGGGCATGATGGCGGCCAGGCGCTCGGCCAGCTCGAAGGCCTTGGGGTGGGCGAGCTGGAAGGCGGGCGCGTAGTCGAGTTCTCCGGCCTGCTCGCGGATCGCCTCGGTGATCTTCGGACGGCAGTGGCCGGCATTGACGCACCAGAGACCCGCCGTGCCGTCGAGGACCTGACGGCCGTCATGGGTGGTGTAGTGCATGTCCTTGGCGCCGACGAAGAGGCGCGGCTCCTTCTTGAACTGCCGGTTTGCCGTGAACGGCATCCAGAAGGCGCGCAGATCGTTGGGGGTGTTGAGGCGGTTGGACATGTGGTCTCTCCATGATCCTTGAATGCTGGGGCCTTGAAATGCTGGGCCTTGAAAGCGGGGCCATCCCGACGGCAGGGGAACGGGTCTTTTTTACCCGCTGGTCAAATTATCAAGGCGCTCGGGGGCGTCAAGGCGCGTTTGCCGCGGAATTCCACGCAAAACGCCCCGGATTTTCATCCAGGGCGCGCGAAAAGATGCGATTTGGCGACAATCAGGCGATTCGGAGCTTCTTTTCCGAAACGCCGTTGCCCTGGGCCTTGTAGATGCGGTCGAGCGCGTCGAGGATGGTCATGACGGCCTCCGACTTGCTGGAATAGTAGATGGTCTGCGCATCGCGGCGCGTGGTCACCAGGTTCTGCGCGCGCAGTTTCGACAGATGCTGCGACAGGGCCGACTGGCTGAGACCGACCTGACCCGCCAGCGCCCCGACGGCGATCTCGCCGCCCACCAGCACCTTCAAAATGAGAAGACGCTTGGGGTTGGCCATGGCGGAAAGAAAGTCGGATGCAACCTCGGCCTGCGCATGTTCTGCGTCTGAAATCTTTTCCATCTGAAACTCCTTGGGCGTTTCCGCTTCAAATCATGTGTTTTTCAATCAATCCGCTTGTTAGCATATAAACAAAATACCCCTCATCAAGAGCCAGAAATGGGGGTAGGTTGCACGCATAGCGGTAGGCGCCCTCTTCCTCTCCAGAGGACGCCCAAAGCGGAATTGACGCACAAATGCAGCGGGTTCAGGCCGCTGCCCTTGCTTCGCGAAGCAAACGCGCGAGCTCGCCGCGAAGTTCCCCCGCCTGATCAAGTTCCCGTGAAAATTCGAGTCGCTTCAATTTATCGCCGCTTGCGAGGTCGATTCCGGCCGCGTCTATCCCCACGATGATCCACTCGCCGTCCTTGGCGCCGCAGTAGTGGCGGGCATAGACGCCTGCGGCTTCCGCGTGGTCGCTGTTCATATGCTCGACGGCCCCCGTTTCCATTTCGGCAAGGGCGGCGCGGGCCGGCGAGCGAATCAGCAGGTCGTCGGCCGACAGCAGGTAGGCCTTGCCGAAGCCGCCGTTGAGATTGGCCCGTTCGGGCACCAGGCGGAAGAAGGTGAAGTCGGGGAAATCGACATAGAGCTTCGCCTTGGGATGGCGGCGGATGAAGCGTTCGCGCAGCGCCGCGCGTGCCTCGCTGTCGCGCGCCACCTCCTCGGCCCTGCAGATGACGGTGAGGCGCGGATGGGCAAGCGGATCGCCCTTGCCGGGTTCGCCGGCGAGGAGCGAGGCGCGCGGATCAGCCCTCAGCGCCTGCGTGTGGAAGGAGAGGGCGGAGACGAGGATGACGGGCGTGCCGTCGGTGTCGGTGCCGGTGAGGGTGCGGCTGGCGAGCGGGAAGCCGGTCTCCGGTTCGAGGACGGCGAGGGCGCAGCTTCGGGCACCACGCAACAGGGTTCGGGCAAGGCGGCGCGCCTCGTCGTCCGTGTCGCGCAGAACGCTCGGTTTGTCCTTCTCGGTCATCGTCTTCGGCTCCGTATCGACTAAAAAAGGCCGCGCCCCGTATTGGGGGCGCCGCCCTATCTAATCCGATATCGGCCGGCTGTCAGCCGCGACGACGGTGCCGCGTCAATCCGTTCACCACATCCTGCGCGTTGATCGTGCCGATGACGGTGCCGTTGTCGACGACGCCGACATTGCCCGGCGTGCGGGACATGGCGTCGAGGATGTCGACCAGCGGGGTTTCCCGCGTCGCCGTCGCCGTCACGCCGCCGTTTCCGGATGCGCCCGACTGCATGACGTCGCCGGCGGTCAGCATGTTGATCGGATTCATGTTCTGCACGAAGTCCGCGACATACTGGTTTGCCGGGTTCTTGACGATCTCCTGCGGCGTGCCGCACTGAATGATGCGCCCGCCCTCCATGATGGCGATGCGGTTGCCGATGCGGAAGGCCTCGTCGAGGTCGTGGCTGACGAAGATGATGGTCTTCTTCAGCCGGCGCTGGAACTCCAGAAGCTCGTCCTGCAGGCGCGTGCGGATCAGGGGGTCGAGGGCCGAGAACGGCTCGTCCATCAGAAGGATCGGCGCGCCGGTGGCAAAAGCGCGGGCAAGGCCGACGCGCTGCTGCATGCCGCCGGACAGCTCGTTCACCTTGCGGTTCGCCCATTTGGTGAGGTTGACGAGTTCGAGCTGCTCGTCGACGCGCGCCTTGCGCTCGCTGTCCGGTACGCCGGCAAGCTCGAGGCCGAAGCCGACATTGTCCGCGACCGTGCGCCAGGGCAACAGCGCGAACTGCTGGAACACCATGGAGACGGTGTGCATGCGGAAATCGCGCAGCGCCTTGGGCGTCGATGCATAGGGATTGACGTAGCTGCTGCCGGCTTTGACCTGCACTTCGCCGCGCACCACGGGGGCAAGCCCGTTGACGGCGCGCAGCAGCGTGGACTTGCCCGAGCCGGACAGGCCCATCAGCACGAGGATTTCACCCTCGGTGATGGACAGCGTGGCATCCGCCACGCCGAGCACCAGCCCGGTTTCCGCGCCGATCTCGTCGCGGCTCTTGCCCGCATCGACCATGGCAAGGGCCTTTTGCGGGTTGTCGCCGAAGATGATGGAGACGTTCTTGAAGACGACGGCGTCGGTCATTAGGCGTCTCCCTCATCGGAGGAGCGGAAGAGGCGGTCGAGGATGATCGCGAGGATGACGATACAGAGACCGGCCTCGAAACCCATGGAAATGTTCACGGTGTTGAGCGCGCGCACCACGGGAACGCCGAGGCCTTTGGCGCCGACGAGCGCGGCGATGACCACCATCGACAGCGAGAGCATGATGGTCTGCGTCAGGCCCGCCATGATCTGCGGCATGGCGAAGGGCAGCTCCACCTTGCGCAGCACCTGGCCGGGCGTTGCGCCGAAGGCCTGCGCGGCCTCCACCAGCGAGGGCGGGGTCGAGATGATGCCGAGACGCGTCAGGCGGATCGGCGCGGGAATGGCGAAGATCACGGTCGCGATCAGGCCAGGCACCATGCCGAGGCCGAAGAGGATGAGCGCCGGGATAAGGTAGACGAAGGTCGGGATCGTCTGCATCAGGTCGAGGGCCGGGCGCAGGATCGAATAGAACCAGGGCCGGCGCGCGGCGGCGATGCCGAGCGGAATGCCGACGACCATGCTGACGCCGGTGGCCGCCAGAACGAGCGCCAGCGTCTCCGTCGTTTCCTTCCAGTAGCCCTGGTTCACGATGAGCAGCAGGCCGAGGAAGGTGAAGACCGCAACGCTGAGCGAGCGGCGGAAATACCAGCTTGCCGTCGTGACGAGCAGGATGAGGGCGATGGCATAACCGAACTTGCCGCCGGCGCTGCTGAACGGTCCCTGCAGCAGGAACAGCACCGCGTCGATGCCGGCCTGCAGGAAGACCTTGAGGAAGTCGAACAATCCCTTGCCATTGGTCGTCAGCCAGCTGACGGCGTCCTTGGCGATCGGACCGATCGGGATTTTGGAGACGGTGAGCCAATCCACGGCAGAAGTCCCTGGCTGGAGTTTTGACGATGCGGAACTATCGGCAGACAAGTAGGGCGGGAAAGTTTCCTTCCCGCCCTATTCTTGCCTGTTAGAGACCGAGTGCCGTTTTTACGGCCGGCAGGGCCTCGCCGCTGCCGTCCTTGGTCGTCACGCCTGCGAGCCACGGCTCGACGGCGGTCGGGTTGGCCTTCAGCCACTCGGTCGCCGCCGTTTCCGGATCCTGACCGTCGTTGAGGATCTTGCCCATGATCTGGTTTTCCATTTCCAGCGAGAACTTGAGGTTCTGCAGGAACTTGCCGACGTTCGGGCATTCGCTCGTATAGCCCTTGCGCACGTTGGTGTAGACCGTCGCGCCGCCGAAATTGGGGCCGAAGATGTCGTCGCCGCCGGTGAGATAGGTCAGCTTGAAGTTGGCGTTCATCGGGTGCGGTTCCCAGCCGAGGAAGACGATCGGCGTGCTCTCCTGCTCGGCGCGGGCGACTTCCGCCAGCATGCCCTGCTCGGAGGATTCGACGACTTCGAAGCCGGTCAGGTCGAACTTGTTGCCCGAGACCATGTCGATGATCAGGCGGTTGCCGTCATTGCCCGGCTCGATGCCGTAGATCTTCGCGCCGAGCGCGTCCTTCTGCTTGGCGATATCGGCAAAGTCCTTGATGCCGAGTTCGGCGCCCTTGGCGTTGGTCGCCAGCGTGTACTTGGCGCCCTCGAGGTTTTCGCGGACGGTCTCGACCGTGCCGTTCTCGCGGAACGGCTTGATGTCGGCTTCCTGGGTCGGCATCCAGTTGCCGAGGAAGACGTCGATGTCCTTGTTGCTGAGCGAGGTATAGGTGACGGGAACCGACAGGACGGTCACTTCCGTCTCGTAGCCGATGCTCTTGAGAATGACGCTCGCGGTCGCGGTCGTGGAGGTGACGTCCGTCCAGCCGACATCCGAGAAACGAACCTTGCCACAGCTTTCGGCTTCGGCGGCCGCGACATTCGCCACGCCGAGCGCGAGGACGGAAACCGCTGCGGCAAGCAGGGTCTTCAATGGTGATGCAGACTTCATTTTATTGCTCCCCTTATAACTGGTGGTTTAGCCAATCATCAAAACGATATGCTTTCAAGCACCTTGGCGTAGCCGGAAGCCCCTGAATCGTCCAATTAATTTCGTGCCTGTTCGCAATTTTGCACATGGATGTCGCAAAGGACGGGCCGCGCTGTTTTCTGTGGTTTTCAGCCCTTTTCGGCTGGAAAATCGCCGTTTCCCGCGTCATGACGCAGGAACGGAGAAAATCATGGCCAAGCTCTATTTCAGTTACGCGACGATGAACGCGGGCAAGTCGACGCTGCTCCTGCAGGCGTCCTACAACTACCGCGAACGCGGCATGCGCACTGCGATCTTCATCGCCTCCTTCGACGATCGTGCCGGCCAAGGCCGTATCTCCTCGCGCATCGGCCTTTCTTCCGACGCCATCGCCTTCGACAATTCCGACGACCTCTACCACCATATCGAGACGCTGCACGGCGATGGCGGGGATCCGATCGCCTGCGTCTTCGTCGACGAAGCGCAGTTCCTTTCCGAGGAACAGGTCTGGCAGCTTGCCCGCGTCGCCGACCGGCTGCACATCCCCGTCATGGCCTATGGATTGCGCACGGACTTCCAGGGCAAGCTCTTCCCCGGCTCCAAGGCGTTGCTCGCCATCGCCGACGAACTGCGCGAGGTGCGCACCATCTGCCATTGCGGCCGTAAGGCCACCATGGTCGTGCGGCTCGGCGCCGACGGAAAGGTGGCGAAGTCGGGCGCGCAGGTGGAAATCGGCGGCAATGACAAGTACGTTTCCTATTGCCGCCGCCATTGGGACGACATCATGAACGCCGAATGAGGCGAGGGCGGCGAAAGGACGGATCCATGAAACAGCTTCCCGCGCTTGCCGCCGTCTTCCTCTGTCTGGCCGCCCCCGCTCTGGCGGAGGGCGACGCCATTGCCGGCAAGACGGTCTTCAAGAAATGCGCGCCGTGCCATTCCGTGGAGCCGGTCAACCGCGTCGGGCCGACGCTGTCGGGCGTGATCGGCCGGCCGGTCGCCTCCATCGCCGACTACGGCTATTCGCCTGCCATGGAGGCCTTCAGCGACGGCGGCAAGGTCTGGAACGAGGCGCTGATCGCCGAATATCTCCTGTCGCCCAAGGCCATGGTGCCGGGCACGCGCATGACCTTCGTGGGGCTGAAGAAGATCGAGGACATCGCAAACCTCATCGCCTATCTGAAGGCGCCGGCCGGTCACTAGGACCGCTCGTCGTTCTGACCGCTTCGCCCCGCTCATGGAGAATCACCGTTTTGCCAGGCCTGAACGCGGTGGCGATCGGCCCCGGCCCACAACCAAAAATTTCCGTCCCGGTCTTGCAGGCCTTCGCCGGCGCCCCACATCTTGCGCGGGGCAGGTTCCTATCTGTCTGAAATCGTATAGTGTTGCCGCGATGGAATAAATCGGGCGGCGCAGACGTCTGCCGTGAAGAGCTCAAGGGGACAAAGGCATATGGCCACACTTCAGAACTTCGATGCGGAGATCGCTAAGACCCGCAGTGTCGTCAACCAGATGCGCGGCAAGCTGGAGCAATCCGGCGTCGTGCTCGAGCAGTTCGCGAAAGCGGATACCAAGCTCGGCGACGTCAATTTCGACATCGAGAATGCCCGCATCCAGGATGTCATCACCCAGCAGAAGGTGATGGAAGGCAATATTGCCGACCTCATCATCGGCCTCGAGGACGCGACCAATATCTTCGGCACCGAATTCGAGAGCATGAAGAGCTATACGGGCTACGAGAAGTTCATCGGCATCTTCTCCAAGCAGAAGATGCAGCGCATGCGCACCGACCGCGTCCGCAACATGTCGCTTGCCGGCAACCTGCAGGAACTGCTCTCCAAGTCCGACACGATCGTCGGCATCCTGAAGGAGCAGAAGTCGATCCTCGACCAGCGCTACAAGACCTCCGAGGCGAGCCTCGTGCAGGTGATCGAGCGCCGAAAGGGCACGATGGCCAATCTCGAGGCGACGCAGAAGCGCATCGAGGAATTGAACCCGCTGCTGCTGGACCTCGAAAACCGCATCGCCGCCTCGACCGACCAGAAGAGCCGCACGGACCTCGAAGGCGAACGTTCGGCGCTGGCGACCGAATATAACCAGATGCAGGCGAAGGAGCAGGAGCTCCTGGCCGAAAGCCAGACGCTGGAACGCTACACCTCGATGTTCCAGACCTTCGTGGATTCGCTCAACAACCAGATCGCCGCGCAGAACACGCTGATCAACAAGCTGACCATCGATACCGAGCAGCGCATCGTGCTCTACAAGGCGCTGGAAGATTCGTTGAAGACGGCCGCCCAGCAGGACGTCGCGCACAAGATCAACACGCTCGGTTCGCAGGTCGACACCGCCGCCGAGGAGACCATGGCCGGCATCGGCTCGGCCGCCCAGCGCCATATCGGCGACCTTCTCGAAATGCACGAGAAGAACATGCTGGCGACACAGGACATCCAGCGCCGCAAGAAACTCGCCGACGACGCCTTCGCCCGGCGCTTCCAGGCCGTGATGGACAAGCACAACACCGCCAATTACGTGAAGTCGTGATGGTGCATGGGACGGGTTTTCCGGCCGTGAGGCTGTGGGGTGTTCGCGGAGCAAGCCGCCCATGAGCACCCCCGCCGACAGTGCCGTCACGCAGTATTTTTCGACCATCCGCTCGGCCCTGGGTGGTCTTGAAATCTTCCTTGGCGACCGCAATTCGCCGCTCTACCGCAACAGCGTGGTGGGCGAGGTGGTCATGCCGTATCTTGCCCGGCTGAAGGCGTCCTTTGCCTGCTGGGAGAACCGCATCGGCTTCGTCCAGCATTTCCGCGTCTCGCGCGCCGAGAGCGGCTTTCCGGTGTTCCAGAACGTGCTGGAGCTGGAAAACGACCGGCAGAGCGCGGAAAAGCGGCTCGCCTCGATCCCCAATGCCGACCAGTTGCGCTCGGAAATGGCGGATTTCATCCTGCGGCAGAAGGCATTCCCGGCCGATCTGCAAACGCGGATGGCCGAACGGCTTTATCTGGAGCAGATCGGCAAGGGCGACATCTTCTCGCCTTTCGTGCTGCCCGAGACGATCCGCGTCGCGGTCAATCCCAAGACCATGCGTCCCTACTACGTCGTCTGCTGGGGCGCGTTCGACGGCACGGCGACGCTGCCCATGGTCTATATGGCGATGATCGAGGATTCCTCGGAAAACGTCGTCAAGATGCTGGTTGCGGAGGATGGCAAGCTCAATCCGGACGTGGACATTCCGCTGCCCGTCGGCGGCCTGCTCAACCCGGAGCTTGCCAGCCGATTCGACGATTTCACGCTGAAGAACAGCGCCTATTCGCTGACGCCGGCGACGATCGCGACCAACCTCGACAAGGATTTTCCGACGCTGCATCCCAAGCAGTTGCGCCGCTTCGTGCTCGGGCCGTTCTATTCGGCCGGCATCACCGAGAACAACGAGAAGGTCAACGAAGTCCTCTCCAAGGTACGCAAGCCCGAAAATGCCTGGCTTCTGACCTGGACGGTGCAGGAGGTCTTTTCCAAGGCCGAGCGTCCGGCCCAGAAAGGCTTCTGGAGTTCGACGCCGGCGCAGGAGGAGTTCCACATCGAGACCGACGATCTCGAAGCCGCCCGTATGGGTGTCAGCGCCTATGAGAAGCATGCACTGGTGCCGCACGATGCCTACCAGGCGCTCTACGCCGCGGGCGAGACGCAGGGCATCTTTGGCGGCTACAAGGTGCATGTGATTTCCGGAAACCAGGTGATCAGCGAGGGCTAACCGATGAGCCTCAATGCCGGACTGACGACGATCCACGAGGACGATATCGCCAAGCATCAGGCGACGGCGCAGAGCCTCGTCTCGAAACTCGTCATCCTCGAAAGCGACGACGGCAAGAGCGGTACGGCGCTGGCCGGCACCGGCCGGCGCTTCGTCTCGACGGTCTCGACGGCCGGCACGCGGCGCACGCGTGAGGTGGAGCTGGCGAAGACCATCCAGTCCGTGCGCGCCACCGATCCGCTGCTGTCGCCGCAGCAGCATGCCGTGCTCTATCGCGCCCGTCGCGGGGTGCAGGTGGCGCTGGCGGTAACGGATGCATTCTCCCGCCAGACGAATCTCGAGAGCCTGCAATCGCGCAATCTCGCCTCGCCGCTCGCGGGCGACGAGGCCAATCAGTTCAAGGCGCTGCTCTCGGCCTCCGCCTATATCGCCGCCTTCACCTTCGCCGCCTACCTCGGCGCGACCCTTCCGGGCGAGGGCGAGCCGGTGGAGGACGGAGGGGAGCCGGATTATCTCTTCGATACACCGCAGGATGCGTTGAAGAGCATGGTTGCCGGCCTCGACCGCACGCTTGCCGGCGCGCCCGACGATGCGGCGCTCGTCAGCCGGTCTCGCGCCTTCTCGCGTGTCGCCATCGAGGGACTGATCGGCCGCCGGGCGCGCTTCACCGGCCTTGCCGGCTTCGAGAATGCGCATATCCGCATCGAGCAGGACGACTTCACGCTCTCCGGCTTCGATGTCGCGCCGGGCCAGAAGCGCAAGCCGCTGGTCATGACCTTCAAGAAGCCGAACGAGATCATCGGCAACCACATTGCCAAGTATCAGGCGATGAAGCTCGCCAAGATGCTGATGGCCTACGATTTCGAACGGCAGATGAATCCGTTCGTCGAGCTTGGCGGCTTCCTCTTCACCTTCATCGGCGACGGCATGCCGGGCACCGGCAAGACGATCCTCATCCAGATGCTGGCCGGTCTCGTCAACGATTACTGCCAGATCGCCGGCTACGCCTTCCACTACGAGAATTTCGGCGTCGACCAGATTTCCTCCTACCAGGGCAAGTCCGGCCAGAACTGCAAGGAATTCGTCAACAATGTCATCAACCCGAAAGCCATCGGCTTCGGCACCATCGACGACGTGGACCAGGTGGCGGCCAAGCGTTCCGACGACCGCGCCTCCGCGGGCCAGCACGAGGTGACGGCGGTGCTGATGGAGAGCTTCGCCGGCGCCTCGACGGTGGTGCGCGGCAATTGCACCTTCGGCATGTTCTCCAACTATCCTGAGAATGTCGACGACGCCCTTCGCCAGCGCGCCGGCGCCCGCTGGCTGGTCGACGGGCCGCAGACCGAGGACGACTATATCGACATCTTCGCGATGCTGGTCGGCAAGAACCACGCGATCCCGCTCGGGGAACACACGCTGTTCGAGGGACAGGAGATCAAGCGCGCGGTTTCGACCTCCTATGAGCAGCATGCCAAGCCGCAGGAAGATGGCTTGCTCGCGGTTTGGGAAAAGCAGGAGAAGGAGCACGGGGCGATCCGGTCGCTTGCCGATATCGGCGCCTATCTCCACCGCATCAAGCTCGCCGAGCCGCGCTTCACCGGCCGCGCCATCAAGAACATCACCGATGCCATCAAGATGCGCGCCATGGACGTGGAACTGCCGGACGAGTGGTTCGCCACGCCCGAGGCCTTCATGCACAAGGGTTACGACGAGAAGAAGGCGATGATCGAGGAGCTGCGCGGTCCCATCTCGATGGAGATGGTCCTGCAGGAGATCAACCGCTACGCCGATTCGGAATTCCGCTACACCGACAAATCCGACGATGCCGCGGTTTCCGACATCATCCGCCGCGAACGCCAGCGCGAGAAGGCGATCCGCGAGATGGAGACGATGAAGGCGGAGGGGCGGTGGTGACGGCAGGGGCACGTCCCGGGGTCACCGACTTTGCCTTCAGGGGAGAAAATGCCGCGTGCCGAGGTTGACGGCGGCCAGCAGGCAGGTAGTGAATACGACCGGAAACGAAATGAATTCATGGGCATGAACGGCTGGTCCAGTGCCCGGTTCTGGAATGTGATGTGCTGACGGAGCGCGAGACTGTGCGGGAGACGATGGTGGCGATAGGGCAAGATCCTCTGTCAGGACACGGATCCGCATCGGATGTCGTCTTCCTGCCGGTGGAGCGCCCATGAAACGCCTCCTGGAAGCCGAACTGATCTATGGCCGGCTGCTGCCGGTCGACGAGCCGCATCTGGTCGAGCGCTACAACAAGGCGCTGGACGGCTTCGGGATGCGGCGCACGGCACTGCCGAGCTTCCGCATCGACATGACGGGCTTTTCGCCCGAAATCGCCGACGAACTCGGCGACCGCGATTATCTCGATCCGAACCGCGTCAACCGCCGCTTCGTCATCATGACGCCGGAACAGGTGAACCTGCCGGTGGTGCATACGAGCTTTTCCAACACGGCTGCGCTGATGCACGAATTCTTTTCGGCCAATGCGCGGGCGATCAACGCCATCACCATCCGCGACGCGCTCTATGGTGAGATCGAGGACTCGGTTTCCGTCGTCAACGACATCGACGACCTGCTTTCCATCAATGAGGTGCGCTTCAAGGTGCTCTCGGCCGAGGACATGCTCGGCAAGGCCGCGGAGTTGCGCGGGTTGGTGGACCGGCTGAAGACGGTGCCGAATGCCTGGTCGGACGACGCCATGCTGAACCGCATGGTGGAGCTTGCCAAGCAGACCGGCGACATCCGCCAGAACGCGCTGGTGCCGGACCAGCTCGTCTTCCGCCACGAGGCCTATTGGGCGAACCATTTCGGCGGCGTCTACGTCTTTCTCGACGACAAGACGACGACGGTCATCTGCGATCCGACCGTGCCGGGCTTCCGCCGCTCGCGGCCGTGGCAGGTCAGCTACATCGCGCTGAACGATCACAAGCGCATCTTCGATTTCCTCGCTTCGACGAAGCGGCTGGAACTGCCGCGCGCCTCCTGGGTGGAGCCGTCCGGCCTCTTCCAGCACCGGGCGGACATGACGATCGCTAGTCTCGTCAATCGGGCCGATCCGACCGCCGATCTCGAAAAGACGGACCGCATCTGGCTGCAGACCTGGATGCACCGCAATGCCGCGCTGGTCGCCGAGGATGGGACCTATCCCTTCCTGCTGGAGGCCGCCCGCACGGTGGCCACGACCGGCGAGATCAAGATCAACGAGGTGGCGCCGGACCGGCGGTTCCTGCTCGTGCGCGCGGCGCCCGAGCATCCGGACCAATGGCTGGTCAACCGCCTGATTTCGCAGATGGTTCCCTACGATTTCGTCTCCCGCTTCGTCTTCGACAAGCAGGGCTTCTACGCGGCCTATGAGCATTACAGCGAAAAGTTCCGCGAGTACGTTGTGGCGGCGTTGACGCGGACCTATCTGCAGGACAAGGCTGCTTTCCGCAGGAAACTCTTCGGCATCAGAGAGGATGACGCCAATGCTTGACCCGATCGTCGCGTTCTTCCAGCGCATCTTTTCGGCCATCGGCCGGGGCATCGGCACGGTTGTCGCCTGGATCCTCTGGCCGTTCATCACGGTGACGAACTGGTATCGCGCCCGCGGCTGGATCATCAAGGGGCCGATCGGCATCGGCCTTGTCGTGCTTTTCGGCTTCTATGCCTATTTCATCTGGCAGACCCAGATGTGGAGCGGCTTCAACCCGGATTACGTCAACGGCTACAACCTTGCCCAGCGCAAGCAGGATGCCGGCACCACCGCAACCGGGACGGCCACGACGACGCCAGCGGCGGGCGAGGTGGCGGAGCCGGAGCCGAAGACCTGCGTGCGTTCGGCCATCGTCGACGTCACGGCCGACCTCATCGACTACAATGTCAACCAGAATGCCTGGATTTCCTCGATGCTGCTCTACAAGCTCGGGCTCTTCGGGATCGACTGGGACAAGACGCCGTGGTTCGACAACAAGGCCGCCTTCCAGCGCGGCATCAACCAGGCGGTTCGCCGCACGGCGGTGGAGCTGGTCGATTCGCTCGGCCGCGTGCGCGGCACCTCAGGCATCAACAACGAGCTTCAGCGCGCCCGCGGCAATATCCAGTTCGACGAGGAGACCTGGTATTTCGGCTCGGATTCGCTGCTGCCGAAGACGCCGACGCCGACCTACTACCGCACCGCCATGGCGGACCTGCGCAAGTTCAATGAATCGCTTGAATCCTGCGGCGCCATCTTCGATGGCCGCTCCGACAACCTGATCGAGTTCCTCGACCGCATCGCGAACGATATCGGTTCGACCTCCGCCATCATCCGTGAGCGCTCGGAATTCCACAATGGCGGCTGGTTCGATACGCGGGCGGACGACCGCTACTGGTTCGCCTATGGCCAGCTCTACGGCTACTACGGCATTCTTGCCGCCGCCGGCGCGGATTTCGACGCCGTCATCAAGGCGCGCGGCATCGAGCCGCTCTGGGTGGAAAGCATCAAGCAGCTTCGCTCAGCACTCAACATCCAGCCGGCGATCATCTCGAATGGCCGCGAGGACGGCTGGATCATGCCGACACATCTGGCGACGATGGGCTTCTATATCCTGCGCGTGCGCTCGAACCTGGTGGAAATGCGCGACGTGCTGGCGCGGTAAAGGGGACTTAAAAGAAAACGCCGCCCTCGGGAGAGGAGCCCGGTCGCGGTGTGAGAGCTCAAGAGGGGGAGCGACACCGCATGGCCGAGGTAAAATCCGATATCGAAATCGCCCGCGCCGCGAAAAAGCGGCCGATCCTGGAGATTGGCGAAAAGCTTGGCATTCCGCCGGAGCATCTTCTGCCCTATGGCCACGACAAGGCGAAGATCGGCGCCGAATTCATCGCCGCGCAGAAGGACCGGAAGAACGGCAAACTGATCCTCGTCACGGCGATCAATCCGACGCCGGCCGGCGAGGGCAAGACGACGACGACGGTCGGCCTCGGCGACGGGCTCAACCGCATCGGCAAGCGGGCCGTCACCTGCATCCGCGAGGCCTCGCTCGGCCCCTGCTTCGGCGTGAAGGGCGGGGCCGCCGGCGGCGGCTATGCGCAGGTCGTGCCCATGGAGGACATGAACCTCCACTTCACCGGCGACTTCCACGCCATCACCTCGGCGCACAATCTGCTCGCCGCGCTCATCGACAATCACATCTATTGGGGCAACGAGCAGAATATCGATATCCGCCGCATCGCCTGGCGGCGGGTGATGGACATGAACGACCGGGCGCTGCGCCAGATCGTCGGTTCGCTCGGCGGCGTTGCCAACGGTTATCCGCGGGAGACGGGCTTCGACATCACCGTCGCCTCGGAGGTCATGGCGATCCTCTGTCTTTCGACGGACCTGAAGGACCTCGAAAAGCGCCTCGGCAGCATCATCATCGGCTACCGGCGCGACAAGTCGCCGGTCTTCGCGCGCGACATCAAGGCGGACGGCGCGATGACCGTGCTGCTTAAGGATGCCATGCAGCCGAACCTCGTGCAGACGCTGGAGAACAACCCGGCCTTCGTGCATGGCGGCCCTTTCGCCAATATCGCCCATGGCTGCAACTCCGTCATCGCCACGACGACGGCGCTGAAACTTGCCGACTATGTGGTGACGGAAGCCGGCTTCGGGGCGGATCTCGGGGCGGAAAAGTTCTTCGACATCAAGTGCCGCAAGGCAGGGCTGAAGCCGGATGCGGCGGTGATCGTCGCGACCGTGCGCGCCATGAAGATGAATGGCGGGGTGAAGAAGGACGATCTCGGCCGCGAGAATGTCGAAGCCGTCAGGAAGGGCTGCGCCAATCTCGGCCGCCACGTGCAGAACGTGAAGAAATTCGGCGTTCCCGTCGTCGTGGCGATCAACCATTTCACCTCGGACACCGACGCGGAAATCCGGGCGGTGAAGGAGTTCGTCGCCACGCTCGGCGCGGAAGCCATTCTCTGCAAGCACTGGGCGCTGGGCTCGGCGGGCATCGAGGAACTGGCGCGCAAGGTGGTGGACCTTGCCGAATCCGGTCTTTCGCAGTTCTCGCCGCTCTATCCCGACGAGATGCCGCTGTTCCAGAAGATCGAGACCATCGCCAAGAACATCTACCATGCCGGCGAGGTCATCGCCGACAAGACGGTGCGCGACCAGTTGCGTGTCTGGGAAGAGCAGGGCTACGGCAATCTGCCGGTCTGCATGGCCAAGACGCAATATTCCTTCTCGACCGACCCGAACCTGCGCGGTGCGCCGACGGGCCATACGGTGCCGGTGCGTGAGGTGCGGCTGTCGGCCGGCGCAGGCTTCGTCGTCGTCATTACCGGCGAGATCATGACCATGCCCGGCCTGCCGAAGGTGCCTTCGTCGGAGAAGATCTTCCTCAACGACGAAGGCTATATCGAAGGGCTGTTCTGACGGGGGCGCTTGCGCGCCCCTTCCGTCCTTACGTGCGGCCGAGGAAATCCAGCTTGCCGACGGCAACGCCGTTGTGACGCAGGATCGCGTAGGCGGTCGTCAGGTGGAAATAGAAGTTCGGCAGCGCGAAGCCGAGCAGATAGTCCTTGCCGGACGAGCTGACATCGCCGCTGCGCGTCTTCATGACGACGGTGCGCTCCGCCGCGCCTTCGAAGGCGGCCTGCGGCACGGAGGCGAGATAATCCACGGTCTTTGCGATGCGCGCGCGCAGGTCCGCAAAGGTCGTCTCGTCATCGGGGAAGCTCGGCGCTTCAGTGTTGGTGAGGCGGGCTGCGCTGGCCTTGGCGGTGTCGCTGAGGCGCTGGATCTGGCCGGCAAGCGACAGCATGTCGGGCGCAAGGCGGGCATTGACGAGAATTTCCGGCTTGAACTTCTTTTCCTCCGCAAAGGCCTCCGCCTTGTCGAGCAGCTTGGACAGGACGGCGAAGCCGCGCTGGAAGGCGGGGATGGAAAGATCGTAGGGGGTGATCGACATCGGCGAGAACCTTTGGCTTGAATGCAGGAGGGCCGCGACGGGCCGCGCTACAGATAGGAGGCGACCGGGCGTCTTTTCAGGAGCAGGGCGAAAATAACGCGTCTACCAGCAATAGCGATAGCCGCCGCGCCGTTCCTTCACGTCGAGATGCAGGTGGTTCTGGTGGGCGGCGTCGCTGCCGGGATCGAGCACGGTCGTGAAATAGAGGCAGGCGGCCTCCGTGATGGCGCGCTGGAAAGCGCCTTCCAGCGTGGCGTCCTTGTCGGCGGGGCGGATGGTGAGGCTCTTGCCGCTCTTCAGCGCGAAACCGGCGATATCGATGGCATTGCCGAAGGCGTGTTCGGAAATCCTGCCCTCCTCTGCGCCATTGCGGTTCTTGCAGACATAGGCCGATGCCTGTGACAGGCCGGTAATGGTTTCGCCCGGCATGGCGGCTTCGAGCGAAGGCTTCACCGAGCCTTCCATCCAACGGGCCAGTTGCAGCGCTGTCTCGCAGCGAACGGTCGCCGCGGGCTCGACCGCGACGCCGCCCGGCAATGTCTTGAGCAGGACCGGCCGGTCGATGCCGCAGGCCTTGCTGTCATGAAGGGCAGGGGCCTCCTCGAAGACGGCGCCGATTTCCGTCAAGGCCGCCCGACACGCGGCCTGCGCGGTGTCGTCCTCATGCGGACGCTCCCTGGCCTTTTCCGCCTCTATCTTCGCCTCGTCCGCGGGCTCGACCTTTTTCGCCTCGTCGGCAGGTTGCTGCCCAGGGCGTGGCATCGGAAGGGGGCCTTCCTTCGGCAGGTCGGCGGCGCCGGCAAGAACGAGGATGGCGGCAAGGAGGGTGAGGCGGCGAAGCGTGGTGATGGGGCATCTCCCGGCTGACGTGGGCGGCAGGGAAACGCGGGGGAGGCAAATTGGTTGCGAAAAGGCCGGTTGGAAAGGCTGCTAGAGTTTGTCAGGGAAAAGTGGGAACCGATTTTCCCGAAAAGACAAACGAAAGCAAAAGACTTCAGAGCATGTCTGGTTCAATCTGAACCTGACATGCTCTAGATGCCGGCGCCGTGGGTGATTTCTTCCGCGGCCGGACGGTGGACGGCGCCGTCGAGGACGATGGCGCGGACGCGGTCTATGAGGTGGATGTTGTCGCCGGCATCGTTGGTGGCGATGAGGTCGAGGAAGAAATCCACCATGGTGCGGGCTTCCTCGGCATTGCGCGGGTCATGCCGATAGATGGTCTGGAAAACGGTCGCGATGCTGCCGTCCAGAGCCTTGAATTCGGGGGTCTCGTATTCTTCCAGCGTTCCCGCCAGCCGAAGCTGCATGTCGCGGAACGTTTCAACCATGCCGGAAACCATGGGTGTTTGCCTCGATCTCGTGTCCAGCGGTGATTAGCATATGCTCAAAAAGACGGCAAACACTCGCATATCCCGAGAATTCGGGATGGAAGCAGGATTGTTGCGTGTTCGGCGTTGTCCTGGAACGCAATGAAATGCCGGGTCGCGCTGTCGCGCAACATCCTGAGCGCGCTTGTCAAAGGCCGGCATTTATGTGACAGGGCGGCCCGGCTCTCTAACTTGATTGAAGAAGTCAGCTTTTTTATCTTGACAAGTTTAATCATGTTTCATAGCGATGAGGCGGGCTCAAGCCCACCACGTTTTCGCCATATTTCCGCATGGCTCGCAGCCGGTGCACTCCTGTGCGTCGGAGCGATGTCGCGCGAGCTGACCTAGTAGAGGATAGACATGCAGGCCCGGCGCTCCCGTTCCGCACTTCTGGCATGCACGGCACTGGCCGTGCTCTCGCTTTCCGCCGATGCATTCGCGCAGGATGCTGCCGCCGCCGGCGACAGCACCGCCCTGCAGCCCATCGTCGTCAAGGGCAAGCGGGTCGGCACGCCCGGCATCGTCGGCGACACGCCGCTTGCCTCCGAAACGACGGCAGAAACGATCCGCCAGAAGGACATTGCCAGCGTCAAGGACCTCGGCAACACGACGGAAGCCGGTGTCGACTATGTCGAAGCGCGTCCCGGCGCGGCCGGCGGCATGTTCATTCGCGGCATGGGCGGCGCGCGCATCGCGACCCTCATCGACGATATCCCGATCCCCTATCTCGAAACGCTGACGCGCTCCGGCGGCCCGTCGCCGACGACGGGCGTCAGCGACAGCACCGACAGCTTCGACTTTTCTTCGCTTGCGGGCGTGGATGTCGTGCGCGGTGCGGATTCCAGCCGTATCGGCGGTGGCGCGCTCGGCGGCGCGCTGGTGCTGCGCACGCTGGAGCCGGAAGACCTGATCGGCGAAGGCAAGACCTGGGGCGGCCTTGCCCGCGCCGGCTATGACGGCAAGGACGAGAGCGTCAACGGTTCGCTCGCCCTTGCAGCCCGCTTCCAGGATACGTCCGTTCTCCTCCAGGGCGGCTACAAGCGCGGCCACGAATCCGACAACCGCGGCGATGTCGACGTCATCGGATCGACGCGCACCAAGGCGAACCCGTCGGACACCACCCAGAACAACCTGCTCTTCAAGGTGCGGCACGAGCTGGAAGGCGGCCATCGCATCGGTCTGACCGCCGAGCGCTTCGACCTCGACACCGATACGGACCTGAAGACCCTGCAGGCGACGACGGGCACGCCCTCGCTCACCTTCAAGCCGGGCGACTACAATGGCTACGACGACACGCAACGCCGCCGCGTCTCGCTCGACTACGATTACACCGCACCGGAAGCCGGTGGTCTCATCGATGCGGCCAAGCTGACCTTCTACTGGCAGGGCCTCACCAAGGAAGCGGGCTCCTTCGGTTCGCGCAACAGCGGCACGCGCTATGAGCGCCACAACACGACGGAAGAAAGCTCCGTCGGCGTGACGGGCGGCCTGATCTCGACCTTCGACACCGGCACGTTCAGCCACACGCTGCGCGTCGGCGGCAATGTCGGCTTCTTCTCCTACGACCAGTACCTGCGCGCGGTGCCGGACACGGCCTCCCAGGCGGACGTTCCCAATGTCGACGGCGTGCGCCTCGGCCTCTATGCGGACGACGAGATCGCCTTCGGCGACAGCGGCTTCAGCCTGACGCCGGGTGTCCGTTTCGACTGGCACCAGTACGACCCGAAGGTTTCCGACGGCTTCAACCGCAACACCGGCATCGGCTATTTCGGCTTCCCGACGGAGCGCAGCGGCGGCCGCGTCTCGCCGAAGCTGCTGGCCTCCTACCAGGTGACGCCGGAACTCGGCCTGTTCGCACAGTGGTCCATGGCCTATCGCGCGCCGACGGTGGCTGAACTCTACAGCAACTTCACCAATGTCGCTGGCGGCTACGGCGTCATCGGCAACCCGAACCTGAAGTCGGAAACCGGCCATGGCTTCGAGGTCGGCGCCAACTACGAGACGAACGACTTCCAGGGCAAGCTGACGGTCTTCCACAATCGCTACCGCAACTTCATCGCGGAAACGACGGCCTTCACCAACGCCTTCCCGCCGGGCTACTACCCGCAGTTCATGATCAACAGCTGGGAAAACCTGAACCGCGTCGAGATTTCGGGCGTCGAACTCAAGGCGCGCAAGGACCTCGACAACGGTTTCTTCGTGCAGGGCTCGCTGGCCTATGCCTACGGCAAGGACAAGGATACGGGCAACTTCATCCGCACGGTCGCCCCGCTCAAGGCCATTGCCGGCGTCGGCTATGCCGCCGACCACTGGGGCATGGAGCTGACCGGCATCTTCTCGTCCGGCATGCGTGACGATGGCAATGCCAAGACCTTCGACGCGCCGGGCTACGGCATCGCCAACCTCACGGGCTGGTGGGAGCCGGAGCAGATGGAAGGCCTGCGTGTTCAGGCCGGTGTCTACAACGTCTTCGACAAGCTCTACTACAACGCCGTCGGCGTGCGCCTGAAGGACCCGACCTCGGTCGCCAGCACCAACCAGCCGATGCCCTATTATTCGGAGCCCGGCCGCACCTTCAAGGTTTCGCTGACCCAGCGTTTCTAAGGTCCTGACCATCGATCGGAAGGGGCGGCTTCGGCCGCCCTTTTCTTTTTGGCGCGGGGAAGGTTGCCCTTGCGCAAGCCCGCATCTGCCGCTAACAATTCCCGCCATGGAAAACGCACGCATCATCGCTGGCTGGTGGTGGGCTCGCTGAGGCGGCCTTGACCAGTCATGCGTGATTGAGACGACAAGCCGCCCGGAACCTTCGAGGCGGCTTTTTTGTGTTCGGGCCGCCTCAAACGTCCGGGCCTGAAACGGAGTTGGGGAATGGCCACGAAAATTCTGGAAGACGGCGGCGAAGCCTATGAAACGCGGGGCGGCGTGACCGTCACCCGCCGTCGCCGCGCGGCGGATTACGCTGGGGCGATCTCCGCCTATGTCGACAAGCTCGACGAGCGGCGCGGCGCGGTCTTCTCCTCGAACTACGAATATCCGGGCCGCTACACCCGCTGGGATACGGCCGTCGTCGATCCGCCGCTCGGCATTTCCTCCTTCGGCCGCGCCGTCTGGATCGAGGCCTACAATGCGCGTGGCGAGGTGCTGCTGTCCTTCATCGCGGATGGCCTCGCGCAGGTGCCGGAACTGGCGCTCGGCGCGCGCACGGCAAGTCGCCTCGATCTCGAAGTGAAGCAGCCCGACCGCGTCTTCACCGAGGAAGAGCGCTCCAAGATGCCGACGGTCTTCACGGTGCTGCGCGCCGTGACCGATCTCTTCCATTCGGCGGAGGACGCCAGCCTCGGCCTCTATGGGGCCTTCGGCTACGACCTCGCCTTCCAGTTCGACGCCATCGACCTGAAGCTGAAGCGGCCGGACGACCAGCGCGACATGGTGCTGTTCCTGCCGGACGAAATCCTCGTCGTCGACCACTACGCCGCCAAGGCCTGGATCGATCGTTACGATTTCGCGAAGGACGGGATTTCGACCGAGGGCCGGGACGAGGCCATCGCGTCCGAGCCCTTCAGGACCGTCGACGTCATTCCCCCGCACGGCGATCATCGTCCGGGCGAATATGCCGAACTGGTCGTCAAGGCGAAGGAGAGCTTCCGGCGCGGCGACCTTTTCGAGGTGGTGCCCGGCCAGAAGTTCTTCGAGCGCTGCGAAAGCAAGCCCTCGGAAATCTCCCGCCGTCTCAAGGCGATCAATCCGTCGCCCTATTCCTTCTTCATCAATCTCGGCAACCAGGAATATCTCGTCGGCGCTTCGCCGGAAATGTTCGTGCGCGTGTCGGGCCGCCGCATCGAGACCTGCCCGATCTCGGGCACGATCAAGCGCGGCGACGACCCGATTGCCGACAGCGAGCAGATCCTGAAGCTGCTGAATTCCAAGAAGGACGAGTCCGAGCTCACCATGTGCTCGGACGTCGACCGCAACGACAAGAGCCGCGTCTGCGAGCCGGGCTCCGTCAAGGTCATCGGCCGCCGGCAGATCGAGATGTATTCGCGCCTCATCCATACGGTCGACCATATCGAGGGGCGCCTGCGCGACGACATGGACGCCTTCGACGGCTTCCTGTCGCATGCCTGGGCGGTCACCGTGACGGGCGCGCCGAAGCTCTGGGCGATGCGCTTCATCGAAGCGCATGAGAAGAGCCCGCGTGCATGGTATGGTGGGGCGATCGGCATGGTCGGCTTCAACGGCGACATGAACACCGGCCTGACACTGCGCACCATCCGCATCAAGGACGGTATCGCCGAGGTGCGCGCCGGGGCGACGCTGCTCTACGATTCCAGCCCGGAAGAAGAAGAAGCCGAAACCGAACTGAAGGCATCCGCCATGATCGCAGCCATCCGGGACGCAAGGTCCGGCAATTCCGCCAAGGTCCAGCGCGACGTCGCGGCCGTCGGGGCAGGGGTGAACATCCTGCTCGTCGACCACGAGGACAGCTTCGTGCACACGCTCGCCAACTACTTCCGCCAGACCGGCGCCACCGTCACGACGGTGCGCACACCCGTGCCGGAAGAGGTGTTCGACCGCATCAAGCCGGATCTCGTCGTGCTTTCGCCCGGCCCCGGCAGTCCGAAGGATTTCGACTGCAAGGCGACGATCAAGAAGGCGCGCGCCCGCAACCTGCCGATCTTCGGCGTCTGCCTCGGCCTGCAGGCGCTTGCCGAAGCCTATGGCGGGGAGCTGCGCCAGCTTGCCATACCCATGCACGGCAAACCCTCGCGCATCCGCGTGCTGGAGCCCGGCATCGTCTTCTCCGGCCTCGGCAAGGAAGTGACGGTCGGTCGCTACCATTCGATCTTCGCCGACCCCTCGACGCTGCCGCGCGATTTCATCATCACGGCGGAGAGCGAGGACGGAACGATCATGGGCATCGAGCATGCCAGCGAGCCGGTTGCCGCCGTGCAGTTCCATCCCGAATCCATCATGACGCTCGGCCAGGATGCCGGCATGCGCATGATCGAGAATGTGGTGGCGCATCTGTCGAAGAAGGCGAAGGTCAAGGCGGCCTGACGGCCGGATTGCCCCATGCCCCTGCCGGCGTTTCCATTCCTGTGCGCCAGGCTGCATAGGCTTTGACAAAGCTGTCCGGCTGGTCCATAGCGAACCCGAAGAGAAAACCGCGTGCACGTCCCCGTGCGCGCGGTTTTGCGTTGATGGGCCAGGCTTTTTGCAACTCGTTTGCATGCGCATGGAGAGTGGTATGGGAAATTCTGACGGCAACACGGTCAAGCGGCTGGCGCTCTGGGGCATTCCATTGTCCCTCGGCGTCATGGGACTGAAGCTCGTCGCCTGGTGGGTGACGGGCTCGGTGGCGCTGCTTTCGGACGGGCTTGAATCGAGCGTCAACGTGGTGGCGGCCATCGTCGCCTTCGCGGCGATCAGCTATGCGGCGAAGCCCGCCGACAAGACGCATCCCTTCGGCCACCACAAGGCGGAATACCTGTCGGCGGTTCTGGAAGGTGTGCTGATCGTCGTGGCGGCGCTGCTGATCGTGATGGAGGCGGTGCCGGCGGTGCTCGCACCGGTGCCGATGGAAGCGCCCCTGCTGGGTCTCGTCATCAATTTCGCGGCGGGCGTCATCAATGCGGCCTGGGCCTATGTGCTCATTCGTGCCGGCCGGCGCTATCGCTCGCCGGCGCTTTCGGCCGACGGCCAGCATATTCTTTCCGACGTCGTCACCTCGATCGGCGTGCTCGTCGGCCTCGTCCTGGCAATCGTCACCGGCTATGCCGTGCTCGATCCGCTGCTGGCAGTGCTCGTCGCGCTCAACATCCTCTATCAGGGCTGGAAGGTCATCGCCCATTCGGTCGACGGGCTGATGGACCACGCCGTGGAGCGGGAGGAAGCCGAGGCGATCCAGGCGGCGATCGCGGCGAACGGCGCGGGCTCGCTCGGCGTGCACGACCTCAAAACCCGGCGGGCGGGATCGGCGACCTTCGTCGATTTCCATCTCGTCGTTTCCGCAGCCATGCCCGTGGGCGAGGCGCACGAGATCTGCGACCGGCTGGAGGACGCCATCAGCGCCGTGCAGCCGGGCGCGCAGGTCGCTATCCATGTCGAGCCGGAAACCGAGAAGGCGCACGGCATCAAGGTGAAAATCGAAAGGGTCGCACAATGAGCAAGACGGACGTTTCAGGCCTTTCCCAGCTTGGGCAGACGGTCGATCTTCCCGCCAATCCGGAAACGGCGGTGCTGGAAAAGGTGCCGAGCAGTCATGCCGGCACGGATTTCGTGGTGCGTTTCACCACGCCGGAATTCACCTCGCTCTGCCCGATGACCGGCCAGCCGGATTTCGCGCATATCGTCATCGACTACATTCCGGACGGCTGGCTGGTCGAATCGAAGTCGCTGAAGCTCTACCTTCATTCCTTCCGCAATCACGGTGCCTTCCATGAGGACTGCACCATCGACATCGCCAAGCGGCTAGTCGGCCTGCTGGAGCCGAAATGGCTGCGCATCGGCGCCTACTGGTATCCGCGCGGCGGCATCCCCATCGACGTGTTCTGGCAGACCGGCGATGCGCCGCAGGGCGTCTGGATCCCCGAGCAGGGCGTGCAGCCCTATCGCGGCCGCGGCTGAGGGCGCATTTACCCTGTTTTCCGGTGGCGCTGCGAAGGTCTATCGCGGCCTATCGGTTTTGTTGCATTGTCTTGGCCAGTGAGTCGCATTATCTGAACAGCGACAGGACTATTGACGAGCAATCCGGAGACTTTGGATGAGCGACGAAGACGACAAGAAGACGGAACTGCCCCTGGGCAAGGAAACGGAGGCGAACCTTTTCAAGTCGCGTTCGATCTTCATCTACGGGCCGATCAACCAGGAACTGGCGCAGAAGGTCTGCTCGCAGCTCGTGGCGCTTGCCGCCGCCAGCGACGACGACATCCGCATCTACGTCAATTCGCCGGGCGGCCATGTGGAATCGGGCGATTCGATCCACGACATGATCAAGTTCATCAAGCCGAAGGTCTGGATGATCGGCACCGGCTGGGTCGCTTCCGCCGGCGCGCTGATCTATGTCGCTGCGCCCAAGGAACAGCGCCTCTGCCTGCCGAACACCCGCTTCCTGCTGCATCAACCGTCGGGCGGCACCCGCGGCATGGCTTCGGATATCGAGATCCAGGCGCGCGAAATCATCAAGATGAACGAGCGCCTCAACAAGATCTTCGCCGACGCCACCGGCCAGCCGATCGAGAAGATCGCCAAGGACACGGACCGCGACTACTGGCTCTCGGCAGAAGAAGCCAAGGGCTACGGCCTCGTCTCGCGCATCGTGACGTCGCAGGCCGATATCTGAGGCTTTTCGGCCACTTGAATTGAGGAAGCCCTCCCTTTGTGGAGGGCTTTTTCTTATGGGTGGGTTGCGCCGCGGCGTTCCCGCCGGTATAGACGGCCTCATGTTGAAGACCAGCGCACAGATCATCGAACGAGTTTCCCGCGGCAGCGCAGCTGTTCGCGAGCGTTCGCGCGGCTTCTCCTCGCTTCTTCTTCTCGGCCTTACGCGCGGTTGCCGGGTTCGCTGAGGAGCGCCCGGCGGCCGAAAAGCCCGCCCGGCAATAGCTCCTCGTTTCACCCCCAATGCATGAATTCCGATGCATTCGCCGTCGCCAAGCGCCGATCCTTGCGCTAAGACCTTGTCGCGAATGCCGGGACGACGAAGAGACGAAGCGATGATTTTGAAGACCCATACCCCCAAGCAGGGCATGCCCGACGCCGTAACCAAGTATCAGCCCTATCCGACGATCAACATTCCCGACCGCACCTGGCCGGGCAAGGTGATCGACAAGGCACCGATCTGGTGTTCGGTGGACCTGCGCGACGGCAACCAGTCGCTGATCAACCCGATGGGCCACGACCGCAAGGCCCGCATGTTCCAGTTGCTGCTCGACATGGGCTTCAAGGAAATCGAGATCGGTTTCCCCTCCGCCTCGCAGACCGACTTCGATTTCGCCCGCTGGTGCGTCGAGCAGGGCAACGTTCCGAACGACGTTTCCCTGCAGGTTCTGGTGCAGTGCCGCCCGGAACTGATCACGCGTACCTTCGAGGCGCTGGAAGGCGCGCATAAGCCGATCATCCATTTCTACAATTCCACCAGCGAATTGCAGCGCCGCGTGGTCTTCGCCAAGGACGTCGCCGGCATCAAGCAGATCGCCACCGACGCGGCCAAGATGATCACCGACATGGCCGCCAAGGCCGGCGGCGGCTATCGCTTCGAGTATTCGCCGGAAAGCTTTACCGGCACCGAGCTGGAAGTCGCGCTGGAAATCTGCAACGCGGTCGTCGAGATCGTGAAGCCGACCGCCGACAACAAGCTGATCCTCAACCTGCCCTCGACCGTCGAGATGGCGACGCCGAACATCTATGCCGACCAGATCGAGTGGATGTGCCGCAACATCGACAACCGCGAAAACGTCCTCATCTCGCTTCATCCGCACAACGACCGCGGCACGGGCATCGCCGCGACGGAACTGGGCCTGATGGCCGGCGCCGACCGCGTCGAAGGCACGCTGTTCGGCAATGGCGAGCGCACGGGCAATGTCGACGTCGTCACGCTGGCGCTCAACATGTACACGCAGGGCGTCGATCCCAAGCTCGATTGCTCCGACATCGAGCGCATCAAGTCGGTCTACGAATATTCCAACGAGATGGCCATTCCGGAGCGTCATCCTTACGTCGGCGAACTGGTCTACACGGCCTTTTCCGGCTCGCACCAGGACGCCATCAACAAGGGCATGAAGGCCATCAAGAAGGCCAACAAGCCATTGTGGGAAGTGCCCTACCTGCCGATCGACCCGCAGGACGTCGGCCGTTCCTACGAGGCGATCATCCGCATCAACTCGCAGTCGGGCAAGGGCGGCATCGCCTACATCCTGCAGGAAGACTACGGCATCAACCTGCCGCGCAACCTGCAGGTGGAGTTCCGCGACGAGATCCAGCGCATCACGGACGAGGAGGGCGTCGAGCTGCCGGCCAAGCGCATCCATGAGAGCTTCATGGAACGCTACGTCACGCAGCCCGGCACGCGCCTGCGCTTCGTCGACCACCACACCTATCCCGATGCCGGCCAGAAGGGCTCGCGCATCGTTGCCGCCGAGATCACTGACGGCGGCGAGGTCAAGCGCATCGAGGGCAAGGGCACCGGCCCGATCGACGGCTTCATCAATGCGCTGTCGATCTATCTCGGCGTTCCGATGTCGGTGGTCGACTATTCCGAACACTCGCTGCAGCAGGGCTCGAACGCGGCGGCCATCGCCTATGTCGAGGTCCAGCATCCCGGCGGCAAGCTGTTCGGCGTCGGCATCAACACCAACATCGTGACGGCCTCGCTCGAAGCCATCGTCTCGGCTGCCAACCACGTGATCGCCGCGCGCGGCTGATCGTTCGCATCGTCAGAATTCGAGGAGCCCGGCGGCCTTGCTGCCGGGCTCTTTTTGTCCGGGGCATGCCTGTGGCGTGGCTGGGCGGCTCGAGCCCACCCATGACGAAGCGGCAGGGCATGTCGGGGATAATTGGGGAGGGGAAACGACAGCTTCAGCTTCGCCCGACGGCAGGCCCGGGCCTGACTCGACGATCCAGATGCCAGGCTTAGGCCTGTCAGGTCAGATGCTGGCGGAGACCGTCTCGGCGATGCGCTCGAGGTCCGGATCGGCGGAGGGGCCGACGACGACGAAGGAGGCGTTGCCCTTCTGCCAGGAGATCAGGCCGATGTCGTTGCGCATGCTCTCGGCCAGTTCCGTCTTGCCCTCGACCGGGTCGCTCTTGAGGAAACAGATGGCGAAGATCTCGTTCTCGGCGTCGCGATAGAGAAGCTGCGCGGTCGGCTTGCCGCCGGCCACCAGCAGGCGGGCGCCCTCGAAGGTCAGTTTCTGCGCGGTCAGGTCGGGAACGGCGAAGGTCACGCCGGTGCTGGCCGAAAGCCACTCGACGAGGTGGTTCTTGTCGCTGGCGGGCAGTTCCACCAGATGGCGTGTCTGGCGCGAATAGATGCGGTGATAGTCCGCGATGTCGTCCAGCCACGTGCGCACGGGCGCGAATTGCGTGGACGCGACCTGGAAGGAGGTCTGCTTCTGTTCGGAGATCAGGTAGCCGGCGGCACCCCCGGCGAGAAACAGCACGAGCGAGGCGGCCAGCGCCTGCGGCCAGAAGGCGCTGCGGCGCGGGGCAGGCGTGGCGGCGACGGGAATGGCGGCGATGCCGAGCTTCGGCGGTTCATCCTCGTTCTTGCCGGCGTCCTTGATGTTGCGCACCAGATCGAGCGGAATCGGCTCCTGAAGCATGCGGTCGAAGGCGCGGGCGCCGAACTCGCTGCCGAGCTTCAGCTTCTCGTAGACCCCGCGCGCCTGATCGTCCCGGGCGAGGATCGCGTTGATTTCATCCACTTCCGCCTGCGGTAGCTGGCCGTCGAGATAGGCCGACAACCGCACTTCGAGCGGGAGACCCTGCGTGCTTTCCACGATCAGGCCCTCCTTTCCGTCTGTTCCGAGATCATGGCCGCGAGCCGGATGCGGGCCGCCGACAGCCGACTCATCACGGTGCCGATCGGTATCCCGAGGATATCCGCCGCCTCGCGGTAGCTGTGGCCTTCGACATTCACCAGAAGGAAGACGCTCGACAGTCCCTCCGGCATGGTCATGATCAACTTGTGCAACTGCTTGGCATAGACCGCCTTGTCGGCCGATGCCTCGATATGCAGGTTATCCTGCTCGGCGACATCTACCGTCCCCGACCCTGTGCGGACCTTTCGCTTGCGGATCTCGTCCACCCAGAGATTGCGCGTCATGGCATAAACCCAGCTTTCCAGCCGGCCTTCCCCGTTCCAGAGATGGCTTCGCGTGATGGCACGTTCACATGCTTCCTGCACGAGATCGTCGGCATCACTGCTGTTGCGCGTCAGCGTCATGGCAAAACGACGCAACTTTGGCAGCAAGTTGACCAATTCTCGCCGGAACTCATTCGATTCTGCCGTCGGACGCATTGCTTTTCCAAGGAAACGTTCGGGATCAAAACTCTATTCGCCCCCGGCTGGGCAGCGACCGTCTGATATGAAACATTCTTCCTTGGGTCCGCAAGCACGAACGGCACGCCGAAACGCAGTTTCCCGCGTTCCTCAACGATTGTCCCCCGTCTTGGCCGGCGCCGTCCCGTTTTCGGACGACGCCGGGCGAGGGCGTCAATAGGTGGTACGTTCGCCGCCAAGCGATTGCAGCAGCGCGCGATAGGCCCAGGTATTCTCGCCGCCGCGGTCGCGGATCTCGACGAGCTGGACGCGGGCGCCTTCGACGTCGCCCTGTTCGATCAGGGCCTGGCCCATATAGGACCGGGCGAGAATGTAGTTCTCGTCCTTCTGGAGGGCGCGCTTGTAGTAGCTCATGCCCAGCGCCATGTCGCCGAGCTTGCGGGTGTTGTAGCCCATGTAGTTGAGGATGCGCGGATCTTCCTGGTTATAGGCGGCGCGTAGCGCGCGAAGGGCATTTTCGTGCTGGCCGGCATAGGCGAATTCGCGCGCGGCTTCATAGAGCTTGTCGTCGATCTCGCGCTCGGTCTTCTTCTGCTCTTCCGTCTTGGCCTTGTCGTCGGTCGGCGTGCCTTCGGCCGGCTTGGTTTCGGCCGGCTTGATATCTTCCGGCGCGACGCATTCCTTCTTTTCCTCATTCCAGATCTTGCCGTCAGTGCAGGTCGTCGTCGTCTCGGTTGCGACCGGCGGCGTGGTCGTGTCGGAATCGGCCGCCCTTGCGGCCGACAGCGCCGTCAGCGAGACGGCGGCGCAGAATGAAAGCAGCATGGTGTGGCGGAGCATGGTCATGGGTTCCCTCTCGATCGGATCGTCTGCCGGACGCTGGCCGTCTTCGAGCGGCCGGTGCGCGGTGATCGCCCGGCAGGCCGCTCTGGAAAGATATGACGAAGGGAGGGGGGATTTATTCGCGACCGCTTTAGAAACGTGTCGTCTCGGCGAGGCTGAGGGCCGCGCCATCGGGCGACAGGGCGTAGCGCTCGCGTTCGACGGTCCAGTTGCCCGGCGAGCCGGATATCGAGAAGAGATTGTAGCCGGCGGGCGGCTTGTGCCCGCCCGGTCCCTGCGAGGCCGAGGCGATGCCGACGACCGGCACCGGTTTCGTTTGCCCCGGCAGCCAGTGCACGGTGTTGAGATGGGTATGGCCGTGCAGCACGAGCTCCGCCCCGCCGGTCGAGATGGTCGCGGCAAAACGACGGATTCCGATCATGCGCTTGTGGAAGGCGGTCGCGCCGCGGATCGGCGGATGATGGATGAGCACGACGCGGAACAGTCCGGCTTCACCCGCTGCGCGCAACATGTTCACCGCTTCACGCGCCTGCCGGCTGCCGAAATAGCCGGACGCGGAAAAGGGTGGCGTCGCGACGGCCGTCGAGCAGCCGACGATCGCTACCTGGCCGCGCACCCGCAGATAGGGAAAGACATGCACGTCCTCCTGCCATTCGGCAGGGGCGGCGTCGCCGCGCATGTAAGGATACCAGGCACGGGTCGATTTCTCATAGGCGCCGCGCACATAGGCGTCGTGATTGCCGGGGACGAGGGAGACGTTTTCCGGCGTGCCCGCTTCCGGCAGCCAATGCTTCACTGCGGCGATTTCCAGCCGCGAGGCAAGGTTCACGAGGTCGCCGGTGATCGCCAGGTGATCCGGTGCCTGCCGCTCGATGTCGTCGAGCACGAGGTCGAGCGTGTTCGTGAAGAGGTGCCGGCGGCGGTTGCGGTGCCAGTTGACGAAGCCGGTGATGCGCTTGGAAAACAGTTCCAGAAAGGTGAGGGCGGGCAGCGGCCCGAGATGGACGTCCGATATGTGGGCAAGTCTGAACATACCCCTCCTTAGAGCATAAGGTCGCCAAGGGAAACGCAAGGCGTGGATATTCGCGGGCATCTGCCGCATCGTGCCTTGATTTGGCCAGGCGCTTGCGGCGAAGTGCCGTCATGGAACAGGACAAGCCCACCGACCTCTCCGCGACCCGAAGCCCGCTCACGCGGCTGGTGACGCGCGTTCTGCACGGTTATTTCGCGCTCTCGCGCGGCATGACCATGGGGGTGCGGGCGGCCTGTTTCGACGGGGAGGGGCGTGTCTTCCTGGTGCGCCACAGCTACGTGCCGGGCTGGCACCTGCCGGGCGGCGGCGTGGAGCGGGGCGAGACGGCGCTGGAGGCGCTGGCGAAGGAGATGCGGGAAGAGGGCAATCTTGCCATCGGCGACGCGCCGCGGCTCGTGCATGTCTATTTCAACCGCCAGACCAGCAAGCGCGACCATGTGCTGCTCTATCGCTGCGACGGCGTTGCCCAGACCGCGCCGCGCCTCAAGGACCGCGAGATCGTCGAGGCCGGTTTCTTCACGCTCGACGCCCTGCCGGCCGCGACCACCGCGGCCACCCGCCGGCGGCTGGACGAGCTTGCCGGACGGGCGCCTTTCGCGGATTTCTGGTAGGTCAGGCGGCCTTCAGCCGGTCCCGGCCGTGCGGGGAGGCAAGGTCGATTTCCGGGCCGACGGGCACGATGCCGGTCGGATTGATCATCGTGTGGCTGCGGTAATAGTGCTCCTTGATGTGGCGCATGTTCACCGTCTCGGCGACGCCTGGCACCTGATAGAGATCGCGCAGGTAGCCATAGAGGTTCGGGTAGTCGGCGATGCGGCGGATGTTGCACTTGAAGTGGCCGACATAGACCGGATCGAAGCGCACCAGCGTCGTAAAGAGCCGCCAGTCGGCCTCCGTGATGCGGTCGCCGGTGAGATAACGCTTCGTCGAAAGCCGTTCCTCCAGGCTATCCAGCATGGCGAAAAGCTTGCCGACACTGCCTTCATAGGCATCCTGCGTCGTGGCGAAGCCGGCCTTGTAGACGCCGTTGTTGACGGTGTCGTAGATGCTGTCGTTCAGCGCATCGATCTCGGCGCGCAGGATTTCCGGGTAGAAATCGTCGCGCGAGCCTGTCAGGTGGTCGAAGGCGGAATTGAACATGCGGATGATCTCGGCCGATTCGTTCGAGACCATGCGGTTCTGCTTCTTGTCCCAGAGGACGGGCACGGTGACGCGGCCGGAATAGTGCGGATCGGCCTTGAGATATACCTCGTAGAGCATCGAAGCGCCGAACAGCGCATCCAGCGTGCCGCCGTTCTCGCCCTTGAATTCCCACCCCTTGGCCAGCATCAGCGGATCGACGACCGAAACGGTGATCAGGTCTTCCAGCTTTTTCAGCTTGCGGAAGATCAACGTGCGGTGCGCCCAGGGACAGGCATAGGAGACATAGAGATGGTAGCGGCCGGCCTCTGCGGCAAAGCCGCCTTCGCCGGTCGGGCCGGGCGCGCCATCCGGGGTGATCCAGTTGCGGAACTGCGAGACGGAGCGCTGGAAATGGCCCTTCGTCGCCTTCGTATCGTACCAGACGTCGTGCCAGACGCCGTCAACGAGCATGCCCATGATGATCTCCTTTTTGCCGCGTCCTGCGGCCTGAACTTGCATCCATAGATAGCGCATGGGGCAAGGCTGGATAGGCGCATTTTGGTGAACGGTGCGTTTTGCGCTTTGACATCGGAAAAATATCTGCTATCCGCGCAGACCAGCACCGGCACTTCAGCCGGCGAGGAAGACGATCCGCATGTTCTACACGGGAACCCCACGACGACGCTGATGCTCCTGCTGCGCCCCCTTGCGGCGGCGCGATAACCCGCATCCCTCGCTCGTATCCGGTTCCCCGATCCATGAACATGCTGAAGCACGACATCGTCTACCTGACGGAACACGCCTCCCACGACGACGCCATCGAACATATCAACGAAGAAGCCTTCGGTCCCGGCCGGCATGTTCGTGCCGCCGCGCGCATCCGCGAGCAGGGTCCGCACGACCGGTCGCTGTCCTTCGTCTGCACGGACGATGGCGAGACGATCGCCTCGGTGCGGATGACGCCGGTTCTGGCCGGCGGCGTGAAGGCGCATCTGCTCGGCCCGCTCGCCGTGCGGCCCTCGCACAAGAACCGGGGCATCGGCCGGGAGTTGCTGCGCATCGCTTGCGCCGCCGCCCAGCGGAAGGGATCCGAAGCGGTCGTGCTCGTTGGCGATCCGCCCTATTACGGCCCGCTCGGTTTCGAGAAGGTCGCCTGGAATGCGTTGGCCTTCCCCGGCCCGGTGGATCCGGCCCGGGTGCTGGTCATGCCCTTCGCGGAGGACACGCATGCGCGGCTGAACGGCGTCATCGCCTGGCGGGACGACGGGTCGCAGGAGCTGTAATCCCGGTGCCTTGCTTTCACCCCGTTCCCTGCCCGCAGGCGGGGAGAGGGGGCGGCAGCCGAATGAGGCTCCGCGAATGCGGTTCAGTCCTTCAGTTCCATGAAACGGATGCGGTTCTGGAAGGGGTCGGTGACCTCCACTTCCAGCCGGGAGCCTTCGTCCTCCAGCCCCGGCTTCATGTAGCGGTAGTTCTTGCCGATCAGCTCCTTCTGGAAGGCGCGGATGCCTTTCATGTAGACGACCATGTTGCCGCCGGGCGTCGCATCGCCCGCATGTTCGGAAAGATGCAGGCGCAGCCCGTCGCGGGAGACCTGCGTGTAGAGCGGGAAATTGTCGCCGTAGCGATGTTCCCAGTCGACGGAGAAGCCGAGAAAGCCGAGATAGAATTCATGCGCCTTCGCCACGTCGAAGATGCGCACGATCGGCACGGCCTGCTCGAAGGCCACGCCGTTTTCCGGCGGCTTGGCCTCGATCTTCGCGGAGAGGATGTTCCACGTCTCCACGCCGAACTGGCGGGCGACGGTTTCGAGGGCTTCGCTGTGGGAGATCTCGATGTTGCGGGCGGCCAGCGTTTCCCGCATGGCTTTCGCCATGGCCTTGGCATCGCGAAAATCGCGCATGTCCGTTCCTTTCGTTCCGGCGAAGTCCCCGTCAGTGCCCGCATTGCCGACGCCTTCGCCCAACGATGAACGGTGGAGAAAGGTTGTTCTGGAGGCGTTCGCCATGCCTTCTTCAAAGGCGCGGGTCTGCCGGCCGCCTCCGGCCGTGCCGCAAGACTAGCCGAAAAGGCAGGGAGGTCAACGCCCCTCGCGGTACCACATGGCGGAGAAGGCGAGCAGCAGCAGGCCGACGCCGGCAAAGCCGGCGAAGAGCGGCAGCGAGTCGATGCCCTTCAGCACCGTCTCGTCCGTCATGCGCAGCGACAGTCGATTTTCGTCAATTGCGCGCACTGCACCGGAAACGGGCAGCAGCGGCGGCAGGGAGATGGCCTCGCCATTTTCGCCGACCAGCCGGCGCACGGTGCCTCTGGTGGTCTCGGCGAGTGGCTTCAGTGTCTCGGTCGTCGAGATCGTCGCCTTGAACTCCGGCGCATCGACCGCGCCGACATGGACGAGGGCAGTGAGGTCGCCGTTGGCGATCTCGTAAAGCCCGGTCTCGGTCGTGCGCACCTCCGCGCGGTAGAGGCCGGGTTCGGCCTCGGTCAGCGTCGCGCGCTCCGTCTTGCCGGACGGCAGTTTCAGGATGGCTTCGCCGGGTGCGTCACCGATGGTCTGGCGGTTGATCTGCAATGTACGGCCGAAGGTGCGGGCGGTCAGCGCCTCTTCCTCCAGCGCCGGTTCCTGCATCAGCCAGTGCGCGGTGCGCCGGTAGAGCGAGACATGCGGGCCGCCGCCTTCGAAGCCGCGCGCCCAGAGCCAGCCCTGGTCGGAGAGCAGCATGGCGACGCGCCCCTTGCCGACGCGGTTGAGCACCAGCAGCGGCTTGCCGCCCTCGGCCTCCATCACGACATTGCCCTCGGGGCGCTGGACATCGACCGTGCGGAACCAGCGGCCCCAATGTGGCGGCTCGTCATTCGCGCCTTCGAGGCCACGCGTGACGGGGTGCTTGCGGCCCTCCTGCGAGAGGCGCGGATAGAAGGGGGCCTCGTTCATCGCGCCGGTCGGGGTTGCCGGCAGCACGGCGGCCAATGGCGTTCCGGCGATGGAATCACTGCCCGCATGCTCCGGTCCCGCCGCGATCAGCAGCGCGCCGCCGTTTTCGACATATTGCGCGATGTTGTCGTAGTAGAGGATCGGCAGCACGCCGCGGTGCTGGTAGCGGTCGAAGATGATGAGGTCGAATTCGTTGATCTTGTCGACGAAGAGTTCGCGTGTCGGGAAGGCGATCAGCGACAGTTCGTTGATCGGCGTGCCGTCCTGCTTTTCCGGCGGGCGCAGGATGGTGAAGTGCACGAGGTCGATGGCGGTGTCGGACTTCAGCAGGTTGCGCCAGGCACGTTCGCCCGCATGCGGCTCACCGGAGACCAGCAGCACGCGCAGGTTCTCGCGGATGCCTTCGATGACATGGACGGCGCGGTTGTTGGCCGTGGTGATCTCGCCCTCGACCGGCGCGACTTCGAATTCGAGGATGTTGTTGCCGCCGCGCGGCACGGTGAAGCCGAGCGGCTGCTCGGTGCCGGGCTGGGCGATTTCTGAGGCGATCTCGTTGCCGTTGAGGCGCACGGTCACGCGGGCAGCTTCGCTGGTGCCGACGCCGTCGTCCACCACGCGGAACTTCAATTCCTGCGGCTCGCCGACGATGCCGAAGCGCGGCGCGCTGACCACCTCGATGCGACGGTCGAATTCGTCGGGCCGGCCCGTGACGAGCGCATGCACAGGGGCGTCGAAGCCCGAGAAGGCGGACGCCGCAGGGATATCGTGCACCTGGCCGTCGGTGATGAAGATGGCGCCGCCGACGCGCGAGCGCGGCACGTCGGCAATGGCGGAATTCAGCGCCTCGAAAAGGCGGGTGGAGGGCGTGTCCGAGGTGCCGTCGTCGCCGGCCTCGACGATGCGCGGCTCGATGCGCGGATAGCGGGCGAAACGCTCCTTGAGCCCTTCCAGCGCGGCGTTCGTCTGGGCGGTCCGCTCCTCGCTGTCCTGGCTCTGGCTGCGGTCGACGATGACGGGAACGACGGTCGACAGCGCCTCGCGGTCCTCCTGGAGAAAGACCGGGTTGGCGAGCGCCAGCACGAGGAAGGCAAGCGCCAGGGCACGCAGAAACGCGCCGCGCAGGCCGCGCCAGAAGCCGAGGGCGGCCAGCGCCAGTCCGGCAAGGCCGATGGCGGCAATGGCGATCCAGGGCAGGAAGGGGGAGAACTGAAGCGTCATGTCACTGCCCCAGCCGTTCGAGAAGGGCGGGTACGTGCACCTGGTCCGCCTTGTAGTTGCCGGTCAGCATGTACATCATGATGTTGACCCCCGAGCGGAAGGCGTGCTCGCGCTGCACCTCGTCCGGTGGCACGGTCGGCAGCAGCGCCATGCCGTTGTCGTCCACGGCCCAGGCGCCGGCAAAGTCGTTGCCGGTGATCATGATCGGCGAAACGCCGTCGCCGGCGCGGGCCGGACGCGAGGGATCTTCCTTGCGGTCGAGTTCGGCTTCCACCCACAGCGGGCTGCCGGCATAGCGGCCGGGGAAATTGGCGAGCAGGTAGAAGGCCTTGGTGAGGACGTGGTCGGCCGGCACCGGCTCCAGCGGCGGAATGTCGAGATTGGCGAGGATCGCCTGCAGACGCTCGGTGTTCGGGCTGGTCGCATTGCTGTCGAGCGAGACGAACTGGTCGCGGGTGTCGAACAGCACGGTGCCGCCGCTGCGCATATAGGCGTCGATGCGGCTGATCGCGGCGCTGGAAGGCATTTCCGCCGTGGCGCTCACCGGCCAGTAGATGATGGGATAGAGGGCAAGCTCGTCCTTGGCGATATCGACGCCGACGGGTGTGCCGGGTTCCAGCGTCGTGCGGTAGGTCAGGAATTCCGTGAGGCCGGCAAGACCGCGCTCGGAAATGCGGTCCACCTCGCTTTCGCCTGTCACCACATAGGCAAGATGCGTCGTGTCGAGCCTTGACAGCAGCGCCTCGTCGCCCGGCTTCCCGTCGGCCGCGCGGCTTTCGCCGGGCAGGCCGGCAAGCGCGCCGGCAAGGAACAGGGCGGCAAGTGCGGCGGTCGCGCCGCGCTTGGGCATGCGGCGCGCGGCGGCAGCGAAGGCGCCGCCCATCAGGAGCACGATGGCGCAGTCGGCCAGCAGCAGTAGCGCGGCGAGGGTGAAGAGATGCGGTTTCAGCGACCAGGTCTCCTTGCCGATCAGCGGCTCGCGCAGGACGGATGCGCCTTCGGCCACGGTGAGCGCGCGGATCTCGTGGCCCGGCGGCAGGAGGTTGTGCGCGACATAGCCGTCCTCGGTGCCGTAGAGGCCGGGCGGGTTGTCGAAGCTGGCGATCGCTTTTTCGCCGGGACCCGTTGCGAGCGGCTTGGCCTCGCCCGTGGCGGCGACAAGCGTGCCGTTGGCGGTCATCAGGCGGTAGGGCGGCAGGCCCTGGCCGCGCTCCCCGTCCTTGGCCGAAACGCCGCCGCCGCGCGAAAGCTGCACGGTGCGGCGAAGCATTTCGACGAAATCGCCCGAGAGCGGCAGGTTGGACCAGCCGGTTTCCGCGCTGATATGGAAGAGCACGATGCGGCCGGACCCGAGCGGGCCGGTCGTCACCAGCGGCGTGCCGTCGGCAAGGCTCGCCCAGGTGCGCTCGGCAAGATCCGGTGTCGGCTCGGCGAGCACCTGCCGCTTGATCAGGATATCGGCCCGCGTCGGCAGGCCGAAGAACGGGCTGTTCGCGGGATAGGCGGAGAGCGGCTGCGGTTCGGACCAGGAGAGCGCGCCGCCGAGCGCGCGTTCGCCCTTGCGCAGCAGGACCGGCACCAGCGGGTCGTCGGCGGGCGCTGCGGCAAGGCGCGGGCCGGCGAAGCGCACCAGCATGCCACCCGCCTCGATCCAGCGGCGCACCGCGCCCTGCACGTCCTCCGGCAGGCGGCCAATATCGGCCATGATCAGCACCGAGGGGTTCTGTTCGAGGAGTTCGGGAATAGCGACCGAAAGGTCCGCGACGCTCGGCTCGATCAGATCGGCATAGGGCGCGAGCGCCCGGTTGATATAGTGCAGCGGCGACAGCAGCGGCTGGCTCGCATCCGTCACCTCGCCGGAAAGGAAGGCGACGCGGCGGCGGCGGAAACCGTCGTCGAGAAGGTAGGTGCCGCCGGCATTGGCCAGGCCGTCGATGGTGACGCGGGCAAAATCGTTGCGCAGTTCGAAGGGCGCGGTGATCGTGCCTGTCGTCGTCGTGGCGCCGGCCGCGAACTCCGCCGCGCCCGCGGCGATGGGCCTGCCACGGGAATCGTGTGCGGTCAGCGGCAGGCTGCGGGCCGTCCGGCCGTCGAGACGGGTGAGCGTGAGGGCAAGCGCATCGGCGCCATTCGCGGCGGATGTGACGGCCACGGCCGCCGCGCCGTCACCCTCGATCAGACGGAAGTTGGCGGGGGAGAGGGCCTGGAGAGCGGTCACCGCATCGTCGGTTTCGCCATCCGCGATGCCGTCGCTGAGGAAGGCGAGCGTGCCGGGCGCCGTTCCGTCCAGCGCGGTGCGCAGTGCGGCAATGGCGGCGGCGCGGCCTGCCGGCAGGGGGCGGGGTTCCGCGGCGGCGAGGCGGTTGCGCGCGGTGGCGGCATCGACCGGCACGGCGTCGTGCTGGCGGTCGGCGGTCAGCACGAGGGAAATCGGCACGTCGCGGCTTTCGGCATCGTCGATCAGCGCCTCGGCCGTCTCGACGCGCCGCGGCCAGTCCGTCGCCGAAGCCCAGCTGTTATCGAGGACGAGGACGAGCGGACCGTTGGTCGCGAGCGTGCTGGTGCGCGGATTGAAGACCGGATCGGCGATGGCGAGGATGACGGCAGCGGCCATCAGCATGCGCAGCAGCGTCAGCCACCAGGGGCTCTGCGCCGGCGTTTCCTCGCGCTTGAGGATGGAGGCGAGGATGGCGAAGGGTGGAAACACCTCCGTCAGCGGTTTCGGCGGCGTCAGGCGCAGCAGCCACCAGATGACGGGCAGCAGCACCAGTGCGGCGAGCGCGGCGGGAAAGGCGAAGGCGAACGCGCTCATACCCGGCTCTCCGCTTTCAATGCCGGCATGCCGGAGAGATAGGCGTGCACGGAAACCAGCGCTTCCGAGGCGAGCCGGTCCGTGCGGTGGGCGATGAAGCTCCAGCCGAGATGGCGCAGGCTGTCGGCGAGCGTTTCGCGGCGCGCGAAATAGGCCCGTGCATAGTCGTCCTTCAGCGTTTCGGCGCGTCCGGCCGTCAGCTTCTGGCCGCTTTCGGGATCGGTGAATTCGGTGCGGCCGGCATAGGGGAACATCTCCTCCGCCGGGTCGGCGATCTCGATCACGTGGCCCCGCAAACCACGGCGGGCGAGCGGCCCGAGACGGTCCATGACATCGGCGACCGGGTCGAGGAAATCGCCGATCAGCACGATCTCGCTGTTGCTGCGGATCATGTCCGTTTCCGGCAGGCCGTTCGTGGCGGCGTTGTGCATGAGGGCGGTCGCCAGGCGTTCGGCGGCATTGCGGGCGGCGATGGGTTCCATGATGCCGGGGCAGCCGATGCGCTCGCCGGAGCGGGCCAGGATTTCGGCGAGCGCCAGCATGACGACGAGCGCGCGGCTTTCCTTCGAGACGGCGGCGAAGGTGGATTTGTACATCATCGAGGGCGACAGGTCCGCCCAGATCCACACGGTATGCGCAGCCTCCCATTCGCGGTCGCGCACATAGGTATGGTCGTCGCGCGCCGAGCGCCGCCAGTCGATGCGCGACAGGCTCTCGCCGTCGACATAGGGGCGGAACTGCCAGAAATTCTCGCCGATGCCGCGCTTGCGGCGGCCGTGCCAGCCGGCGATGACCGTATTGGCGAGGCGCTGGGCTTCCACCATGCAATCGGGAATGAGGGCGGCGCGCGCCTGCGCCCGCGAGAGCACATCGCGGGTCGGGGTTGGCGCAACGATCTGGCCGATGGACGCCATGCTTCTATCCCGTTCAGCCGCCCGCCTGCCGGACGAGGCCGGCGATGACGTCGCGCACCGACATGCCCTCGGCGCGCGCGCCGAAAGTCAGCGCCATGCGGTGCTGGAGCACCGGCTCGGCGAGCGCGAGAACGTCGTCGACGGACGGTGCGAGACGGCCCTCGTAGAGCGCGCGGGCGCGGGCGCAGAGCATCATCGCCTGGCCGGCGCGGGGGCCGGGGCCCCAGGCGACGTGCTTGTCGGTGGAGGCGACACCGTTGCCGGGACGGGCGGAGCGCACCAGCGAGAGGATGGCGTCGAGCACCTTCTCGCTCACCGGCATCTGGCGGATGAGGGTCTGGATCTCGACCAGCCGTTCAGCCGAGATGGCCGCGCCGGCCTGCGCCTCGCTGACGCCGGTGGTCTCCAGAAGAATCTGCCGCTCGGCGGCAAGGTCCGGATAGTGCACGTCGACCTGCAGGAGGAAGCGGTCGAGCTGGGCTTCGGGCAGCGGATAGGTGCCTTCCTGCTCCAGCGGGTTCTGCGTCGCCAGCACATGGAAGGGGCGCGGCAGGTCGTTGGCCCGTCCGGCGACGGTGACGTGGTATTCCTGCATGGCCTGCAGCAGCGCGGACTGCGTGCGCGGCGAGGCGCGATTGATCTCGTCGGCCATCAGGAGCTGGGTGAAGATCGGGCCTGGCACGAAGCGGAAGGAGCGTTTGCCGTTCTCGTCCTGGTCCATCACTTCGGAGCCGAGGATGTCGGAGGGCATGAGGTCGGGTGTGAACTGGATACGGCTTGCCGAAAGGCCGAGCACGGTGCCGAGCGTCGCGACGAGCTTGGTCTTGGCAAGGCCCGGCACGCCGACGAGCAGCGCATGGCCGCCGGAGAGCACGGCGAGCATGGTCTGTTCGACCACGCTTTCCTGCCCGAAGATCACCTTGGCGATTTCCTTGCGGATGACGGCGATATCGGAGAGCGCCCGTTCGGCCGCGGCGATCACCGCCTTTTCGTCCAGGCCTGCCTCGGGGGAATTCTGAACGCCCATGGTCGTCTCCAGTGCCGTTTGCAATACGCGGCGAATCGTGGCCTTGCCGCGTTCGCGACCTACATGAAAAGCTTATTAGCTCACCCGTGGCTGACAAGCGGCCACGAAATGACTATCTCGTGAGTGTATCCACCTTTTCCTCTCGCGGAGATAGGGTTGAACCGGGACGGAACAATGGCAACGGGCGAAATTCGCGAAAGCAGCGATGCGGCGGGACTGGCCGCGCTGATCTCCCGCGCGGCGGCGGAAACGGGTGGGCGCGGCCTGCCGCCGGTCGAGCGCTGGAACCCGCCGTTCTGCGGCGATATCGACATGGAGATTCGTGCCGACGGCACGTGGTTCTACATGGGCACGCCGATCGGCCGCGCGCCGCTGGTGCGGCTCTTTTCCACCGTGCTGCGCAAGGACGAGGATGGAAAGACCTATCTGGTGACACCAGTCGAGAAGGTCGGCATCCGCGTCGTCGATGCGCCGTTCCTGGCGGTGGAAATGAATGTGAGCGGGGAGGGCGATGATCGCACGCTCACCTTCCGCAGCAATGTCGGCGATGTGGTCGAGGCCGGGGCGGAGCATCCGCTGCGCTTCCTCATTGCGGGCGAGAACAGCGAATTGAAGCCCTATATCCTCGTGCGCGGCCGGCTGGAGGCGCTGGTCTCGCGGGCGGTGATGTACGATCTGGTGGCGCTTGGCGAGGCCGTCGAGATCGACGGCGTCGCCATGTTCGCGGTGCGCTCGGGCGGCGTGGTCTTCCCGATCATGCCGGCGGCCGATCTGGATGCGCTGTCGCGATGAGCTTTCCTCCCTATAGTGCCGACGAGTTCCGCCGCCGGGCGGGCGAACAGATGCTGACGCTCGGCGAGGAGAGCTGGCGCGACCATGGCGACAGCCTGCTCAATCCCTCCGTCATTCCCCATATCGAGGGCATGAAGCTGCGCGACGCGGCGGTGCTGATCCCCGTCGTCGATGATGGCGAGGAGGCGCGCGTCATCTTCACCCAGCGCACCGCAACGCTGCGCAAGCATTCCGGCCAGGTCGCTTTTCCCGGCGGGGCGGTGGACGACGAGGACGAGGATGTCGAGGCGGCGGCCATGCGCGAGGCGGAGGAGGAGATCGGCCTCGACCGGCGTTTCGTCGAGCCGGTCGGTCGCCTGCCGCACTACAAGGCGCTGTCGGGCTTTTCCATCACGCCGGTGCTTGCCGTGGTGCAGCCGGGCTTCGAACTCGTGCCCAATCCGGCGGAGGTCGAGAAGGTCTTCGACGTGCCGCTCTCCTTCCTGATGGATCCGCGCAACCACGAACAGGGCAGCGGCGTCTGGCTTGGCAGCGAGCGGCATTATTATCGCATGCCCTATGACGGGCATAATATCTGGGGCATCACCGCGGGCATCGTGCGGGTGATCTATGAAAGGCTGTATGCATGACCTCTGTTTCGGGCGAGGCCTGGTTCGCCGATCCCGCGCTCGTTCGCGTGCTGGCGCTGCTCAACAGCGACGGCGGTGAAGGGCGCGTTGCCGGCGGGGCCGTGCGCAACAGCCTGATGGGCCTGCCGGTCGCCGATGTCGATATCGCGACGACGCTCCGGCCGGAGACCGTGGTGGAGCGGGCGAAGGCGGCCGGCATCAAGGCGGTGCCGACCGGCATCGAGCACGGTACGGTGACGCTGGTCATCGAGGGAAAACCCTTCGAGGTGACGACCTTGCGCCGGGACGTGGCGACCAACGGTCGCCATGCGGAGGTGGCCTTCGGCACGGACTGGCAGACGGACGCCGAACGGCGCGATCTCACCATCAACGCACTCTATGCGACCGGGGACGGCACGGTCATCGACCTCGTGAACGGTCTGCCGGATATCGAAAGCCGCACCGTGCGCTTCATCGGCGACGCGGCGATGCGCATTGCGGAGGATCACCTGCGCATCCTGCGCTTCTTCCGCTTCTTCGCGCTCTATGGCAGCGGCCGGCCGGATGCCGAGGGGCTGAAGGCTTGCGCGCGCGCGAAGACCAGCCTTGCGAAGCTCTCCGCCGAACGAGTCTGGTCGGAGACGAAGAAGCTGCTCGGCGCGCCCGATCCCGGCCGCGCGCTGCTGTGGATGCGGCAGGCCGGCGTGCTGACGGAAATCCTGCCCGAGACGGAAAAGTGGGGCATCGATGCGATCCCCGCGCTCATCGATGCGGAGAAGGCCTTCGGCTGGAAACCCGATCCGCTGCTGCGCCTTGCCGCCATCGTGCCGCCGGATCGGGACCGGCTGAAAGCGCTGGCCGAGCGTCTGCGCCTGTCAAAGGCGGAAGCGTCGGTTCTGGATTATTGGGCAAGCGCCCCCGAGATCGCGCCGAAGCTCGCCGAGACGGCCTTCGACCGGCTGCTCTATCGCAACGGCCCGCAGGGCCTGACAATGCGGTTGAAACTCGCGCTCGCCTCTGCCCGCGCGCGCGGCCTCGGCGATCCCGAGGCGCTGTCCTTCGCCGGTCTCTACCAGCGGCTGCTTGCGCGGGCGGAGAAATGGCGAAAGCCGACCTTCCCGCTGAACGGCGCGGACGTGCTGGCCGCCGGCGTGCCGGCGGGGCCGAAAGTGGGCGCCGTGCTCGGGGCCGTCGAGGACGAATGGGTTGCGGGCAACTTCCATGACGGCCGGGCAAAGCTGCTTGCCCGGCTGGAGGAACTTGCGACGAAGGACTGATCCGTCAGGCGGCGTCGGCCGCCTTCTCGTCCGTGATGCGTTCCTTGATATGATCGACCATGCTTTCGCGGATCATCGTCTCGCCGTGGGTGGTGCGCATGTGCTCGACCGCGCGGCGCACGACCTCCGCATCGTCATTGGCCCGCGTATGCCAGTCGCATCCGGGGACAAGTGAACCGCATTCAAAAAGTCTCATGACCTATCTCCTGTCGTTTCAACGGAACCAGTGTAGCAGATAAGGCCGGATCGACCAAACCGGCCGCCATCTCAAACGGAAAAGACGGCCCGGAGTTCCGCTCCGGGCACGCAAGAAAACCGGCGGGCAATTCAGGCCGCGTCGTCGTCCTTCGCCCAGGCGTCGAAGCAGGCCGAGGACTGGAATTCCTCCGGCTTCGTCTGGTGGGCGGCAAGGTGATAGATCGTGCCGGCCTGTTTCAGCCGGGCTTCCTCGACGATATAGGCATGCGGGAGATCCCTGTCGGTCCGCATCGTCTCAGGGGAATGCGGGCCGGAGCCCGTACGCACTGCGTCTTGTACCGCATCGCTCATGACTGCCTCCTCCATGGAATCATGTGGAGGCAGTCTACCATCAGGACCGGCCAAGCCGTAATCACAAGGCGGAGAGGGCCGCCTTAAGGCCAGCGCACCACCGGGGGCAGGGACGAGAGGATGGACTCGACGTTGCCGCCGGTCTTCAGGCCGAAGATCGTGCCGCGGTCATAGAGCAGGTTGAACTCGACATAGCGGCCGCGGCGGATGAGCTGTTCGTCGCGATCCTCCTCCGTCCAGCCCTTGTTGAAGTTCGAGCGCACGATCTTGGGATAGACCATCGCGAAGGCGCGGCCGACATCCTGCGTGAAGGCGAAGTCGGCGTCCCAGCCGCCGAGCTCTTCCGGCGAATGCAGCCAGTCGTAGAAGATGCCGCCGGTGCCGCGCGGCTCGTTCCTGTGCTTGAGGAAAAAGTACTCGTCGCACCAGTCCTTGAACTTGGCGTGGTCGGCGACCGGATGGCGGTTGCAGGTGATTTCCATCGCCTTGTGGAACAGCGCGGTATCCGGGTCGCTCATCACGCGGCGGCTGTCGAGCACCGGCGTCAGGTCCGCGCCGCCACCGAACCAGCGGCTGGTGGTAACGACCATGCGGGTGTTCATGTGCACGGCCGGCACGTTGGGGTTCACCGGATGGGCAATCAGCGAGATGCCCGAGGCCCAGAAGCGCGGGTCTTCGCTCGCGCCGGGGATCTGGCCTCGGAATTCCGGCGAGAATTCGCCATAGACCGTGGACGTATGCACGCCGACCTTCTCGAAGACGCGGCCTTCCATCATGGACATGCGTCCGCCGCCGCCTTCGCCGCCGTCCCGCAGCCAGTCCCTGGCCACGAAGCGGCCGGCCGGCTGGTCGGCGAGCGGGCCTTCCAGTTCGTCCTCGATGGCCTCGAAGCTGGCGCAGATCGCGTCGCGCAGCTGGCCGAACCAGGCGCGGGCGGCGTCCTTCTTGTCTTCGATATCCTCGGGCAGGCCTTTCGGCAGGTCAGGTCGTTCCATGGTGTTTCCCGCTGGCGGCTCGAGGCCGATTCGCATTTTGGCCACACTTCCCAACTTTGCGCCGTTTGGCAACCGGCAAGGCGGGACTCGCAAAAAGCGCGGCGGCCGCCTATCTTACCGCTTGAGAAACCGTGCTGCCAGGAGGAAACCCCATATGGCGCGTGTTCCCGGTCCGCCCCCGCTCGAAGGGCTCCGGCGCCAGATCGAGCGCCACCGCCGTGGCAAGGCCGCCAGCGAGGGCGGTCATTTCGTCCGCGAGACCTTCTGCCTGGAGCGGCAGGCGGCGCGGGACAAGGCGCGCGAATGGTTCGATCTCTGGCCGAAGGCCGCCTACTGGACCGAGGTGGAAAGCTGGCGCATGCTCGACGGCGACCGGATCGAATTCACCATGCGCCGCCTGCCGAGCGCCGATTGAGGCGCATCGCCACACGTCTGGCGCGCGCAAATCCGGCAAGTTCGATTGACGGCGGAGCCGCGCACCCCTATCTTGCAGCCATCGTCATCAACAGAAAGGCGCCGTTGCGGTTCTCAAGCACGGCTCATAGTCCTTGTTAGAACTCGCGATTGCTGTCTTCCTCATTCTCTTGAACGGGGTTTTCGCCCTTTCCGAACTTTCCATCGTCTCCTCGCGCAAGCCGCGCCTCAAGACCATGGCCGCGCAGGGCTCGCGCGGTGCCGCTTCGGCGCTGAAGCTTGCGGAAAACCCCGGTAAATTCCTCTCCACCGTCCAGATCGGCATCACGCTCATCGGCATCCTCGCAGGCGCCTTCTCCGGTGCCGCGCTCGGCGGACGCCTGCGTGACATTCTCTATGCCGAAGGTGTGCCGGACTGGCTGGCCGACCCGCTCGGCTACGGTATCGTCATCTCCATCATCACCTTCCTCTCGGTCGTCATCGGCGAGCTGGTGCCCAAGCAGATCGCGCTGAAGAACCCCGAGCGGTTCGCCTCGCTCGTCGCGCCCGCCATGTCGCTGCTTTCCAAGGCCGGCGCGCCGGCCGTCTGGGTGCTCGACGCCTCAACGCGCCTCATCTTCCGCCTGCTCGGCCAGCACGAGGTTTCCGAAAGCGTCGTCACCGACGAGGAGATCAAGACCATCGTCGCCGAGGCGGAGGCCGCAGGGGTCATCGAGGGCGGCGAAAAGCTGATGATCGCCGGCGTGATGCGCTTTTCCGACCGCGAGGCGCGCGGCCTCATGACGCCGCGCAACGATGTCGACTGGATCGACCTCGACGACACGGTCGAGGAAATCCACCAGTTGCTCATCGAGAGCCAGCATTCCCGCCTGCCGGTCGCCGATGGCGGGCCGGAGACCATCGTCGGCATCGTACAGAAGCGCGAGCTTCTCTCCGCCATGCTGACCGGCCAGCCGTTCGACGTGCGTTCCTTCGTCCGCCAGGCGCCGATCGTGCCCGACACGATGGATGCGATGCGCGTGCTGGAAACGCTGCGCAATTCGGAAGTGCCGATCCTGCTCATCCACGACGAGTACGGCCACTTCGAGGGCATCATCACGCCTGCCGACGTGCTGGAGGCGATTGCCGGCGTGTTCCGCGCCGATATCGACGAAGGCGACGACGACTATGCGGTGCAGCGCGAGGATGGCTCCTGGCTGATTTCCGGCGCGATGCCCATCGACGAGATGGCAGACCGCCTCGGCCTGGCGCTGCCGGGTCGCCGCAGCTATCAGACGGCCGCGGGCCTCGTCATCGAATCGCTGCAGAAGCTGCCGAAGACCGGCGAGATCACCGAAACCCAGGGCTGGCGCTTCGAGGTCGTCGACATGGACGGCCGGCGCGTCGACAAGCTGCTCGCCACGCGGCTCGATTAAGCGGGATCGGGCTCGAGCAGTCTCGGGCCCGGACCTTCCGCTGCCAGCGTATCCCAGGGATTGCGCAGCGGACATTCCCGCATGGAAAGACAACCGCAGCCGATGCAGCCGTCCAGCTGGTTGCGCAGCTTGGTGAGCCGCGCGATGCGGTCGTCCAGCTGGCTTCGCCACGTTTCGGAAAGATTGCGCCAGTCCTGTATGGTCAGCGGCCGGTCGTGCGGCAGCACGGACAGCGCCTCCGCGATCTCGGCAAGCGGAATGCCGGTGCGCTGCGCCACCTTGATGACGGCGACGCGGCGCAGGATGCTGCGCGGATAACGCCGCTGGTTGCCGCGGTTGCGCTGACTGCGGATCAGCCCTTTCGTCTCATAGAAATGTAAGGTGGACACCGCAACGCCACTGCGCTCCGCGACCTCGCCGACGCTGAGTTCGCGCGGCATGGTGTCCTTCGGCATATTTTCTGTCATGGCTGTTGACCTCAACTTTGCTTGAGGTTTTATACCAGTGGCTCCCTGCTTTTCCAACACGGAGCAAACAAGCATGACAGACAGACTGACCATCGCCCTCATCTATGGCAGCGGCCGCGAAGGACGCTTCGCCGATACGATCGCGGGATGGCTGGAACCGGAGCTGAAGGGTTTCGGTCAATACGACATCATCCGCATCGATCCGGCAGACCTGACCTTCACGCCCGGGGGGCTCGATACCGCCTCCGCCGATCTGGTCGAAAGCCGTATCCTGCAGGCCGACGCGTTCCTCATCGTCACGCCGGAATACAACCATGCCTATCCCGCGGCGCTGAAGGCGATCATCGACAGCTGCTTCCGGCCCTGGCATGCCAAGCCCATCGCTTTCGTTTCCTATGGCGGCGTTTCGGGCGGCCTGCGCGCCGTGGAGCAGCTGCGGCTGGTCTTTGCCGAGCTGCACGCCGTGGCGATCCGCGAGAGCGTGAGCCTGCCGCATGCCTGGACGCAGTTCGATCCGGCCGGCAACCCGTTCCGCCCGGGCCAGCTCAATGGTCAGCTTGTCGTGCTGATGAAGCGCCTTACCTGGTGGGCAAACGCGCTGAAGGCGGCGCGCATTGCAACCCGCTATGACGAGGCAGCCGCATGAAACCGGATCACTACGCCACGGCCGAAGTCGCCCGCACCCCGGAGGAATTCCGGCGCAATGCGACGCTGCTCCTCATCAGCACGCTGACCATCATGTCCGGCGCGACGATTTCCGCGTCGCTGCCGGGCATCGCCGCGCGCTTTGCCGACATGGAGAACGTGGCGCTGCTCAGCCGGCTGGTGCTAACGCTTCCCGCGGTGTTCATCGCGCTGTTTTCCCCGGCGGCGGGCTTCCTCGTCGACCGGTTCGGCCGAAAACCCCTGCTGGTCGCCTCGCTTGCGCTCTTCACGGTCGCGGGCGCTTCCGGTCTCTTCCTCGACACGCTGCCGGGCCTTCTCGTCGGCCGTGCGGCGCTGGGCATTGCGGTCGGCGGCATCATGACGGCGACGACGGCGCTTGTCGGCGATTTCTTTCAGGGCCCGGCGCGGGACCGCTACATGGGGCTCCAGCAGGCCTTCGTCGGTATCGGCGGCACGTTCTTCCTGACGGGCGGCGGGTTTCTGGCGGAGGTGCACTGGCGCGGGCCGTTCCTCATCTACACGGTCGCGGTGCTGCTGCTTCCGGCCGCGCTCGCTTTCCTGCCCGAGCCGCGTCGCATCCGGCCGGCCGGGCCGGTCGTCCCTGAGAACGGGCTCGGCGCGCGAAGGGCGGTCCTGCTTGCCCTCCTGTTCCTCGCCGCGGCCGTCAACATGATCGCCTTCTATATGATCCCGACGCAGCTTCCCTTTTATCTGGAGCATCTCGGCTACGGTGCGCCGAGCCTTGCGGGTGCGGCCATCGGCGCCGGGCAGCTTGTCGGCGTGGTGAGTGCGCTTGCCTTCGCGCCCTTCCGCCGCCTGCTCGGCATCATGGGCGTCTTCGGACTTGGCTTTACCTCGGCCGGCGTTTCCTTCCTGTTGTTGTCGGGCGCGGAAAGTCATGCCGGCGTACTTGCGGCCATGGCTGTCTCGGGCGTCTGCATGGGTACGATCATGCCGAACTTCGCCGCCGCGGCGATGCTGCTTGCGCCGCCCGCGCTGCGCGGCCGGATCTCGGGCCTGCTGGTTTCCGCCATCTTCGCCGGGCAGTTCCTCTCGCCCATCGTCTCGCAGCCGCTCATCGCGATGTCGGGTTACGGCCGAGCCTATGCCCTGGTCGGCGCGGTGGTGCTGGTTTTCGGCGTCGTCGCTTTTGCGGCGCGTCTCGTCCGGCCGCGCGATGGCTAGGTCAGGCAAAGCCCGTCTGGCGCAGCGCCTCGCCGCAGATCATCGCGGCGGAGAGCGCGACGTTGATGGAGCGCTGACCCTCGACCATGGGAATGAGCAACCGGCCGCCCGCGCGATCGTGGACATGATCCGGCACGCCGGCGCTTTCGCGGCCGAACAGCAGGATGTCGTCCGCCTTATAGGAAAAGTCCGTGTAGCGCTCCGCCGCCCTGGTGGAGGCGAGCACGAGCCGGCGGCCGGTTTGCGCGCGCCAGGCCTCGAATTGCTCCCAGTTGACGTGCCGCGTCAGCGTGACGGTCGCAAGGTAGTCCATGCCGGCGCGCTTGAGGCTGCGGTCGGAAATGTCGAAGCCGGCCGGTTCGATGATGTCGACCGACAGGCCGAGGCAGGCGGCAAACCGCAGGATCGTACCGGTGTTGCCGGCAATGTCGGGCTGGTAGAGGGCGATGCGCAGGTCGGACATGGCGTTCCGCCTAGTCCAGATGTGGCGCGGTGGCAACAGAATTGGCCTCAGATGCGAATCTGCGACGAAGTCTCTGGCCATTTGCGCCGTTTCGCGTTACCCAGAGCCCATCTGCAACGCGAGAAAAGGGAGGATCATGATGGATATCACGCATCGGCTACGTCGCCTCCCGGCTGGATTGACGCCACTTCTCGCCTAGGCGCTTCGCCACCCAGATTCCCTCTTGTCTTCTTTTCAATTCGCCGTGTGACGCTTTCGTCGCCCCGCGGCAATCCTACCGGAACCCCGTTCCTGACGCGCCCGATTTGCGCCGTCCGCGCCGGTTCCGTCTTTCATTACGGAGAAAGCCATGTTCGGCTGGTTTGAACGACGTTTGAATCCCTATCCCGCGGAGGCGCCCTCGCTGCCGCCGCAGGGTCTTTTCGCCTTCCTCTGGCATTACACGCGCCCGGCGGCGCCGTGGCTGTTCGTGCTCGGCTTCTGCTCCATGGCGCTCGGCGTCGCGGAAGTCCTGCTGTTCCAGTTCCTCGGCAACATCGTCGACTGGCTTTCGGCGGGCGATCCGAGCACGTTCCTCGCCCGCGAGGGCGGCACGCTGATCTGGATGGCGGTGCTCTTGCTCATCCTCATCCCCGGTTTCGGTGCGCTGCACACGATGACCATGCATCAGGCGCTCGCGGGCAATTTCCCGATGATCGCCCGCTGGCAGATGCATCGCTACCTCATCCGCCAGAGCCTGTCCTTCTACCAGGACGAGTTCGCCGGCCGCGTCTCGGCCAAGCTGATGCAGACCGCGCTGGCGGTGCGCGAGACGGTCATGAAGATCATCGACGTCTTCATCTACGTCGTGAGCTACTTCGTCTCGATGATCGCGATCATCGCCTCGGCGGATCTGCGTCTCGTCGTGCCGCTGCTCATCTGGTTCGTCTTCTATGTCTGCATCCTGCGCTATTTCGTGCCGAAGCTCATGGTGGTTTCGCGCGAGCAGGCGGATGCGCGCTCCATGATGACGGGCCGGATCGTCGACAGCTACACCAACATCGCCACGGTGAAGCTGTTCTCGCATGCCGGCCGGGAGGAGACCTATGCCCGCGAAGGCATGGATGGGTTCCTGCAGACCGTGCACAAGCAGATGCGCCTCATCACGCGCTTCAACATCCTGATCGACGTCAACAACGTCCTCACGATGTTCCTCACGGCAGCCGTCGGCATCTATTTCTGGATGTCGGGCGACGTGTCGGTCGGCGCGGTGGCCGTGGCCGTCGGCCTGTCCATGCGCATCAACGGCATGTCGCAGTGGGTGATGTGGGAAGTGACCGCGCTGTTCGAGAACATCGGCACGGTCTATGACGGCATGGGCATGATGACCAAGCCGCACGACATCCAGGACGAGCCGCAGGCCCCGGCTCTGCCGGACGCCAAGGGCGCGATCAGCTTCGATCAGGTCCGCTTCCACTACGGCAAGAACAAGGGCGTGATCGAGAACCTGTCGCTCAACATCGGCGCGGGCGAGAAGGTCGGTCTCGTCGGCCGCTCCGGCGCCGGCAAGACGACGCTGATGAACGTGTTGCTGCGGTTCTACGACCTGGAATCGGGTACGATCACCATCGACGGCAAGGACATCGCGACGGTGACGCAGGACAGCCTGCGCTCGCAGATCGGCGTGGTGACGCAGGACACCTCGCTGCTGCACCGCTCGATCCGCGACAACATCGCCTACGGTAAGCCGGAAGCGAGCGATGCGGAGATCATCGAGGCGGCCAAGCGGGCGAATGCGTGGGACTTCATCGAAAGCCTCAGCGACCAGCAGGGCCGCTCCGGCCTCGATGCCCAGGTGGGCGAGCGCGGCGTGACGCTCTCGGGCGGCCAGCGCCAGCGCGTGGCCATTGCCCGCGCCCTGCTGAGCGAGGCGCCCATCCTGCTGCTGGACGATGCGCTCTCGGCGCTCGATTCCGAGGTCGAGGCGGCGATCCAGGAAAACCTCTTCGCCCTCATGGAGGGCAAGACGGTGATCGCCATCGCCCACCGCCTCTCGACGCTGACCGAGATGGACCGTCTCGTCGTGCTCGACAAGGGCCACATCCACGAGATGGGCACCCATGGCGAGCTGGTCTCCAAGGGCGGCATCTATGCCGACCTGTGGACCCGCCAGTCCGGCGGCTTCATCGCCGACGACGCAGCCGAAGCGGAAGTGGCGGCCGAGTGAACGAATGGGCTCCTCCGGCTGCGGCCGGGGGAGCCCATTCCATTGTCCTGCGTGTCGCCCATAGTCCGTAGCGGGTACGGCGACCTTTCCGATCTTTAATTTGCCCGCCGCAGAAAACATCCTATATCGGGGGCATGATCTTCCGGCCGCTTTTCTCCCGCTTCGAGACCTGGATCCAGCCCTTCGCGCGGCGCGACGATCTGCGGCCGCCGCAGGGGCTTTTTGCCTTCATCTGGTTCTATGTCGGGCAGGCGAAGGCGCCGTTCGCGGCGCTGCTGGTGCTTGGCGGCATCACGGCGGGCATCGAGGCGGCGACGTTCTGGTTCGTCGGCCGGCTCGTCGACATGCTGGCGACCGTGAAGCCGGGGGAGGGATGGAGCGGGCTGCTGGCGGCGCACGGGCCGGAACTGCTGCTCATGCTTCTGCTCATCGGCGTCGTGCGCTTCGTCGTGGCGTTCCTGACGGCGTTGGTCGACCAGCAGGTCATCACGCCCGGCTTCTACAATCTGGTGCGCTGGCAGTCCTATGTGCATGTCGCCCGCCAGTCGCTTTCCTTCTTCCAGAACGATTTTTCCGGCCGCATCGTCACCAAGGTCTGGTCGGCGGGGCAGGCGACGGGCGACGTCATCACCTCCTTCATGGAAAGCGTGTGGTTCGTGACGATCTACACCGTCTCGACGCTCGTGCTGCTCGGCCAGCTCGACTGGCGGCTGGCGGCGGTGCTGTTCGTCTGGCTGTCGATCTTCGCCGTGCTGGCGCGCTATTTCGTGCCGCGCATCCGCGAGCATTCGCGCCTTTCGGCCGAGGCCGCCTCCATGATCAGCGGCCGCATGGTGGACGCCTATTCCAACATCCAGACGCTGAAGCTCTTCGGGCGCGACGAGGCGAACGACCGCTACATGCGCAGCGGTTTCGACACGTTCCAGGAAACGATCCTCAACTTCACGCGGCTCTTGACGACGCTGCGCGCCTCGCTGGCCTTCCTTTCCGGGCTGATGATCGCCGGCATGGCGGTGCTGTGCATCCATCTGTGGCTTTCGGCCGTCATCAGCTCCGGCGCCGTCGCCTTCACCATGGCGCTGGTGCTGCGGCTGAACTTCCTGCTCAACCGGCTGATGACGCAGCTCAACAGCATCATGCGCAATATCGGCACGATCCAGAATTCCGCCGATCTCATTTCCAAGCCGATCGGCCTTGTCGACCGGCCGGATGCGACCGAGCTCGAAGTGACGCGCCCGGATGTCCGCTTCGACGCCATCCGTTTCCACTACGGGCGCCAGTCCGGCGTCATCGACGAGTTGACCCTTGCGATCCGGCCCGGCGAGAAGATCGGTCTGGTGGGCCGCTCCGGCGCGGGCAAATCCACGCTGGTGAACCTGCTGCTGCGCTTCTATGACGTGGAGCAGGGTCGCATCCTGATCGACGGACAGGACATCGCCCAGGCCACCCAGCACAGCCTGCGCGCCCAGATCGGCATGGTGACCCAGGACACCAGCCTGCTGCACCGCTCGGTACGCGACAACCTGCTCTACGGCCGGCCCGACGCCGACGACGCGCAGATGATCGCCGCCGCCGAGCGCGCCGAGGCGCATGAGTTCATCCAGAACCTCACCGACCCCAAGGGCCGCCAGGGCTACGAGGCCCATGTGGGCGAGCGCGGCGTCAAGCTCAGCGGCGGCCAGCGCCAGCGCGTGGCCATCGCCCGCGTGATGCTCAAGGACGCGCCCATCCTGCTGCTGGACGAAGCCACCTCAGCGCTGGACTCCGAGGTGGAAACCGCCATCCAGCGCAGCCTCTACCGCCTGATGGAGGGCAAGACCGTGGTGGCCATCGCCCACCGCCTGTCCACCATCGCGGCCATGGACCGCCTGATCGTGATGGACGGCGGCGAGATCGTCGAGCAGGGCAGCCATGCCGAGCTGCTGGCGCGCGGCGGCCTCTACGCCCGGCTCTGGGCTCACCAGAGCGGCGGCTTCCTGGGCCACGAGGAAGCGGCGCAATAGCGCGTACGGGCGTCGTTTTTCGCCCGGTTTTTCAGCCCGTAAGTACTGAATGTTCAAGGCGATGCATATGCTTTGTCAAGATGCTCGCATTTTCCCGCGACAATGTGCCCACCTCCCCTTGCCAAGGCTGGACATAATTTGCGATCAAGCATAGAACGCGCCGGATTGACGGGGAATCTATGGCCGTATTGTGTCCGGATCTTGCCGGTTTCCAAAGGGGCGTTGCGGTTTCCGCAGACATTGCGTGAGAGGATGGTTTAGCCGTGAGCGAACACGAGACAACAAGCGAATCCCTGGGCGAGCCCACTCGCCGTGATTTTCTTTACCTGACCACGGGTATGGCGGGCGTCGTGGGCGGCGTAGCGGTCGCCTGGCCGTTCATCGACCAGATGCGTCCGGATGCGTCCACGCTGGCGCTCGCCTCCATCGAAGTCGACGTCTCCAGCCTCACGCCGGGCATGTCGCTGACGGCCAAGTGGCGCGGCAAGCCGGTCTTCATCCGCAACCGCACCGACAAGGAAGTGGAAGAGGCCAAGGCCGTTCCGCTTGGCGACCTCAAGGACCCGGTCGCCCGCAATGCCAACGTTGCTGCCGATGCAGAAGCGACGGACCTCGACCGTTCCGCCGGCGAAGGCAAGGAAAACTGGATCGTCATGATCGGCTCCTGTACCCACCTCGGCTGCGTGCCGCTCGGCCAGGCCGGCGATTTCGGCGGTTGGTTCTGTCCCTGCCACGGTTCGCACTATGACACTGCCGGTCGTATCCGTAAGGGTCCGGCCCCGCAGAATCTCGCTGTGCCGACCTTCTCGTTCGTATCCGACACAGTCATCAAGATCGGTTGAGGGGACACCTGATAATGAGTGCTGAACATTCCACCTACCAGCCGACGACTGGCATCGAGAAGTGGGTCGACTCGCGCCTGCCTCTGCCGCGCATGATCCATGACAGCTTCGTCTCCTACCCGGTTCCGCGCAACCTGAACTACGCCTACACCTTCGGCGCCATGCTGTCGGTGATGCTGATCGTGCAGATCCTGACCGGTATCGTTCTCGCCATGCACTACGCTGCCGAGACCTCGGTCGCGTTCAATTCGGTCGAGAAGATCATGCGCGACGTGAACCACGGCTGGCTGCTGCGCTACATGCACGCCAACGGTGCGTCCTTCTTCTTCATCGCGGTCTACCTCCATATCGCCCGCGGTCTCTACTACGGCTCCTACAAGGCGCCGCGCGAAATCCTCTGGATCCTCGGCGTCGTCATCTATCTCCTGATGATGGCCACGGGCTTCATGGGCTACGTTCTTCCCTGGGGCCAGATGTCCTTCTGGGGCGCGACGGTTATCACCGGCTTCTTCTCGGCCTTCCCGTGGGTCGGCGAGTGGATCCAGCAGTTCCTGCTCGGCGGCTTCGCGGTCGACAACCCGACGCTGAACCGCTTCTTCGCGCTGCACTACCTGCTGCCCTTCATGATCGCCGGCGTCGTCGTCCTGCACGTCTGGGCGCTGCACGTCACCGGTCAGACGAACCCGACCGGCGTCGAAGTGAAGTCCAAGACCGATACGGTTGCCTTCACGCCCTATGCGACCCTCAAGGATGCGCTCGGCGTTTCGGTCTTCCTGATCGCCTTCGCCTGGTTCATCTTCTACATGCCGAACTATCTCGGCCATCCCGACAACTATATCCCGGCTGACCCGCTGAAGACCCCGGCTCACATCGTTCCGGAATGGTACTACCTGCCGTTCTACGCGATGCTGCGCGCCATCACCTTCAACATCGGCCCGATCGACTCCAAGCTCGGCGGCGTCCTCGTGATGTTCGGCGCGATCATCGTGCTGTTCTTCCTGCCCTGGCTCGACACGTCGAAGGTTCGCTCGGCCGTATACCGCCCGTGGTACAAGCTGTTCTTCTGGCTGTTCGTGGTCAATGCCATCATGCTCGGCTGGCTCGGCGCCATGCCCGCAGAAGGCATCTACGTCATTCTCTCGCAGCTCGGCACGCTCTACTACTTTGGCTTCTTCCTCGTCCTCATGCCGATCCTCGGCCTGATCGAGACCCCGAAGCGCATTCCGAATTCGATTACGGAAGCGGTTCTGGAAAAGAAGAACGCCAAGGCGGCCAAGGCCTGAGACGAGCGACGAAAGGAACCATGACAATGAAAAAGCTTGTTGCAGGCATTCTGTCGCTCGCCCTCGTCGCCGGCCTCGGCGTCTCCTTCGCCACGGCGGAAGAGGCAGCGCCCGCCGCCGGTGCAGAGGCGGAGCACGCCACGCCGCACTATCCGATGCATAAGCCCAAGGAACAGGACTGGACCTTCGCCGGCCCGTTCGGCAAGTATGACAAGGGCCAGCTCCAGCGCGGCCTGAAGGTCTACACCGAAGTCTGTTCTGCCTGCCATTCGATGAGCCTCGTCTCCTTCCGCACGCTGGAAGGCCTCGGCTACTCGGAAGCTCAGGTAAAGGCTTTCGCGGCGAACTACGAAGTGCAGGACGGCCCGAACGGCGACGGTGAAATGTTCACCCGCAAGGCCGTTCCGTCCGGCCACTTCCCGTCGCCCTACGCCAACCACGAGGCGGCTGCCGCCTCGAACAACGGCGCGGCTCCGCCGGACATGTCGCTGCTCGCCAAGGCACGCGGCATCACCCGCGGCTTCCCGCAGTTCGTCTTCGACATCTTCACGCAGTACCAGGAAGGTGGCCCGGACTACATCTACTCGCTGCTGACGGGTTACGATGAAGAGAAGCCGGCGCATCTCGAAGTCGCCGAAGGCACGCACTTCAACCCGTACTTCGCCAATGCCGCGGCGCTCGCCATGGCAAAGCCGATCTCCGACGACCAGGTCACCTATGACGACGGTTCGCCGCAGACGGTGGACCAGTACGCACGTGACGTCTCCGCCTTCCTGATGTGGGCCGCCGAGCCGCACCTGGAAGAGCGCAAGCGCACGGGCTTCATGGTCATGGTCTTCCTGGTGATCTTCACCGGCCTGATCTACCTGACGAAGAAGTCGGTCTACGCCAACAAGGATGCCTGAGCGGTTTTCCCGCCCGGATGAAAAGGCGGCCTTCGGGCCGCCTTTTTTGTTGTGGGGTGCTGTTTCACCTGCAATAACCGGACGAAGCCCTCCGCAGTCGGAAAATCCCATGTCCACGATTGAACAAGAACTCGTCGCCGCGATCCGCAACATTCCGGACTATCCCAAGCCCGGCATCATGTTCCGCGACATCACCACGATGCTCGGCAATCCGCGCGCCTTCCGCCGCGCGGTGGACGAGCTGGTGCACCCCTATGCCGGCATCGGCATCGCCAAGGTGGCGGGCATCGAGGCGCGTGGCTTCATCCTTGGCGGCGCCATGGCGCACCAGCTGTCGACCGGTTTCGTGCCGATCCGCAAGAAGGGCAAGCTGCCGCACGAGACGGTGCGCATCGCCTACAGCCTGGAATACGGCGTGGACGAGATGGAGATGCACAAGGACGCCATCAAGCCGGGCGAGAAGGTGATCCTCGTCGACGACCTGATCGCGACCGGCGGTACGGCGGAAGCGGCCGTCAAGCTGCTGCGCCAGATGGGCGCCGACATCGTCGCCGCCTGTTTCGTCATCGACCTGCCGGAAATCGGCGGCCGCAAGAAGCTGGAAGCGCTAGGCGTGGAAGTGCGCACGCTGGTGGCCTTCGACGGGCATTGAGGGCAGGGTTGCCTGCCCGTTTGACGGGATGGTTCACCCCGTTCCCTCCGCCCGGCCTCTCTTCCGGAGAGGTTCGATGGCCGGCGGAGGGCCATATCCCGGCAAAGCCTCAGACGAATTCCAACACCGTGCTCTCGAACCGCACGACCGGCTCGCCGTGCTGGTTCCTGCCGGCGTTGAGGATCGAATTGATCACCCGGTCGGGCCGGCTGGCGAGTTCGCGCGCGCCGAGGAGCGTCACCGAATAGGTGATCGTGTCGCCGGCGAAGACCGGCTTCAGCCAGCCGAGCTTGGTGAAGCCCGGGGAGGGGCCTAGGTTGGGCGGCACGATGCCCTTGGCGGCAAGGCGCCGGCATTCGCCCATCCAGAACGGCACGAAGCATTTCATCCAGCCGGCGCAGGTGTGCCAGCCGGAGGCGCAGAGGCCGCCGAACAGCGTCTGCTTGGCAATCTCCGCATCGAGATGGAAGGGCTGCGGGTCGAAATCCCTTGCAAAGCGGATGATGTCTTCCGCCGTGAAGGTGTGGCTGCCGATCTCGACGGTCTCGCCGATGGCGTAAAGCTCAGCCATGCGCATGGTCGGCTTCCTTTTCGGCTACCCGCATCATGTTGATATATTCGCAGATCGCGACGGTCTCGCCGCGCTGGTTCGTCACATCGGCGCGGAGGCGCACGATGCCGATTTCCGGCCGGGAGCGCGACGCACGGGCCTCCACCACCTCGCAATAGCCGCCAAGCGTATCGCCCGCCAGCACCGGACGCTTCCACTCCATGAGATCGACGCCGGGCGAACCTTCCGAGGTCGAGCCGTCGATATAGGCCTCGTAGAGCATGCGCATCATGATCGCGCTGGTGTGCCAGCCGGAGGCGGCAAGGCCGCCGAGGATACTGGCGCGGCCGGCCTCTTCGTCGAGATGCATCGGCTGCGGGTCGAATTCGCCGGCGAAGGCGACGATTTCCGCCGCCGTCAGTGTCCGCTCCTTGAAGGCGAAGCGGCGGCCCGGGGTAAAGTCTTCAAAAGTGTAGTTGGCCACGTCCGGTTGTCCTGTTGCAGGGCGACAATGGAGAGGGGTATCAGGTTTTGCAAGGGCTTGCGACAGGATGCAGACTTGCTCGTGGACGACCAGCGGCTAAGGTTGCGCATCATCGGGAGCGACGATCCATGCAGAGCTTGAAATCCGTACTCGACAGCGCGACGGGCGAAGGCCTGATCTCCACCGAACAGGCCGGCCGGTTGCTGCCCTATATGGAGGCGCGGGGCGTCGTTCTCGCCAGGCCCCAGGGCGGCGGAGCACTCGATATTGCCGGCCCGGCCGATCGGATCGTTGCGCCCGTCGAGGATACGGAAGCGCCGCGCTTCGTGCGCGGCTTCCACGACGTGCTGATCACCATCGGCGTCGCCATCGCCATGGCGGGCGTCTGGGGCATCGGCGCCTTCGTCGCCGCGTTGCCGGCGATCATCCTGCTGGCCGAAGTGCTGGTGAAGCGCCAGCGCCTTGCGCTCCCGGCGGTGCTGCTGACCCTTCTCTTCGTGCACTGGATCTTCGTTACGATGGTTCTGGCGCGCGACGAGTTCATCGGAAAACCTGCCGATCCCTTCCTCGACGGCCTGCTGATCGTCTTGCCCTTCGTGCTGCTGCTGCCGCTCTTCCATTGGCGCTACCGGGTTCCGCTGGCGCTGAGCTTCTGGTTCCTGTCCCTCGCTGCCGCCGGGCTGAGCCTCGTCTTCTTCGTTCTCGCGCGCCTCATGGGAAGCGCCGATATCGTCACCGAGCATCCGATGCTGTCGGCGGGCATCTTCCTTGCGGCCGCGCTGGCGCTGTTCGCCGTGGCGATGATCCATGACCTGTCGGACCGGCTGCGCGTCACCCGCCGCTCCGACATCGCCTTCTGGCTGCATCTCGTTACGGCGCCGGCCCTGCTTTATGCGACGCTGTGCTTCGTCTTCCTCGGCGATTTCGCCAATGACACGCTGTTCAGCAGCAACAAGGGCCTCAGGGAGACGGCCGTCATCGTCGCCGTCGTGCTGGTGCTGATGGTGATCGGCCTGGTGATCGACCGGCGCGCCTTCGTCACGTCAGGCCTGCTCTCGCTCGGTCTTGCGACGGCCAGCCTGCTGCAGCAGATGGAAGCGCCGCCGGAGAACTACGTGTTCCTGACGCTGCTGATCGTCGGGCTCGTGGTGCTCACCATCGGCATCGGCTGGCCGCATTTCCGGCGCTGGGCGGTGACGCCGATGCCCGTGGCGCTCAAAGAAAAACTGCCGCCCCTCCGGTGAGGGACGGCAGCCGATAGATGTCGAAAGACGCGCCGCTTACGTGTTGAAGCGGAAATGGATGACGTCGCCGTCCTGCACCACATATTCCTTGCCTTCGTCGCGGCCCTTGCCGGCTTCCTTCGCGCCGACTTCGCCCTTGAAGGCGATATAGTCGTCATAGGCGATGGTGAAGGCGCGAATGAAGCCGCGCTCGAAATCCGTATGGATGACGCCGGCGGCCTGCGGGGCCTTGGTGCCGCGCACGATGGTCCAGGCGCGCGTTTCCTTGGGGCCGACGGTGAAGTAGGTGATGAGGTCGAGCAGGTGGTAGCCGGCGCGGATGAGCCGGTCGAGACCGGCTTCCTCGAGGCCGAGTGCCGAGAGGAACTCCGCCGCTTCTTCCTCGGGAAGCTGGGCGACTTCCGATTCGATGGCCGCCGAGATGACGACACATTCGGCGCCCTGTTCCTTCGCCATGGCGGCGACGGCCTCGGTGTGCGCATTGCCGGTGGAGGCGTCCGCCTCCGCGACGTTGCAGACGTAGAGAACCGGATGCGAGGTCAGGAGGTTGAGACCACGCAGAACGTCGATCTCTTCCGGTGCCAGCGTCTTCAGGAGAAGACGGGCAGGCTTGCCTTCGTTCAGGAGCTTGACCACGGCTTCCATGATCGGCAGCTGCGCGAGCGACTCCTTGTCCTTGCTGGCGGCGCGCTTGCGGGTCTGCTCGACACGACGCTCCAGGCTCTCGAGATCGGCGAGCATCAGCTCGGTCTCGATGGTTTCGGCATCGGCGACCGGGTTGATGCGGCCTTCGACATGGGTGATGTCCGTGTCCTCGAAGCAGCGCAGCACGTGCACGACGGCATCGACTTCGCGGATATTGGCGAGGAACTTGTTGCCGAGGCCTTCACCCTTGGACGCGCCGCGCACGAGGCCGGCGATGTCGACGAAGGAGATGCGCGTCGGGATGATTTCCTTCGAGCCGGCAATGCCGGCAAGCGCCTTCATGCGCGGGTCCGGCACGGCCACTTCGCCGGTGTTCGGCTCGATGGTGCAGAAGGGATAGTTCGCCGCCTGTGCGGCCGCCGTCTTGGTCAGCGCGTTGAAGAGGGTCGACTTGCCGACATTCGGCAGACCGACGATACCGCATTTGAAGCCCATGGGGGTGGTCCGTTCGTCCTGGAAAATTCGTTGCCACCGCTATGGGGGAAGGATGGGGCAGGGTCAAGGGCCTGCCGTCCGCCGGGCCTTGAAGTCGCCCTGCCTGCGGTGCACAATGGCCGCACACTGCTCGAAGCCGGCCATGAGGAGCTTCCCATGAGCAATGATGACACGACCCTGACCCCGAAGACCGCGACCAAGCCGAAGCTGGAGAGGCCGAAGCTCTACAAGGTCCTTCTCGTCAACGACGACTATACGCCGCGCGAATTCGTCGTGCTGGTGCTGAAAGCCGTTTTCCGCATGAGCGCGGAGACGAGCCACCGGGTGATGATGACCGCGCACAAGATGGGAACCTGTGTCGTCGTCATCTGTACCCGCGACATCGCCGAGACCAAGGCGAAGGAGGGGACGGAGCTTGCCAAGGAAGCGGGCTTCCCGTTGCTCTTCCAGACCGAACCGGAGGAATAGTTTCATCCGATATTAGCGGTTGCTGTTTATCCTGCCGCCATGGTTGAAGCGTCCACCTGGCACTATGCCGTCGCGTTCGTGCTCTTCGTTCTTCTCGGGGCCGTGGGGCATGTCGTACGCGCCCTCTTCAACGTCTATCCCGACCGGCTGTCCGACAAGCCGATGCTCGATCTTGCGATCAGCGATGGTTATGACTGGAGCGATCGGATCTTCGGCACGGAATATGACGATGCCGGCTACTATCGGCTCGATTCCTGGCACAATTTCCGCAATGCCTGCCTGTGGAGCGGCCTCGGCGGCGTTGCGGCTATGCTGTTTTCCGGTGAGGCGTCCGGCCTGGTCGCCTATGGCATCGATACGGGGCTCGCCTGGCTGTGGGACCTCTTCCTCTACCGGCTCCAGACGTTGCACTGGTTCTGATTTAATCGCCCTTGTCGCCGAAGAGCTTCTTCAGCATGTCGGCCATCGGGCCGGATGTCGGCAGCGCCTTCGGCTGGGCGTGGTTGCGGGCGGCGCGGATATGGGACTGGGCGGCCGGCTTCTTCGCCGGGGCCTTGTCTTCATCCGGCTTGCCGCCGGTGGCGAGCGCCAGCTTGTTCATGAGCTGCGAATCCTCGCCGCGCACCAGCATGGCGGCATTCAGGGCGAGTTCATCTAGCAGCGGGTCGAGCCAGGCATGGTCGGCCTTGGCGAAATCGCCGAGCACATGGTTCGTCACCAGTTCCTTGGCGCCGGGATGGCCGATGCCGAGACGCAGGCGGCGATAGTCCTTGCCGCAATGGGCGTCCAGCGACTTGATGCCGTTGTGTCCGCCGTGACCGCCGGCAACCTTGATGCGTGCCTTGCCGGGGGCGAGGTCCAGTTCGTCATAGATCGCGACGATATCCTTTGGGGCGAGCTTGTAGAAGCGCATGGCCTCGCCGACGGATTCGCCCGACAGGTTCATGAAGGTCTGCGGCTTGATGAGCAGCACCTTGTCGCCGCCGAGTTCCCCTTCGGAGATCTCGGCCTTGAACTTCTTCGACCAGGGCGAGAACGGGTTCTTGCGGTGGATGGCATCCAGCGCCATGAAACCGATATTGTGGCGGTTGCCCGCATATTTTGCGCCCGGATTGCCGAGCCCGGCGATGATCAGCATGGAATGGTCCGCCAAAAGGATGTGCTTGGCCTTCACCACCGCGAAAGCGGACGGAAGTCAACCGTCAGGGCTGTTTCTTCGCGTCGTTTTCCGCCGTGCGCGGGTTCGGTGGCAGGCCATAGGCGGCGAAGATGCGATCCTGCCCGCCATTGAGGATGAGCGTGTCCAGCTCCGCCTGAAGCCGTGCGACGGCCTCGGCCGGCGTGTTCGTGTTGCAGGCAAGGCCGTAGATCTGGCCGGACATCAGCATGGCCTTCTCCACCGGCTGACCCTGCTGCACCAGGCTTTCATAGGTCTTGATGGAGGTCGGCATCAGATCCACACGGCCGGAAAGGAGCTTGCGGACGGAAAGATCGATGTCGGAGGCGAGGTCGATATCCGTGAAGCCGAGGTCTTCCAGCGCTTCGACGGCGAAGTCGCCGCGCTGCGAGCCGACCTTCATGGTGAGCGCTTCCTTCATGGTCGCCGGCCCCTTGCCGCCGTCCTTGCGTTTCAGCAGCACCATCTCGTCCTTCAGGAGCGGCGTGACCCAGACGAACTGGGCGGCGCGCTCGCGGTTGTAGCCGGTCGTGAAGACACAGGTCTTCGGTTGGCTCTGCGCCATCGCGAAGGCGCGCGCCCAGGGCATGATCTCCATCGTGTAATCGATGCCCGCCGCCTTGGCGATCGTTTCGATCTGCTCGACGCCGATGCCGGTGATCTTGCCGTCCTTCGTGAAGTTGAAGGGGGCGTATTCCTCCGTGACGAAATGCAGCGTTTCGGCGAGGGGGGCCGAAAGCGGGGCGAGCGACAGGCAAAGCGTCAGGAGCAGCGTCTTCATCGTCTCGTCCCCGGATCCTTTCAGGAGGCTGCCGCCCGGCGCGCGGGCATGTCGGGCATTGCGAATTCGTCGAGCTTTTCGAGCAGGGCGTCCAGCGGCAGCGGCCGGCTGAGCAGGTAGCCCTGGCCGAATTCGATGTTCATGGCCTGGAGGATATCCCATTGCTCCGAGGTCTCGATGCCTTCCGCCACCACGGCGCAGCCCATCTGGTGCGAGATGGTGCGGATGCCTTCGACCAGCATGCGGCTCTTGCGGCGCACGTCCGGCTGATCGGAGGAGAGCGAGCGGGTGAAGGACTGATCGACCTTGACGATATCGACCGGGAAGCGGTTGAGGTAGCTGAGCGAGGAGTAGCCCGTGCCGAAGTCGTCGAGCGCGATACGGCAGCCGAGGTCGGAGAGCGCGTCGAGGACCTCGCGCACCACGGGATTGTCCAGCATCAGCACGGCCTCGGTGATTTCGACGACGATGCGCGAGGGCGTGACGCCGTTTTCCAGAAGCAGCGCCGCCAGGCGGGAAGGCAATGCCGGCTCGAACTGCAGGGGCGAGAAGTTGACGGCGAGATAGGTATCGGCGAGCCCGTCGAGCCTGGAGATGACCGCGAGATTGGCGATGGACTTCGACAGGATGCAGTCGCCGATGCGGCCAATGGACCCGTTCTCCTCGGCGATGCCGACGATCTCGGCCGGCGGCAGGATGCCGCGCTCGGGATGATTGAGGCGCATCAGGGCTTCGAAACCGGCGACGCGCCCGTCCGCAAGGCTGACAATGGGCTGGAGATGGGCCGTGAACCAGTCCTCGCGCAGGCCCTGGTCGATGGACTGTTCGGTTTCCAGCCGCTTGCGGGCGATATCGACCATGTTGTTGTCGAAGATCTGCACGCCGTTCTTGCCGCCGCGCTTGCGGGCATACATGGCCATGTCGGATTTCTGCAGCAGGCAGGCGGCGGTGGAGGCATGGTCGGGATAGACCGCGACGCCGATGCTGGCGCTGACACTCAGCTCCGCCCCGCCGACGATCAGCGGTGCGCGCAGGCTGGCGACGAGACGATCGCTGACATCGAGCGCAAGCTGGCGGCCGTTGGGCGCGGAGAGCAGGATGGCGAACTCGTCGCCGCCGAGCCGGGCGATGACATCGCCGGCCCGCAACTGCCGCCGAAGGCGCATGGCGACCTGGCAGAGCACGTCGTCGCCGGTGGCATGGCCGAGATTGTCGTTGATCCACTTGAAGCGGTCGAGGTCGACGAAGAGGCAGGCAAGGGGCTGGCCGAGCGTGTCGGCATCGACGATCATTTCGTCCAGCACGGACTCGAAGCCCTGCCGATTGAGAAGGCCGGTCAGGTGGTCGGTGATAGCCTGGCGATGGTTGCGGTTCTCGGCTTCCTTGAGATCGGTGACGTCGGTCATGACGGAGAGCGAAAGCGCCTGCCGGCCGCTGCTTTCCGCGACGCCGGTTTCGAGGATCAGGACGTCGATCACGCTGTCGTCGGCGCAGCGGAAGCGCACCGTGACCTCGCAGATACCAGCTTCGGCGTCGTCGGCATGGCGCTTGCGATAGATCTCGCGCCAGTCTTCGGCGACGAAGTCGGTGAATTCCTGGCCGATGACCTGTTCGCGGCGATAGCCGGTCGCCGTCAGCCAGTAGTCGCTGACGGCGGTGATGCGGTTTTCCGCATCGATGGAGAAGAGCATGGCCGGGGTGAGATTGTAGATATCCGTGGCGCGGGCATGGGCGAGCTTCAGCTCTTTCTCCTCGCGCTCCAGCTTGCTCTGCATCTCGTTGAAGTTATGGGCAAGAGCCCCCATTTCGTCGTTCGAGGTCCAGTCGACATGATGGCGCGAGCCGAGCCGTCGGGTTGCCTCGATGGCGGCCGTCAGGCGCATCAGCGGGCGGATGATGGTGATGCGGTTGCCGATGATGGCGGCGGTGAAAAGCGTGGCGACAGCGAAGAAGAAGATGGCGAAGATGCTCATCTCGTCCTTGGTGAAGCGTGAGAAGATGCCTTCCTTGCGCAGCCAGATTTCCGCCGTGCCGACCTTCTTGATGCCGTCGGACGCCTTGTGAAGGATATCGGTCTTGACGACGGCGCGGGCGTCGGCGGGATTGGGCTCGACAGCGGGCTTGCGGATATCGATGGCATCGGACGTATCGCGCACCCGCACATAGCCGATATCGGCATCGGACTGAAGATCGGTGACGATCTGGTCGATGCTTTCCCTGTCGAAGTCCCACAGCGGCTTGCCGAGCGCCTGCACATTGGTCTTCAGCAACACTTCCGTGTTCTGCAGGCGCTCGCGCGCGACGCGGTCAGAAGAGAGGATGAGGAACAGGACGAAGAGCGGAGCGACGAAGACGAGCAGGGCGCCGATGACGATGGCGATGAAGCGGCTCTCAACCGAATGCACTTTCATGCCGGTTGCCCTTCTGCCTTTGCGCGAAGCCGTCCCATCATGCCCCTCTTTGGCTTTCGTCATTTTTGAGGTGCTTAGACTTTCACCAAAATCTTAAATGTTGCTGAAATAACGACCCGGAAAAGTGCTGATAATTCAAACTTCCCGCAACGGTAGTAGCGCGGTCCGGACAAAGAAAAACCCCGCATCCGAGGGGAGGCGGGGTTTCCTTAAGGTCAGGCTTTGGCGAAGGCTTACTCGGAAGCTTCCGCTTCTTCCTTCACACCGCCGGCCGGAGCAGCGATCGTGGCGATCGTGAAGTCACGATCGGTGATGACCGGGCTCGTGCCCTTCGGCAGGGTGATGTTCGAGATGTGGATGCCGTCGCCAACCTTGAGGCCGGTGAGGTCCGCCGTGATGAATTCCGGAATGTTGTCGGCCAGAGCGTGCAGCTCGACAGCATGACGAACGACGTTCAGGACGCCACCGATCTTGATGCCGGGAGCCTTGTCTTCGTTGACGAAGTGAACCGGAACTTCAACGACGACGTGGGTGTTGCCCGAGACGCGCAGGAAGTCGACATGCATCGTGAAGTCGCGGACCGGGTCCAGCTGGTAGTCCTTCGGCAGGACCTTGATCTTCTCGCCGTTGACGTCGATCGTTGCAACCGTCGTCTTGAAGCCGCCGGCGTGAATGCGCTGGGTTACTTCCTTGGTCGAGATGGCGATCGAGAGGGGGGCCTGCTTGTCGCCGTAGATAACTGCAGGAATAAGACCGTTGCGACGGAGTTCACGGGAGGACCCCTTACCAACCCGTTCGCGCGTTTCGGCCTTGAGCTCGTAGGTTTCGTGGCTCATAGCTTTACCTTTCAAGTGTAACTGGAGAGTTTGCCCCGGCGGAGAAGCTCCGGCCGCGTCAAACTTGAGGATTTCGTGAAAGCCTCATCCGCGTTGCCTCCAAGGGTGTCTACGCGGATGGGGGCTCGATAAACGAGAATGCCCGAAAATGCAAGGCCCGGAGCCGGATTGACATGCGGCCGCCGTGATTGGATGTTCTGCGCAATCGGTTCGGCATTGGAGGCCATGATGAGAAGACAGATCCTGATGGCCTCGGCCGCCCTTGCGTTGATATCCGCAAGCCCAGCCAAAGCCCAGGAGGTTTCCCCCGCCGAAGCCGAGAGCATCCAGCAGCGCCTGACGCGTTACCTGCCGCAGGAAATGATCGACGCCGGGCTCGTCACCGTCAAGGCTGCGGCCTCCGTCTACGAATTGCGCCTCAATCCCGCAGTTCTGATGGACAAGTCGAAGACCGTTGCGACGAAGATCGAGGGGCTGAAGCCGGTGATGGCCTATCTGCGGCCGATGCCCGAGGGCACCTACCGCGTCGAGGCGAATGACAGTTTCGAGATCGAGGGCGATGTTGACGCCGCCGACGGCAAGAATTCCTTCCGTTATGTCATCGATTCGATGAAACTCGATGGCATCTACGACCCCGAAATCTTCTATTTCACCTCCGCCGACTGGGCGACGAAGCAACTTTCCTACTCCAACACCTCCGCGAAGAATGGGGTAATGGGGGGCTTCGGCGAGACGGCGATGCGCATTGCGACCGAGAAGAAGAGCGACGAGACGTTCGATGTCTCCTCTACCGCCGTGCTGAAGGCCTTCACGCACACGCTCATCGGCGGTGCTGCCGGCCGGGTGGATATCGGCGTCGATGCTGTGGACATCGATGTCCGCATGGATGGCGCGCGCTACAAGGCCATGCAGGATCTCGTCTTCTTCGCGCTCGACAATATGAAGAAGGACGGGCTCGATGCGGCGCGTGCGGCACGCCTCAAGGATATGCTGCGCGCCGTCCTGCCGGTCGTCGACAACATGGCCGAGACGATCCGCCTCTCGAATGTGACCATAGGTACGCCGCAGGGCGCATTCAGCGCCGATACCATAACCTATGATTACGCCCAGAGTGGCATTGTCGATGCCACGCGTTTGAGCTTCGGTTTCAACGTGGAAAAACCGAGGCTGTCGACCGAGGCGGTGCCGGCTGCCATTAAGGACCTGCTGCCAGACCGGATGGCTTTAAAAGGAAGGGCAGATTTCAATTTCGCCGGCGTTATCAATTATTTCATCGAGCATGCCGATTTCACCAAGCCGAAAGCGTTGACCGACGAGCAACTCCGGGAGATCGACAAGATCATGTATCCTGACGGCGCGATGACCGTGCAATACGATGAGATTTCGGCTGTCTCGGCGATCTATGACCTGCACATTGCCGGCAAGATGAAGCTGTATAACGGCGACGAGAAGCGACAAAGCACGGATATGACGCTGACCATGCGCAACTTCGACAAGACGGTAGCCTATCTGCAGCAGAACGCGGCCACGGTGCCGGAATTCGGCCAGGCCGCCTTCGGCCTCCTGATGATGAAGGGCCTTGCCCGTGACGCAGGCGGTGGTGCGCAGGCTTGGGACGTCACGGTCGGTGAAGACGGCAAAGTGCTCATCAACGGCCGTCCGTTGCCGTTCCAGCCGTAAGCCTCAAGCCCTGAGCCGGGCGACGAAGCGGGACAGTGCCAGCATCAAGCCGCCCGCGATCAGCCCCCAGAAGGCACCGGAAATGCCGGCGAAGGAAACGCCGGAGGCGGTGACGAGGAAGGTCACCGCCGCGGCCTCGCGGCCGTCCGCCTCCTTGAAGGCGTTGAGGGCCGAATTGGCGAAGGCGCTGATCAGCGCGAGGCCGGCGACGGCCTGGATGAGGACCGGCGGAGCGAGGCTAACGAAGGCCGTGACCGCACCCGCGGCAAGGCCGAAGATCACATAGAAGACGCCCGCATTGATGGCGGCCCAGTAGCGCCTTGCCGGGTCGGGATGCGCATCGCTGCCCGCGCACATGGCGGCGGTGATCGCTGCAAGGTTCACCGCATGACCGCCGAAAGGCGCCGATAGCAGCGAGAAAAGGCCCGTGACCGCGAAGAGCGGGCCGGGATTGGGTTCGTACTGGTTGACCTTCAGCACGGCGATGCCGGGAATGTTCTGCGAGGCCATGGTGACGATGAAGAGCGGCAGCGCGATGCCGATGAGGCCGGCAAGAGTGAAGGCAGGCGCAACGAATTCGGGCTTCGGCAGCAGCGTTTCCGCCAGGCCGGCGAGCGCCCCGTCCGGAATGTCGACGCCGAAGGCGAGCACGGCGACGAAGGCGGCAAGGGCGGCCGGCACCGCATAGAGCCTGTTGATGCTGCCGACGACGACCCAGGCGAGCGCGATCGGCAGGCCGAGCAGCGGATTGAAGGCGATGGCCTTGACGGGGGCGAAGCAGAGGCCGATCAGCACCCCTGCCAGCATGGCATTGGCGAGCGTCGCCGGAATGGCCGCGACCATACGGCCGAGCGGCTTCCACAGGCCCGCGACGACGATCAGCGCCGCACAGACGAGAAACCCGCCGACGGCCGTCGCAAAGCCGCCTTCGACCGCGCCGGAGCTTGCCAGCAGCGCGGCGCCCGGCGTCGACCAGGCGATGGAGATGGGAAGGCGCGTCGCGATGCTGAGCACGATGGCGCAAAGGCCCATGGAGACCGAAAGGGCCATCAGGCCGGAGGCGGCCTGCGCTTCCGTCGCGCCGACGCCGGTCAGGCCGTGCAGCACGACCGCGAAGGAACTGGCAAAGCCGACGAAGGCGGTGAGCAGGCCCATGAACAGGGCTTGAGCGGAAAAATCACGAAGCATGGCGGGATCGATACTGAAAAGGGATAAGCACTGGTAACAGGCGGCACGCGGCTTGGAAACAGGCTTGTCGCGCCAACGAAAAACCCCGCCGTTTGTGCGGCGGGGTCCGATGGTGAGGCTATCGGCCGGTCAGTAATTGGCCGGGCATTCGCCGGGTCGCACGACGCGGTAGCCGGCGACCCCCGCCGAGCAAGAATTGCCGAAGGTCTTCAGGTCGCGGCCGCGCTGGCCGCAGACCGGGTTGTATTCCATCGTGCAGACGCGCTGACCGTCATTGCCCTGGTCGCGGTCGCGCCAGTCCGGCCGCTCGCGATCCCGGTTACGGTCGCGCCAATCCGGGCGGTCGCGATCCTGGTCGTCGCCCCAGCCGCTGTCGGGACGGCGGACCTGGCACTCGCCGCGACCGATGATGTCGTAGCCGCTGTTGCGGGCTTCGCAGGCATTGGCGAAGGTCTGGCGGTCACGGCCGTTCGCGCCGCAGACCGGTGCATATTCGCGTGTGCAGGCGCGGCCTTCGTCCGGCCGCGGATCCGGCCGGCCGCCCCGGCGGCATTCGCCGCGGCCGACGACGCGGTAGCCGCTCGAGCGTGCTTCGCAGGTATTGGCGAAGGTCTGGAGATCATTGCCGCGCGCGCCGCACACCGGCATGTATTCCATGGTGCAAGCCTGCGGTCCTGGGCGATATCCGCCGCCGCCTTCATCGACTTCCACCGAGCAGGCCGCAAGCGTGCCTGCGGCAAGAAGGATGGCTATGCGTCCCGCCAGCCGGCGAATGAAAGGCGACGTCGATATCATGGATCCCTCCTGGTGAATCTTCCCGGACCGTAACGTAAAATTGATGCGCCCGATATTGGGGCGCGCGCAAAAAGCGGGGGATGGTAAAAAACGAAAAACCTGCGCAACCGGGGCCGGCGCGCAGGTTTTAAAAGGCCGTCGTTGTCGATCAGTCGAAGAGGCTGGAAACGGACTCTTCCGCGCTGGTGCGGTTGATCGCCTCGCCGAGCAGGTTGGCGGTCGAGATGACGCGGATGTTGTGTGCCGACTGCACCGCCGTGGTCGGCTGGATCGAGTCGGTGATCACAAGCTCCTTGAGCTTGGAGGAGGTGACACGGGCAACCGCGCCGCCGGAGAGCACGCCGTGCGTGATATAGGCGGTAACGCTGGTCGCGCCGTTCTTCAACAGCGCTTCGGCGGCGTTGCAGAGCGTGCCGCCCGAATCGACGATGTCGTCGATGAGCAGGCAGTCCTTGCCGGAGACGTCGCCGATGACATTCATGACTTCGGATTCGCCCGGACGGTCGCGGCGCTTGTCGATGATGGCCAGGTCGCAGCCCAGCTGCTTGGCCAGGGCGCGGGCACGCACCACACCGCCCACGTCGGGGCTCACCACCACCAGATTGCTGTAGTTGCGGGCCTTCAGGTCCGACAGCAGCACGGGCGAGGCGTAGATATTGTCGACGGGGATGTCGAAGAAGCCCTGGATCTGGTCGGCGTGCAGATCCATGGTCAGCACGCGCTCGACGCCCACGGTCTCCAGCAGATTGGCCACCACCTTGGCCGAGATCGGCACGCGGGTGCTGCGGGGACGGCGGTCCTGGCGGGCGTAGCCGAAGTAGGGGATCACGGCGGTGATGCGGCGCGCGCTGGCGCGCTTCAGGGCATCGACCATGATCAGGAGTTCCATCAGGTTCTCGTTGGTCGGGAACGACGTCGACTGCACGACAAAAACGTCCTCGCCGCGCACGTTTTCCTGGATTTCAACGAAGATTTCCTGGTCTGCGAAGCGTCTGACCGTGGCCCGGCCGAGCGGAACATTCAGATAATTGCAGATCGCTTCGGCGAGGAGCCGGTTCGAGTTGCCCGCGAAAACCTTCATCTATGGTCCGCCTGTTATTATGCTGATGGAGGGGGCTTTAAGCGGCTAAATCCGCGAATGCAAGGGCCTTGCCCCGGCGGAAAAGCGATTCTTCGCATTTCGCTGTGATTTACGCTTTCACAGTGCTTAACCGCGCGAAGCGTCGCGCCAGTCGAGATACTGGCGGATGGTCTTCTGGGCGATGGCTTCCATCGTGCGCGCCGGCACGACCGTCCACGGGTCCGATGCCGTGCCGGAGACGGTTTCCTGGCCCTGGATGCGGTGCAGCCGCGCGCCGCTGCCGTCGAGCACGTCCCAGACATAGACGACGGTGGTCTTGCCATTGTCGTTCATCGCCGAGAAGTAGCCCTTCAGGATGTATTTCGTGGAATTGTCCGAGGCGCTGCGGATCGTCAGGCCGCTGGAGCGGGCCTCCGCGCCGAGCCGCTTGGAGAGCGGCGTGACGGCCTCGACCGGCGCGCCGATGATCGGCAGGAACCGGACCGTGTCGTCGGCCTCGGCGCTGGCGCGCGGTAGCGCGGCGACTTCTTCGGCGCCTTCCGAGGTTTCCGCGGCGAGCGAACGCTGCGCCGTCGTGCGGGCAAGCTCGACGTCCGACTGGTTCGTGCGGCGATTGCGGGCGAGAGCATCGGCCTGGCCCTGCAGCGTGCCGGCCGTATCCTCGCCGGTCGAGACGCCCGACGCGGTGAAGGCGGTCTGCTGCGTGGCGGTCGCGACGGGCATGGTGGTGACGGGGGCGGTCTCGGCGCTCATCTGGTCGAGATCGTTCTGGGTGACGGGCGGCGAATTGAAGCCGTTGCCGACATCGGCGCGGGGTGTGAGCGCGTCGGTGCTGCTGCAACCGGCAAGCGTGGCAATGAGGCCGATCAGTGCCAGCCGCTTCATCCGCTCGTGCATGGTCTCGTCGTCCGTGTCCCTGGAAGGCTTGCGCCTTCTGCGTTCCCCATAACGATTTATGGGTTCGGCTCCCGGCCCTGTCAATCGCAGGATCTTGCAGGGCCTGCGGTCGGTCCCGTCAGATCTCGATGAAATCGAGCCCGTAGCGCGACAGCGCCTTCGGCGTGTCGGTGGTGGTTAGATAGGTCTGGCCGAGCGTCATGGCCGTGCCGGTATCGGAATCGAGGATGATCGTGTGCACGAAGAGCGACATGTTCGGCTCGATCTCCTGCGGATTGCCGAGCAGGAACATTTGCGGGTCCATCCAGGAGGGGGCAAAGCGGGCGCCGACGGAATAACCGCAGGTGTTCAACCGGTGGCGGGCAAGGCCACGCTCGTCGAGGATGCGGGCGAAGGTCTCGAACACGGTGCCGAAGGTATTGCCGGGGCGCAGCACCATCTCCATCGCCTGCATCGTCTCGCGGCAGGCGCTGTAGAGTTCGCGGTGGCGGGCGCTCGGCTCGCCGATGACGGCGGTGCGCATCATCGGTGCGTGGTAGCGCGCGCTGACGCCGGCCCATTGCAGGCTGATCTGGTCTTCTGCGTCCAGCCGGCGGCGGCCGGATTTCGAGCGGCAGAGCAATGCGTCGTCACCCGAACCGATGACGAATTCGTTGGCCGCATAATCGCCGCCGCCGGCCAGAACGGCGTTCTGCAGCGCCGCCAGGATGGCGGCCTCGTCGCCGCCGGGCACGATGAGGGGCAGGGCGGCTGCGAGTGCGTCGTCGGAAAGCGCCGCGGCGCGCTCGACATAGGCGAGCTCGGCCGGGCTCTTGATGAGACGCAGGCGGCTGACAAGGGCGGAGGCGTCGATGATCTCGCCGAAGCTCTGGAGCTGGTTGTCGACGAGGCGGGCATTGCGGCCGGTCAGGCCATGCGTGTCGTATTCCACGCCGATGCGGCAGCCGAGCAGGTCGAGATCGGAGAGAAGGTTCTTCAGATCCATCGTCGGGTCCGCGTTCACGCGGTCCACCCAGATTTCGATCTTCTCGATGTTGGAGGTGCGGCGCGCCTGGCGCAGATCCGCCGAGCGCGTCAGCAGCACCATTTCGCCGTTCGCCTTCACGACGAGCGTCTGGAAGAAGAAATAGCCGAAGGTGTCGTAGCCGGTCAGCCAGTACATGCTCTCCTGCGCGAAGAGCAGCATGGCGTCGAGCTTCTGCTCGCGCATGCGGGCGGTGAGGCGCTGGAGGCGGTTGGCGTATTCCTCGGTGTCGAAGTGAAGTGCCATTGTGGTGTCTCCCTCGTCTTCGTCGGGTGTCTGGATCTGGTGCGGGGCTTCAGGCCGTGATCATGATTGCGGAAATCTGCCGCCCGTAGTCGGGTTCCTGCCGGTGGGTGGTGCGCCGGTAGGAGAAGAAACGGTCCTCGTCGGGATAGGTGCACAGGTCGAGGTTTTCGGCCGTCACCCCGGCATCCCTCAGGCGCTGCGTCGTCAGGCCCGGCAGATCGAACATGGCGTGATCGGCCTTTGACGATGGCGTGAAATAGCGCTGGTAGGCCTTGTCCACCGCCAGGAAACGCTCGATGAATTCGGGGCCGACCTCATAGTTCCGCCGGCTGATCGACGGGCCGAGGCAGGCAAGGATGTTCTGGCGCTTCGCGCCGAGCGTCTCCATGGCCGCGATGGTGTTTTCCAGCACGCCGTAGAGCGCGCCCTTCCAGCCCGCATGGGCGGCGCCAACGACGCGCGCGTCGGGATCGCAAAAGAGGATCGGGCCGCAATCGGCGGCCAGCACGCCGAGCACGACGCCGGGCGTGGCGGTGACGAGCGCATCGGCCTCGGGGCGCGCGCCGTCATAGCGCTCGTCGATCACGACCGCATCGGGTGAATGGACCTGATGCACGGTCGCAAGCCTTTCCGGCGCGGCGGAAAACCAGCGGGCGACACGGGCCCTGTTCTCGTGCACGTTCTCCCGCGCGTCCTTCGAGCCGAGACCGACATTGAGGCCGCGATAGATGCCTTCGGAAACGCCGCCGGCACGCGTGAAGAAGCCGTGGCGCGCCGCCTTTCCGGCGCGTTCGGCCAGAAGCGGGCTTTCGATGGGGGCGGGGAGCGCTTGGTCCTTCATGGTCTCTCGGCTGGGCTTGTGTACGGGCCGCCAGGCAAGGATTTCGGCCAGGCATTCGGGGTGCAAATCGGGCCGGATGTTGTCCGGCCTTGGCCGATGTGTCAATCGGGCTGACGGAACGGAAAGAGCGCGAGCGGTGCGCTGCCAACCGCCAACACCTTGAAAAGATCGCCCATTTTTCCTGCGCCGGAGCCAGCGAGACGGTCGACATCGGCAAGGATCGACTGCTGGGTCGCCGCGTCGCGGTGACGGCCGAGGGCGGAGGCGCGCTCGCCGATGCCGAGCCCGACGAGGAAATCGCCCTGGTGCAGCATGCCGTGGATGTGAAGACCCGCGGCGGCGGCCGCGCCCGCAAGACGCTCGAAGTCCACATGGCTCGTGAGGTCCGCCTCGCCCGGATGGGCGAGCGGCGGGTCGAAATCGTGTTTCAGCACGGCCTGCAGCGTATCGCCGAAGCCGGTGACGAAATGGCCGTAGTCGATGATGACGGCCGTGCCGCCGAAGCCGGCGATGCGCGCACCGATCGTCGCCATCACCGCCTCGCGGGCCGGGGCGATCTCGAAGATCGTGCCGTTGGCGACGGATTTGTGGCTCTCCGGCAGGAGGGCCGGATCGATGCCGGCGACGCCGGCGGCAAAGGTCAGTTCGTCCTCGGCATCGAGGCCCACCATGCGCTCGCGGAAGCCGGAGGATGTCTTGACGAACTGACGGATCGGGATGGCGTCGAAGAGTTCGTTGGCCGCAAGCAGCACGAAGCCGTTGGGCAGTTCCTCGAAACTGTCGTGCCAGGTCACGCGGGGCGCCTGCGTGCCGAGCGTTTCATGCTGGATCGCGCGCAGCTTGGGGCTCGTCTCGATGAGATGGAAGGTCGCGCTGTCGTAAAGCTGCGGAGCGAGCCTGGCGATGACACGCAGCATGTCCGCCATCATCGTGCCGCGGCCGGGGCCGATCTCGGCGATGCGCACGTCCTGCGGTCCGCCATGTCTCTGCCAGGCATGAACGAGGAAGATGCCGAGCATTTCGCCGAAGAGCTGACTGACTTCCGGCGCCGTGACGAAATCGCCGGCCGTGCCGAAGGGGTCGCGGGTGCGGTAGTAGCCGTGCTCGGGATCGGCAAGGCACAGGGCGAAATAGTCTGTGACGCTGATCGGGCCGTTGGTGCGGATCAGTGCCTTGATCTTGCGGGCGAGAGGTGTCGGCATGGCGGCTTCCGCTCAGGCGCCGGCCGGCGCGGCGGCGCGCGCGCGAAAGATCGCCCAGAGGCCGAGGGCAAGCATCGGCAGCGACAGCAGCATGCCCATGGTCAGCCAGCCGCCAAAGAGATAGCCGAGCTGCGGGTCCGGTTCGCGGAAGAACTCCACGGTGATGCGCGAGAGCGCGTAACCCGTGACGAAGAGACCGCTGACAAGGCCGGGGCGCTTCAGCGCGCCGAAGCCGTAGATGGCGATGGCCAGGACGGTGAGAAGAACCACGCCTTCGAGGCCGGCTTCGTAGAGTTGGCTCGGATGGCGGGCGAAGGGGCCGGCCTCCGGGAAGATCACTGCCCAGGGCGCATCGGAGAGGCGACCCCAGAGCTCGCCGTTGACGAAGTTGGCGATGCGGCCGAAGAACAGGCCGATCGGCACGACGGCGGCGACGATGTCGAACAGGCTCCAGACGGCGATGCCGTTGCGGCGGGCGAAGAGGAGCATGGCGAGCGTCGTGCCGGCAAGGCCGCCATGGAAGGACATGCCGCCGTTCCAGACCTGGATGGCGCGCAGCGGGTCGGCGGCGACATTGGGAAAATCGTAGAACAGGATATAGCCGACGCGTCCGCCGAGAATGATGCCGACGGCGGCCCAGACGAGGAAGTCGTCGAGCTGCACGCGGCTCATCGGTGCATCGCCTGCCCAAAGCCGCGGCGTCTCGATCAGCCGGCGCGCATAGATCCAGCCCAGCATGATGCCGACGACATAGGCGATGCCGTACCAGTGCACGGCGACCGGGCCGATGGAGAAGGCGATCGGATCGATCTCGGGATAGGGCATGGTGGCGAAAAGCTGGGCAATGGGCGTCAAGGCTGAAGGCTTCCTGTTTTGCGCGGAAGATGGCGGCGCCATGGGGCAGGGTCAAGGCGATAAATCGTGATCGCGGACGACGCGACGGCCGAACCGGCGGCGATCCACCGGAATCCGCTTGCAAGCGGCGGTCCAAGACCCTACCTCAAGGGCAGGATACGGGCGGCAGCGCCCGCCAGGACCATCGACACCTCAGGGAGTGAACCATGACCACCGGTGCGAACCGCATTCTCGACGATTTCGCCAAGCTGATGACCGATGCCGCCGGTGCCGCCCAGGGCGTGCGCAAGGAGGCCGAGACGGTGTTCCGCGCCCAGGCCGAGCGTTTCATGAACGGCATGGACCTCGTCAAGCGCGAGGAATTCGAGGCCGTGCGTGAAATGGCGATAAAGGCGCGCGACGAAAACGACGCCCTGCTGAAGCGCATCGAAGCGCTCGAAGCCCGGCTCAACGCGGGCGGCTGAGCCGTTTCGGCACAGGTTATTCCCGACAGGACTCGGTTGGCGTGATTCACATCGCGCCAACCGTTTTTTTTAATAAATTTTTTACCCCTGTGGACACTTCCGAAAAGCCCTTTGTGCAGAGTCCCTTAAGCGCCCGACCTGAATCTTTTTGACAGGCTCTGTCCACAACCGGGCGGAGAAAATGGAAAGGCGGGGGCTGGCGTCGTGACTCCGCCGTTATACACTGATTTTAAATGATGATTCGAGATGGGCAGCGCAAGCTTCGGGCAGGGTAAGTCGTCCAGACTGCATGCGGTGCCGAGCAATCATTCAGTGTTGTATCCGGAGTTTGGTTTGCCGCGTCGCGTGTGTGAGCGCGATGACGCACGCCTGCCGGCCTTGAAGGTGATGCATGAGCCTTATGGAATTGGATATCGGGCGTCAGTCCAACCCGGTCGACATGATCGAGTTCGTCGCGGCCAACAATGACTGGTCGTTCGAGCGGTCGGGCGAAGACGAAATCGCCATGACGGTCGAAGGCAAGTGGACGGACTACCACGTCTCCTTCTCCTGGATGGAAGAGTTCGAGGCGCTGCATCTCGCCTGCGCCTTCGACATCAAGGTTCCCGAAAACCGCGTCAACGAAGTCCATTGCCTGCTGTCGCATGTGAACGGCCAGGTGCTCATGGGCCATTTCGACCTGTGGCGCCGCGAGGATGTCGTGATCTTCCGCCAGTCTCTGCTTCTGGCCGGCGGGGCCGAGCCCACCAACCGGCAGGTCGAGGTGCTGCTGTCGAGCGCGCTCGAATCCTGCGAAGCCTATTTCCAGGCCTTCCAGTTCGTCGTCTGGTCCGGCATGGACGCCCAGTCCGCCGTCGATGCGGTGCTCTTCGAAACGGTCGGAGAAGCATGACCATGGCGGTGGCGGGTCACGGTCCCATCGTTCTCATCGGCGCCGGGAATATGGGCGGCGCCATGCTGGCCGGCTGGCTGAAGAGCGGTGTTGCCGGCGCCTCCGTCATCGTGATCGATCCCGGCCCACAGCCGGCCATGGCCAAGCTGATCGCCGACAATGGCGCGCGCCATGAGACATCGGCGCCCGAGGGCGTGAAGGCCGGCGTGATCTTCGTCGCGGTGAAGCCGCAGGTCATGGACCAGGTGCTGCCGCCGCTGAAGGGCCTCGTCGGCCCCGACACCGTCATCGTCTCCGTTGCCGCGGGCAAGACCATCGCCAATCTCGAAAGCCACCTCGGCGAGGCCGCCACGGTGCGCGCCATGCCGAACACGCCGGCCATGATCGGCCGCGGGGTGACGGGGGCTTTCGCCAATGCGCGCGTCACGCCGGCGCAGCGCGATTTCGTGCATGCCCTTCTCAAGGTGAGCGGTCCGGTCGAATGGGTCGCCACCGAGGGCGATATCGATGCCGTCACGGCGGTCTCGGGCAGCGGCCCGGCCTATGTTTTCTATCTCGTCGAATGCATGGCAGAGGCAGGACGCAAAGCGGGCCTGCCGGCGGACCTCGCCATGCGCCTCGCACGGGAAACCGTCGCGGGGGCTGGTGAATTGCTTCACCAGTCCCCCGATGACGCCAGCCGCCTGCGCCAGAACGTGACCTCGCCCGGCGGCACCACCGCCGCCGCCCTCTCGGTGCTCATGGCCGACGACGGCATGCAGCCGCTCTTCGACAAGGCCATTGCCGCCGCGCGCAAGCGCGCCGAGGAACTGGCGGGCTGAGTTTCTTACGGCTTTTGACTCTCCGCCGAACCTCTCCGCGCGAGCGGGACAAGGGGATCTGGGGCCGACTGGCCGGTTGAGGGGCTACCGCGTTTTCAGATTGGGGATTTCATGACCGAGACCATTACCTACGCCGATTTCGAACGCGTCGACATTCGCGCCGGCACAATCGTCGAGGCGCTGCCGTTTCCGGAGGCGCGCAAGCCGGCCTACAAGCTGCAGATCGATTTCGGCCCGGAAATCGGCATCAAGAAGTCCTCGGCGCAGATCACGGTACACTATACGCCGGAAATGCTTGTCGGCCGCCAGGTCCTCGCCGTCGTCAATTTTCCGCCACGCCAGATCGGCCCGGTGCGCTCGGAAGTTCTGACGCTCGGTTTCGAGGACGAGACGGGCGCGATCGTGCTGGCCGGGGTTGGCCAGAGCGTGCCGAACGGCAAGAAAATGTGCTGATTTAGAGCTTGTCAGGTTCAGATTGAACCAGACATGCTCTAAATTCTTTTGTTTTCGTTTGTCTTTTCGGGAAAATCGGTTCCCACTTTTCCCTGACAAACTCTCGCCGGCGATCAGGCGGGAACGCGGATCGTCGCCCTCAATCCACCCATCGGACTGTCCCCCAGCGTGACGTTGCCGCCGTGACTGCGTGCGATGTCGAGCGCGATGGCAAGGCCGAGGCCCGTGCCCGATGCATCGAGATTGCGTGCCTCGTCGAGCCGGAAGAATGGCTTGAACACATCCTCGCGCGAGCGCTCGGGAATGCCGGGGCCGTCGTCGTCCACGGTGATGGTGAGCCATTTGGCGCCATGGCGGGCTTCCACACGCACGGTCTTGGCATAGCGCATGGCATTGGAAACGAGGTTGCCGACGAGGCGACTGAAGGCGTTCGGCCGCACCAGAACCTCGTCCTCGCCCTCGATCTCGCTGGAGAAGGTGCGTTCGTGCAGCTCTGCCTCCAGGGCGAAGCGGTCGAAAAGATCGGACAGCCGGAGTTCGCCGACATCCTCTTCCGCATCGCCGCGCGCGAAGGAGAGGTAGCCCTCCAGCATGGTCTGCATGTCCTCGACATCCTTGTTGAGGCCTTGCAGGTCGGGATTGTCGCCGGCGAGCGCCAGCTGCAGCTTGAAGCGGGTCAGGATGGTGCGCAGATCATGGCTGACGCCGGTCAGCATGGCGGTGCGCTGTTCCATCTGCCGTTCGATGCGCTCGCGCATGAGAATGAAGGCAAGACCCGCACGGCGCACCTCGTCCGCACCGCGCGGGGCAAAGCTTTCCGGCATTCGCTGGCCCTTGCCGAAACTCTCGGCCGCCTGCGCCAGCGCCAGGATCGGGCGGATCTGGCCGCGCAGGAAGAGGATGGAAATGCCGATCAGCACCAGCGACGTGCCGATCATCCAGAGCAGGAAAATATGGGTGTTCGAAGCGTAGGCCTGGCTGCGCCGGGCGTAGACGCGCAGCACCTTGTTGTCGAGCAGGATGCGGATTTCGACGAGGTTGCTTTCGCCGACCGTATCGATCCAGAAGGGACGGCGGATCTGGCGGACGATCTCCTCGCTGAGAATCTCGTCGAGAATGTTGAAGAACGGCTTGCTGCGCGGTGGCGGCAGTTCCTTGCCGGGCTCGATGGAGACGATGAGCTCCAGCCGCTCGCGGGCGATGCGGGAGATCTCGGTATAGTTCTCGTCCTGCGGATAGGTCTCGATGAGATCGATAATCGCGGCGATATCGCGGGTGACGGCCATCGACAGGCGCTGCGTCACGAGCTGCCAGTGGCGCTCCATGAAAACGAAGGCGACGACCGCCTGAAGCAGCACCATCGGAATGATGATGATGAGCAGCGAGCGGGCATAGAGGCCGGTCGGCATCTGGCGCCGCAGCCAGCGCGCAAACCGCCGCCAGCCGGCCATTGGCGCGCGCTCGATATCACGGCGGAGGGTCTGCAGGGTGGTCATGGGCGGCGTTCCGGGGAGGGTGACCGTCGCGACGTCCCGCGCTCGCCGGACGACCGGAGCGGGAGAGAGCCCATGCCCTGCATACCCGGGCGCACCTTCACCCCTGCTCCACGCTGAGCCGGTAGCCGATGCCACGCACCGTCTGCAGCCAGACGGGGTTGGACGGATCGTCCTCGATCTTGCGGCGCAGGCGGTTGATCTGCACGTCGATGGTGCGTTCGCCGACCTCGGTTTCCTCGCCGATCAGCTCATGGCGCGGAATAGTTTCCCCGGCGCGCTGGGCGAAGAGCAGCATGATCTCCTGTTCCCGGTCGGTGAGGCGGATGAGGTCGCTGCCGCGCTTCAGCTCCTTGCGCACGATGGAGAAGGTGTAGGGGCCGAACATGATCTGCTCGATCTTCGGTGCGGCGGGCGCCATGTTGCGCTTCAGGATGTTGTTGATGCGCAGCACCAGTTCGCGCGGCTCGAAGGGTTTGGAAAGATAGTCGTCGGCGCCGGCCTCGAGGCCCTCGATGCGCGCCTTGGACTCGGCGAGCGCCGTCAGCATGAGGATCGGTACGGGGCGGATTTCGCGCAGGCTCTTCGTCAGCGACAGGCCGCTTTCACCGGGCATCATCACGTCCATGATGATGAGGTCGAAATCGAGTCCGCGCAGCTTGCGCCGCGCCTCGTCGGCATCGCCGGCGACCGTCACGCGAAAACCTTCTCCCAGCAGATACCGGCTGAGGAGCTCGCGGATGCGGGTGTCGTCGTCTACGACGAGAAGATGGGAGGCGTCATCGGAGGGCGCGCCGGCAGCGGTCATCGTCTTCACCCGTTGTTCAAACTGTCATTCGCTCTTGGCGTTCTGCATGCCGGTGAGGAACCGGATCACGGTACGGCGGTCGCCGGCGCCCATTTCCTCGAATGCACGGGCGATGCGGCGGGATTGCGGCTCGGCGAGCGCAAGGGCAAGTTCGCGTCCCGCCCTTGTGGGATAGAGCTTGCGCTGGCGGCGGTCCTCGGGGCCGGCCACCTGCTGGATATAGCCGGAATCGATGAGCTGCTTCAAGACGCGCGCCAGGCTCTGCTTGGTGATCTTCAGCGTGTCCAGAAGGTCCGCCACCGTCATGCCGGGCTCGCGGTTGACGAAGTGCACCACGCGGTGGTGGGCGCGGCCGAAGCCGCTCGTTTCAAGGATCGCGTCGGGATCGGAAATGAAGTCGCGATAGGCGAAGAACAGGCCTTCGATGATCTCGAAGTCGATGCGCCCGTCGCCGGTCATGGCGTCCTCGTGCAGCTCGTTCGCGCCGTTCTTGTCCGGCATCTGTCGGGCCACGTTGTCATTTCCTTTCATGCCTTGCCGTCCCCGCGTAATTTATCGCAAAATATGTCAGCTTTGTTGACATATTTTTTCGCTCTTGTTAGGGTTCCGCTCACGTTGCGGTTCCCGGGCGCCGAAGGATATCCGGCGTCATTTCGATCCCCCAATCCGGATGGTTGTCCCGATCAGGCGATCCTGCCCGTTTCTGGTTAGACCGTAACAGGCGAAACAATCAACTTCAAAGAATGGCGCCCGCGCGCCGGAGGATGACAGCATGGCAGTTCCTTTCGATCAACTGGATGGGCAAATCTGGCTCAACGGCGAATTCGTCGACTGGAAGGACGCCAAGATTCACGTGCTGACCCACGGCCTGCACTATGCAAGCGCCGTGTTCGAGGGCGAACGCGCCTATGGCGGCCGCATCTTCAAGCTCACCGAGCATAACCAGCGCCTGCATAAGTCCGCCGAAATCCTCGGCTTCAAGCTTCCCTATTCGGTCGAAGAGCTGGATGCGGCGACCACCGAACTCCTGAAGCGCCAGGGCTTCTCCGAAGCCTATGCGCGGCCTATCGCCTGGCGCGGTTCGGAAATGATGGGCGTTTCGGCGCAGAACAACCGCATCAACGTCGCCATCGCGATCTGGCAGTGGGGCAGCTACTTCAATCCGGCCGAAAAGCTGAAGGGCATCCGCCTCGACATCGCCGAATATCGCCGCCCGGATCCGAAGACCGCGCCGTCGAAATCCAAGGCCGCCGGTCTCTACATGATCTGCACCATCTCCAAGCACGCCGCCGAGGCCAAGGGCTATGCGGATGCGATGATGCTGGACTATCGCGGCCAGGTGGCCGAGGCGACCGGCGCCAACATCTTCTTCGTCAAGGACGGCGTCATCCACACGCCGGTACCGGACTGCTTCCTCGACGGCATCACCCGTCGCACGGTCATCGAGCTTGCCAAGCGCCGTGGCTACGAGATCATCGAGCGGGCTATCGTGCCCGAGGAGCTCTCGAGCTTCTCCGAGTGCTTCCTGACGGGGTCGGCCGCTGAAGTGACGCCGGTTTCCGAGATCGGCCCCTACCGCTTCACGCCCGGCACGATCAGCGAGACGCTGATGAACGACTATATGAAGGAAGTCTATCCGGCCGCCGTGGCTGCCGCCGAGTAACCGGCTGGCTTGCAGGACCTGGGGAGCGCCCGCGGCACGGCCGCGGGCGTTTTCGCTTGTCAGAGAAGAAAGGCCAGCCTCTTATCGGCTTTTCCCGGCTTGATCTCCACGATCTCGGCCTGCACCACGTCTTCGATAACGAAGGGGTCGTCCTTCACGCGGGCTTCCAGGTCCGTGCGCGAGACATTGTGGGCAAGGATCGCGCCGCCCGCGGCCGGCTGGAGGCTTCCGGTCAGAAGGAAGACGCCGTCGTCGAAGCCGCGCCGGATCCAGACATTGTGCCTGTCCATGAATTGCGCGGCATTTGCCTTGTTGGCGGAAAATTTCAGGGTGACGAGGAACATGCGGCGTCTCCTTCAGGCGGGGTGAGGGGGAGTGTCGGGATGCTGGCGTTGCAGCCAGTCGTTCATGTCGGCAATCTCGCGCTCGACGAAGGCGTCGTCCCGGAAGGCGGTGGCAAGGGCGGCGACGCCCTGGCTGCGCATGAGGATGTGTAGCGCCAGGTCGTCCGCATCGTCTGCCCGCCCCATGCTTGCAAACTGCGCGGCAAGCCAGACACGGAACAGCGTGAAGATTTCGGCGGCGTCGTCCCTTGCGGCATGATCGAGCTTTGCAAGTTCGTTGCAGAGCGTCCCCACGGGGCAGCCGTAGCGCATGATCCCGGCGCGGTTGGTGGCGAGGATCTGGATGAAGCTGCCGATCCGCGCGGCGGGCGACGCGTCCTCCTGCCAGGCATCGAGCATCTGCCGGGTCTTGGCCTTGCGCTGGTCGATGACCGCCGTGAGAATCTCGTCCTTCGTCCTGAAGTGATAGTAGAAGTTGCCGCGCGACAGGCCGACGGCCTCCGCGATATGGGCAAAGGACGTCGCTTCGAAGCCCTGTTCGTAGAAAAGCCTGTCGGCGGCATCCACGATATATTGGCGCGTGTCCTGCGCTTTCATCGGTGGCACCATGTAGGTCGATTGTCCTAATCGAGGATTAGGTCAATTGTCCTATCGCGTCAAGGTTTCGTATCCCGCAAAGAAAACGCCCGCGGAAGCGAGGCTTCGCGGGCGTCCTTCAATTCCCGTGGCGCTTTCGCGCCCCTCTTACTTCTTGCCGAGAACCGCGCCGACGATGGCCGTCAGCACGCCGCCGCCGACCAGGCCGCCGAGGCCGTTGGCGACAAGGCCGGAAAGTCCGGCTTCACCGCCCACCATTTGCAGGAGAAGACCGCCGCCGACACCGCCGATGGCGCCGACGATGGTACGGACGATCACGCTGACAGCCGCCTGTTTCAGGGCTGCGCCCGCGGCATTGCCGCCAATGGCGCCGGCGATGAGCTGCGTGATGATGGGCATCAATGCTTCCATGACTTCCCCTCCGAAAGGTCCGCCCGGAATGAGAGTGGCCCGGGCCGGACATTGGCCTCGTTGCCGGATGTGCGGTCTGGAGCCCGCGCCACCCGCTGCCGAAAGACTCGGCATCCGCAACGTGCGGACAATTTGGGGTTCTGTCAATTTACCCGCGCATGTCGTGCACCGTGAACTTGGGGAATTTGGAAGGCGAGGGCCCCCAAAGTAAAGAGGCGGCCGCAATGCGACCGCCTCTTCCTTCCCCGCATGGCTTGGTTGCCGCGGTTTTTATTCTGCTGCGATCACGCCCCGGCGGATCTGGTCTTCCTCGATGGATTCGAAGAGCGCCCGGAAGTTGCCTTCGCCGAAGCCCTCGTCGCCCTTCCTCTGGATGAACTCGAAGAAGATCGGGCCGATCACGGTCTTCGAGAAGATCTGGAGCAGGATCTTCGTCATGCCGCCATCGACGACGCCTTCGCCGTCGATCAGGATGCCGTGCTTCTTCATGCGTTCGACGGGCTCTTCATGGCCGACGACGCGCACATAGGACCGGTCGTAGTAGTTTTCCGGCGGGCCGGGCATGAACTTCATGCCGTTGCCGGCGAGCTTGTCCGTCGCGTCGTAGATCGCATCGGTCCCGACGGCGATGTGCTGGATGCCTTCGCCCTTGTATTTCTTCAGGTACTCGACGATCTGGCTCGTCTCGTCCTTCGATTCGTTGAGCGGAATGCGGATCTTGCCGCATGGCGACGTGATGGCGCGCGAGACGAGGCCGGTGATGCGGCCGTCGATGTCGAAGAAGTGGATCTGCTTGAAGCCGAAAAGCTCGCGGTAGAAATCCCACCACTTGTCCATGTTGCCGCGATAGACATTGTGCGTGAGGTGATCGAGGAAGTAGAAGCCGACGCCCTCCGGCTTCGGGTCGCGCGCGCCTGTCCAGACGAATTCGGCGTCATAGGCCGATCCCTTGGCGCCGTACTTTTCGATGAAATAGAGCAGTGAGCCGCCGATGCCGACGATGGCGGGCACGTCGAGCGCCTTGTCGTCGCCTTCATAGGGTGTCGCGCCCTTGGCGACGGCATGGTCGAAGGCATGTTTGGCATCGACCACGCGCCAGGCCATGGAGGCGGCGCAGGGGCCGTGCTCGCCGGCGAATTTCATGGCGTGCGAGCCGGGCTCGGCATTGATGACATAATTGATGTCGCCCTGCCGCCAGACCGAGATCGCCTTGGTGCGATGGGTCGCGACCTTGCTGTATCCCATGCGGGCGAACAGCTCTTCCAGCTTTTCCGGTTCCGGGTGGGCGAACTCGACGAACTCGAAGCCGTCCGTGCCCGCGGGATTGTCGGCGGTGATCAGTGCCGGCGGTGCGTCATGCGGGAAAGGGCCCATCGTTCGTCCTCCTCGAAAGTGATGTGAAGGCAGTATGGCGCGGAACCCATGCAATGTGTGTGCATAGTGCTTGCGTTTTGACAATCTCATGCGATGTTCGTGCATGAATTTAGCTGATGGAGAGAAAATCGTGCAACTCGACGATTTCGACCGGAAATTGCTCGCGCATTTGCAGGAGGATGCGCGCCTGACGAACAACGAGTTGTCGGAGCGCATCAATCTTTCGCCCTCCCAATGTTCGCGCCGGCGCATCCGGTTGGAGGAGGAGGGGATCATCCGCGCCTATCGGGCGGAACTCGACCGGGAAAAGCTCGATCTCGGCATCGTCATCGTCGTCACGGTGACGCTCTCGACCCACAACCGAGACAATGCGGTGCGCTTTGCCCGGTTGATCTCCAGCCTGCCGGAAGTGTTGGAGGCATTCTCGCTGACGGGGGAAATGGATTACATCATCAAGGTCGTGGTGCCGAACCTGAAGGCGCTCTCCGCCTTCGTCAACGATGTGCTGCTGCCGCACGAATCCGTCTCGCATGTGAAGACGGCCATCGTTCTGGACACGCTTAAGGAAACGACCGCCCTGCCACTTTGACGGGCTGTTGCCTTGCGGCAACACGGTTGCAGTCAACCCTGTTTCCCTGGGAACAGACTGGAATCCTGTGTCGTTGTAGAAAGCGATCACAACGACAAACAGGCCGCTTCAAGGACGGCCCCACCAGGGAACAGGATCATGCAATCGAACCCGAAGCCGCAGAACCCGGTCGCCGACCGTCTTCGCCCCGTCGCCTATCTCTATATCGTCGCCAATCTCGCCGTTGCCGCGCTGCTCTTCTCCACCGTCTCGCCGACCCTTGCCTCCGGCCCCGTCCAGGAGATCGCGAGCCTGCGCTAGTTGAGACTTGGTCTTCGCGCACGCTTGCGGCTATACGGGGATCGACAGCGGCAACCGAGCGAGGACCCCATGGGCATGCTTCAGGCGGGCATCATCCCCGTCACTCCCTTCCAGCAGAACTGCACCATTCTCTTCGATACGGAGACGAAAGAGGGCGTGGTCGTCGATCCCGGCGGGGATGTCGACGTGATCCTCGAGACGGTCAAGGAGAACGGCATCGTGCTGAAGGCCATCTGGCTCACCCACGCCCATATCGACCATGCGGGCGGCGCGAAGGAATTGAAGGACGCACTCGGCATCGACATCATCGGCCCGCACAAGGACGATCTTTCGCTCCTGCAGCGGCTGGAGGCGCAGGCTTCGATGTTCGGCGTGCCGATGAAGGTCAGCAATGTCGTGCCGGACCGCTGGCTGGGGGACGGAGACAAGGTCTCCTTCGGCGATCATGAATTCGAGGTCTATCATACGCCGGGCCATGCGCCGGGCCATGTGATTTACTTCAACCGCAAGCAGGGCTTTGCTCATCTGGGTGACGTGTTGTTCCAGGGCTCGATCGGCCGGACCGACCTGCCGGGCGGCGACCACCAGCAGCTTCTCGATTCGATCCGTGACAAGGTCTTCCCGCTCGGCGACGAGGTCGGCTTTCTCTGCGGCCATGGGCCGGGCAGCAAGATCGGCGACGAACGGCGCAGCAACCCCTTCCTGCGCGGGCTCTAGCTTTTTGTTTTTACCGCATTATCCGACGCCGAAGCGATCCCGCTCCGACTGGAAATGCTTGAGAGTTTGTCAGGGAAAAGTGGGAACCGGTTTTCCTGAAAAGACAAACGAAAACAAAAGAATTTAGAGCATGTCTGGTTCAATCTGAACCTGACATGCTCTGGAATGCAAGAAGGGCGCCTCTCGGCGCCCTTCGTTTTTGACCGTCGGCCTCAGCCAGCGGTGCAGAAGTGCTCGCGGCCGTCATAGCCGACATAGGTGCCGCTGCGCGGATTGAACGAGCGGTAGCGCTGCGAGCAGTAGTCATACCACGACTGGCTCCACGGCTCGTAGCTCGGCGTATAGACCGGCTGGCGGCGGTAGATCACGCGGGGCTCGGGCTCCGGGTAATAATCCGGCTCCACGTAGCGCGGCTCGGAATAGCGCGGCTGGGACGCCAGCGCGCCGCCGATGATGACGCCGGTGGCAAGGCCAAGGGCGCCGCCGATCAGGGCGTCGCGATCGCGGTGATGGCGGCGCGGCTTACGGTAGTAGCCATCGCCGGCATCGCCCCAGTAGCCGTCCCGGTGACGGTCGCGTGCTTCGACCACGCCCGCCGTCGCGGTGAGGGTCGTTGCCGCAACCGCCAGGGAAAGCACGATTGTCTTGAGGGCTTTGTTCATGACGTCGATCCTTTGGATCCGGCCCATCGCCGGTCGATATCAACGAAACTAGAAGAGTGCGGCTGAACGGAGGCTGAACGAAAAAACCCGGCATCTCTGCCGGGCTTCAACTGAAAATCCTGAGAAAACCGGATCAGCCGGCGATCTGCAGGTTAACCGCCTTCGGGCCTTTGCCGCGGCGATCGGGTTCCGTGTCGAAGCTTACCTTCTGGTTTTCGGAGAGGCCGTTCAGGCCCGAAGCCTGCACAGCGGAAATGTGTACGAAGATGTCCGCGCCACCGTTGTCGGGCTTGATGAAGCCAAAGCCCTTCTCGGTGTTGAAGAATTTTACAGTGCCAGTCTCGGCCATGCGTCAGGTCCTTTTCTCTCTGCCCGTATATTGGCGGCGGGCAGCACATCAGTTTTGCCCCATAGGGCGTTAGGCAGGCAGTTCTGGAGGTTGAGGAAAGGGTCCTGTTTTCACCGCAGCCAGCCAACCGTTGGTCTTGCGACCATCAGATCTTGGCTGCCCGGAATTGTTTCGCGTCTCCGGCGCGCATTTATTCAAGGTCTTCCCGTGTCCGCAAATTGCCCGAACGGCGCAAGAGTGATGTGTTTGCTTCAAATTGGCAAGCAAAAGTTTTGGCGGCCGTTTGACACGCCTCACTTTGGTCAAATTCCAGGCGATTGCCGAAAAAACCCTCAGCTTTTAGGGGCTTTCTGCTGCACTGGTATGACTTATATTGCGCTGCGAAAGAAGAAGCGCGCCGTCATGCTTCAACGGCAAGGCCCGCACGGCGGCCACGCAGCAGTTCCGGCACGAGTTCCACCGCCAGCATGGCGAGGAAGATGATGCCGCAGCCGACATAGCCGGCAGATGTGATGGTCTCTCCCAGCAGCATCACGCCGAAGAGGGCGGCGAAAAGCGCCTCGCTGGAGAGGAAGATGGCCGCCTGCGGGGCGGTCGTGTAACGCTGGGCGACATTCTGGAAGATGAAAGCGATGCCGCTGGAGAAGACGCCGGCATAGAGGATTTCGGGCAGCGCCCCCTTGATGGCGGCCAAGCTGACGGGCTCGAACAGAATGCCGGCCGCGCAGCCGAGCACACCACAGATGGCGAACTGCACCAGCGACAGGGCGATCGGCCGGCCGGAGCGGCCGGCATAGACGCCGACGCAGATCATCTGCACGGACCAGAGCACGGCACAGAAAATGGTCAGCATGTCGCCGAGGGTCAGCGCGGCGAGCGTGCCGCCGGAAAGCAGGAAAATGCCGAAGGACGCCATGAAGGCGGCCGGCCAGACGATCCAGTGCGTCCGGCGGCGCAGCACGAGCACGGTCAGGATCGGCGTGAAGACGACATAAAGGCCGGTGAGGAAGCCGGAATTGGTGACGGTCGTGGTGAGGAGGCCGACCTGCTGGAAGGCGGCAGCGGCAAAGAGGGCAAGGCCGGTCAGCGCGAAGCCGGCGATATCGGCCTGTCGCAACGGGCTTTTCGCGCGCGACTTCTCCCATTGCGCGAAGGGCAGGGCGACCAGCGTGGCGACGGCGAAGCGCAGGCCGATGAACCACAACGGGCCGAGCGTCTGCATCGCCGTCGACTGGGCGATGAAGCCCGCGCCCCAGATGGCACCGGCAAGCAACAGGAGAAGGTTCGCCTGAACGCGCGTCATGTTTCGTGACCCTGATGGGAGAAAGGGGGCGCGGTCGCGCCTTCACGCTCCTGCTATCAGGTGCGGGGATTGGAGGCAAGGGAGGCGGCGTCAGTCCGTCACGGCCGAGCGGGAGACCCGGAGTAGCGCCCCGTCCTCCGCGTCCGTCAGAAGAAGAAGAGCACCATCCGGTGCGACGACGACGTCGCGAATGCGGCCGAGTTCGCCGTCGAACAGCCGTTCCTCGGAAACGACGGCGCCGCTTTCGTCGCGCTCAAGGCGGGCGACAAGCTGGTACTTCAGCGCCGCGACGATCAGGTTGCCGTCCCATTCGGGGAACATAGCGCCGCGATAGACGGCGATGGCGCCCGGCGCGATGGAGGGATCCCAGTAATAGAGAGGCTGCTCGTAGCCTTCAGCCGACGCGCCGAGCTCGAATTCCGCCCCGGAATAGTGCCGGCCGTAGGACACGAGCGGCCAGCCGTAGTTGCGGCCCGGCAGCGGCAAGTTGATCTCGTCGCCGCCACGGGCGCCGTGCTCGACTGAAAGCAGCGTGCCGTCCTTCTGGTCGATGGCAAGACCCTGCGGGTTGCGATGCCCCTTCGACCAGATTTCCGAGAGGCCATCCGCGCTGCCGTTGAACGGATTGTCGGCATGGGGGCTGCCATCAGGGTTGATGTGCAGAATGGCGCCGGCATGATCGCGCATGTCCTGCGCGCGCTCGCCTTCGCCCCGGTCACCGATACCGAAGAACAGGCTGCCATCCTTGGCGATGGCGATGCGCGAGCCGAAATGCTGGCCGCGTGTCGTGAGGCGATTCATCAGGAAGATGCGCGTGGCGCCTTCGAGCTTCGTGGCATCGTCCGACAGCCTTGCCTTGCCGACGGCCGTGCCGATGCCGCCTTCGCCGCGGGCGCTATAGGTGAAGTAGAGAATGCGGCTCGTCGCAAAGTCAGGGGCAAGCGCGATGTCGAGCAGGCCACCCTGCCCATTCGTGGCGACCTCGGGCACGCCGCTGAGTGGCGGGGAGACGGCATGGCCGCGCACGAGACGAAGCGTGCCGCCCTTTTCTGAAACGAGATAGCCGCTGTCCGGCAGCACTTCGACGGACCAGGGTTGCTTGAGGCCGGTCGCCAGCGTCTCGACGGAAAGCGCGGCCTTCTTGCTGGGGAATTCACGGGTCTGCGCGAGGGTGGGGGTGGCTGCGACGGCAAGGAGCAGGGCAATGGCCGCGAAGGCGCTCTTCCGCATGTTGGTGGTCTGCCGCATCGCCGTCTCCTGCTTTCGCCGTTAACTGGCCCAGAGCGGCACGGCTTTCAAGGGCAATCGGTGGTGGGCAGGGTCAATTTTGCGTGGGGGAACTCAGAGAGGGGGAATTCAGCGAGGGGTCGATCTGCGAGGTGGTGCGCTCGATGCCGGAAGTCTTGATCGTGTCGATCTCGACGGCCGGAGGAGACATCAGGCTGACGACCATGGCGACGCAGGCGACCAGAGCCGTCATCGCGATCAGGAACATGGCGCGCGTTTCCCGGGCCTTTGGCTTGCTGCCGATCGTGTCGTCATCCAGAAACATGTCTCTTCCCCTGTTTGCGTTCCGTGATGGCGAAAAAGCCCGCCGAAGTCGGCGTCACAAGGACCGAATTGCGGCAAGGGCCGACATTTATTGCGGCGAAAATAAGGCTTGTGGAAAAAGTCGAAATTTCAGCAGGTTCGGCCGAATAGACCGCGCTCTCCCGCCGTTCTAGACACCCCGCCGGCCAAACTGGCGAAGGGGGCGAACGACGCGGCTTTCCGTGCCTGCGGCGGACGTCTCCGCGACGGCTTGGGCCGGCGTGTCGGCATGCTCCGGGAAGGTCTGGTTGAAGCTGGTAGGGGCGAGTTCCGGGCGGGCGAGCAGATAGCCCTGCAACAGCGGGCCGCCCATCTCGCGGCAGAGCGCCAGCATATCCGGTTCCTCGATGCCCGCGACGATGGCACGGATGCTCTTGGCGGCGAACTGGCTGACAACGACGCGCAGCAGCGCAAGCCCGGCGGAGTTTTCGGCAAAGCCGCGCAGCCAGGCCGTGTCGAAGGTCACGAATTGCGGCTGCAGGCGGCTGACGCGCTCAAGGTCGCGGTCTTCGCCGGTATAGTCGTCGATGGCGATGGCAAAGCCGCTCTCATGCAGCCGCTCGGCAAAACGGGCCAGCCGGTCGGGGTCGTCGAGCGGATGCTGGCGGATCTCGCACACGATGGCATCGAGCGGCATGCCCGCCTCGTGTGCCGAGAGCCGCAAGCGCTCCACCTCCTGCCGCATTGCCTGGGGCGTTGCGAAGAGGCCGCTCTGGATGTTGACGATGAGAGCACAGTCGCGCCGGCCGAGCGCGCCGGCATTGAGGATGTGCAGGCTGCGGCAAAGCCCGTCGACCGCCGCCCGCTCGTCTTCCGCGACGCGCTGGAAGAATTCGCCGGGCGAGCAGGGCATGCCGCCCGCGCTGGCGCGGATCAGTCCCTTGAAGGCGGCGATCTGCAGGCGGCCGTCCGGCTGCTCGCTGAAGATCGGCTGCAGGGCCGATTGCAGGAGATAGGGGCCATAGACCGCGCTGAATGCGCCGTCCGGCTGGCGGACGAGATTGGAGAAGATGCTTCTTTCGCTCATGCAGCGCACCATCCGCTGGAACGATGTCGACCGGTAAACCTTAGCCGCGACCCGTTAACGGCGGCTTAATCCTTCGCGTAAAAATTTTTACGTTCCCATATATTTCAACCTTGTCGTGTGATGCCGCCGCGATCCATTCGCATCCTTGATGGTGTCGATGAAATTTTGCGAGGACGCCCGGATTTCCCGCTTTTTTCGCCCTTCGCGCTTGCAAGACCGGCCCACATTCGACATAGACCTAACCGCTATGGAGCCCGGCGCTCCGGGTCCATGGCGTCCAGCCGTCTTTGAACCCGATGAGGACATCTCCATCATGGCCTTTCTTGCCGACGCCCTTTCCCGTGTGAAGCCTTCCGCCACCATCGCCGTTTCCCAGAAAGCGCGTGAACTGAAAGCGAAAGGCCGCGACGTCATCGGGCTTGGCGCGGGCGAACCGGATTTCGACACGCCCGACAATATCAAGAAGGCCGCCATCGACGCGATCAACCGCGGCGAGACGAAGTACACGCCGGTCGCCGGTATCCCGGAACTGCGCGAGGCCATCGTCAAGAAGTTCAAGCGCGAGAACAACCTCGATTACACCGCCGCGCAGACCATCGTCGGTACGGGCGGAAAGCAGATTCTTTTCAACGCCTTCATGGCGACGATGAATCCGGGCGATGAAGTCGTTGTCCCGACACCTTACTGGGTTTCCTATCCGGAAATGGTGTCGCTGTGCGGCGGTACGCCGGTCTTCGTCGCGACGACGCAGGAAAACAAGTTCAAGCTGAAGGCGGAAGACCTGGAAAAGGCGATCACGCCGAAGACCAAGTGGTTCATCTTCAACTCGCCGTCCAATCCCTCGGGCGCAGCCTACAGCCACGATGAGCTGAAGGCGCTGACCGATGTGCTGATGCGCCATCCGCATGTCTGGGTGCTGACCGACGACATGTACGAGCACCTGACCTATGGCGACTTCAAGTTCGCGACCCCGGTCGAAGTCGAACCTGGCCTCTATGACCGCACGCTCACCATGAACGGCGTTTCCAAGGCCTATGCGATGACCGGCTGGCGTATCGGCTATGCGGCCGGCCCGCTCAACCTCATCAAGGCCATGGACATGATCCAGGGCCAGCAGACGTCCGGCGCCTGCTCGGTCGCCCAGTGGGCCGCCGTCGAGGCACTGAACGGCACGCAGGACTTCATCCCGGAAAACAAGAAGATCTTCGAGGGCCGACGCGACCTCATCGTCTCCATGCTCAACCAGGCCAAGGGCATCGAGTGCCCGTCGCCGGAAGGCGCGTTCTACGTCTATCCGTCCTGCAAGGGGCTGATCGGCAAGACCGCGCCCTCGGGCAAGGTCATCGAGACGGACGAGGACTTCGTTTCGGAACTGCTGGAAGCGGAAGGCGTCGCCGTCGTGCACGGCTCGGCCTTCGGTCTCGGCCCGAATTTCCGCATCTCCTATGCGACCTCGGAAGCCCAGCTCGAAGAGGCCGGCAAGCGCATTCAGCGTTTCTGCGCCGCCTGCAAGTAAGCTATTCGGCCCTATGAATACGAAACCCGCCGGCGACGGCGGGTTTTTTCATTGCCGTTGGTGAAATTTTCGCCTTCGTCACCGATATAATGAAGCGATACGGAAACACCGGAGCAGCATCATGAAAGCCACGTCCTTCTCCCTCGCCGCCCTGCTGGCGCTCACCGCCGCAACCGCCGCCCTTGCCGCCGACAGCTACGGGGAGCGAAGCGGAGAGACGCCGCGCGGAAAGGTCGTTGCCGGCGAACATCCGGGCATGATGACGGCCTGGGACTATTTCTTCAACAATCCGGAAAAGTACCGCGGTATGCGCAACGGCCCCGGCGAGTATTATCAGGGCGCCGAACGCCGGTAAGCCGCGTTCTCAAAGCCCGATCATCGTCAACATGATGAAGGTGGCGAAGAGGATGAAATGCGTCATGCCTTCGATGGCGTTCGTTTCGCCGTCATTGAGGTTGATGGCGGCGGCGATCAGCGTGATCGCCACCATGACCGTCTGCGTCGGCGACATAGCCATGACGAAGGGCTGGCCGGTATAGAGCGCGATGGCCTCCATCACCGGCACGGTGAGGATCACCGTCGAGAGCGATGCGCCCATGGCAATGTTGACGACGGACTGCATGCGATTGGCAAGGGCGGCGCGCAAGGCCGTCAGGATTTCCGGCGCGGCGGAAATCGCCGCGACGACGACGGCCATCAGCGCCGGCGGTGCGCCCGAACCCTTGAGGCCCGCGCCCAGCAGCACCGACATGACCTCCGCGAGCGCGCCGATCAGCACCACGCCGAAGAGGATGACGGCAATGGACAGGCTCGCGGGTTCGTTCTCGTCCGGCGCCTTGCTTGGCAGGCCTTCCTTCCGTTCGGCACGCGGATAGGCGTAGCTGAAGAAGTAGCTGTGCACGCCCACCTGCATGCGCAGGAAGACGGTATAGAGCGTGATCATCGCGCCGATGGTGAAGAGGGAATAGAGGTGCCAGCTTTCCCGCGGCACGAATTCCGGCACGACCATGGAAATGCCCATGGCCGTCAGGATCATCACGCCGTAGGTCTTTCCCGAATCGTCGTTATAGGGCTGTTCGCCGTGGCGGATGCCGCCGAGAAGGGCGGCAAGGCCGAGAATGCCGTTGATGTCGAGCATGACGGCGGCATAGATCGTATCGCGCACCAGCGTCGGCGAGGTCTCGCCCTGCATCATGATGGCGAGGATCACCACCTCCACCAGCACCGCCGACAGCGTCAGGATCATCGTGCCATAGGGGTCTCCCACCTTGGAGGCGAGGATTTCCGCGTGATGGGCGATGCGGGTTGAAACGAGAATGATCGCGGCGATGAGCGCGAAGGCCGCCAGGAGAACCGACAGGCGCCCCATCTCCAGAAGGCTGTGTTCCGTCGCATAGGCGACGATGGCGGCGGCAAGGCCGATGAAGAGGAAGCGTTCCTTCAGCAGGCTGGAGAGCATGGGCGAGCGGGCTCCTCGGCGGATCGATCTCATAGATGTAGCCGGGATGCGCAAAAAGAAAACGCCCGCGATGAAGGAAACGCGGGCGTTCTTTGGGAGGACGCCTGAATGCGGCGAAGGGTAGACGGGGAGGGACGCGCCCACCATCGTCTGCCTTTCGCAGGGCCTATCCTCAGGCGACGTTTTCCAGCGCCGGGTAGTCCGTATAGCCCTTGGCGCCGCCACCATAGAAGGTGTCCTTGTCGGGGGCGTTCAGCACGGTGTCGTTCTTCAGGCGCTCCACGAGGTCCGGGTTGGCGATGAAGAGCTTGCCGAAGGCGACGAGGTCGGCCTTGCCGTCTTCCACGGCGTCGATGGCCAGTTCCCGGTTGTAACCGTTGTTGACCATCCAGGCCGCCTTGCCGCCTGCGGCATGGTAGGCGGCGCGCAGGGCAGCATAGTCGAAGGGCGTGTCGCCCTGCTGGTGATCACGCGGGCCGCCCGTCGCGCCCTCGATGATGTGGATGTAGGAAAGGCCGTAACGGGCAAGGCCTTCTACCACATGGGTGAAGAGCGGCTGCGGATTCGGATCGAAGGCGTCGTTGGCGGGCGTGACCGGCGAGATGCGGATGGCCGTGCGGCCGGCGCCGATTTCCGCGGTGATGGCGTCGACGACCTCGAAGAGCAGACGCGCGCGGTTCTCGATAGAGCCGCCATACGCGTCCGTGCGATGGTTGCTGCCGGAGCGCAGGAACTGGTCGATCAGGTAGCCGTTGGCTGCGTGGATCTCGACGCCGTCGAAGCCCGCCTCGATGGCGGCGCGGGCGGCCCGGCGATAATCCTCGACGATGCCGGGAAGCTCGGCCTTTTCGAGGGCGCGGGGCTCGGAGGTCTCGGCAAAGCTGCCGGTGCCGTCGGCATTGATGAGATAGGTCTTCGACTTGGCCTGGATGGCGGAGGGAGCGACCGGCTTACCGCCGCCCGGCTGCAGCGTGTCGTGCGAGATACGGCCGACATGCCACATCTGAACGACGATCCTGCCGCCGGCCTTGTGCACGGCATCCGTGACCTGCTTCCAGCCGGCGAGAGCTTCCGGCGTATAGAGGCCCGGCACGTCGGCATAGCCCTGACCCTGCTGGGTGATGGCCGTCGCCTCGGTGATCAGCAGGCCGGCGGAGGCGCGCTGTTCGTAGTAGGCGGCATTCAGCGTGTTCGGCACGGCGTGTGGCGAGCGGTTGCGCGTCAGCGGCGCCATGACGATGCGGTTCTTGACGTCGATATCGCCGATCTTCAAGGGGTCGAAAAGAGAGGTCATGGGAAGTCCTTCTTCTGGCTGGGAGGGGAGAGGTGCTCAGAGAGCGCCGTTGAGGTGATGGAGAAAGGCGGCGATCTTTTCGTCGTCGCGCTTAAAGAACACCCACTGGCCGACCTTGCGCGTCGTCACGAGGCCGGCGCGCTGCAAGGTGGAAAGGTGGGCGGAAACGGTGGACTGCGACAGGTCGCAGCGCTTCTCGATCTGCCCGGCGCAAACGCCGAATTCCAGCGGATGTTCCTGGCCGGGAAAATGCACCTGCGGCTCCTTCAGCCAGGCAAGGATTTCCAGTCGCTTGGGATGGGCGAGGGCCTTTAGGATTTCGTCGGTATCGGGTTCGGTCATGTCCATCGGGTCTTCGCGATGTTTATATCGGATATTCCCGATATTGGGATCGCGGTTTGCCGATGCAAGGGGCCCCAGAAATAAAAATCAAAAAGAAAATAAATGGGCAAAAAAAGAGGGCCACAAGCGAAGCTCGGGCCCTGCTAGGTTGAAGGTTTAAGAACCTCCAGAGGGGAACAGCCAGCGCGCGGTACTGGGAGGAGAAAGACCGCAAGTGCGCCGGCTGTCTTCAATATGGGAGAGGGGGTTGCCGTCTTCAAGAGAAAGACGTGCCAAGTTTTGCGTAAGCGTTGGAAATTCTGCCTTGGTTAACGTAAGGCAAAAAAAGAGGGCCGCAAGATCAACTTGGGCCCTTTGTAGTTTTGAAGGTAATAAAACCTCCAGAGGGGAACAGCTGCTGCGGTGGCACTGGGAGGAAAAAGCCACCAAAAGTGCATCAGCTGGGCGCGATATGATGCTTTTTCGGGCATACGGCAATCATTTAATGCGCATGCCAGCCATGCATGAGGCGCAAGCCTTTCGAAATGGCGGTTTCAGAAGTTCCAGTTGCGCGCCTTGGCGACGATGAAGTCCCTGAAAACCTTGAGCTTCGCCGAGTTCTTCATTTCGCTCGGATAGCAGAAGTAGGTATCGAACGAAGGGATATCCGCGCTCACGGGCAGCTGGATAAGTCCCGGGTCGCGGCCGACAATATAGTCCGGCAGCATCGCGATGCCGATGCCAAGCAGGCAGGCGCGCTTGATCGAGGTCTGGCTATTGATTTGCAACACGGAGGGGCGGGGGTTGTCGGAATCGCGGCCGGCGATCTCCAGCCAGTTCACGTCGAGCAGGTAGCTCGGCGCCGGTTCGCCGAAGGTGATGATCTTGTGGTTGTCGAGATCGTCGATCGACTGCGGCTCGCCGTAGCGGTTGATATAGGAGGGCGCTGCATAGAGGTGCATGTGCACGGTGAAGAGCCGGCGCTGGATGAGGTCAGACTGCTGCGGCTCGCGCAGGCGGATGGCGCAGTCCGCATGGCGCATGTTCACATCCAGCTCCTCGTTGTCGAGAATGAGCTGCACCTGCATGTCGGGATAAAGCGCGAGGAATTCCTGCACCTTGTCGGTCAGCCAGCCCTGGCCGAGGCCGACGGTGGTGGTGATGCGCAGCTTGCCGCTCGGCTTTTCGGTGTTTTCCGTTAGCTGCACGCGCACGCTTTCGAGCTTCATCAGCACGTCGTGGGCGGTGCGGTAAAGGATCTCGCCCTGTTCGGTGAGGATCAGGCCGCGGGCATGGCGATGGAAGAGCTTGATGCCGACATCCTGCTCCAGCGCACTGACCTGGCGGCTGATGGCCGACTGCGAAAGGTGCAGCTTGTCCGCTGCATGCGTGAACGAGCCCGCCTCGGCCGCGGCATGAAAAATCCGCAGCTTGTCCCAATCGAGCGGCATTCTATCCCCCATATGTCTTTGCGGCGGGAAACGAGCGTTTCCCGTCCGGTCGCTGATTCAACTGTTCCCACACGGGAGGTCGGTCGAGCCGCCTCCCTTCGTTGGCGGCTTCTACTCGGCCGCAATTGCGACAGGCATATGACCTGCAAGGTATTTTTCGGTTTCGAGAGCCGCCATGCAGCCCATGCCGGCAGCCGTGACCGCCTGGCGATAGATATCGTCGGTGACATCGCCTGCGGCAAAAACGCCCGGCACATCCGTCGCCGTGGAATCGGCCGCCGTCCACAGATAGCCGTTCGGCTTCTGGCGCAGCTTGCCCTTGAAGAGTTCGACCGCCGGCGCATGGCCGATGGCGACGAAGACGCCGTCGATCGTCATATCCCGCGTCTCGCCGGTCTTCACATTGCGCAGCTTCACGCCGTTGACGGTCGCCGGCATCGGTGGCTTGGCCTCTGCGCCGAGATATTCGAGGACCTCGTGATCCCAGACGATCTTGACGTTCTCCTTGGCGAACAGGCGCTCCTGCAGAATCTTTTCCGCACGGAACGAATCGCGGCGGTGCACGACGGTCACGGTCCTGGCAAGGTTGGCAAGATAGAGCGCTTCCTCGACCGCGGTGTTGCCGCCGCCCACCACGCAGACTTCCTGGTCACGGTAGAAGAAGCCGTCGCAGGTGGCGCAACCACTGACCCCGCGGCCCATGAAGGCCTGCTCGGACTCCAGGCCCAGGTACTTGGCCGAGGCGCCGGTGGCGATGATGAGCGCATCGGCGGTCCATTCGGTGCCACTGTCGGTGGAGATGCGGAAGGGACGCACGTCGAGATCGACGTTCGTCACGAGGTCGTTGACGATCTCGGCGCCGACATGCTGGGCCTGCTTGAGCATCTGCTCCATCATCCACGGGCCCTGCACCGGATCGGCATAGCCCGGGTAATTTTCCACATCCGTGGTGATCATGAGCTGGCCGCCCTGTTCCATGCCGGCGATCAGCACGGGTTCGAGCATGGCGCGCGCCGTGTAGATGGCGGCGGTGTAACCGGCGGGGCCGGAGCCGATGATCAGCACCTTTACGTGGCGGGCGGACATGGTCGTTCCTTCCGGGGCGGGAGGCCCCTCAATCGGCCGGCCGGCGCGATGTCGCGCAGGGCACGGGCAGCGTGTCTCTGTTGACCCTCATTTATGAGGGGAGTGCAGGCAGTTTCAAGTGTGCGCGGCGCTTTGCCAACAGGCAAGCGAAGGCGCGTGACATATTTGTGCCTCTTGCAGTAACAATGTTGCGCTGATGCGGCGATTCGGGTCACTTCCGGTCGCCATCCCGAAAGGTCTGTAATTTCCCATGTTCCGAGCCGAACTCGACGCCATCGACATCCGCATCCTGAAGGAATTGCAGGCCGATGGCCGGATGACCAATGTGGAGCTCGCCGCCCGTGCCGGCATTTCCGCGCCGCCGTGCCTGCGCCGTGTGCGCAAGCTGGAGGAGGCGGGCATCATCGAAGGGTACACGGCGATGCTGAATGCGCCCGCGCTCGGCTACGACCTCGTCGCCTTCTGCATGGTGGGCCTCAAGCACCAGTCGGAAGCCAACCTCAAGGCCTTCGCCGCCGCGACGGCCGAATGGCCGATGGTGCGCCAGGCCTGGATGGTCTCCGGCGACAGTGACTTCCTGCTGCACTGCGTTGCCGAAAACCTCACCCGTTTCCAGGATTTCGTCATCGAGGAACTGACCGCGAACGCGCAGGTCGACACGGTGCGCACCATGCTGACGATCCGCCAGGTGAAGAAGGTCGGGCTGGTCGAACTGTGATCCCGCTAGAGAATTTCCGGTAAAACCCGGTTCACCGGAAATGCGCTCGCTTTTTGTTCCTACCGCATTATCCGACGCCGAAGCGATCCCGCTTCGGCTGGAAATGCTCTAAATTCTTTTGTTTTCGTTTGTCTTTTCGGGAAAACCGGTTCCCACTTTTCCCTGGCAAACTCTAGGTCACATACCCATAAATCACTTCCGTCCTTGAGTGTGCTGTGATTCACTTCACCCCTTGAGAGGATGTGGTCATGGCGCGCTTTGATCTGACGGATTTTGAATGGGACGTTATCCAGCCTTTGTTGCCGTCGAAGGTGCGCGGCGTGAAACGGGTGGATGACCGGCGGGTGTTGAACGGCATCTTCTGGCGGCTGCGGACAGGGGCGCCCTGGGCTGACATTCAAGCACGTTACGGCCCCTACACGACCTGCGTTAACCGCTTCAACCGCTGGCGGCGTGCTGGTCATTGGGCGCGCATTCTGCACGCTGTCTCAAAGGCTTACGACGGCGACATCCAGATGATCGACAGTTCTTCGATCCGGGTTCACCAGCATGGGGCGAATGGCCCGAAAAAGGGGGGCGATCCCGTTGCATGGGTCGTTCGCGCGGTGGGCTGACCACCAAGATACATGTGCTGGTCGATGCGCTCGGCCGTCCGATCCGGCTGAAACTGACCGAAGGCCAGGCGCATGACGGGCGCTCGGCGGCCGACATGTACGGACCGGTCGGTGCGGGCCAGATGCTGCTGGCTGATCGAGCCTACGACAGCGACGCGCTGCGTGACAGCCTCGCCGCCCGCGGTGCGGTGGCCAACATCCCACCCATGCCGACGCGAAGGCGTTTTCCCGCCTTCGACGCCACCCTCTATCGCAAGCGCAACCGCGTCGAACGCTTCTTCAGCAAGATCAAACACTTCCGAGCCGTTGCAACCCGGTATGACAAACGCGACGACAACTTCCTGGCATCCATCCAACTCGCCGCATTACGAATTTGGCTGCGCACTTATGAGTCGATGACCTAGCCGGCCTTGCCCTGCGGGCGGAACCGGCGCTTCTTCCGCCAGGCGATGTATTTGTCGATCATGAGCCGCTTCTGCTTCGCGAAGCCATAGAACCAGCGGCGGCTGTTGTTTTTCCGGCTCGCGCCTGACGACGCGAGGATCTGGCTTTCCGCGCCGCTCGTCGTGACGGGCGTGGGCCAGAAGCTGTATCCATGCCCCTCGCGGGTCAGCCAGTGACGGAAGAAGTTGTCGACCGGCGCGAAGATGGTTCTGTGTTCCCGCACGAACCGCTCCGCGCCCCTGCGCGACCAGACGATGGCGCTGGTCGTCATCGGGAAGTAATGCGCGGCGACCAGTTCAAAGCGTTTTTCATCCGCCGCGTACCAGCCGAGGCCGGTGCTGATCTTCATCTTGTTGTTGCCGATGTTGATGAGAAGCCAGTCCGGGTCGAGGGCATCGAGGTCAGGCAGGGCCTTGTCGAGCAGGTCGACCGTATTGCACAAGGGAAGCGCATCGTCCTCAAAGACCAGCGCATAGGGGGCGTCGGTCTCAAGGAAGGCCTTCGCCACCTTCAGGTGGCTGTAGTAGCAGCCGATCTCGCCGCCGACGAGACTGCGCCCCATATAGGCCATTGCCGCCGGGGCATCGTAGTCGGCAAGCGTCGCAAGATCGTAGCGCCGGCCATCGACTGCGGAAATGCGCTCGAACGGCAGGCCGAAGCCGGTCAGGATCGAGCCGATCTTTTCCAGCCGCTCCGGATTTCCGTCGAGGTTGATAATGTAGGTTTTCATCATGCGTGCGACTGCCGGCTACTCTTGATGTGCTTGGGGTCTTTTCGGCGGAACCACCTCAGCGCCTGCGCTGCATCGATTCGGTGTCTATGCCGAGCAGGCGAAGGCTGTGCCAGAAGCGGCGGCGCAGGGATTCGCGCCACTTGAAGATGTTCTCGTTGCTGAAGAACTTGCGTAGGCTGCGGTTCGGGCGCGACTTTCGATATCCCCAGCCCGTTCCATAGGTCGAGCGCTCGTCGCCGATATGCAGGACGCCGCCATCGTGCAGCCAGGCCATGTCCCGCTTCTGAGCCTTGTAGAAACGGCTGATCTTCGCTTCGTCACCGACGCCCTTGTAGCCGCCGCCGAGCGCCAGATAGTCCGATCGGCGTCGCAGTCCCGGGTTGAAGGTGAAGGTGTGCCACAGGAAATGCAGTTCGGGGAAGGTCCGCTTGTAGCGCGCGGACGCGGTGTGCCTGTCCTTCAGGCTCCGGACATATCGCGGCATGTCCGCGTCCGTCCGCACGCTGACCAGGATGACGTTCGGCTCCTGCTCCAGAACCTCGATCGCCCGCTCGATGAAGCCGGGACGGGTGAAGCGCCAGTCGTCTTCAAGGTGGAAGATATAGTCGCTGTCGACCTCTCCATAGGCGCGGTCGATGGAGGCGATCTGCCCGAGATTCTTGCCGTTCACGAGAATGCGGTGATTGACGCCCTCGAGAACCTTGCCGACCGCGTAGACACCCTCTTCCGCCGAATCCTCGATGATGAGGATTTCCTTCAGGGGATAGGTATTGTGCTCGACGAAGCTCTTGAGCGTTTCCTCAAGCAGGTCGAACCGCTTGCAGCTCGTCACGACAGCCGTGACCGTGGGCTTGCCTTCGGTGTTCTGGGGATGGCTCATCTCTGAATTGCCTTATCTTTCGAGACGAAAGGTTAGTTTCTCGCCGATGCCGCCTGCTCGTAGACGCGATATACCTGCCGAGCTTCGTTCTCTATCAGGAAGTTCTGCAGGGCGCGCGCCTGCCCGTGCAGGCCGGCAGCCTGCCGTCGCGCATTGTCGTCGAGAAGGGCGGCCGTGGCATGGGTCATTGCCGAAAGATCGTCTTTTTCCACAAGGATGCCCTTGCCGGTGTCGATCTGTTCGCTGAATGCGCCGACGTCGGTCGCGACAACGGCAACGCCCGTCGCCATGGCCTCCAGCGGTGTCAGGCCGAAGCCTTCCCAGCGCTGCGGGGCGACGAAGAGATCGAGCGCGCGATACCAGTCGTTGATGTTGGTATGTTCGCCGACGAACAGGATGCGATCGGCAAGACCGGCTGCCCGCACCCTTTCCTTCAGCGCATTCTCGTAGTTCACATGCTGGGCCGTCGCGCGTCCGGCGATGATGGCCGACCAGTCCGGCCGCTGCGGCAGGAGGCGGATCATCGTCTCGACGAAGAGGTCCGTTCCCTTCTGATGGCGGACGCGGCCGAAGCATCCGGCATAGTTCCGTGCGGGATCGAGGCCAAGGGCTGCCTTCGCCGCCGGCTTGTCGGTCGGCGGGGAGAACCGCGCGGGGTCGATGCCATGCATGACAACCGTGCTCGGGACTTCAAGATAGGACGCCGTCTTTGCACTGGTGGCGATGACGGCGTCCATCCTGGAAATCAGGAATTTCGTCCAGCCGGTATGGCGACGCTGCGAGGCGGAGGTGAAGACCAGCTTCAGCTTCATGCGCAGGAGATCGCGCATCACGATCCCGGGCAGCATCTCGAGGTTGCGGCGCGCATGCCAGATGCGGGCCTTGCGGCCGGGAGGCGCAGTCCAAAGGGACAGAAGATCACGCCAGCGCATCTTGGGCAGCGTGTCCGGCAGGCCGGGGCCGAGGGTGGAAACCTTGTGCCCGAGCCTGTTTTGAACCGGGACAAGCTGGATGATCGTCGACGTCACGCCGGAGAGCCGGCGCTTGAAGTTGGGAGCAATAACCTCGACGTTGCGCATGTCCTCTATGAACGGCATGAAGGGGTACTCACCCCCAGGTGACGGCGAGGATTTCGTAGGCCTTGGAACCGCCGGGGGCGTTCACTTCGATGCTGTCGCCGACTTCCTTGCCGATCAGCGCGCGGGCGATGGGCGAGGAGATGGAAATGCGGCCCTGCTTCACGTCGGCTTCCTGGTCGCCGACGATCTGGTAGACCTTCTCTTCCTCGGTGTCCTCATCGATGAGCTTCACCCGGGCGCCGAACTTGATCTTGGAGCCGGACATCTTGGAGAGGTCGATGACCTCGGCGCGCGCGACGAAGTCTTCGAGTTCCGTGATGCGGCCTTCATTGTGGCTCTGGGCTTCCTTGGCGGCATGGTACTCGGCATTTTCCGACAGGTCGCCATGGGCGCGCGCTTCGGCAATCGCCTCGATGATTCGCGGACGCTCTTCCTGCTGACGCCAGCGCAGCTCTTCCTGCAGCTTGACGAAACCGTCCTGGGTCATCGGTACCTTTTCAACCATTTTATCCCGTCCTTCAGAGCGCGCCGCCCAGGCTGGGGCCTGCGCGAACGCAAAAGAAAACGGTCTCCGGAGACGAATCCCCGGAACCGTCGAAAGCGTTTGAACGATCCTTATAGCAGATCGGAGGGCGCGAAAGCCAGTTTTTTTGCCGCACGCCCCGGAACGTTCCCGGGAACAATCGCCACAGGCTGCCGTTAGCCGATCAACGCGGGAGGTGCGCATGACAGGCAACACAGCCCATCTGGAAAGCAGGATCAACGCCCACCGGCGCCTGCTGGTGGAGTTGCTCTCCGTGGTCGCCGCCATCCCTGCGGCGCGCGAGGCTTTGCTTGCCATGGCGCGGGACAGCGAGACGGTCGCCGACCATGAGGAGGACCCCGGCATCGAGCCGGATGCCGCCTTTGCCGCCCAGCAGATTGCCGACGACGAGATCAGGGCGATCCTGACGGCCGCGATGGCCCGCCTCGAAACCAGGACATGAGGATGAGACAATGGGCGTGATGCGCAGGATTTCCGATTACTTCAAGCAGTTCGCGGGCGAAGTGTCCGGCAACCCGGCCCTCTACGAGGAGGGCCGTCGTGGGGCCGGGGAGGGTCATCGGGACGAGGACGGGCAGGCTGTGCCGATGGAACCGCGGATCGTGCCAGGGATCGACAGCATCGTTTCGGAAGTGGCCGGTCGGGAGGAGGCCATGCATGCCGATGCCACGCCGCAGTTTGCTATGTCGCAGGCCGGCCGCAGCAATGACGGCGTTTCCAGCATCAAGCCACGCAGCATCGCCGGCAGTGACGATGCGACCGCCTCCCGCCTCCCGCCGGGCATGGCAATGCCGGCCCGCGATCAGTCCGCCGACTTCGACGGAAACGCGCCGCATGGCGGCGAAACACCGGTCACGGACTATTCGGATATCGAACAGCTGAAGCTCTACCGACTCGTGCCGATTGCCGCCCCAACCGATACGAACTGGAACCTCGCGCCCAACCAGGGAGAGGTGGTGGTGCGCGCCCGATCCAGCGGCGATGCGCGTGTCGTTGCGGCGGACGCCGAACTCGACTTCATGGAAATCGATGCCCTGCCGGGTGACGGCAACTCCACCACCTCGTCCAGCGCTTTCCGCAACGAGAAGCTCTACACTGTCGTCGTCGAGACCGATCCGGCCTATCCGGTGGAAGGTCCGCGCGAAGTGGTCGCCGGCACCGTGCGTGTCGACAATATCCGTCCCACCGAACTCTAGAGAGGCCGCCATGACCCCGAGCCAATCCGCCCGCACGGCGGAAAAACAGCGCGACATCCAGAAGGACGTTGCCGAGGCCGACCGCAAGGGCAAGGCGGAAGAGCCGAAGGCCATGCAGGCCGGCGCCCGGCTCTATCCCGTGCCGCCGTTTCCGAAGCAGCATCTGGCCAAGCCCGGCCACGAGGCGGATGTCGATCCGCCGCCAATGTATGACGCGCCTTTCTACAAGGGCTCGGAAAAGCTTAAGGGCAAGGTGGCGCTGATTACAGGCGGCGATTCCGGCATCGGCCGGGCGGTTTCCGTGCTCTTCGCCCGCGAGGGCGCGGATGTCGCGATCTGCCATCTTGCCGAGGGCGGCGATGCGAAGGAGACGATTGCCGCCGTGGAGGCGGAGGGCCGGCGCTGCATCGCCTTTGCCGGCGATGTGAAGGACAAGGCTTTCTGCGCCCAGACGGTGACATGCGTGGTGCGTGATCTCGGCCGGCTCGACATCCTCGTCAACAATGCGGCTTTCCAGGTGCACACGAAGGACATTGTCGACCTCACGGAAGGGCATTTCGACGAGACGCTGAAGACCAATCTCTACGGCTATTTCTTCATGGCGCAGGCGGCCGTGCCGCATATGGAGCAAGGATCGGCCATCATCAATACGGGGTCGATCACCGGCATCGACGGTTCCAAGGGCCTGCTGGATTATTCCATGACCAAGGGCGGCATCCATGCCTTCACGCGTGCGCTGGCCGGCCAGCTCGTGCCGCGCGGCATTCGCGTCAACGCCGTCGCGCCCGGCCCGGTCTGGACGCCGCTCAACCCTTCCGACAAGGAGGCCGGGGACGTTGCGAAGTTCGGGGCGCAAACGCCGATGAAACGCCCCGCCCAGCCGGAAGAACTCGCTCCGGCCTATGTCTTCCTCGCCTCGTCGCACTGCTCCAGCTACATCACGGGCGAAGTGCTGCCGATCATTGGCGGGTACTGAAAACGGAAAAGCCGGGCGAAGGCCGCCCGGCTTTTCCGTTTTCGAACGGTTTTTCTCAGAAATAGGACTGCAACGGCCGTACTTCGAGCTGGCCCTGCTTGAGGGCCTTGATGGCCTGGGCGGCGGCGGCGGCGCCGGCCATGGTGGTGTAGTAGGGCACCTTCTGCATCAGCGCGGCGCGGCGCAGCGACTTGGAGTCCGAGATCGCCTTGTTGCTGTCCGTCGTGTTGATGACGAGGCTGACCTGGCGGTTGCGGATAGCGTCCTCGACATGCGGACGGCCTTCCTGCACCTTGTTGACCTTGGTTGCCTCGATGCCGTTCTCAGCGAGGAAACGCGCGGTGCCGGAGGTCGCCATGACCTTGAAACCGATGTCGGTCAGGAGGCGCACGGCCGTCAGCACGCGTTCCTTGTCCTCGTCGCGCACGGAGACGAAGACCGTGCCTTCACGCGGCAGGTCGACGCCGGCGCCGAGCTGCGACTTGGCGAAGGCGAGCGCGAAGTCGGTGTCGAGGCCGATGACCTCGCCGGTCGAGCGCATTTCCGGACCGAGCAGCGTGTCGACGCCCGGGAAGCGGGCGAAGGGGAACACGGCTTCCTTGACGGCGATGTGCTTCAGGTTGCGCGGGTCCGGCTTCTCGCCATAGGCGGCAATCGCCGCATCGAGGCCTTCGCCGGCCATGACGCGGGCAGCGATCTTGGCGATCGGCGCGCCGATGGTCTTGGCGACGAAGGGCACGGTGCGCGAGGCGCGCGGATTGACTTCCAGCACGTAGATCGTGCCGTCCTTGATGGCATATTGCACGTTCATCAGGCCGCCGACATTGAGCGCCTTGGCGAGCGCCTTGGTCTGGCGTTCCAATTCGTCGACGGTCTCCTTCGACAGCGTGTTGACCGGCAGCGAGCAGGCCGAGTCGCCCGAATGGATGCCGGCTTCCTCGATATGCTCCATGATGCCGGAGACGAAGACGTCCTTGCCATCGGAGAGCGCGTCGACGTCGACTTCCGTCGCATTGGTGAGGTAGCTGTCGAAGAGCAGCGGGTTCTTGCCGAGCAGGGTGTTGATCTGGCCGGTTTTGTCGTTCGGGTAGCGCTGCTTGATGTCTTCCGGAACGAGTTCCGGCACCGTGTCGAGCAGGTAGGTCTGGAGCTGGCTTTCCGAATGGATGATCTGCATGGCGCGGCCGCCGAGAACGTAGGACGGGCGCACGACCAGCGGGAAGCCGATCTCGCCGGCGACGAGGCGGGCCTGCTCGACCGAATAGGCGATGCCGTTGTTTGGCTGGGCGAGGTCGAGCTTCTGCAGCAGCTTCTGGAAGCGCTCGCGGTCCTCGGCCACGTCGATGGAGTCGGGGCTGGTGCCGATGATGGGCACGCCATTGGCCTCCAGGTCCAGGGCCAGCTTCAGCGGGGTCTGGCCGCCGTACTGCACGATCACGCCGACCGGCTTTTCCAGCGCCACGATCTCCAGCACGTCTTCCAGCGTCACCGGCTCGAAGTAGAGGCGATCCGAGGTGTCGTAGTCGGTGGACACGGTCTCGGGGTTGCAGTTGACCATGATGGTCTCGTAGCCGTCTTCGCGCATGGCGAGGGCGGCATGGACGCAGCAGTAGTCGAACTCGATGCCCTGGCCGATGCGGTTCGGACCGCCGCCGAGGATGACGACCTTCTTGCGATCCGAAATGCCGGCTTCCGAGCGCGTTGCGCCCGCAAACGGCGTCTCGTAGGTCGAGTACATATAGGCGGTGGGCGAGGCGAATTCGGCGGCGCAGGTGTCGATGCGCTTGAAGACTGGGCGCACGTCGAGGCCGTTGCGCAGCTCGGCTACTTCCTTCGGGCGCTTGCCGGAGAGGGTGGCGAGGCGTGCGTCGGAGAAGCCCATGGCCTTCAGCATGCGCAGGTTCTCGGCATCCTGCGGCAGGCCGTGCTCGCGGATGCGGGCTTCCATGTCGACGATGGCCTTGAACTGCTCGAGGAACCACGGGTCGATCTTGGAGCCCTCATGGACCTCTTCCAGCGTCAGGCCCATGCGCAGCGCCTGGGCAACCATGCGCAGGCGGTCCGGCGTCGGGGTGGAGATCGCGGCGCGAATGGCGTTCTTGTCGTTGCCGTCGCCAAGGCCGGGGATCTCGATTTCGTCGAGACCGTCGATGCCGGTCTCCAGGCCGCGCAGGGCCTTCTGGAAAGATTCCTGGAAGGTGCGGCCCATGGCCATCACCTCGCCCACCGACTTCATCTGGGTGGTCAGGCGCGAGTCGGCCATCGGGAACTTCTCGAAGGCGAAGCGCGGGATCTTGGTGACCACATAGTCGATGGAGGGCTCGAAGGACGCCGGCGTCACGCCACCGGTGATGTCGTTCTTCAGCTCGTCCAGCGTGTAGCCCACAGCCAGCTTGGCCGCGATCTTGGCGATCGGGAAGCCGGTGGCCTTGGAGGCCAGGGCCGAGGAGCGCGAGACGCGCGGGTTCATCTCGATCACGATCATGCGACCGTTCTTCGGATTGATCGAGAACTGCACGTTCGAGCCGCCGGTGTCCACGCCGATCTCGCGCAGGATGGCGATGGAGGCGTTGCGCAGCAGCTGGTATTCCTTGTCCGTCAGGGTCTGGGCCGGGGCCACGGTGATGGAGTCACCGGTATGGATGCCCATGGGGTCCAGGTTCTCGATGGAGCAGACGATGATGCAGTTGTCCGCCTTGTCGCGGACCACTTCCATCTCGTATTCCTTCCAGCCGATCAGGGATTCCTCGATCAGCAGCTCATTGGTCGGCGAGAGGTCCAGACCGCGCTTGCAGATCTCTTCGAACTCTTCCGGGTTGTAGGCGATGCCGCCGCCGGTGCCGCCCAGGGTGAAGGACGGACGAATGATGGCCGGCAGGCCGATCGTGTCGAGCGCCTGCGCGCCGATGGCCATGGCATGGCTCATGTAGCGTTGCTTGCGGTCGGTCTCGCCGAGGTTCCACTGGTTTTCCAGCTCGTCTAGCGCCTTGTCGAGCGCATCGCCCGACAACTCCGCCTTCAGCTTGGCGCGCTCGGCTTCGTGGACCTTGCGGTCCTTGTCCTTGATCTCGGTGGCGTTGGCCAGCATGGACCGCGGCGTTTCGAGGCCGATCTTGGCCATGGCCTCGCGGAAGAGCGCGCGGTCCTCGGCCTTGTCGATGGCTTCGGGCTTTGCGCCGATCATCTCGACATTGTAGCGGTCGAGAACGCCCATGCGCTTGAGAGAGAGCGCGGTGTTCAGCGCGGTCTGGCCACCCATGGTGGGCAGCACGGCGTCGGGCCGCTCCTTGGCGATGATCTTCTCGACCACCTGCCAGGTGATGGGCTCGATATAGGTGACGTCCGCCGTGTCCGGGTCCGTCATGATGGTCGCCGGGTTGCTGTTGACCAGGATGACCTTGTAGCCCTCTTCGCGCAGGGCCTTGCAGGCCTGGGCGCCGGAATAGTCGAACTCACAGGCCTGGCCGATGATGATCGGGCCGGCGCCGATGATGAGGATCGATTTCAAATCTTGGCGCTTGGGCATCTCTCTATCCGTTCTTCCGCGTGCGCGAAAAACCGGCCATGGTGATGGGTTCACCGGCCGGGCGCGCATCTATGGTCGTTCAAAGGCTAGAAGCGGCTTATAGGCAAATGCAGGGGCAAGCGGAACCCCGAAAATCGCCCAATCGACAGGAAAAGTGCGGGTCCGGTTTCAGCCCCGTGCGGCGTCCATATAGCCCTCGCTCCACCGGGAACGAGCGTGTGGACCTTGGCGATTGTCAGTCGGGGCGGGTCCTTTTTGCAATAACATCCGACTATCGCGCATGAAAAAGAGCCGCTAGAAGTCGAAGCGTTATCCGGGGCAAGGATAGCGAGTGACGTATGAGGATATGATGCTATCGCGTATTTTGGGGCCGTTCCGCAGGCTTTTTGGAGAAGCAGCCCTCGGCACGACAGCATCGGATCTGTCGCCGTCGCTCGTGACGCCCAGCTGGATCAATCCTTACCGAAGCAGAAAGCGCCGCCTTCGCAAGCATATCGGCCTGACCACGAAAGTGCTTGAGATCGGCCCCTTGGCCCGGCCGATCGCGCCGAAGAGAGAGGGTTACAACAGCTATACCGTCGACAACATGGATCGCGATGGCCTGCTGGCACAATATGCTCACGCCCACTACGACCCCGAGAGCATCGAGGAGGTGGATTTCGTCTGGAATGCCGGCGACTTGGCGGATGCCGTCAGCGAAGAGCATCATGCAACGTTCGAGGTCATCGTCCTTAGTCACGTGCTCGAACATTTGCCGGACCCTATCGGCTTCCTCAACAGTTGCAGTCGATTGCTGAAACCGGGTGGCATCGTCACGGTGGCGTTGCCCGACAAACGGCATTGCTTCGATCTCTTCAGGCCGGTCACGACCACCGGGCAATGGCTCACGGCGTTCCGTCAGAAGGCCACGGCCCACAACGATCTTGCGCTCTTCGATTACGCAACCTTGGCAGTCGCCAAGCACGGAGAGTTGAGCTGGCCGGATTCAAGGCATGCGGCGCGCGATCTCACCTTCCTGAACATGAGCCTGGAAAGCGCCTACGCGCGGTTCTTTGCGGATGATGCGCGCCGTCCTGATGGTTATCAGGACTGCCACGCTTCGGTGTTCACACCGGCGAGCTTCGCATTGCTGGCACAGGAATGCGAAGCGATCGGAGTGAGTTCTCTCGCTTTGGAGTTCGTATCGGTTGCCCGGGGGGACGAGTTCTTTGCACATCTTCGTCTCGCGCAGCGGCAACCGATCAGCCATCATGACCGGATGCAGCTTCTGGCGCTGATGGCAAAGGAACAGAGCGAGGGCTTTCGCAAGATCAAGGTGGCGCGCCCGTCATTGATGCGCACGGCCCTTGAAGGGCTGAAATGCCGAGTACGGGATTTGATCTCTCCCGACGCATAACGGGCGTGTCGAGATAGGCGCCGTGTCTGGCCCCGGCCTCATTTTTATGCGAGGCCTCAGCGCCCTGACAGGATGCCTCACTCCGTCGCCAATATGCCCGGCAGTTCCTTCAGAATGCTGTCGCGGGCGCGCAGGCTTGTGCGGGGTTCCTGTTTCTTCTCGTCCTTGAGCAGCCGGACGAAGACGACGGTGCGCTCGTCGCGGCGCGCCCAGCCGACATACCAGCCCCACGGTCTGCCATAGTCGAAGGTGCCGTCCGCCTTGCGGGAATAGGCCATGCCGGTCTTGCCTTGCACGCCCCAGCCGTCGTCGATGTCGCGCCGCTCGACGATCTCCATGGCGGCATCCATGGCTTCGGCGGAGACGGGCAGTTCGTGGTTCACCAGTTTCCTGAGGAATTCCACCTGCTCGCGGGGCGAGATTTTCAGCGAGGAGGCGATCCAGGCGCGTTCCAGCCCGTTGTTCTTGCCGGGATCGCCCGTCATGTCGGCATTGCCGTAGCCGAAGGCTTCCGCATAGTCGCGCATCTGTTCGTAGCCGAGGAATTCGGCGATGCGCTGGGAATACCAGACGACGGAAAATTCCATCCAGCGTTTCGGCGTCGTCGGTTGCCGCCAGGCATCGCCGCCCCAGTCCGGGTAACCCTTCATGAAGGGCAGCACGGGCTCCTCGGCATTTTCCAGGAAGCCGGAATCGTAGCCCATCACGGCAAGCGGCACCTTGAAGGTGGAGGCGGGGGTCACGCGGGTCTTGCAATCGCCCTCTTCGAGGATGATCTCGGTGCTTGCCGCATCGGCGACGATCGTACAAATGGTACGGGCTTGCGCGGAGGAGGAGAGGCTTGCGGCCAGCAGGGCGCCGGCCGCGAAGAGACGCTTGTCCATCACGTTTTCCTTGGTTTTCGAAGGTTTTCGCAGTCTGGATAGCAGCGCCTTGATGTGCTGACAAAAGACGAATACTGGTCTTAGCCATTAGGAAAACTGGGGCATCGCCATGGTTCGGCCATATCTTCCTCTGAATGCCTTTCGTGCTTTCGAGGCGTCCGCCCGGCATCTGAGCTTCACGCGAGCGGCCATCGAACTGAATGTCACGCAGGCGGCGGTCAGCCATCAGGTGAAGAGCCTGGAGGAGCAGATCGGCGTGGTGCTGTTCAAGCGCCTGCCGCGCGGGCTGATGATCACGGCGGAAGGCGAAAGCCTGTTGCCGGTGCTGCGCGACAGTTTCGACCGCATGGCCGATGCCGTGGAGCGTTTTCGCGGCGGGCATGTGCGGGAAATCCTGACGATCGGTGCCGTCGGAACCTTCGCGGTCGGCTGGCTCCTGCCGCGCCTTGCCGCCTTCCGCGAGCGCCATCCCTTCGTCGAGGTGCGGCTTTCCACCAACAACAACCGCGTCGATCTCGCCGCCGAAGGCCTCGATTTCGCCATCCGCTTCGGTGCCGGCGCCTGGCACGGGACGGATGCGGTCCGCCTCTTCGACGCGCCGCTTTCGGTGCTCGCCATTCCCGTCGTGGCGCACGATCTCAAGGAGCCGGCCGATCTTCTCGGCCATACATTGCTGCGCTCCTATCGCCGCGACGAGTGGACGCGCTGGTTCGAGGCCGCCGGGTTGCCGCGCACGCCGCCGCCGCAGAATGCCATCGTCTTCGATACGTCGCTCGCCATGATGGAAGCGGTGCTGCAGGGCGCAGGCGTCGGCCTCGCTCCGCCGCTGATGTTTTCGCGGCTGCTCTCCTCCGGTGCGGTGGTGCAGCCGTTCCGGACGAGCGTCACGCTCGGCAGCTATTGGTTGACCCACCTGCAATCGCGCACCGTCACCCCGGCCATGTCCGCCTTCGCGGCCTGGCTGAGGGCGACGGTGAGGGAGGAGGGGCTGGCCTGAACCCGTCAGGTCAGGTTGCGGCGGCGCTCCAGTTCCGCGTCTGTCGGCGTCTCGAACTCGAAGGAACCGGTGGCGACCGCGCCGGCGCGGGCATATTTGCTCATGACGACGCCGGTATCGCTGGTGCGCGAATCGATTAGCGTCAGCGCCCGCGGGAAGGACGCGTCACCGAAGAGGCGCTTGCCCTTGCCGAGGATGACCGGGAAGACGGAGACGTGGACCTCGTCGACGAGGTCATGTTCGAACAGCGCCTTGAGGAACTCGGTGGAACCCTGCGTCAGGAGGTTCGGTCCGTCCGCGGCCTTCAGCGTCTTTACCGCCGCGACGATGTCCGCGCCGAGTGCGTGGCTGTTCTGCCAGGTCGGCCTGAAGGCCGGATTGCGCGTCGCGACATATTTGTTGATGCGGTCGAAGAGCGGGCCGATCGGATCGTCTTTTTCCACATAGGGCCAGTGGGCGGCGAAGATGTCGTAGGTCTTGCGGCCGAGCAGGAGGTCGAAGGGTTGGGCGAAGGTCTCGCCGATGGCCGCGCCCATCTTCTCGTCGAAGAGCGGGGCCGCCCAACCACCGAAGCGGAAGCCGCCGATGGGGTCCTCCTGCGGCCCGCCGGGCGCCTGCATGATGCCGTCGAGACTGGTGAAGGCGCCGACAATGATCTTACGCATGGGGTTTCTCCTCGCAATTGAATGACCTGATATCCAGAGACGAACGGTGAAGGCACGATCCGACAGGCGCCCGGGAAAATTCGTATCAGCCCCAGCGATCGCGCACCGCCTCATTGCGGCTGCGGCTGACGGGGATCTCCCGTCCGTCCTTGAGGCGGATCGCCAACCTGCCGTCGCTGCGCAGCAACCGGTCGACATGGTTGTCGGCGACGAAATGCGAGCGATGCACCTGTAGCCCGGCCGTGCCGCCAAGCTCCTCCAGCGCATCGGAGAAGCGCAGGAGAACGAGTTCCCGACCGCGGCTCGTCGTCACCTCCGTGTAATGATCGGCGACTGTCATATGCAGGATGGTGCCGCGGTTTTCCGGCTTGAGGCGACGCAGCAGGGGAACTTCGCTCCGTTCTCCTGTCTGTTCTTCGGCCACGGGCGCCGGGGTGGGCGCGAGCGCTTCGGCCTGCTTGCTGCTCATCGTCATGAAGGTGAGGCCGCAGAACAGCGCTGAGAGCAGAAGGCCCGTCGCGATGCTTTCCGCGATGGTGGCGAGCGTCGGCGTGCCGCCGAAGGTCAGAAGGCTGATCGCCTCCGTCGCCAGTCCGACGGGAATGCCGGCGATGACGGTGCCCAGCGCCATGCGGCGGGGAAGGGACGGGATGCGGCCGCGCAGCAGCGTGTTGACGAAGACGATGGCGGTGACGGCAATGCCCCAGGCGACGGCGTGCAGCACCAGCCAGAAGCCGAGCCGCGGCGCGGCCGCCAGACGCTCGGCAGTGCCATAGGGACCCGTCACCCAGAAGATCAGCACGACCGCACCGAAGGTTGCCCAGAAGCGCGGGGCACGCAGGAAAACCTGCAGTTCACGAAGCGCGGATTGCGGGAGAGGGCGTTCCACGAAGTTTTCCGTCCGTTCGGGCCAAAGCGTTTGAGGCACCCCGATCAATGGCGGAAGACGGGACCGAATTCAACCGCACCCCGGACCGACCATGACCTTCGAACCGCTTCTGACCGCTCCATTCGCCATCCAGTTTCATGTTGCGACCGTTCTGCCGGCCGCCGTGCTCGGCGCCGTTCTGCTCGCCCGCCCCAAGGGTACGCCGACCCATCGCCTGCTCGGGAAAATCTGGTTGGTGCTGATGGTCGCGACGAGTGCCTCGACCTTCTTCATTCATGGCATCGACACCGTCGCCGGCTTCAGTCCGATCCATCTCCTCTCGGTCTATGTCATCGTGGGCAGCGTCATGGCGGTCAATGCAGCCCGCCGGCGCGATATCCGCGCGCACCGCGCCCATGTCACCGGCATGTATTTCGGCGGCATCGTCGTCGCCGGCCTCTTCACCTTGGTGCCGCACCGCGTGATGGGCGCGATGATCTTCGACGGCACGTCGGGTTTCGCCAGCGGCCTCGCCGCCGCCATCGTCAGCGTGCTGCTCGTCGCCGCAGGCGCCCTGGCCGCCCGCGAGGCCGGCTGGGCACAGCGCGTCAACGCGATGTTCCGGCGGCGGTGAGGCGCCGCTTTTCATTTTGCAAGGCGCCCCTGCAAGCCCTATAAGCTGGTGCTGAGGAACGAATTCATGCGGTGAGCGTTCGTCGGCAATTCAATGCGGGGAAATGCGCCATGGAATGGAAAGGTCGTCGCCAGTCGGACAATATCGAGGACCAGCGTGGAGCCGGTCCCTCGGCGGGCGGGGGCAACCCCTTTGGCCGCGGCAGCGGCGGCGGGTTCCGCATTCCCATGGGCGGCGGTCGCCGCGCCGGCGGCGGCATGAGCTTTGGCACGATCATCTTCCTCGTCGTCATCTACTTCGTGCTGAAGATGATGGGCATCGACCTTCTGCAGGTGATGGGCGAGGGCGGTGGCGGCCAGGTCAGCATGCCGGGCTTCGAGCAGACGGAAAGCGCAAGCCGCCGCGCATCGCCGCAGGAAGAAGAGACCAAGGCCTTCATGGCGACGGTGCTCGCCGAGACGGAAGACACCTGGAACGGCATCTTCCAGGCGGCCGGCGAGCGCTACGAGGAGCCCAAGATGGTGCTCTTCTCCGGTTCCGTGCAGTCGGCCTGCGGTTTTGCCTCGGCCGCCTCCGGTCCGTTCTATTGCCCGGGGGACCGCAAGGTCTATCTCGACATGAGCTTCTTCGACGAGCTTGCCAACAAGTTCGATGCGGCCGGCGATTTCGCCCAGGCCTATGTCGTCGCGCATGAGGTGGGCCACCACGTGCAGAACCTTACCGGCGTGCTGCCGCGCTTCAACCAGCAGCGCCAGCGCATGAGCGAGGTGGAGGCCAACCAGATGTCGATCCGCGTCGAGCTCCAGGCCGATTGCTACGCCGGCATCTGGGGCAAATATACCGAGCAGAAGGGCATTCTGGAGCGCGGCGACCTCGAAGAGGCGCTGAATGCGGCCACGCAGATTGGCGACGACACATTGCAGAAGCGCATGCAGGGATATGTCGTGCCCGAGAGCTTTAACCATGGCACGTCCGACCAGCGCCGCCGGTGGTTCAAGCGCGGTTTCGATACCGGCCGCGTCGATGCCTGCGACACCTTCAAGGGCGACGTCTGAGGTTTAAGTCCCGCGCCGACGAACAGGACCCTCCGGCTTAGCGGCAGGAGGGTTTTTTGCGTTTTCATCAGGAAAATGCATCGGAACCATCAAAACTTTTGCGTTGTTCACGGATTGTTTCGTTGACCGAAGTGAAATAGAACTCGCCGCCTGACATTTTTGCCTGCCATGCGGGCGCCGTTCATTTTTCGAGGTCCTCCCATGTTCGATGCCAGGTCCACCCGGCGCGGGCTGCTGCTTGTTTTCATGATCATGTTTCTCGACGTCATCGGCATTGCCATCATCATGCCGGTGCTGCCGACCTATCTGCGGGAACTGACGGGCGACGATATCAGCCAGGCGGCCATCGACGGCGGCTGGCTGCTGCTCGTCTATGCCGGCATGCAGTTCATCTTCGCGCCCTTCGTCGGCAATCTCTCGGATCGTTTCGGCCGGCGGCCGGTGCTGCTTGTCTGCATCCTCACCTTCGCCATCGACAATCTCATCTGCGCGCTGGCGACCAGCTACTGGATGCTCTTCGTCGGCCGGGTGCTGGCAGGCCTTTCGGGCGCGAGCTTCGGCACCGCGGCGGCCTATATCGCCGACGTCTCGACGGAAGAAACGCGCGCGAAGAATTTCGGGCTGATGGGTATTGCCTTCGGCACGGGCTTTGCGCTCGGGCCGGTTCTCGGTGGCCTGCTCGGCGAATTCGGCCCGCGTGTTCCGTTCTACGGCGCTGCGGTTCTGGCGTTCCTCAGTTTCGTGGCGGCCTGGTTCCTGCTGCCGGAAAGCCTTGCGCCGGCGAACCGCCGTCGCTTCGAGCTTTCCCGCGCCAACCCGCTCGGCGCGCTCTTGCAGATGCGCAACTATCCGGGCGTGCTGTGGATCGGGCTCGTCTTCTTCTGTTACTGGCTGGCGCATGCCGTCTATCCCTCGGTCTGGTCCTTCGTCTCGGCCTATCGCTTTGGCTGGAGCGAGGGGCAGATCGGCCTGTCGCTGGGCATTTTCGGCATCGGCGGCGCGGTCGTCATGGGCTTCGTTCTGCCGCGCGTTGTGCCGAAGCTGGGGGAGTACCGCACGGCGGTGCTCGGCCTGTTCTTCTCGGTGCTCGGCGTTGCCGGTTATGCCGCGTCCTATCAGGGCTGGATGATCTATGCGGTCATCCTGCTGACGGCACTGGAGGCGCTGGCCGATCCGCCGTTGCGCTCCATCGCCTCGGCGCGTGTGCCGCCATCGGCGCAGGGCGAGCTGCAGGGCGCGCTTACCAGCGTGTCCTCGATCACGACGATCATCGGTCCGCTGCTCTTCACGCAGATCTTCAGCCATTTCACCGGTCCGTCGGCACCGGTGGTCTTTGCCGGCGCGCCCTTCGCCTTTGCCGCCGTCATCCTCTTCGTCGGCTTCCTGATCTTCGTCGTGAAGCTCCGGGGCGCGGGTGCGGGGCCGAAGACGAATCTGGCTCCCGAAGGCGCCTGAAACGCCTTCCGGCGTGACATTTCGATGAAATTTCGCGGAAACGGGCCCCGTCGGGCCGGTTTCCGCGCATTTTTGATGAAAAGATCAAATCTATTCGATTGATCGCGGCCGAGACTTGTGATCGGAAGCGATGCGAAAGTGAGAACTATCATGCACATGGCACCGCACCGCGAGGACAATGGCTGGGGCGCGCATTTCCGGGCGACCTTCACCCTCGGCGTGCCGTTGATCGGCGCCCAGCTCGCCCAACTCGGCATTCACACGACGGATGTGGTCATTCTTGGCCGCCTCGGCGCCGCGCATCTTGCGGCGATCGTGCTGTCTTCCTCGTTCTTCTTCACCATCTTCATCCTCGGCTCGGGCTTTGCCAATGCCGTCATGCCCATGGTGGCGCAGGCCTATGGCCGCGGCGACACCGTTTCGGTGCGCCGCGCCGTGCGCATGGGCATGTGGGTGGTGCTGATCTATGCCGTGCTGACGGCGCCCATCTTCTACAATGCGGAAAACATCCTGCTCTTCGCCGGCCAGAAGCCGGAAGTGGCGGCCTTGGCCGGCAGCTATCTCGGCATTGCGCAATGGGGCATGGGGCCGGGTCTCCTGTTCATGACGCTGCGCGGGCTTGTCAGCGCGCATGGCCGGGCCGGCATCGTGCTCTATGTCACGATCACCATTCTCAGCATCAACGCCTTCTTCGCCTATGCGCTGGTGCTTGGTCATTTCGGCTTCCCGGCCATGGGCATCCGGGGCGCGGCCATCGTTTCCCTCGCGGTCAACATGCTGAGCTTCCTGCTGCTGACCGCCTATATCCAGTCGCGGGCGGAGCTGCGTCGCTACGAGTTGTTCGTGCGCTTCTGGCGACTGGACTGGCCGGCCTTCCGGGAGGTCGTGCAGCTCGGCCTGCCCATCGGCTTCACCATGCTGGCGGAGGTGAGCCTTTTCACCGGCGCCTCGCTGCTGATGGGCAATATCGGCACGCTGGAGCTTGCCGCGCACGGCATTGCGCTCCAGCTTGCCTCCGTCGCCTTCATGATCCCGCTCGGCCTCGCCCAGGCCGGCACGGTGCGCGTCGGCGTGGCGCATGGGCGTGGCGATCATCTCGGCGTGGTGCGCTCGTCCTGGGCGGTGCTGGTCGTGGCATCGATCATCGCGATCGGCGGCGGCATTCTCTTTGCGCTCATTCCGACCACGCTCGCTTCGATCTTCCTCGACAAGGCGGGCAAGGATTCGGCGGCGGTTCTGGCGATTGCCGGCCCCTTCGTGGTCATTGCCGGCGTCTTCCAGCTTGTCGATGGTCTGCAGGCCATCGCCGCTGGGCTCTTGCGCGGCCTGAAAGACACGCGCATTCCCATGGTCATGGCGCTGATCTCCTATTGGCCGATCGGCTTCCTCTGCGCCTGGTTCTTCGCCTTCCCGGCCGGTTTCGGCGGGGTCGGCGTGTGGTTCGGCTTCGTCAGCGGCCTTGCCGCCGCCGCCGTCCTGCTCAACTGGCGTTTCTACCGACTGGTGAAGCAGAGAAGCGCCGCGTAGCCTTTTCACGGCAACAAAAAACCCGCCGGTCTCCCGACGGGTTTCTGAAGGATTGGAAACCCGGCCATGCGCCGGGTTTTCCGTTAGAGCATGTCAGGTTCAGATCGAACCAGACATGCTCTAAATTCTTTTGTTTTCGTTTGTCTTTTCGGGAAAACTGGCTCCCACTTTTCCCTGACAAACTCTAGGGCCTCGCTCAGGCAGCCATGGCCTTGCGCAGGTTCTCGTCGATCTTGTCGAGGAAGCCGGTGGTCGAGAGCCACGGCTGGTCGGGACCGATGAGGAGCGCGAGGTCCTTGGTCATGAAGCCCGATTCGACGGTCTCGACGCAGACGCGCTCGAGTGTTTCGGAGAACTTGGCAAGCTCCGCATTGCCGTCCAGCTTGGCGCGATGGGCAAGACCACGGGTCCAGGCGAAGATCGAGGCGATCGAGTTGGTCGAGGTTTCCTCGCCCTTCTGGTGCTGGCGGTAGTGGCGTGTCACCGTGCCATGCGCGGCTTCCGCTTCCACCGTCTTGCCATCCGGCGTCATCAGAACCGAGGTCATCAGGCCGAGCGAGCCGAAGCCCTGCGCCACGATGTCGGACTGCACGTCGCCGTCATAGTTCTTGCAGGCCCAGACATAGCCGCCGGACCACTTCAGCGCCGAGGCGACCATGTCGTCGATCAGGCGGTGTTCGTACCAGAGCTTCAGTTCCTTGAACTTGTCGGCGAATTCCTCGTCGAAGACCTTCTGGAAGATGTCCTTGAAGCGGCCGTCATAGACCTTGAGGATGGTGTTCTTGGTCGACAGATAGACCGGCACCTTGCGCTGGAGGCCGTAGTTGAAGGAGGCGCGGGCGAATTCGGTGATCGAATCGTCGAGGTTGTACATGCCCATGGCGACGCCGGCGGACGGCGCGTCGAAGACGTCGTATTCGATTTCCTTGCCGTCCTCGCCGACGAACTTCATCGTCAGCTTGCCCTTGCCGGGGAACTTGAAGTCGGTGGCGCGGTACTGGTCGCCGAAGGCGTGACGGCCGACGATGATCGGCTTGGTCCAGCCCGGAACGAGGCGCGGCACGTTCTTGCAGATGATCGGCTCACGGAAGATGACGCCGCCGAGGATGTTGCGGATCGTGCCGTTCGGCGACTTCCACATCTTCTTCAGCTTGAATTCTTCGACGCGGGCTTCGTCCGGCGTGATGGTGGCGCACTTGACGCCGACGCCGTGCTTCTTGATGGCGTTCGCCGCGTCGATCGTCACCTGGTCGTTGGTGGCGTCACGGTTCTCCATGCCGAGATCGTAGTATTCAAGGTCGACATCCAGGTAGGGATGGATCAGCTTTTCCTTGATGAACTGCCAGATGATGCGCGTCATCTCGTCGCCGTCGAGTTCGACGACGGGATTGGCGACCTTGATCTTTGCCATGGGGAGCCTCGTGCTTGTAGGGGCTTTGCGCCCCGGATCGTGGACTTGAAAGAACCGTTTGGCCCTATAGCACTCGTGGCCGGGAAGGCAAAGCCGACCAATGGCTGAGGCGGTTTATTTTCGCGCCGCAGCGGAATAAGTTTCGCCCAAATTGCGTTCCAGGAAGGTTCGCTGAAAGGTCTGTCCGGGCCTGCCGTCATCCAATGGAGAATATGATGTCGCGTTTCGGTCTCGTTGCGCTCGCCCTTCTGCTTCCCGTTTCCGCTAAGGCTGCCGATTTCAAGGCGCCGGTCGCGGAAATCATGACGGCGGCGACGAGCAACTGGCAGGACATGGGCTCGGACACGGATACGCCGCCACCCTATGTCGACTACTTCTCCGAGGATTTCCTCAAGCGCCTCTACAGCAAGGATTTCGTTGAGAAGTACCGCGCGGCCGCGAAGTACCCGGCCTATGACGACGGCGGCTCGCCCTTCGACTACGACCCGATCATCGGTGGGCAGGACGGCTGCGCGCTGAAGGATGTCACGACGGCCGAGGGCCAGCCGGTGAACGGCGCGGAGGAGGTGACCGTCACCTTCGACAACAGCCATTGTTTCGGTGAGCGCGCGTCGGACTGGCAGCCGGAAAAGCTGGTCTTCAGGATGATCGAGGAGGACGGCCACGCGGTCATCGACGATATCGAACGCTCCAGCTTCGAGGATGGCGCCTCGTTGAAGAAGGAGATGGTCGAGCTTGCGGAAAGCGGCGCGAAGGGCGAGACCGGTGGCAATGAGAGCGTCGAATAGGCCGCGGACTTTTCATTTCCGGCCGATTGTGCCAGTGAGACCCCATCTTTCTAGGGACCTATGGGCATGGCAGGCACGAACAGCGAACGCACGCTGATCGCCGAAGGACCGGCGATCATTCTCGTTCATCCGCAACTCGGTGAAAACATCGGCATGGTGGCACGCGCCATGGCGAATTTCGGGCTGGCGGAACTGCGCCTCGTCAACCCGCGCGACGGCTGGCCGAGCGAGAAGGCCATCTCCGCCGCCAGCAAGGCCGATCACGTCATCGAGGCGGCGAAGGTCTATCCCTCGCTGGAAGAGGCGGTCGCCGATCTCGAATTCGTCTATGCGACGACCGCGCGCGACCGCTACGGCTACAAGGAAGTGCGGTCTCCGGTCGTGGCGGCGGACGACCTGCGCACTCGCTTCCGGGACGGGCAGAAGACCGGCATCCTCTTCGGCCGTGAACGCACGGGCCTTACCAACGAGGAAATCGCCCTTGCCGACGAGCTGGTGACCTTCCCGGTAAATCCCGCCTTCGCCTCGCTGAACCTTGCCCAGGCCGTGCTCCTGATGAGCTACGAGTGGATGAAGAGCGGCCTTGCCTCCGTCGAGGACACGCCCTTCGATGCGCTGCCGCAGCGCCCGGCCAAGAAGGAAGAGCTGCAGGGCCTCTTCGACCATGTGGAAGAAACGCTCGATGCGCGCGGCTATTTCCGGCCCGCCGAAAAAAAGCCCAAACTGGTGGAGAACCTGCGCGCCATCCTGACGCGTCCGTCCTTCACCGGCACGGAGATCCAGGTGCTGCGCGGCATCGTTTCCTGCCTCGACCGTTTCACCCGGGAATCGCCGCGCGGGGCGACCAACCCGAACCGCACCCGCAACCGCCGGCCCAAGGTGCCCCGTGACAGCGAATAGAGCCTTTCCAGAAAACGCGGCGACCGGTTTTCTCTCCGGCAACGGGACCGGCGCGAAACCGGTTCTCATGTTCGACAGCGGCATCGGCGGCCTCACCGTGCTGCGTGAGGCCCGCGTGCTGATGCCGGAACGGCACTTCACCTATGTGGCCGACGATGCGGGCTTTCCCTATGGCGGCTGGGAAGAGCCGGCGCTGAAGGCGCATATCGTCGATCTTTTCCGCAGGCTCCTCAACGAGCACGATCCGGAAGTCTGCGTCATCGCCTGCAACACGGCCTTCACGCTCGTCGGCAGCGACCTGCGCGCCGCCTTTCCGCACATGCCCTTCGTGGGCACCGTGCCGGCCATCAAGCCGGCCGCGGAGCGCACCCGCTCCGGCCTCGTCTCGGTGCTGGCGACGCCTGGCACCGTCAAGCGCGCCTATACGCGCGATCTCATCCAGTCCTTCGCCAGCCAGTGCGACGTGCGCCTCGTCGGTTCGGAAAACCTCGCCCGCATGGCCGAGGCCTATATCCGCGGCGAGACGCTGTCCGACGAAGCCGTGCGCGCCGAGATCATTCCCTGCTTCGTCGACGAGATGGGCCGCAAGACCGACATCGTCGTGCTCGCCTGCACGCACTATCCTTTCATGGCGAACCTCTTTCGCAAGCTCGCGCCCTGGCCGGTCGACTGGCTCGACCCTGCCGAGGCCATCGCGCGCCAGGCCCGCCGCCTCGTGCCCCCGCTCGAAACCATCGCCCCTGGCGAAGACATCGCCGTCTTCACCTCCGGCACGCCGGACTTTGCGACCCGCCGGCTGATGCAGGGTTTTGGGCTGCGCGTCGTCTGACGCGGCTTTCCCTGTGGGTTTTTCAAAAGCCGGGCGTGACGGGCGGGGATTTCGTGTTAGGGCTCTCCGGTTACCCGGTGGCGGCCGGGCGAGTCGGATTTTTCAGGAACGAGGAACGGGATGAAGGTCGGCATCGACATGGGAACGGTGCAGGGCGGCGCACCGGCCAAGCTCGATATCGAGGAACTGCTGGCAACGCGTCTCCTGGTGCAGGGCAATTCGGGCTCGGGCAAGTCGCATCTCCTGCGCCGCCTGCTCGAACAGTCCGCACAATGGGTCCAGCAGGTCATCATCGATCCGGAAGGTGACTTCGTCACGCTCTCCGACCGATTCGGTCATGTGGTCGTTGACGGCGAACGCACGGAGGCCGAGCTCGTCGGCATCGCGAACCGCATCCGCCAGCACCGCGTGTCCTGCGTGCTCTCGCTCGAGGGCCTGGAGGCCGACGAGCAGATGCGGGCGGCCGGCATCTTCCTCAACGCGCTCTTCGATGCGGACCGGGACTTCTGGTATCCGGTGCTCGTGGTCGTCGACGAGGCGCAGCTCTTCGCGCCCGCCGTCAGCGGCGAGGTTTCGGAAGAGGCGCGAAAGCTTTCGCTCGGCGCGATGACCAATCTGATGTGCCGCGGCCGCAAGCGCGGCCTTGCCGGGGTCATCGCCACGCAGCGCCTCGCCAAGCTCGCCAAGAACGTCGCCGCCGAAGCCTCCAACTTCCTGATGGGCCGCACCTTCCTCGATATCGATATGGCGCGTGCCGCCGATCTCCTCGGCCTCGACCGGCGGCAGGCGGAAATGTTCCGCGACCTGCCGCGCGGCTCCTTCGTCGCGCTCGGCCCGGCGCTGTCGCGCCGTCCGCTGCCGGTGACGATCGGCGCGGTGGAGACCTCCGCCCGCTCCACCAGCCCCAAGCTGATGCCGCTGCCCGATGCGCCGCAGGACGTGGAAGACCTGATCTTCACGCCCGATCCGGACGAGTTCACACGCCCCCTCGTGCGCCGCGCGCCGCCCGCGCCACGCCCGACGACGGACATTCTCGCCGAACTTTCCCGCGCCCGGCCGGAGCCGATGCAGGCCGAGGCGAAGGCGCCTGCGCCGGAGATCTCAGCCGAGGAGCGCGAAAGCCTGCTCGACCAGGCGCTCGCCGAGATCCTCGCCAATCCCGAGGCGGCCTTCCGGGCTGACGCGGAACTGTTCCAGGATTTCCTCGTGCGCTGCCGTATCCGCCGTGTGCCCGGCGCGCCACTCTCCCTTCCGGCATTCCGGCGGAAGATGGCGGTCGCGCGCTCCGGCGTCGATGCCGAGACGGCGGCGACGGAGATATGGGCGCGGGCGCTCGATTTGTCCCGCAGCGTCACCGAGGACCTGCAGGGCGTGTTCCTGCTCGTCGCGCAGGCGGCGGTGCGCGGGCTTGCCTGCCCCTCGGATGCGCGGATCGCGCGGGCCTATGGCACCCATTCGGCGCGCCGTGCGCGCCGCCTTCTCGGCTATTTCGAGGAGCAGGGGCTGGTCGTCGTGCACAGCGATCTTGCCGGTCACCGCATTGTCGCTTTCCCCGATCTTGCCTGCGAGACGCTGCCGGGTGACGCCAACGGGCCGGACCTTGCCGATTCCCACCGCGATGCGGCGGAATAGGCGGATTTTCCGGGCTTTGCTCATTGACAGTTTTGTAAAACTCCCCTAATGAGCCCGCCAACGCCGGGCAGCAATGTCCGGTGTTTCATTTGACATGTCCCGTGGATTCTCCGGTCGCGATCGTGAGAAGCCTGTCGGAACCCGAAAGGTTCAGAGGAGGGCGTGTTTCCTTCAGCCGGTCCGGCAACGGGCGGGCGATAACAAGACCAAGAGGAAATGCGATGAGCAAGCGCGCTGCATCCAAGTACAAAATCGACCGCCGTATGGGCGAAAACATCTGGGGCCGTCCGAAGTCCCCGGTCAACCGCCGCGAATACGGCCCGGGCCAGCACGGCCAGCGCCGCAAGTCCAAGCTTTCGGACTTCGGTGTTCAGCTCCGCGCCAAGCAGAAGCTGAAGGGCTACTACGGCGACATCCGCGAGAAGCAGTTCCGCGCGATCTTCGAAGAAGCTGCCCGCCGCAAGGGCGACACCCCGGAGAACCTGATCGGCCTGCTCGAATCGCGCCTCGACGCGATCGTCTACCGCGCCAAGTTCGTTCCGACGGTCTTTGCTGCCCGTCAGTTCGTCAACCACGGCCACGTCAAGGTCAACGGCGTCCGCGTCAACATCGGTTCCTACCGTTGCAAGCCGGGCGACGTCATCGAAGTCAAGGAAAAGTCCAAGCAGCTCGTGACGGTTCTCGAATCCGTCGGCCTGGCTGAACGCGACGTTCCGGACTACATCGAAGCCGACCACAACAAGATGACTGCGACCTTCGTTCGCATTCCGGTTCTCTCCGACGTTCCGTACGCGGTCGTCATGGAACCGCACCTGGTCGTCGAATTCTACTCGCGTTAATTCGCGGGCGACACCTTGCGTAATCTGGAAAAGCCGCCAAGAGATTGGCGGCTTTTTTTTTTGGGAGAACAGCGGGATGGACTTGCAGGCAATCGTCGATGAAATCCACGCCGGCCTGTCGCCGCGGCGCGGCGAGGGCAAGGTTGCCGATTATATTCCGCAGCTTGCCCATGTGGACCCGCAGAAGTTCGGCATCGCGGTGGTGACGGTCGACGGCGCGGTGCATCTTGCCGGCGATGCGGACGAGCCCTTCTCCATCCAGAGCATCTCCAAGGTCTTCACCCTCACGCTGGCGCTCGGCAAGCATGGCGAGGCGATCTGGAAGCGGGTCGGCCGCGAACCCTCCGGTTCGGCCTTCAATTCCATCGTCCAGCTCGAACATGAAGGCGGCATTCCGCGCAATCCCTTCATCAATGCCGGCGCCATCGCCATCACCGACCTCGTGCTGGCCGGCCATACGCCGAAGGAGGCAATCGGCGAGGTCGTTCGGTTCCTGCGTTATCTTGCCGACGAGGACGACATCATCGTCGACCAGGCCGTAGCGCGCTCCGAGCAGGCAACGGGTTTCCGCAACTATGCGCTTGCCAATTTCATGCGCTCCTATGGCAAGCTCGACCATGCGGCCGAACTGGTGCTCGGTGTCTATTTCCATCAATGCGCCCTGGCGATGAGCTGCCGGCAGCTTGCGCGGGCAGGGCTGTTCCTCGCCAATAGTGGCACCAATCCGCTCACCGGCCACCGGGTCGTCTCGCATCTTCGGGCGCGGCGTATCAACGCCCTCATGCTCACCTGCGGCCATTATGACGGTTCCGGCGACTTCGCCTATCGCGTCGGCCTGCCGGGCAAGAGCGGCGTGGGCGGCGGTATTCTTGCGGTGGCACCGGGCAAGGCTGCCGTTGCGGTCTGGTCGCCGGGCCTCAATGCGAACGGCAACTCCCTGCTTGGCTCGCTGGCGCTGGAAATGCTGGCGGCGCGCACCGGCTGGTCGGTCTTCGGGGCTTGATTGTGCCGGCCGTTCGGGGCATTGCAGCCGCATGACCCTCGCTTTCGACCAGACCGAAGACGACACCCCGGACGACGGCCGCCATCCGCTCTTCGCGAATGCGCCCTCCAGCGTCTCCTTCAACAAACTGCGCAAGCGCCTGCTACGGCAGGTGCGGCAGGCGATGGACGACTTTGCCATGCTGAAGGGCCAGAAGCGCTGGCTCGTCGGCCTCTCGGGCGGCAAGGACAGCTACGGCCTTCTGGCGCTGCTGATGGATCTGCAATGGCGCGGCCTGCTGCCGGTCGAACTGGTCGCCTGCAACCTCGACCAGGGACAGCCGAATTTTCCCAAGCACGTCCTGCCGGACTACCTGAAATCCATCGGCATCCGGCACCGCATCGAATATCGCGACACCTATTCCATCGTGAAGGAGAAGGTGCCGGCGGGGGCGACCTATTGCTCGCTGTGCTCGCGCCTCAGGCGCGGCAATCTTTATCGAATCGCCCGGGAGGAGGGCTGCGACGCGCTGGTGCTCGGTCACCACAGGGAAGACATTCTCGAGACCTTCTTCATGAACTTCTTCCATGGCGGGCGGCTTGCCGCCATGCCGCCGAAGCTCCTGAACGACGAGGGCGACCTCATGGTGCTGCGTCCACTTGCCTATGCGGCGGAGGACGATCTGGCGAAATTTGCCGCCGCCATGCAGTTTCCGATCATTCCCTGCGACCTCTGCGGCTCGCAGGACGGTCTCCAGCGCAATGCGATGAAGGCGATGCTGGCCGATATCGAGACGCGCATGCCGGGCCGCAAGGACGCCATGCTGCGCGCCCTCGGCCACACCAATCCGTCCCATCTTCTCGATCCCAAGCTTTTCGATTTCTCCTCCCTCGAAACGGTAAGGCCCCATGACGACGATTGACATCAATGCCCTCGCGCTTGTGCTTGCACAGGCGGCCGAGGCGGAAATCCGTCCGCGCTTTCGCGCACTCGGCAAGGGCGACATCCGCACCAAGGCGGACGCGAACGACCTGGTGACGGCGGCTGACGAGGCGGCCGAGCGCTTCATCAAGCGCGAGGTGACGGCGCAGTTTCCCGGCGTGCTCTTCGTCGGCGAGGAATCCGTCGCGGCCGATCCGGCGCTGCTGCCGAAGCTGGCGGAGGCTGAGCTCGCCATCGTCGTCGACCCCATCGACGGCACCTTCAATTTCGCGGCCGGCGTGCCGCTCTTCGGCGTCATGGCGGCGATCGTCTCCGGCGGCGAGACGGTCGGCGGCATCATCTACGATCCGATGGGCGACGATTTCGTCATGGCCGAAAAGGGCGGCGGCGCCTGGCAGACCGGCGATCACCGTCCGGCCGTGCGCCTCAAGGCGCGGGGTGCTGCGCCGCTCGAGGCGATGACCGGCATGGCGTCGACCAGCTTCCTCGACCGCGAGCGCCGCGCCCGCATCCTCGGCAATCTCGCCAAGGTGGCCTTCGTCTCCAACTATCGCTGCGCGGCGCACGAATACCGCACCTTCGCCGCCGGCCACCTGCACTATCTCATGTACAACAAGCTGATGCCCTGGGATCATCTTGCCGGCACGCTGATCGCCCAGGAAGCCGGCGCCTATGCCGCCCGCTTCGATGGTTCGGCCTACAGGCCTGATCATGTCGAAGGCGGCCTGCTGGTGGCCCCGGACAAGGAAAGCTGGGAGCTGCTGCGCCGCGAGGTCTTCGTCGACTGAGGTGGTCTTGTGCAAGAAAAAGGCCCGGCTGCCATCGGCAGCCGGGCCTTTCGTTTTAGAGGCCGGTGGAACGCTCAGGCGCGTTCCGGAATAGCGTCCTCGCCCTTCTTCTCGCGCACGAGATTGATGAAGCGGCGGAAGAGATAGTGGCTGTCCTGCGGGCCGGGGGAGGCTTCCGGGTGGTGCTGGACGGAGAAGACCGGCTTGCCGACAAGGCGCAGGCCGCAATTCGTGCCGTCGAACAGGGAGACGTGGGTTTCCTCGACGCCTTCCGGCAGGGACGAGGAGGCGACGGCGAAGCCGTGGTTCATCGAGACGATCTCGACCTTGCCGGTCGTGTGGTCCTTCACCGGATGGTTCGCGCCGTGATGGCCCTGGTGCATCTTCTCGGTGGTCGCGCCGACGGCGAGGCCGAGCATCTGGTGGCCGAGGCAGATGCCGAAGACCGGAATGCCGGTCTCGATCAGCGTCTTGATGACCGGCACGGCATATTCGCCGGTTGCCGCCGGGTCGCCCGGGCCGTTGGAAAGGAAGATGCCGTCGGGCTTCTGCGCCAGCACCTCTTCGGCGCTCGTCGTCGCCGGCATGACGGTGACCTTGCAGCCGAGGCCGGCGAAGAGGCGCAGGATGTTACGCTTCACGCCGTAGTCGAGCGCGACGATATGGTACCTGGCATCGCTGTCGGAAAGCTCGGCGCTGCCCTCGTTCCAGACCCAGGGCTTTTCGCTCCAGCGCGAGGACTGACCGGAGGAGGCGACCTTGGCGAGGTCGAGCCCGACGAGACCGCTCCAGGCCTTGGCCTCGGCCTTCAGCGTCTCGATGTCGAAGACGCCGTTCGGGTCATGGGCGATGACGGCGTTCGGCGCGCCGTTCTCGCGGATCCAGGCCGTCAGGGCGCGCGTGTCGATGCCCGAGAGGCCGATGATGCCGCGCGCCTTCAGCCAGGCGTCGAGGTGCTTGGCCGAGCGGTAGTTCGAGGGGTCGGTGATGTCGGCCTTGAAGATCGTGCCGACCGCGCCGTGGCGGGCGGCAGGCGTCAGGTCCTCGATGTCCTCGTCATTGGCGCCGATATTGCCGATATGCGGGAAGGTGAAGGTGACGATCTGGCCGAGATAGGAGGGGTCGGTCAGGATTTCCTGGTAGCCCGTCAGCGCCGTGTTGAAGCAGACTTCCGCCGTCACCTTGCCGGTGGCGCCGATGCCCTTGCCTTCGATCACCGTGCCGTCGGCGAGGACGAGCAGGGCGGTCGGCTTTTCAGTGGTCCATGCGGGGGTCGAGGTCATAGTCATCCCGTTTCCGGCGCCGGGCATGGGCTTGAAAGCCGCTGAGCCGGGCACCATTTAAGATCGCAGGCAAAGGCGCGCGGAAACCCGCGTTGGTTCGCCCTGATTGCCAATTTTCGTGCAGGTGCCGGAAAATAGACAAAGCGGATGACGGGGTCAACCGTTGCCTGTGGATTGCGTGGAATTATAAAGCGTTGAAAATCAATTGCTTGCGCAATCCGTTTGCCGGCAGGCCCTCCGCCGGTCTATGAGCATGCACAATCGAACGATGATCAAGGCCCCGCCGCCCTCCGGTCGCGGATGGCCTTCAATGGAGAAAATGATGCGCGAGACCATCGCAAACGCCTTGAAGGATGCACTCAAGGCCAAGGACGCCTGTCGTGTTTCCACGCTGCGCCTGATCCAGGCCAAGCTGAAGGACTGCGACATCGCCAACCGCGGCGCCGGCAAGGGGCCTGTGGAGGATGACGAACTGCTGCAGATCCTCGCCAAGATGATCAAGCAGCGCGAGGAATCCGCCAAGATCTTCGCCGACAACGCCCGCCCGGAACTCGCCGCCCAGGAGCGCGAGGAAATCAAGGTCATCGAGAGCTTCCTGCCCGAGCAGATCTCCGAGGACAAGATGAAGGACATCATCGCCGCCGCCATCCCCGAGATCGGCGCGCAGGGCCTGCGTGACATGGGCAAGGTCATGGCCGTGCTCAAGGAGCGTTATCCCGGCCAGATGGACTTCGCCAAGGCCTCCGGCATGGTGAAGGAGCTGCTGAAGTAATTCGGCAGCAGACATTTCGGCGAAAGGGCGGCTTCGGCCGCCCTTTCTGTTTTGCGCTTCCGCCCCAAGTGGAACCAAACCCGCGCGCACCGTTATGCGGCATGAATAGCGCCCTCTGCGGCGTGAACAGGAGCCTGACGATGCGGCAAGGTCCGCGCATCGGCCCGCCCCGGCGAAGTGCATGCGATGCCGCCGGAATGTATATGCGTCAGAGTCCGTCCGGTGGCCGTTCCCGAAACGGAGACCGAGCCGATGCGCCTATTCTTCCTTCTGCCCGTCCTGCCGCTTCTCGCTGGCCCGGTGCTTGCGCATGATGCGCCGGGCGGCTGGCAATACGCGCGGTTCTGCTGCAACGGCAACAGCCACAACGGCGATTGCCAGAGGATTCCCGCGACCACCGTGCGCATCATCGGCGGCGGCTTCCAGGTGACGCTGGCGCCTGGCGATCACCGGCTCGCCACCCGTCCTCACGTCTTCCGCCTGCCGCAGACAGCGGCGCGTCCATCGCAGGACGGCGAATACCATCTCTGCCTTTTTCCGACCGAGGATACGCCCCGCTGCTTCTATGCGCCGGACATGGGTTTCTGACTGCTGCCCTGTGAATTGCTGTGGGCGGGGCGGTAAGACTGGCGGCGGGCCGCCGGCATGGTTATATGGACCTCGACCGAGGTACCCATGCGCTTTTCCAATGCTTTCCTAGACGAGATTCGCGACCGCGTTTCGATTTCGGACGTGATCGGCAGGCGTGTGACCTGGGATCGCAAGAAGACCAATGTGTCGCGCGGTGACTACTGGGCCTGCTGCCCGTTCCACGGCGAGAAGTCGCCGAGCTTCCATTGCGAGGACCGCAAGGGCCGCTACCATTGCTTCGGCTGCGGCGTTTCCGGCGATCACTTCCGTTTCCTCACCGATCTCGACGGGCTGTCCTTCCCGGAGGCCGTGCAGCAGATCGCCGATCTTGCCGGCGTCGCCATGCCCCAGCCGGACCCGCAGGCCGAGCAGCGCGAGAAGGAGCGCATGGGCCTTGTCGAGGTCATGGAAATGGCGGCGCGCTTCTTCCAGGATCAGTTGCAGACGCCGGGCGGCGCGAAGGCGCGCGCCTATCTGCGCGACCGCGGGCTGACCGGCCGCACCATCGAGACCTTCCGTCTCGGCTATGCGCCGGAGAGCCGCAACGCGCTGAAGGAGTTCCTGGCGGGCAAGGGCGTGCCGAAGGAGGCGATCGAGGCCTGCGGCCTCGTCGTGCACGGGCCCGATATCCCCGTTTCCTATGACCGCTTCCGCGACCGCATCATGTTTCCGATCCTCTCGGTGCGCGAAAAGGTCATCGCCTTCGGCGGCCGCGCCATGTCGCCGGATGCGCCGGCGAAATATCTCAATTCCAACGAGACCGAGCTCTTCCACAAGGGCAGCGTGCTCTACAATCATGCCCGTGCGCGCAAGGGCGCCCAGGGGGCCGACGGCGCCGGCACCATCATCGCCGTCGAAGGCTACATGGATGTGATCGCCCTCTACCAGGCGGGCATCGAGAATGCCGTGGCTCCGCTCGGCACCGCGCTGACCGAAAACCAGTTGGACCTGCTCTGGAAGATGACACCCCAGCCGGTGCTCTGCTTCGATGGCGACGGGGCGGGCATTCGCGCGGCGAACCGCGGCGCCGACCTTGCGCTTCCCTTCATCAAGCCGGGACGCACGGTGCGCTTCGCGCTGCTTCCCGACGGCAAGGACCCGGACGATCTCGTGCGCCACGAAGGCCGCGCGCCCTTTGACAAGGTGCTGGCCAATGCACGGCCGCTGGCCGACATGATCTGGAACCGTGAGGTGCAGGGTTCCACGCTCGACACGCCGGAAAGCCGCGCCGAGCTGGAGGCGCGCCTGCGCCAGATCACCGCCGCCATCGCCGACGAGGACGTGCGCCGTCACTACCAGCAGGATATGCGCGACCGTCTCAACGCCTTCTTCCGCCCCGCCCCGCGGTCGGGCGGCGGCGGCTTTTCCGGCGGTCGGCCGGGCAGGGGTGGTGGCCGTGGCGCGCCACAGGGCAATGCCGTGCCGTCGGGCATTTCCGACCGGCTGGCGCGCTCGGCGCTGGTGCGCGGCGCACAGGAGCTACCCGCCCTGCGGGAGAGCGTGCTGGCGCTGACCGTCGTCAACCATCCCGGCCTGTTCTTCAGCGATTACGATGAAATCGCCATCATCGAATACGAGAATCGCGACCTGCAGCGTCTGTGGTCCTCGCTGCTCGGCATTGCCGGTTCCATCGGCACCCGGCTCGACCGCGACCGGCTGGTCGAGGAGCTGGAGGCGGCCGGGTTCGACACGCTGCTGAAGGGCCTCGAACAGCAGATCCGCAATTCCCGCCTGTGGATCGCCACCGCGGAGGCTGCGCCGGAGGATGCCCGCGAAGGCTATCTCCAGGCGCTCGCCCTGCACAAGCGCACGCGCGCCCTTTTGTGGCAGCGCCGCGAACTGGAGCGTGAACTGGCGCTGGCGACGGAAGAGGGCGACGGCGAGCGTGTGCCGCAGATCCTGCGCGCCTTGCAGGAGGTGCAGCTCGAGACCGTGCGCATGGAGAACCAGGAAGCGATCATCGAGGGCTTCGGCGTGCTCTCCGGCCGCGTGAAGGGGCCTGCGGGCAAGTAGACCCCTCTCAAGGCCTCTCAGTTGTCGTAGACGATGGAGAGCTTGTTGCCCGAGGGATCGCGCACATAGGCGGAGTACCAGTTCGGTCCGTAATGCGGCCGCGGGCCGGGCGCGCCTTCGTCCGTGCCACCGTGGGCAAGGGCGGCCGCGTGGAACGCCTGCACCTCTTCGTGCGAAACGGCGGGAAAGCCGATCATGGTGCCGTTGCCGGCACCGGCCGGTTCGCCATCGAACGGCGTGCACAGCCAGAGCTTGAAGCCGTCCTCGCCGCCGCCCCTGGTGTAGCTGCGCCAGCCCGGAAATTCGGACTGCATTGCCCAGCCGATGGTCGAGAGCACGGCGTCGTAGAATGTTGCTGTCGCGGCGGCGTCCGTAGCGCCCAGCGTTGCATAGACTTCCATCGCTTTTTCCTCCCTTGCGATCCTTTGCAATTTACCGCGAAACATGAACAAATCAAGAACATTGTGCGTGAGTGCAAAACGTGACCGCTGGATGGTTGCCGCAGGTCCCGGGCTTGGCCAGAATAGGGGCAAGGAAAAGTCGATCATGATTCAAGCCAAATCCCTCAGCCCCGTCTCCCGGTTGTTCGATGCACCCCGGGCAAAACCGCTCGACGTGCTCAAGCGCGTCTACGGCTACGACGCCTTTCGCGGCAAGCAGGAAGCGGTGGTGGAACGCGTGACAGGAGGGGGCGACGCCGTCGTTCTCTTTCCGACGGGAGCCGGCAAGTCGCTCTGCTTCCAGATCCCCGCGCTCTGCCGCGAGGGCGTCGGTATCGTCATTTCGCCGCTGATCGCGCTGATGCGCGATCAGGTGGAGGCGCTGAAGCAGCTTGGCGTGAAGGCCGCGGCGCTCAACTCCTCCCTGTCGCGCGAGGAATTCTTCGCCGTGCGCGATGCCATGCGCACCGGCGACCTCGACCTGCTCTACGTGACGCCGGAGCGTATCGTCACCGATGGCTTCGCCGAGCTCGTGGCGGACGCGCGCATCGCGCTCTTCGCCATCGACGAGGCGCATTGCGTTTCGCAATGGGGGCACGATTTCCGGCCGGAATACCGCACGCTCGGCCTGCTCGGGGAGCGTTACCCCGGCGTGCCGCGCGTCGCGCTGACGGCGACGGCCGATCCGCATACGCGCGACGACATCATCGAGCGTCTGGGGCTGGAGGAGGCCGAGGTCTTCACGACCAGCTTCGACCGTCCCAACATCGCCTACGAGATTGCCGAGCGCGACCAGCCGCGCCAGCAGCTCCTGCGCTTCCTGTCGCGCCACCAAGGCGAGAGCGGCATCGTCTATTGCCTGTCGCGCGCCAAGGTGGAGGACACGGCGGAGTGGCTGAACACGCAGGGCATTCGCGCGCTGCCCTATCACGCGGGCTTCGACCGTGCGGTGCGCGATGCCAACCAGGACGCCTTCCTCAAGGAAGAAAATCTCTGCCTCGTCGCCACGGTGGCCTTCGGCATGGGCATCGACAAGCCCGATGTGCGCTTCGTCGCCCATCTGGACCTGCCCAAGAACATCGAGAGCTACTACCAGGAGACCGGCCGCGCCGGCCGCGACGGCGCCGCCGCCGACGCCTGGATGACCTACGGCCTGGCCGATGTGGTGAACCAGCGCCGCATGATCGACGAAGGCGGGGCCGCCGACGAGATCAAGCGCATCGAGCGCGCCAAGCTGATGGCGCTGCTCGCCATCTGCGAGACGGCCGGCTGCAGGCGCAAGGCGATCCTCGCCCATTTCGGCGAAACCCATGCCGGCGGCTGCGGCAATTGCGATACCTGCCGCAACCCGGTCGAGACCTGGGACGGCACGGAGGCGGCCATCAAGGCGCTCGCCGCCGTCTACCGCACCGGCGAGCGGTTCGGCGCCGGGCATGTCATCGATGTTTTGCTGGGTGCGGTCAACGAGAAGACCGAGCGCTTCGGCCATACGGAAATGCCGGTCTTCGGGGCGGGCAAGGATATCGCGCCGCGCGTCTGGCAGTCGATCTTCCGGCAGTTGCTGTCCATGGGCCTCATCAGCGTCGATCACTCCGCCTTCGGCGCCCTGAAGCTGGAGCCGGAGGCGCGCGCCGTCTTCCGCCACGAGCGGGAGGTGCTGTTCCGCAAGGACCGGCCGCAGACGGGACGCAAGGCGAAGGCCGGCGGCTCGCCCGCCGCGCGCGAGCGCTCCAATCTTGCCGGCTCCGACCGCGAGCTGTTCGAGCTGTTGCGCGCCGAGCGGCTTTCCATCGCCAAGGATCTCGACGTGCCGCCCTATGTCGTCTTCCCGGACACGACGCTCATCGCGCTCGCCAAGGAGCGCCCGCGCGACCGGGAAGAGCTTCTGGATATTCCGGGCATTGGCGTTTCCAAGCGCGACCGGTTCGGCGATGCCTTCCTGGCGGTGATCGACGACTTCATCGGTTAAATTTCAGCGCGGTGTCGGAACGTTCGGCCGTGCTTCGTCCTTGCTCCAGATCATCACGGAGGATGGTACGATGAAAGTCACGCAGCATCTCTGGTTCGAGAAGGACATGGAGGCCGCCATCGGCTTCTACGCCTCGCTCATTCCCGGTTCCTCGGTCCATTGGGTTTCGGCATTGCCGGCCGAAACGCCGAGCGGGCCGCCCGGCAGCGTCAAGATCGCGAGCTTCACCCTCGGCGACCAGCGCTACATGGCGATCGAGGCCGGGCCGCTCGATCCGTTCAACCACAGCTTTTCCATCCTGGTGGAATGCGAGACGCAGGGCGACCTCGACCGCCTCTGGGATGCGCTGAAAGACGGCGGATCGGTGGAGCAGTGCGGCTGGCTCCGGGACCGCTGGGGCCTTTCCTGGCAGATCGCGCCGCGGCGGCTCGGCGAGCTGATGAGCGATCCGGACCAGGCGAAGGTCAAGCGCGTCACGGAAGCCATGCTGACGATGATCAAGCTGGACATCGCGCCACTGGAGGCGGCGGCAGCGGCGGGCTGAGCGGGCTCCCCCTACATCCGAACCGTCATCCCGCCGTCCACCACGAGAACATGTCCATTGACGAAGGAGGCGGCGTCGCTCGCGAGGAAGAGGGCGGCGCCGGCGATTTCGTCGGGGCGCGCCCAGCGCTGCACGGGGATGCGCTGGCGCACGAAGGGCATCAGCTCGTCATTGGCGGCCATGGCCGCATTGGTTTCCGTCGCGAACCAGCCGGGCGCGATGGCATTGCTGGTGATGCCGTCAGGACCGTATTCGACGGCCATGCTGCGCATCAGGCCGGTCAGGCCGTGTTTGGCGGCGGGATAGATGCCATCGTTGGGCATGGCGACATGGCCGCCGATGGAGGTGACGGCGATCAGCCGGCCGTGGCCGTTGCGCTTCATCAGCGCGGCGGCATCGCGCGAAAGGCTGGCGGCGGCGGCAAGGTCGGTGCGGATCAGCTCGTCGATATCCTCGTCGCTCAGTTCGGCGAGCGACCGGCGATTGCGCGCGCCGACATTGTTGACGAGCACGTCGAGGCGGCCGTGACGGCGCTCGATGTCGGCCAGCGTCTCGCGTTGGGCGGCCCGGTCGGCAATGTCGAAGGCGGCGGCCGAGGCGCTGCCGCCGGCGGCCGCGATCTTTTCCACGGCGTCGTCGAGCGTCGCCGCCGTGCGCCCCGTCACCACCACATGCGCGCCGGCCTCCGCCAGCGCCCTGGCGATCTCGAAGCCGAGGCCGCGCGCGGCGCCAGTGACAAGGGCGATGCGGCCCTTCTGGGAAAACCTGTCCAGGATCGTCATTGCGGCCTCCTTTCGTGGCGCCACCGGACAGGGGCAGGGCGTGGCTGTCAACCCCGATGCGTGCGCCGGGACTGGACTGCACGGCTTTGCCCCTCGGCGAAAAGGCGCTATGTCCGGCCGCAGAAAGGATTTTCCCATGGCCCAGAACATCTACGACCAGCCCGCCTTCTTCGAGGGGTACAGCAGCCTTCCCCGTTCGGTGCACGGGCTTGCGGGCGCGGCGGAATGGGAATCGGTGCGTGCGCTGCTGCCCGCTCTCGCCGGCAAGCGCGTCGTCGATCTCGGCTGCGGTTTCGGCTGGTTCGCTCGCTATGCGGCGGAGGAGGGCGCTAGCAGCGTGCTTGCCCTCGACCTCTCGGAAAACATGATCGCCCGCGCGAGGGCCGAGACGGCATCGGCCGCCGTGCGTTACGAAATCGCCGATCTCGACGGCCTGGAATTGCCGGCCGGCGCGTTCGATTTCGCCTATTCCTCGCTCGCCTTCCACTATGTCGCTGATTTCGAGCGGCTGGTGCGCACCATCCATGCGGCGCTCGTGCCTGATGCCGCCTTCGTCTTCACGATCGAACATCCGCTCTATATGGCGCCCTCCGCGCCCGACTGGGCGCAGATCGGCGGCCGGACCGTCTGGCCGGTCGACGGCTATCTGATCGAGGGGCCGCGCACCACCGACTGGCTCGCCAAGGGGGTCGTCAAGCACCACCGCACGCTGGGCACGACGCTGAACACGCTGATCGCCGCCGGCTTTACCATCCGTCATGTCGAGGAATGGCGGCCGAGCGAGGCGCAGCTTGCGGCGCATCCGGAATGGCAGGTGGAGCTCAACCGGCCGATGTTCCTGCTGATCGCCTGCGATCGTTCCTGAAAAGCGTGCGGCGGCCTTTTATGCAGGCCGCTGCTGCGCTAGAACTCGTCTTCGTGGAGCCAATTCGCCGGCATCACGATCAAAAAGAACAGCCGGCGTCATCGGAAGGGGAACCGAGCCCATGGACCGACCGAAACTGCCGCTCGATGGCGCCTGCCGTTGCGGGCGGGTGAAAATCCGCATCAGCGCGCCACCGATGATCACCATGGCCTGCCATTGCACCGGCTGCCAGCGCATGTCGGGCAGCGCCTATTCCCTGAGCGCCGCGATCCCCACGAAAGGCTTCGCCGTCGTGGAAGGCGAACTCGGTGGTCGCCGGAGCAAGCACCGAGGCGGGACACCATTTCTGCCCGGACTGCATGACGTGGATGTTCACCCGGCCCGCCGGGCTCGATTTCTTCGTCAACATTCGTCCCACCATGCTCGACGATGTCAGCTGGTACAGCCCTTTCATCGAGACCTATACCAGCGAGAAGCTTGGCTGGGTGACGACGCCGGCCGTGCACAGCTACGAACGATTCCCGGCGATGAAGGATTTCGAACCGCTGCTCGCCGCCTATGCGGCCAGCGCCACTTGAACCCGCCGCCTGAACCCGCCGCCTGAACCGTCCCCCTGTCTCAAAGCCGTGAGTGCGTGCCCATGACCTCCGCCTTCATCGCCCACCTTCAATCGGAAATCGCCGGCCTCAAGTCGGCCGGCCTCTACAAGTCCGAACGCGTCATCACCTCCAAGCAGGCGGGCGAGATCGCCGTTGCCTCGGGTGAACGCGTGCTGAACTTCTGCGCCAACAACTATCTTGGCCTTGCCGACAACGAGGAGCTGGCGGAAGCCGGCCGGAAGGCGCTCGACCGCTACGGCTACGGCATGGCGTCCGTGCGCTTCATCTGCGGCACGCAGGACATCCACAAGACCCTGGAGCAGCGCATCGCCCGCTTCCTGGGCACCGAAGACACCATCCTCTACGCCGCGGCCTTTGATGCCAACGGCGGCCTCTTCGAACCCCTGCTCACCGAGCAGGACGCCATCATCAGCGACGAGCTGAACCACGCCTCCATCATCGACGGCATCCGCCTGTGCAAGGCCAAGCGCTTCCGCTACAAGCACAACGACCTGGCCGATCTGGAAGTGCAGCTGCAGGCCGCCCAGGCCGCGGGCGCGCGCTTCATCCTGGTCTTCACCGACGGCGTCTTCTCCATGGACGGCACCATCGCCCAACTGGACAAGATCCGCGAGATCACGAACCGCTACGGCGCCCTGCTGGGCATCGACGAGTGCCATGCCAGCGGCTTCCTGGGCAGCACCGGCCGCGGCACGCATGAGCACCGCGGCGTGTTTGGCCAGGTCGACATCATCACCGGCACCCTGGGCAAGGCCCTGGGTGGCGCCTCGGGCGGTTTCACCACCGGCCGCAAGGAAGTGATCGAGCTGCTGCGTCAGCGCTCGCGCCCCTATCTCTTCTCCAACACGCTGGCTCCGGTCATCGCAGCCGCTTCGCTGAAGGTCTTCGACCTGATCGACAACGGCGACGCGCTTCGTCAGCGGCTTTATGCCAATGCCGATCTCTTCCGCGCGGAGATGACGAAGCTCGGCTTCACGCTGGCGGGCGAGGGGCATCCGATCATCCCCGTCATGCTCGGCGATGCGAGCCTGGCGCAGGAAATGGCGAGCCGCATGCTGGCCAGGGGCGTCTATGTCATCGGCTTCTCCTTCCCCGTCGTGCCGCGCGGGCAGGCGCGCATCCGCACCCAGATGTCGGCCGCCCATAGCGAGGCGGATGTTCGCAAGGCGATTCAAGTCTTCGCCGAAGTCGGACGTGAACTGGGCGTCATTTAAAGAGTCTTCTGAATCCCTTGTGGAGATTTCGTCATGTCGAACATGATGCGTGCGCTGGTTAAAGCGAAACCTGAAGTCGGCCTCTGGATGGAGACTGTGCCGGTGCCGGAGGTCGGGCCGAACGACGTGCTCATCCGGGTCAGGAAGTCGGCCATCTGCGGCACGGACGTGCATATCTGGAACTGGGACCAGTGGGCCCAGAAGACCATTCCGGTGCCGATGGTCGTCGGTCACGAATTCGTCGGCGAGATCGCCGAGGTGGGTTCGTCCGTCACCAAGTACCATGTCGGCGAGCGCGTTTCGGGCGAGGGGCATATCGTCTGCGGCAAGTGCCGCAACTGCCGCGCCGGGCGCGGGCATCTGTGCCACTACACCAAGGGCGTCGGCGTCAACCGGCCGGGCTCCTTCGGCGAATTCGTTTGCATTCCCGAGCACAATGTCGTGCCGATCCCGCACGACGTGCCAGACGAGGTGGCGGCGATCTTCGACCCCTTCGGCAACGCCGTACACACGGCGCTCTCCTTCGATCTCGTCGGCGAGGACGTGCTCGTTACCGGCGCAGGACCGATCGGCATCATGGGCGCGATGGTGGCCAAGCGCTCCGGCGCGCGCAAGGTGGTCATCACCGACATCAACCCCGTCCGCCTCGACCTCGCCCGCAAGGTCGGGATCGACCATGTGGTCGATGCCTCCAGGCAGGACCTGAAGGACGTCATGAACGAGATCGGCATGACGGAAGGCTTCGACGTCGGCCTCGAAATGTCCGGCGCGCCGCCGGCCTTCCGCTCGATGATCGACACGATGAACAACGGCGGCAAGATCGCCATCCTCGGCATCGCGCCCGACGGCTTCGGCATCGACTGGAACAAGGTGATCTTCAAGATGCTGACGCTGAAGGGCATCTATGGGCGCGAGATGTTCGAGACCTGGTACAAGATGATCGCCTTCGTGCAGGGCGGGCTCGACCTTGCGCCGATCATCACCCACCGCATCAAGATCGACGAATTCCGGGACGGCTTCGAGGCGATGCGCTCGGGCAATTCCGGCAAGGTCGTCATGGACTGGTACTGAGAGGAGTTGCGAGGATGAAATACGAAGGAAGCTGTCATTGCGGGAATGTCGCCTTCGAGGTGGAAGGCGAATTCGATAGCGGGCTCGACTGCAATTGCTCCATGTGCCGCCGGCGCGGCGGCCTGCTCGCCTTCGTGCCCGCGGAAAACCTGCGGCTGACGACGCCGAAGGAGAACGTGTCGACCTACACGTTCAACCGTCACGTCATCCAGCATCATTTCTGCGCCAATTGCGGCATCGCGCCCTATGGCGAGGGAAGTGATCCGAAGGGGAACAGGATGGCGGCGGTGAACCTGCGTTGCATCCCGGCCATCGACCTCGAAACATTGACGATCAACAAGGTGGACGGGCGTTCCTTCTGAGCCCATGCGATTCGGTTCGCGCGGGCTGGGCGGCGGCTCTTGTCTTTCCGGGATTTGCGCCTACATGATGGCTCAATCGCCCGGATCCGCCGACAGCCCTGTCCGCGAAGCCGAATCGTAGTCTTTTGCGGCTTTTTTGCCGGAAAAGCTTGACGGAACCGAAAATTCTGGGAATCACCATTGTTGGCTGTGAAGGAATGGGTACGGCGGATCGGGAAGTCATGTCAATTGTGTTGCCTCGGCAACATATCCACTGTCCCATGGGCCGGGCGGTGGTTAATCAGGATTTAATTGTCAATCCGTTAGGTCAGGGACGCTGATAAGCGATTGCGCATGCCGAAGGGCTGTCGGCGGCGGAATCCCTAACCGCTTGAAAACTGGATGCTCAGGAAAGCGACGAAATAAATGGCGACAAAGGTCAAAGAGAACGAGGAAGTCGAAAACGAACGCGAAGGCGCATCCGACGGCCCTCTTCTCGATCTTTCCGATGATGCCGTCAAGAAGATGATCAAGGCCGCCAAGAAGCGCGGCTACGTCACGATGGATGAGCTGAATTCCGTCCTGCCCTCCGAGGAAGTGACCTCGGAGCAGATCGAGGACACGATGGCCATGCTCTCCGACATGGGCATCAACGTCATCGAGGACGAGGACGCCGAAGAGGCGGCCCAGGGCGAGGACGAAGGCGGCGACGACGACGGCGACAGCGAAGGCGGGGAGCTGGCGACGTCCAGCGGCACCGCGCTTGCGACCGCCAAGAAGAAGGAGCCGACCGACCGAACGGACGACCCGGTGCGCATGTATCTGCGCGAGATGGGATCCGTCGAGCTTCTGTCGCGCGAGGGCGAAATCGCCATCGCCAAGCGCATCGAGGCCGGCCGCGAAACGATGATCGCCGGTCTCTGTGAGAGCCCGCTGACCTTCCAGGCCATCATCATCTGGCGCGACGAACTCAACGAAGGCCAGACGCTGCTGCGCGAGATCATCGACCTCGAGACGACCTATTCCGGTCCCGAGGCGAAGGCTGCACCGCAGTTCCAGAGCCCGGAAAAGATCGAGGCCGACCGCAAGGCGGCCGAGGAGAAGGAAAAGAACCGCAAGCCGCGCACGGCCGCCAACGACGACGACATCACCAATGTCGGCGGCGAAGGCCTGCCGCCGGAGGAAGAGGAAGAGGACGACGACGAGTCGAATCTCTCGCTCGCCGCCATGGAAGCGGAACTGCGTCCCCAGGTCATGGAGACGCTCGACACGATCGCCGAGACCTACAAGAAGCTGCGCAAGCTGCAGGACCAGCAAGTGGAAGCCCGCTTGCAGGCGACCGGCACGCTCTCGCCCGCCCAGGAGCGCCGCTACAAGGAACTCAAGGACGAGCTGATCACGGCCGTCAAGTCGCTGTCGCTCAACCAGAACCGCGTCGATTCGCTCGTCGAGCAGCTCTACGACATCAACAAGCGCCTCGTGCAGAACGAAGGCCGCCTGCTGCGTCTGGCCGAGAGCTACGGCGTCAAGCGCGACTCGTTCCTGGAACAGTACAACGGTGCGGAACTCGATCCGAATTGGATGAAGTCGATCGCCAATCTGGCCGCCCGCGGCTGGAAGGAATTCGCCAAGAGCGAAAACACGACGATCCGCGACATCCGCCAGGAAATCCAGAATCTCGCCACCGAGACGGGCATTTCCATTTCGGAATTCCGCCGCATCGTGCACATGGTGCAGAAGGGCGAGCGCGAGGCGCGCGACGCCAAGAAGGAAATGATCGAGGCCAATCTGCGCCTGGTGATCTCCATCGCGAAGAAGTACACCAACCGCGGCCTGCAGTTCCTGGACCTGATCCAGGAAGGCAATATCGGTCTGATGAAGGCGGTGGACAAGTTCGAGTACCGCCGCGGCTACAAGTTCTCGACCTACGCCACCTGGTGGATCCGTCAGGCCATCACGCGCTCCATCGCCGACCAGGCCCGCACCATCCGCATCCCGGTTCATATGATCGAGACGATCAACAAGATGAACCGCATCTCGCGCCAGCATCTGCAGGAGTTCGGCTATGAGCCGGACGCCCCGACCCTGGCCGAGAAGATGGAGATCCCCGAGGACAAGATCCGCAAGATCATGAAGATCGCCAAGGAGCCGATCTCCATGGAAACGCCGATCGGTGACGATGACGACAGCCACCTGGGCGACTTCATCGAGGACACCAACAACACCGCGCCGATCGAAGCCGCCATGCAGGCCGGTCTGCGCGATGTGGTGAAGGACATCCTCGACAGCCTGACCCCGCGCGAAGCCAAGGTGCTGCGCATGCGCTTCGGCATCGAGATGAGCACGGACCACACGCTGGAAGAAGTCGGTAAGCAGTTCGACGTCACCCGCGAGCGCATCCGCCAGATCGAGGCCAAGGCCATCCGCAAGCTCAAGCACCCGAGCCGCTCCAGAAAGCTGAGAAGCTTCCTGGACAGCTAAGCAGGTTGCGTTCGAGCCTCGCTCGCTGAGATCGCGAAGACATCCTCAAAGCCCCGCTATCGGCGGGGCTTTCTGTTTTGGGCGATGGATACAGCGTTGAGGCTCAGTCGGGCAGGCTATTAACCAGCCTCGATGAAGGGCCGTGTCAGACGTGGATGCCGAGGAGGGGGAGCCGAATGCAACGGGCGATGTCGCAAAGTGCCGGGATCGAGGTCGCCGCCCTTGCACGGGCGGCGGCCCTGAGAGTTACCAGCTGCCGCAGGTCTTCAACTGGTGCGAATATTTCGCGGCCATGTTCGCCGCCCGCTTCGCGCCGGCCTTGGCCGTCGAACTCCAGTTGCCGCGCTGGTAGCCGGCATGTCCATGGTAATAAGCGATGTAGAGCCGGTAGGTGTCGTTGAGCGCGATGCCGTTCGTGCGGTTGCTCTGGCTGTGGTACCAGGCGATGAAGCGGATGGCGTCGGTGAAATCCGTGCGCTTGGCCGCCCAGCGGCCCGTTTCGCGCTTGTAGCGTTTCCAGGTGCCGTCGAGTGCCTGCGAGAAGCCGAGCGCCGTCGATTGGCGCTTCCACGGAATGAAGCCGAGCAGATAGGTGCGCGGCGGGCGCGCATTATGGCGGAAGCCCGATTCCGTATAGATGGTCGCCATCAGCACGGGGACGGGCACGCCGTATTCGCGCTCGGCGCTATAGGCGGCACGCCGCCAGTTGTCGAAGAAGCCGTCGCGCTGCTCGAAGATGGCACAGGCATTCTGCGTCTGTCGCGGAACGGACGCACAGCCGGCGAGCAGCAGGAGGACGACGATCAATACGCAACGCATCGCTGATCCTCAAAATTTCCGGATATTTATAAAGTGTAAATCTTAACAATCCGTTTTGATTCAATTGCTCTTTAGTGCGTCCCATTCACGGTTGTGATCCGCCTATCAGATATGCAAATGCATTATTTTGTTGCGCTTTTTGGCCTTCCGGCCTAATCAATCCACAGCACGCCGGCCCTTCGCGCACGATTGTTCCGGACCGTGGAAGTCCCGTCCCGTTATCGGATTTCGGCCCGCGCCGTCCGGACGCATGACGGTTTGCGACCGGGCCCTCCCCAAGGCCCCAGTTCAGGAGAAAGAACCATGAAGAAGCAGATTTTTGCCGGAGCGTTTCTCGCCGCTTCCGTCGCCTTCGCGCCGCTTGCCCATGCCGATATCGTCATCGGCCTCATCGCTCCGCTGACCGGCCCCGTTGCCGCCTATGGCGACCAGGTCAAGAACGGCGCGGAAGCAGCTGTTGCCGAGATCAACAAGAACGGCGGCATTCTCGGCGAGAAGGTCGTGCTGAAGTTGACGGACGATGCGGGCGAGCCCAAGCAGGGCGTTTCGGCCGCCAACCAGATCGTCGGCGAAGGTATCCGCTTCGTCGTCGGCCCGGTCACCTCGGGCGTCGCCATCCCGGCTTCCGACGTGCTGGCTGAAAACGGCATCCTGATGGTCACCCCGACCGCGACGGCGCCGGACCTGACGGCGCGCGGCCTGACCAACGTGCTGCGCACCTGCGGCCGTGACGACCAGCAGGCCGAAGTTGCCGCCGGCTATGTGCTTGCCAAGCTCAAGGACAAGAAGGTCGCCGTGATCCACGACAAGGGCGCCTACGGCAAGGGTCTGGCGGATGCCTTCAAGGCCGCGCTTAACAAGGGCGGCGTCACCGAGGCGCTCTACGATTCGATCACGCCCGGCGACAAGGATTTCAGCGCGCTGGTCACCCGCCTCAAGGCTGATGGCGTCGAAGTCATCTATTTCGGCGGTTACCATCCGGAAGGCGGCCTGCTGGCCCGCCAGCTGAAGGACCTTGCGGTCAACGCCACGATCATTGGCGGCGAAGGCCTCTCCAACAGCGAATACTGGGCCATCGGCAACGAGGCTGCTGCCGGCACGCTCTTCACCAACGCATCCGACGCACTGAAGAGCCCCGACTCGCAGGCTGCCGTCGCCGTGCTGAAGGAAAAGGGCGTTCCGCCGGAAGCCTTCACGCTCAACGCCTATGCCGCCGTCGAAGTTCTGAAGGCCGGCATCGAGAAGGCCGGCAGCGCCGAAGATGCTGCTGCCGTCACCGCGGCGCTGAAGTCCGGCGAAGCCATCCCGACCGCTATCGGCAAGCTGACCTACGGCGAAAGCGGCGACCTCACCTCGCAGAGCTTCTCGCTCTTCAAGTGGGAAGACGGCAAGATCGTCGCTGCCGAATAAGGCTTCGCGCATCGGAACTAGGAACGCCGGGGTTTTGCCCCGGCGTTTTTGTTTTGCATTCAGCGCTCTGGCATCGCTGTGGATTTGATCCGGAGCCTGCCCTGCGGCGAGTGGCCTTAGCGCCCCGCCCGGAATTTCTCCTTCAGCCGCGCGATATCCGCCGCGCTCCAATCGGTTACGTCGGTCACCGCGATCCACGGATCGACATAGTGCTCGCCGGCATAGACATGCCCCAGCCCCATCGGCGTGGTCGTCGCCATCGCCATGTCGAGCGTCAGTTGCAGGAAGGTGACGACCGGATACCACTGGAAGGCCGGCGAGACGTCCGGGCCGCGCGGCGTCGCCATCCAGGCGGGCTGGCGGTAGAAAGCATAGGGATCGTAGAAGACGATCGGATCGCTGGCATATTGCAGATAGACGATGCGCATCGGCCCCCAATGGTCGCCGGCTTCGGGCAGCGCGTTCCTCTGGCTGGTGAAACGCACGTAGGAACCGTCGCGGAAACGCGGCAGCCAGGCGGGCGTGCCGGGATTGCGGTCCGCCGTCATCTTGCGCCAGATGCGGCTGGGGAAGGGCGGGCCGGACCAGAGCGCGCCCTGATAGGGATCGCCGATCACCTCGAACAGTTCCGCCGACTGCTCCGAGGAGAGCGCGCCGAGGCTGAGGCCGTAGAGGTAGAGTTTCGGCCGGCTTTCCTTCGGCAGGCGCGTCCAGTGATCGTAGACGGCATGGAAGAGGGCGCGCGCGGCCTCCGCCCCGTAGTCCGGCTCGGCAAGCAACGAAAGCCAGCTGGCGAGATAGGAATACTGGATGGCGACGCTGGCGATGTCGCCGTGGTGCAGGTACTCGACCGTGTCTATCCCCTCCGGATCCACCCAGCCGGTGCCGGTCGGCATGACGATGAGGAGCGTCGAGCGCTCGAAGCCGCCGACGCGAATCAGTTCGTCGAGGGCGACCTTCGCCCGTGCCTCCGGCGTCTCGGCGGCGTTGAGGCCGGCATAGACGCGCAGCGGCTCCATGGCCGGCTTGCCGGTGAAGGTGGAAATCTCGGCCGCCGTCGGCCCGCTCGCAACGTAAGAGCGGCCCATGCGACCAAGCTCGTCCCAGCGCACCAGCGAGGCGGCGCTGCCCGATTTCAGCGGATCGGACGGTTCGGCCGTATCCGGCTCGATCACCTGGTCGAGCCGGCGGAAGGAGGAATCGGCCGTGTGCAGCACGAAGCGCACGAGGATGCCGTCGGCCAATGTCCAGAACAGCGTCGCGGCCAGCGCCGTGCCGATGACATAGGAGAGCCGGCGCGGGGCCGCGCGGCGCGAGGTGCTGGCGAAGAGCGTGACGAGGAAGGCGAAGAACCGCCCGAGGCCGAAGAGCAGGAGGAAGGCGGCGAGCGCGATGAGGCCGACATAGAAGGGATGGGCCGTCTCGATGGGCGGCAGGTGCATCAGCGTGCGGATGGAATTCTGCCATTCCGCGGTACGCCACAGGAAGACGAGCGCCACGATGGCGCACGCGCCGCCGGCCGCCGCCTTGAGCGCGAGCCGCACGCGATCCTTCGGCTCCGGCAGTTCCAGCCAGAACCACAGGGCGGACAGCGCGACGCCGAGACCGTAGCCGCAGGCCATGGCGACCCCCGACAGCAGCCCCTGGGTGACATAGGTGCGCGGCAGGAGGCTCGGCGTCAGCGAGGCGGCGAAGAACAGCGTGCCGAGCACCAGCCCGGTGGCGGAAAAGGAGAGGATGAGACGCCAGAACCAATCCCGCACCATCTATCTCCTTTCGTTGCAATCGTTTCCGTCCAAACCTTGCATGCCGTCCCGTGCGGTGCAACCGCCCGCTTCGGCGGGGCTTGGCGCAGGCGGGCCGGCCGCGATAGTCTGCCGCCATGGGGAGGCGGAAACCATGATGCGCAAGGAAAAGCCCGCGGAAAGCCCGGATGCCTATGTGGCCGCGCTTGAGGGCTGGCGGCGCGAGATCGTCGATGCCCTGCGCAGCGCGGTGCTGGCGGCCGGCGCGCCGGAAGAGCGCATCAAATGGGGCCACATCGTCTGCTTCTCCAACGGTCCCGTGCTGCTCATCCGCGCCGAGGCGGCGCGCGTGCTCTGCGGCTTCTGGCGTGGCAAGCGGCTATGCGAGATCGAACCGCGCCTGAAGCCCGGCGGCAAGTACGAGCTGGCGACGATGACCTTTCTGGAGGGCGACAGGGTGGACGCGGTCATCGCCGAAAAGCTGGTGCGTGCGGCCATCGCGCTCAATGCCGAGGTCGGCGATCCGACGCGGGCGAGCTGACGGCCTGCAAAAAATATCCCGCCCCTTGTCGGATCGCGCTGCCGCCCCACGTCCTTGTCCTATCCAACCAGGGAAGGAGACGACCATGATCTATGCTGACGGGTTCGTTCTGGCCGTGCCGAAGGCCAATATCGAAGCCTACAAGGAGATGGCGCGTACGGCGGGCGCGGTGTGGAAGGAGCACGGCGCCATCGACTATGTCGAATGCGTCGGCGACGACGTGCCCTATGGCGAACTCACCTCGTTTCCGCGCGCCGTGCAGGCAAGCGATGACGAAATCGTGATCTTCTCCTGGATCACCTACGAATCACGCGCGAAGCGCGACGAGATCGTCGCCAAGGTCATGGCCGATCCGCGCCTGCAGGGCGACGACTGGAAGGATGTCTTCGACGGCAAGCGCATGATCTATGGCGGCTTCCAGGCGATCGTCACATTGTGAGCGGCAGGCGGCTGCGCTATCAACGCAGCCGCCGCCTGACAGAAAGGACTTGCCATGAACGAGCTTTATTACGCGATCGTCGGCACGAACACCGACACCAATGCCGGCCTTGCGCGCTTCATGGGCGTGATCCTGGTCTTCATCGTCGTCGTCGGCACGCTCTTCTGGGCAATCGGCTGACGCCGGCCATGCCGCAGACGATCCTGACCGTTGCCACCCGGGGGCAGGGGCTCTACGAGTTCACCCGCGAGGTGGAAGGCTTCGTGCGCGATACGAAGGCGCAGACGGGGCTGCTCACGGTCTTCGTCCGCCACACCTCCTGCTCGCTGCTCATCCAGGAAAATGCCGACCCGGATGTCCGGCGCGATCTCGACCAGTTCTTCAAACGCCTCGTGCCGCCGGCCGACGATCCGTCCATGCGCTGGATTTCGCACACGCTGGAAGGGCCGGACGACATGCCGGCCCATATCAAGGCGGCGCTGACGCAGGTCTCCATCGGCATTCCCGTCATGGAGGGGCGCCTTGTGCTCGGCACCTGGCAGGGCCTCTACCTCTTCGAGCATCGCGACCGGCCGCACCGGCGCGAAATCGTGCTGCATCTCGGCTCTTGACGGAACCCGTTCTGAGGATGGAACGTTCCTGCGGCGATCCGCCGAGAGGAGAGAACCATGGCTGACACCGAAAGCATCAACCACGCCGTCATCGAGGCCCTGAATGCGCGCGATTTTTCCGCACTCGCCGCCAGGGTACATGAGGACGTGGCCATTTCAGGCATCGGGGAGGGCAGCGACAATGGCCGGGACGCGCTGCGTGACCGACTCGCCCGGCATTTCGAGGCCTCGGACGAGAGCTATGGCGATGCGCTGGTGATGAGCGATGCGCTCGGCAACAACGTGGCGATCCGCGTGACGGCGCGCGGCAAGACCGCCGGCGGCGCGGCCTATTCGCGGGAGAAGATCCTGCTGATCGAGCTGGAGGACGGGGTGATCACCCGGCTCGCCCTTTTCACCGGTTCATGAAGTTGAACGCAACCTGAACGGCGGATTCGGACTGCGTTCAGGCGGCTCGCCATATGGTCTTCTCAATCGCCGGACAGAACGCTTCGGCCGGAACAACAGGAGATGCTTCCATGACGACCATTCTGAAAAAGACCATTCTTGCTGCGGTCCTCGGCCTCGGTGCTCTCACTGCCGCCGTTCCGGCCGCTTCCGCCGCCAATCTTTCGGTGACGATCGACAATGTCGGCTACCGCAACGGCTTCCTCCAGGTGCAGGACTATGATGGCGAATGGGATGGCCGCGACCGTGAACGCGACCGCTGGGATCGCCGCCATGACCGCCGCCACGGCGACTGGGGCGGCCGCCGCGGTCGCTGCTCGCCGGACCTCGCCGTCGACAAGGCGCGCGATTTCGGCCTGCGCCGCGCCCGCGTCGTCGACGTCTCGCGCAGCAAGGTCGTGGTCGAAGGCTTCCGCCGCGGTGAATACCGCCGCATCGTCTTCGCGAACGACCGCGGTTGCCCGGCACTCTGGCGTTAAGGGCCGCGCCGGCCTGCCGGCGCCCGCCTGACGGAAACCGTCCACCTTGTCACCCCCGGCCGGCGGACGGCCGCCCTCCCGGTCTTGCCGGGAGGGTTTTTGCATTTTCCGGTTGCATGGATGTTGCCCCGCCGGCAAAGCCGTCTATCCTCCCGCGCGGGAGGCCCATGATGCATGACCTGAAATTGAAAACGGCAACGCCGGCGGATGCTTCCGCAGTGGGGGCCTTGCTGTCCCGCAGCTATCCGGCCCTGATGGGCGAAGCCTATGCGGCCGACGTGCTGGCGCCGGTGCTGCCGCTCATAACGCGGGCCAATCCTGCGCTGCTTGCCTCCGACACCTTCTACCTCGTGGAAGCGGCGGGGCGTGTTGTCGGCTGCGGCGGCTGGACCTTTGGCGCGCCGGGCTCGGGAGACCTCGTGGATGGGCTGGCGCATCTGCGCCACTTCGCGGTCGATCCCGCTCATGTCCGCCAGGGCGTCGGACGCCTGGTCTACGATGCATGCGCCCATGCGGCAGCCGGGCAAGGCGCCGTTCGTTTCCAGGCCTATTCGGCGCTGAACGCGGAAAGCTTCTATGCCGGCATGGGGTTGCAGCGGCTGGACGTCCTTTCCCTCGTCATGACGCCTGATATCACGATTCCCACCATCCTCATGGAAGGCCCCGTCGTGCCGCGACCCTAGGCCGTCAGCCTTTCACCGGAAACGAAAAGGGCCGCGTTCGCGGCCCTTTCCTGTTCTGCATTGCGGCTCTGCTTACTTGCCGAGCGCGAAGGTCACGTTGACGACGACGGAGTAGCTATTCTCGCCGGTCGCCAGCGGCACCGAACCACCTTCGGCATAGTCCTTGGCGACGGCGCGCATCATCGGCATCGGCTCCGCGCGGTAGCTGGTTTCGGAGATTTCCAACACGCGGCCGAGGCCGACGCCGGCGGCGTCCGTCAGTTCCTTGGCCTTGGCGATGGCATTCTCCACGGCCTTCTTGCGTGCGGCGCTGACGGCCTCGTCCGGCTTGTCGTTGGTGAAGCGGATGCCGCCACCTTGGTTGGCGCCGAGCGTCACGGCCTTGTCGAGGATATCGCCGAGCTTGGAGAGATCGCGCACGCGCAGCGTCACCGTGTTGGTGACCTGGAAACCAAGCAGGATCGGCGGCGGGTTCTCGCCCGTCGAGCTCTGCGGATACTGGTACTGCGGGGTGATCGTGAAGCCCGAGGTCTGCAGGTCACGCTCCTCGATGCCGGCTTCCTTCAGCGCGGCGAGGATGTCGGCCATGGCCTTGTTGTTGGCGTCGAGCGCTTCGCGGGCGGTCTTGGCGTCCTTGACGACGCCGAGGTCGATCAGCGCCATGTCGGGCGCCATTTCGGCCTTGCCTTCGCCGGTCACGACGATGGTCGCTTCGCGCGGCTTGGCCGTGTCCTCGGCCTTTGCGGCCATCGGCAGGGCGGCGGCAAGGGCGAGCGAGAGGGCAACGAGGCTGGCGCCAGTGCGGCGGCCGAGGCTTCCGTGGAACATGCTGGAATATCTCCTGATAGTTGTGTCCCTTGACCCGTTTCTTCGCCCGCCATTGTGTAGAGAATACGGCAACGCTTGTGGGAAGAACCGATTTCGTCTAGACGCTACCCACCGTCGGCCGCCATTGACCGACGCCCCCGGCTTTCCCGCCGGGACGGGCCTGTAGCTCAATGGTTAGAGCCGGCGGCTCATAACCGCTTGGTTGGGGGTTCGAGTCCCTCCGGGCCCACCATCGACTTTTTTCTCCAATAAAATCAATGGCTTAGCGACCGGATATGGGTCCCGCTCCTGAAAAATGTTGGTACGATTGTTGGTATGAAAGTACCCACAAGCCGTCGTACCAACAACGTTCAGATTCTCCTAAGCGATTCAAAACGTTGACGAATCTGCTGCACCGCTAATATTCCGAGTCCTGAGTTACTACGGGTTCGAGTCCCACCTATCCCCGGCAGCGTCGAAAATTGTTGGTACGGCCGCCCGAGTCCAGGCATCGGTTGCTCGTCGGATATTCCACAATCAGTTGAATATGCTTCTGGCGGTGATGTAGAATCAGATCACACCCACAGACGCGGGCATGACCCGCATAGGAAAGGAACGTGGAAGACCGCGAATTGCTGGAGCTGGCGGCGAAGGCTGCCGACATTACCATCACCCGTTGGGGAGGACTCTACGGTGCCTTTATCGAGAAGGGCCAAAGCTGGTCCCCGCTGACCGATGATGGCGATGCGCTCCGGCTGGCGGTCAAACTTAAACTGGACATCGCTCAGGGCGTCGGCCACCTCATAGCCGGCGATATTTTATACCCCAGGTCCGGGGACCCTGCGGTCGATACCCGTCGAGCCATCGTCGTGGCCGCCGCTGAGATCGGGAGGGCGATGTGATAGTCGCCGCCACTGGGCATCGCCCCGACAAGCTGGGTGGGTACAGCTACAAGGTAGACCGCAAGCTAATATCTTTAGCCATCGCTTACCTTACTCAAGTCGAACCCGAACGGGTCATCACTGGTATGGCCTTGGGCTGGGACACAGCGTTCGCTATCGCCGCATATAGCTTGGGCATCCCTTTCATTGCGGCGGTGCCCTTCACCGGCCAAGAAGGGCGATGGGAGGAGGCTCATCAAAAACGCTACCATGAAATTCTTGGACAGGCGTGCGAGGTGGTCACGGTCAGTCGCGGCGGATTCTCAGCGCGCGCAATGGAAAAGCGGAACCAGTGTATGGTAGACCACGCCGCCAGGATAGCTGCGCTATGGGATGGCAGTGCTGGCGGAACTGGGAACTGTGTTCGCTACGCGGCCAAGAAGAAGGTAGATCTGGATAATCTCTGGACGAGGTTTGTTACGGGCCGACACGATCTCGACTTTCTCATCTGATCGTCCACAGAAATCCCATGCAATCCCAAAAAAGTGTTGGTATGAGTGTTGGTACGGCGGGCACAGGCACCCAGGAAGGCTGAGCGATAACAACGCTCTAAGGCGATTTCCTTGGTTCCTCCGGGCCCACCAATTTCTGTTTTGCGTTCGTTCTCATGTGGTCCCTTTTAGTTTTGCAATGCCGCTGTAGCCCGCCGCGATTTTTCGGAATTTTGACAGCATGAATCGGAGTTTCTGGAATTCCAGATGGCGTGTCAAAAGTGGCCTTCAAAGCTCGTTTAAGCCCCTCTTAATCATCCTTCAGGCGCGCAAGGCACGCGTCCCAATATTCCTCGACCATCTGGGTGGCGGCGCGCGCCATGTCGCAATAGCCTTGGTTGGGCTTGTGTGGCATCCCCATGAAGGCCTTGGGCACTGATCCCGACCAGTGCCATTTGCCTCTGATCGGCCCTGCAAATTAGCATTTCATGCGGCCAAGGCATCGACGGTGGCAGTGAACCGCCGCCAATTCTTAAAAAGACCTAGCGACGTGGGCCTACTTGTGAACCGGTAAACCCAATCGCGATGGATGTGGAAGAGCGTCTTGGTGTTTGGGGGCGCACCATCGCCGAACTCAACGGCCTCCGCGTTGGCCGCCGCAAAATCTTTCACGTTTTTACCCATCGTAGATTTGGGACTAATAACAAAAACCCAGAAGGGATCGATCAGCTGAGGAAGAGCTGCTGCGTTGTAGGCGCGGAACAAGCGCTTGTTGATTTCAAACGGGCTGTACTTGTCGACGCCCGCCCAGATCAGCCAAAGCGCGAACCTGCTCGCATCCACATCATAAACCCAGGTCAATCCATCGGGTTTCAAGCCGAGGGTATCCAGCGCGCGGAGATACTCCGCGCCGGCCTTCAGAAGGTGGGGAGAAAGTTCCGGCGTATCCATGGTTCCACTCCTTCCTCTTCAAATGCCGCTTGATAAAGACCGCGAACTACCTCGGGCGTAAATCCATCCGGATTATATAGCGTTGATCGCCGCCATTGTGAAACGGTTGCCCAAGCAGGAGCGATCGGGTGTCGAGGATCAATCCTCACTCCCAATTCTGCCATAAGAATCGAAAGATCGTGGGTTCGCAAAGCCGCTGGCCACGCGTTGTAGCGGAACTTGTGTTGGAGTGCCGCCTTGAGCGTATACTCTATCCCGAACCCGATATGACCGAAAACAACCCTCTGGAGCATGGGCTTTTCCAGCAGAATCCCCGCGGCGAGCTTTTCCTCATCCGCCATTCTGAGCCATTCTTCAGGTGTGTAGCTCTGCTGATTCATTCTCTCTCTCGAACCCGCACTTTGGCACGTGGGAACGGGTCCGGTCTAAGTGTGTGGTCCCGGAGTGTGATGGTGCGGATTAACTTTGAAGATTGACGGGTCTTTTGTCCAGGCGTCGCAGATGGCCTGATAGGGCGTTCGCCATCGCAGCGCCTTGAGGTGTTTGGCGAAGTTGTAAGCCGTGACGAAGACCAGCACATGGGCCTTGAGACTTTCCAGATCGTCGTATTGATAGACCTTGACGGTGGCGTCCTTGATGGTGCGGTTCATCCGCTCAGCCTGGCCATTCGTCCAAGGATGGTAAGGCTTGGTCAGCCGGTGTTCGATACCGTTTGCGATACAGACGCGGTCGAAGATATGCGGACCGAGGAAGCGACGGCTGGGGCCGGTACGGTTCTTGGGCAGGTCGGCGAAGGCCATGCCGTTATCGGTCAGCACGGTGTGTATCTGGTAGGGAAGGACCTCGACCACGTTGCGGAGGAAGGCTGCGCCCTCCATCTTTCCAGCGCAGTCGTGGAATTCGACATGGGTGAACTTGGAGACCCGGTCGATGGCGAGGAACATGATGAGCTTACCGTCGGCATGGCGTAACTCGCAACTGTCGATATGGACGTAACCGATCTCATAGCTTTTGAACCGCTTGCGCTGCTCCTCGACTTCCTCGACCGGCAGTCGGGATATGCCGTGGCGCTGGAGGCAGCGGTGTAACGCGCTGCGACTGAGGTTGGGAATGGTATCGCGCAAGCAGCCCAACACGTCGTCCAGGGGCAGCAACGTCTTCTGCCGGAACGCCACGACGACGGCTTCCTCAGCCGCTGTCAGAACCGTGCTCTTGGGAGACTTGGGGCCCATGGGGGCATCGGCCGTCGTGGTCCGCCCGCGCCACTTGGCCACTGTCTTAGGATTCAGGCTGTAGCGGGCGGCAAGGGACCGGGTACTTTCTTTCGACGCTTGGAGCTCGGCTCGAAGACGCGGCGTCGTGCGGGCGCTGCCGTGAAGAAAACTTCCCACAATGCATCCTCCTCCTGACGACTCAGGATCAATGAGGCACCATCACACTCCGGGACCACACACCTAGCCCGAGACGAAGCCTGCGCGCAGTCAGCGGCACGTCGAGAGCACGCCGCTAGCGCTCGGCGAGGTCAGCCGCCGCCTGGGCATCGGCTTCCGTTTTCCGCGTTTCCGCATCCGGCACGCCCGCAGCCACAAGGACTGCGATGCGTCCGGTTGTAGATTCGATTTTGCTCGCTCAAGTTGGTTCAGGTTGCCGTCGGCATCGCGCGTGACCGTGTTCTACCCCGGCTATGCGCGTGTCGTACTGGCCCTTGGCGGTGAAAACTGGCCGGCGGCGTCGAACGCGCTCGCCACGATCGGGTATTGGTTCGCCACGTCGGCGCCGCTGATCGAGGAGACCGGGCCGCGGATCGTCGCGCCGCGGGGCTGGATAGTGGGGAGCTTTGCCATCTGTGTTCACCGCTGTGCTGGAAAATGAAAATTTTTGCCGGGCTGAGTTCTGAAGAAGCCGACTTGTGTGTGAGGGTGGAACTGGAAACTTCGCGGCCTAATTTTGCCCCACCCCCGACGAGGAGGAGCGGCCCCAACAGAGGGGGCCTTCGTATACGTCGCACTACCGCGCCGCCGAGTTACCGGTCTGGCTTCGTCGATACAATTGGCACAGGCTACATGGCAGCTTAAACTCAAAAATGCCCATCAGCAGGATCGGCATGACCGACGACAACCTCTTGAGGCTCCACACCAAGCTTACTCTCCTTCCGCCGGAAGTTTGGTCAGGTTGCGCTGACTGAATGATTTATCTGTATCTTGAGCCTTATCTATTCCGTTATAGTCGGGCTCAGCATGCTTTCCAGCAGCAAGGTATGCGGACAGCCCGGCTTGTGTGTCTGCCCCATCATACCGCAATGGTGTTCGTTTTTTCCGACGAATTGCTTGATCCATGCGATTTGCGCATTCGCTTCGTCTGGCTCTCTGAGAGCCGCATGAATATCGTACCAATGGCCCGGCCTTGTCGAAGGCGCGAACGGATCATGTATATATCGGAAGTAGAGATACATGATGTTCTCGAAGGAGAGCCAAAGTCCCGGTGCATCATCTCCAAATGCGCCAGTACCGCCGCCGAAGGAAAAGTTCTGAAGTCCATCGGTAACCGACTGTAGCGGAACCTCTGCCTGATCCACAATTTTGAAAGACCTGTATCCGGCAATCATTAATTCCCTCATGAGGGCCGTGCTGGTTGCTTCGAAACTCGCCCACCTGGGCTTTTCTTTCAGATGTTTGAGTTCTTCGGCGACAAAGATGTCATATCCCTCGATATCGGTCTTGACGTAGTCAGGAACGCCGTAACGCGCGAAAGCCTCTCTTGGAGTGATCGACGGGACTTGTATGACTGTTGATTTACCAGGTCCCCACCCCAGGGCTGCCTCTTTGTAAAATGTGCTCCATTCATCGCTGTCAATGTGCAGAAAAAAATCGATTGAGGTGCCGCTATCTTTGCCTACGCCGCAGTTCTCCAAAATGAGACGCCCGTCGGAAATAAATTCCTCAAACTTCTTTCGCCCTGCTTCGTAGAGGATCGGGTTTGCTTCGAAGGCAACGACGCTATGACCGCGAGCTAGATAGTACTGCGAGTCTTCGCCGCGATAAAAACCGACATCGAATATGAGCATGCAACCTCCCACCGGCAGTTAGTTGGCTTGGGAGATAGTGGAGAATCTGAAAGAAAAAAGGCCCACCAGATTTGCTCGCTTGCAGGAATGGCGCTGACGCGCTCCCCTTGAATGTCCTCGTGACGTTGCCCCGTTGAACTAATCCATTTTGAAGTAAGCTCTGGCCCATCGAAAGGACCAGAGAATGAAGCGTAACCGTTTCACGGACGAACAGATCATCGGCATTCTGAAGGAGCACGAGGCCGGCACGCCGGTCTCGGAGCTTTGCCGCAAACACGGCGTTAGCGATGCCAGCATCTATAAATGGAAGGCCAAGTTCGGCGGCATGGATGTATCCGAAGCCAAGCGGCTGAAGACGCTGGAAGACGAGAATACGAAGCTGAAGCGGCTTCTGGCGGATGCGATGCTCGACAATGCGGCTTTGAAAGACCTTTTGGGAAAGAAGTGGTGACGCCCGCAGCAAAGCGGAAAGCTGTTGCGCATCTGATGGGTTACCACGAGATGAGCGAACGGCGGGCGTGTAAAGCCATCGGCTTTTGCCGGATGACGATCCGTTACGCAACCAGGCGCAGCGATGATCATGGCCTTCGCGAGCCGATGAAGGCGCTGGCGCATGAACGCCGCCGCTTTGGCTATCGACGCCTTCATGTGTTGCTCAGATGTGAGGGACACCATGTGAACCACAAGAAGCTCTTCCGGCTCCATCGGGAGGAAAAGCTGACCGTGCGCAAGCGCAGCGGCCGGAAGCAAGCGATAGGCACGCGAGCGCCGATGCTGATCCCGATGGCAGCCAATAATCGTTGGTCGCTGGACTTCGTGTCGGATCAACTCACCGATGGTCGCAGGTTCCGGGTTCTGACGGTCGTCGACGATTGCACCAGGGAATGCCTGGCACTCGTCGCCGATACGTCCCTTTCCGGCCTGCGGGTTGCTCGTGAGCTGGAGCGGATCATCGAGGGACGAGGCAAGCCGAAGATGATCGTCAGCGACAATGGTAGCGAGTTCACCAGCAATGCGATCCTGCAATGGACTGATCGGGCCAAGGTAGACTGGCACTATATCGCGCCGGGCAAGCCGATCCAGAATGCCTTCATCGAAAGCTTCAATGGGCGGCTGCGAGACGAGTTCCTGAATGAAGCGCTCTTCTCGTCACTGACCCATGCTCGATCTGCGCTTTCAAACTGGCGCAGCGATTACAACGATCATCGACCACACTCTGGACTCGGCTGGATGACACCTGCCGAGTTCGCTCAGACCATCAACCTGCGACGTGATGCGGTGCTGCGCAGCCGGAATGGACCCGCACCGCAACACGCCGCTACGGCCCAGAATACTGCAACCCAAAACCACCGGAGCGAACTCAAAACTGGATAAAACTTGGGGGCAACGTCAGGGCAACGTCAGGGCGACTGCGAATGCGCGACAGCGCACAGTCGCAGCCCGCAATCATCGATTACGGGGCTGCGAGAAAGACGAAGGGAAGGGCGGGGATTTCACGTTGCCGATATGGTGTCCGGGCGGAGGCAGACCTCTGCCAGTTCTATCAGTTCGGGTGTGCCGCATACGAAGTCGAGCTTGCCGGATAGGCCTGCCTTCTGCCAGTCGATCGTCGTGTGCACGCCGAGCTGCGCGAGTGCCGGCAGCATGCCGAGGATATCCCAGCAGGGAATGGAACGGCCGAGATAGCCGTCCACCGCGCCCCTGGCGATGTCGATCAGGGAAATGACGGACGAGCCGGTGATGCGGAATGCGACGTCGAGGTCGTTCATCACCTGGTCGATCGTGCGAAGGCCTTCGTCCTTGGGAACGCTCGGATGGATGCCAACACCAGGTGCCGCGCAGGCGCGGTTGAAAGGGCGCAGTGGAGGAAGGGGCGTTCCGTTGAGCGACGCCGCCATGCCGTCGCCGCCGGCGAAGAGTTCGCCGCGCACCGGGGTGTTGACGACGCCGAAGACAGGCCGGCCCCTCTCGAAGAGGCCGATGGAAATGCCCCAGCCATCGCTGCCGCGCACGAAATTGAACGTGCCGTCGATGGGATCGATGACCCAGGTACGACCGGACCGGCTTGGAATGGCGCTGCCTTCTTCGCCGAAGACGCCGTCATCCGGGAAGGCGCGGGAAAATTCCGCGCAGATGAAAGCCTCGACCTCCCGGTCGGCTGCCGTCACGAGGTCGAGCGGTCCCTTGGCTTCCACATCGAGCGTGGAGAGGGTCCGGAAATGGTTCAGCGCGATCTCGCCGGCCTCGAGGGCGATGGATTGGACGCGCGCATAATCGTTGCTCAAAACCGGATTCCTTTATTCGTCGATGGAAACATAGCGGGTGTGGACGGCGATATCGCCGTCCTGGATGCGGTAGACGTAATAGGCATAGGGCTCACGCACGAGCGGGGGCTCGTGCGGCGTCTGCGTCAGATCGAGGCCCATCTGGAACGCCGGACTGCCGGCAACGGCGCAATAGGCGCCGTTCCAGATTGCCTGATAGGGGCGATGGATATGGCCTGCGAGAAGGACGAGCCTTGCCGGGTGGGCGCGCACGATGCGGGCCATTTCCTCGCGCCCTTCGACCAGCGTCGCCGCGTCCAGCGAGGGAATGCCCGAGGGGAAGGGCGGATGGTGAAGGAGGACAAGCGCCGGACGCTCAGGTGCTGACGAGAGCTTTTCCTCCAGCCAGGAGAGGCTGTCGGCGGCGAGCGCACCCGCGCCGCGGCCCTCCACGAGCGTATCGAGCGCCAGGACGCGCATTCCGCCGATCTCGGTCTCGTAGTTCAGATATTGTCCGTCACCAAAAGGCAGGCTTTGCGCGAAAGCCGAGCGGAATGCCCGGCGCTTGTCGTGATTGCCCGGCACGGTGAAGATCGGCATTGTGAGCGGCGAGAGAATATCCTTCAGCAGGGCATAGTCTTCCGGCGAGCCGCCGTCGGTAAGGTCGCCGGTCAGAACGACGGCATCGAGCGAAGGCGCGAAGGCGGCGAGATTGTCCACCACGCGGCGCGCCGTCCGCTCGGCATCCAGCCGCACCAGCGGTGTTTCCGGCTTTTGCGCGAAGACGTGGAAATCGGAAATATGGGCGATCAGCACGGATTGCTCCTTCGGGGTCTCAACGGATGCCGGCGCGCATGAAGCTCTGGACGAATTGGCGCTGGAAGATGATGAAGGCGACAAGGAGCGGGGCGACCGACAGCAGCGTTGCGGCCGTCACGCGTGCCCAGTCGACACCCTGCTCGACGGTGGCGAAGACCTGGAGGCCGACGGTGATCGGGCGTGTCTCGACCGAATTCGTCACGACGAGAGGCCAGAGGAAGTTGTTCCAGTGATAGCTGACGGTCACGAGGCCGAAGGCGACGTAGGTGGGTTTTGCAAGCGGCACGAAGACGCGCATCAGCACCTGCAGCGCATTGGCGCCTTCGAGCCGCGCGGCCTCCTCCAGCTCCTTGGGCACGCTCTTGAAGGTCTGCCGGAAGAGGAAGATGCCGAAGGCCGAGGCGAGATAGGGCAGGCCCATGCCGAGGATCGTGTCGCGCAGGCCAAGCGCCGCGAGGGTGCGATAGTTCTCCACCAGCAGGATTTCCGGCATGATCATCAGCTGGATCAGCACGAGCATGAACAGCACGTTCGAGCCGCGGAAGGGGAAGCACACGAAGGCATAGGCCGCCAGGGTGCAGACGACGAGCTGGGAGGCCAGGATGAGCGTCACCAGCAGGAACGTGTTGAGGAAGTAGCGCGGGAAGGGCGCGGCGGCGAGCACCTCGCGGAAATTGTCGAGCGTCAGCGGGGCGAAGAGATCGAAGGAACTCGACCCCGTCGACGGATGAAAGGCGGCCCAGAGCGCGAAGAGCATGGGCGAGATCCACAGGAGAGCGAGAAACCAGGCGCCGAAGGTGGTCGCGGCGCTGGCGGGGGCGGATGTCGACGTGCTCATCGATAGTGAACCTTCTTGTCGAGATAGCCGAACTGGAACAGGGCGATGAGGGCGAGAACCGCGAGCAGGAAGACGGTGAGCGCCGCGGCATAGCCGGTATCCCAGTACTGGAAGCCGGTTTCGTAGATGTAGAAGAGCAGCAGCGTCGTCGCATTGTCCGGCCCGCCCTTGGTGAGCGCGATGACGTGGTCGACGAGGCGGAAGGCGCCGATCAGGGCATTGACCAGCACGAAGAGCGTGGTGGGCATGATGAGCGGGGCGGTGACGCGGCGGAAGGTCTGCATCGGCGTGGCGCCTTCCAGGCGCGCGGCCTCGATCAGCGTCGGCGAGATCTGTTGCAGGGCGGCGAGGTAGAAGATCATGAAGAAGCCAGCCTCCTTCCAGATCGTGATGACGATCAGCGCCCAGAGCGCTGTCGCGGGCGTGCCGAGCAGGTTGTTGTGGCCGAAGCCGATAAAGCCGAGCAACTGGTCGATCGGGCCATAGCCCGGCGCATAGAAGAACAGCCAGATATTGGCGACCGCCACCATGGGCAGCACGGTCGGCGTGAAATAGGCCATGCGCACGAAGCCCTGGCCGTGAATGCGGTTGTTGACGAAGAGCGCCATGGCGAGCGCCAGCGCCATCGAGGCCGGGATGGTCGCGGCGGCATAGACGAGATTGTTCGTCAGTGCCTGCCAGAAGACCGGGTCCTCGATCATGCGGGTATATTGGTCGGCGCCGACGAAGACGGCGGCACGGCGGCCCTTCGGCGTGGACAGGAAGCTGTGGTAGAGCGTTGCCAGGACGGGCTGGTAGGTGAAGACCCACAGCAGGACGGCCGCCGGCAAGAGCAGCAAGCTTCCATAGAGGAGATTTCGGGACCTGTTCATGTCAAGACCTGTCGGCGGTTTCCATCCGGGCGGGGGAGGCGCGGCCCCTCGGAGCCGCGCCGGCACCTTAGCGATAGGGCTTCAGGATGCGGTCGATTTCACCCTGCGCGCCCGTCAGCGCCTCCTCGGCGGACTTGTTGCCCGTCAAGGCGGACGCAAGCGCGTCGTTGAGGATCTTCGTCGTGCGCGCATTCTCGTGCGTCGAGAATTCCGGAACGGATGCCGGGATCTGCTTTAGGGCCACCAGCGCCTGCGGGGCTTCGGCGACGTATTTCTTCATCGTCTCGGTTTCCCAGGAACCATCGCGCGGGGCGACATAGCCGGTCTGCACCGCCCAGTCGGCGAGGGTTTCGTCCGAGGTCAGGAACTGGATGAACTTGTAGGCCGCCGCCTTTTCCTCGTCCGCGGCATCCTTGAAGATGTAGAGATTGCCGCCGCCCAGAACGGAGGCCGGCGTCGGATGGCCGGGGAACGGGGCCACGCCGAAATCGAAGGTGGCGTTCTTGCGGATATTGGCGAGATTGCCCGTCGTGTGCCAGATCATGGCGACGCGGCCGGCGAGGAAATCGGCCGGCGCCGTGCCCCATTCGAAGATGCCCGGCGGGTGAATCTGGTCCTTGGTGGAGAGATCGACCCAATATTGCAGGGCTTCGACGACCTTGGGATCGGTGAGGTAGGTCTCGGTGCCGGCGTCGTTCACCAGCTTGCCGCCGTTCTGGGCGACCAGCGCGCCGAACAGCCACTGCGCCGAGCCGACATTGCCGGCAATGCCGATGCCCCAGCGCGAGACCTGGCCGGAACCGTCCTTGGTCACGACGGCCTTGCCGGCGGCGGCCATCTCATCCCAGGTGGCCGGACCCTTTTCCGGATCGAGGCCGGCCTCCTTGAAGGCCTGCTTGTTGTAGTACATCACGGCCGTCGAACGCTGGAACGGTACCGACCACAGATGGTCCTCGGTCTGCGCGCTTTTCAGATAGGCGGGCATGAAGCCGGCCAGCCAGGCCTTGTCCTCGTCGGTCTTGGTGAAGTCGTCGATCGGGTCGATGACGTCCTCGTCGATCAGGGTGTAGACGTCGGTGGCGAGCAGCACGGCGACGGCCGGCGGCGTTCCGGCCTTGGCGGCGGTCAGGGCCTTGGTCGTCGTGTCGTTGTAGTTGCCGGCATAGATCGGCGCGACCGTGATGCCCGGATTGGCTTCCATGAATTTCTGGACATAACCGTCGATGACCTTGGTCACGGGGCCGCCGACCTGGACCGGATAATAGAAGTCGATCTTGGTGTCGGCCAGCGCCAGTCCCGCACCGAGCGCCATGTAGGAAATGCCGGCTGCGGCCAGTTTCAGGGCAGTTCGTTTGCTCATCAGCATGGTTTCATCCTCCTCTAGAAGCTCTGCACGCGGGCGACGTCGTCGCGTCTTGTCCCGCTCGTTGTGTCGAAGAAATGCGTGGCGGCGGCGTCCCAGGCCAATTGCACGGCCGCGCCGTCGGCAAGGCCGGGACGACCGGGAACGCGGACCTGCAGCGTCTGGCTGCCGATGCGGCAGGTCAGGATCGTGTCGGCGCCGAAATATTCGCTCGACTGCACGGTGGCCGGCTCGCCGTTTTCGACGAGGCGCAGGTGCTCGGGCCGTATGCCGAACCGCAGCCCGGCCGGCGCCGCAGTCGCGACCGTTCGGGTGCCGCCGGCAATGGTCGCGCCGCCGGTCCCGGCGGCCAGATCGAGAATGTTCATCGGCGGCGTGCCGATGAACTGCGCGACGAAGATCGACGCCGGCTTTTCATAGAGATCGCTCGGCGTGCCGGCCTGTTCGACGCGGCCCTTGTTGAGCAGGATGACCCGGTCGGCCATGCTCATCGCCTCGGTCTGGTCGTGCGTGACATAGACCATGGTGATGCCGAGGCGCTTTTGCAGCGCGCGGATCTCGCTGCGCATGCCGGCGCGCAGCTTGGCGTCGAGGTTGGAGAGCGGCTCGTCGAGCAGGCAGACCGGCGTTTGCGAAATCAGCGCGCGGCCGAGCGCCACGCGCTGCTGCTGGCCGCCCGACATCTGGCTCGGGCGGCGGTCGAGCAGGTGGCCGAGGCCGAGCAGTTCGACCGTCCGTTTCAGCCGCTCCTGCTGCTCCGCCCTGGCGACCCCCCGCACGGACAGGCCGAAGAGAATGTTGTCGGCGACGTTGAGATGGGGGAACAGCGCATAGGACTGGAAGACCATGGAGAGATTGCGCTTTGCCGGCGGCAGGTCGGTCACGGTCCGGCCGTCGATGGAGATCGTGCCCGAGGAGACGGTGTCGAGCCCGGCAATCAGCCGGAGCGTCGTCGACTTGCCGCAGCCCGACGGGCCGAGCAGGGCGACGAATTCGGCCTTGTCGGTGGCGAAGCTGACATCGTCGACCGCGCGGAACGAGCCCCAATCCTTCACAAGGTTACTGACGGATATTCCTACCAAGATTTCCTCCCCGCCCGGCAAGCCTGCCGGCACATCAGACAAAGATGAATTTGGACCGCAGATCGGCCGGCAGGGCGCGCGTCAGCGGACGCGTCGCCTCGTTGGTCACGATGTGGTCGATCTTCTGCAGGGGCGCGATCACCGAGAGCGCGCTCCGCTGGAATTTGGAATGGTCGGCAACGACGATGACCGTGCGCGCGATTTCGATCATCGCCTGCTGGACGGAGCTGATCTGCGGTGTCGCCGTCGCGATCATGCCGCGGTCGAGATCCACGGCCGTCACGCTGAGGATCGTCTTGTCGACGCTGAAGCGGCGGACGCCCTCAGCCGCGAGCGGGCCGCCGAGCGACCGGTTAAGATCGATATACTGGCCGCCGATGAGGTGGATGTCCTGCGCGCCGCGGGCGGCAAGCTCGGTCAGGATGTCGGCGCCGTTGGTCACGAAGGTCAGGGATTGGCGCGTGGCGAGGTGTTTGGCCACCTGAAGCGTCGTCGTGCCGCTGTCGATCATCACGGCGTCGCCTTCGACGACGAGTTCGGCCGCGGCGGCGCCGATCCGTGCCTTCTCCTGCGTATTGGCGCCCTCACGCACCGGCGTGCTGTAGTCGCGCGTCGCCTGGTTGATGATGGCGGCGCCGCCATGCATGCGCTTCAAGAGGCCGCGCGCCTCCAGTTCGCTGAGGTCGCGCCGGATGGTGGCGATCGAAACGCCCAGCGCATCCTTGAGCTTTTGCGCGTCGGCGAAGACTTCGACGCGCAACTGCTCGAGAAGCCGCGCCTGCCGAACGGCCGAGGATTTGAATTCGTTTTCCGAGGGATGCTCGCTCACCGGAAGTCCTCCCAGCCCTTAGTGATCGATTGCAATCTTTCTATGATCTTTTTCGATCATGTCAAGATGGATTCGTTTTCGGGATGAAAACGGCCTATCTCCCGGCCGAATGGCTTTTGCCGCCTGATGGCCAGAATCGGAAAGTTGCGCCCATGGGAGCGTGCAGATGGTTTTGAGCGATATCGCTCAATTTTTCCGGAAAGCTCTCATCCGGGCGATCAAGGCATCGCGGCGGATATCGCAGAAGATTGCCGAGGCTCGGACGCCCTCCGCTCGCAGGTGTCGGCTTGAGCGCTCGCCGCTTGTTCCCGTCACGGGGACCGGCCCCATGCCGATCAGGGATAGGGGGCAACTGAACGGATCTGGAATCTCTGGCACTGCGCGGCAGATGATTGCGGTTGATCGTCGCCGAGCACCGTGGCCCGATCATTTGACGTGGCGCGTTCTATCCGTTCGCGCGTCTGGCACAACGACGCGAAGGGTGGCGCGCGTGCGAAGAACCGCCGGCGCGAAGAGGCAGCGGGCCCAATCACCTCGCTGGCTCACCGCACCGGGATGCAGGCGGTCTGTCCCGGGCCGTTCTACCAGCCTGCGAACTGCGCGATCTCCTCGTCCGAAACGGCAGAGAGTTCGCGGAAGGCGCGATCCAGAAGGTTCAGCGCCTCCTGAATATCGGTTTCGGTGATGGTCAGGGGCGGTGTGAATTCCAGCACGTTGCCGTTCATGCCGACATAATAGAGCACGAGGCCGAGCTGGTAGGCGCGGTAGATAAGCTTCGCCGTCTCGGCTCTTGCCGGCGCGCGGCTCTGCCGGTCGCGAACGAGCTCCACGCCGCAGGCAAGCCCGCGGCCGCGGATATCGCCGATCAGCGCATGCCGCTCCGCAAGCCGGGCCAAGCCTTCGCGCAGAAGATTGCCCTTGCGTTCGGCGGCGGCGGCAAGCGCCTCCGCTTCGATCGTTTCCAGAACCGCAAGGCCGGCGGCCGCGCAGACCGGGTTGCCGTGCAGGGTCTGCATGGCGAAGGCGCTGGCGCAATCGAGAATTTCTGCCGGTGCGATGACCGCCGAGAGCGGCAGGCCGCCGCCAAGACCCTTGCCGAGCACCAGGATGTCCGGCACGAAACCTTCGTGCTCGTAACAGTGCAGGCGGCCGCTGCGGGCAAGCCCGACCTTCACCTCGTCGCAGACGACGAGAATGCCGTGGGCGCGGCAGGTATCGGCGAATTTGCGCAGGAACCCCTCGGGCGGAACGATGAGCCCGCCATCCGACTGGATCGGCTCGATGAAGGCGGCGGCGATGGAGCCCGCCGGGACCGCCAAAAGCTTTTCCTTGAGAAGCGCGATGACCGCATCGCCCGTTGGGTCGTTCTCGTAGGGGCGGTAAGGATCGGGATAGGGCAGCAGGATCAGCCCGTCGGCCTTCGCGGCGTCGGCCTGCACGCTGTGGCCCGAAAAGGCCATCGATCCGACGGTGCAGCCATGATAGGCGCCGACGAAGGCAATGACGCCCGAGCGTCCGGTTGCTTTCATCACCGCCCGATAGACGGCCTCGTTGGCGTCCGAGCCGGAATGGCCGAACCAGACCTTGTGCGTTCCGCGGCCGGGAAAGGTGGCGAGCAGCCGTTCGGCGAGCGTCACGGCCGGTCCGTTGGAGGCCGAGAGGATGCTTGCGCCGGCCGGATCGGCAACGGCGCGGGAGATCGCTTCGACAAGAGCGGGGTGGCCATAGCCGAGGCTGGCCGCGCCCCAGGCGCCCGTCAGGTCGATGAGATGACGCCCATCTTCCTCCACCAGCCGCGCGCCCTTTCCACCGGTAATGGCCAGCGGAAAGAACCGCAGCTTCTGCAGGTTGCCGATGGCGGCTTCGTCGCGCGTATAGAGACTGTCGGCCATCAGCCATGCTCCCGAAGAGCGGTTTCGAAGCACCGCGTAAGCCGGTCGCACCATTCCTCGACACCTGCAAGCGTGTCGATCAGGTCATGGCGCACCTCGATCAATGCCCCGGCAAGCCCGCGGGCATCGGCATGGACCGGCACGGTATAATCCTCGTCGGGGTGGATGTTGTAGGGCTCGTTGTCGCCGATGGTGAGCGCCGCGTCGTGTTGCAGTTCGCGGATCAGCGTCTGGCCGAAACCGGTGGCCTCGCCATAGAGGATGCCGGCGTGCCAGGGGCGCTGCTTGCCGAAATAGACCGGCGTGAAGGAGTGGATGCCGACGACGACGGGGCGCTTGCCCTCCGCCTGCAGGCGATCGAGCCGCCGCGCGACGGCTGCGGCGTAGGGGCTGAACAGCGTGTCGATGCGCTGCTGCCGCTCGGCCTCCGTCAGATCGAGATTGCCCGGGATTTCCGTCGTCTCGCTGACTTCGGGAATGGCCGAGGGCACGCCAAGCGGCCGGTTGCAGTCGATGACCAGACGCGAATAGTTGGTCATGAACAGCGGCGCATCGAGCGTGCGGCTGAGGTGCTGCGAAAGGGCGCTGACACCGATATCCCAGGCGATGTGGCGGCGCCGCTCGGCCTCGGGCAGGCCGAGATCGCCGAGCGCGCGCGGAATGCGGTTGGCGGCATGTTCGCACAGCAGCAGATAGGGCGAGGCGCCGTCGGGGTTGATCACCGCATAGGGCGGCGGCTCGTCGATGGCGAGCAACGGACGACCGGGATCGTGCCGCCATCGGTTCTCGGGACGTGGGATGGTCTTGGTCGAGGTCATGGCCTGCCCACTCAATAAACGGCTGCGTAGCGTGCGCAGAGCGCCTCGGGCGAAAGCCCTTCGACGATCTCGATCTCCTTGCGCTTCATGGCGAAGTAGCAATCGAGGAAGTCCTTCGGGAACCAGCCGGTCACCACCTCGTCCGCGGCAAGCGTGTCGAGCGCTTCGGCAAGGCTCGACGGCAGGCGGCGGATGCCGAGCCGGGCCTGTTCCTCGGCCGAGAATGCCGAGGGGTCGGAATTGATCAGCGGCGGCTGTTCCAGTCCGGCGCGGATGCCTTCGAGGCCGGCGCGCAGCAGGACCGCCAGCGACAGGTGCGGGCTCGCGCAGGCATCGGCGGCGCGATATTCCATGTTGAACTGCTTGGCCGGATTGCTGCCGGGCAGGTCGAGCGTCGGGCAGATGCGCAGCGTCGCCTCGCGGTTCTTTTCGCCAAGGCAGGTATAGGCCGCGCTCCAGTGATGCGGCACGAGGCGCATATAGGACAGAACGGACGGCGCGGTGAAGGCGACGAGCGCCGGCAGATGCTTGATGACCCCGGCGGCAAACGCGCCGGCGACCCTGGAAAGCCGGCCGGGGCGGGCGGCGTCGAAGGTGACGGGGTTGCCGTCGAGATCGGTGAAGCTGACATGCAGATGCACGCCGTTGCCGACGCCGTCGGGATCGGTCTTCGGCGCGAAGCTGGCATGCCAGCCGAAGAGGGCGGCGACTTCGCGCGTGACGGCGCGGATCGTCGCGCCGCGGTCCGCGGCGACGAGGGCAGGGGCGGGGCGGCAGGTGACTTCGAACTGGTCCTTGCCATATTCCGGCAGGAACATTTCCGGCTCGGCGCCGGCTTCCTTCAGCGCGGTCATCAGCAGCGAGCCGAAGGGTTCGGCGCGGCGCTGGGCGCGCAGGCCGAAGGCGGGGGCGGCGGGCCAGTCGGCGCCGAGCACCTGGAATTCCTGCTCGACGGCGCTGACGACCTTGAGGCCGGCTTCCTTTTCGAACTGGGAGAGCGTCGCCTTCAGGAAGCTGCGCACGCAGCAATCCCAAGGCTCGCCCTTCAGGTCGGTAATGTCGGCATGGTAGAAATGCAGCGGCGTTTCATCCGGCAGGCAGGTGACGCGCGCCTTGCTTGCGGGATCGGCCATCAGGCGCAGGTCGCCGGCAGAGCCCCAGGGATTGGGATCCGCGATGAGGTCGAACGGCGTCAGCGCGAGGTTCGCCGGCACCCAGCCGACGCCCTTGCGCAGGTAGTCCTCGATTTCGGAGGCGGCGAAGCTGCGGCCGCGGGTGATGCCGGCGATATCCGTCGTGACGAAGGTCGCAAGTTCCGTCAGGCCGGAGAGCGTCTTGTCGTTCATGCTGTTCCCCTTTGAAGCGATCAGGCCTGGCCGAGCGTGGCAAGACGACGGACGACGGTTTCAGTGTCGGTGATCCAGCAATAGCCGGAATAGGCGCGCATCGCCGCGTCGTGCCGTTCCTGGCTGTAGGTGGCGCAGGCGTCCTCGACGACCGTCACCAGATAGCCGCGGTCGGCGGCATCGCGCACGGCCATGTCGACGCACTGGTCGGTGACGACGCCGGCAATGATGAGGTAACGCGTGTTGAGATTGCGCAGCACATAATCGATGTTCGTCGAGTTGAAGACGCCCGACGAGGTCTTGGGCAGTACGATCTCGTTGTCGATGGGCGCGAGCGCCGGGATGACCTGCCCTTCGGGAGACCCCTTCGGCACATGCATGTCGGAGAGCTTGTGGTCGAGCGAGCGGTCGCGGCCGTCCAGCGTCAGGCTTTCGATGATCGTGTGCAGCACGTTGCAGCCGGCCTTGCGGCCTGCCTCGAGAATGCGGACCTGATTGGGCACGACCATCTCGCGCAGGCGGCGATGGTAATAGCTGTCGGCGTCCTGCGGATGGGTCGGATCGAGGTTCGGCTCGCACCAGATGCGCTGCATGTCGACATAGAGCAGGGCGGTCATGCCGTCCTCGTAGGCGCTGTCGCGTCGCAGCAGGTCCCTGCCGTGTTGCACTTCAATCGCAGTCATGTCTGTCCTCCAATGGGTGTCGGTTCGCCCGTCCGGGCGGAATGTCACTTGCTGCCGTCGGTCGGCGTGCCGTAGGCGTCCTCGGTAATGCCGTAGCTGCGGCGCAGCTCTTCCATGCGCTCGATGCGGCCGCGCGACTGGTTGGCAAGGCGCGCCGTCAGGCCGGCGATCAGCGCCTCGGTCTGGGCGATTGCGGGCACCATCGTGTCGTAGGGCGAGACCGTATCGACCGCCGCCGTGAGGGTGACCGAGGCGAATTCGGCGATCGGCGAAACCCAGCGGTCGGTGAAGAGCACGATGCGCGCCCCCTGCTTGGCGGCCTGGCGGGCAAAGCGGATCGTATCGATCTGGTAGCGCCGGTAGTCGTAGACGAAGAGCACGTCGCGCTTGCCGAGATCGACCAGCCAGTCGACCTGGTCGGCCTGGGTGCCGTTGATCCAGCGGGTCTCGCCGCGCAATTGCTTCATGTGCGACCAGAGCAGCCCGGCGAGAAAGCCGCTGAAGCGTCCGCCGAGGCAATGAACGCGCATGTTCAGGTCGGCGGCGGCGTCGATGGCCGCCTCGAAATCGTCGGGCGGCAGCATCTGCATCGAGGATTCCAGCGCATGGATGCTGGCGCGCAGGAAATACTGATAGAAATTCTCCTGCTCCAGCGAGGGCTTTCGCGTGTCGAGCATCGACAGGGGCGAACTCATCCGCTCCTGCACTTCGCCGAGCAGCGCCGTCTGGAATTCCGGATAGCCGTCATAACCGAGCTTGTTGGCGAAGCGCACCACTGTCGGATTGCTGACGCCGGCGGCGGCGGCCAGGTGCGCGACCGTGTTGAGGCCGGCTGCCGGATAGTTCGACAGCAATTGCCGCACGATCTTCAGCTCCGCCCGCGTGAAGTCGATTTCCCCGTCCGTCAGGCGATCTCGAATGGCCATTGCCTGCCTCCCCCTCATGATCGGCGTCGCTGGCGCGATTTTAATTTTGTTACATTATTGCTAGCAGACAATAAAAAATGAAACAAGATTGACATATTGATTTTCTGGATTAACGTTTGTTGCGGGAACAGGCTCCGGAAAACGGCGCCACAAATTCGGGAGAATGCTGATGGTGCGCATAAGGCGCGGGACCGTCGTCGGGATCGTCGCGACGGTGCTCCCCCTGGTGGTCGCGGCCCTCGTGGCGAAGGGCTTTTTTCCCGGCGCGGGCGAACGCTTGGTCACGCTGTTCCTGATCAACGCCGTCGCCGTCATCGGCATCGGCATCTACAGCGGCAATTCCGGCATCATCTCCTTCGGCAATGTGGGATTCATGGCCATCGGCGCCTACGCCTCCGGTCTCCTGACCATCAATCCGATCGTGCAGAAAACGGCGCTTCCCCATCTGCCGGAATGGCTCATGGGGTGGGGCATGCCCTTCCTGCCGGCGCTTCTCGTCGCGCTTCTCGTCGTCGCACTGGCCGCGGTCGCCATCGGCATTCCGGTCGCCCGGCTCGGCGGTTCCTCGGCCTCGATCTGCACGCTGGGCTTTCTCGTCATCGTGCATGTCGTGCTGGTCGCCTCCAGCGATTTCACCCGTGGCAGCCAGACCTTCTTCGGCATTCCGCGCGCGGTGAACCTCTGGGTGGCGCTGCCCTTCGCGGTGCTTGCCGTCGCCATTGCCCGCATCTATCGCGACAGTGCGGCGGGCATGAAGCTGCGCGCCTCGCGGGAGGACGAGATCGCGTCAACGGCGGTCGGCGTGAATGTACGTCTGCACCGTTTTCTCGCCTGGGTGCTCGGGGCAATCCTTTCCGGTGCAGCCGGCGTGCTGTTCGCCCATTTCATCGGCGCCTTCTCGCCGAAGGATTTCTATTTCAACCTCACCTTCATGCTTCTCGCCATGCTGATCCTGGGCGGCATCAGCACCGTCTCCGGCGCGGTGGTCGGCACCGCGGTCATCATGGTCATCGTGGAGCTCCTGAGAAAGCTGGAGGGTGGCGTCGATCTCGGCGTCTTCCAGCTTCCGACGGTCTTCGGCCTGACCGATATCGGCATCGGCCTTGCGATCCTGCTCGTCATGTACCGCCTTCAGGACGGGCTGCTCGGGGTGCGCGAACTCGACGAGCAGGTGCCGTTCCTCAAGCGTCTTTCTGCCGGCGCGGCGAAGCCTGCAACGGATGAGCCCGCGCAGGTCGCGGCGAGCCATGCGGGGACGTTGCGGGTCGAAAATGTCGGCAGGCGTTTTTCCGGCCTCGTTGCGCTCGAAAAGGCCGATTTCGAAATCCGTCCCGGTCTCGTCACCGGCCTGATCGGCCCGAACGGCGCCGGCAAGTCGACGCTTATCAACAGCGTCTCCGGCGTCGTGCCGCCTTCGACCGGCCGCGTGATGATCGATGGCACGGACGTGGCGTCCCTGCCGGTGCACCGCGTGCCGGTCTCGGGCCTTGCCCGCACCTTCCAGAACATCCGCCTCTTCAAGAACCTCACCGTCCTGGAAAACGTCACGGTTGCCGCAAGCGCCGTCGCCAAGGACCGCGATCCGGTGGATCTTGCCCGCGAGGCGCTGGCGGAAGTCGGCCTTGTCGAGGTTGCCGGTCAACTCGCCGGCACGCTCTCCTACGGCGCGCAGCGGCGACTGGAAATCGCCCGCGCGCTGGCGCTGAAACCCCGCTACCTGCTGCTCGACGAGCCCGCCGCCGGCATGAATCCAGCCGAAACGCAGGAATTGATGACGGTGCTCGACCGCATCCGCACCAAACACCGCCTCGGCCTGCTGGTGGTGGAGCACGACCTGAAGCTGATCATGCGGCTCTGCGACATCGTCGTGGTGCTCAACAAGGGCCAGCAGATCGCCATCGGCACGCCGGCGGAAATCCAGGCCAACCCCGCCGTTATCGAAGCCTATATCGGCCGGCGCCGCTCGGCCGCCCAGGAGACCAAGCCGGCAACCGGCGCTGCCCTGCCGGGTATCGATCCCCATGCCGCCGGCAACCCCGCATAACCGCCAGAGGAGTATAAAATGAAAACGACATTGAAGGCCCTTATCCTGTCCACGGCGCTCGGTGCGCTGGCATTTCCCGCACTCGCCGAGGACCTCGCCATCGGCCTCGCCACCGCGCAGACCGGCGCTCTCGCGCCCTACGATCAGCCCTCGCTGAAGGGCCTTCAGATGGCCGTCGACGAAATCAACGCGGCCGGCGGCATCGCTGGCAAGTTCCCGATCAAGCTGATCGCCAAGGATACCCGCTCGGATGCCGCGCAGACCGCGCTCGTCGCACAGGAACTCGTCGACGAGGGCATCAAGATCCTGATCACGCCCTGCGACGCCGATCCGTCGATCGCCGCCGGTCAGATCACCCAGGCCGCGCAGATCCCGGCCTTCTCCTTCTGCGCCACGACGCCGACCATGCCGCTCGCCGTTGGCGACTACATGTTCGGCAACTATCCGGCCGACAACGTGCAGGCCGCAGTGCTGGCGAACTACGCCAAGGAGAAGGGCTTCAAGACGGCCTATGTGTTGAAGTCGCCGGATACGGCCTATACCCTCAAGCTGCCGGAATATTTCGCCACCAGCTTCAAGGGCAAGGGCGGCGAGGTGATCGGCGAGGGCACCTACAGCATGGGCCAGCAGGACTTTTCCGCCGAGGTTACCAAGATCAAGGCCCTGAACCCGGCGCCCGATGTCATCATGACCGCGGCCTACGAGCCTGACTTCCCGGCCTTCATCCGCCAGCTGCGCGGTGCCGGCGTCACGACGCCGATCCTCGGCAGCGACGGCATCGATTCCCCGACGACCTTCGGCCTTGGCGCGCTGGTCGACGGCGTGGTCTTCACCACGGCCGGCTTTGCGACGGAGGGCAGCCCGCTCGCCGCCTTCAACGAGAAGTACAAGGCGAAGTTCGGCCAGGATCCGGACACCGTCTACATCGCCAACGGCTACGATCTCGGCAAGGTGATCGAGGCGGCCGTGACCAAGGCGGACAGCATCGAATCGACGGCCATTCGCGAGGCAATCGCCTCGCTGGAAAACGTCGAAGGCGTCACCGGCAAGATCAGCTATGCCGGCACGCAGGGCATGCCGCTGCGCTCCGTCTCGCTGGTGCGTATCGAGGGCGGCAACCGCTCGCTGGTCAACCAGGGCGTTCCGGCTGCCGAAGACGTTCCGGCACCCTGACATTGAAGCAGTGCCCTCCGGCGATGGCCGGAGGGCTTTCCCGTCCCGTATGGCTGAAGCGGATGTGCCCGATGATGCATGACAATCCCGACCTGAATCCCCTGCTCGACGTCAGCGGCCTCAAGGTCGCCTACGGGCCGGTCGAGGCGCTGAAGGGCGTCGACCTCAAGGTGCGCAAGGGCGAGATCGTCACCCTGCTCGGCGCCAATGGCGCGGGCAAGAGTTCGACGCTCAATGCGCTCGTCGGTCTTGCCGCCAAGCGGGCTGGCCGCGTGACCTTCGCCGGCAAGGATATCTCGGTGCTGCCGCCGGAAATGATCGTGCGCATGGGCATGACGCTGACGCCGGAAGGGCGCCGCATCTTCCCGACGCTGACGGTCGATGAGCACCTGCTTCTCGGCGGCGCCATGCACAAGGGCAGGGGGCAGATCGACGTGGTGCGCGAAGACATGCTGTCGCGGTTCCCGATCCTCAAGGAGCGGCTGCACCAGAAGGCTGGGTCGCTTTCCGGCGGCGAACAGCAGATGCTGGCGATTGCCCGCTCGATGATGTCCTCGCCGGATCTGCTGCTGCTCGACGAGCCGTCGCTCGGTCTTGCGCCGCAGATCGTCGACCAGATTTTCGAGCTGATCGCGAGCCTGCGCGCGCGCGGACTGACGATCCTGCTTGTCGAGCAGAATGTCTCGCTGTCGCTCGAGATTGCCGATACCGGCTATGTCATGGCGAACGGCCGCATTGTTCTGTCCGGCTCCGCCGCTGAACTGCGCAACTCCACCGAAATCCAGGGCGCCTATCTCGGCGCGTGACCGGCAAGAAAGAAAAGCATCCATGGACATGTTCCTGCAGCAACTGGTCAACGCGCTCAGCCTCGGCGGCACCTATGCGCTGCTTGCGCTCGGTCTCGCCGTCGTCTTCTCGATCATGGGCCTCATCAATTTCGCTCATGGCGAGTTGATGACCGCCGCCGGCTACGGCTTGTGCTTCGCGCTGCTCTTCGGTCTGCCCTTCGGTCTTGCCACCGTTCTGGCGATGGCTGTCGCCATTGCGCTGGTGTTGCTGATGGAGCGCACCGCCTTCCGCCCGGTCCGCGGGGCGAGCGGCACGACGCTGCTTTTGACGAGCTTTGCCGTCAGCGCCATCCTGCGCATGCTGTTCCAGAATTTCATCTCGGCCCGCCCCAAGCCGGTGCCGATGCCGATGAGCCTGTCCGGAACGATCGAGATCGGCGGTCTGAATATCGGCGTCATCCAGGCGATCTCCATTCTCGTCACCGTCATCATGCTGGTCGGCCTGAACCTCTTTCTGCGAACCACCGTGCTGGGCCGTGCCATGCGGGCGGCGGCGGAGGACTTCGCCATCGTCCGCCTCATGGGCATCCGCGCCAATGCGGTCGTCGCCACGGCATTCGCGATTTCCGGCCTGCTTGCCGGTGTCGCGGGCATCCTCTGGGTGGCGCAGCGCGGCAGCGTCGATCCGCTGATGGGGTTCCTTCCGGTCCTGAAGGCTTTCATCGCGGCCATCATCGGTGGTCTCGGCAGCCTGTCGGGCGCCGTTGCCGGCGGTTTCCTGCTCGGTTTCATCGAGGTGTTCCTGCAAGCCTATCTGCCGGAAAACCTGATCAGCTACCGCGACGCCTTCACCATCCTGCTGGTCATCGCTGTCCTGTTGTTCGCACCGCAAGGTTTGCTGGCGCGCAAGACGATCGTGAAACTCTGAAACTGCTGAGCGGGCGATTGATGCGTCCTTGCGTTTCCGGTTCGCAAGGCAGGCGTCGCGTCGGGGGCGTCAGCCGGTCTTCTCCATGATCGTCGGGACTTCCACGATGGTGGGGTCCGTCGAACCGGAATCGATGATGTCAAAGACCGCTTCCAGCATTTTCGGCACGTCCTGCCGCACCATCTCGATATGGTCGCCGAGCATGGCGACGAAGGGGTCCCAGTCGAAGCAGCCGAGATGGGGCATTCGCTCGGCATAGTGGCCGGAGCGGCGAATCCAGCGCATCACGCCTTCCAGGGAAATCGTCGAATTGACGAACATGCCGCGCGGCAGATCGCTCGTGCGTTCGGCAAGCTGTCGCATGGCGTTTTCCGCCTTTTCCGGCGCATAGCCGCAGGTCTGGACCAGCGCCTCGTCCACGGCGATGCCAGCCTGCGCATGGGCGTCGCGAAAGCCGCGCACGCGCGCCATCGTGTTGTGATCGGTGCCGCGGCCGCCCACGAAGAGGAGAGGCGCCTTCAGGCCAAATTCGCGCTCGCAATTGGCGAGCACGCGGCGTGTCAGTTCCAGCGCGCCGCCGTAACTGTCGGAAATCACGGAGGGGGCCCTGGAGCCGGGCAGGTCGAGATTGATGGTGCGCACGCCGGCGCCGGCGCAGAGATCGACGATGCGATCGGGGTCGGTCGCGCCCGTCGCGACGAGGCAGTCGACCTGGTAGGACAGCATGGCGCGCGCCGCTTCCATCTCCAGCGCCGGGTCGCGCATCGTGCAGGTGATGATCGGGAACAGGCCGCGTTCGCGCGCGCGCGCCTCGAACTGCTCGACGATCGAACCGAAATAGCGGTTGTCGTATTTCGGCACGATCATGCCGATGATCCTCGAGCGCTCGCGACGCAGGACGCTCGCCTGCATGTTGAGCGCATAGCCCTGTTCCTCGGCCAGTTTCGTGATCTTCTCGGCAAGCTTGGCGCTGATGCGCCGCTTCTTCCAGTTGCCGTTGAGAACGGCGCTTACCGCGCTGGCGGAGGTGCCTGCCAGCTCTGCCAGATCATAGATGGTCGTCCTTTTCGGTGGGCTCGTCCGATTCACATGTCATCTCCATTTCGAAAGCCACCTTGACACCAATGGCGATTGGTGACAATTCTTGCTTCATCGATTGAGCAAGCATGCTCCATCGATGAATTTGCCTGAACAGCAAGGCTGACCCAAGGGAGGAGTCAGACGGAGCATCGACGAACCGGACGTTGCGGCGTGGCTGCAGCGAACGATGATCTGCGCGCTGAAGGTGCGTGGAGGGGTCGTGCCTGTCGCCCTTGGCGGCTTGAGGTCGCCGGCGAACATGACTGCGAAAATCAACCGTGGAGGAACACCAATGAAGACGCTTACCACTTTGCTTGCCTCGACCGGCCTTGCCCTGTCGCTCGCCGGCGCCGCGCTTGCCCAGGAAAACGCGACCGTCGCGTTCCTGATGCCCGACCAGGCCTCGACCCGCTACGAGCAGCACGACTATCCGGGCTTCAAGGCCGAGATGGAAAAGCTGTGCGCGAGCTGCACGGTCATCTACCAGAATGCCAATGCCGACGTGGCACTCCAGCAGCAGCAGTTCAACTCGGTCATCGCGCAGGGCGCCAAGGTCATCGTTCTCGACCCGGTCGATTCCGCGGCCGCCGCTGCGCTCGTCGAGATCGCCCAGTCGCAGGACGTCAAGGTCATCGCCTATGACCGTCCGATCCCGGACAAGCCGGCCGACTATTACGTCTCCTTCGACAACCAGGGCATCGGCAAGGCCATTGCCCAGTCGCTGGTCGAACACCTGAAGGCGAAGGGCGTTCCGGATGGCGCGGGCGTGCTTCAGATCAACGGCTCGCCGACCGATGCGGCCGCCGGCCTGATCCGTGACGGCATCCACGAGGCGCTCAAGGCTTCGCCCTACAAGACGCTCGCCGAATTCGACACGCCGGAATGGGCGCCGCCGAAGGCGCAGGAATGGGCTGCAGGCCAGATCACCCGCTTCGGCGAGGAGATCAAGGGCATCGTGGCGGCCAATGACGGCACGGGCGGCGGCGCAATCGCGGCTCTCAAGGCCGCCGGCGTCAAGGAAATGCCGCCGGTGACCGGCAACGACGCGACGATCGCGGCCCTCCAGCTCATCATCTCGGGCGACCAGTACAACACGATCTCCAAGCCGTCGGAAATCGTGGCCGCGGCCGCGGCGAATGTCGCCGTCGCGCTGCTCAAGGGCGAGACCCCGGAAGCGACCCACAAGCTCTACGAAACGCCTTCGCAGCTTTTCGTTCCGGCGGTCGTGACGGCGGAGAACATCAAGGCCGAAATCTTCGACAAGGGCATCAACAAGCCGGAAGAGGTCTGCACGGGCGAATATGTTGAAGGTTGCCGCAAACTCGGCATCATCAACTAATTGAGCCCATCGTGTCCGGCCGTGGCCTCCCGCGGCCGGACACTCCGATCCGTCGTAAGGTCTTTCTGAAGGTTCTAGGGGCCATGACAGCCACGCACAGTCTTCCCGCCAAGGGGCAATCGGTCATACGTCTCAGCGGCGTATCCAAGAATTTCGGGGCCGTATCCGCGCTGACGGATATCGAGCTCGACGTGAAGGCGGGCGAAGTCGTCGCGCTGGTCGGCGACAACGGCGCCGGCAAGTCGACGCTGGTCAAGGTGCTCGCCGGCGTACACCAGCCCTCGTCCGGCACGATCGAGTTCTGCGGCCAGCAGGTCTCGCTCGACACGCCCGCCAAGGCGCTGGACATGGGTATCGCCACCGTCTTCCAGGATCTCGCGCTCTGCGAAAACCTCGACGTCGTCGCCAACCTGTTCCTCGGCCATGAAATCTCGCCCTGGGCGCTCGATGAAGTGGCGATGGAAGTGCGCGCCTGGACGCTGCTGCGCGAGCTTGCCGCGCGCATTCCCTCCGTCCGCGAACCCATCGCCTCGCTTTCCGGCGGCCAGCGCCAGACGGTGGCCATCGCCCGCTCGCTGCTGCTCAATCCCAAGCTCATCATGCTGGACGAGCCGACCGCCGCCCTCGGCGTGGCGCAGACGGCGGAGGTGCTGAACCTCATCGAGCGCGTGCGCGACCGGGGCCTCGGCGTCATCATCATCAGCCACAACATGGAGGATGTGCGCGCCGTGGCGGACCGGATCGTCGTGCTGCGCCTCGGCAAGAACAACGGCGTCTTCACGCCCGAATCTTCCAACCAGGACCTCATTTCCGCCATTACCGGCGCCACGGACAATTCCGTCTCGCGCCGCGCCGACCGCAAGGCCGGTGAAGCCCAGGACCATCAAGGGGGAGCAGCATGAGCCAGAATCCGTCCCAACCCATGCTGGACCGCAGTGACGAGCGTGTGCGCCATGACGACAGCCTCGCCGCCATGGCCAAAGGGTTCATCGATCGCGTGCGCTCCGGCGATCTCGGCATGCTGCCCGTCGCCGTCGGCCTCGTCGTCATCTCCATCGTGTTTTCCGCGCTGAACCCGATCTTCCTTGCGCCGAACAACCTCGTGAACCTGCTGTTCGACTGCGCCACCGTCGGCGTCATCTCGCTCGGCATCGTCTGCGTGCTGGTGCTTGGCGAAATCGACCTGTCGGTCGGCTCGATGAGCGGTCTCGCCTCGGCCATGGTCGGCGTGCTCTGGGTCAACCAGGGCTGGCCTATCGTCGGCGCCATCCTCGCGGCCCTCGTCGTCGGTGCGGGCGTCGGCCTGCTCTATGCGACGCTCTATAACCGCCTCGGCATGCCGAGCTTCGTCGCCACGCTCGCCGGCCTGCTCGCGCTGCTCGGCCTGCAGCTTTACATTCTCGGCCCGACCGGCTCGATCAATCTGCCCTACGCTTCCTCGCTGGTGCGCTTCGGCCAGATCCTGATCATGCCGGACTGGTTGTCCTATGCGCTCGCTCTCGTGCCCGGCCTCGTCATGATCGGCCGCGGCCTTCGCACCCGCAGCCAGCGTCTCGCCGTCAACCTGTCCGCCCAGCCGATGCGCGCGCTGATCCTCAAGGCCGTCCTGCTCACGGCCGCGCTGGAGGCTGCCGTCTTCTATCTCAATCTCGGCCGCGGCCTTCCATGGATGTTCGCCCTCTTCGTGGGGCTCGCCGTCATCCTCAACTATGCGCTGACCCGCACGAAATGGGGCCGCTCGATGTTCGCCGTCGGCGGCAACAAGGAAGCCGCACGCCGTTCGGGCATCAATGTACGCCGCATCTACATGAGCGCCTTCATGCTCTGCTCGACGCTCGCGGCGCTCGGTGGCATCCTCTCGGCCTCGCGCCTTGCCTCCTCCAGCCAGCAGGCCGGTACGGGCGACGTGAACCTCAATGCAATCGCCGCAGCGGTGATCGGCGGCACGAGCCTCTTCGGCGGACGCGGCAGCGCCTATTCGGCCCTGCTCGGCATCATCGTCATCCAGGCGATCTCGAACGGTCTGACGCTGCTCAACCTGTCGTCCTCGCTGCGCTACATGATCACGGGCGGGGTCCTCGCCATCGCCGTCATCGTCGATTCGCTCGCCCGTCGCTCCCGCGTCAGCCACGGCCGCGCCTAACGAAATCTGGAATGGAGTTTTAGACCATGGCTGACCTCATGAAGGGCAAGATCGCCGCCATCACGGGTGCCGCCTCCGGCATCGGCCTCGAATGCGCCAGGACGCTCATTGCCGAAGGCGCGAAGGTGGTGCTCGTCGACCGGGCGAAGGACAAGCTGGAGCATCTGTGCGGGGAGCTCGGACCGAACGCCTTGCCGCTCGTCGTCGACCTGCTGACGCCGTCCGACGTTTCCGGCATGCTGCCGCGTATCCTTGAGATTGCCGGCGGGCTCGACGTCTTCCACGCCAATGCCGGCGCCTATATCGGCGGCCCGGTGGCCGAGGGCGACCCCGATGCCTGGGACCGCATGCTGAACCTCAACATCAACGCGGCCTTCCGCTCGGTTCATGCGGTTCTGCCCTACATGATCGAGAAGAAGACGGGCGATATCCTCTTCACCTCGTCGATTGCCGGTGTCGTGCCCGTCATCTGGGAGCCGATCTACACGGCGTCCAAGTTTGCCGTGCAGGCCTTCGTGCATTCCACGCGTCGCCAGGTGGCGCAGCATGGCGTGCGTGTCGGCGCGGTTCTTCCGGGCCCGGTCGTCACGGCGCTGCTCGACGACTGGCCGAAGGAGAAGATGGACGAGGCGCTCGCCAATGGCAGCCTGATGCAGCCGAAGGAAGTCGCCGATGCCGTGCTCTTCATGCTGACACGGCCGCGCAACGTGACGATCCGCGACCTCGTCATCCTGCCAAACAGCGTCGATCTCTGAAAGCGCGGCAAGCGGCGCGATGCCGCTTGCCCCTAATGTTCCTGATTTGCAGGCGGTAGACCCATGAACACTCCATCCTCCGCACGCCCCGCGGGCGGCGACCGCTACCTCGTCGGCGTCGATGTCGGCACGGGCAGCGCCAGAGCCGGCCTCTTCGATCTGTCCGGCCGCATGCTGGCCTCCGGAAAGCGCGACATTTCGCTGTTTCGCGAGCCGGGCGCCATGGTCGAGCAGTCGAGCACGGAAATCTGGGCTGCCGTCTGCGCTTCGGTGCGCGAGGCTGTCGAGAAGGCGGGTGTCGCACCGGAAACGATCGCCGGCATCGGCTTCGATGCGACCTGCTCGCTGGTGGTGCTGGGGGAAGGGGGCATGCCGCTGCCCGTCGGCCCCTCGGAAGATCCGCAGCGTGATATCATCGTCTGGATGGATCACCGCGCGGTGGAGCAGGTCGAGCGCATCAATGCCGGCAAATACGATGTGCTGCGCTATGTTGGCGGCATCATCTCGCCGGAAATGGAGACGCCGAAGCTGCTTTGGCTCAAGGAGAACCGCCCGCAGGTCTTCGATGCTGCCTGGCAATTCTTCGATCTCGCCGATTTCCTCACTTGGCGTGCGACGGGCGATCTTGCCCGCTCGACCTGCACGGTCACCTGCAAATGGACCTATCTCGCCCATGAAAAACGCTGGGATCCGAGCTATTTCCGGGGCATTGGCCTCGGCGTCCTCGCCGACGAGGATTTCGCCCGCATCGGCCAGCGGGTCGTCGAGCCCGGCACGCCTGTCGGCACCGGCCTGACGGCGCGGGCGGCCGGCGAACTCGGTCTTGCCGTCGGAACGCCTGTGGCAGCCGGCATGATCGACGCCCATGCGGGCGGCATCGGCACGGTCGGTGTCGACGGCCCGCCGGAAAACAATCTCGGCTATGTCTTCGGCACGTCGTCCTGCACCATGACCTCGACCCACGAACCGGTCTTCGTGTCGGGAGTCTGGGGACCGTATTTCTCCGCCATGGTGCCGGGTATGTGGCTCAACGAAGGCGGTCAGTCGGCGGCAGGCGCCGCCATCGAGCAGCTTCTCTCCTTCCATCCGGCGGTGAGCGAGGCCACGGCGCTTGCAAAATCGCGCGGCCTCTCCCTGCCGGTGTTGCTGGCGGAGCTGGCCGCGGAGAAGGCGGATGCGCTTTCCGACGTGGCAAGGCTTGCCGATGGCCTGCATGTCGTTCCGGAATTCCTCGGCAACCGCGCGCCCTTCGCCGACCCGCACGCCCGTGCGGTCATCGTCGGCCTCGGCATGGAGCGCGATATCGACAATCTCGTCGCCCTCTATATCGCCGGCCTTTGCGGCATCGGCTACGGCCTGCGGCAGATCATCGATGCGCAGGCGGCGGCCGGCGCACCGATCGACCGGATCGTCATCAGTGGCGGCGCCGGGCAACTCGACCTCGTGCGCCAGCTTCTGGCCGATGCGACTGGCAAGCCGCTGCTCGCGACGCGGGCAGAAGAACCGGTGCTGCTGGGGGCCGCCATTCTCGGCAGCGTCGCCGGCGGTGCGTTCGCGGATGTGCGGTCGGCCATGTCGGCCCTATCGGCAACCGACCGCAGCTATCAACCCGCCGAGGGCAAAACCGCGGATGTGCATGCAGGACGCTACGCTGCCTTCCAGCGCCTGCAATCGCTCGCCCGCGAAATCCGCTAGGCAGGCGACACAATTGCGCGACTGCGCAGCGGCCTTAGAGCATGTCAGGTTCAGATTGAACCAGACATGCTCTAAATTCTTTTGTTTTCGTTTGTCTTTTCGGGAAAACCGGTTCCCACTTTTCCCTGACAAACTCTAGCTCCCGTCTCGATGCATGACGGCAGCCTGCTTCGGCGTGTTTTCGGGCGGTTTTCTGGTCATGGATCGAGAATATCTCTGATCGCCGGGACCTCTTGTCTGCGCGAAGCGGCCCATTCGCATCGAATGAGCCGCTCAGTCTCTCGTTGTCCGGTCGGGGTCAACCCGCCTCGTCTATTCGATGATGGTGATCTTCGAGCCGTTGAGGAATTTCGCCGGTTCGAAGCCGCGGGCGAGCGCCATAGGCACCATCAGGAGCTGGATGGGCAGAATTTCCAGAACGGGAAGAAGGCCTTCCGCGACCGCAGGCAGGAAGAGCACTCGATCGTTCCCGGCAAGCGCGCCCGCTGTGCTTTCTGGCGCGACGACAAGGCAACGGCCGCCGAGGCGTGCGATGTCGGCGACGGTCTTCAGATTGAGATCGAGCGTTGCGCCGGGGCCTCCCAGGAAGAGCATGCTATGAAACTCGGCACGCACCAGCTCCAGCGGTCCGTGGCGGAACTGGCCACCGGAGAGGGCCTGTGTCGGCGCCTTGGCGGCTTCCGCCGTCACGAGCGCGGCCATCAGGGCGCTGGCGTAGCTTGCGCCGCGGCCGATGAAGGTGAGGGGCTGTTCGTGGCCAAGGAAGGCAAGCGTTTCGTCCAGCTTTGCGGGCAATGCGGTGAGAACGGTGTCTACGGCGTTCGCGAGCGTGGCGATTTCTTCGGCCAGCGTGTCGCCCTTGCCGACTAGGAGGCGTTCCAGGATGTAGAGTGCTGCAAGTCCTGCGGTATAGGTCTTGGTCGAAACGGTCTGTTCGGGGCCAGCTTCTGTCGCCAGCGCGAGCGACGCCCAGCGCGCCAGCGTATTGTCGCGGGTATTGGTGATTGCCACCTTGATGGTGACGCCGGCATCCAGCTCCGTCATGCGGCAAAGCTCAACGCTCTCGCCCGACTGTGAGATGGCGATGACCATGGCGCCGGGGCGCAACAGCGCCGGTGCCTGCTGGATCAGCTCCGACGTATCCCAAAGCGATACCGGAACCGGTAGTGCCTGGCTGAGCCGCTGCCATGTGCCGTAGGCGGAAAACAACGAGCCGCCCATTCCGGTCAGGATGACGTGCCGCACATCTCCCGTGTCGATCGCGGCACGGATTGCGCGTGCTTCAGCGATAAGGGTCGGCGTGATGAGGCGGTCGAGCTTGCGGATGGCCGCTGGCTGTTCGGCGATTTCGTCGAGATAGGACTGAGACACGGAAACTCCATCAGGGCTTGGGGGTGAGAAAGATTTGCGCGGCAGCACCGATGATGCCCGCATCGTTGCCGAGAGAGGCGAGCGAGAAGCGGACGGGTGCGAGATACATTTCGAGGCCGCAGAGCCTTGCTTCCCGTTCGAGCGGCTCGAGCAACAGGTCGCCGGCAGCGCTCAATCCGCCACCAAGCAGGATGACATCCGGGGCAAAAATCTGCGCCCAGGTCGCGGCACCACGACCGAGCCAGCGTCCGACATCGGCAAGCATCGTCCTTGCGGCCACGTCGCCTTCGAGGGCTGTCACGATGACGTCAGAGGCGTCGGCCTCTCGTCCAAGGTCACGCGCCCTTTTAGCCATCGGGCTTTGTGGCACCTCGGCACAGTAGCGCCGCGCGATGCCGTTCAGAGCATCCCCCGAGGCAAGCGATTCCAGGCAGCCGACGCATCCCTGGCGGCAGGGGCGGCCGTCGCTGCCGTGGATAATGAGCTGCCCGGCATTCCCGAGGCCCCCGCCCGAGGTGAGGAAGGGTTTTCCGTCGACGGTAAGCGCAACGCCGATCCCTGTTCCTGCCGCGATCAGCAGAAGGCGGCGCGCCTCTCGATCCTTGCCGAACATTGCCTCCGCAAGGCCGGCGGCGGTCCCGTCGTTTTCCATCCGAGCGGGGAGGGAAAACAATCTGCCGATGCGCTCGGCGAGCGGGAAGTCGTCGAGGGCAGGGATGTTTCCAAGGTCGCCGGAAAGATTGTCCGGATGGATACGCCCAGGAAAGCCGATGCCGATGCCCAGCGTTTTCGCCTGGGGATGCACAGCCATGACGTCGCGGATCGCCTCGGCATAGCGGGCGACGATCGTCTCGGCGCCGTCGGTGTCGCTGACGACCACGCGCCGGCGTTCGACGATCTCGCCTTGACCGGTAACGAGCCCGATCTTCGTGCTGCCACCGCCAATATCGATGCCGATTGCGAAATCCTGTTGCGACACGAAGCGTCTCCTAGAGGCGGTAGCGATTGACGTTGAGCATGAAGCCATCGCCCTTGTAGACGGACTTCACATATTCGACGGCCTGGTCGGTGTCGGTCACGGTCACGCGCCAGACGGTCAGCACCGGCGCACCGGGTGCGATCTTCAGATGGGCCGCTTCCTCGGCTGTGGCTGCCGTGGGTTCGAACAGCGCGTCCGTCCATGTGGGCACGATGCCCCAGGTCGCCGCCATCTCGGCGTAGAGCGAGCCACCCTCGAACATCGCCCGGCTTGCCGAGGGATAGAGCGCAGCCGGCAAGTAGGCATCCTCCAGCGCTACCGGATTGCCGTCGATGCTGCGTACGCGGCGCAGGAAAAGGAAGTCCGGACCGCTTTCACCTTCGGTCTGGAGGTGCTTGCGGAAGGAGGGCGAGAGGGCTTGGCCTTCTTCGTAGGCGACGATGAGCGAGCCGGGTTCCGCGCCGAGCTTGCGCACTTCCGTCGTGAAGCTGTGGAAGCCGGAGACACCCTTCATGCGCGAAGCGGTGCTGAAATAGCCGCGGCCATGCTCGCTATAGATGACGCCACGGGTTTCGAGCTGCTTAAGGGCCTGGCGGATGGTGACACGGGAGACGCCGAATTCACGCGAAAGCTCTCCTTCCGAAGGCAAGGCGAAGTGCGCGCCGTTGCGGGCCTTCACCTCGTCGTCGAGAATTTCGGCCACCTGCATGTACATGGGAACGGCGCCGCTCTTGCGGATCGGTTTCTTTTTCAGCCATGTCTCGGTCATCGCTCTTCCTTTCTCTTGAGGGCGGTCAAGCCGATAGTCTCTAACATGTCGAGACAAGTCGGCAAGCGCGCCATTAAGAGTTTCCCTCCGCCCTCAGCGCCGCGTCAGGGTTGCGGCGATCTTTTCCGCTGCCATGATGATGGGACCGTTGATGTTGGCTGAAGGCACCCGGGGCAGGATCGAGCCGTCGACGATGCGCAGCTTCTCCAGCCCGTGCACGCGGCCGGTGGAATCGGTGACGGCATGGTCGTCCGTGCCCATGCGGCAGGTGCTCGTCGGATGGTGCTCGGTATTGGCGACGGTTCGCAGCCATGCCTCGATCTCGGTATCCGAAGCCTTGATATCAGGCGTATCGACCGATTGGCCGCGATAGCGACTCCAGGCCGGCTGATGAGCCATTTCCAGTGTCTTGCGAATACCGTCGATCATTTCCAACGTATCGCGCCGGTCGGTGAGGTAGTTGAAGCGGATGGACGGTTTTGCAGCAGGATTTGCGGATTTGAGCGCGATCCGGCCGCGGCTGTAGGGCCGCATCTGACTGACGAAATACTGGAAACCGTCGGAGATCGTCACCTTGCCGGACTGGAAATCAGCGAGGAACGGCAGGAACTCGTGCTGCATGTTGAAATATGGCACGCTCTCGCTGCTCTTGAAGAAAGCGCCGACCTCGAAAAAGTTCGTAGCGCCGAGGCCGCGCTTGAACAGCAACCATTCGATGCCGAGTTTTAGCCGGCCGACCATGTTGAGTTGCCGGCGGATGGAGACGCCCCCCGGCGAGGTGAAACGTAGTGGCGCGACGACGTGGTCCTGTAGATCTGCCCCGACACCGGGCAGATGGATAGCGCTGGCGATGCCATGGTCCTTCAGCGCGTCGCGGTCGCCGACACCGGAGAGCATGAGCAGATGCGGCGAGCCGACCGTGCCCGCCGAAAGGATGGTTTCGCGGGCGGCGCGGAGCGTCTTGCGCTCGCCGCGCTGGACGAGCGCCACGCCCGTCGCCGTGCGGCCGTCGAGAAGGATTTTTTCGACGAGGCAGCCGGTCATGACGGTCAGGTTCGGACGGTTTTTCGCCGGCGTCAGATAGGCAAGGCTCGTGCTGCAGCGTACGCCGTCGCGGATGGTCGCCTGGGTGATGTGAACGCCATCCTGCGCGCCGCTGTTGTAGTCTCCGGCATCACGCAGACCGAATTCCTGGCCCGCGGTAAGGAACGTGCGGTAGAGCGGGTGATCGGCCTTGCTTCGCACAACGCTGATCGGACCATTGCCGCCACGCATCGGATCGCGCCCGCCCTCGAAGCTTTCAAGCTTCTTGAAGAAGGGCAGGCAATCCTCGAAACTCCAGCCCTCGACGCCGAGTTCGCGCCAACCGTCATAGTCCTCTCTTGCGCCGCGCACGAAAACCATGCCGTTGATCGAGGAACTGCCGCCAAGGCCGCGGCCGCGCGCCTGGCCGATGCTGCGGCCATGCAGTTCCGCTTCCGGCTCGCTTTCGAATTTCCAGTTGTAGCGATCGCTTTCGATAGGGAAGGTCAGCGCCGCCGGCATCTGGATGAAGATGCTGCGGTCACTCGGGCCGGCCTCGACGAGGCAGACAGAAACGGCCGGGTCTGCGCTCAGCCGGTTGGCCAGCACGCAGCCTGCAGAGCCTGCGCCGACGATGACATAGTCGAATTCTTGGGTGCTCTTGCTCATCTCGTCCTCTTCGTCTCGGCGCGCGCCGATAATCTGGCCCTTCTCGCTGCCTGGTGAAACCGTCTGGGGCGGGCTCTCCGCTGTTTGACGCTTTTGCTCTGGCACTAGACAGGGCTTCAGGCCTGTGATAGCCAGTCTTTAACATGTAGTAACAAGTTGTCAAGTGAACAACATGCTGCATGGGGATCAAAACCAACTGGGAGCATGATCATGAAACGAAGGGCATTCATCGCGCTGACGGCCGCGTCCGTCGCCTTCACGCTGTCAACGAGCGCGTTCGCCATCGATTGGAAGCAGCAGTCCGGGCAGGAAATCACCGTGCTGCTCAGCGAGCATCCGTGGACGGCCGAACTGCGCAAGCATGTCGGGGAGTTCGAGGCGGAGACCGGCATCAAGGTCAAGATCGACGCCTTTGCGGAAGATCTCTATTCGGACCGCATGAACCTGGCGGTGCGGTCGGCGGACTCCGTTGCCGACGTCTACATGATCCAGATGGACTCGGCGCTCTATACGCAGTGGGAAGCCGGTGTCGTCGAGCCGCTGACGCCCTATCTCGACGACGCGGCCAAGACCGATGCCGATTACAATCTCGCCGACTATCCGGAAGGGTTCCGCGCCGGTGCGTCCTTCCCGGTCGGCGAGCCCAATCCGCAGCTCTATGCGATCCCGATCTCGTTCGAGGCCTATACGCTCTTCTACAACAAGGAGCTCGTCGAAAAATATCTCGGTGGCAAGGTGCCGGCGACGATGGCTGAACTGATCGCGGCGGCAAACGAGATCAGCGCCAAGGGCGAAGGCAAGGTGTTCGGCGCCTCGATGCGCGGCAAGCGCTCGGCCGAGCTGGTCGACACGATGACGGGCATCGTGCTCGACGCCTGGGGCAACGGGCCGGCCGATCTTCCCTACAACATCTGGTTCGACGGTGACTGGTCGAAGCCGCGCTTCAACGATCCGCGCATCGCCAAGGGCCTCTCCTATTATGCCGGCCTGCTGAAAGCGGGGCCGCCGAGCGCGCTGTCCTATGGCTGGGAGGATGCGAGCCGCTTCTTCTCGCAGGGCAACGCCGCCTTCTTCGTCGATGCCTCGGTCTTCGGTCCGGGCTTCGAGGATGCCAAGACCTCGGCCATCGCAGGCAAGGTCGGCTATGCGCCGCTGCCGGCCTCCACGGGCGACATCGGCTATAGCGGGCACTGGTCCTGGGGTATTTCGATCGCGAAGAATTCGCCGAAGAAGGACGCCGCCTGGCTCTTCGTGCAGTGGGCGACGAACAGGAAGATGACGGCGGCGCTGGGTGTCGCAACCGGCGGTGCGCCACGCGACTCCGCCTGGGCCGATCCTGATTACGTCAAGGCGCTCGACGCCGGCTATGTCGCAGCGGTGAAGACCCAGATGCAGCATACCCGTCCGACCTCGGTCTTCCGCCAGGGTTGGAACGACGTCGTGCTCATGATCGTCGATGCCATCCACCAGATCTACCAGGGCACCTCGCCTGAGGACGCGGTGGCCGAACTCCAGACCAACGTGCAGGACACGCTCGAATAGGCTGTCCTCCCAAGGGGCCGGCCCGTCCGGCCCCATCTTTCCCCAAAGCAGGATCGTATCGACCATGCGCCGAGACAAACATATCCGCTGGCTGATCGCGCCGGCCCTTGTGCTTCTGGCCGCCGGAACGCTCTATCCGGTCGTCTATGCCGGCTATCTCTCGTTGCTCCAATGGAACTGGGGCTCCGAGGCCAAATTCGTCGGGCTGCGGAATTTCGTGCGCATCCTGTCGGGCAGCGGTTTTCCGAAGGCGCTGTTCAACACCTTCTATTTCGCCGTCTTCGCCGTGGTGATCGAGACCTTGCTCGGTCTCGGCCTGGCACTCGCCATCAACCGCATCCGCATCGGTGCCGGCCTGATCCGTACCCTGATGATCCTGCCGCTGATGGTCTCGGGCATCGCGGTGTCGCTGATCTGGAAGGTCATGCTCGATCCGACGCTCGGCATCGTCAACTATCTGCTGTCGCTCGTCGGCATAGCCGGCCCCGCCTGGCTCGGCACGGTGCCGACCGCCATGCCCTCGATCATCATGATCGACACCTGGTGGCAGACGGCCTTCACCTTCATCATCCTCTCTTCCGCCCTGAAAAGCCTGCCGGCTGAACCCTTCGAGGCAGCGCGGCTGGAGGGGGCGACCGCGTTCCAGACCTTCCGCCACGTCACGCTGCCGATGCTAAAGCCGGTGCTGATCACCATCATCATCTTCCGCACCATCGATACGCTGAAGGTCTTCGACATCATCTTCGGCACGACCGGCGGCGGGCCGCTGAGAGCCACGGAAAGCGTGCAGACGCTCGCCTACCAGACGGCCTTCAAATCCTACAAGTTCGGCGAGTCCGCGGCCATCGCCGTCGTCTTCTCGCTGATCATCCTGACGCTTTGCATCATCTACCTGATGATCGATACCGACGATGGAGAAAAGGCATGACCGCGTCATCTTCCGCCCGCCGCCCGCTCTGGCCCTATGCGGTCGCCATCGTCGCCGTCGCCGTCTCGCTGTTCCCGATCTTCTGGATCCTGACCATCGCGCTGAAGACCCAGGTCGATGCCTTCGCCATGCCGCCGGTCTGGTTCTTCACGCCGGTCTGGGAGAATTTCGGCAAGGCCTGGTCCTCGACGGGCTTTTCGGGCGCCTTCTTCAACAGCCTGATCGTCTGCGCCATCGGCAACATGCTGGCGCTCGCCGCGGGCATTCCGGCCGCTTACTATCTCAACAAAAAGCACGTTCCCGGTCGCCGCACGATCCTGATCTGGCTCCTGATTTCCTACATGCTGCCGGAGTTCCTGTTCATCGTGCCGATGTACGTGCTCTTCCAGTCCGTCGGGCTCTATGACACGGTGATCGGGCTGGCGCTGATCTACCAGGTCTTCACGCTGCCCTTCACCATTTGGCTGCTGCGCGCCTTCTTCGCCGATATTCCCGAGGCGCTTGCCGAGGCGGCGCGGCTGGAGGGCGCAAGCACCCTCCGCATCGTCTGGACGATCTACGTCCCGATCGCAGCACCGGGCATCGCCGCCACCGTCATCCTCAATTCCATCAAGATGTGGAACGAGTTGACGATTGCTCTGGCGCTGACCTTCGAGAAGGCGCAGACCGTGACGCTCGCCGTCGCCGGTTTCCGCGGCTACGCTTCCATCGATTGGGGCGCGATGTCGGCCGCCTCCATCATCATCATTCTGCCCATGGCGCTCTTCGCCATCCTGGCGCAGCGGCGCATCGTCCAGGGGCTCAGCCTCGGTGCGGTCAAGTAAGCCCGATCAAACAAGGAAAAAAGCCATGTCCGCCGTTTCCCTGGAAAGTATCGACATCTCCTACGGCTCCGTCGATGTCGTCCGCAATCTCGATCTCGACATCAAATCGGGTGAGTTCGTCGTCTTCGTCGGCCCGTCCGGCTGCGGAAAGTCGACGACGTTGCGCCTGATCGCCGGTCTTGAAGAGGGCCGCTCCGGCAAGATTTCCATCGGCGGCCGCGTCGTCAACGAGGTCGATCCGGCTAAGCGCGATGTCGCCATGGTGTTCCAGAACTACGCGCTCTTCCCGCATATGTCGGTCGCCGACAACATCTCCTTCGGCATGCGGCTGCGCGGCGAAGCGAAGGACAAGATCGCGGCAAGCGTCGCCGACGTTGCACGCATGGTCGGCCTGCAGGACCATCTGCACAAGCGGCCTGGCGCGCTCTCCGGCGGCCAGCGCCAGCGTGTGGCGCTCGCCCGCGCCATCGTGCGCAAACCCGCCGTCTTCCTGTTCGACGAGCCGCTTTCCAATCTCGATGCCGAATTCCGCGCCGCCATGCGCTACGAGCTGAGCAAGTTGCACCGCGAGCTCGGCTCGACCATGATCTACGTCACGCACGACCAGGTCGAGGCGATGACGATGGGCGACCGCATCGCCGTGCTCGCGCCCCTGAAGCAGGCTGGCCGCTCGAACCTCATGCAGTTCGGCACGCCCGAGGAGATCTACAGCCGCCCGGCCACCCGCTTCGTGGCCGAGTTCATCGGCTCGCCCACCATGAACTTCTTCGAGGGGCGGGCCGAAGGCGGCGCCATCCGCATCGGCGGCCTGAACCTGCCCGGTGCAAACCATCTTCCCACGATGCTCACCGTCGGCATCCGCCCGGAGCATGTCCGCCTTGGCGCAGGCGAGGGGCCATCCATCATAGGTACCGTCGAGGGCGTCGAGAACCTCGGGCACGAAAAGCTCTGGTTCCTCGGCACCGCCGAGGGGCGTATCGTCGCGCGCACCTCCGATAGTGCCGGCCATCATGTCGGGGAGACTGTCAGCGTGCATTTCGCAGCGGAAAAGCTGCATCTTTTCGATCGTGAAACGGGTGAGAGGGTCGATGATCGCCTCCTATCCGTGCCCTCTGGCGCTTCCACGATCCGGCCTCACGCAAGCGAGGGGTCCTAGATGTGAATTCTCTGGCGAGTGCCGAGGTGAAGAGCGATGCCGACCTCACATGCGCGACTATTTTTAAAAGCGATTTTAGCCGTGTCGGCATTTTTTGCAGGGCCGGCAATGGCCTTGCAACCCTGCCCACCTCAAGACGAACTGCTGGCGAATGCGAAAGTGGTCGTCGAAGCGCGCGTAAAATCCCTGTCAATCGGCGACTCTGGCCTATTGTTGCCGATCAGCTCACGAATGGTACGGGCCGATTTGCAGATAGAGAGAGTGATTAAAGGTCAATAACATGCGGTGTGTCTCATCGGGCAGTCGCTGTCCCCCAGGTGTGCCATCGGTAAGCGTCGCAATCGCCCCGCATGCGGCCTCTGGCCGCCTTGCCGCCGCTAGACTTCGCCCTTCAGGGTTTCCTTCTGCGTGATCAAGCGCGCCGAATGAAGTCCTGTCACGGCGGTCCATAACCAGCTCATCGCGACCGCGAGGCGGCTCCTGGTGCCGATCAGGAAGTAGATATGGGCAAGGCCCCAGATCCACCAGGCGAGCCATCCCTTCAGGCGGATCCGGCCCAGTTCGATGACCGCGGCGCTCGGGCCGATGGTGGCGAGATTGCCGAGGTGCCGGTAGCGGAAGGCTTTCGGGCTCGGCTTGCTTGAAAGGCGATCCCGGATGATGCCGGCGGCATATTTGCCCTGTTGCTTTGCGGCGGGCGCGATGCCGGGGACCGGCTTTCCGTCCGGGCCGGTAACGAGCGCGGTGTCGCCGATCACGAAGATCTCCGGCATTCCCTTCACGGTCAGGTCCGGCTCGACGATGACGCGCCCGGCGCGATCCGTCGGGCAATCGAGCCATTGTCCTGCCTTCGACGCCTGGACGCCCGCCGCCCAGATCACCGTTTGCGCCGGCACGAACGTCTCGCCGATCCGTATCCCGTCCTCGCCGCAGGAGGTCACCGGTATTCCCGTCCGGATGGTGACGCCGATTTTTTCAAGGGCGCGTTCGGCATAACCGGAAAGGTCCGGGTGAAATGCCGGCAGGACGCGCGGGCCTGCCTCGACGAGAACGATCCGGCTGGTTCTGGTATCGATCGACCGGAATTCCTTGACGAGGGTGTGGTGCGCGAGCTGCGCGATGATGCCGGCCAGCTCGACGCCGGTCGGGCCGCCGCCGATGATGGCGAAGGTCAGGAGGGCTTCGCGCGCCTTCGGATCCGTCTCCAGTTCCGCGCGCTCGAAGGCGAGCAGGAGGCGCCGCCGGATGGTCGTCGCGTCCTCGAGGGCTTTCAGCCCGGGTGCATAGGGTTCCCACTCGTCGCGGCCGAAATAGGCATGCCGCGCGCCGGTCGCCAGGATCAGCGTGTCGAAGGGGACCATGTGGCCGTCCCGCAGGACAACGCGCTTCTGCTCCCGGTCGATGCCGACGACATCGCCGAGGAGCGTGGAAATGTCGGGCCGATTGCGAAAGACGGAGCGGATGGGCCAGGCGATTTCCGATGTCGCGAGAAGCGTGGTCGCGACCTGATAGAGGAGGGGTTGGAACAGGTGGTGATTGCGGCGATCGATGATGGTGATCTCGATATCCGGATGCCGCAGGCTCCTGGCTGCTTGCATGCCACCGAAACCAGCGCCGACGATGACGACCTTGTGCTTGCGCATGTCGAATCCTCTCCGGGAAATCTACCGGATCAAAGTCACAGCCCATCGCAGCCAGCAAGCGTTAATATCCCGCAGACCTTTGGAGGCAGCGGGCAACGCCGGCATGACGGCCATGAATGCGTCTTGTGGAGGCGTTCTGCTGCGACCGTCTCAGAGCGAACTGTCCAGGAAATACCACTGGTCCAGATGCGCCCGCACGACAGGTTCGATGGCGGCGTTGAGGTGGAGCATGTCTTCGAGGAAACGTTCGCCCGGCTTTTCCTCCGGGGGCAGGCGGATGGGGGCGAGGGCCCGGGCTTCGAAGCGGAAGCCTTCCGTGCGGATGTTGTACCAGGGGCAGATCGTCGCGTTCGTCATGCGCGCGAGGCGGATGATGAGGGCGATGTTGCCTTCCATATGGGGCGGACGGTCGAAGAAGGGGCCGCGGATGACGCCGCGGAAACCTTCGTCGCAGAAGGCGTTGACGACGCCGCCCTTCTGCAGGACCTTGAGGGCCGGGCGCACGCCCTGGAAGCCGGGCGGCAGGAACTGTACGCCGGTCTTCGTGCGTACGCGCCTGGCGATCCAGGCCTTCGCCCGTTCCGTCGGCGGCACATAGAAGGTGTGCGGCGAAACGTTGATCTTCTGCAGCAGGATCGGGCCGATTTCCCAATTGCCGAGATGCAGGCCGACGATGATCGTCGGCCCCGCGCGGACGGCCTGTTCGATGATTTCAAGGCCCTCGTAGCAGATGCGCTCGGGGTGGTCGATCATACGGGTGACGACGGAGAACTCCGTCATGATGCGGCCCTGCGACCGCTGGTTCTCGGCCACAAGGGCTTCGCACTCGGCTTCGGAGAGATCGGGGCGGAGCGTGCGGATCGTCGCGCGCGCCCGGTGCACCGCGACCTTGTGGAAGCGGGGAATGGCGAAGCGACCGAGCCAGCCGCCGAGGTTGGAGACAACATCCATCGGCAGCAGCTTCAGGGAATAGTGGCCGAGGAGGTGGGCGGCGTTCCAGAGATTGTCCTTGACCCAATAGGTCAGGAAGCGCTGGCGCGCCTCGCGGCCGGCGAAAAGCGCCGACAGGCCCGGCCGGTCGCCGCTCGAAAAGAACCAGGCCTTGCGGCGGGCGAGGCCTTCGGCCTTGTGGGGCGGCTGGTCCGTCACGGCGCGGCTCCTCAGCGTTTCTCGATGGTGATCGGCAGGCCGTCGCGCGGGCGCAGCGTGAGCCGGCAGACCGGCTCCACCTTATGGTTTTCCGGAACCCGCACGCGGAAGCGCTGGGCGATGGCGGCAAGGCACAGCACCGCCTCGGTGAGGCCGAAATGCAGGCCCGGGCAGACACGTGGGCCGCTGGCGAAGGGAATGTAGCTATAGGGCGTCGGCCGGCGGCCTTCCAGGAAGCGTTCGGGCCGGAAGCGGTGTGGCTCGGGAAACAGGCTCTCGGTGCGGTGCAGCAGCCACGGCACGATGAGGATCAGCGAATTGGCGGCGATGTCGAGGCCGCCGAGCTGGTCTGCCTTGCGGTTCTGCCGCGCCAGGATCGGCACCGGCGGATAGAGGCGCAGCGTCTCCTCGATGACCGCCTTGCACCATTCGAGGTTCGGCACGTCGTCGATGGTCGGCGTGCGGTCGCCGCAGACACGGGCGATCTCCTCGTGGACGGCGCGCTCCACCCAGGGGGCGCGGGCCAGCAGATACCAGGCCCAGGTCAGGGTCGCGGCCGTGGTCTCGTGGCCGGCCATGAAGATCGTTGCGGCCTCGTTGCGCAGCGCCACCACGTCCAGCTTCAGTTCGGGGTTGCGCTGCTGGCGGCGGATCAACAGCTCGACCATCGAATTGTGGTCGCCGCGGCCGGCGAGGTGATCCTCGACGACCTTGTCGATGATCCGGTGGATACGCTTGACCGAGCGACGCAGCGAGGGCGTGCGCAGGATCGGCAGGCCATCGTCGAAGCCGAGGAAGTAGCCGAGATTGATCGAATCGATCAGCGACTGGTAGCTGGTGAAGCCCTCGGTGACGGCCGCCGCGCCCTCTTCGCCGAGCTGGTTGCCGAAGACGGCGCGTGAGATGATCTCCGCCGTCAGGCCGGCCATTTCGTGCAGGGCGTTGAGCATGGTGCCCTCGGGCATGCCGCGCCAGCGCTCGACGAGTTCGCTTGCGGTCTGTTCCATGACGGGACCGAAGGCGGGTACGCGGTTCATGTGCACGATGTCGGCGACGAGCGCGCGCCGCTGGCGCCAGGTCTCGCCGTCGGAAATGAAGAGGCCATCGCCGAGCAGGTGTTCCAGCGCGCGCCGCATCTGCGGGCTCTTGCGCTCGTAGTTGTCCTGCCGCTTGACGACCACGTCGCGGATGAGCGCGGGGCTGTTCACCAGCACGACCTGGCGGCCGAGAATGCGGATTTGCGAGACGTTTTCGCTATAGTCGCCGGCACGCCAGATCGACAGGAAATCAGCGCGCGCCTGCAGGAGAAGATTGAGCGGTTTTCCCGGCGGGCCGGCATAATACTGCGCGCGCACGGGCTCGAGCACGCCGTCGCCTATGAATTCGTGAAAGTGGACCGGTTTCTGGAGCCAGGCGAGCATGCAAAGCCAAATTGTTTGTTTGGCTAACGTCTAAACAACGGGCTGCATCTGTCAACCTGGGCGCGAACGGGATTCAGGCCCGGCGCCGGGCGATGAGGGTATAAAGCAGCATCATCAACAGGAGCGCGGTCGGCCAGAAGTCCGTCGCCTGGTCCCAGTTCCACTCCCAGAAGCGATAGCCGTCCAGATGGGGCGGTTTCATATGGACCGAAACCTCGTAGTCACGCTTCTCGCGGCCGTGGAAATGGCCGATGGCGAAGGCGAGGCCGATGACGAGGCTGTCGCGCCAGCAATAGAGCGGCCGTGCGATGGCCGCGACCACGATGGCCATGACAAGCCCCTCGACCATATGGCCGAGCCAGTCGTAATTCTGCTGGATGAAGGACCAGTCCATGGCTAGGCCACGCGCGAGGCTCTGCGGGAGGACGGTCCGGCGCGGCGGGAGGGTAAAGGCCCCGCGACCGGCGGGAAGGAGATTGCTGGCATGTCCATGGTTGCACAATCGTCCCGCCGCCGGATTGTTCCGGGTAGGAACCTTTCACCACCGTACATCCGACACGTGCCGTCGCGACCTGGACTGGATTGTGTTGAACAATATTGCTAGGGTTATTCAACAAGACTGAAAACAAGATCGGGCCGAGGACGCGTGGTGTCTGCGCGCCGCAAGGCCCCTGAGGAGGAGGACGTCATGAAGCCCAATCCGATAACCGCAGCGCCTGCGGATGCAGAGGCCCGCAAGGCCATCACGCCGGTGATCTGCTATCCGGTCGAGACCTTGCCGCGGCCGGACCTTGCCGCCTACCGCGCTCTTCGGAACGATCTGGAGCTGGTGGAGACCGTCGTCGTGCCGCCGCGCGAGGCCGCGACCTGGACGGTGCCGGCCGGGCATTTCTGCCGCATCGTCAGCAGCGAGGGACCGCAGGTCGGCGACCTCAACCTCTTCAATGCCAACGACCTGCGCGAGCGGCTCTATACCGGCAAGACGCGGGCGCTGAACGGTACCCATGTCGGGCTCGGCGACCAGCTCTTCTCGAATTTCCCCTATCTGCGCCCCATCGCCACCATCACGCACGATACGCTGGACTGGTACGGCTTCGACGAATTCGGCGGCGCGGTGCACGATGTCATCGGCACGCGCTGCGACCCCTACACGAACAACCTCTTGAGCCACGGCGGCCAGTATCACCATTGCTGCCATTCCAACCTGACGCGCGCCTTTGCCAAGAAGACCGGCATGGCGCCGCGCGAGGCGGAAGGCTACGTGCATGACGTGCTGAACGTCTTCATGTGCACCGGCTTCACGCGGGATACGGGGCAGTATTTCATGAAGGCGAGCCCGGTGCGGCCGGGCGACTATCTGGAGTTCTTCGCCGAGATCGATCTGCTCGGCTGCATGTCGGCCTGCCCGGGCGGGGATTGTTCGTCGCAGCATTCCTCCGATACGGCGGCCTGCTATCCCATGGTCGTCGAGATCTACAAGGCCAAGGGCCTGCCGCAGGGCTGGGCGCCGCCGCCGGTCAACGGCTATGACGGCACCCACGGCCTCTAGAGTTTGTCAGGGAAAAGTGGGAACCGGTTTTCGCGAAAAGACAAACGAAAACAAAAGAACTTGGAGCATGTCTGGTTCGATCTGAACCTGACATGTTCCAAGGCCCGGGACTCATCGCCATTCGGCCCATGCTGATCGCATGGGCCGAATGGATCGGCGATTGGCCCTAGCGCGGCCGGCGGATGGTGCGGATCGTGCCGCTTCGTCCGCCACCGCAGAAGAAGCGGTCGGCGCCGTCGGATTCCAGACCCGAGACGCCGGTGCCCTCGGGCATGAGGATCGTGTCGAGCACGGCGCCGCTTTCCGGATCGATGCGGCGCAGGTCGCTTTCCTCGCCCTCCCAGGTGCCGTGCCAGAGTTCGCCATCCACCCAGGTCACGCCCGTCACCATGCGGTTGCTCTGGATGACGCGGATGACCGCGCCGGTCTGCGGATCGATCTGGTGGATCTGCCGGCTGCGGTATTCGCCGACCCACAGCGAGCCTTCCGCCCAGGTGAGGCCGGAATCGCCGCCATTGCCGGGGGCGGGAATGGTGGCGAGCACGGTGCCGGAAGCAGGATCGATCTTGTGGATCTTGTCTTCGGAAATCTGGAAGAGATGGCGGCCGTCATAGGCCGTGCCGGCATGGGCGGCCATGTCGATGGTGCCGAGAATGCGGCCGTCCTCGGGGTCGATGGAATGGACGGCGTCACCGGCGGCGAACCAGACGGCCTTGCCGTCGAAGGTGACGCCGCCGATCTGTTCCACGCCGGGAAAGGGGCCGTATTCGTGCAGGATCTCCGCCTTGGACGTGCGCATCGAAAATCTCCTTTGGATCGCTTGTGACCCTATCCTAACCGCCGGGCAGGGGGCCCGGGAGTAACAAGAGTGTCGAGAAGGCGCCGGGCGTCGGCGTCAGCCAGCGCCTGGTGCGCCCGCGGCCGATCGCCTGCACCTTGCCGGCGCTGGAAAGCGCTTCAAGCGCGCGCTGCACGGTGCGCGCGCTGGTGCCGAGCGCGATGGCGAGCGCCGAGGTCGACCAGGCCTCGCCATCGGCAAAGAGCGCGAGCACGTCGGCATGCGGCTCATCCAGCGGCGGGGCGAGAACGGCAACGGGCCTGCCATTGTTCGGCGCCAGCGCAAAGCCGGTCTTCGTCGCGGTGATGTCGGCCACTCCTCCGAGTTCCGCGCGCAGCCGCCCCATTTCCACGCGCAGACGCGCGCGGTGGGATTCGTCGGCATGCCGGGCACGGAAGGCGTCGAGAAGCAGCCTTTCCCGGCTCGCATCGCCGGGAAAGGCCTCGGCCAGCGTGCGCAACAGGGAAAACAGGATCGGCCTTGTGGCGAGCGAGACGGTCGTCTCGCCGCAGCGGACGACATGCCGGCAGGCATCGACAACCAGAGTGTCTGTTGTCAGCAGGCTTGCGACCTCCCGCGGCAGCAACGGGCGCTCCGTCCCCGCCGTCACCAGCCGGGCGGCGGGCTGCCGCAGCACGGTCGCCGCCTCTTCCACCTCGCGCAGCAGGGCGGGGATGCGCGCCTGCCGCGCCGCATCGGTTGCGCGGGCAAAGGCCTCCCGCGCCGCATCGATATGCAGGCGGCGTACCGCGATGCCCGCGACGGCCAGCTCGTGCGCGGCCCGCAGCGTGGGCGGCAGCGCATCGGGCTCCGTCTCGGCAAGGCGCGCTGCGGCTTCCGCCAGATCGCCGATCAGCAGCAGACGGCGGATGGCCAGCGTCCTCGCATGAGCGGCATTGAGGTGGTCACCATGGGCGGCAAGTATTTGCCCGGCTGCCGAAAGCGCCTTGACCGGCCATGTGAGGTCACGCGAGACGAGGGCGATTTCCGCTTCCGCCACGACGCAGCGCGCCCGCGCCACGGCCTCGCGCGGGCCGAAGGCGCGGCCGGCGCTTTTCAGGAGCGTCTTGGCCCGGTCGAGATCGCCGAGCTGGGCCATGGCGATACCGCGCAGCGCCAGCGCCGGCGGGTCCTCGCGCAGCGCCACGCGGTCGAGCGCGCCGAGCGGATCGCCGGCGGCAAGCGCCCGGGCGGCGGCTGTGATCATCGAGTCCATGCAAATCCCGTCACGCTTGTAACTCCCGCCTGCGCCCGAACCGCCGCTAGTCTTTGCCTGTCCGTTGCCGAGGAAAGGCGTTTTGCTGCGTGCATTCAAGCCCTTTCTGGTGGAACGCCCACCGGCCCACAGGGCCATGCGAAATTCTTTCGCATCCGATGTCGGAGCGGGTATCCTGCCAGCGTCTTTCATGCGGTCGGACAGTCTGGCCCGGCATTGCCGGGCGACCGCTAAGGAGATGACCATGATCCATACGCATTATCGCTGGGTGATCGTCGCGGCAGGGGGCCTGCTCGGCTGCGTTGCCATCGGCGCCATGTTCTCGCTACCGGTTTTCCTCCTGCCCATTTCCAAGGAAACGGGCTGGTCGGTGACCGGCATTTCCACCGCCATGACCATCGGGTTCCTCGCCCTGGCCTTCGCCAGCATGTTCTGGGGAAACCTCTCCGACCGCTGGGGGCCGCGGCCCGTCGTTCTGGTAGGCTCGGCGCTGCTCGTCGTCAGCCTGCTCCTGGCAAGCACGATCACCTCGCTCGTCGCCTTCCAGTTCGTCTTCGGCCTCATGGTGGGGGTGGCGGTCGCCGCCGTCTTCGCGCCGATGATGGCCTGTGTCACCGGCTGGTTCGATACGCATCGCAGCCTTGCCGTCTCGCTGGTCTCGGCGGGCATGGGCATGGCGCCCATGACCATGTCGCCCTTCGCGGCCTGGCTCGTGACCATGCATGACTGGCGGACCTCGATGCAGGTCATCGCGCTGGTCGCCGCCGTGCTGATGATCCCGGCAGCGCTGCTGGTCAAGAGCCCGCCGGCTCTCCAGGAAGGCGGGGACGGCGCGGCTGCGGCGGATGAGCCGCAGGAGGCGATGTCGACGCGGGACGTGCTGCGCTCGCCGCAATTCGTCATCCTGTGCCTCACGAACTTCTTCTGCTGCGCCACCCATTCCGGGCCGATCTTCCATACGGTCAGCTATGCCATTACCTGCGGCATTCCGATGATCGCGGCCGTCACGATCTACAGCATCGAGGGCCTTGCCGGCATGGGCGGGCGTGTGGTCTTCGGCATTCTCGGCGACCGGTTCGGCGCCAAGCACATTCTCGTGCTCGGGTTGTTCGCGCAGGCCTTCGGGGCGCTCGCCTATATCTTTACCGGGGGGCTTGCGTCCTTCTATCTCGTGGCGGGCATCTTCGGCTTCATCTATGCCGGCGTCATGCCGCTTTATGCGGTCATCGCGCGGGAAAACTTCCCGCTGCGCATGATGGGCACGGTCATCGGCGGCACGGCCATGGCCGGCAGCCTCGGCATGGCGCTGGGGCCGGTCGCCGGCGGGCTGATCTACGACACCTTCGCCAGCTATACATGGCTCTATGTCGGCTCCTGGGGCATCGGCCTCGGCGCCTTCCTCATCGCCATGACGTTCCGGCCGGTGCCGAAGGGACGGGAGGCGCTGGCAACGGCTTGAGGACGAACGAGGGCTGAGGGCCTCGTGGCCCCAGCCCCGCCATGGCAGGCGCCAGCGGAAGCTTCAATGCACCATCTTTACCTGCATCATGCCGGGCGTGGCCTGGCATGATGCAGGTGAGGGGCGTCTGAAAGATGCCGTGTGCTGGTCACGCCGCTGCGCTCGATCACGCTGCCCCGGCCGGGTCGCCGATCGGCATCAGCGCGGGCTTCGTCGCCTGTTCGCGCTTGATCTTCTCTTCCTCGCTCTCGCCCTCCTTCGCCTTTCCGGCATCGCCGGGCGTCTTGCGGGAGGGGACGGCGTTGGTCTCGCCATCGGCATCTGGTGCGCCTGGCTTCGGTTTCTCGATCGTCATGGCGGCTCCTTTTCGGAAGATCGACCTTAGAAATTCAGGAACTGTTCCGGGTTCTTGCGGGCGCGCATGAGAAGGTCCAGCTCCCGTTTCGAGGGGCCGAACTTGTCGTATAGCCGTTTGGCCTCCTGCGGAGTGAGGCCGTAAGCCGTGCGAAAGGTTTCTATCGTGTAGCGTTCTCCCGACAGACGGCGGTGGTCGGGAAAGAGCTTGGATTGATCGGGCATCTGCGGTCGCGCCTATCGTCTTTGACAGGGCTTCAACCGGCAAGGGCGCGTATTGTTCCCTCTCCATCGGGAAAGGTTCGGGCGGATCGCTCCGCCCGAGGGAGCTCAGGCCCCGGCGCAGAAATCCCGGAGCGCATGGGCGGCGGCGAGCATGTCGAAGGTGCGGTCCTCGCTGACCGGCTCGGCATCCGTCGAAAGCTTGATCATCGCGAATTCCGCCTTCGGGTCCATGTAGAGATACTGGCCGAAAATGCCGAAGCACATGAAGACCGGACTGTCGGGCGCCTCGATCCAGAACTGGTTGTGATAGGCCCCGTTCGGCAGCGCGCCCTGCCGCTCGTCGCCGAAGACGTCGTGGTCGGCCTTGTTGAAGCTCTCGATCCAGTCCTTCGGTACGATCTGCCGGCCATGCGCCTTGCCGCCGTTGAGGAGGAGCAGGGCGAAGCGGGCGAAATCGCGCAGCGTCGCGTTGAAGCCGCCGTCAGCCAGCGCGTAACCGCCGCGGTCGAGCGTTATATAGGCGTTTTCCTCCGCGCCCATCGGCGTCCAGAGCTCCTCGCTGATAAGGTCGGCGAGGTGTTTGCCCGTCACGCGCTGCATGATGAAGGCGAGCACGTCCGTTTCGATGGAGCGGTACTGGAAGAGCTGGCCGTGCGGGCGTTCCTGCTCGGTGAGCTGGAGGATCAGCTCCCAGACGGTCATCGGCCAGGACGGGTCGCTGATCTCGAACCAGCCGCAGGCCTGGCCGAGCTTCTGCATATGCGAGCCTGGCGTCGTGTAGGATTCGTCGAAGAGTACGCCGCTCGTCATGTCGAGCACGTGTTGCACCGTGGCGCCGCGATAGCCGGTCGTCTCGAGTTCCGGCAGGTATTGCGTCACGGGTGCCTGCGGGTCGATCAGGCCGCGGGAGACGAGAATGCCGAAGACGGCCGAGGTGACCGACTTGGAGACGGACATGGCAAGGTGCTGCCGGTAGGGCTTCATGCCGTTCATGTAGCGCTCGTCAACGAGCTCGCCGCGCGACAGCACGAGGAAACCGTCGGTCGCGCTTTCCTCCAGCCATTGCGGGACCGTTCGGCGGCCGGCGCGGGTCTCGAAGGCGAGGCCATCGATATCGCGCTTGCGCTCGGGCAGCGGCAGGACCGGGCCGGGGCCGCGCCAGATTTCGGCGGTCGGCACCATTTCGCGCACATGCTGGAAGGTCCAACGGTGATAGGGCGGAAAGTCCCATTCGCCGCGCGGAATGATCGGCGCGCCGGGGTTTTTCGGGTCGCGCCGCCAGGGCTGCATGGTCGCGGTCATAAGGTTCTCCAAATTTTCCGTGCTGAAATCAGCCGGCGACGAGCTCCGGCAGGCGGTGGATCGAGGCGACGAGCTGTTGGGTATAGGCCTCGCGCGGATTGCCGAGCACCTCCGCCGCCGCGCCATGCTCGACGACCTTGCCGGCGCGGAAGACATAGACGCGCTGGCAGAAGGAGCTGACGACCGACAGGTCGTGCGAGATGTAGAGGAGCGTCAGCTTGCGCTCATGCTGCAGGCGGGCGAGCAGATCGAGGATCTGTGCCTGCGTCGTCACGTCGAGCGCCGAGGTGATCTCGTCGGCGATCAGGATTTCCGGCTTCAGGGCGAGCGCGCGGGCGATACCGACGCGCTGGCACTGGCCGCCGGAGAGCTGGCCGGGCCGGCGGCTGCCAAGCTCCCGCTTCAGCTCCACCATATCGAGCAGCCTTTCGGCTTCCTTGATCGCGCCGGCGCGGTCGGCGAGCTGATGACGCCAGATCGGCTCGGCGATGGATTCCAGCGCGGTCATGCGCGGATTGAGCGAATCGTAAGGGTTCTGGAAGACCATCTGCACCCGGCGGCGGAAACCGAGCAGGGCGGCCCCCGAGAGATCGCCGATCGGCTGGCCTTCCAGCGTCACGCCGCCTTCGGTCGCCTTGTTCTGCAGGATGATGGTGCGGGCGAGCGTGCTCTTGCCCGAGCCGCTTTCGCCGACGATGCCGACCGTCTCGCCGGCCCTGATCGCGAGGTCGATGCCGTCGAGCGCCCGGAAGGGCTCCGGCCGGCGGCCGCGCAGGGCATCGACGATGTCGCGCTTGACGGGGAAGTGCACCTTCAGGTCCTTCACCTGCAGCAGCGGCGCATCGGCGGGCGCGCCGCTCCAGCCTCTCGTCAGGCTCTTGCGGCCGGGCTGGGAGTTGACGAGCAGGCGCGTATAGGGGTGGCGCGGATTGCTCACCACCTGATGGGCCGGGCCTTCCTCGACGATCTCGCCATGGCGCATGACGACGATGCGCGTGCAGATATCGGCGAGCACGCCGAGATCGTGCGAGATGAGCGCAATGGCGAGGCCACGCGCGCGGTTGAGGTCTTTCAGCAGTTCCAGGATCTTCTGCTGCACGGTCACGTCGAGCGCCGTCGTCGGCTCGTCGGCGATCAGCAGGCGCGGGGCGCAGCTGATGGCGGCGGCGATCATGACGCGTTGCTTCATGCCGCCCGAAAGCTCGTGCGGATAGGATTTCGCGCGCATCGCGGGCTCACGGATGCCGACATCTTCGAGAAGCGCCACGGCCTTTTCCCAAGCCGCGGTGCGCGACAGGCCGAGGTGGCGCATCATCGGCTGGGCAATCTGCCGGCCGATGGTCTGCAGTGGATTGAGGTGCGAGGACGGGTTCTGGAAGATCATCGAGAGGTCGCGGCCGCGCAGGGTCGACCATTGCTCCGGTGCAAGGCCGAGCAGGGGCTTGCCGTCGAGGCCGATCTCGCCCGTAACGGTTGCGGTCGGCGGCAGAAGGCCGAGCGCGGCGCGGCAGATGGTGGATTTGCCCGAGCCGCTTTCGCCGGCAATGCCGACGATCTCGCCGGGGGCGATGCGGAACGAGACGTTCCTGACCACCGGCACCTTGCCGAAGGCGACGGAGACATTGGAAATATCGAGCAGGGAATTCGTCATGCGGCGGCTCGCTGGCGGCTGAGATGGGTGAGGCCATCGCCGAGGAAGATGAGGCCGAGGCCAAGGCTGATGGCGGCAAGGCCGGGGAAGGTGCATATCCACCAGGCCTGGCGCAGGAAGCGTGTGCCGTCGGCGATCATCACACCCCATTCGGCGAGCGGCGGCTGGGCGCCCATGCCGAGGAAACCGAAGCTGGCGCCGGCGAGCATGACGAGCACGGCATCGCTCACCGCATAGGCGATGACCGGGCCGAAGGCATTGGGCAGCACGTGACGGAACAGCGTGACGCGGTCGGAAAAGCCGAGGCACTTCGCGGCCTGGACATATTCGCTGCCGCGCACGGCCATCACCTCGGCGCGCACGAGGCGGGCATAGGTGATCCAGGCGACGAAGGCGAGTGCGATGAAGAAGTTGAGGAGGCCCGGCCCGAGCACGCCGACGATGGCGAGAACCAGCACGAAGAACGGGAAGGCGGCCGTCAGGTCGTAGAGGCGCATCAGCACCGTGTCGATGAAGCCGCCGTAGTAGCCGCTGACGAGGCCGACCGTCGTGCCGATGATGAGTGGCGGAAGCACGCCGGCAAGGCACATCAGGAGGTCGATCTGCGCGCCGAAGAGCACGCGCGAGAAGACGTCGCGGCCGACCTGGTCGGTGCCTAACCAGTGTTCGGCGCTCGGTGCCTGCAGGGCGTGCACGATGTCGACGGCGTTCGGGTCATAGGGGGCGATCCACGGGGCGAAGAGGGCGACGAGCACCCAGAGCCCGACAAACCCGCCGGCGACGACGAGGCCGAGGGGCAAGGGCGCGCACTCGGGCGCGGAATTTGCGGAGGCGTCCAGAGACATGGGCTTGCTCCTAGAGGCGGGCGCGCGGATCGATCGCCGCGGAGAGAAGGTCGACGAGGAAGGTGACGGCGACCGTGGTGGCGGCGAACATCACCGTCAGGCCCTGGATGACGTGATAGTCGCGGGCCAGCAGCGAATTGATCATCAGGGTGCCGAGGCCGGGCACGGCATAGACCGTTTCCACGACGATGGTGCCGCCGATCAGGAAGGCGACGATGACGCCGAAGAGATTGAGCGTCGGCAGGATGGCGTTGGGCAGAACGGTGCGCCAGAAGATTTCGCTTTCGCTGGCGCCCTGTGCACGGGCGGCGGTGACGAAATCTGCGGCGGATTTTTCGATCAGCGCGGCGCGCAGGCTCTGCACCAGAACGGGAACGATCCAGATCGCCGTCGAGAGCGCCGGCAGGAAGAGATGGTGGAGGTGTCCCACGAAGCTCTTGCCGTAGCCGGAGACCGGAAACCAGCCGAGGCTGACGCCGAAGAAGCGCGACATCATGATGCCGAGCCAGAAGACCGGGATCGCCATGCCGGCGACACCGATCAGACGGATGATCTGGTCGGTCAGGCTGCCGGGACGCCGGGCGCTGGCGATGGCGAGCGCGATGGAGGGCGGCACGGCAAGGCAGATGACATAGCCCGTCAGGAACAGGGTCGGCCAGACATATTGGCCGATCAGCTCGGCGACCGGCCGCTTGTAGCGCAGCGACATGCCGATATCGCCGGTGACGAGATTGCCGGCATAGATGACGAACTGCTGCCACAGCGGCTTGTCGAGGCCGAGGCTCTGGCGGATGGCTTCGAGCGTCTCCGGCTTGGCGCGGTCGCCGGCGATCACGCGCGCCGGATCGCCCGGCACCATATGCACCAGAAGAAAGGTGACGAGCGTGATGCCGACGAGCACGAAGACGAGCTGCAGGATGCGGCGCAGGATCATGTGCATGGTAGGTCCCCGGATGCGGAAAAAAGGCGCGACGCCTTGCGGCGCCGCGCCAGCCTGGGAGGAATTATTCCTCGATCGTCATGTCCTCGAGCGTCCACTGCATGGCGGGGGTGAGCTTGAGGTTCTTCAGACGGGTCGAATAGGCGACGGCGAAGGGCGCGTCGAAGAGCGGAACCTGGGCGGCCTCGTCCGTCGCGATCCTGGCGATCTCCTGGTAGATGGCGGCGCGCTTGGTCTCGTCTTCCTCGCGCGAGCCTTCCTCGGTCAGCTGGTTGACGCGGGCATTGTCGTAGAAGGTGTTGAAGGCGTGCGAGTCGCAGGCGCCGCAGATCGCCCAGCGCACGGCCGTGTCCGGATCGGTCAGCTCGTTCGTCCACCAGGTCGGCGTCGCGTCGTATTCGGCGGTCGCCGTATCCGACCACCAGGTCGCCACGTCGACATTGACGATGGACGGCTTCAGGCCGATCGCTTCAAGCTGTGCCTGCATGAAGAGCGCGATCTGCTGGGTCGCCTGGCCGGCCGTCACCGGTATCTTGACCTCCTTGCCGGCCATGCCTGACGCCTCGATCAACTGCTTGGCCTTTTCCATGTCGGGAGCGAAGCCGGCATAAGCCTTGTCGTGATAGTCGAGGCCGGAGGGCAGGACCGTATTGGCGGGCGTCGCAAGGCCCGTCGTCACGATCTCGGTGATCGCCTTCTTGTCGAGGGCGTAGGCGACGGCCTGGCGCGCCCTGACGTCGGAGAAGGGCGCGCGGCTGTGGTTGAGCAGCACGGTATAGATGACGTGCGAATCCTCCATGCGCATGTCGATGCCTTCGGTCGCGGAGAGGTCGGCGGCCTGCGACCATTCCACTTCGCGCATCACGTCCACTTCGCTGGATTTCAGCATGGCGGCCGCCGTTTCCGGCTCGGCGATTTCAAGCAGTTCCACCGTGGCGTCGGACTTCGGATAACCCGTGCGCCAGTAGTTGGCGTTCGGCACCAGAACCAGCTTTTCGCCCGGCTTCCATTCCTTCACGGCATAGGGGCCGGAGGTGACGGGCACGTCGGCGAAGGCCTGTTCGCCGCGCTTTTCGACATCGGCCTTGGAGACGATGCCGGCATTCCACATCTCGAACTGACCGAGCTGCGAAACGAGCGGGTTCTTCATCTTGACGACGACGGTCCTGGCATCGGGCGCCGCGAAGGATTCCACCGCGCCGAAGGTCGAGGGCAGGGCGGATTGCGGGTCGGTGCGCACGCGCTCGAAGGAGAAGATGACGTCGTCGGCGGTGAGCGGTGTCCCGTCGGAGAACTTCGCTTCGCGCAGGTGCAGCGTGTAGGTCAGGCGGTCGTCGGAAATCTCCCACTTTTCCGCAAGGCCGGGTTCCAGCGCGCTGGTATCGGTGTTGCGATGCAGGACACGGGCATAGAGCTGGCCGAAGGTCTCGATATTGCCGGCCGCGGCGGAGCGGGACGGATCCAGCGTCGTCGCCGGATAGGGCGATGCGATGCGCACGAGCGCCTCGGCATGGGCGGCGGCGCTCATGCCCATCGTCGCGACCCCGAGGGCGACGGAGGCCGCCAGTACAAGCTTGCTCAGTTTTCTCATGGCTTCTCCCCTTTTGAAGGCCGGGCACTCCTGTTGCCGGGCGATCTCTGGGGGAGATTTTGTGATCTCAGATCACGATTGTGTCAACTTGAACTTTGCAAATTTCGTGATTTGTGATCACAAAATTTTCTCACGAAACGAGAGGCTCTGGGCCGAGAGGCCGGAAATTTCTGCAATTTCAGCGTCTTCGCAGTCTGGGTAGCCGCGCGGGGTATTTCGAGGAAAGCGTGCGGTTAGGCGCGCAGGACGTCGCCCGTCAGCTTGGCGCGACGGGTGAGGTAGCCGGCGAGCGGATCGTCGAAGGCGTTTTCCGCCGAGCAGACGGCATCGAGGAAGAGCGAGAAGAGGCTGGCCTGCGAGGTGACGTCGAGCTTGGCGTAGAGGTTCCGCCGATGCAGCTTCACCGTCGCCGGCGCGATACCGAGCTTGGCGGCGGCTTCCTTCACCGAGTGACCGCGCAGGATAAGTTGCACGACCTGGCATTCACGGCCTGTCAGAACGCTGCGGCCGAAATTGCGCACGGCCTGCGCCAGCGCGCTTTGCAGCAACGGCTCGTCGTCCCGGCCCTCGGGGCGAAGGTCCCGGTAGTGCCGCACGATGGCCTTGACGAGCAGCGGCGTTGCGGTGCGCAGGAACCTGAGGTCGAGGGTGGTGAAGGCGGGGCGGGTGGCGCGGCGGGCGAGCGAGATGGCGAACTTGGTGTCCGCGTCGAGGCTCACCAGCACGTTGATCTCGTCCTGCAGGCCGGAATACTGGTAGAACTCGCGGTAGTAGTCGCTGTCGCCGAAGCCGGTGTCGAGCTGGCTCAACTGGTGCACGCCGTCGATGCCGTCTTCCAGCGTCAGCCGGTAGAAGGGATCGAGCCGGTAGTAGCCCTGCAGATATTGCTGGATGTTGGACAGACCCCGGTCCGTCCGCCAGTCGTTGAACAGGATCTTCGGCGCGAGGCCCCGGCGGTAGAGCAGGACGAGGCTGGCGTCGAAGGCGATCTGCTGCTTCAGCGCATTCATGATGCGCTCCTGGAAATCCAGCCGGCCGATGCCGTCCAGCAGCGCCATGGCCAGATCGGAAATGGCCGAGACCTGTCCGTCCTCAGTCAATGTTTCGACAGTCATATGTTCCCCGCGGCCGATTCCGGTTCCGTCGTTTGCCCATAGTTCTATGCGCGAACCTTGCGTTTGTCTCGCCCGACAAGAAATGCACATGCACCCCATTGCGTGATCTGAGATCACAGTATAGCGTCTAAGCATCGCCGGGGGAAGCTGCCTTCCGGTGGCATTTGCCGGGTCGACGCAGAGATGAAGCCACGGGAAACCGCGGGACTGCGCGGCGGCGAATGGGTGGTTCCGGATATCGTGGGGGTTGCCGCGCAAGTGGCACGGCATGAAATGTGCCTGCTGCGGTGCGAGTTTCATCCCCATTTTCGTTCCGGTGACGCTGGCGGGCGTCTTGCAGGACGAGCCGGATCCACTCCTGCAGCGGGGGATTGAGAAAGGACAGGCCATGGTCGGCAGGACCGCTTTCGAGGAGAGATACGGCTTTCGCCGCGATCAGGTGAGGCTCGGCAACTGGCGGATGACGCCGTTCAGCGCCTGGGCGTTCCAGAATGTCGGCGAACTGGTGCCGAGCGCCCATGTCTGGGGCGGAACGGGCGAGGCGGATGCGCCGCTGGATCCGGCGGGCCTTGTGGCCGAGACCGTGTCGCTGCCCGGTGGCAAGGAGCGGATCGGCGACTTCCTCGCCCGCTCCCATGCCGATGCGCTTACCGTCATGAAGGCCGGCACATTCGTCGCGGACTGGTTCGCGCCGACGATGGACGCCGGCAACCGCCACATCGCCTTTTCCATCAGCAAGTCCATCGTCGCGGTCGTCGCCGGCGCCTTGCAGGAGGATGGCCTTCTCGACCCGCAGGCGCCCGTCACGCACTATGTGCCGGAGGCGGCCGGCTCGGCCTATGGCGATGCGACGGTCCGGCATGTGCTGGACATGGTGGTCGCCATCGACATCGACGAGGCCTATCTCGACCAGAACAGCCCCTTCGGGCGCTACCGCAAGGCCATGCTGTGGAATCCGGGTGGCGGCGAGGAGGGGCTTGCCGAATTCCTCTGCACGCTCCAGCGCCTGCCGGGCGACCATGGCGACATCTTCCGCTACCGTTCGCCGAACACCGACATGCTCGGCGTCATTCTCGAGCGGGCCTCCGGCCGCCGCATGCCCGATCTCCTGCGGGAAAAGGTCTTCGCGCCGCTCGGCGCACGCGGGGCGGTGTCGATCACCGTCGACCGTGAGGGCACCTGCCGCTCGTCGGCCGGCATCTCGCTCACCCCGCGCGATCTCGCCCGCGTCGGCGAGATGATGCGGCAGGGCGGTGTTGCCGCGGGCCGACGCCTCGTCTCCGAAGCCTGGGTCGCCGACACGATCGGCGGCGGCAGCAAGGACGCCTGGGACAAGAGCGACTTCCACGGGCTTTTCCCGAAGGGTCGCTACCGCAACAAATGGTACCAGACGGGCGAAGGCGCCTATTGCGGCATCGGCATTCACGGCCAGTGGCTCTACATCGATCCGGCGAGGGAAACGGTCATCGTGCGCATGTCCTCGCAGCCGGATCCGGTGACCGATCCGTTCGACCGCGACAACATCGCGTTTCTTGCCGCGCTCTCCCGCATGGTCTGAGGCAGGCGTGCCGGCGTCGTTCGCGGGACTTGCGCGGGCGCCGGCAAATCTCCTACCAAGGGCAACGGCAGCAACGCGCAAGGCGGTTTTCGAGGGGCGGACATGGCGGCGAAGAAGGCGACGAGCATCACGGCGATCGAGGCGCCCGTGCCCATGCACGAGCAGGTCTACCAGCAGATCGTGCATGCGCTGATGGCCGGGCATTTCGAGCCGGGCCAGAAGCTTACCTATCGCAAGGTGGCGGAGCAGTTCGGCACCAGCCCGATGCCGGTGCGCACCGCCTTCCAGCGCCTGCAGGCCGTGCGCGCGCTGAACCTTCTGCCGAACGGCAGCGTCGAGGTGCCGCTTCTCACCGTGCCGTCCTTCAACAGTCTGATCGAGGCGCGCCTCGCCATCGAGGGCACGGCGACGGAGCTGGCGACGCCGCGGCTCAACGGCAACAGCCTGCGTACCGTCCGGCACCATTGCAAGGCGCGCACGGAGGCCGCCAAGGCCGGCGACATCGATCGCTACCTGCAGGCCAATTTCGATTTCAAGTTCGCGATCTATCAGCACTGCGGCAACGAATACCTGCTGTACATCATCGAAATCCTCTGGCTCCAGGCCGGTCCCTTCCTGCGCAAGCTGGTCGAGGGCACGACCTTCACGCCAACCGAAGCCCTCGACGTCGATTTCCATGAGCGCATCATGGACGCTCTGGAGGCGAAGGATCCGGTCGCGGCCCGTGAGGCCGTGGCCCACGACATTCGCGAGGCGGCGCAATACATGCTGAAACACGCGAAGTTCATGGCGGGCTGAGGCGGCGTCTTCCGCCGTCGCCGGTTTCTCGGAGGTTCAGTCTCGTCCGGACCAGCGGCTGCCGACAGCGACGGCAAGCCGCTGTGCCAGCGAACGGACAGGAGACGGCGCGGCGAGGGCCGGCTTCGCCTTGGGCCCCGCAATGGCTTCCCCCGCTTGCTGCCCGTCACCAAGACGAAACTGCGCGATCCGGCCCGACAGCGCCGAGACTTCGCCGACCAGCGTGTGGCAGGCGGCATTCGTCTCTTCCACCATGACGGCGTTCTTCTGCGTCGTCTCGCCGACCACCGTCACCGCGGCATTGATCTCCTGCAGGCTGCTCGACTGTTCGCGGGCGGCGAAGACGATGGCCTGCACATTGGCGTCGATCTGCTGCACCTCGCCAACGATGGTTTCCAGCGTCTCGCCGGTCTGCCCGACGAGCGACACGCCGCGATGCACCTGTTCGCCGGAGGCGGTGATGAGCAGCTTGATCTCCTGCGCCGCCTTGGCCGAGCGCTGGGCAAGATCGCGCACCTCCTGCGCCACCACGGCGAAACCCTTGCCGGCTTCGCCCGCGCGGGCGGCCTCCACGCCGGCATTGAGCGCAAGCAGGTTCGTCTGGAAGGCGATGGTGTCGATCACGCCGATGATGTTGAAGATCGATTGCGAGGATTGCTCGATGGCGCTCATCGCCTCCACGGCGGCGCGCACCACGGTGCCGGAGCGCTCGGCATCCTGCTTGGCGCGGCTTACCTGCACGCCGGCCTCTTCGGCGCGGGCGGCCGACCGGGCGACGGAGCGGGTGATCTCGGACAGTGCCGCGGAGGTTTCTTCGACCGAGGCGGCCTGCTGCTCCGTGCGGCGGGCAAGATCGTCGGCCGCCCGCTGGATTTCCGTCGAGCCCTGCTCTATGGTCGCGGCATTGTCGCGGAAGGACAGCATGGCGTCTTCGAGCTTTTCCACCGCGGCGTTGAAGTCGGTGCGGATGCCGTCCAGCGAACCGGTGAAGGGTTTTGTCAGCCGCACGCCCATGTCGCCGCCGGAAAGGCGGGCAAGGCCGGCGCCGAGTTCGGCGACGACGAAGCGGATTTCCTCCTGCCGGGCCTGTTCGGTGAGGCTGCGTTCCTGCCGGTCCGTTTCGTCCTGTTCGCGGCGGGCGACAGCCTCCGCCTCCAGCGCCACTCGCTTGCGGTTGCTGTCGAGCAGCACGCCGAGCGAGCGGGACAGGCTGCCGAGTTCGTCCGTCTTTTCCCGGTCGGTCAGCTCGACGTCGAGGGTGCCGTTCGCAATCGCCGTGGTCTGGCCGATGATCCGGCCGATGCGGCCGACGAAGCGGCGGGCGATCACCCAGCCGGCGAAGGCGACCAGCACCGCGCCGCCGGAAATCAGGCCGATGGCGATGGTCTGCAGCCGCGTCAGGCTGGCAAAGACCGTCGCTTCCGGCACGGAGACCACGGCATACCATTTCGCGCCGGCAAAGGGTTCGACCGGCACGGCGATGGCAAGCGATGGCGTGCCGTCCTTCTCGGGGAAGTCGTGGATCTGGTCCGGCGCATCGAGCAGGGCCTTCCAGGTTTTCTGGTCGAGATCCGTCTTGTCGAGCGGCTGGCCGAGCACCGTTGCGTCGGGATGGGCGACGAAGCTGCCCTTCTCGGTGACGAGCGCCATGTAGCCGGTGCCAAGTGGCCGGATTGCGCCGAGCCGTTCGGTGATGGCGTTCAGCACAAGGTCGCCGCCGCCGACGCCAAGGACGATGCCATCCACCTTGATGGCGCCGGAAATCGAGGCGAGGCGGGTGACCTTGCCCTCGACCGCATATTCGAAGGGTTCGGTCAGCCGCAACGCCCCTGTTTTCAGCGGCTTCATGAACTGTTCCTGCGCGTCCGGCAGGTCATAGTCTATGGTCGGCTCGAGCTTCAGGTCGTCGCCCTTGCGGAAGACATAGGGGATCAGCCGGCCCGAGGCGTCGTGCATCGGCTTGCCGGCGAATTCCGCGTCGCGGCCGTCGAAGGCGTTCGGATTCCAGATCGTGGCAAAGCCGGCGAGTTCCGGCGCGGTGGCGAGCGATTGCAGGAGAAGGCGGTTGATGTCCTCGCGGGTCGCGGTGCCCTGCCGCTTCAGCACCGCCATGGAGGCGTTGAGCTGCTCGACGAAGCGGGAGGCCTGCCGCAACTCCATGGTGATCTGCATCGCCTGCGTCACGGCTTCCTGCCGGATCTTGTCGCGGCTTTCCTCCAGCATTTCCTGGCGGGCGACATAGAGAAGACTTGCCGCCGTGCCGACCGTGGCGATCAGCCCGAAGGCGATCGTCGCGAAAATATTGCGCATCGTTGCCGATTTGAACACCGTTCCCTCCTCGTTCGGTCTTCGCGTGTCTCAGTGCAGGGGGAAGCCCAGCGCCGAGACGAATTTCAGCCAGGGCAGCCGCCATCCGCCCTTCTGGTCGGCCGTATCCAGCGCATTCATGGTGATCTGCGCGCCGAGCCAGCGGAACGGTTCCGGCGGCACGATGGACGGCATCTGCGTCGCGAATTCCAACCTGCTCTCGGGCAGCGTCGAGCCGGCGAGGATGTCGAGCGCGACGCGCGCGCCAAAGCGCGAGGCCGAGACGCCGAAGCCGGAATAGCCGCCGGCATAGACGACCTTGCCGCCGTAATAGCGTTGGAAATGCACCGCCATGCGCGTCGAAAGGTCGATGGCGCCGCTCCAGGCATGGCTGAAGGAAAGGCCTTCGAGCTGCGGAAACGTGTCGAAGAAGGCGCTGGCGAGCGGCGCGTAGGTGTCGTGCTCGCGGTCGACTGCGGGGGAGGTGTCCCCGTTGAAGGCATAGGCGAGGCGGCCGCCGAAGATGATGCGGTTGTCCCGGGTCAGGCGCATGTAGTTCATCTGCGTGCGCATGTCGTAGATGCCCTGCCGGTTGCCCCAGCCGATAGCGGCCATCTGCGCGTCGGAGAGCGGCTGCGTCGCCAGCACCCGGTCGCGGATCGGCACGATGCGGCGCTTGATATGCCTGTGCCCGGCCATGAAGGCGTTGGTGGCGAGCAGCACCCGGTCGGCGACGACCGAGCCGTGCGGCGTGGTCACGCGCATCTTGCCTGCCGTCTCCTCGATGCCGAGCAGCGGGGTGGTTTCGTAGATTTCGACGCCGAGGCTCAGCGCGAGGCGCTTCAGGCCCCAGGCGAGCAGGGCGGGGTGCACGGTGCCGGCGACGTCCTTGGTCCAGACGCCGGCCTTGTAGCGCGGCGAGCGGATATGCTCGGCAAGGGCGCTCTGGTCGAGGAAGACAGCGTTATGGCCGTATTGGAGATGCAGGTCGTGCTCTTCGTGCAGGCTGTCGATCTGGCTGTCGTCGATGGCGACGTTCAGTTCGCCGCCCCATTCGGCGTGACAGTCGATGCCGTTGTCGGCGATCGTCTGCATGAATCCGCGCATGTTTTCCTGGCCGAACACTTCCAGCGTGGCGATATCCTTGGGGAAGATGCGGGCGGCATTGGAGAGCCCGTGCATGACCGAGGTGGAGGCGACCCCACCGTTCCGGCCGGACGCGCCGCTGGCGATGCTCGATTTCTCGATCAGGATGACGGCGCAATCGGGCTTTGCCTGCCGCGCCTGGATGGCGGCCCAAAGGCCCGTGAAGCCGCCGCCGACCACCAGAAGGTCGGCCTTGCGCGGGGCGGTGAGGGGAGGCAGCGCTGCCGGCCGGTCGGGTCGATCCAGCCAGAAGGGTTCCATTTTCACGTCGGCAAGCGCTTTCGATACCATGGTGCGCATCTCCTCCCCTCCGCCTGCCGTTACTTCGACGTCTGGAGGACGTAGATCTTGCGCATGGTTTCCAGCACCTCGAAGCGTACTTCGGTGGCCGGGGGCAGGATGTAGCTTTCACCCGGACCGAAGGTCTCGACGGAACCGTCCGGATTGGTCAGCGCGACCTTGCCGGAGACGATGACGGCATATTCGGTGCCGTTCGGATAGACGAGCATTTCGGCATAGGGGGTGCACTGCCAGGTGCCGATGACAAGCGAGCCGTCGGCGCTTTCGAAGTGGACGTCGCCCATCTCCTCGGCAAAGCCGGAGAGAATGGCTTCCGCGGGCACGACGCTGCACTTTTCGAGTGCGTTGAGGCCAACGCCGTCGCGGCCGAGCTTGATGACTTTCGACATGATAAGATCCTAACCTTGGTTGGCAGCTTGCCTGCTTTTGCAGGACTTGCCCGTATTTCGCCCGCGGCCGGAAACTGCGGAATACGCCAAAAGGGTAGGTGAAAAGCGGCCTCCGCCATGGGTTGCGCAGCGCCAAAACAGAGGCGAGGCCGGGACATTCGCGCCCCGACCCCGCCATCCGGGAGAAACTGTTGAGCACAACTCATCTAGTGGACGCAGATTGTATACTGCGCCGCCCGAAAAGCCGGAAACTAAGGCCGCATTATCAACGCGGCCGCCCTATTTTGCGGCTGCGAACACTGGGTTTGCGCTGCAAATAGAGGGTTGATGCGGATCGTACATGGGCTCATGATCATTGTACATGGCCGTTCACGATGGATTGTCGACATTCCCTATCTGTAAGTGTTGATGATGCACTTTTTGCATTGTACACAATCATTGCGGTCTGATGGATCGCGATGGGGTGGCCGGCTGCTGGAGGGCGGCGCGGCTCCTTCGTCCAACAAACACCCATGGGAGGGGAGTATGAAGCAGGCACTTCTTTCGATCTGCGCGGCTGCGCTCGGGCTGACGCTGGCTGGTCAGGCCTCGGCTGCCGGCACGCTGGAAACCGTCAAGGCGCGCGGCAAGCTCATCTGCGGCGTCTCGCTGACGGTGCCGGGTTTCGCGGCGCCCGACGACAAGGGCCGCATGCAGGGCTTCGACGTCGACATCTGCCGCTCGATCGCCGCTGCCGTCTTCGGCGACGGTGAAAAGGTCGATTTCGTCCCGACCAACATCAACACGCGCTTCCAGGCGCTGCAGTCCGGCGAGATCGACGTGCTGTCGCGCCAGACGACGCACACCTTCTCGCGCGATGCTTCGCTCGGCCTCGATTTCGGTCCGACGGTCTTCTATGACGGCCAGGGCCTGATGGTGCCGAAGTCGCTCGGCGTTTCCAGCGCCAAGGAACTGACGGAAGCCGCGATCTGCACCCTGCCGGGCACCACGACCGCGCAGAACATCTCCGACTTCTTCGCCGCCATCAACGGCAAGTTCGAGCTCGTCGTGTTCGAGAGCCCGGACGAGAACCGCGCCGCGTTCTATTCGGGTCGCTGCGAAGCCATCACCTCGGACCGCTCGGACCTTGCCTCGATCCGCTCCGTCGCCAACAACCCTGAAGATTACGTCGTCCTGCCGGAAACGATCTCCAAGGAGCCGCTCGCGCCGGCCTTCCGCCAGAACGATTCCAACTGGGGCGACATCGTTTCCTGGTCAGTCTGGCTGCTGATGGCCGCCGAAGAAAAGGGCATCACCCAGGCGAATGTCGACGAGAAGCTGAAGAGCGAGGACCCGGACGTACAGCGCATGCTGGGCGCCACCGAGGAACTCGGCAAGATGCTCGGCCTCGACAACAAGTGGGGCTATAACGTCATCAAGAGCGTCGGCAATTACGGCGAAATCTTCGAGCGCAACGTGGGCGAGGGCACCAAGCTCGGCCTGACGCGCGGCCCGAACGCGCTGTGGAATGCCGGCGGCCTGATCTACTCGCCGCCGATCCGTTGATCGCTTCCTAGAGCGATCTTCCCGGGCGCGCGCATGGCGGTGCGTGCGCCCTTTCTTCCCGATACCGGCGGCGAGGTTTCATGGCTTTCCTGCATGACATGCGCTTTCGCGCCTATTTCTATCAGGTCGTGGCGATCGGTTTCGTCGCCCTGGTCGGCTGGACCCTGTTTTCCACGGCAAGCGGCAACCTCGCCAAGCAGAACATCGCGACCGGCTTCGACTTCCTGACGCGGCCGGCCGGCTTCGTCATCACCGAGGCGGCCATCGCCTTCGAGCCAGCCGATACGGTCGGCCGGGCCATCCTCGTCGGCATCGCCAATACGGTGAAGGTCTCGCTGCTGGCCGCCTTCTTCGGCACCGTGCTCGGCCTTGCGGTCGGCATCGCGCGCATGTCGCACAATCCGCTGCTGGCGCGCCTTGCGCTCGTCTATGTCGAGCTTCTGCGCAACGTGCCGCTGCTGCTCTATCTCTTCCTCTGGTATTCGCTGATCATCCTCATCCTGCCGCCGGTCAAGCAGGCGCTGCATCTCCTGCCGGGCGTCTATCTTTCCAACAGCGGTCTCGTCGTGCCGGCCGCGCTCGTCGAACGCGGCGGCCTTGCGCTGCTCGTCGCTCTCGTCGCCGGTGCGGCGGCGGCCCTCGTCATCCGCAGCGTCGCGACGAAAAAGCGCGTCGCCACCGGCCAGTCGAACCACGGTGGCCTCCTCGCGCTCGCTGCGCTGGTCGCTCCCGCGCTGCTGCTCTGGCTTGCCGGCGGCGTTTCGATCAGCTGGGATTTCGCGACGGCGGGCAAGTTCCGCCTGACGGGCGGGCTGCACGTGCGGCCGGAATTCGTCGCGCTGCTCTTTGGCCTCGCGCTCAGCGTTTCGGCCAATGTCGCGGAAATCGTGCGCGCCGGCATCCAGGCCGTCAACAAGGGGCAGTGGGAGGCATCCTCCGCGCTCGGGCTTTCCCGCGGCAAGACCATGCGGCTCGTCGTGCTGCCGCAGGCGCTGCGCATCATCATCCCGCCGCTCACCAACACCTATCTCACCGTCTTCAAGAACAGTTCGCTGGCCATCGCCATCGGCTATCCCGACCTCGTCACCGTCTCCAACATCGTGATGAACCAGACCGGGCAGGCCATGGAGACCATCGCGATCTTCATGGGCGTCTATCTCACGCTGTCGATCGCCATCTCGCTGCTGATGAACTGGTACAATGCGCATGTCGCGCTGAAGGAGCGCTGATATGACCGACGTTCAGGCCCTCGTCCTCGCGCCGCCGCAGCCCGCGCCCGGTGCCGCGCGCATGGGCAGGCTCTCCGCCTATTTCGGCACGCCCGGCAACACGCTGGTCAGTCTCCTGTCGATTGCCGTCATCCTGTTCGTCATCAAGCTCGCCTTCGGCTGGCTGGTGGTCGATGCGGTGTTTTCCGGCGACGGCGCGGTGTGCAAGGCGGCAAGCGGCGCCTGCTGGCCCTTCGTCGGGCAGAAGCTGCGCTACATGCTGTTCGGCTTCTACCCCTACGAGGAGCAGTGGCGCCCGATGCTCGCCCTGCTGCTGTTCTTCGGCGCCTGCCTCTTCTCCATGATGCCGCGCTTCTGGAGCCGCGGACTGCTGATCGCCTGGATCGTCGTCATCCTGCCGGGGCTCTACATCCTCATGGCCGGCGGCATCTTCGGCCTGTCATCGGTGCCGACGACGAACTGGGGCGGCCTGCCGCTCTCCTTCACGCTCTCCTTCGTCGGCCTGACGCTCGCCCTGCCGCTCGGCATCGTGCTGGCGCTCGCCCGGGCCTCCAACCTGCCGGCGATCCGCGTGCTGGCCATCGGCTTCATCGAGATCGTGCGCGGCGTGCCGCTGATCAGCATCCTGTTCATGGCGACGGTCATGCTGCCGCTCTTCATGCCCGAGGGCACGACCATCGACAAACTGCTGCGCGCGCAGGTGGCGATCATCCTTTTTGCCTCCGCCTATATCGCGGAGATCGTGCGCGGCGGCCTGCAGGACGTGCCGGCCGGGCAATACGAGGCGGGCAAGTCGCTCGGCCTGCATTACTGGCAGGTCATGCGCAAGATCGTGCTGCCGCAGGCGCTGAAGAAGGTCATTCCGCCGATGGTCGGCCTGTTCATCGGCTTCTTCCAGGATACGACGCTCGTCACCATCGTCGGCCTCGTCGATTTCCTCGATACGGTGCGCTCGGCGATCCGCGACCCGGAATGGCAGGGCATCGCGGTGCTCGAGGGCTATCTTGTCGCCGCTGCCGTCTACTTCACCTTCAGCGCCCTGATGGGCGCCTACAGCCGCTTCCTCGAAAAGCACTTCAGGACGACCTATGCGTAACGTCACCGTCATCCGCAACGCCCGCACCGTCGTCGCCTATGATGGTGCAACGGGCGGCCATGCCTATCTGGAGGAGGCGGACGTCGCCTTCGACGAGACCGGCTTCCTCCATGTCGGCGGTCGCTACGAGGGGCCGTTCGCGGCGGAGATTTCCGGCCGCGACCGCATGGTCCTGCCGGGCCTTGTCAACGTGCATTGCCATTCCGGCGAAGAGCCGATCTCGAAGAGCTTCTTCGAGGACCAGGGCACCGCGGCCCTCTGGGGCCAGGCGATGTACGAATTTTCCACGCTCATCGAGATCGGCGACGATGCGGTGAAGGCCGCGCTCACCGTCATGCTGGGCGATCTGCTGCGCAGCGGCGTCACCACCTTCGTCGACATTGCCGGCCCGCATGACTGCTGGTTGCCGACGCTGGCGGAAAGCGGCGCGCGTGCCTATGTCGCGCCCGGCTTCCGCGAGGCGCAGTGGCATGTGAAGGACAGCCATCGCCTCGATTTCCGCTGGGATTCCGCCCGTGGCCGCGAGGCCTTCGCGCGGGCGCTCGAAACCGTCGACGCCGCGCGGGCGCATCCCTCCGGCCGGCTCGGCGGCATCGTCGCCCCGGCGCAGGTCGAGACCTGTTCGCCCGAACTCTTGCAGGAAGCGGCCGAGGCGGCGCGCAGCCGCAAGGTGCCGATCACCATCCATGCCGCCCAGACCATGGCCGAGCATGAGGAACTGCTGCGTCGCCACGGTCTCACCGCCGTGCAGTATCTCGAAAAACTGGGTGTTCTCGGCCCGGATCTCATTCTCGGCCATTGCATCTTCATCGACAGCCACACCTGGACGCGCCAGCGCACGGCGGACGATCTCGGCCGCCTTGCGGCAAGTGGCACGAGCGTTGCCCATTGCCCCGTCACCTTCGCGCGCAGCGGCATGATCCTGCAATCGGTCGGCCGCTATCGCCGGAGCGGCGTCAACGTGGCGCTCGGCACGGACAGCTACCCCTTCAACATGCTGGAGGAGATGCGCACGGCGCTGATCAACGCCCGCATCGCCGCCGGCACGGTCTTCGACGTCTCGACCGCCGATATGCTCGACGTGGCGACGCTGGCGGGGGCGAAGGCTCTCGGCCGCAGCGACATTGGCCGCATCGCCAAGGGCGCGAAGGCGGACTTTTCGCTGATCGACCTGAAGCATCCCGGCATGCAGCCGGTCTATGACCCGCTGCGCAACCTCCTGCATTGCGCCGCCGAGCGCGCGGTCGCCGCCGTCTATGTCGATGGGGTCTGCGTCATGGAAAACGACCGGCCGACGCGGGTCGACTATGACGGCGCGCTTGCGGAATTGCAGGCGGTACAGGACTTCGCGGTGCGACATTTCCAGGCGAACGATCCGCGGGGCCGCTCGGCCGCCGCGCTCGCCCCGCTCTCGCTGCCGGTGCTGCCGCATCCGTGATGCTGCGGATCGCCAAGGCGTGAGGGAAGCCCTATGATGATGCTCCCGATCCCCGACACGGCCGTACCGCGCATGCATCGACGCCTGACATTTCTCCGTTCCTCGGCCGCCCTTGCCGGCGGCTGGCTGCTGATGCTCGCGGCCTTCGGCGTCTATTCGGCAACGAGCCACCGGCAGGCCTTCGAGCAGGAGGTGTCGGAAAGCGGCCGCGCCTTGCAGCGGGCGATCTCCCAGCGCGTCGCCCAGCACGATGCGCATCTCACCGGCCTCAGCGCCCTCGGTCTCGCGCAGGCACAGCCGTCGGAGGACTTCGACCTCGTCGCCAAGTCGATCCTGCGCTTCTACCCGCGCATCGTCGCCATCGATCTCATCCATGTGCCGGCGGGGGCGGCGGCCGGCGTCGTGAGTTCCGCAAGGTCCGACGACGGCTCGACGGCCGATCCAGAACAGGTTTCACGCGCGGTGGAAATGCTCACCCCCGGCAAGGCCGCCTATGGGCCGGATGCCAAGCCCGGCCATTACCGGGTGATGAAACGCATGAACGATACGATGGCGGTCAGCCTCGATATCGACGGCGCCAAGCTGGTCGAGGGGGAAGAACTGCCGAACTGGGCGACGCTGCGGCTGTCCACCGCCGAAGGCCCGCTGCTGGAAACCGGGGCGAAGCAGCCCACCGTCGAAGGGTTTCTCGCCCGCACGGTGAGCTTCGATGCGCCTATCGTCAGCAGCACGCAGCCCTTGCGGCTCTCCCTGCAACGCCATGTCACGCCGGCGCAGCTTCTGCCGCCGCTGCCCTTTTTGCTTTTCGCCGCCATCTCGCTCGCCGGCCTCGTTCTGGTCCGCTCTCTCCTGAAACACCGGCAGGAGGCGGCGGTGGCGCGTGAGGCGGCGGAGGCGGCCTCGCGGCGCGAGGCCTTGCGTCAGCACGAAACGAAGCTCGCCCATGCGCTGCGCATCAACAGCATGGGCGAAATGGCTTCCGGCATCGCCCATGAGCTGACCCAGCCGCTGACGGCGCTGCTGAGCCAGAGCCAGGCGGGCCGGCGCATTGCGGCGGCGAACGGCCTGACGGACACGCCCATCGACACGGTGCTCGCCGCCAATGTGCTGCAGGCCAAACGCGCCGCCGATATCCTCGTGCGTCTGCGCGCCTATGTCGGCAAGAGCGCGCTGGAGGCCGGGATTCACGACCTCGGCCGCCACGTCGCCGATATCGTCGCCCTCTCGCGCATCGATCTCGACCGGCGCGGCATCGCGCTCGATATCGACGTTCCCGAAGCCCCCGCCCTGGCGCGGATCGATCCGGTCGAGATCGAGCAGGTCATTCACAATCTCATCCGCAATGCGGCCGATGCGGTGGAGCAGGCGGGCAGGGCGGACGGCCGGGTTCTGGTCGCGCTGACGCCGGCAGGGTCGAGCTACGAGATCACCGTCTCCGACAATGGCACCGGCATTCCGCCGGAAATCCTGCCGCGCCTGTTCGAGCCGTTCTTCTCCAGCAAGCCTGACGGCATGGGTCTCGGGCTCAGCCTGTGCGAAAGCATCGTCGAGCGTTTCGACGGCAGCATTGCCGCGGAGAACCGGGCGGACGGCGGGGCGGTCTTCACCGTGCGCCTGCCGGCGGCGCGCGACATGCACACACGAGAGGAAGCAGCGGAATGACGATGGCGCCGGTCTATCTGGTCGATGACGACGAGGGGGTGCGCAGCGCGCTTTCGCTGCTGCTCGGCACCTATGGCATTCGCATCGAGACCTTCGGCGACCCTACCGCCTTCCTGGCGCGCGCGCCGAAACTGAAGCCGGGGGTGCTGCTGCTCGACCTGCGCATGCCCGCCATCACCGGCCTGCAACTGCATGAAAGGCTTGCCGCCATCGGCTGCGACTGGCCGACCATCATCTGTACCGGCCATGGCGACGTGCATGCCTGCCGGCGCGCCTTCAAGGCGGGCGTCGTCGATTTCCTCACCAAGCCCATCGACGAGCAGGTGCTGATCGAGGCCCTGCAGCAGGCCTCCGGCGCGCTCGACGCGCATGCGGAAAGGGCCGAGGCGGCAAAGCTGGTGGCGCAGCTCACCGACCGCGAGCGCGAGGTGCTGGATATGGTGGGGCGCGGCTGGTCGACGAAGGAGATCGCCGACAGCCTGCAACTGTCGCCGCGCACGGTGGATACGCATCGGGCGAATATAGCCCAGAAACTCGGCACGACCTCGGTCGCGGAGTTTGCGCGCTTCGCCCTCATCGGACAGGCTCCGTAGCCTTACGGACGCCGCTCCGTCCGTCCACCGATACCGGAAAACGTGGAAATCTCCGAAAAGAGGGCGTCGCCGCAAACGAGATGGAGCGGCCCCAGATGGAGATCACCATGAAGACGTTCGTTGCCACTGCCTTTGCCGCTCTCACCCTTGCCGGCGCCGCCCATGCCGAAATCCTGACCGAGCGCAACATGCCGCTCGACATCGCCGTCGAAGCCGCCGACGCTGCCGTGAAGGCCTGCGCTGCCAAGAAGTTCAATGTAACGGTTGCCGTCGTCGACCGTGCCGGCGTCACCCGCGTCGTCCTGCGCGCCGACCGCGCCGGCCCGCATACCCTCGACAGCGCCGTCCGCAAGGCGTTCACGGCGGCCTCCTTCCGCACGCCGACCCAGAAGATCGCTGAAAATGTCGGCAAGAACCCGGCTGCCGCCCAGCTCGTTTCCATCGAAGGCCTGCTGGTTCTCGCCGGCGGCGTTCCGGTCAAGGCCGGTGAAGAAACCATCGGCGCCATCGGCGTGGGCGGCGCACCGAGCGGCGACATCGACGACGAATGCGCCCGCGCCGGCATCGACGCCGTCAGCGCCAAGCTGAAGTAAGCCTTCGTCAGCCCGCTGCCGTCATCCCGGCCCATCCAGGGTTCGACGATGACGGAGGCGCTTTGCGAAGTCATGGCCTCGGCATCGTCGGATGCCGGGGTTTTTCCATTGCGGGCAAACGCATAGACTGGGCGGACGCATCAGGAGAATGTTCATGCGCCCAACGATTCCCGCTCTCGCCGCCTGCCTGCTTCTTGCCGGACCGTCGCTCCTTTCGGCCAAGGATGCCGCCTATGTCGCCTGCGACAACGGTCTGCGCTGCCTGAAGGCGCCATGTCCCTCCACGACGGTGCGCGATCTTGCGACCGGCATGGAGTGGAAGGGCGCGTCGCCGGATATCAGCGGACTTTCGCAGGCCGACCAGCAGCGCATCCGCGACACGGATGCCCTCTATTTCGGCCGCCTCGTGTTGCGCGGCCATATTGCACGGCAGGCAAAGGAGAACTCCACGCTGGTCGTCACCGGTATTACGCGGAAGACGAAGCCGGCGGAGCGCCGACATTGCCCCAAAGGCTAGAGCATGTCAGGTTCAGATTGAACCAGACATGCTCTAAATTCTTTTGTTTTCGTTTATCTTTTCGGGAAAACCGGTTCCCACTTTTCCCTGGCAAACTCTAGTCGCGGTCGGGCGCGCCCAGCGGGAAGTAGCTGCGGTAGGGCCGCGCCTCGTCCACCGCGCGCGCGAAGGAGGGCCGGGCCAGCAGGCGGCGGCGGTAGGCCAGCACCCGGGGATGGGTCGCGCCGATGGCATGGGTCCAGTCGGCATAGAAGAGAAAGGGCGCGGCGCCGCAGTCGGCCAGGCTGAAGTGCTCGCCCGCGGCCCATTCACGCCCGTCGGCCAGATGGGCCTCCAGCCAGGCATAGGCCCGGTCCAGCATGGCGCGCGCCTCGCTCACGCCATGGGCATCGCGCTGCTCGGGCGCGCGCAGGGCATCGAAGACGATCTTCTGCTGCGGGGTGGAGACGTAGTTGTCGAAGAAGCGGTCCAGCAGCCGCACTTCGAGGGCCGCCGCCGGATCGTCGGGAATGAGCCTCACCGGCCCCGGATAGTGTAGGCCGAGATATTCGATGACGATGCTGGCTTCCACGATGGTGCTGTCGCCGTCGACGAGGATGGGAAAGCGCTTGATCGGCCAGCGCGCCTCGAAATCGGCAAGCGTTTCGGGATCGGCGTGATCGAGCAGGCGATACTCGAAATCCGTGCCGTTCTCGTAAAGCGCCGTCAGCGCCTTCTGGCAGTAGCTCGAAAAAGGGTGGGCATAGAGTACCGGCTTCATGGCAACCTCCGCGTCTTCGCGGACTGTTGTCGCAAATCTGATTGCAAAATGCAATCGGATTTTCCCTTGCTCACTCCGTCAGACCCAGGAAGGCCCGCTGCAGGTCCTCGTTATGCGCCCGGGAGAACTGGCTGCGCGCGAGGGGGATTGCCAGAACCAGAAACACCAGGGCGGTCACGAACAGCGCGCCCGGGTTGAGAAGTCTTGTTTTCACGCATCACCTCGTCATTCACGGCTCCTCATGCGCCGCGAAGCTGACTCTTGCCTGAACGCGCCCGCCGCTTCGTTCAGTCAGTTTCGTTCAGGCGGCTGTCAGCTTGGTCCGGCAGGGAAGGCGCAGAATGGCGGTCTCATGCGATGGATCGCCGGAATGGCATGAAAGGACATCCCATGCGCGAAGGAGCCGGCCGCAAAGCCTTCTGGCGGCCCGAACTCGGCAGCGTCACCGTCAGCATCCTGACGGCGCTCTACCTTCTGACCCTCACCAACTGGAGCTTCTGGTCGAAGGGCTGGCTCTATCTGGAGGGGCGGCCGACGACGTTCGCCTCCATCGCCATCGGCATCGCCTGCCTCTACATCGCGCTCTGCGTCGCCGTTTCGGTGAAGTATGTGATGAAGCCGTTCTTCATCCTGCTCATCCTGTCGGCGGCGGCGGGCGCCTGGTTCATGGACCGGTTCGGCGTGATCATCGATATCGAGATGATCCGCAACGTGGCCGAGACGAACAGCGCCGAGGCCGGTCACCTCCTCACGCCGGGCTTCGTGCTGCACATGCTGGCCTATGGGGTGCTGCCCTCGCTGCTGCTCGTCTGGGTGAAGGTTCGCCACCGCACGTTCTTCGCCAAGGTGCGGGGCAATCTCGCGGTCATCGTCCCGGCGCTCGTGCTCGCGCTTGTCGCCGGTCTTTCCCATGGCCGCATCTATGTCGCGGCCGTGCGCGCGCATCACGACTGGTTCGAGGTGTTGAACCCGTTCGTGCCGCTTGTCACCGCCGCCTATTTTGCCGCCGGTCAGTCCGGCGATCTCAATGCCGTCGCTGCCCCGCTCGGCGAGGATGCCCGCGTCGCCGACGTGCCGCTCACCGAACGCAAGCCGCGCCTGATGATCGTCGTTGCCGGGGAGACGGCGCGGGCCGACAATTTCTCCCTCGGCGGCTATGGCCGCGACACCAATCCGGAACTGGCGAAGAAGGACATCCGCTATTTCCCCGACACGACGAGCTGCGGCACCGCGACGGCCGTCTCGTTGCCCTGCATGTTCTCGGTCTATACGCGCGCCGAATACACGCATCGCAAGGGCCTGGAGACGGAGAACCTGCTCGACGTGCTCACCCATGCCGGCGTGAAGGCCGAATGGTGGGACAACAATACCGGCAGCAAGTCGATCGCCAAGCGTGTCAAGGAACGCTCGCTGATCGAAGGCGGAAACCCGCGCGACTGCTCGGGCGGCGAGTGCCGCGACCAGGTGATGCTCGACAATCTCGATGCCTGGATCGGTTCGGTGAAGACGGATACCGTGCTGGTACTGCACCAGATCGGCAGCCACGGCCCGGCCTATTTCCAGCGCTATCCGGAAGAGTTCCGCCGCTTCACGCCCGATTGCCGCAGCACCGAGTTCTCCAACTGCACGAAGGAGGAGATCCTCAACGCCTATGACAATACCATCCTCTATACCGATCATATCCTTGCCGGGGTGATCGACCGGCTGCAGAAGCAGGAAGACCGTCTCGACGTCTCCATGCTCTACATGTCCGACCACGGCGAATCGCTCGGCGAACTCGGCCTCTACCTGCATGGCGCGCCCTATATGATCGCCCCGAGCGTGCAGACCCATGTGCCCTTCGTGCTCTGGCTCGGCAAGGACGAGAAGCCCGCCTATTCCACGGCCTGCCTCGATGAGGAAACGAAGAAGCCGCAGTCGCACGACAACCTTTTCCACAGCGTGCTCGGCATGATGCGGGTGGAGACGACGGTGCGCGACCCGGCGCTGGACCTCGTGTCCAACTGCCGGCTCGGGGCTACCTCCTGAATGCCAGGGCGGTGACAACGGGGGCGGGCGTCTTATATTCTCCGGATTCGGAAGGTGGCCACGAGGCCGCCGGGATGCGGGGAAGCCAGCCTTTGAGAGTTCTGCTGATCGAGGACGACGCGGTTCTGGGCGAGGCGGTGCGCGACTATGTCGCCGGGCTCGGCCATGCGGTGGACTGGATGCAGACGCTGGAGGACGGCCGCAACGCCACCGGAACCGTCGATTACGACCTGATCCTTCTCGACCTGCGCCTGCCCGATGGCAGCGGGATTGCGCTGCTGACGAGCCTGCGCCGGGCGGGCATGGCGACGCCCATCATCATCCTGACGGCGCATGACCAGATTTCCGATCGCATCGAGGGCCTGAACAGCGGGGCGGACGACTACCTCGTCAAGCCGTTCAACCTCGGCGAACTCGGCGCGCGCATGCTGGCCGTCGCCCGGCGCTATGCGGGCGCGGCGCTGCCGCTGCTTGAGGCCGGGCCGCTGACCATCCAGCTTGCCGACCGGCGGGTGCTGCGCGAGGGCAGGCCGGTCGATCTCTCCAGCCGCGAATGGGCGGTCCTGGCGCGGCTTGCCGCCCGGCCGGACGCCGTCGTTTCCAAGGGGCAGATCGAGGAGGCGCTCTATGCCTTCGGTTCGGAGATCGAGAGCAACACGGTGGAGGTCTATGTCAGCCGCCTGCGCAAGAAACTGGGCAAGGACTGCGTGGAAACCCTGCGCGGCATCGGTTACAGGCTGGGACGATGAAGGGGTTCAAAAGCCTTGCCGGCCAGTTGATGCTGTGGATCACCGTGACCATCACGCTGCTCTGGCTGGTGGCGGTGGGCTTCGGCGCGCTGGTCATGCAGGACGAGTTCGGCGAGATTTTCGACAGCGCCCTGCAGGAGACGGCCGAGCGGCTCGTGCCGCTGGTTTCCGACGGCCTGTTGCGGCCCGACGATCTCATCGCGCCGCGCCGTATCGAGGCGCTGCGCGGCCCCGCGGAAGAAGAATACCTGACCTATCAGGTGCGCGACGCAACCGGCCGCGTGCTGCTCCATTCGCAGACCGCCGCCGTCGAGCCCTTCGGCGCGCCGCTCGAAGTCGGCTTCTGGCAGGCCGAGACGGGCCGCATCTACACTGCCGGCACCCCCGACGGCACGATCTTCGTGCAGGTGAAGGATTCCGCTTCGGAGCGGCAGGAGGCCATGATGGAGGGCGCGCTCGCCCTGCTGCTGCCGGTGCTGCTCATCGTTCCCGTCACCATCGCCGCCGTGTGGTTCGTCGTGCGCCGGGTGCTTTCGCCGGTCGAAACCCTGCGTGCGGCCATCGGGGAGAAGGACGGCGGCAATCTCGCCGCCATCGAATCGGCCGGCCTGCCGCAGGAGCTGAAGCCGATCCTGCGCTCGGTCAATCTGCTGTTGTCGCGCCTGCGCGCAGCGTTTGCCGCCGAGCGGGAATTCACCTCCAACAGTGCGCACGAATTGCGCACGCCGATTGCCGGCGCGCTGGCGCAGACCCAGCTTCTCCTGTCCGAGCTGAAGGAGGCGCCGTCCAGGGCGCGCGCCCGGCAGATCGAGGCGTCTTTGCAAAAGCTCGCCAAGCTCACGGAAAAGTTGCTCCAGCTGGCCCGCGCCGAAGCGGGCATCGGCATGACAGAAACCACATTCGATGTCGCGGACGTGGTCGGCGTCGTGGTGACGGACTTCCAGCGTGCTTCCGAGGATGCCGGACGGATCCGCAGCCGCAGCGCGCTTTCCGCCCCGATGCTGCGGGAAGGGACGGCGGATGCCTTCGCCATCGTCCTGCGCAATCTCATCGAGAATGCCCTGCTGCATGGGCGGGCGGATGAGCCGGTGGATATTTTCCTGACCGCCGAGGGCAATGTGCGCATCGAGAACGGTGCCGCGCCGCTTTCCGAGACGGAGCTGGCGGCGGTGCGCAAACGCTTTTCCCGCGGCAAGACGGTCGCCCCAGGCTCCGGTCTCGGTCTGTCCATCGCCGAGCGTCTGCTGGCGCAGATGCGGGCGAGCCTCGTCCTGACCTCGCCCATTCCCGGCCGTGTTGACGGTTTCCGGGCAGAAATCGTGTTTCCCGCCGCAGGCTGACACAAGCCGCGTCACACCTGCTCCATTTCCGAACAGCCTCGTTTTCCAGCGTTTCCGGTCCAGAAAGGACAGGAATGCTTCCCCATATTTTTCCCTTTGCATGTGAGAAAGGTGTGGCTTTATGCCGCATTGTGTGGTTTTCTGTGGCCATAATCAGAAAAGGTGGGGAATATGGGTCGTAAACCGGAAGACTATGCGCGGCTTTTGGCCAGCGCCCTTTGCAAGCTTCATGCCGCGGAGTGCCGTGGGGCATCGCCCCTCGTGTCGGACGACAGTCTCCGCGTCATCACCGACACCATTGCCGCAGCAATGGACGATGCCCGGAAAATCCATGTCGAACAGGAAGTTGCGGCGATGCGTGAACGCCGCGAGCGACTTCATCTGCATTCCTGACGCTGCATCCTGACAGCGCCGTCGCCTGGGTTCCGCGCGACGGCGGCCTGCCTCATGGATGACTTTCCCGTTGTGGCGCGATAGGTCTTTGCACCTATGCGCAACGATTCCGGGGAGGGGCTGACATGGCGGACTGGGGCAGGACTGGCGACGGCAGGATCGCATTGGTCACGGGCGGCGGCACGGGCATCGGGCTTGCCGTCGCGCGCGGCCTCAGCGGAGAAGGCTATACGGTCGTCATTACCGGGCGGCGCCCCGCGGTGCTGGAAAAGGCGGCGGCGGAGATTTCCGCCGAAACCGGACATCCGGTGCGCGGCATGGCCTGCGACGTCGGCGATCCCTTGCAGGTGGCGGCGGTCTTTGCCGAAGTGAAGCAGGAATTCGGCCGCCTCGACGTGCTGGTCAACAATGCCGGCTCCAACGTATCGCCGGCGCTTCTGGAGGATATTCCCTTCGAGGAATGGTCGAGCATTCTTGCCGCCAATCTCACGGGCGCCTTCCTCTGCACGCAGCACGCCTTCAAGATCATGAAGCGCCAGAGCCCGCGCGGCGGCCGCATCATCAACAACGGCTCGATCTCGGCCTATGCGCCGCGCCCCAACTCCGCCCCCTACACGGCCACCAAGCACGCTATCAGTGGGCTGACCAAGGCCCTGGCCCTGGACGGCCGGGCCTTCGACATTGCCGTGGGCCAGCTCGACATCGGCAATGCCCTGACCGAGATGGCCGCACGGATGAGCGCCGGCATCCTCCAGCCGAACGGCGAGATCGCCTCCGAGCCGACCATGTCGGTCAAGCACGTCGCCGATGCCGTGATCTACATGGCCAGTCTGCCGCTCGACGCCAATGTGCTGACCATGACGCTCATGGCGACGAACATGCCCTTCGTCGGGCGGGGGTAGGGCGGGCGCCATCGGTTCCGGGGCCGCGAACCAAGGGTCGCAGCTTCCGGAACGACGAGCCTTTCTGAAAGAGCCAAAGGGGCGCCGAAAGCAGCCCCTGGGTGCCAAGCCTTACCGGCGCGGCTCGCCGCCCTGCGCGTAGACCGATTTCTGCTGGAACTTGAACACGTGCCCGCAGCGGCAGCGGATCATGTGTTTGTCCGGATATTTCGATGCGCGTTCGGTGATGAAGCCGTGCGGCAGTGCGTCCACGGTGAAATCCGGGTTCTTGCGGGTCGGCATGTCGTCCTCGGAGACCTCCGCATAGCCGGAATTGCCGCACATGGCGCATTCGAGTTTGCGCGAATAGCGGTCGCGGGCGGCCATGGCATGCTCCTTCGTCGGAATCGGGTTCGCCGTTAATAGGCATCGCCTCCGCCGGTTTCAATGCTTCATGCGGCCAGCAGGGCCTGAAGCGCGGCGATGATGCGCCGGTGCTGGTGCGCATGGCGGGTGCGCACGTTGACGGCGGCATAGACGGGCTGGGCGATGGGCTCGGCCCCCGCCACCCGGCTCGCCGCGCCGGTCCGGAGCAGCCGCTTCGCATCCGCCGCCGTCACGAAGGCCGAGCCGCCGAGCTTCTGCATCAGCGCGAGGACGGCGGTCGTCTCGCCGCTGGCGATCGGCGCGGTCGAAAGATCCGGATGGGCCTGCCGGTGCAGCCGGTCGAAGGCGGGCGAATAGACGGCCTGGATATAGTCGTCCGGCGTCACGTCCTCGATGCGCGCCACCTTGTTGCTCACCATCTCGTAATGCACGTCGCCGATGCGCTCGTAATGCAGGTCCGGCAGATAGTGGGGCGTGAAGAGGATGGCGAGATCGAGGTCCCCGGCCCCGAGGTCGCGGTTCATCTGGCTGGAATAATCGACCTCCAGATAGATGGAGGTGGCCGGCAGTTCCCGGCGCACCGCCGCCAGCCAGTCGCCGGCATAATGGGCGGCAAGGTCGTGCTGCAGGCCGATGCGCATGGAACGCTCGTAGGCGCCCGCCGTCTCCACCGCACGTGCCGCCTCGTGCCATTGATGCTGCAGGGCTTTTGCATGGTCGAGGAAGCGCAGGCCCGCCGCCGTCGGCTGGGTGCCGCCCTTGTTGCGGGCGAAGAGCTTTCGCGCGAACAGCGCCTCCAGCGCATTGATGCGATGGGTGACCGTCGATTGCGTGATGTTGAGCCGCTCCGCCGTGCGGTTGAAATTGCGGGTTTCCATCAGGTCCAGGAATGTCTCAATCAGGATGATTTGCATGAATGCGCCGCAATTTCCCTATGTTTGGTGTCAGTCTAATCGATATTGTCGATTAATAAAGCGGCTTCCATCCGCTTGCCGCCCGGCGCTTTGGTTGCCACAAATCCCCGTCAAAGAAGGGGATCGAGAATGTCCGCACTGCCAAGCCATGCCCGGGTCGTCATTATCGGCGGAGGCGCCGTGGGCGCGTCGGCGCTCTATCATCTGGCGAAGGCCGGATGGACGGACTGCGTGCTCCTGGAAAAGAACGAGCTGACGGCCGGCTCCACCTGGCATGCCGCCGGCAATGTGCCGACCTTCTCGTCGTCCTGGTCGATCATGAACATGCAGCGCTATTCGGCCTCGCTCTACCGCGAGCTTGGCGCGCTGGTCGACTATCCCATGAACTACCATGTGACGGGCTCGATCCGTCTCGGCCACTCCAAGGAGCGCCTGCAGGAGTTCAAGCGCGTCGTCGGCATGGGCCGCTATCAGGGCATGGACCTCGATATCCTCTCGCCGGACGAGATGCGCGGCAAATATCCCTTCCTCGAGACGCACGATCTCACCGGCGCGCTCTACGACCCCTATGACGGTGATATCGACCCCGCCCAGCTGACGCAGGCGCTCGCCAAGGGCGCGCGCGACATGGGCGCGAAGATCTTCCGCTTCTGCCCGGCGACCGGCGCGCGCCGCGAGGGCGAGGAATGGGTGATCTCCACGCCGCAGGGCGAGATCCGCTGCGAGAAGGTCGTCAACGCCGCCGGCTATTATGCCCGCGAGGTCGGCAAATGGTTCGGCCGCGACGTGCCGATGATGGTGATGAGCCATCAATACATGCTGTTCGAGGAAATCCCGGAACTGGCCGCCTGGTCGCGGGAGGCCGGCCACAAGCTGCCGCTGCTGCGCGACGTCGATTCGTCCTACTATCTCCGGCAGGAAAAGACGGGCATGAACCTCGGCCCTTACGAGCGGAACTGCAAGGCGCACTGGGTGACGCCCGACGATCCGATGCCGGACGATTTCTCCTTCCAGCTCTTCCCCGACGATCTCGACCGGCTCGAATGGTATCTCAACGACGCCGTTGAGCGCGTGCCGATCCTCGGCACGGCGGGCCTTTCGCGCATGATCAATGGGCCCATTCCCTATGCGCCCGACGGCAATCCGCTGCTCGGCCCGATGCCGGGCGTGCCGAATGCCTTTGAGGCCTGCGTCTTCACCTTCGGCATCTGCCAGGCGGGCGGGGCCGGCAAGGTGCTGGCGGAATGGGTGACGGAGGGCGAGACGGAATGGGACATGTGGTCCTGCGATCCGCGCCGCTATACGGCCTTTGCCGCCGACAAGGACTATTGCGTCGCCAAGGGCATGGAAATCTACGGCCACGAATATGCCATGCATTTCCCCAAGCACGCCTGGCCGGCGGGACGCGACCGGAAACTGTCGCCGATCCACGACCGCATCAAGGCGCTCGGCGGCCAGTTCAAACCCTATAACGGCTGGGAACGCGCCAACTGGTACGCGCAGCCCGGCGACGACCTTTCCGAGGCGTCGACGCAGACCTGGAACCGCGAGGGACCGTGGCGCCCGCGCATCGAGGAAGAGTGCCGCGCCGTCGCCGAGGCCGCCGGCATCCTCGACCTTCCCGGCTTTTCGCGCTTCCGCGTCAAGGGGGAGGGCGCGACGGCCTGGCTCTCCACGCTCATCACCGGCAAGGTGCCGAAGCCCGGCCGCATCGGCCTTGCCTATTTCTCCGACGACAAGGGCCGCATCGTCACGGAAATGTCCGTCATGATGCTGGCGGAGGACTTCTTCTTCCTCATCACCGCCGCGACCGCGCAGGCGCACGATTTCGAGTGGTTGCAGAAACATCTGCCGAAGAACCCGGCCTTCACGCTCGACGATGTGACGGAAAATTTCTCCTGCCAGATCCTTTCCGGCCCCAGGTCGCGCGCCATCCTTTCCGAGGTCTGCAAGGCCGATCTCACCATGCCCTGGCTCACCCATCAGCCGGTGGAGATCGCCGGCCGCTGGTGCCAGCTGGTGCGCGTCTCCTTCGCCGGCGAACTCGGCTGGGAAATCCACACCAAGGTCGAGGACACGGCGGTCATCTTCGACGCCGTCTGGGCGGCGGGCCAGGCCCATGGCCTGAAGCCGTTCGGCATGGAAGCGCTCGACAGCCTGCGCATCGAGAAGGGCTATCGCGCCTGGAAGGGCGATCTGTCGACCGACTACACCATCCTGCAGGGTGGCCTCGACCGCTTCGTCGACTGGGCGAAGCCCGATTTCAAGGGCAAGGCGGCGCTGGAGCGCGAGAAGCAGCAGGGCGTGAGCAAGCGTTTCGTGCTGCTGACGGTCGATGCCGGCGAATGCGACGCGCCCTACATGTCGACGCTCTGGCACGGCGGCAAGGTGGTGGGTGAAACCACTTCCGGCAACTGGGGCTACCGCACCGGCAAATCCATCGCGCTCGGCATGCTGCGCGCCGACCTCGCCGTGCCCGGCAGCGAGATCGAGGTGGAAATCTACGGCGACCGCTTCAAGGCGACCGTCCAGCCGGACGGACCGCTCTTCGACCCCAACAATGAAAGACTGCGCGCATGAGCAAGCCCATTCCCTCCAAGGCGAGAGCCGTCATCATCGGCGGCGGCGTGTCCGGCTGCTCGGTCGCCTATCACCTTGCCAAACTCGGCTGGACGGATGTGGTTCTGCTCGAACGCAAGCAGCTTACATGCGGCACGACCTGGCACGCCGCCGGCCTCATCGGCCAGCTCCGCGCCTCGCAGAACATGACGCGGCTCGCGAAATATTCCGCCGACCTCTATGTCAAGCTCGAAGCCGAGACCGGCATCGGCACGGGCATGCGCCAGTGCGGCTCGATGACCGTGGCGCTGACCGAGGAGCGCAAGGAGGAAATCTACCGCCAGGCCTCGCTGGCCCGCGCCTTCGACATCGATGTGCGCGAGATCACCGTCGACGAGGTGAAGGGTCTCTATCCGCATCTCAACACGGCCGACGTGAAGGCCGCCGTGCACCTGCCGCTCGACGGCCAGTGCGACCCGGCCAATATCGCCATGGCGCTTGCCAAGGGCGCGCGGCAGAACGGCGCGACGGTGATCGAGGGCGTCAAGGTGACGTCGGTGCTGACGAAGGACGGCCGTGTGACGGGCGTCACCTGCGAGCATAACGGCGAGACCTTCACCATCGAGACGGAGAATGTCGTCAACGCCGCCGGCATGTGGGGGCGCACGCTCGCCGACATGTCGGGCGTCACGCTGCCGCTGCATGCCTGCGAGCATTTCTACATCGTCACCGAGCCGATCCCGAACCTCCAGCGCCTCCCGGTGCTGCGCGTGCCGGACGAATGCACCTATTACAAGGAGGATGCCGGCAAGATGCTGATCGGCGCCTTCGAGCTGAAGGCCAAGCCCTGGGGCATGGACGGCATCAGCGAGAACTTCTGCTTCGACCAGCTGCCGGAGGACTTCGACCACTTCCAGCCGATCCTCGAAAACGCCATCAATCGCATGCCGATGCTGGAAACCGCCGGCATCCACACCTTCTTCAACGGCCCGGAAAGCTTCACGCCCGACGACCGCTACTATCTCGGCGAAGCCCCGCAACTGAAGGGCTACTGGGTCGCCGCCGGCTACAATTCCATCGGCATCGTCTCCTCCGGCGGCGCGGGCATGGCGCTCGCCCAGTGGATGAACGATGGCGAGCCGCCCTTCGATCTGTGGGAAGTGGATATCCGCCGCGCCCAGCCGTTCCAGCGCAACCGCGCCTATCTGAAGGACCGCGTCTCCGAAACGCTCGGCCTGCTCTATGCCGACCATTTTCCCTATCGCCAGATGGCGACGGCCCGCGGCGTGCGCCGCTCGCCGCTGCACGAGCACCTGAAGGCGCGCGGCGCGGTCTTCGGCGAGGTTGCCGGATGGGAACGCGCCAACTGGTTCGCCAAGGACGGCCAGGAGCGGGAATACCGCTATTCCTGGAAGCGGCAGAACTGGTTCGAGAACCAGAAGGAAGAGCACCTTGCCGTGCGCAACGGCGTCGGCCTCTTCGACATGACCTCCTTCGGCAAGATCCGCGTGGAAGGCCGCGATGCGCTCGCCTTCCTGCAAAGGCTCTGCGCCAATCAGATGGACGTCGCCTCCGGCAAGATCGTCTATACGCAGATGCTCAATGCGCGCGGCGGCATCGAGAGCGACCTGACGGTGACGCGCCTGTCGGAAACCGCCTTCTTCCTCGTCGTGCCCGGCGCGACGCTTCAGCGCGACCTTGCCTGGCTGCGCAAGCACCTGAAGGACGAGTTCGTCGTCATCACCGATGTGACGGCGGCCGAAAGCGTGCTCTGCGTCATGGGACCGAAGGCGCGCGACCTCATGCAGAAGGTCAGCCCCAACGACTTCTCGAACGCCCATCATCCCTTCGCGACGGCGCGCGAGATCGAGATCGGCATGGGCCTTGCCCGCGCCCACCGTGTCACCTATGTCGGCGAACTCGGCTGGGAGCTCTATGTGTCCACCGACCAGACCGCCCATGTCTTCGAGACGCTGGAGGCGGCGGGGGCCGATGTCGGCCTGAAACTCTGTGGTCTTCACACGCTCGACAGCTGCCGCATCGAAAAGGCCTTCCGCCATTTCGGCCATGACATCACCGACGAGGATCACGTTCTGGAGGCCGGCCTCGGCTTTGCGGTGCGCACGAAGAAGGGCGATTTCATCGGCCGTGACGCCGTGCTGCGCAAGGAGGAGGAAGGCCTGAAGCGCCGCATGGTGCAATTCAGGCTCACCGATGCCGAGCCGCTGCTCTTTCACAACGAGGCGCTGGTGCGTGACGGCAGGATCGTCTCGACCATCACCTCCGGCAATTACGGCCACACTCTCGGCGGCGCCATCGGCATGGGCTACGTGCCCTGCGCGGGCGAGAGCGAGGCGGATGTGCTGGCCTCGCGCTACGAGGTCGAGATTGCCGGCGTGCGCGTGGCGGCGGAAGCCTCGCTTGCGCCGATGTACGATCCGAAAGCCGAGAGGGTACGGGCATGACCAGCCTCGCCGAACGCCACCAGCGCTTCCATGACCTCCATCAGACGGGCTGCTTCGTCATCCCGAACCCGTGGGACATGGGCTCCGCCCGCATGATGGCGGCGTCCGGCGCGGTGGCGCTTGCCACCACCTCCGCCGGTTTCGCCTTCACGCTCGGCCGGCCCGACATGGGCCGCGTGACGCGCGAGGAAGCGCTGAAGCATGCGGAAGACCTGGTGCGCGCCACGCCGCTTCCCGTCTCCGGCGATTTCGAGAACGGTTTTGCCGACGCGCCGGACGATCTGGCCGAGACGATCCGCCTTGCCGCCGAAGCGGGCCTTTCCGGCTGCTCCATCGAGGATACGCGGATGGTCGAGGGCAACCCGGCCTATGGTTTCGATCTCGCCGTGGACCGTATTCGCGCCGCCGCGGATGCCGCCCGCTCGCTCGGGCGGCCCTTCGTGCTGTGCGCCCGGGCCGACGGCGTGATGAACGGTGTCTACGATCTCGACGAGGCCATCCGCCGCATCCAGGCCTTCGAGAAGGCGGGCGCGGACCTGCTCTATATCCCGGTGCCGCCGGGCGAGGCGGAGTTGCGCCGCGTGGTGCAATCGGTCGCAAAACCGGTCAACGCGCTTGCTGCCGGGCCGCTGCGTCAGCTCACCGTGCCGCAGCTCGCCGCCATCGGCGTGCGCCGCATTTCCCTCGGCTCGATGATCGCCCGCGTCACCCACGCGGCCATTGCCGAGCAGATGGAGGCCATCGTCAGGGATGGCAGTTTTGCAAAATTGTCCGCCGCCGCATCGGGGGACCGGATCAATCAGATGCTCGCCGCCGGAACCGGGGATATCGGCTCGGGTTGAGACATCAACCCCCACCCGGACAGGCAGAGCGAAACGAGACCCTTTGAGGCGCAAGCCTTCGCGCAGGAGTGAACCATGACTGAAGCCGCAACGTTGACCTCCCGCCGTGCCGGCGGCCGCGCCGCCCGTGTCGCCATGCGCGCCGCGCCGCTGGCGGAAAATGTCCGTCCCGTGCGCCCCGGCCTGCCGGGCGGCCAGTACAAGCCGCTGACGGAGGCGGCCGTGCGCCGTATCCATGAGGCCGCGCTCGATGCGCTGGAGAATATCGGTCTCGCCAATGCCCCGAAATCCGGCGTCGAGATCATGACGCGCGCCGGCGCCATCCTCGGCGAGGACGGGCGCCTGCGCTTCCCGCGCGCGCTGGTCGAGGACATGCTGGCGCTCGCCGCACGGGACATCACGCTCTTCGGCCGCGACCCCAAATACGACCTCGAGCTCTCGGGCACCCGCGTCTACTACGGCACGGCGGGCGCGGCCGTGCACATCGTCGACGTCGAGAAGCGCGAATATCGCGAATCGACGGCGAAGGACCTCTTCAATGCCGCCCAGCTCGTCCACCATCTCGACAACATCCATTTCTTCCAGCGGGCCATGGTCTGCCGCGATGTCGCCGACAACTTCCTGATGGACATCAACACGCTCTATGGCTGCTGCGCCGGCACGTCCAAACATGTCGGCACCAGCTTCTCCGATCCCTCGCATGTCGCCGGCTGCTTCGATCTCATCCACATGATGGCGGGCGGGGAGGACAAGTGGCGGGCGCGTCCCTTCGTGTCGAACTCCAACTGCTTCGTCGTGCCGCCGATGAAGTTCGCGGAGGAAAGCTGCATCACCATGGAAGCCTGCATCCGTGCCGGCATGCCGATCCTCCTGCTTTCGGCAGGGCAGGCGGGTGCGACGGCCCCGGCGCCGCTCGCCACCGCCATCGTGCAGGCCGTTGCCGAGTGCCTTGCCGGCGTCGTCTATGTCAATGCCATGGCGCCCGGCCACCCGGCGATCTTCGGCACCTGGCCCTTCGTTTCCGACCTGCGCACCGGCGCGATGTCCGGCGGCTCGGGCGAGCAGGCCCTGCTCACGGCCGGTTGCGCGCAGATGCACCAGTTCTACGGTCTGCCGGGCGGCGCTGCCGCCGGCATCGCCGACTCGAAGCTGCCCGACATGCAGGCCGGCTGGGAACAGGCGATCTCCAACGTGATGGCGGGCCTTTCCGGTCTCAACATGGTCTATGAGTCCGTCGGCATGCATGCCTCGCTGCTCGGCTTCTGCCTGGAAAGCCTCGTGCTGGGCGACGACCTGCTCGGTCAGGTCCAGCGCTGCGTGCGCGGCATCGACGTCACGGAGGACTCCGTCTCGCTGGAGACCATGCGCTCGGTCTGCCTCGACGGCCCCGGCCACTATCTCGGCGACCCGCAGACCCTGTCGCTGATGCAGACGGAATATGTCTATCCCGCCGTCGCCGACCGTACGAGCCCGAAGGAATGGGCCGAGATCGGTCGTCCGGATCTCGTGCTGAAGGCGATCGAGCGCAAGAACCGCATTCTCTCGGAAGCCGGCGGTCCGCTCTTCGATTTCGCGACGGACCAGGCGGTGCGCGAGAAGTTCAAGATCTATTTCTAGATCATTTCCAGCCGAGGCCTTGTCGCTTCGGCTGGAATGTTCAGGCCCTGCGGTCGAAATGGGTGCGCAGCGATACGTGCGTCTGCACGGTCGCGATGCCCGGCGTCGTCGCGATCTGGCGGCGCACGGTGTCGAGTTCGGCATTGGACGCGCATTCGACGAGCAGCATCAGGTCCGTCGATCCGGCCAGCGACCAGCAGGTTACGACATTCGGAATGCCGGTAAGATGCGGCACGATGTGATCGCAACTGCGGCCCTGCTGGAAACCGACGGCGATCAGTGCCTCGACGCCCGGCCGCTCCCGGTCGATGCCGAGTTTCACCGTGTAACCGGCAATCACGCCCCTGGCCTCCAGCCGGCGGATGCGCTCGTGCACCGCGCTGCGGGAGAGTCCGCTGTGGCGCGCCAGTTCCACGAGGCTCTGGCGGGCATCGGCGCGCAGCGCCGCGAGCAGAAGCCTGTCCTTGTCATCCAGTTCGTTCATCCGGAAAATTCTCCCTGTTGCCGGACGGATGTCCTGTTCTCCGTCACCTTGCTGCGCGAAACCGGATGGAAAAGCAACTATTCGTCGATCATCAGCTCAAGGAGAGATCGATGCCGACCATTCCGCAGAACGCCGTCCTCATCCCCATCGACATGCAGCGCGCCTTCGACGCCGCGCCCTGGCCGCCGCGCTGGAACGACCGGCTCGACGAGAACGGCCTTGCCCTCCTTTCCGCCTGGCGGGCCGCGGGACGGCCGATCATCCATGTCCGACATGACAGTATCGTGCCGGGTTCCACGCTCGGTCCAGGCACGGCGGGCAATGCGCATCGTCCCGGTTTCGAGCCGCAGACCGGTGAGCCGCTGGTCACCAAGAGCGTCAACGCCGCCTTCATCGGCACGGATCTCGAGCTGCGGCTGCGCCGTCTCGGCGCCGAGACGATCGTGCTCTTCGGCCTGTCGACGGATATGTGCGTCTCGACCAGCGTGCGCGTCGGCGCCAATCTCGGTTACCGCGTCATCCTGGTCGAGGACGCCTGCGACTGCTTCGACCTGCCGGACGGGACGGGCGGGACGATCCCCGCAGCGGAGGTGCACCGCGTCCATGTCGCGACGCTCCGGCATGAATTTGCCGAGGTGCTGCGGACGGCTGACCTCGTCTGAAGCGTTTCCAGCCGAAACGGCGTCGTTCTGGCGTCGGAGAATGCGGCAGAAACAAAAAGATGGAGCAATTCCGGTGAGCCGGTGTTCACCGGAATTGTTCTAGCGGCCCGCGGCCCGCACGTCGCGCAGGCCGAAATCGAAGCGCGGCGTCGTGACAGGGGCGAGGTCGAGGCCGGGGAAGACGGCGAAGGTGCTGAAGGGCTGGCTTTCGCCCGGGAGCACGCGCAAGACGACCAGTGCGCTGTCGCGGCCCGCCTCGCGGCACACCCCATTCGGGCAGTCGGACAGCACGACGTCGAGGCGGACGGATTGCAGCGGCGCACCGCCCTTGTTGGTAATGCGACCCGTGACGCGGTAGCTGGTCTTCGTCTGGCCGGGGCTTGCCTGCATGTCGGCGAGGTCGATGCTGTCGGCGGTGAGGGCCGGGGTCGCTAACTCGGGTGTTGCAACCGTGCCCGTGGGCGCGCGCTCGTCGACGAACCAGATCAGCAGGGCACTTGTCAGGCCGATGGCCACCACGATGGTGAGGACGGGTTCGACCCAGCTTTGAAAGCGCCGAAAGCGCAGTGCGAGATAAAGAATGGCCGCCGCCGCGACTGCGAATGCCCAGATCATTCAGGTCCTCCTGGGCATGATATAGCGTGCGCGGCGGGCCGCCGAAAGGGCGACCCCTTCAATTCGACTTGTTCAATCCGGCTTGAGGCTGATCCAGTAGGCGCCGTCGAAGGGAACGGCGGCGAAGCGCTCGTTGATCTCCTTCAGCGTCGCCTCGGGGTCGATATCGCCGAAGAGATCGGGGCGCAGCCAATGGGCGAAGGCCTCGGCGGCGAGAATGTTGATCGGCACGGTGTTGAAGAAGTTCCACAGGCCGTAGACGCGCTGGTCCTTCACGGCCTTGAGATTTGCCAGCAGCGGGTCGGAAACGGCGCGGGCGAGCGTCTTGCGGGCCTCGTCGGAAGCAACGCCAGGGCCGATGGAGAAGCTGCTATAGGCGCCGCCCGGCGAGGCGGTGGCGATATAGACGTCGGGGTTTGCCGCGACGATGAATTCCGAATTCACGATGCCGCCCTGCGGCGGCAGGCTTGCGGCGACGTTGCGGCTGCCGGTGAGGCCGATGAAGGCGCCGAGATTGCCGGTGCCGTAGGCATAGCAGCACTTTTCCGGATTGGGGAAGGCGTCGAGCAGCACGGTCGGGCCGGGCTCGGGATGGGCGGCGGCGCGGTCGCGGATGCGCTGGATGCGCGCGTCGTAGAAGTCGGCGAAGGCATTCGCCTGTTCCTCGCGGTTCAGCACCTTGCCGATGAGGCGCATGTTGTCTGCCGTGGTGTTCAATGCGCCGCTGTTGAAGTCGACCACGATGACGGGCACGCCGATCTCTTCGAGATAGCCGATGGCCTGCTTGCCGAGATCGGTATCCGCCTGCCAGTTGGCGAGAATGGCAAGGTCTGCCTTCAGCGACAGCGCCACCTCGAAGGAGAGGCTGATGCCGTCGCCGACGACCGGCACGTCCTCGATGGCGGGGAACTTTTCCTTGAAGCGCGCGTAGATTTCCGGGTTGTCGCCCTTCATGTCGCTCGCCCAGCCGGAGAGGATGCTGACGGGATCGGGATGGATGAGCGACAGCGCCACGAGATTGAAGCCGCTGGCGAGTAGCACGGCCTTCGGTTCGGCGGGAATGGTGACGGTGCGGCCGAAAGCGTCGGTGACGGTCAGCGGATAGTGCACCTCGGCGCGGGCGGGAAGGCCCGCGAACAGCAGGAAAGCGGCGGCGAGGAAGGCGAAGAGGGGACGGATCATTGTTTTCTCAGTTCCGGCAGGGCGCAGAGTTCACCGCAACCGGGAATGCCCGGCAGCATGTAGCGCAGGCAACAGACCTTGCGGCGACAGTGGGTGACGCCCGCCTCCAGCTCATGGCGCAGGCAGCCGTGGAAGGGATTGCGGCTGCCGTCGGCAAGCTGCGGGCAGTCGAAGAGCGGTTGCGAGGGCCAATGGTCTTCGCCGCCGGAGGAGGCGTGCTCCGTCGTGTTGAAGGCATAGTCGATATAGACGGCCGCATTGTTCCAGGCGAGTTTCGGCGCGATGCCGGACTTTTCCTTGAGAAGGGCGACGGCACGCGCGAGGTGGCACTCCACCAGCGGCGTCACGAAGTCGACGAGGGTCTCGCCGCCGCTCCATTCGCCCTCGTGCGGCAGGCCGAAAGCGCGCGGCAGGCCGTCCTCGCCGATGGCGATGGTCATGGTGTCGAAGGCGACGGGCAGGGTCATTTCCGCCCGCCGCGCCACGACATAGGGGATGGTGAGCGCGGAGAAATAGTAGAGCGACCAGAAGGAGGCCGCCGCCCGGCGATCCGCCCCGCCATGGCTTGCGGCATAACGGTCGAGCGTTTCGGTGAAGCCGTCTCCCGCCAGGAAATCGCGAAGCGGCACGGCGCCGTCGAGCTCGGCGGACAGCATCATCTTCTCGCCGCACCAGGCATGTTCGCCGGTAAAGACCGCCTTCAGGCTGGGCCTGAAAGCGGTCTCACCGTCCTGGAGGAAGGGGGTGTTCAAGGGCTTACCACTGATACTTCAGACTGCCGATGACCGTGCGGCCCTGGTCGCGGTAGCAGAAGCCGGCCGAGCACACGGCATCGCGCCGGTTGAAGAGGTTCGTGGCGTTGACCTGGAGCTTCAGGCCCTCGAAGTCCTTGTTGATCGCGCTGAAATCATAGTCGATGGCGGCGTCGACCAGGGCGCGCGAGTTGTTCTTCGTGGTGTTGGCGTCGCTGCCGTAGCTCGATCCGGTGAAGCGAACGCCCGCGCCGAAGCCGAGGCCGGAAAGCGCGCCGTCCTCGGGCATGTCGTAATGCGCCCAGAGCGAGGCCATGTGGCGCGGCACGGAGGAGACGTCGTGGCCGAGCGTGGCGGCCGGGCCTTCGATGATCTTGGCCTGCGTATAGGTGTAGGAGGCGATCAGCGACAGGCCGTTGTCGAGACTGGTGGAGGCTTCCAGCTCGAGGCCGCGCGAGCGCAGCTTGCCGCGCTGCACCTGGATGTTCGCCGGGCCGGAGGGCAGGTTGACGACTTCGTAGTAGAGGCCGTTCTTCTGGTCGATGTTGAAGAGCGCGGCGGTCAGCAGCGTATTGCTGTCGGGCAGCAGGTACTTCACGCCGATTTCCTGCTGCGTGCTCTCGGTCGGCTTGAAGGGATTGCCGGTTTCCAGGTTCACGCCGGCATTCGGCGAGAAGGCTGTGGAGTAGCTGGCATAGGGCGTGATGCCCCATTCGGTTTCATAGGTCACGCCCGCACGCCAGGAGAAGGCACGGTCGCTTTGCGGGATCGTATCGACGATGCCGGTCGCAAGGTCGGTGTTGTCGGTATCGGTCGAGACCCAGTCGTAACGCCCGCCGAGCGTGAAGGTCAGTGCGTCGTAGCGGATCTGGTCCTGCAGGTAGAGGCCGGTGATGAACTGGTCCTGCACGCTCTGCGTCTGGAAGTCGATGGGCGCGACGGGGCGGCCGAGCGTCGGGTTGCGGCTGTCGAGCGGCGGGGAAACGCCGTAGCCGTTGAGCGATTTCCAGTAGACCTTGGTGACGTCGACGCCGGTCAGCAGCGTGTGCTCCAGCGCGCCGGTGTCGAACTTCGCTTCGAGCTGGTTGTCGACGGTGTAGGTGTTCAGCCATTCCTCGAAGGTGCCGGCGCTGCTGTCGAGCAGCAGCGGGTCGATGGCGTTCGGCTGATAGGCGAAGGCCCAGTCGGCATCGATGTTCAGCCAGGAGGCGCGGGCGTTCTGGCGGAAGGTGAAGGTCTCGTTCAGGCGGCGCTCGAACTCATAGCCGATACGGCCCTGGCTCTGGATGGAATCGTTGAAGGCGGGGTTGCCGGCGAAGAAATCGCTGACCGTGGCGCCGTCGAAATAATAGGCGGCGGTGCCGCCGGTCTTGGTGCGGGAATATTCGCCGAGGATCGTCAGGCGCGTGTCCTCGTCCGGCTTCCAGGTGAAGGCCGGGGCGAGGTAGAGCCGGTCATCGGGAACGCCGACCTGCTCGGTGTCGGCCGAGCGCGCAAGGCCGGTCAGGCGGTAGAAAAACGGATCCTCGTCATTGACCGGGCCGGAGAAGTCGAACTGGCCCTGGTAGCGGTTGTGGCTGCCGCCCTGCACCTCGACCTCGCGCAGCACTTCTTCCGTCGGGCGCTTGCTGATGAGGTTGTAGAGGCCGCCTGCGCCGGACGCGCCATAGAGCGCGGAGGAGGGGCCGCGCAGGATCGAGACGCCTTCGAGGCCGTAGGGTTCGGTCTTGAACAGCGAGGAGCCCGCTCCCGGCTGGCGCAGGTTGTCGCGGAAGACGCCGGTATAGGTCACGTCGAAGCCGCGCACGGTGAAGCTGTCGAAGCGTGGGTCGAAGCCGTAGCCGCCGACGCGCGTGCCCGGCGTATAGGCGAGCGTGTCGAGCAGGGTCTGCGGGTTGCGGTCTTCCAGTTGCTGCTTGGTGACGGAGGAGATCGACTGCGGCGTCTGGATGAAGGGCGTGTCGACCTTCGCGCCCGTCGCGCTGCTCTTGCCGACATAGCCGTCCGCAGTGATCACGCCGCCGCTGCCGCCATCGACGACGATGTCTTCAAGAACGGTGGCATTGCCGGCGTTGGACGTCGGCTCCTGCGCCGCGGCCATGGTCGCGAGCGTGAGGAGGGAGGTAACGGCAAGGGCGAGGCGGAGCGAGGAGCGAAGGGAAGCGTGCATGCGGAAGGTCTCTCTGACGAAACGGTCAATACATGACTGCTTTTATCAGGATTCTTTCGGCTGCAACAATATATATGATTATTCGAGTCATGTTTTCCGGCGTGTTGCCGCATCGCAACACGCCGGAAGGGCTTCCTCAGAAAGCGAGGCTGCCGGCCATCAGGGCAAGCACGAGGAAGACAAGGAAGATGATGAGGGCGATCGCGAAAAGGACCTTGGCAATGGTGGCCGTGGCGGCCGACACGCCGGAGAAGCCGAGGAAGCCGGCGATCAGCGATATGACGAGGAAAATCAGGGCCCATTTCAGCATGGCGATGCCTCCTGTTTGGTTTGGAGGCAAGACGCATGGCGGGCAAAAAAGTTCCGGGACGCTGGCGCGCCCCGGAAGGTGGCCGCCTGGGCGGCGGGGAGGATCAGCCGTGATTGATCATGACGTGGCGGACGGCGGTGTAGTCCTCCAGCGCGTAGATGGACATGTCCTTGCCGTAGCCCGACTGCTTGACGCCGCCATGGGGCATTTCGGTCGTCAGCATGAAGTGGGTGTTGATCCAGGTGCAGCCGTATTGCAGGCGGGAGGCCGCCTTCATCGCCTTGCCGATATCCTTCGTCCAGACGGAGGAGGCGAGGCCGTAGTCGCTGTCGTTGGCCCAGGTGATGGCCTGATCGGCATCGGAGAAGCGGGTGACGGAGACGACCGGGCCGAAGACCTCGCGGCGGACGATCTCGTCGTCCTGTGTCGCGCCGGCGACCACCGTCGGCTGGAAGAAGTATCCTTCGTCGCTGCCGGTACGCCCGCCCGCGGTGATCTCGATATGCTTCACCTCGGCGGCGCGCTCCACGAAGCTTGCGACGCGGTCGCGCTGCCGCTTCGAGATCAGCGGGCCGATCTCGTTGAGCGTGTCGTCGGGGTCGTTGTACTTGATGGTCGAGACGGCCGCGGAGAGGTCGGCGACCAGCTTTTCGTAGATGCCGTCCTGCGCATAGATGCGGCAGGCGGCGGTGCAGTCCTGGCCGGCATTGTAGTAGCCGAAGGCCCGGATGCCGGCGACGACGGCCTCGAGGTCGGCATCGTCGAAGACGACGACCGGGGCCTTGCCGCCGAGTTCCAGATGGGTGCGCTTGACGGTCTTGGCCGCGGCGGCGAGCACCTTCTTGCCGGTGGCGACGTCGCCGGTGATCGAGACCATGTTGATCTTGGGGTGGTTGATCAGCGCATTGCCGACCGTCTCGCCGCGCCCGAGCACGATATTGACCACGCCTTCCGGCAGGATGTCGGCGAGGAGCTTCGCCATCTTCAGCGCCGTCAGCGGCGTCTGCTCGGAGGGCTTGAAGACGACCGTGTTGCCGCCGGCAATCGCCGGGGCGAGCTTCCAGGCCATCATCATCAGCGGATAGTTCCACGGTGCGATGGAGCCGACGATGCCGACCGGGTCGCGGCGCACCATGGAGGTGAAGCCGGGCAGGTATTCGGCGGCGACGGGGGCGTGCAGCGAGCGGATCGCGCCGGCAAAGAAGCGCCAGCAGTCGACGATGGCAGGCAGCTCGTCATTGCGGGCGGCGTTGATCGGCTTGCCGCAATTGAGCGATTCCAGCGCGGCGAAGGCGTCGGCATCCTTCTCGATGGCGTCGGCGATGCGCAGAAGATAGCCGGAGCGTTCGGCGGGCGTGGTCGTCGCCCAGGAGACGAAGGCCTTTTCGGCGGCGTCGACGGCGGCGTCGATCTGCGCATAGGAGGCTTCCGGCAGATCGACGATCTTGCCGCCGGTCTTCGGGTTCAGGATGTGCTCTTCCGCCTCGGTGCCGGCCTCGAAGCGCGAGCCGATCAGCATCTGGGTGTCCATGATGTTCTCCCTTGTCTCAGATTATTTGCCGCCGCCGGCGACCTGGTCGCCGTCGCGGGTGAGGTAGTAGGCGCCGAGGATCGGCAGGAAGGTGACGAGCACCACGATCATGGCGACGACATTCGTCACCGGCCGCTGGCGCGGGCGCACGAGTTCTTCCAGCATCCAGATCGGCAGGGTCGATTGCTGGCCGGCGGTGAAGGTGGTCACGATCACCTCGTCGAAGGACAGCGCGAAGGCGAGCATGCCGCCGGCGAGCAGCGCGGTGCCGATGTTCGGCAGGATGACGTACCGGAAGGTCTGGAAGCTGTCGGCGCCGAGGTCCATCGAGGCTTCGATCAGCGAGCCGGAGATGCGGCGAAAACGGGCGACGGCATTGTTGTAGACGACCACGACGCAGAAGGTCGCGTGGCCGAGCACGATGGTCCAGAAGGAGAAGGGGATCTCCGCGAAGGAAAAGGCCGAGCGCAACGCGATGCCGGTGATGATGCCGGGCAGGGCGATGGGCAGGATGACGAGCAGCGAGATCGTCTCGCGGCCGAAGAATTTCGTGCGGGAGACGGCGGCGGCGCAGAGCGTGCCGAGCACGAGGGCGATCGCCGTCGAGATCGACGCGACGCGGACGGAGAGCCCCATTGCCTCCCAGACGTCCGGCCGGTTCCAGGCAACGGCGAGCCATTGCAGCGTGTAGCCCGGCGGCGGGAACTGGTAGCTCTTCTCCTCCGTGGTGAAGGCGTAGAGGAAGATGAGCAGGATCGGCAGGTGCAGGAAGGCAAGGCCGGCGCCGGCGGCGATCTTCAGGCCGAGCGGGGCGGAGGTGTTCTTGTCAGAGCGCATCGAAGGCTCCCTGTCGTTTGGCCATCCAGAGATAGAGGCCCATGATGACGATCGGCACGACGGAGAAGGCGGCGGCCAGCGGAATGTTGCCGGCCGTGCCCTGCTGGGCATAGACCGCCTGGCCGATGAAGAGCCGCGACGAACCGATGATCTGCGGAATGATGTAGTCGCCGAGCGTCAGCGAGAAGGTGAAGATCGAGCCGGCGATGATGCCGGGCAGGGCCAGCGGGAAAAGCACGTGGCGGAAGGTCTGGCCGGGATTGCCGCCGAGATCGGCGGAAGCCTCGATCAGGTTGCCCGGCACGCGCTCCAGCGAGGCCTGGATCGGCAGGATCATGAAGGGCATCCACACATAGATGAAGACGATGAAGGTGCCGGTGTAGCTGATGGAGAGCGACGCGCCGCCGACGACCGGCAGGGCGAGCCAGGCATCGAGCAGCCACAGGAGATGCAGCTTGGCGAAGACCCAGGTGAGGATGCCTTCCTTAGCGAGGATCAGCTTCCAGGCGTAGATTTTCACCAGGTAGCTCGACCAGAGCGGCAGCATGACGCCGAGATAGAAGATGACCTTCCATTTCCCCTTGGCATAACGCGCTGCGTAGTAGGCGATGGGGAAGGCGATGATCGCCGAGGCGATCGTCACCAGCACGGCCATCAGCACGGTGCGCAGGATGATGTCGAAATTCGACGGGATGAGGAGCTGCCTGTAGGTGGCGAAGGTGAACTCGTAGTTGATCAGCCCGGAAAAGTCGTCGATCGAGAAGAAGCTCTGCAGCAGCAGCGCGAAGAGCGAGCCGAGATAGATGACGCCGAGCCAGAGCAGCGGCGGTGTCAGCATCAGGAGCAGCAGGATGCCCGGGTTGCGCCAGAAGAAATCCGAGAGCCGCCCGAAGGTGCCCTGCCGGCGCGCGAGGATGGAGGTGTCGGTGACGGTGCTCATTGGGCGCCGTCCATGGTGTGCAGGTCCTCGGGCAGGAAGGAGAGGGTGACGCTTTCGCCCTGGGCAGGCACCGCGACGGAGGCCGGCAGCATGGCGGCGACACGCGCGCCGTTCACCTCCACCGTCACGCGGTTTGCCGCGCCGAGGAAGCTTGCCGCCGTCACGCGGCCGGAAAAGTGCTTGCGGCCGGGGCCGTCGCCGAGCGCGATCGCCTCGGGGCGCAGGCTCGCATAGTGTTTTCCGTAGCCGAGACCATCGACGAAGTCCGGCGGCAGCACGTTGGAAGAGCCGACGAAATCTGCGACGAACCGCGTCTTCGGACGCTTGTAGACCTCTTCCGGCGTACCGAGCTGCTGGATCTTGCCGTCGCTGAAGACGGCGATGCGGTCGGCCATCGACAGCGCCTCGCCCTGGTCATGGGTGACGAAGACGAAGGTGATGCCGAGGGATTTCTGCAGCAATTTCAGCTCTTCCTGCATCTGCTCGCGCAGTTTCAGGTCGAGCGCGCCAAGCGGTTCGTCGAGAAGCAGCACGCGCGGCCGGGTGACCAGGGCGCGGGCCAGGGCCACCAGCTGGCGCTGGCCGCCGGAGAGCAGGCCGGGCCGGCGTGCGCCGTAGCCGGGCAGCTTCACCATGGCGAGCGCCTCTTCCGCCGCCTTCAGCCGCTCGGCCTTGCCGACGCCCTTGACCATCAGGCCGTAGGCGACGTTCTCGAGGATCGAGAGATGCGGGAAGAGGGCGTAGTCCTGGAACACCGTGTTGACGTTGCGCCGGTAGGGCGGCACGCCCTCGGCCGTCTCGCCGAAGATCTCGATATGGCCGGAGGTCGGCTGCTCGAAGCCGGCCATCAGGCGCAGGCAGGTGGTCTTGCCGGAGCCCGACGGCCCGAGCATGGCGAAGAATTCGCCCTCGGCGATGGCGAGATCCACGCTGTCGACGGCGCGCACGGCGCCGAAATGGCGGGATACTTGCTGGAACAGGACGGCGGTCATGGGGGCTCCCGGTGTGTTGTGGTCTGCCCCTCATCCGCTTGCCGGCAGCCTCTTTCCGCGGTTTGGGAAAGAAGGAGGCACGAGGCGGCGTTTTCCGCCACGGCCCTTGGCCGGTGAAGCGAAACCTGTCGGGGGGCATGGTCCCTCTCCCCGCGTGCGGGGAGAGGGTCAGGATAGGGGTATCTTAGCGGCCGCCGATCACGCCGATATAGTCGGAGACCCAGCGGTGATAGGGTACGCATTCGCCCTGGCTTTCGCACTTGGTGACGGGCGTGCGCCAGAAGGCGATCTTTTCGAAGTTGTCGAAGCCATTGGTCGAGCAACCCGTGTCGGTCAGAAGGGCGTTGCCCTTGCAGGCGGCCGGAACCGAGGGAACGGCGCCGAACCAGGCGGCCGCGTCACCCTGCACCTTGGCGGACAGCGAATGCTCCATCCACATATAGGCGCAGTTCGGATGCTGGCTTTCGGCATGCAGCATGGTCGTATCCGACCAGCCCGTCACGCCTTCTTCCGGGAAGGTCGAGGCGATCGGCTGCTTTTCCGCCTGCATCAGGTTCACCTGGAACGGCCAGGAACCGGAGGCGACGACGCCTTCGTTCTTGAAGTCGTCGATCTGGATCATCGCGTCGTGCCAGTAGCGGCCGACCAGCGTGCGCTGGACGCGCAGCAGGTCGAGCGCGGCCTTGTACTGGTCCTCGTTGAGTTCGTAGGGGTTCTTGATGCCGAGTTCCGGCTTGTGCGCCATCAGGTACTGGGCGGCGTCGGCAATGTGGATCGGGCCGTCATAGGCCTGCACGCGGCCCTTGTTGGACTTGCCGTCCGGCAGGGTCATCTCCTCGAAGACCACCTTCCAGCTCTTCGGCGCTTCGCCCTTGAAGGCATCGGTATTGTACATCAACACATTCGGGCCCCAGAGATAGGGCGTGCCGTAGTGAATGCCGTTCACCGTGTGCCAGGGCGCGTTCTGCAGGCGCTCGTCGATGGTCTTCCAGCTCGGGATGAGGTCGGTGTTGATCGGCTGTACGCGCTTGCCGGCAACGAGGCGCAGCGAGGCGTCGCCCGAGGCGGTGACGAGGTCGAAGCCACCTTCGTTCATCAGGGCGACCATTTCGTCCGAGGTTGCGGCGGTCTTCACCGTTACCTTGCAGCTCGTCTTCTTCTCGAACTCGCTGACCCAGTCGTAGTTCTTGTCGGTCTCGCCGCGCTCGATATAGCCGGCCCAGGCGACGATGGAGACTTCGCCCTCGCCGGCGCCAAGTTCCTTCAGCGGCTCCTGGGCAATGGCGGCAGTGGTGAAGGCGAGCGAAAGGGTAAGCGCGGTGCAGGAATGCAGAAGTCGCTTCATGACAGTCTCCCGTTTTGGTCCGCTTTGAGCGGTATTGTTCCCGAGAGAAAAGGTGCCGCGATTTTGCCGCTTTCGCAAATTCATTAATCAGAATGTCGGTATCGGAAATTCCGAAATCGGGCGGGCTTGCTCGCGGCAGGCAGGATCCTACCGCCCGCGCCCGCTCCGCAACGCCTCCGCCAGACCCACGAAATCGCGCGCCGCCTGCGGCAGGCCGGAGCCCTTGCGCCAGACCATGCCGACCTGCACCACCGGCAGTGCGCCGGAGACATCGCGGCTTTCGATGCGGTCGCCTTCCAGCGACCAGGGGCGGTAAACGAGGTCCGGCAGGAGCGCGATGCCCGCGCCCGTCGCCACCAGGCTGCGCACCGCCTCCACCGAGCGGGTGCGGAAGGCGACATGCGGGCGGGCGCCGAGCGCGCTCAGGAGCTTGCCGGTGTTCTCCTCGATTTCGTCCACCGTCAGCATGATCAGCGGCTCCTTGGCGATGTCGCTGACGGAGATGATGTCGGCCGACACGAGGGGATGGCCGATGGGCAGCCACAGACGGTAAGGCGAGGTCTCGATGATTTCCGCCTGCAGCGCCATGCGGTCGCGCAGGTTCGAGATAACCATGACCGCGACATCCAGCTCGCCGCCGACCAGAAGGTGTTCGAGATAGGAGCCGTTGTCCTCGATGGCGCTGACATCGATGCCGGGAAAGGCGCGGCGATAGCGCGAGAGAAGGTCGGACAGCACATAGCCGGCGACGAGCGAGGTGACGCCGAGATTGAGCTGGCCCTTTTCCGCCGTGCGGTTGTCGGAAAAGGAACGGCGTGCGTCCGAGACATTGGCGAGAATCTTCGTCGCATGGCGCAGGAACTGGTGGCCGTTATGCGTCGTCGTCAGTCCGCGCGGATGGCGCTCGAAGAGTTCGACGCCGAGGTCCGATTCGAGTTCCTTGATCGCCTCGGTGATCGAGGACTGCGAGATCGAGAGGTTCTGCGCCGCGCGCGTGACGGAGCCCTGCTCCGCGACGGCGACGAAATACTGCAATTGCCGGAAAGTGAAAGCCATGCCGGCAGTTAATAGAACGGCGCCATGGGATGCAAGCCACGCAAAAAGAGCGGGAAAAGGCGCGACCGGCGTGCCCGGCCGGTGCGGTCCTGCTATGATCCGCGCAAACGACGAGGAGCCGCCATGACCGAACGTCCCATGCCGAGCGAGGAAGGCATTCTGGCCTTTCACAAGCGCTGCGAGGATTTTTATCCCGCCGATGCCGTCGATGCCGACATCGCGCAACAGCGCGCCTGGTACGATGCGCTCTGCGCCGCCTTCGACGCGCCGCCGCCGGAAGGCATGGTCAAGCAGGACGGCTTTGTCGCCGAACGCATTGCGGTGCGGCGCTATCGTCCGGCGAAGGTGACGACGCAAACACGGCTCTTCTACATCCATGGCGGCGGCTTCGTCGTCGGCTCGCTGAACAGCCATGACGCGATCTGCGCCGAGATCTCCGAGGCGGCGGGGGCGGAGCTCGTCTCGGTCGATTATCGCCTCTCGCCCGAACATGTCTGGCCCGCCGCCTTTGACGATTGCTGGGCGGTGCTGGTCGAGCTTCTTCTGGAAGGCCACCCGGTCGTGCTGATCGGCGACAGCGCGGGCGGCAATCTTGCCGCCGGCCTCGCGCTGAAGGCGCGCGACGAGGGGTTGAAGGGCATTGCCGGGCAGGCGCTCGTCTATCCCGGTCTCGGCGGCGATCTCGTTTCGGGCTCCTATGAGGACATGGCCGAAGCGCCGGGCCTCTCGACTGCCGACATCGCCTACTATCGCGACATCTATGGCGCGCCTGACGATGCGGTGCATGCCTTTCCGCTGCGAGCGGAAAATCTCTCTGCCCTGCCGCCAGCCTTCATCACCGGCGCCTATTTCGATCCGCTGCGCGACGACGCCCGCGCCTATGCGGCGCGCCTCACGCTGTCCGGCGTGCCGGTCGAGTTCCGCGAGGAAAAGCAGATGATCCACGCCTGGCTGCGCGCCCGTTTCATGAGCGAAGGGGCAAGGATCGGGTTTGCGGCGCTGTGCGACGCCGTGCGCCGGATGGCCAATCCATGAGCGGCGGCACCGATCTCGACCAGTTGCTGGCGACCATGGAGCCGGCGCTCAGCGAGGGCTGCTTCGTCTATGCGAGCGTGCCCGTTGCCGCGCTGGCCGAACATCTTTCGCGGGGACCCATCGGCCTCTTCCGCGAGGAGGAGGGCATCACGCTGATCCTGCCGGCCGAGGCGGCGGATGGGCTGGCCGCCAGCGCGCCGATGCGCCTGATCACGCTGACGGTGCATTCCTCGCTGGAAGCGGTGGGGCTCACGGCGGCCTTCTCGGTGGCGCTCACCCAGGCCGGCATCAGCGCCAATGTGGTTGCCGGCTATTATCACGACCATATATTCGTGCCGGAGCGAGATGCCGACCGGGCGATCGAGGCGCTGCGGGCGTTGTCCCGCGCGGCGCGTGAAAAGGGAGAAACGCGATGAAATTCCAGCAGCTTTCGGCCGCCGTCCTGATGCTTGGCGTTGCGGCGGCGATGCCGTCCGTCTCTGGTGCCGAGGACGCCCCGGCCCCCATCCCGGCCTGCGCGATGTCGGGCGCGAAGAGTGTCTTCATCGGCGGCGCTCCGGCGCTGCGCCTGTCCGACGTGGTGAACTGCCCGCCGGAGCTCTACGAGATCGTGCCGAGCATCATGATCGAAGGTCAGCCCATGGTGAAATTCCGCACCGGCGTCGGCGAGAAGGGCAATTGCACGGCGCGGGGCGAGGAGACGGTGATGGCCGAAGGCGAATCGACCAGCCGCGTCGGCGACGTGGCGTGCACGCAGAACTGAGGTCCGGCTGAGTCCTCTGATCCTTTTGCCCCACTTTTGGAAGTCCGTCGCGGCAGGCTGGGTGCGGGGCGGGATCACGAGGAAACAGCTCCCAAAAGGATACGGGCGGCCGAAGCCGCCCGTTTTCGTCAGTTGCCGGCGCTTTCCATGCGCCTTGTCGTGAGCACCCGTTCCAGCCAGCCGATCTCCATTTCGGGAACGGATTTCAGCAGCAGGTCGGTATAGTCGTCGAAGGGCGGCGAGAGCACCTTCGATTTCGGACCGAAGCGCACGAGGCGTCCGCGGTGCATCACCGCCACGCTGTCGGCGATGGCGCGCACGATGGCGATGTCGTGGGTGATGAACATGTAGGAGACATGCGTTTCCTCCTGCAGCTTCAGGAGAAGCTTCAGGATGCCCTCGGCCACCAGCGGGTCGAGCGCGGAGGTCGGCTCGTCGCAGAGGATGAGCTCGGGCTTCGCCGCCAGCGCCCGTGCGATGGCGACGCGCTGTTTCTGGCCGCCCGAAAGCTCGGCCGGATAGCGGTCGGCGAAACGGCCGCCCATCTCGATCTGCTCCAGCAGTTCCTTGACCCGCTCCGTCTTCTGCTGGCCGCGCAGGCCATAATAGAAGGTGAGCGGGCGGCCGATGATGTCACGCACCGTCTGGCGCGGGTTCATCGCCGTGTCGGCCATCTGGTAGATCATCTGGATGCGGCGCAGCTCGTCGTTCGACCGGCCTTTCAACGCCTTCGGCAAAGCCTTGCCGTCGAAGCTGATCGTGCCTTCCTGCGGCGGCAGCAGGCCGGTGATGACGCGGGCGAGGGTGGATTTGCCCGAGCCCGATTCACCCACCACCGCCAACGTCTGGCCCTTCGGCAGATGCAGCGAGACGTCCTGCAGCACCTTGAAGCCGTTGGAATAGCCGGCCGTGACGTTCTCCACCTTCAGGAGCGTGTTGCTCTGGTCGGGCGCTTCGTCCCGGCCGGTGCCGCGCACATTGACGAGGGCGCGGGTATAGTCCTGCGTCGGCGCCTCGATGATCTGCTTGACCGAGCCGTATTCCACCATCTTGCCGTGCCGGAGCACGAGGATGTCGTCCGTGATCTGCGCCACCACGGCAAGATCGTGGGTGATGTAGAGCGCGGCGGTGTGGGTCTCTTCGATGGCGTGCTTGATAGCGGCGAGCACGTCGATCTGCGTCGTCACGTCGAGCGCCGTCGTCGGCTCGTCGAAGACGATCAGCTCCGGGTTGGGGCAGAGCGCCATGGCGGTCATGGCGCGCTGCAACTGGCCGCCCGAGACCTGGTGCGGGTAGCGCTGGCCGAAGGTCTCCGGGCTCGGCAGGCCGAGCACCTTGAAGAGGTAGAGCGCACGCCTTTCCGCTTCCTCACGGCTCATGATGCCGTGTTTCAGCGACGCCTCGATGACCTGCTCACCAAGCCGGTGGGCGGGGTTGAAGGCTGCGGCCGCCGATTGCGCGACGTAGCAGACCTTCGCGCCGCGCACCTTGCGAATGCCGGCCGGCGAGAGCTTCAGCAGGTCCTCGCCGTTGAGCTTGACCTCGCCGCCGGTGATGCGCACTCCGCCGCGCCCATAGGCAAGCGCGGTGAGGCCGATGGTCGATTTGCCGGCGCCGGATTCACCGATGAGGCCGAGCACCTTGCCCTTCTGCACGTCGAAGTTCACGCCTTCGACGAGCGTCACGGTTTTCGGCGGTTCGCCCGGCGGGTAGCTGGTCGCCTCGATCTTGAGATTGCGGACGGAAAGAAGATCAGGCATCGCCGCGTCCCCCCTTCAGGCTCGAGGTGCGTTTCATCAGCCAGTCGACGACGAGGTTGACGCAGATGGCGAGCCCCGCGATTGCACCGCCCGGAATGAGGGCGGCCGAAATGCCGAAGATGATGCCGTCCTTGTTGTCCTTCACCATGCCGCCCCAGTCCGCCGCCGGCGGCTGGATGCCGAGGCCGAGGAAGGAGAGGGTGGAGAGGAACAGGATCGAGAAGGCGAAGCGCAGGCCGAACTCGGCGAGCAGCGGCGAGAGCGTGTTGGGCAGGATCTCGCGGAAGATGATCCAGCCCGTGCCTTCGCCGCGCAGCCGCGCGGCCTCCACGAACTCCATGACCGCGACGTCGAGGGCGACGGCCCGGCCGATGCGGTAGACACGGGTCGAATCGAGGATCGCCATGACGAGGATGAGGATCCAGAGCTGCTGCGGCAGAACGGCCAGCACGACGAGGGCGAAGATCAGAGTCGGGATCGCCATCATCAGGTCGTTGAAGCGCGAGAAGGCCTGGTCGACCAGCCCGCCCGTCACCGCCGCCGTGAAGGACAGCAGCATGCCGAGCGAGAAGGAGAGCACGGTCGCCGCCAGCGCCACGAAGATCGTGGTGCGGGCGCCGAAGATCAGCCGCGAGAAGAGGTCGCGGCCGAGATTGTCCGTGCCGAGCAGATAGTCGCCGCCCATCGGTTGCCAGACGGCGCCGACGATCTCGCTTTCCCCATGGGGCGCGATGAGGGGGGCGAAGATGGCGCAGAAGATGGCGAGGGCGATGCCCAGGATGCCGATCCACGCGCTGACGGGAATGCTGGAAAGTCTCATCGCGGATGCCTCAATCTGGGGTTCGCGACGATCGCAAGGATATCGGCGAACATGTTGAGGAAGATGTAGAAGGCGGCGAAGATCAGGCCGCAGGCCTGAACGACGGGCATGTCGCGCACCGTCACGGCGTCGACCATGTACTGGCCCATGCCGGGATAGACGAACACCACCTCCACCACGACGACGCCGACCACGAGATAGGCAAGGTTCAGCGCGATCACGTTGATGACAGGCGCCACGGCGTTGGGCGCCGCGTGCTTGGCGATGATGCGAAGGCCCGACAGGCCCTTCAGCTCCGCCGTCTCGACATAGGCCGAGGACATGACGTTGAGGATCGCCGCCCGCGTCATGCGCATCATGTGGGCGAGCACGACGAGGACGAGGGTGGCGGTCGGCAGCGCGATGGCCGACAGCCGCTGGCCGATCGTCATCGAGTCATAGACCGTCGCCGGGAAGGTCGCGACACCCAGTTGCACGGCGAAGAACAGGATCAGCAGGTAACCGACGAAGAACTCGGGAAGCGAGATCGCGGCCAGCGAAATGACGTTGATGATCTTGTCCGGCAACCGGTTTCGGAACTGCACCGCGAGCATGCCGAGACCGACGGCGAGCGGCACGGAGATGATCGCCGCGAAGAAGGCGAGGAACAGCGAATTGCCGAGACGCTTGCCGATCTGCTCGCTGACCGAGTTCTTGGAGGCCCAGGATTTGCCGAAGTCGCCCTGGATCGCGCCGCCGAGCCAGTTGAAGTAGCGGGTGGTCGCCGGCTGGTCGAGACCGAGGTCCTTGCGGATGTTCTCCACCGCCTGCGGCGTCGCCGACTGGCCGAGATAGGTGGTCGCGAAGTCGCCGGGCAGGGCTTCCACGCCCCCGAAGATCATCAGGGAGACGGCGAAGAGCAAGGCCACGCTGAGCGCGAGGCGTTGCAGGATGAGCGCAACCAGGGGGCTGCTCTTGCTGAGTTTCGCCCAGAACGAAGGCGAGGCTTCGATGGCTGGGGTTCCAGTGGACGCAACCGACCCGGCAACGCCGGCAGACTGCGGGCTATCGCCCGCAATCGCCGTTGCTGTCAGCTCCGGACCATGCGCCGGTCCGCCGCCGGTCATCAGGCGTCGAGCCAGACGCGGGTTGCGACATAGCCGTTCGACATGTCGTTGCCGATGTCGTGGACGTAGCCCTTCACCTGCTTGGAGCAGGCGTTCACGAAGTCGTTGAACATCGGCAGGATGAGACCGCCTTCGTCACGCACCATGGTCGCCATGGTGCGGTACATGTCCTTGCGCTTGGCCTCGTCGAGTTCCGAGCGGGCCTCGAGCAGGATCTTGTCGAAGTCCGGGCGCAGGAAGCGGGTGTCGTTCCAGTCGGCCGTCGACAGATAGGCCGTCGAATACATCTGGTCCTGCGTCGGGCGGCCGCCCCAGTAGGAGGTGGAGAAGGGCTGGACGTTCCAGACGTTCGACCAGTAGCCGTCGCCGGGTTCGCGCTTCACCTCGATCTCGATGCCGGCCTTCTTGGCGCTTTCCTGATAGAGAACGGCCGCATCGACCGCGCCCGGGAAGGCGACGTCGGACGTGCGCAGCAGCACCGAGCCGCTGTGGCCGGACTTCTTGTAGTGGAAGGCCGCCTTGTCCGGGTCATAGGCGCGCTGCTCCATGCCTTCCGGGAAGAGGGCATAGGTTTCGTTGATCGGGAAGTCGTTGCCGATCTTGCCGTAGCCGCCGAGCACCTTCTCCAGCATGGTCTCGCGGTCCATCGCGTATTTCAGCGCGAGGCGCAGGTCGTTGTTGTCGAACGGCGCCGTGTTGCAATGCATGATGAACACGTAGTGGCCGCGGCCGGAGGTGGAGAGGATTTCCACCGTCGGCGCACGCTTCAGGAGGTCGACCGTCTTCGGGTCGACGCGGTTGATATAGTGTACCTGGCCGGAGGAGAGGGCGGCGATGCGGGCCGTCGCGTCGTTCATGTTGATGATTTCGACGCTATCGACGAAGCCGCGGTCCTGGCGCCAGTCGTTCTGGTTGCGCTCGAAGGTGGCGCGAACGCCCGGCTCGAAGCTCGTCATCTTGTAGGGGCCGGTGCCGTTGGCCGAGGACGGATCGTCATAGCCGCCGTTCGGCTGGATGACGAGGTGGTAGTCGGTGAGCAGCAGCGGCAGGTCGGCATTGCCTTCCGTCAGCGTCAGCACGAGGTTGTCGCCGTCGGCCTTGATTTCCTTGATCGACTTCATGACGCCGAGCGCGCCGGATTCCGACTTTTCATCCGTGTGGCGCTGCAGGGTCTTGATGACATCCTCGACGGTCAGGTCCTTGCCGTCGTGGAACTTCACACCCTTGCGGATCTTGAAGGTCCAGGTCGAGGCATCGGCCGAAGGCTCCCAGGATTCGGCGAGCGCCGGCACGGGCTTGCCGGTCAGCGGCTCGGATTCGACGAGCATGTCGCCCCAGCAGCGGCCGATGCAGAACATCACCTGCGACAGGAACTTCGCCGGATCATTGGAATCTGTCGCCGAACCGCCTTCGAGGCCGAGCTTCAGATGGCCGCCGCGCTTGGGTTCCTGGGCCTTGGCGGCGGTGTCGAACATCGTGCCGGCAACCGCCAGCGTGATGCCGAAGGCGGCGGCGCGGCCCATGAACTCGCGGCGGTTCATCTTGCCGAGCGCGACCTGGCTGGTGAGATATTTGGTGTAATCAGTCATTCCCCTGTTCCCTTTCGCTAGGCCCTTTTGCGGGCATTTGTCGTTATGATTGGCAGAATTTCTGGTTTTCGCCTCTAAGGCAACCTTACGACCGGCTTTTCTACCGGCAAAGGCTCGTATCAGTTCCTCCGAACGCCTCCTTCAAGTGCCGCATCGCGGCTCGTTTTGCATAAAGCTAACCATGGAGAGGCCAGCTGTAACGCCCTAAATTACCTATTTCTTCCATAAATCTGACTTATGGAAGATCGCGGAATGCGCCCGATGCAGGGGCGCTTTCCTCATCGTCCCTTCCAGACAGGATCGCGTTTCTCCGCGAAGGCGCGGGCGCCCTCGAGCTGATCCTCGCTGGAATAGAGAATGTCGACCGTGCGGAACTGCCGCTTGGTGATCCTGTTCATGGTCCCCTGGAAGGTGTCGCCTTCGGCCGCGCGCACCACTTCCTTGATGGCGGCGTAGACGAGCGGCGGGCCGCTTTCGAGCAGGCGCGCCAGCTCCCAGGCGCGGTCCATGAGCTTGTCGGCGGGCAGGATCTCGTTGACGAAACCCCAGCGGTGCGCCTCCTGCACGTCGAGCCAGCGGCCGGTGAGCAGCATGTCCATGGCGATATGATAGGGGATGCGCTTCGGCAGCTTGATCGAGGCGGCATCGGCCACCGTGCCGGAGCGGATTTCCGGCAGGGCGAAGGTGGCGTGTTCGGCAGCGAGGATGAGATCGGTGGAAAGCGCGATCTCGAAGCCGCCGCCGCAGCAGATGCCGTTGATGGCCGAGATGATCGGCTTGTTGAGGTCGCGCAGTTCCTGCATGCCGCCGAAGCCGCCGATGCCGTAGTCGCCGTCCACGGCGTCGCCTGCCGCGGCCGCCTTCAGGTCCCATCCCGGACAGAAGAACTTTTCCCCCGCGCCGGTGATGATGGCGACGCGCAGGCTGTCGTCGTCGCGGAAGTTGGCGAAGACCTCGCCCATGATGCGGCTGGTCGCCAGATCGATGGCGTTCGCCTTGGGGCGATCGATCGTGACTTCGAGAATGCCGCCTTCGCGGCGCTGGCGTATCGGTCCGGTCATGATTGTTTCCTCAGACGGATCAGTGCATCGGCCGCGACGACGCCGTCGCCGGCGGGGAGCACCATTACGGGATTAACGTCCAGTTCTTCGATTATTGAAGCGTTTGAAACGACATAGGATGCCGCTGATGCGACGGCGGCGACGAGGGCGTCGATATCCCCCTTCGGCGCACCCCGATAACCGTTCAGCAGCTTTGCGATCTTGAGGCCGGAGATCGCCGTGCGGATCGCCTTTTCGTCGGTCGGCAGCGTGAGGATTGCCGAATCTTCCAGCAATTCGACGAGGATGCCGCCCGCGCCGACGGTCAGCACCGGGCCGGCGATGGGGTCGCGCATGGCGCCGACGATCAGTTCCGCGACGGGTTTGCCCACCATCTTTTCCACAAGGAAACCGGAGGCGACGCCGGCCATGGCCTTCGCCGCGTCCACGACGGCTTCGCGGCTCGAAAGATTCAGCTTCACCGCGCCCGCTTCGGTCTTGTGCGCGACGCCGAGGCCCTTGAGGACGACCGGGAAGCCGAGCGTTTCGGCAGCCTCCGCCGCGGCGTCGGCCGTTTCGGCCGTGAGGCCCTTCGGAACGGGAAGACCATGGGCGGCGAGGGCCTGCTTGGCATCGTGCTCCGTGAGCGTGACCGCTTCGCCTTCACCCGTCCCGGCTTTCAGGAGCGGCGCGGACAGCGGCTTCGCCCAGGCTTCGCCGATGCCGGCGGCAGCGTCGGCGGCGGCCAGGGCTTCCTCGATGCCGTAGAAAGGCACGACGCCGTTCTGCATCAGCATTTCGGCGGTCGCCTCCGGCATGTTCTCGCCCATGCTGGCGACGATACCGGCATTGGCCCCGGCTGCCTTTGCAGCGTCGATGACGGCGTGGCAGGTGGTGATCCAGTCAACGGGATCGCAACGGTCGAGGCGGGGAAAATCGAGCACCAGCAGGTTCAGCCCGTAGTCGCCCTGCATCATCGTGGTGAAGGCGGCGGTCTGCTTCTCGCGGTTGCCCCACACGAAGGTGTGGTAGTCGAGCGGATTGGAGATCGTCACCATCTGGCCGAGCGTTTCGCGCAGCGGCTGGCGCTGGAAGTCCTTGAGCGCCCGGTAGGAGACCTTACGCTTTTCGCCCGCATCGGCCATCAGCGAGGCCTCGCCGCCCGAGCAGGACATGGAGGAGATGTCGTAATTCGGCAGCGGGCCGGCGACATGCAGCAGTTTCAGCGTTTCAAGCAGTTCCGGCAGCGTCTCGACACGGCCGATGCCGAGACGGGCGAGCAGGGCCGAGGAGACGGCGTCGTTGCCGGCGAGCGAGGCGGTGTGCGAGACGGTGGCAAGCTGCGCCTGCTCGGATTTGCCGACCTTCAGCGTGACGACGGGCTTCTTCAGTTCGCGGGCGCGCAGGCCGAGGCGTTCCAGGGACTGGAGGCTGTCGAAGCCCTCGATATGGAGGCCGACGGCGGTGACGCGCGGATCTTCGAGCACGGCGCAGGCCAGATCGGCAAGGCCGGTCTGCGCCTGGTTGCCGGCCGTCAGGATATAGGCGAGCGGCAGGCCGCGCTGCTGCATGGAAATGTTGCAGGCGATGTTGGAGGACTGCGTGAGGACGGCGACGCCCTTTTCGATGCGCAGCATGCCGTGCTGGTCGGGCCAGAGCAGGGCGCCGTCCAGCATGTTGATGAAGCCGTAGCAGTTCGGTCCGAGGATCGGCATGTCGCCGGCAGCCTCGACCAGCGCCTTCTGCAGATCGTCGCCATCGGCAAGCTCGCTGATGGCTTCGCGGAAGCCCGAGGCATAGCAGACCGCGCCGCCCGCGCCGCGCGCTGCGAGGTCGCGGATGATGCCGATGGTGAGCTCCCGGTTGACGCCTACGAAGGAGGCGTCCGGCGCGCCCGGCAGATCGGCGACGGAGCGATAGCATTTGCGGCCGAGGATTTCGTCCTCGCGCGGATGCACCGGCCAGATCTCGCCGGCAAAACCCATCTTGTCGCACTGGAAGATGACGCGCCGCGCTTCCTTGCCGCCGAAGACGGCGATGGATTTCGGGCGGATGAGGCGGTCGAGGGAACGGATCATGGCAAGGTCTCCCACGCGGCTACCCCCCTCTGGCCTGCCGGCCATCTCCCCCTCAAGGGGGGAGATTGAAGGGGGGACCGTTTTGCCTGAAGGCAGCGTGGCCGTTGAAGGGAAGCCCTTGTGTCCAGCCGATCTCCCCCCTTGCGGGGGAGATGGCCGGCAGGCCAGAGGGGGTGTTACGGGAAGAACCGACCATCCTCAGGCTCCCAGCGGCCTGAGCAGGTCGCGGCTGATGATATGCCGCTGGATTTCCGAGGTGCCGTCCCAGATGCGTTCCACGCGGGCGTCGCGCCAGAAGCGGGCGAGCGGCAGGTCGTCCATCAGGCCCATGCCGCCATAGATCTGGATCGCCTCGTCGGTGACGCGGGCGAGCATTTCCGTGGCATAGACCTTGGCCGAGGCGATCTCGCGGTTCGAGGGAAGGCCCTGGTCCAGCCGCCAGGCGGCGCTGAGCGTCAGGAGGTCGGCGGCATCGATCTCGGTGATCATGTCGGCGAGCTTGAAGGAGACGCCCTGGTTCGCGCCGATCGGCTTGCCGAACTGCTTGCGCTCGGCGGCGTAGTTGAGCGCGTAGTCGAAGGCGCGGCGAGCCCGGCCGACGGAGGTGGCGGCGACGGTGAGGCGCGTCGCGTAGAGCCAGTCATTGGCGATGTCGAAGCCCTTGTGCACCTCGCCGAGGATCTGGGAGGAGGGCAGGCGGCATTCGTCGAAATTGAGGATGCAGTTCTTGTAGCCGCGGTGGGAGACCGAGTTGTAGCCGTCACGGATCTCGAAACCGGGCGTGCCGCGGTCGACGAGGAAGCAGGTGATCAGCTTCTTCTTGCCGCGCGGCGTGTCCTCCTCGCCGGTCGCGATGAAGACGATGACGAAGTCGGCGATATTGGCGTGGCTGATGAAGTGCTTGGTGCCGTTGACGACCCAGTCGTCACCGTCTTTGCGGGCAAAACACTTCATGCCGCGCACGTCGGAGCCCGCGTCCGGCTCGGTCATGGCGAGGGCGTCGAACTTGTCGCCGCGCACGGCGGGCAGCAGATACTGCTCGCGCTGCTCGGCGTTGCAGGCCATCAGGATGCCGGAGGGACGGCCGAAGAAGACCGTCAGCGCCATCGAGCCGCGACCGAGTTCGCGCTCGACCAGCGTGAAGGAGGTGTGATCGAGCCCGGCGCCGCCGACCTCCTCGGGCATGTTGCAGCCGAAGAAGCCGATTTCCTTGCACTTGCGGGCAATGTCCTGGCCGAGTTCCGGCGGCACATGGCCGGTGCGCTCGACCTCGTTTTCGTGCGGATAGATCTCCGTCTCGACGAAGGCGCGGACGGTGTCCACGATCATCTGCTGTTCGTCGGTGAGTGCGAAATTCATTGGGTAGTCCTCCCCGTCTGTCTTCTACGGGAGGCGCGTGCGGCGACCTCCCTCTGCCCCTGCGGGCATCTCCCCCTCAAGGGGGAAGATTGGTTGCGGCACCGCCTTGCGCCCTGCCGATCTATCCTTCCGAGGAAAGACGCCCGGCAGGGCAGAGGGCTGGGCTCACTTGTGCTTCTGTCCGACGCTACGGCCAGCGCCTTCCGGCGCCGCCAGCTTGGCATGGGCTTCGACAATCGGCGCGATCCTGGCCAGCACCTCGGCGGGCGCGTCGGCGCTCTTGCCGGCCTTGGAATCGACATGGACCATCATCTGCTCTGCCGTGGCGATGACGTCGCCCGTGGCGGCGTCGTGGATGCGCGTGAAGAAGTGCAGGCGCTTGCGGTCCGAGGAAAGGATCTGGAGCGTCGTGTAGAGCGCCTGGCCGAGCTTGGCTTCGCCGAGATGGCGGATATGGGTTTCCACCGTGTAATAGCTGTGACCGGCTTCCACATAGGCGAAGTCGACGCCGATGAGGCGCAGCAGCGCGTCGGATGTGTCGCCGAAGAGCTGGAGATAGCGGTGCTCCGTCATATGGCCGTTGTAGTCGACCCAGGCGGCATTGACCTTGGTGTCGACGAGGCGCAGCGGCTGCGCGGCCGATACCTCGACCTTCGCCTTGCCGGCCTTGGCCCACAGGTGTTCCTCGAATTCGGCGAGCAGCTTGCCCGAGCCCCAGCCGCGGCCTTCGTCGCCGGCCTTCAGCGCATGCATGATGCCGACGAGGTTCTGGTCGCGGATGCGTTCCAGCTCGCGGATGCCGCGGGCGCCGGACTGGGCGTCGGACTGGTTGGCGATCTTCTCGACCAGTTCGTCGTTGAGATCGACGACGTCGGTGAGCTTCGTCCAGGGCCAGGAGAGGCAGGGACCGAACTGGGCGAGGAAGTGGCGCATGCCCGCTTCGCCGCCGGCGATGCGGTAGGTCTCGAACATGCCCATCTGCGCCCAGCGCATGCCGAAGGAATAGCGGATCACGTCGTCGAGCGTTTCCGTGTCGCAGATGTCGTCCTTGATCAGCCAGAGGCCTTCGCGCCAGACGGCTTCGAGGAGACGGTCGCCGACGAAGGCCTCGATCTCCTTGTTGATGATGACGCCCTTCATGCCCATGGGGGCGAGCTTGGCCTTGGCGTCTTCCAGCACGGCGCGCGAGGTCTTCTGGCCGCCGACGAGTTCGGCGAGCGGCAGCAGGTAGACGGGGTTGTAGGGATGCGCCACGAACAGGCGTTCGGGGTGCTTCATGTCGCGCTGGAGATCGGTCGGCATGAGGCCGGAGGTGGAGGAGCCGATCAGGGCGTCGGGCTTGGCGGCGGCGTCGATCTGGGTCAGGACATTGCGCTTCAGTTCCAGCCGCTCGGGAACGCTTTCCTGAATCCAGTCAGCGTCTTGCACGGTCTCTTCGATGCTCTTGCAGAAGGTGACCTTACCCTTCGGCGGCAGCGGGGCCATGGTGAGCATGCCATAGGCGCGCTCGGCATTGGCCATGACTTCGCCGATGATGCGCTCGGCTTCCGGATGCGGATCGAAGACCTTGACGTCGATGCCGGCGAGCGCGAAGCGGGCGACCCATGCTCCGCCGATGACGCCGCCGCCGACACAGGCTGCCTTGTTGATGGTGCTCATAGGGATACTGCTTTCATGGCTTGTGGTCTTCAGATGCGGCATCCCCCTTCGCCCTGGCGGACATCTCCCCTTCAAGAGCGGGGAGATCAGAGGGGCAATGCCTTGCCCAATGCAACGGTCGCGGTCGAACGGAGGCGCCTGTTTCCCGCCGATCTCCTTTCGAGAGGAGATGACCGGCGGGGCGGAGCGGGTGACCGCGTTCCGCCGCGCGCCTCGTTCGTCAGCCGCGCGGCGCGCGCTTCGTCAGTTTCAGCTTCTCGCGCACTTCGGCGGGGCCGATGACGCGGGCGCCCATGCTTTCGACGATGTTGACGGCCTTGTCGACGAGCTGCGCATTGGTGGCGAGCTGGCCCTTGCCGACATAGAGATTGTCCTCGAGGCCGACGCGGACATTGCCGCCCGCAAGCACGGCCGCGGCCGGGTAGGCCATGGCGTTGCGGCCGATGGAGAAGGCCGAGAAGGTCCAGTTGGACGGCACGTTGTTGACCATCGCCATGAAGGTGTTGAGGTCATCCGGCGCACCCCACGGAATGCCCATGCAGAGCTGGATCAGCACCGGGTCCTCGATGATGCCTTCCTCGGCGAGCTGCTTGGCGAACCAGAGGTGGCCGGTGTCGAAGGCTTCGATCTCCGGGCGGACGCCGAGGTCCGTCATCATCTTGCCCATGGCGCGCAGCATGGACGGCGTGTTGGTCATCACGTAGTCGCCGAGCGAGAAGTTCATCGTGCCGCAGTCGAGCGTGCAGATTTCCGGCAGGCATTCGGCGACGTGGGACACGCGCTCGGTGGCGCCCACCATGTCGGTGCCGTTGGGGTTCAGCGGCAGGGGCTGTTCGGTATTGCCGAAGATCATGTCGCCGCCCATGCCGGCGGTGAGGTTGAGCACGACGTCGACCTCGGCGTCGCGGATGCGCTCGGTCACCTCGCGGTAGAGATCGTTGCGACGGCTCGGCGCGCCGGTTTCCGGATCGCGGACATGGCAGTGCACGATGGCCGCGCCGGCCTTGGCGGCTTCTATGGCCGATTCGGCGATCTGCTTGGGAGAGCGCGGAACATGGGGCGATTTTCCGGCGGTGTCGCCGGAGCCGGTGACGGCGCAGGTGATGAAGACGTCGCGGTTCATGGCTAAGGGCATTGTCGTTCTCCCGGTATTCTCGTTACGGCCATTACGAGCCAAGAGAAGGCGCAATGCTTTCACTTTTCGGATCCATCCTTGACAATTCGAGAGATGAAAAAGCATGCTTGCCACATGCTCGATCCCTCCGCCGATACGCTCGACATCGATATTCTCGTGCTGCCCGAGACGAACCTCATTCTCGTCGCCTCGGTCATCGAGCCCTTGCGCGCGGCCAACCGCATCTCCGGCCAGGCGCTCTACCGCTGGCGTATTTTCTCGCCGGACGGATTGCCGGTCGAGACGCGCAGCCGCATCCCGGTGCCGGTCGATGGCCCGTTCCGGCCGGAGAAGGAGGCGCATCCGCTCTTCGTGCTTTCCTCCTATCAATGGCAGATGAGTGCGACGCCTCTGTTGCGGCGCCAGCTTTCGCAGACGGCGCGTTATCGCACGGCCATGGCCGGTATCGAATCGGGCAGCTGGCTGCTCGCCGAGGCGAGCCTGCTCGACGGCCATTCGGTGACGATCCATTGGGAGGACATGGAGGAATTCGCCTCGCGCTATCCGCAGATCGCCGTGATGCGTGAGCGTTTCGTCATCGACGGCAAACGGCTGACGACCGGCGGCTCGCTGCCGACGCTCGACCTGATGCTGGAGATCATCCGCCGCCGGCAGGGCTATTCGCTGGCGCTCGAAGTCTCGCGCCTCTTCATCTACGAACACGAGCGCACCGGGGGCCTGCTGCAGGTGCCGGCGCTCGGCAACATGCGAGTCGCAGACCAACGTGTGAGCCAGGCGGTGCGGCTGATGGAAGAGACGGTGGATGCGCCGTTGACGCTGGCGCGGCTCGCCAGGCGCGTGGGCATCAGCGCGCGGCATTTGCAGGACCTCTTCCAGGAAACCATGGGTGTCGCCCCGCACCAGCACTATCTGGCGCTGCGCCTCAATGCCGCCCGGCGCAAGGTGATCGAGACCAGGGCGGAATTCGCCGACATCGCCGCGCTCACCGGTTTCAATTCGTCCTCCGCCTTCTCCCGCAGCTACCGCGCGCATTACCACGAAAGCCCGACGGAGACGCGGCGGCGGCTGCGGACCGGGGCCAAGACTTAGGTCGAGTCCGGTGAATTGAGGTACGGCGGAGCTGCGCCCGCCTCTTGTCTTGTCGCACTGTCCGACGCCTAAGCGGTGCCGCCTCGGCTGGACATGTTCCTAAGCCTTCGAGAGGAGCGCCAGCATGGTCTCAGCCGCCTGCCGGGAGAGGGCGTCGCGCGGCCAGACGAGGCTGAGCGACTGCTGGTAGGCGGCATCGAGCGGCAGCAGCGTCGGCGGCGGCGCGATGTTGGCGACGGAGTGCTCCGGCAGCACCGAGAGATGGCCGTGGTCCAGCACGAGGTTGATGATGACGGGGATCGAATCGACCTCGACCAGCGTCAGCCGGGCACGGTCGGCAGGTGACAGCGCGGCTTCCAGAAAACGATCCGTCATCTGGCGCAGACCGCTGCGCGGGCTGGGAACCGCGATGGGATAGCGCCGCAACAGGGCGGCGATATCCTGCCGTTCGGCCTCTTCGAGCGCGCGCGGGGCGGCGAGGGCGAGTTGCGAGCGGCCGATCAACTGGCCGTCGAATTCGGCGGGATAGCGATCCGTATCGAGCAGGATCAGGTCGAAGCGGCGGGTTTTCAGGCCGGAGACGAGATCGTCCGCGGTGGTGGAGGAGAGGAACAGCGGCTGGCGGGGCCGGGCCGCGCGCCATTTGACCGCAAGGCGCGCCAGCAGGGCGGCGATCTCGCTTTCATGGCCGAAGGGAATGACGGTGCCGAGCCGCCACGTCGCGGCGGAGCGGCGAAACCGCTCGGCCGAGGCGGCAGAGAGCGCCTCCCAGGCTGTGCCGATGCGCTCGGCAAGGGCGAGCGCCTCGAGGCCGGCCGGCGTGCAGCTTATGCCGGCCGCCGACCGGGCGAGCAGCTTGCAGCCGATGGTCTGCTCCAGATGCGTGAGCTGGCGGGTGAGTTGCGGCTGGCCGAGGCCGAGATTTTTGGCGGCCGCATTGATGCTGCCGGCTCTTGCGGCGGCGGCGAAGCGGGCGAGGGCGGGAAGCGGGATGGCAGGCACCGTTGCCGCGCCGGTCCCCAGGGCGGCGAGCGCGGTGGCGGCGTGGGCGATCTCGGCAAAGCGCGGCAGGCGCGCCTCGGCCTCCAGCGTCGGAACGAGTGCCTGCCCGTCGCGGCGCACCAGCGGCACGGAAAGCACGGCCTCGACCCGGCGAAGCGCCGCGCTGGCGCTGGAGGCGGGCCGGCCGGCAGCGGCGGCCGCCCTGCGGATGCCGCGTTCTTCGAGAATGCTGTGCACAAGGCAAAGGGTGGAGAGATCCACGGAACGGGCCTTTCGGTTTTTCCGTTCGGCCTATAGCATGAACCGTACGGCTTTTGGGATATGGGTTCGGCCCGCGTTCCGCATAACATCCACATCAGGATTTACGCCGCTCCGTCACACGTTTGCTGGACCCGCGCCATAACAGGCTTTTTGAAAATGCTCGCTTCCGCCGATACGCTCTACCTCACCGGTCAACCGCTCGATTTCGCCACGCTGGAGGCGATCGGCACGGGCGCGCGCCACCCTGTCGCCTGCGAGATCGGCATGGGGCGTGTCGGCACGGCGCGGCATGTGGTGACGGAGCGCCTGGCGACGGGCCTGCCGATCTATGGTGCGAATACCGGCGTCGGCTCGATGAAGGACAAGCTGTGGACGGCGGACGACCTTGCCGAATTCAACAACAGCCTCGTCAAGGCGCATCACTTCGGCACGGGCGAGCCCTTCTCTCTGCCCATCGTGCGCAAGGCGATGGCGATCCGCGTCAACACGGCGCTCGGCGGCTATTCCGGCTGCAGCCCGGAACTCATCGACGCCTTCCTGGCTTTGCTCGAACGGGACATCGTGCCGGTCGTGCGCCGTCACGGCTCGATGGGCTGCGCCGATATCGGCCTGATGGGGCAGGTGGCGGCGGTGCTGACGGGCGAGGGCGAAGCCTGGTTCGGCGGCGAGCGCCTGCCGGCGGCCGAAGCGCTCAAGCGCGCCGGCCTTGCGCCCTATCGCATGCAGCCGCGCGATGCGCTGGCCGCGCTCAGCGTCAATGCCATTTCCCATGCCGCCGCCGCCAATGTGGTGCGCGAGGCGGCCAAGGCGATCCGCAACCTCATGGTGACGGGCGTGCTCTCCTCGCTGGCGCTCGGCGCCTCTGCCGATCCGTGGCGGGTGGCGGCCCGCCTTTCGGCCCATGGCGAGGCGCTGGCCGGCACCTGGTTCGAGGCGCAGGCGACGTCCGGCCATTGGCCGAAGCCGTCTGCGATCCACGACCCGCTCAGCCTGCGCATGACCGCGCAGGTCTTCGGCGCCTGCCTCGATACGCTGATGAATGCCGCCGAGCGCATCGTCGAGGCGACGGCGCAGTCGGACGACAACCCGGTCGTGCTCGACAACCACGTCATGGCCTCGGGCGGCTCGCTGCCGCTGTCGACCACGCTCTATGTCGAGGCGGCGCAGACGGGCTTTGCCCATCTTGCGCGCAACGTGCTGAACCGCTGCGTGCTGCTCGCCAACGGCGTGCGCCGCAACCTGCCGGTCAATCTCGTCGCGCCCGGCGAGGCGGCGACGGGCTTCGGACCGCTGCTGAAACTTGCCGTGGAACTCTACATGCGCATCCAGTCGCTGGCCGTGCCGATCTCGGCGCAATCCATCGTCGTGGCCGGCGGTCTGGAAGAGGAGGCGACCTTCCTGCCGCTCATCGTCGAACGCATGGAAAGCCAGGTGCGTGATCTGCGCCAGCTCGCCGCGCTCGAAGCCATGCTGTCCTCGCAGGCGATCGATCTTGTCGGCGACAATGCCGAGGGCGTCGCGGCCATCGCCTATCAGCGCACGCGGGCGATCAGCCCCTTCTACCGCAAGGACAGGCCGCTTTCCGCCGAGATCGAGGCGCTCGACCGCGACCTTGCCAGCCCCGAGGCGCTTGCCGCCTTCGTCGATGCCGCGCCCATGGCGGGTTTCGACGCCTTCTTTGCTCTCAAGTCCTGACGGAGACCATCATGGCCGATTTCGATCTCGTTCTGAAAGGGACCGTGGTTCTTGCGGACCGCATCGTGGATGGCGGGCATGTCGCCGTGCGCGACGGCAAGGTGGTGCATGTCGGCCAGGGCGCGATGCCCGCGGCGAAGGAGCGGCACGATCTCTCCGGCGCGCTGATCCTGCCGGGCGCCATCGATGCGCAGGTGCATTCGCTCTCGCAGAAGAACCAGGAGGATTTCATCTGGTCGACGCGCTCGGCGGCAGCGGGCGGCGTCACCACCATCGTCGACATGCCTTATGACGAGGGCAACCTCGTCTGCTCGGCCGAGGCCGTGAAGATCAAGGTCGATCATGCCTCGCCGCAGGCGCGCGTCGATTTCGCGCTCTACGGCACGGTCGACCCCGAGGAGGGACCGGCGCGTATCGGCGAGATGGTCGAGGCGGGCGTCGCGGCCTTCAAGTTCTCCACCTTCGGCACGGATCCGAAGCGGTTCCCGCGCATTCCTGCGGCGCTGCTGGAGGATTGCTTCCGCGCCATCGCGCCGACGGGGCTGGCGGCCGGCGTGCACAACGAGGACGACGAGGCGGTGCGCGCGGCGATTGCCAAGGTGAAGGCGGCCGGTATCACCGATTACCGCGCCCATGGCCTCTCCCGTCCGCCGATGACGGAGCTGCTCGCCTCCAACCAGATCTACGAAACCGGCGCCGAGACCGGCTGCCCGGCTCATGTGGTGCATTGCTCGCTCGGCCGCGGCTACGAGATCGCCGCCGCCTACCGGGCGCAGGGGCACCGCGCCACCATCGAGTGCTGCATCCACTATCTGACCCTCGACGAGGAGAACGACGTGCGCCGTCTCGGCGGCAAGGCGAAGATCAATCCGCCGATCCGTTCGCGCGCCGAGGTGGAAAAGCTCTGGCGCCACGTCGCCGGGGGCAATGTCACGCTGGTTTCCACCGACCACGTCAGTTGGTCGGAGGACCGCAAGACCAATCCGGACATGCTGGCCAATGCGTCGGGCGTGCCGGGGCTGGAGGTCATGGTGCCGCTCTTCGTCAAGGGCGCGCTGGAGCGCGGCATTTCCCTGACGCGCGCCGCCGAGCTGATGACGCTCAACCCGGCGCGGCATTTCCGGCTGGATCATGCCAAGGGCGCGCTGGAGGCCGGCAAGGACGCCGACATCACCGTGCTGACGCCCGAGCCCTATATCTATGACGCGGCGGCGAGCGGCCACAACGTCGTCGGCTGGTCGCCCTATAACGGCATCAAACTGCCGTGGCGCGTTTCGGCCATGTATCTGCGCGGCAAGCTCGCTTTCGATGGAAAGGCGGTTCTGGCCGAGCCCGGCGCCGGCGCTTTCGTGCGGCCGCTGCCGACGCTGGTTTGCGCGGGTGCCCGCTGATGGCCCGCGCCAGCAATCTGCCGGTCGATCCCGCCCGCATCGCGGATGTGATCGATGGCCTCGCCGCGCTCACCGAGCCCGGCCGGCCCTATACGCGGCGCGCCTTTACCGCTCTGTTCCCGGCGGGGCGGGATTTTCTTCGCGACAGGTTTCAGGCCGCGGGGCTTGAAACGCGCATCGACGCGGCGGGCAATCTCGTCGCGCGTCGGCCGGGTCGAAAGCCCGGTCTCGGCACGATCATGCTCGGCTCGCACTCCGACACGGTGCCGGACGGCGGGCGTTACGACGGCATTGCCGGCGTCGCCGTGGCGCTGGAAGTGGTCCGGTCGCTTGCCGACCGGGGCATCGACCTCGACCATGACCTGGAAGTCGTCGATTTCCTCGCCGAAGAGGTCTCGATCTTCGGCGTCTCCTGCATCGGCAGCCGCGGCATGGCCGGCGTGTTGCCGGCGGAGTGGCTGTCCCGGGAGAGCGGCGGGCTGACGCTGGAGCAGGGCATTCGCGATGCCGGCGGCGATCCGGCGCGCATCGCGGTCGAGGCGCGCAAGGATATCGCGGCCTTCCTCGAACTGCATATCGAGCAGGGGCCGGTGCTGGAGACGGAGAAGCGCGATATCGGCGTCGTCACGGCGATTGCCGGCATCACCCGCATCGAGATCGTCGTCGAGGGCCGGGCGGACCATGCCGGCACGACGCCGATGGGCAGCCGCGCCGATGCGCTGGCCGCCGCGGCGCGGCTGGTGACCGGCATCGAGGCGCTGGCGACGTCGCTTTCCAAGGGACCGGCGCATTTCACCGCGACGGTGGGTGAGTTCTCCATCGAACCGAATGCGGCCAATGTCGTGCCGTCCCGCGCCCGCCTGCTGATCGACGCGCGGGCGGAGGAGCGGGCGACGATGGACGGCTTTGCGGCTTCCGTCGAACGCATGGCGGAAGCAGTCGCGCATGAGACGGGCACGCGCATCGCCGCGCCACGTCGCATCTCGGACAACATGCCGACGCCGGGCGATGCGCTGCTGCTCGACGTGCTGGACGCGGCCTGCGAGACGGCGGGCGCCAGCCATCGGCGCATGGCCTCCGGTGCGGGGCATGACACGGCCTTCATGGCGAAGGTGACGCGCGCGGCGATGATCTTCGTGCCCTGCCTTGGCGGGCGCAGCCACGCGCCGGAGGAATTCGCCGAGACCGACGACATCGCGCTCGGAGCGGCGGTGCTTCTTCATGCAGTGATTCAACTCGACGAGAAACTTCAGAAAGCGATTCAGGAGGGCGCCTAATGGGCCGGATTCTAAAGGAAAAAGACGTCGAGGCGGCGGTCAAGGGCGGCTCGGTCTATGCCGCCGGCGGCGGCGGTTGGGCCGACCACGGGCGCATGCTCGGCTATGCGGCGGTTTCCATCGGCAAGCCGGAGCTGGTTTCGATCGACGAGCTTTCGGACGATGACTGGGTGGCGACGGCCGCGGCCATCGGCGCGCCGGCCTCGACCACGCCCTGGGAAATGCGCGGCGTCGATTATGTGAAGGCCGTGGAGCTTTTGCAGGAGGCGCTGGGTGAAAAGGTCTCGGCGCTGATGGTGGGGCAGAACGGCAAGTCCTCGACGCTGAACGGCTGGCTGCCCTCCGCCATCCTCGGCACCAAGGTGCTCGACGCCGTCGGCGATATGCGCGCGCATCCGACCGGCGACATGGGCTCCATCGGCATGGCCGGCTCGCCCGAGCAGATGATCCAGACGGCCGTTGGCGGCAATCGCGACGAGAACCGCTATATCGAACTCGTCGTGCGCGGCGCGACGGCGAAGGTCTCGCCGATCCTGCGCACCGCCTCCGACATGTCGGGTGGCTTCATCGCCTCCTGCCGCAACCCGCTGCGTGCCTCCTATGTGCGCAGGAATGCCGCGCTCGGCGGCATATCGCTTGCCCTGAAACTCGGCGAGGCGATCATCGCGGCGGAAGGCAAGGGCGGTTCGGCGATCATCGACGCCATGGTCAAGACGACGGGCGGCGCGATCCTCTCCGAAGGCGTCATTACCGACAAGTCGGTGGTCTACACCAAGGAAGCCTTCGACATCGGCACGGTGACGCTCGGCACGGGCGACAAGGCGACGGTGCTCCATGTGATGAACGAATATATGGCGGTGGAATCGGCCGAGGGCACGCGCCTTGCCACCTTCCCCGACGTCATCACCACGCTTTCGCCCGAGGGTGAACCGCTCAGCGTCGGCCAACTCGAGGTCGGCATGAGGATCTTCGTGCTGCATGTGCCGAAGACGATCATTCCGCTGGCCTCCAGCGTGCTCGACCCGACCGTCTATCCGTCGGTCGAAAAGGCGATGGGCATCGATCTCGTCAGCTACGCGCTGGCCAAATAACCGGGAGCGGGCGATGGCACGGGACAGGGAACTGGAAGACATCGTCCGCGCCGATCTCGGCCTTCGCGCCGGGCTCTCGGAAAAGCCCATGTTCGGCGGGCTCGCCTTTCTGCTCGACGGGCACCTCCTGTGCGGCGCGCGCAGGGAGGGCATGCTGGCGCGCCTCGGCAAGGGCAACGATGCCTGGGCGCTCGCCGTCGACGGCATCGCGCCGATGATCATGGGAGAGCGGGTGATGGAGGGCTGGGTGCGCGCCTCGCCCGAGGCCTGCGCCGACGAGGCGCTGCGCCGCCGCCTCATCGCCGAGGCCATTGCCTTCGTCGACACGCTGCCACCGAAGTAACACGATATCTTACGCAAGAGGGACTACCATGCCGAAGCCCAATCCGCGCCATCCGAACTATCCGATCCCGAGCGGCAACGTGCTGCGCGCCAAGGGCTGGCGGCAGGAGGCCCTGCTGCGGCTCCTGGAAAACGTGCTCTCGGTCGGCGAGGACCCGGACAATCTCATCGTCTATGCCGCGCTCGGCAAGGCGGCGCGCAACTGGGCGGCGCACAAGGCCATCGTCAAGGCGCTGACGGAGATGGACGAGGACCAGACGCTGGTCATCCAGTCCGGCAAGCCGGTGGGCCTGCTCAAGACCCATGCGAAAGCGCCGCTCGTCATCATGGCGAACTGCAACATCGTCGGACAATGGGCCAAGGCCGAGGTCTTCTACGAATTGCAGCGCAAGGGGCTGATCTGCTGGGGCGGCCTGACGGCCGGTGCCTGGCAGTATATCGGCAGCCAGGGCGTCATCCAGGGCACCTATGAAATCTTCATGCGCATCGCGGAAAAGCGCTTCGGCGGCAGCCTTGCCGGTCGTTTCATCCTGACCGCCGGCCTTGGCGGCATGGGTGGCGCACAGCCGCTCGCCGGCCGCATGGCGGGAGCGGCGATCCTTTGCGTCGACATCGACCCCGCGCGCGCCGCGGCGCGCAAGGCCGTCGGCTATCTCGAACATGTGGCGCCGGACCTCGATACGGCGCTCGCCATGATCGAGGACGCCGTCAGGGAGAAGCGTGCGACGTCCATCGGCCTCGTCGGCAACGCGGCCGAGATCTATCCGGAAATCGCCCGGCGCGGCATCGTGCCCGATATCGTCACCGACCAGACCTCGGCGCACGACCTCGTCTACGGTTACGTGCCGAAGGGCATGAGCCTCGACCAGGTGAAGGACCTCCGGGATGACGGGCAGGGGCAGTTGATGGCGGCAAGCCGCGCCTCCATCGTCGAGCATGTCTCTGCCATGCTGGAGTTCCAGAAGATGGGCTCCGAAGTCTTCGACAACGGCAACCTCATCCGCACGCAGGCGCGGGAAGGCGGCGTCGGCAACGCTTTCGACATCCCGATCTTCACCGAAGCCTATCTGCGACCCCTCTTCGCGCGCGCCATCGGTCCCTTCCGCTGGATGGCCCTGTCGGGCGAGGAGAGCGACATCGCGCGCATCGACGACCTCGTGCTGGAGATGTTCCCGGACAACAGGATCGTCACCAACTGGATCCGCCTTGCCCGCGAGAACGTGCCCTTCGAGGGCCTGCCGGCGCGCATCGCCTGGCTCGGCCATGGCGAGCGCACGGACCTCGCACTCGCCGTCAACCGGCTGGTCGCGGCCGGGGAACTGAAGGGGCCGATCGCCTTTTCGCGCGACCATCTCGATGCCGGCGCCATGGCGCATCCGAACATCATGACGGAGCGCATGAAGGACGGTTCGGACGCCATTGCCGACTGGCCGCTGCTCGACGCCATGCTGCTTTCCTCCTCGATGGCCGATCTCGTCGTCGTGCATTCCGGCGGCGGTGGCTATGCCGGCTATATGACGAGCTGCGGCGTGACGCTGGTGGCCGACGGCACGGAAGCGGGCGCGGAACGGCTCGAGCATGCGCTGACCAACGACACCTCGCTCGGCGTCATCCGCTATGCGGATGCGGGTTATGAGGAGTCCCTCGACGAGATCGACAAGAAGGACATCGGCTACGTGCGTATCGGTTGACGACTGAGCGCGGACGCATTCGGGGTCGGTCCAAGGCGCGGCGAGCGGATGCTTGCCGCGCCTTTCTTAATGGCAATCGTCAAGGCGCGTGGACGGTGTGGACCTAAGTGCCTGAAATGTCACGGTCGGCCGTAAAGATTGTATTTAACATTTCGCGGTAATCTTCCGTTAGTAATTCCGTCCGTGTGTCGAAAGGGCGGGGCTTCGGTTTGTTTTGCGTGCGAGTGCCTTATGCGTCTTTCGGTCCTGTCAGCGATCCTCCTCGGCTGTGTTTCCATGGCTGGCTGTGCGTCTAGCTCCAGCCCGGAGACGGCGCTTGCCATCAAGCCTTCCGCGGAAACCACCAGCTCCGTCAAAAAGGGCGGCGGGCCCGTGCCCGAAATCTCGGTCGGCGAAGGCAAGGTAAAGGCCGACGGTGCGCAGGAAATGCTCGCCTGGGCCGGGCCGGTGCCGGAAACCGGCGTCTTCGAAAGCGTCACGAAACAGTCGGCGATCCCCGAGGAACGTCCGGTCGAGACGATGATGGCGGAAGAGCCGGTACAGGGCGCCTCGCGCAAGCGTTCGCGCGTCTACAGCCAGCAGTTCCGCGATGCGCATCCGATCAATTTCGGCAAGCGCGCGCCGAGGCACTATCAGGTGCACGGCGTCGACGTTTCGCGCTGGCAGGGTGACATCGACTGGATGAAGCTGCGCACCCAGGGCGCCAACTTCGCCTTCATCAAGGCGACGGATGGCGGCGACCATCTCGACCCGATGTTCCAGAAGAACTGGCGACGGGCGAAGGAGGCGGGCATCAAGCGCGGCGCCTACCACTTCTTCTACTGGTGCCGCGTCGCAAGCTCGCAGGCCGAATGGTTCATCCGCAACGTTCCGAAGGATCCGGACGCGCTACCGCCGGTCATCGATGCCGAATACAACGGCGATTCCGCCTGCAAGAAGCGCCTGTCGCGCGAAAAGTATGTCGAGAAGATCAAGGTCTTCGCCGAGATGCTGGAGCGCCATTACGGCAAGCGGCCGATCATCTACACCGCGCCCGACTTCTACGAGGACAACCTCTCGGGCGAGCTGACGCAATATCCGTTCTGGCTGCGCTCGGTCGCCGCGCATCCCTCCAAACGCTACCCGAACCGCCGCTGGCTGTTCTGGCAATATTCGGGTTCGGGGCTGTCGCACGGCGTCGAGGGCAAGATCGACCTCAACGTCTTCTCGGGCAGCGTGAACGACTGGCACAACTGGCTGAACGGCCAGTCATAAGACAGCACGGGCGACGGTCTATTTCTGCTTTTGCGGATAGATCGTCTCGCCGCGTTTCAGCATCTCCACATAGGTTTCGATCCTGCGCTTGCGGGCGGCGTCCGTCTTGATGTTGTGCAGGCGGAAGGCGAGGGCGAAGCGGTTCTGCTCCGTCAACCTGCCGAGCATGTCCCTTGCCGCCGGTTCGGCGTCGATGGCGGCCTGAAGGTCCGGCGGGATCTTCAGATCCTTGCCGCTGCCATAGGCCTTGTCCCAGCGGCCGTCCGCCTTGGCCGCGTCCACCTGTTTCAGGCCGTGTTCCGTCATGCGGCCGCTCTCGATCAGCCGGCCGACCGTCTCGACGTTCTTCTTGCTCCAGACGCTTTTGCGGCCGCGCGGGCAGTAGCGCTGGAAGAAGCTCCTGTCGTCGTGGCTCTTGCGGATGCCGTCGATCCAGCCCCAGCACAGCACGACCTCGATCGCCTCTTCGGGGTTGATGGATTGCAGGCCCGACCCGCGCTTGTGGATATTGATCCAGACCTCGGGTGCGTCGGCGTGGTTTTCCGCCAGCCAGCGGTAGAAGCTGTCCGGATCGGCAAATTCCCGCACATGGGCTGGGTTGATTTCCACAGGCGCCATCGGATTTCTCCCTGAGACCGGGCCGGGCGTGGCCGCTTTGCATCGCTCCGCAAGAACGAGGGGTGGATGCCGAAGATGTGATGCCCCCGCTTCTTGCCAGCCCCGTGGCGCTTTGGCTAGCCATCGGCCTCAACCCGTTCCTTCCATTGGAGTTTATGTCGAGAATGCCTACGGTGTGCACATTGTCGCGCAGAGCCTTCTTCCTGGGCGCCGCCGCGACGCTCGCGGGATGCGCAACCACGGAAACTTCGGTCAAGACGGTTCCCGTTCCGAAGAAGGTCAGCTATCCCATCGTGCCGGCGACGGACGAGGAACTGGCCGCGCGTTATGCCCCCGTCGAGGATGGCGGTCATCTCATTCCGGCCATTCCCTACCGGGAGATCGACCCGAAATATTACCGTCAGCGCGTATCGGACCCGACCGGCGAAGCGCCGGGCACGGTGGTGGTCGATACGGCAGCGCGCTTCCTCTATGTCGTGGAGCCGGGCGGCACGGCGATGCGCTACGGCGTCGGTATCGGCCGCGACGGCTTTGCCTGGGAAGGCGAGGGCGTGATCCAGTGGCGCCAGCCCTGGCCGCGCTGGAAGGTGCCTGCCGACATGATCAAGCGCCAGCCGAGCCTTGCCAAATATTCCGTCGAGAACGGCGGCATGGAGCCCGGCATCAAGAACCCGCTCGGTGCGCGGGCGCTCTATATCTTCCAGAACGGTCAGGACACGCTCTACCGCCTGCACGGCTCACCGGACTGGAAGTCCATCGGCAAGGCGACGTCTTCCGGCTGCGTGCGGCTGATCAACCAGGATGTGCTCGATCTCTACAAGCGCGTGCCCTATCACGCGCGCATCGTCGTGCATCAGTCGGGGCTGTCCTCCGTCTGAGCGTGGACCGTTATGCGGACTTGAACCGCGCCATCAGATCGGCGCGGGCCGGGTCCGTCAGCGTCACCGCGGCGCCGAATTCCAGCGGCGTCAGCGCGGCCTCGCCCGGATAGACGATGGCGTTACCGGTAATCTCCGACGGCAGCAGCGCGATCACCCGGCTGTCGGTGGTCGGCGCGCCATTGGCGATATGCTCGCGCACCGCATTGTTCGGATCCATCAGGAAGTCGAGCAGCGCATAGCCGGCCGGCTTGTTGAGGGCGCTCGACGGCATCGCGTAGAAATCCGCCCAGATCTCACCGCCGTCGGCGCCGAGCGTGAACCGGATTTCCGGGATATCGCGGTTGAGCTGCGCGCCATCGTTCGTCCAGCACATGCTCATCCAGGCATCCGTGGCGCGCAGCGCCGGCTGGTAGTCGCTGTTGATCGCGTAGAGATGCGGCTTCACCGCCATCAGCAGTTTCTCGGCCTCTGCCAGTTCCTCGGCCTTCACCGAATTGAAGGAGAAGCCGAGCGAGACGAGGGCATTGCCGATGGCGGTGAGCTGATAGTCATGCACCATGACGCGGCCGTCGGCCTCGGTCATCGCCAGCGCGAAGAAATCCTTCCAGCTCGTGACATCCGAGCGCACCTTGTCGGAATTGAAGGCGATGCCGGTGGTACCCCAGTTCTTCGGCACGCCATAGGTCTTGCCGTCGACCGTGCCCCGGTCGAGGAAGCGGCCGTTCTGGGTTGCCGGATCGAAGTTCGGCACCTTGGAAAGATCGAGCGGATCAATCAGGCCGAGGCCGGCATAGGTGGATATGGCGTAGTTGGTCGGCACGAAGAGGTCCCATCCGGCGCTGCCGGTCTTGAGCCTTTCCAGCATGTCCTCGTTCGAGCCGAAGACGTTGACCTCGACGGAAACCCCCGTCGCCGCGGTGAAGGCCTCGAAGCTTGCGGGATCGTGGTAGTTCGGCCAGGTGGCGATCGCCATGGAAGAGCCGAGATTTTCACCGGCATGGGCGGCGGCATTGAAGAGACCCGGCTGACGGGCGAGCACGGCGGCAGCAAGCCCGAGCCCGGTGACGCCGAGAAAGTGCCGGCGCGTGACCGAGCCGCGCTTCAGCCGCTGGAATTCGTCCGTCAAGTCCCGGGCACGGATCGGAGTGTTCTGGCCGGACCATTTCGCCATCGAGCGTTCCCTTATTATTGTGGGCCTGTTTCCCTCAGGCCGGATATAGGCGCCGTACCGGGATCGAGGCTGGTTTCGCCGCATCGTTTCCCGGGTTTTCGCGTGTGCAGCGCTGAGGCGGTCTTCGCCGCCCTTGCCGCACGGGCCGGATGCTAGGTCAGCCGCCGATAAACTGGTATATACCTCGTAGGGGGTATTTTTCCGTTTTTGCGACTGTGGGAGGAGTATACCCGGACGACGGCCTTCGCGGGCCGCTGGGGGAATTTGAGGGAGAGACGCGCCATGCAGGCGGATTTGAGGGCACTTTTCCAATCGCTTGCCGACTGGACGGAGACGACGGAAAGCTCCGACAAGCAGGCGGGGGAGACCCTGCTTTCGATGACGCGCGCGCTGGTGCGTTTCGACTACATGGTCATCTTCGCCTATCGCGACAAGGCGCGGCCGATCCATCTCTTCAGCACCTTCGAGCCGGAGGACTACAAGCTCTTCGTCACGCTCTACCAGACCGGTCCCTACCTGCTCGATCCGTTCTATCATGCGGCGCGGGCGGACAGGGCGGGCGTCATGCGCATGCGCGAGCTTGCGCCGGACCGTTTCTTCTCCAGCGAATATTACCGCACCTTCTACTCGCAGACCCAGCTTGCCGAGGAGGTCGGCTTCTTCGTTCCGACGCGCGACGGGGTGACGGTGGTGGTTTCGTTGATGCGGCGGGAGAAGACGGGTACCTTCCCGGCGACGGAATTCGGGTTGCTCAGCGATGCCGAGCCCTTCATGTCCGCCTTCGTGCGCCACGCCTGGGGCAATCTTGCCGGCCGCTTTGCCGAAATGGTGCAGGGACGCGGGCGGCGCAGCGAGCCGGTCAGTGCGGCGGACAGGGTCTGGCGCAGGCTGAACCTCACCGACCGCGAATCCTCGATCGTCGAACTGGTGCTGCAGGGGCATTCGTCGGAATCGATCGGGCTGAAGCTCGACATTTCGACGGGCACGGTGAAGGTTCACCGGCGCAATGTCTATCGCAAGCTTGGCATATCCTCGCAGATCCAGTTGCTGTCGATCTATCTGAAGAACCTGCAGGGATAGGCGGCTAGACGAAAAAGTCCGGCATTGCTGCCGGACATTCCTGATTCTTATCAACGGTTTGTCGGGCCGTGCTTGCGGATCGATTCCGGCCGTTGAGAGATCGATTCAACCCACTGTCGCCAGGGCGACCTGCGCGCGGGCGTCGATGATCTGGCGGGCGGCGCTGGCGGCTTCCTTGCCCTTGATGACGAAGTGATCGCGGAAGAAGGCGATGTGGGCTTCCGATTCCTGGAAATTGTGCGGCGTCAGCACGGCCGAGAGCACCGGCACATTGGTGTCGAGGCCGACGCGCACGATGGCATCGACCACGGTGCCGGCGACGAAGTCGTGGCGGTAGATGCCGCCGTCGACGACGAGCGCGACGCCGAGGATGGCGGCATAGCGGCCAGTGCGGGCGAGAAGCTGGGCCTGAAGCGGGATTTCGAGCGCGCCCGGCACGTCGATCACGTCGACGTCTTCGGCACGGCCGCCGAGCGCCTGCCATTCGGCGATGAAGGAGGTGACCGCCTGATCGACGATACCGGCGTGCCAGCGGGCGCGCAGGACGGCGATGCGGGTGGCGGGCGTGGCATTCATATTCATGTCGAGGCCTTTCAAGGGTTGAGCCATTTTTCAACGGTCCCCTTGGGCGAACACGCAAGGACGGACGCCGCCTGCCACGGCGGATGCCTCCTGCTTGCTCTCTTTCATCCGGACTGTGACCGTCGGCCCTGGCATCGCACCAGATCTGCTGACCCCGGGCCGGAGAGGCTCGGGCGCTCGCGGGCTCACCGACCGAGGTCGGCATACCGCCGGTGGGGAATTTCACCCCGCCCTGAGAACGATGGAAGACTAGACGGCAAACGCCCGCGGATCAAATCCGCGGGCGACGCAAAAGACGCAATTCACGACAGATTTTTCCAAGCCTCTCGCAAGTCTTGGAACGAATGCTCAGTCCCGGATGACGAGCAGGTCGCCCGCGGTGAAGCGCAGCGTGACCGTTTCGCCGACGGCCGGCGGCACGAGGCCGGGGCTGTTGAACATGTCGAAGGAAATGATGCTGCCGCCGACCCTCATGCGTGTGCGGATGACAGAGCCGAGGAAGTTCGAGGAGACGACCTCGCCGGAAAGGGCGGTGTCGCCCTTGGCGTCGGGCGCGATGGAGCCGGCTTCCGGGCGCAGCGCCAGCGAGACGGTGTCGCCGGCCTTGGCGCTGCCGAGCGATTCGCGCAGCGTGACGCCCTGGTCGCCGATGGAGATGCGGTTCGACGCGGCATCGACCACCTTGGCCTCGATGAGGTTCAGCGTGCCGACGAAGTTGGCGACGAAGCGGGTGGCGGGGCGGTTGTAGATTTCGGCGGGTGCGCCGATCTGGTCGGCCTTGCCGGCATTCATCACCACGATGCGGTCGGCCACGGCCAGGGCTTCCTCCTGGTCATGGGTCACCATGATGGTGGTCACGCCCAGGCGCTGCTGCAGGGCGCGGATCTCGTTGCGCAGATGCACGCGCACCAGGGCGTCCAGGGCCGAGAGCGGTTCGTCCAGCAGCAGCAGGCCCGGCGCCGTGGCCAGGGCCCGCGCCAGGGCCACGCGCTGCTGCTGGCCGCCCGACATCTGGTAGGGATAGCGGTCGGCGAGATGATCGAGCTTGATGAGGCCGAGCATCTCCTTGACGCGCGCGTCGATCTCGGCTTTCGGCCGGCCGGCGACCTTGAGGCCGAAGGCGACGTTCTCGGCGACGTTCATGTTCGGGAAGAGGGCATAGGCCTGGAAGACCATGCCGATATTGCGCTGGTTGGGGCGAAGGTTCGCCTGGCTCTTGCCGTCGATGGCGATGGTGCCGCCCGAGGGCGTCTCGAAACCGGCGATCATGCGCAGGACGGTGGTCTTGCCGCATCCCGACGGTCCGAGGAACGAGACGAACTCGCCCTTCTCGATGGACATGTTGAAATCCTTGACGACCTGCACGGGGCCGAAGGACTTCTGGATGCTGGTGAGGGTCAGGAAGCTCATGAATGGTCCTTAGGCGGGGCTTTGCGCGCCCTTCTGGAAGCGGGAAACAAGCTGGATCAGGCCGAGGCAACCCCAGGTCAAGGCGAAGGACATGACCGCGAGCGCAGCCGGCTCGTAGGCGCGGTTGGCGCCGAGAAGCTGCATGTAGGGGCCGAAGGCCGGACGGTTGAGGAGGGCGGCCATGGTGAACTCGCCGATGACGATGGCGAAGGTGAGGAAGGCGCCCGAGAGCACGGCGACCAGCACGTTCGGCAGGATGATGCGCGCGAGGATCGTCATCCAGCCGGCGCCCAGGCTCTGGGCGGCCTCCGTCAGCGTGGCGATGTCGATGGAGCGCAGGCCCGTATCGACCGAGCGATACATGTAGGGCAGGGCCAGCGTCGCGTAGCCGAACATCAAGAGAATGTTCGTGCCCGTCGTCGTGCCGGTCAGCGGCAGCCAGCTCGACGTGTTGTAGAGGCGGATATAGCCGAAGACGATGACGATGGCCGGAATGACCAGCGGCAGGAGGGTGATGAACTCGATATAGGGGCGAAGGCCCGGCATCTTCAGGCGCACCCAATAGGCGGTGGGCACCACCAGCAGGACGCCGAAGACGATGGTCGCGAGCGCCATGAGCACCGAATAGGTGAAGGTTTCCTGGAAGCGCGGATCGCCGAGCACGACGGCATAGGCATCCAGCGAGTAGACGCCACGACGCATCTTCATGGAGAAGTTCGTCATGCCGAGCAGCGGCAGGATGAAATAGAGCAGCCCGAAGATGAGGGCGCCCCAGGCCCAGAACTTCTTCATTTCAGCCACCTTTCGCTGCGGGCCCGCAGCCAGATGTAGATCGTGTTGGCAATGCCCGTGACGACGATCATGCCGAAGGCCAGCGCATAGCCGAGATGGGGATTGCCGAGAACGTCGCCGCGGATCTGTGCGAAGAGCAGGATCGGCACGATGGAGAGCGACGAGCCGGTCAGCGCGATGGCGGTCGCGACGGCGCCGAAGGCATTGGCGAAGAGCAAGGCGAGCGTGCCGAGGAAGGAGGGCAGCAGGATCGGGAAGGCGACCATGCGCCAGTACTGTGCGTTGGTCGCGCCGAGAATCTGCGCCGCCTCGCGCCATTCGCGCTTCAGGCCGTCGAGCGCGGGCGTGATGATGAGGATCATCAGCGGAATCTGGAAGAACAGATAGGTGATCGTCAGGCCCCAGAAGGACAGGATGTTGAAGCCGAGCGCACGCAGGTCGATGCCGACCTGGGTCTTCAGGAACACCGTGAGAAGGCCGACCGGGCCGAGGGTCGCGAGGAAGGCGAAGGCGAGCGGGACGCCTGCGAAGTTGGAGGCAACGCCCGAGAAGGTCAGCAGCGGGCCGCGGATCCATTTCGGCAGGCCGCCGAGCACCACGGCGGAGGCGACCGCAAAGCCGATCAGGCAGCCGAGCAGGGCCGAGGCGATGGAGATCTTGATCGAGATCCAGTAGGCCGACAGGATCGACGTCGTGAACAGCCCGCGGATGTTGTCCAGCGTGAAGCCGCCTTCCGGCGTCTGGAACGCGCCAAGGACGATACGCATCGTCGGCATGACCAGGAACAGCAGGACAAAGATCGCGAAGGGCGCCACGCCGAGCCAATGCAGCGGGAGGCGGAAGGGCTCCCGCGTCGGCTGTCTGGTGGCTGAACTGTCTGATGACATTAAGAAAACCTCGGGTGGGGTTGCCGTCATTGGCATACCGCAATCGTCGCCCCGGCCAGAGAGCCGGGGCGACGAAGGATGTCGTTTACTGCACGTTCGCGCCGACGACGCTGTCCCATGCGCCGGTTACGGCAGCCTTGTTGGCGTCGACTTCCTCGAGCGTCGGGAAGTAGGCCTTTTCATAGGATTCTGCCGGCGGCAGGGCGTCGATCAGGTCCTGCGGAACCTTGCCGGCCTTGACCATGGCGTTGAAGCGTGCCGGATGGCAATAGCCCTTCAGCCAGCCGAGCTGACCTTCGTCGGAGTACAGATGCTCCATCCACAGCTTGGCAGCGTTCGGGTGCGGCGCGTAGGCCGAGATGCCCTGAACGTAGACGCCGGCGAGGACGCCTGTTGCCGGAACGACGACTTCCGTCGGCGGGTTGCCGTTGAGGGTCTTGGCCCAGCCGAGCGCGTTGTAGTCCCAGGCGACGACGATCGGGGTCGAGCCTTGGGCGAGCGTGCCGGACTTGCCGATAACCGGAACGAAGTTGCCGGCCTTGTTCATTTCGGCAAAGTAGGCAAGGCCAGCTTCACCGGCTTCCTTGCCGGACTTCGCGCCCTTGCCGAGACCGGCGGCGAGAACGCCGAGGATGGCCTGGTTGGAGGCGCGCGGGTCGCCGGCGAGAGCGACCTGGCCGGCATATTCCGGCTTCAGGAGGTCGGCCCAGTCCTTCGGCGTGTTGGCGACGAGGTCCTTGTTCACCAGGAAGGACATCACGCCGTAGTAGTCGCCGTACCAGTAGCCTTCGGCGTCCTTGACGGAGTCCGGAATTTCGTCCCAGGTCGAGACCTTGTAGGGCTGCAGCAGGCCTTCGGCCTTGGCCTGCGGGCCGAAGGCGAGACCGACGTCGATCACGTCGGGCGACTGCGGGCCCTTGTTGTCCTTGTTGGCCTTGATGGCTTCGACTTCGTCAGCCGAGCCGGCGTCGGGGTTCAGTTCGTTGACCTGGATTTCCGGATACTTCGCCTTGAAGGAGGCGATGACGTCACCGTAACCGCACCAGTCGTGCGGCAGGGCGATCGTCGTCAGCATGCCTTCCTTCTTGGCGGCTTCGATCAGCTCGGCGCTCGGCTCAGCGAAGGCGAGCGACGTGGTGGCGATCACCATGGCGGTGGAGAGCGAAAGCAGACGTTTCGTATGTGACATCACGGGTGTTCTCCTTTTGTGTGTCAGGCATTTCGGCGAGGTGATTACTTGTGGCGTATGAAGCTTATGTGACAGTTTTGTTTCGGTTTTTTCGTTTTGCTGTCACGGCTTGCCGGAGACCTCCGGCCGGGGTTTGCGGAAAAGCCGGCTGGCCTCGAAGAGGCCCTCCAGCGTCTTCATTCGGCCGCTGGTTTCCTCCCAGCCCGAACTCTGGACGGCTTCGATCAACGCTTCGACGATGAACAGCGTCACGACGGACGAATCCCATGCCGAGGGCGCTTCGATATGGACCCGGAACACCTTCGCGGCCGCCTTCGCGACGGGCGAGGCCCACTGGTCGGTAAAAAGCACGATCTCCACGCCGCGCTCGCGGGCGGCGCGGCCGAGCGTTTCCATCTCCTGCTCGTAGCGCCTGATGTCGAAGATCACGAGCACGTCGCCGGCCTTCATGTTCAGCACGTAGTGCGGCCAGGAACTCGGATTGGAGGCGATCTGCGTGACGTTCGGGCGGATGACCTGGAGATGGGTGAAGAGATAGTCGGCGAGCGCCTTCGTGATGCGGCCGCCGATGATGTAGATGCTGCGCTGGCGGTCGGCGAGAAGGGCTGCCGCGCCATCGAATTCCGGGGTCTCGAGCTGCGCCAGCGTCTGGCGCAGGTTGGTCATGATCGCATCGGCGAAGCGATTGAGGATATGCGTGCCGGGCGCATTGGCGGCCCAGCGGTCATGCTTGGTGATCGGGCTGGACAGCGTCGCCTCGAGTTCATGATGCAGGCGGGCCTGGAAATCCGGGAAGCCCCGGAAGCCGAGCTTCTGCACCATGCGTGCAACGGTCGGCGTCGACACGCCGGCGTTCTCGGCCACCGTCGTGATGCTACCGAGGCCGGAGACGGGATAGTTGTCGAGCAGCGATGTGGCCAGCTGCTTTTCGGCGCGCGTCAACGCATCGAAATGAGCATGGATCACATCCGACACCGTCATGGATGCTTGGTTCAGCGTCAAATTGTTCCCCTGCGCTCCGGTCTTTGCCGGAGTTTCGAAAATTAAACATCGCTGTCACAATTCGAGTCAAATGATTTTTTGAAGAGATTTTTTCACAACCCCGTTGACAGCGGCAAAACTGTGAAGAATTCTTTTCATTAATGATAAAAGCCGGTCGAGGGGATCAGGCTGATGGGAATTCTGACTGGAGAGGAGGGCGACCCCGTCGCCCTTGAGAATGCTGCTGCGCGCGGTCGGGTCATCCTGGTCTGCGAGCATGCATCGCGCCTTCTGCCCAAATCGCTCGGCACGCTCGGCCTGTCCAGCGAGGCGCTGGCGAGCCATATCGCCTGGGACCCGGGTGCGCTCGCCGTATCGCGCATGATGGCGAAAAGCCTCGATGCCACGCTGGTCTTCCAGCGTTTTTCCCGTCTCGTCTACGACTGCAACCGTCCGCCGGAATCGCCCGCCGCCATGCCGGAGAAGAGCGAGGTCTTCGACGTTCCCGGCAATGCCGGGCTCGACCAGGCGGCGCGCGATGCCCGCACGGAGGCCCTCTACCTGCCATTCCGGGAAAAGCTCTCCCGCCTGGTGAAGGAGCGGACGGGCGAGGGCAGGGCGCCCGTCATCGTGACGATGCACAGCTTCACGCCGGTCTATTTCGGCAAGCCGCGCGCGGTCGAAATCGGCATCCTGCACGATGCCGACACGCGCCTTGCCGACGCCATGCTGGCCGAGGCCGGCACGGGCGGGCTTTACGACATCCGTCGCAACGAGCCCTACGGGCCTGAGGACGGCGTGACGCATACCTTGAAGGAGCACGGCCTTTCCAACGGCCTTGCCAACGTAATGATCGAGGTCCGCAACGACCTCATCCGAGACGAAGTCGATCAAAGGGTCGTGGCCGACTATCTGGCAGGATTGCTCCTCAAGAGCCTTCCCGCCGCCTAATCAGAAAAAGACCCGGGGAGCGGCATGCCCGCGGCGCATATCCCATGCATTTCATGGGCCTCAGACACAGGCGGCCCTCGGCAATTCCGCCAGGGACCAGTCGATACAGGGGAAAAACATGTCAGATTATTCCGATAACGATAAACATGAGGACATGCAGGTCCTGCATTCCATGGGATACGCGCAGGAACTCGAGCGGCGCATGAGCCAGTTCTCGAACTTCGCCGTTTCCTTTTCGATCATTTGCATTCTTTCCGGCGGCATCAATTCCCTCGCGCAGGCGACCTCCGGCGCCGGGGGCGCTGCGATCGGCATCGGCTGGCCGGTCGGCTGCTTCATTTCCTTCGTCTTCGCCGTCGCCATGGCACAGATCAGCTCGGCCTATCCGACGGCCGGCGGCCTCTATCACTGGGGTTCCATCCTCGGCAACCGCTTCACCGGCTGGCTGACCGCCTGGTTCAACCTGCTCGGCCTCGTCACGGTTCTCGGCGCCATCAATGTCGGCACCTACTACTTCTTCATGGGCTCGTTCGGCACGCCGTATTTCGCCCTGGAAGACACCACGACGACCCGCATCATCTTCCTGGCGATCATCACCGGCGCCCAGGCGCTCGTGAACCACATGGGCATCGGCCTCACCGCGCGGCTGACGGACTTTTCCGGCTATCTGATCTTCGCGACGTCCATCGCGCTCGCCATCGTGTGCCTGGCCGCCGCCGACAGCTACGACATCGCCCGCCTCTTCACCTTCTCGAACTTCTCGGGTGCGGCCGGCGGCAATGTCTGGCCGGAAAATTCGGGCACCTGGGTGTTCCTGCTCGGCCTTCTCCTGCCGATCTACACCATCACCGGCTACGATGCCTCGGCCCATACGTCGGAAGAAACCGTCAAGGCGGCGCATTCCGTGCCGCGCGGCATGGTCTCCTCCGTGCTGTGGTCGGCGCTGTTCGGCTACATCATGCTGTGCTCCTTCGTGCTGATGATCCCGGGTTCCGTGGCCAATGCCGACGGCACCACGACGGACGGCATGACGGCCGCGGCCGCACAGGGCTGGAACGTCTTCTTCTGGGCCATGGACACGCAGGTCAATCCGACCATCAAGGACGTGCTCTACTTCGCGATCCTCGTCGCCCAGTGGCTCTGCGGCCTTGCCACCGTCACCTCGGTTTCGCGCATGATCTTCGCCTTCTCGCGTGACGGCGGCCTGCCGTTCTCGCGCGGCCTGTCGAAGGTCAGCCCGAACTACCGCACGCCGGTCGCCGCCATCTGGACCGGTTCCATCCTGTCGGTGCTGTTCGTCTGGGGCTCCTCGCTCGTCTCCATCGGCGAGACGCCCGTCTACACCGTCGTCGTCTCGTGCACGGTCATCTTCCTCTTCTTCTCCTTCGCGATCCCGATCGCGCTCGGCCTCTTCGCCTGGGGCACCTCGAAGTGGGACAAGATGGGACCGTGGAATCTCGGCGAGGGCATGTTCAAGCTGTTCGCGATCCTGTCGATCATCGCCATGGCGCTGATCTTCATCCTCGGCATCCAGCCGCCGAACGACTGGGCGCTCTACATCACCGTCGGCTTCCTCGTCCTGACCGCGATCATCTGGTTCGGCCTCGAAAGCCGCCGCTTCCGCGGCCCGCCGATCGGTGACGAAGTCGCCCGTCGCCAGGCCGAGATCGCCGCCGCCGAAAAGGCTGTCGGCCAGGCCTGACCTTTCCAGCGCGGGGGCCGCGCATGCGGCCCCCGTTTTCATTTCGACCGTTCAATTTCCGACCGCGGCGAGAGCTTCGCCGGACACCACTCCAGGACCGAAACACCATGAGCACGACTTACACATTCGATGATCTGAAGAAGGATGTCGCCGAAGGCCGCATCGACACCGTTCTCGCCTGCCTCGTCGATATGCAGGGCCGCCTCATGGGCAAACGTTTCCACGCGCAGTATTTCGTCGAAAGCGCCTATGAGGAGACCCATAGCTGCAACTATCTGCTGGCGACGGACATGGAGATGGATACGGTCTCCGGCTACAAGTCGACGAGCTGGGCGGCCGGCTATGGCGACTATACGATGAAGCCGGACCTTGCGACGTTGCGCAAGCTGCCGTGGCTCGAAGGCACCGCGCTGGTGCTCTGCGACGTGCTCGACCACCACACCCACGAGGAAGTGCCGCATTCGCCGCGCGCCATCCTGAAGAAGCAGGTCAAGCGGCTGGAGGCCATGGGCCTCAAGGCCTTCATGGCGAGCGAACTCGAATTCTTCCTCTTCGACCAGAGCTTCGACGACGCACGCGAAAGCGGCTACCGGGACCTGCGTCTCGCCTCCGGCTACAACGAGGACTACCATATCTTCCAGACGACCAAGGAAGAGGACGTCATGCGCGCGCTGCGCAACGGCCTGCAGGGCGCCTGCATTCCGGTGGAGAACTCCAAGGGCGAGGCCTCGGCCGGCCAGGAGGAAATCAACGTGCGCTATGCCGACGCGCTGGCGATGGCGGACCGGCATTCGATCATCAAGAACGCCACCAAGGAAATCGCCTGGCAGCGCGGCAAGGCCGTGACCTTCCTTGCCAAGTGGAACTACAACGCCGCCGGCTCCTCCTCGCATATCCACCAGTCGCTGTGGAGCGTGGACGGCAAGGAGGCGAAGTTCTTCGACAAGGACGCCAAATACGGCATGTCGGAGATGATGCGCATGTATGTGGCGGGCCTGCTCGCCCATGCCAGCGAGATCACCTATTTCCTCGCGCCCTACATCAATTCCTACAAGCGTTTCGTCGCCGGCACCTTCGCGCCCACCAAGGCCGTCTGGAGCAAGGACAACCGCACGGCCGGCTATCGCCTGTGCGGCGAGGGCACCAAGGGCATCCGCATCGAATGCCGCGTCGGCGGCTCCGACCTCAACCCGTACCTTGCCATGGCGGCGCTGCTCGCCGCCGGCATTGCCGGCATCGGGGGCAAGCTTGAACTGGAGGCCCCCTTCGTGGGCGACGCCTATGGCGGCAAGGATATCCGCGAGATTCCGAAGACCCTGCGCGGTGCTGCGGCGGCCCTGAAGGAGTCCCGGATGCTGCGCGAGGCCTTCGGCGACGACGTCATCGATCACTATGTCCGCGCCGCCGAATGGGAGCAGGAAGAGTACGACCGCCGCATCACCGACTGGGAGGTGGCGCGCGGCTTCGAGAGAGCGTAAGGCTGCTGCCAGCCAAGGCCGAACCTGCCCCGGCGAGTAACCCTCCAGGGATATTTGCTGCGCGGCAGGACCGGCTATTGTCCGGCGCGAAACTTCATATCGGAAACAGGAAGTCGATCATGACTGTGATCAAATGCATATCCCCCGTGGACGGCTCGGTTTACGCCGAGCGCGAGGCGATGCCGCTGGCCGCCGCGCAGGCCGTCGTCGCCCGCGCGAAGAAGGCGCAGAAGGCCTGGGCCAAGCGTCCGCTGGAAGACCGTATCCAGCTCGTCCTCAAGGGTGTCGCCCGCGTCAACGAGATGGCCGACGAGATCGTGCCGGAAATCGCCTGGCAGATGGGACGCCCGGTGCGCTACGGCGGTGAGTTCAAGGGCTTCAACGAGCGCTCCAACTATGTCGCCGAAATCGCCGGCTCCTCCCTCGCGCCCATCGTCATCGAGAACAGCGACCGTTTCGAGCGCCGCATCGAACGCGAAGCCCATGGTGTCGTCTTCGTCATCGCGCCTTGGAACTACCCCTACATGACGGCGATCAACACGATCGCACCGGCCCTGATGGCCGGCAATGTCGTCATCATCAAGCATGCCGCCCAGACGCTGCTCGTCGGCGAGCGCCTCGTGCGCGCCTTCAACGAGGCAGGCGTGCCGGAAGACGTCTTCCAGAACGTCTTCCTCGACCATGACACGACTTCGGCGCTGATCGCCGCCAACTCGTTCGACTTCATCAATTTCACCGGCTCCGTCGAGGGCGGCCGGGCCATCGAGCGCGCCGCCGCCGGCACCTTCACGCCCGTCGGCCTCGAGCTCGGCGGCAAGGATCCGGGCTACGTCATGGAAGACGCGGACCTCGACGCCGCCGTCGACACGCTGATGGACGGCGCGACCTACAATTCCGGCCAGTGCTGCTGCGGCATCGAGCGCATCTACGTCAACGAGAAGCTCTACGACGCCTTCGTCGAGAAGTCCGTCGCCTGGGTCTCCAACTACAAGCTCGGCAATCCGCTCGATCCGGAAACGACGCTCGGCCCGATGGCGCACAAGCGCTTCGCCGCGACCGTGCGCGCCCAGATCGCCGATGCGGTTTCGCGCGGCGCGAAGGCGCTCGTCGATCCCAAGCTCTTCCCGGCCGACGACGGCGGCGCCTATGTCGCCCCGCAGGTCCTCGTCGATGTCGATCATTCGATGGAGTTCATGACCGAGGAGACCTTCGGCCCGGCCGTCGGCATCATGAAGGTCAAGAGCGACGAGGAAGCGCTCGCCCTGATGAACGACTGCAAATACGGCCTCACCGTCTCGCTCTGGACGAAGGACAGCGAAAGGGCGGCCCGCATCGCCGGCGACCTCGAGACCGGCACCGTCTTCCAGAACCGCGCCGACTATCTCGACCCGGCGCTCTGCTGGACCGGCGTCAAGGAAACGGGCCGCGGCGGCTCGCTCTCCGTCATCGGTTTCCATAACCTCACCCGACCGAAATCCTACCATTTCAGGAAAGCTTGAAGCGCATGACCATCACCGCCAACTGGAGCTACCCGACCGCGATCAAGTTCGGGGCGGGCCGCATCTCGGAACTGGCCGACCACTGCAAGGCGGTCGGCATGAAGAAGCCGCTGCTCGTCACCGACCGCGGCCTTTCGACGATGCCGATCACCAAGAACGCGCTCGACCTCCTGGAGGCCGCCGGCCTCGGGCGGGCGATGTTCGCCGAAGTCGACCCGAACCCGACCGACAAGAACCTTGCCAACGGCGTGAAGGCCTTCAAGGACGGCGGGCATGACGGCGTCGTCGCCTTCGGTGGCGGCTCGGGCCTCGACCTCGGCAAGGCCATCGCCTTCATGTCCGGCCAGACGCGCCCGGTCTGGGACTTCGAGGATATCGGCGACTGGTGGACCCGCGCCAACCCCGCCGGCATCGCCCCCATCGTTGCCGTGCCGACGACGGCCGGCACCGGCTCGGAAGTCGGCCGCGCCTCCGTCGTCACCAATTCCGAGACGCACACCAAGAAGGTCATCTTCCACCCGAAGATCCTGCCGTCCGTGACGATCTGCGACCCGGAACTGACCGTCGGCATGCCGAAGGTCATCACCTCGGGTACGGGCATGGACGCCTTCGCCCATTGCCTCGAAGCCTATTGCTCGCCGTTTTACCATCCGATGAGCCAGGGCATCGCGCTCGAAGGCATGCGCCTCGTCAAGGAATACCTGCCGCGCGCCTACAAGGACGGCACGGATATCGAGGCCCGCGCTCATATGATGTCGGCCGCCGCCATGGGCGCCGTCGCCTTCCAGAAGGGCCTCGGCGCGATCCATTCGCTGTCGCACCCGGTCGGCGCGATCTACAACACGCATCACGGCATGACCAACGCCGTCGTGATGCCGCCGGTGCTGACCTTCAACCGCCCGGCCATCGAGGCGAAGATCGCCAGCGCCGCCGCCTATCTCGGCATTGCCGGCGGCTTCGACGGCTTCTTCGACTATGTGCTGCGCCTGCGCGAGGAACTCGGCGTGCCGGACAAGCTTTCGGCGCTCGGCGTCGGCACGGACCGGATCGACGAAATGTCCGAAATGGCCATCGTCGACCCGACGGCCGGCGGCAATCCGGTGGAGCTGACGCTCGAGGCGGCCAAGCGCCTCTTCGTCGAATGCATCTGAGCCTGGTGGCCTGAAAATGCGAGGGGTGGCGATCGGTCGATCGCCACCCTTCTTTTTTATGATAATTGTTACGGATTGCGTCGCATGATGGTGGTCATCAAAATGTCATGCGACTGTCATGATTTGCGCCGTTCCCCGGCCCATCCTGCCAGTCTGATGCGGCGGTACGGGTTATGGCAGTCATATCGATAGCGAACGCCAAGGGCGGCTCGGGCAAGACCACGGCGGCGGTCCTGCTGGCGAGCGAACTCGTGCAGCGCGGCGCACGCACGGCGCTTCTCGATTGCGACGAGCTGAAACTGGCGGCCAGCTGGGCGCGGGCGGCCCGGTTGGGCGATGCGCTGACCCTGGTCGACACCATCGCCGCCTCCAATCTTGCCACGCATCTGCGGGCGCTGCGCGCCGGCCATCACCATATCGTCATCGACCTCTCGGGCGCGCGCGACGCGCTGGTGGCGCTGGCGGCAGGCGTTTCCGATCTCGTGCTGGTGCCCGTACAGGGCTGCGCCATGGATAGCCGCGGGGCCGCCCATGTGCTGGAACTCGTGGATCTCGTCAGCGCCAATGCACATATGCCGATCGAGCGCGCCGTCGTGCTCTCCCGCGTCAACCCGCTCGTCACGACCCGTGCGCTGCGCAACGTGAAGGTCATGCTCGACGCGGCGAAAATCCCCGTCGTCCCGACGCCTCTCATCGAGCGCAGCGCCTTCCGCGACATGTTCGAGACCGGCGGCACGCTTCATACGATGGGCGAGGGGCGGGTGAGCAATCTCGAAAAGGCCGTGCTGAACGCGCGGGCCTTCGCCGACGATGTGCTGCGGCTCGTTGGCGTCGGCGAGAGCCGCAGGCTCCAGCGGGCGGAGCCGGCCGGCACGATGCGCGCCGGTTCGGCCGCCGCCGCCTTTGCCGGTGTGCCGGCAGGCCCCTGATTTCTTACCGTTAATAAATGACATCGACCCGGAGGCTGTTGATTTCTCAGGCCTTTTTATCGCGTGATGCGGTATCTTCCAGCCGTCTCATTAATCTTCGCGATACGGAAATTTCCTTTTTGTTAACCCTATTTTGAAAGGTTTGATTAAGCAGGCGCCATTTCCACCGGGTCGTCTGACGAGAGCGATGACGAAGCTCGCAGCCTTCACGAGGAAAGACATGCCAGTAATCACATTTGCCAATGCCAAGGGCGGCGCGGGCAAGACCACCGCGGCGCTGATCCTGGCCACCGAGCTTGCAAGCCAGGGGCACCGCGTCACCATTCTCGACGCGGATCCGCAGCGCTGGATCAGCCACTGGCACGAGATTTCCGGCCGCCAGCGCAACATCGCCGTCATTTCGGAAGTCTCCATGGCCTCCATCCAGGGGCACATTCGCGAGAACAGCGCGACGACGGACTATTTCATCGTCGACCTCGCCGGTGCGCGCGATGCGCTGGTCGCAACGGCCATCGGCCTTTCCGACCATGTGATGATCCCCGTGCAGGGCTGTGCGATGGATGCGCGCGGCGCGGCGCAGATCCTCGAGCTCCTGAAGCAACTCGACGAGAAGGCGGGCATTCGCATCAACCATTCGGTCGTGCTGACGCGGATGAACTCGATGGTCACGACCCGCGCGATGACGGCGATCAAGACGCTGCTTTCGGCCCGCGGCGTCACCGTGCTCGACACGCCCATCGGCGAGCGCACCGCCTTCCGCGACATCTTCGACTGCGGCGGCACGCTCTATTCGATGGATCCGCTGAAGGTCAGCAATCTCGACAAGGCGCGCGAGAATGCCCGTCTCTTTGCCGAAGAGGTGCTGCGCCTGCTGCCGACGCGCAAGCGCACGGCCACGCAACGCGGCTTCTTCCGCACGCTGCAGCGCGCCGCGTAAGGCCCGAGAATTTGACGAACGACAAGAACGGCTGCGACGAAGTGCGCAGCCGTTTTCACGTCCGTGATCGGGGACTTGGTAATGAACAATTTACCATGACTAACCTAGTGATATCTCGTCAGAAAGCCGTTCCGCGAAGGCCCCGGCGCCTTCGGCAGCACCCATGATGGGTTGCGGGTTCGCATGCGCCGCCCGGGCGCGGCCCTCCCGATGGAGCCTTGCTGCTTTCCTCCCGTTTTTTCGCGTTGCAGGATACATCCAGAATGAAGCCAGCCCATCAGACCGCCAGCCAGAGCCACGACATCGCGCGCCGTCTGGACTATCTCGGCCTTGACGAGGCGGCGCTGAAGCGCCTGCGCACGCTGAAGCCCTTCATCGAAAAGGAAATGGGGCCGGCGCTCGACAAGTTCTATGCCATCGTGCGCAAGAGCCCGGAGGTGAGCCACCTCTTTTCCAACGACGCGCATATGAACCGTGCCAAGACGGCCCAGCTCGGCCATTGGGCGAATATCGCGGCCGGCGATTTCACGGGCGACTATGCCTCCAAAGTGCAGACCATCGGCCATGTGCACGCCCGCATCGGTCTTGCGCCGCGCTGGTATATCGGTGGCTATGCGCTGATCGTCGAGCACCTGCTGACGGAAGCCGTGAAGTCGCTGTGGCCGAAGGGCGGGCTCTTCTCCCGTCAGGAGATCGGCCCGGAAGAATTCGCCGCGCGCTTTTCCACCCTGCTCAAGGCGATGTTCCTCGACATGGACCTGTCGATCTCCGTCTATCAGGACACGTCCGACGTGACCAAGCAGCAGGCGGTGCAGGCGCAGGTTCTCGCCGAGGAGCGCCAGCTCGTCAGCGATTCCTTCGGTGCGGCGCTCAAGCGCATTTCCGACGGCGACCTGACGACGCGCATCACCGGGGCCTTGCCGGAGGCCTATGAATCGCTGCGCGAGGACTTCAACCACGCCATTTCCACCCTGTCGCAGGCCATCGGCAATATCGGCGTCGGCGCCGGTTCCATTCATCTCAGCGCCCGCGAGATCGCCGCGGCCTCCGACGACCTTGCCAAGCGCACCGAGCGGCAGGCGGCGAACCTCGAGGAAACGGCGGCGGCCGTCGAACAGGTGACGACCACCGTGCGCCAGACGGCGCAGAGCGCCAACGAGGCGAACGCGCTCGTCATGGCGGCACGCGACAATGCCCAGCGCAGCGGCGAAGTGGTGGAGGAGGCGATCACCGCCATGGGCGAGATCCAGGCCTCGTCCGCCGCCATTGCCAATATCATCGAAGTGATCGACGAGATCGCGTTCCAGACGAACCTCCTGGCGCTCAATGCCGGTATCGAGGCCGCGCGGGCGGGCGAGGCGGGCCGCGGCTTCGCCGTCGTCGCCTCGGAAGTGCGGGCGCTCGCCCAGCGCTGCGCCGATGCCGCCAAGGACATCCAGAACCTCATCGCCAAATCCCACGGCCAGGTCGAGGACGGGGTGCGCTCGGTGGGCGAGGTGGCGCAATCGCTGCGCCAGATCGTATCGCAAGTCGTCGAGGTCAGCGCCGTGTTCAACGCCATCCGCGCCAGCACGGCGGAGCAGGCGACCGGCCTGCAGGCGGTCAACCAGGCGGTCAACGCCATGGACCAGATCACCCAGCAGAATGCCGCGATGGTGGAACAGGCCAATGCCGCCAGCCAGGCGCTGACGCAGGAAGCCGCCTCCATCGCCGCCCAGCTCAGCGCCTTCCGCACCGGCGGCACCGCGCAGCCGGCCGTCGGCTCGGGCTATACGCGCGCGGCCTGAGTGGCCCTCCTATCGAAAAGGCCGGGCAGTTCGCGCTGCCCGGCCTTTTGTCATTTCTGCATGTGGGCCTCCAGAAGGTCCATCAGCTTGCCATTGCGGGGCAGCGTGTCCGCCTTGCCCTGTTCGGAAAGCCAGTAGAACTGGCCGGGCTTAACCTTGGCCGGCAGTTCGTAGTCCATGCCTTCCCATTCGTCCTCGCGGAAGGAGTAGAAGGCCCAGTGGCCGCCCTTCTCCTCCACCGTGTCCATGACGTCTGTGAGGTAGGCGCCGCAATCGGCCCACAGGCGCATGCAGCCGAATTCGGCCGCAACGACGCGGGACGGCGGCAGGCCCTGGGTCTTCGCCCAGTCGAAGGCGATGCCGATATGGTCGGCGACGGCCTTGCCGTCCCATGTCAGCTTGCCGCCGGCATAGTCCGTTTCGACGCCCGGATAGCGGAACGGCGCCTTGCGCTTCATGTTCGGCGCGCTCGTCGCGTCATAGGGCTCGTACATATGGAAGGCATAGAGCACCTTGTCGTCGGCAAGGCGCTTCGGCCAGGACGCCAGGGCACGCGGATTGGCATAGTAGCCGCCATCGACCATGACAGGGGTAACGGGATCGACAGTGCGGATCGCCTCGATGATGCGGGCATAGAGCTTCGGCAGATCACGCGGGGTGTCCGTGTTCTTCGCCTGCCAGGCGATGATGTCTTCCATGGAGCCGTTCTCGGCAAGGCCCGTCGTCTTTTCTGGCGCCGGCTCGTTGAGGAGATTGTAGGCGGCAACGGCGGGATGGTCCTTCAGGGCGTCCGCAAGATCGTGCCAGAAGGCCGTCGCCTGTTCGGCGAAGGCAGGGTCGGACCAGAGCCGGTCATCGAATTTCCCGTCATTCTGCTGCTTCCAGCGGGCGCCCGGCAGGCTGAGCGGCGTCACAACGACCTTGAGGCCGGCGGCATGGGCGGCGTCGAGCGTCTTGCGAAGCGTCGCGAGATCCTTTGCCGGCAGACCCTTGTAGCCGTCGGCGTTACCGATCAGGAAATCCCGGCCGTCGCCCTTCCACTTGCTGAAGGTGAGGCGCACCCAGGTGGCGCCGGTTGCCGCCAGCGCCTCGAAATAGACCTCGTCGGGCGCGGTGGCGTTGAAGCTGTTGCCGCCCTTTTGCGGTGCGTCCCAGAAGGTCATGAGATCGGCGGCGGACGTGGCCTGCGGCAGGGCGCCGGCAAGCGCGAAGCAGAAGAGGGCGGGGCGAAGTTTTTTCAGCATGGAAAACCGGTTCTTGATGTCGATGCGGCTCCTTCGTCAGGAAAAGCGGCAATTTACGGTTCGCTTCGGGGCGAAATCGCGCCATCCCAAAGAAAAGCCGACCCGGAGACCCCAGCTCCCGACCGAAATGTGGAAATCAGGGTGAGATTGGCGCCAAATCGCTTGTGGCAGAGCTGTTCGGGGCGGTTCGTCTCGCCGGTACCGTCTTCGGGGAGCACTCCACGCACGCACCTGTCGCGGAACGTGGGCTTTTGGGGCATGGCGAAACTGCTGTTTCGCCGGGAATTTTGCGACGGTGTGTCGGCTCTCGTCGAGGTCGCCCGTCTTTATCCCAAGCGGCCGGAAAAACCTGTCCGCCTCATAAGGAGAAAGCAGATGAAGTTCGTTCCCTATCTCAGTTTCGACGGCCGCTGCCGGGAAGCCTTCGAGTTCTACGCCAAGGTGCTCGGCGGCAGGATCGCGGCCATGCTCAGCCATGGCGAAACGCCGGCGGGCGAGCATGTGTCCGAGGCGTGGCAGGACAAGATCATCAATGCACATCTGATCGCCGGGGATCAGGAACTGATGGGAGCGGACTCGCCGCCGGAAATGGGTGGAGGCGTGAAAGGAGGCTTCAGCATCTCGATCCAGATCGACGACGAGACGGATGCCGAGCGCATCTTCAATGCCTTTGCCGATGGCGGCACGGTGACCATGCCCTTCGAAGCGACCTTCTGGGCGCGTAAGTTCGGCATGGTTACGGATCAATACGGGACGCCGTGGATGATCAATTGCGGCATGGCGGATTAAGCCGCGGAAATCCCGAGTTTCGCGACCGAAAGTATTCCGCATTTCAGTGAGGGGCCGGCCCAGAGGACCGGCTCTCTTTTGCTCGCGGGCGTGTCAGTCGACGAATTCGACCGTAACGCCGGCGCTCGTCATCTTGGCGAGTTCCGTGGCGTCCCAGTTGGTCAAGCGGATACAGCCGTGGCTCTGCGTCTTGCCGATCTTCGAGGGCTCCGGCGTGCCGTGGATGCCGTAGGTGGGCTTGGACAGTGCGATCCAGACGGTGCCGACCGGGCCGTTCGGACCGGGTTGCAAGGTCAGGACCTTGTTGTTGGCGCCTTGCTGGAAATTGATCTTCGGGTTGTAGGTATAGCCCGGATTGAGCGCGATGCGCTCCACGGTGACCGTGCCTGACGGCGAAGGCGTATCGGCCGAACCGATGCTGGCCGGGTAGGCGGCGATCAGCATGCCGTTCGCATCATAGGCGAGCACCTGCTTGCGGCCCTTGTCGGCGAGGATCTTGGCGACCTTGCCCGTCTTCTTCTCGCCCGTCGCGACCACCTTGATGATCGTGCCGGGAATGGTGAAGTCGACGCCGGGATTGATCTCCTTCAGATAGGCTTCGTCCATGTGGAACTTTTCCGCCAGCATCTCCGTCGTCGAGGTGAAGGAGAGATGCGGCAGAGCGGCCTTCTGGGCATAGTCGTCCGGGATCGCCGCCACATAGGGACCGGCCGCATCCGCGGCGCTGATCTCGTAGGTGGTGAAGGCGAGGCCGCCGGAAAGGCGCAGGCGCTCCAGAATGTCGTCGGCATTGTTCGGGTCGAGCGTTTCGCCCGTCGCGGTCTGCCAGGCCTCGATGGCCTTGGTGACGTTGGAGCCCTTCTTGCCGTCGATCACGCCCGGCGAAAAGCCCTCGCGGTCGAGGAACACCTGAAGCGCGGTGATCTCGGCGGAGGACATCTTGCCGAGCGCCTTTGCCGGTTCGAACTTCGGGCCGGGCACGAATTCGGCATTCGGATCGACGCCATTTTCGGGCAGCGCGGCGCTGTCATCGCCGTTGAAATCGGGCAGGGGCTGCGAGCCGCCGAAATCGCCGTCCGGCAAGGGCTGGCGTTCGATGTTGCCCGGCAGGCCGTCGCGCATTTCCGGCACGGAACTCGTCGTCAGGTCGTCGCCGAAATCAGATTCCGGTGCGGGCGGAAAATAATCCGGGTTCGTTTCGGGATAGCCGCGTACCTCGCGGTAGCGATCGCGCCGCGGGCGGTAGTCGTCGCCGCGGGCATAGTCGCGGTTCGCCGGCATGGCGGTGGCGACGATGTTGCCCCAGTTGTCGACGAGCACGCTGCGGCCGCGATTGTCGCGCGCCCAGCGCACGCTGCCGTCGTCCGGCACGTAGTCGAGGATGTCGCCTTCCGGCGAAACCAGGATCATGTCGCGGGAATTGCGGCTCTGAGCTGCGGCAGGCGTGAGCGCGAATCCGAGCACGGAAGCCGCTGCAAGAAGCGAAATGCTTGTTTTGAATATCGAATTCACGATTTTGACCTGCCAGACTGCATATATCGCGCGGACGGAACACTTCAATTCGGACCTTAATATGGAAAAACTGAATCGATGGTGAACGTAACGTCAACGATGAGGGCAAAAACTTGTGATCGGTCGCGAGGGTTCCGTGAAAAGATAGGGATGGAGGACGTGCGACCCGTGGTGTTGCCGGGATTTTGCTTCTAGCATGCCGCCGTCTTGCTGCCCTTTGCCGGAGCCTCGGATGACCTTCGTCCTCACCGCCGATACGCCTGCCCATTCCTTCCGCATCGACCTGACGCCGCAATCGGTGCTGGATGTCGGCAGTGCGGTGTTTCATGAGGTCAATGTCGCACCGGGGTCGGCGGTTCCCTCCGATGGCGATCCCCGCATCGACAAGGCGCTACCGGGGTTCCTGTTCACCTGCGGGCCTGACCATATCCGCCATCCGGTGCCGATCGAGGGCGCTAGCGACGGGCGGCGCTATCCGCTGCACGGCTCGCTCTCCTCGCATCCGGCGCAGGATATCCTGATCGAGGAAGACGAGGGGGAGATCGCCTGCGAGGGGCGCATTCCCGTTGCGCTCGCCCATGGCGGCAGGGCGGAACTTGCGCGCCGCTGGCGCGCCGACCGGCGGACGGGACATATCACGCTCGACGATACGATCACCAATACGGGCGAAACGGCATGGCCGCGCTTCGGCATGTATCACATCAATTTCGGCACGGGCCTTTTCGATGAAAACACCCGGCTGACCGGCGCGATGCTGCCGGGCGGCAGTCTTCCCTGGCGCTTCGACGAAGGCGACATGAAGATCTTCTGCGTGCCGGCGGCGGAAACGGCGCAGCATGGCTGGGCGGAGATCGCGGTCGGGCCGATCGCCAGCCTCGGCGGGCGCAGCGTGCATATCCGCTTCCGGACCGATACCTTGCCCCATCTGCAGGTCTGGCGAAACCAGTCGCCCGGTTGCGCGGTGCTCGGCATCGAGCCGGTCTCGCACCGGTTGGCCGCGCGCGCCGACCTCATCGCCGCCGGCGATGCGCCGGACTTCGCGCCCGGCGAAAGCGCGGGCTACGGCCTCGCCTTCGAGGTCCGCTAGCCGCCCGCGATTGACGCCTTGGCGGCACGGGCTTAAACGATAGCGCACTTGTTTCGGAAAGGACCTCCCATGGATATCCGCGAGATCAACGACGAATATTCCGTCTCCGGCCAGATCACCGTCGCCGAACTCGATGCCATTGCCGCCATGGGCTTCAAGTCCATCGTCTGCCATCGTCCGGACCATGAGGAAGCCGGCCAGCCGGAATTTGCCGCCATCGCCGCCCGTGCCCAGGAACTCGGCATCGAGACGGCCCATGTGCCGGTCGGCCCCATGGGCGTTACGGCGGAAGCCGTCAACGGCATGGTGGACGCGCTCGACGAGTTGCCGCGTCCGATGCTCGGCTATTGCCGATCCGGTATGCGCTCGACGAAGACCTACGAGCAGACGCTGCATATGCGCGGGTAAGACGGGAGGGCCTGCCCCTCAACCGTCTCCAGCCCTTCTTCCCGCAGGCGGGGCGAAGGGCCCGTTGCGCTGGTTCCTGAAAATAGCGTTCCTTGCAGGAAGCCGAGGCATCGCTTCGGCGTCCTTCTCCCGTTTGCGCGGGAGAAGGTTCCGGTTGCAGGATCAGGCGCTTGCGCCCCAAGCCTTATTTGCCGCTGCGGATATCCGAGAGCGTGCGCGTCGGCGTGATGGCTTCCGGGTCGAGCTTCACTTCGATGATCGCCGGCTTGCCGCTGGCGCGGGCGCGCAGGAAGGCGGGGGCGAAGTCTTCCGTCTTTTCCACCGTCTCGCCGTGACCGCCATAGGCGACGGCAAGGGCGGCGAAGTCCGGATTGGTGAGATCCGTGGCGCTGACGCGGCCGGGATATTCCCGTTCCTGGTGCATGCGGATCGTGCCGTAGATGCCGTTGTTGACGACGACGGTGATGAGCGGAAGCTGGTAGCGCACGGCGGTGGCGAATTCCTGCCCATGCATCATGAAGCAGCCGTCGCCGGCAAAGCAGATGACCTCACGTTCGGGGTGCAGTTGCTTGGCGGCGACCGCGGCCGGCAGGCCGTAGCCCATCGAACCGGAGGTCGGCGCGGCCTGCGTGCCGAAACGGCGGAAACGATGGAAGCGGTGCACCCAGGTGGCGTAGTTGCCGGCGCCGTTGGTGAAGATCGTGTCTTCGGCCGTGTTCTCTTCCAGCCAGGCCATGATCGGCCCCATCTGCACATTGCCGGGGCCTGCCATCGGCGGCGTCGACCATGTCAGATAGGCGTCGTGCATCGCGGCCGTGCGGGCGGCCCAGCGCGGCGCGGATTTTGGTGCGAGGCCTTCCAGCGCGGCGACGAAATCGTCCGGCGCGGCGCAGATCGCAAGATCGGGGCGATAGACGCGGCCGAGTTCCGACGGGTCGGGGTAGACATGCACCAGCTTCTGCTGCGGATAGGGGCTCTTGATCAGGCTGTAGGTGGATGACGGCATTTCCGAATAGCGGCCGCCGAGCAGCACGATAAGGTCGGCCTCGCGGATTTCCTTGCCGAGCGTCGGATTGATGCCGATGCCGGAATCGCCGGCATAGTTCGGGTGCTGGTGATCGAACAGCATCTGGCGGCGGAAGGAACAGGCGACGGGCAGCGACCAGCGTTCGGCAAAGGCCGTGATGCCGGCGACACTTTCGTCCGACCAGCGTGTGCCGCCAAGGATGACGAGGGGACGTTCGGCCTTTTCGAGAAGGCCGGCGAGTTCTTCCACCTGTTTGCGGCCCGGATGGGCTTCCACCGGCATATAGGCCTGCGGCGCAACCGCCTCGACCTCGTCCGTCAGCATATCCTCCGGCAGGGCCAGCACCACCGGGCCGGGACGGCCGGAGGTCGCGACGGCGAAGGCACGGGTGATGAATTCGGGGATGCGGCGGGCGTCGTCGATCTCGGCCACCCATTTGGCGACCTCGGTGAAGGCGCGGCGGTAGTCCACCTCCTGGAAGGCCTCGCGGTCGCGCTGATCGCTGGCCACCTGGCCGATGAAGAGAATCATCGGCGTGCTGTCCTGGAAGGCGGTGTGCAGGCCGATGCTGGCATTGGTGGCGCCGGGGCCGCGGGTCACGAAGCAGATGCCGGGCCGGCCGGTCAGCTTGCCCTGGGCCTCGGCCATGAAGGCCGCCCCGCCCTCCTGGCGGCAGGCGATGACGTCGACATTGGTGTCGTGCAGCGCATCGAGCACCGCGAGGTAGCTTTCGCCCGGCACGCAGGCGACGCGCTTGACGCCGTTGGCAACGAGGGCGTCGACGATCAACTGGCCACCGGTCTTCATGCGCTTTTCTTTCCTGCTTCGAGCGTTTCGAGTTCTGCCATCACGGCGTCGGTATGTTCGCCGAGCCGCGGGCTCGGGCGGTGGTAGGTCAGCGGCGTGCCGGAAAAGACGATGGGCGTGCGCACGCCGGGGATGAGATTGCCGTCGGCATCCGGCAGGTCGATGCGTAGGCCCCGGGCCTTCACCTGCGGATCGTCGAAGGTTTCGGCGATGGAGTTGATCGGCCCCGCCGGCACGCCCTCGCGCTCGCAGGCGGCCAGAAGATCGGCCTTGCTGATGCCGGCCGTCGCGCCGGTGACGAGGCGGCGCACCTCGTCGCGGTTGGCGACGCGGGCGCGGTTGGTGGAGAAGCGCTCGTCATCCGCGACGCCGTCGAGCTTCAGGACGCCGCAGAGCTTGCGGAACTGCCCGTCATTGCCGACGGCGAGGATGATGTGTCCATCCGATGTGGGCACGACCTCATAGGGCGAGATGTTGGGATGGGCATTGCCGAGCCGCTTCGGGGCGACGCCCGAGGCGAGGAAATTCATGTTCTGGTTCGCCATGACGGCGGACTGCACGTCGAGCAGCGCCATGTCGACATGCTGGCCCTTGCCGGTCTTCATGACATGGATGAGCGCGGCCTGGATGGCGGTGACGGCATAGATGCCGGTGAAGATATCGGCGATGGCGACGCCTGCCTTCATCGGCTCGCCATCCGGCGCGCCGGTCACGGACATGAAGCCGGACATGCCCTGCACGATGTAGTCGTAGCCGGCACGGGCGGCATAGGGCCCGTCCTGGCCGAAGCCGGTGACGGAGCAATAGACGAGCTTGGGGTGCGTCTTCGCAAGGCTCTGGTAGTCGAGCCCGTATTTCGTCAGGCCCCCCACCTTGAAGTTCTCGATCACCACGTCGGCGGTGGCGATGAGGCGATGGACGATCTGGCGGCCTTCCTCTGTCTTGAGGTCGACGGCGATGGAGCGCTTGCCGCGGTTGGTGGAATGGTAATAGGCGGCCGAAAGGTTTTCGCCGTCCTTGCCCGTCACGAAGGGCGGGCCCCAGGCGCGCGTATCGTCGCCGCCGTCGGGATTTTCGATCTTGATGACGTCGGCGCCCATGTCGGCCAGCATCTGGCCGGCCCAGGGCCCGGCGAGAACCCGCGCCAGTTCGATGACCCTTATGCCGGCAAGCGGCAGGTTCGACGTCTCCATCGTGTCCTCCTCCTCGACGGGCGCACGACCGCGACCGCCGGGCTTTTCGCCCGTTTCGCCTTGGATAACAAAAAGCCGCCGGGCAGGATAGCGCAAGGCGCCGGGGACATCATGACGCCTCAGACTGACTTGATGCCCGGCCGGTTACGCCCCTGTCAGACCGGCGTAGAAACCGGCGGGATGGTGGCCGTCTTGCCGATCTGCCGCTCGCGCCAGATGATGTAGAGGCCCGAGCTGATGATGATGGCGATGCCGAGCCATTTCAGCGCGTCCGGCAGGTCGCCGAACACCCACCAACTGAGCACCGTGGCCGAAACGATCTCCAGATATTGCAGCGGGGCGAGCGTGGAGGCGGGAGCCGAGCGATAGGCATAGACGCCGAGCACGCCGGCAATGGTGGCCGCGACGGCCGCACCGGCGATGTAGAGCGTGTTCGCCATGTCGGGCATGACCGGCGTCAGCATGGCGATGCCCGCCTTGCCGCCGACGGCGAGCAGCAGACCGGAAAACACCGCGCCCCAGGCGCCGGCATAGAGCTGCATGGACCAGGGGTCCTCCTTCTGCGCGACAAGCCGCGTCAGAAGGTAGAAGAGCGCCATGGAAATGGCGGCGACCACGGGCAAGAGTGCGATGGGGCCGACCTCCTGCAGGCTCGGCTGGATGACCAGCATGGAGCCGAAGAAGCCGACGCCGCAGGCCGTGTAGCGCCGCCAGCCGATGGTTTCCTTGAGGACGATCGAGCCGAGAATGGTGAGGATGATCGGCTCGACGAAGAAGATGGCGATGGCGTCCGCCACCTCCATCACCGCGAGCGGCGTGAAGAAGGCGATCATGGTGATGGCCATCAGCAGGCCGCGGGCGGCATGCAGGCCCATCTTCTTCCAGGTCACGTTGAACAGCGTGCCGCGCATAAGGCAGATCGGCCCCAGCACCAGCATCTGGAAGACGAGGCGCACGCAGGCGATCTCCGTCGCCGGCACGGTGGTGACGGCAAGCTTGGCGAAGATGTCGATGATCGGTGAGACGAGCACCGAAAGCACCATCAGAAGAAGCCCGAGGCTGACATCCTGGCGAAGGGGCGTTGCGGCTTGCGTGTTCATGAGGGTTCCGGGACCGGGCGCCGCGTGGCGACGACCCGCCTGCACCAGCCGGCAAAGGCATCGATGGCGGGATCGCGCAGCGCCGGGCTTTCGTTCAGCGTTTCGTGTCGCATGCCGCGATAGACGATCGTGGTCACGTCCTCAAGCCGCGATTTTTTCAGTCGTTCGGCAAAGGCCAGCGTTGCCCGGCCGCGATCCGTCGCCGGATCCTCGTCGCCGCCGACGAGATGGACCGGCAGCGTCTTCGGCAGCCGCGCCAGCCCTTCGGCGGAGGCATCGGCGAAGGTCACGGCGAAGATGTCGATCCACATGGACACGTTGACGTCGAAGCCGCAGAGCGGATCGGCGATATAGGCATCGACCTCGCGGGCTTCGTGCGACAGCCAGTCGAAGGCCGTGCGGTGGCCGGGAATGGACTTGCCCCAGGCTGCGAAGGTGAGCTTCGGCAGGATGCCGCTCGGCACGTCCGATCCCTTCAGCATGCGTTCTCCCGCCAGCACGACCTGCGCGAGGCGTCCGGCGAGACCCGGCTCTAGGTTGGAGTTCCACACGGCGAGCGCGTCGATATCCGACGGATGCGCCTCGGCGAAGGCGAGCGCCAAAAGCCCGCCCATGGAATGACCGAAGAGCACGACCGGCAGGCCCTTGTGGCGGCTGACGGCGTGGTCGCGTACGGCGCGCATGTCGGCGATCACCCGCTCGATCCCGTCTCGCGGCGCAAACTGGCCGCGCGGGGCGTCCGGCGCGGTGGTGAAGCCGTGGCCGCGATGGTCGTGCGCATAGACATGAAATCCTTCCGCGGCCATGCGCGCGGCAAAGGCGGCATAACGCGCGCTGTGCTCTGCAAGTCCATGGCTGACGAGGAGGATGCCCCGTGCTTCGCCGCGCGCCGGTTCGTGCCGTAGCGCCAGCGCCGCCCCGCTCGGGCTCTTCAGGGTTTCTGTCTCTGAAAACACGGCCATTCCTCCCGTTTGTCAGAGGTCAACGCGATTTGGCGTGCAAAGACAATGGGATGCGGCGTGTATTTTGAAAATTGCTCCCGTATGTCGCGATTTTTCAGATTCAGGGTTGCAATTTTCCCGTTTTAGTCCGTAAATGATCTTGCTTTGTTCCATTCGGAGGTCGCCATGAACTTGAAAGCTGCCTTGGCCTTTCTGGCCGCCTGTATCTCCTTCCTTCTCGCGCCAGGGCTCGCCCTGGCCCAATCCGCGCCCGTGGACGGTCCGGCCCGCGAAATCCTCTCCATCAGCTGGCAGTCCGGCTATTGCGCCGCGCGGCCGAAAAGTGGCGGCTGCGCGGACTTCTCCGCCGCATCGCCGGCCGCAAGCCGGTTTTCGCTGCACAGCCGCTTCCAGGCGCGCAAGAGCTATTGCGGCATCGAGGCCGATCTCCAGCAGCGGGCGCGCAAGGGCAAGTGGACGGACCTGCCGGCCATCACGCTCGCCTCGGCCACGCAGGAGCGCCTGCTGGCGGCGATGCCGGCCGCGCGGCTCGGCCTCGACCGACAGCAATGGCTGCGCAGCGGCAGCTGTGTCGCGACCTCGCCGGAGGCCTATTACAGCCGCTCGCTCGACCTGCTCGATCAGTTGAACGCCTCGCCGGTATTGGCGCTCTTTGCCGGCAAGGCGGGCGGCACGGTGACGCTCGCCGAAGTGCGCGCCGCCTTCGATACGGCCTTCGGCGCCGGTGCCGGGGAGCGCGTGCGGCTCACCTGCCGCAAGGTGGACGACAAGGCCATCGTGATCGGGCTCACCATTGGCGTCGCGAGCGGCGAGGGCACGCTCGCCACCCTGATCGATGCATCGTCGCCGACGAAATCGCGCTGCACGGAAGGTTTGACGGGGACGGCGCAATCCGGCTGACAAACGCCTTCGCCCGCGGCTTTCGCAGATTGCCGCGGGCGTAGAATTCGCCTACATAGCGGGCAAATTTGTCCGATCCGGAGCGCGTTTTCATGGCACGTCAGTTCATCTATCACATGTCGGGGCTCAACAAGGCCTACGGCAACAAGAAGATCCTCGAGAATATCCACCTGTCCTTCTACCCGGATGCCAAGATCGGTATCCTCGGCCCGAACGGCGCGGGTAAGTCGACCGTGCTGCGCATCATGGCCGGCCTCGACAAGGAGTTCACGGGCGAAGCCTGGCTTGCCGAAGGTGCGACCCTCGGCTACCTGCCGCAGGAGCCGCAGCTCGACGCCTCGAAGACCGTGCTCGAGAACGTCATGGAAGGCGTCGCGCCGAAGAAGGCGATCCTCGACCGCTACAACGAACTGATGATGAACTATTCCGACGAGACGGCGGAAGAGGGCGCGAAGCTCCAGGACATCATCGACAGCCAGAACCTCTGGGACCTCGAAAGCCAGGTCGAGATGGCGATGGACGCGCTGCGCTGCCCGCCGGGCGATGCGGGCGTCGAAAGCCTGTCGGGCGGTGAAAAGCGCCGCGTCGCGCTCTGCAAGCTGCTGCTCGCCCAGCCCGATCTCCTGCTGCTCGACGAACCGACCAACCATCTCGACGCCGAGACGATCGCCTGGCTGGAAAAGCACCTGCGCGAATATCCCGGCTCCGTGCTGATGATCACCCACGACCGCTACTTCCTCGACAATGTCACGGGCTGGATCCTCGAACTCGACCGCGGCCGCGGCATTCCCTACGAGGGCAACTATTCGGCCTATCTGCAGTCGAAGTCCAAGCGCATGGCGCAGGAAGAACGCGAAGAGGGCGCCCGCCAGAAGGCGCTGTCGCGCGAGCAGGAATGGATCGCCTCTTCGCCCAAGGCGCGTCAGGCCAAGTCCAAGGCGCGTATCCGGGCCTATGACGAACTGGTCAAGGCCGCGGCGGACCGCCGTCCCGGCGATGCGCAGATCGTCATTCCGGTCGGCGAACGCCTCGGCAACACGGTCATCGAGGCGGAAAACCTCACCAAGGCCTATGGCGACCGCGTTCTCATCGAGAACCTCACCTTCAAGCTGCCGCCCGGCGGCATCGTCGGCGTCATCGGGCCGAACGGCGCCGGCAAGACCACGCTGTTCCGCATGATCACCGGCCAGGAGACCCCGGATTCGGGCTCGATCACCGTCGGCGAGACGGTCGATCTCGGTTATGTCGACCAGAGCCGCGATGCGCTCGGCGGCGACAAGACCGTGTGGGAGGAAATCTCCGGCGGCAACGACGTGCTCAAGCTCGGCAAGCATGAAGTCAACAGCCGCGCCTATTGCGGCGCCTTCAACTTCAAGGGCGGCGATCAGCAGCAGAAGGTCGGCACGCTCTCGGGCGGCCAGCGCAACCGCGTGCACCTCGCCAAGATGCTGAAGGGCGGCTACAACGTCATCCTGCTCGACGAACCGACCAACGACCTCGATACGGAAACGCTGGCGGCGCTCGAAGACGCGCTGGAAAACTTCGCCGGTTGCGCCGTCATCATCTCGCACGACCGCATGTTCCTCGACCGCCTCGCCACCCACATCCTCGCCTTCGAGGGCGACAGCCATGTCGAATGGTTCGAGGGCAACTTCGAGGACTACGAGAAGGACAAGATCCGCCGCCTCGGCGCGGACGCCGTCAATCCGAAGCGCGTGACCTACAAGCGCCTGACGCGCTGAGCGATGCAACGCCCCGAAGCGTGGCCGGCGGCGGGCATCCGCCGCATGCTGCCCCGCGACGCCTATCAAAAACCCCGGTTCGCCGGGGTTTTTCTTTGCCGCTGTTGATGGGAAGATCGCGACACGGATTGGCTCTTGCGCGACGCAAGTTAATCACATAAACATATCTTTATGTCTTGATTGGAAAGATCATGGGCGACACGCAAAAACTCGGACTGGACGACATCGTGGAGATCCTGAAGGCGGCGGGCGAGCCGACGCGCCTTCGCCTGCTCGCGCTCCTGTCGCATGGCGACCTGACGGTGACGGACCTCACGGACATTCTCGGCCAGTCTCAGCCGCGCATCTCGCGTCACCTGAAGCTGCTTGCCGAAGCCGCGCTGGTCGATCGCTACCAGGAAGGCGCCTGGGCCTTCTTCCGGCTGAGCCAGGGCGGTCCCGCCGTCACGCTTGCCCGTCAGTTGCTCGATGCGGCCGAGCCGGCCGATGCGGTCTTCGCTCGCGACGACGAACGGTTGCGTGTGCTCAAGAAGATCCGCGCCGAGAAGGCGCAGGCCTATTTCAGCCGCAACGCGGCGGAGTGGGATGCCGTGCGGCGCCTGCATGTCAGCGAGGCGGAGGTCGAGGCGCGGCTTGCCGCGATGATCGGCACCGAGCCGGTTGACGGCTTCCTGGACCTCGGCACCGGCACGGGCCGCATCCTCCAGCTCTTCGAGGGCCTTTACCGACGCGGCGTCGGCGTCGACGCCAGCCGTGACATGCTCGCGGTGGCGCGCGCCAATCTCGACCGCGCGGGCATCACCAAGGCCTCGATCCGCCACGGCGACATTTTCAACCTGCCGCTGGAACGCGACGAGTTCGATGTCGTGACGATCCACCAGGTTCTGCACTTCCTCGACGAGCCGGAAGCGGCGGTCGCGGAGGCGGCGCGCATGCTGGCCCCCGGCGGTCGGCTTGCCATCATCGATCTTGCCCCGCACGCGCTGGAGCACCTGCGCGACGAGCACGCCCATATCCGCCTCGGCTTCTCGCACCAGACGCTTTGCGAATGGCTGGAGAAGGCGGGTCTTTCCGTCGAAGAGGTCGTCGACCTCAAGCCCGCGCATTCGGCCGCCGATGCGCTCACCGTGACCATCTGGCTTGCCCGCGACCAGCGCGAGCGGGCGGCCGACCCTATCGCGATCCGCAGGAGGAGTTGACATGAAGCCGGCGACCGCCATCCGAGCCCACAAGGACATCCGTCTGTCTTTCGAGTTCTTCCCGCCGAAATCCGCGGAGGCCGAAAGCCAGCTCTGGGAAACGGCCGCCGAGCTTTCGGCCTATGATCCGGGCTTCATGTCGGTCACCTACGGCGCGGGCGGCTCCACCAAGGCGCCGACGCTGGCGACGGTCCGCCACCTTCTTGCCATGGGCCTGCCGACGGCGTCGCACCTCACCTGCGTCGGCGCCACCAAGGAGGAGGTCCACGCCGTCGTCGCCGAATTCCAGGCGGTCGGGGTCAAGCATTTCGTGGCGTTGCGCGGCGACCCGCCGGGCGGCGTCGGCACGGCCTACCAGCCGCATCCCGGCGGCTATGCCAATGCGGCGGAACTGGCCGCTGGCCTGCGCGGTCTCGGCGATTTCGAGGTTTCCGTCTCCGCCTATCCGGAAAAGCATCCCCAGAGCCCGGACGTGGCCGCAGACATCGACATGCTGAAGCGCAAGGTGGACGCCGGCGCGACGCGCGCGCTGACGCAGTTCTTCTTCGAGAACGACGATTTCGAGCGCTACCTGGAGCGTGTGCGCAAGGCGGGCATCGACATTCCCGTCGTGCCGGGCATCCTGCCGGTGCACAATCTCGCACAGGTCCAGAAATTCGCCGGTCTCTGCGGCGCCACGGTGCCCGGCTGGCTCGCCGGCCGCCTCTCGCCTTTCGACGACCGTCCGCAGGAGCGTGCCGCCGTCGCAGTCGAACTGGCGATCCGCCAGGTGGAGGACCTGATCGCCCGCGGCATCGGCGAATTCCATTTCTACACGATGAACCGCGCCACGCTGGTTTCGGCGGTGTGCGACGGCGTGGGCTTTGCGCGGATCGGCCGGAGCCAGGCGGCCGGCGCGGCGGCCTGAGGCCTTACCCGCAGAACCTGAAAATGAAAACGCATGGCGCCGTCTCCGGGGCCATGCGTTTTTCGAATTCGTGTGGGCAGGATTTCTTGTTTTGTCCCTTGCCCTTCCTGTGCGCTGTGTCGCCCTTAGATGAAGATCATCGTTGCGACGAAGAGGAACGCGGCACTGATCACCAGAACATTCAAGGAATGTGTGAGTCCCATGGCTGACCTCCTTGCGTTTACGGTCCAATATTACGACCGAAAAAAGCGGGTTGGAAAGGTGTTTTGTTGCTGCGTTGCAACATCACGGCTTCGCCGGATGGTTATTCACAGTGCTAACTTCCTGTATTTTCTTCCTTATTGCGCATGCCACAAAAAATTCACAATCCCTACCAAATGACGAATGCTGGCATTGTGCATTTACCATTGTGGCATAAGTCGGGCCCGCATTGAGGCGGGCGCCTTGAGAAACGGGCAGGCTGCGGCTTTGTTCCAGCCTCTTCAGGCGCGGCGGAAGCGGGCGAAAACACGCCCGTCGAGCACCACGAGGCCGAGAAGCACCAGCGCCATGCCGGCAAGGCCGAGCGGCGTCAGCCGTTCGCCGAGGAAGAGCATGCCGGCGAGGATCGCGCTTGGCGGCACCAGCAGGGTGACGAGCGAAGTGTTGGTGGCGCCGGCCGCCGCCATGATCCGGAAGAACAGGATATAGCCGTAGGCCGTGGACAGCAGCGCCAGCGCCAGCACGGCGAGGATCGCCGGCAGCGGCGGCAGGGCAAGCTGCCAGGGCGTATCGAGGCTGAAGGAAACGGGCAGCATCAGCAGCGTCGAGGCCGTCAACTGGCCGGCGGCGGTGACGGGCGGCGCGACGCCGCGGAAGCGCTTGCCGTAGGTCGCGGCGAGGCCATAGGAAACGGCGGCCAGAACCGGCAACAGGACGGCCCAGAGCGGCGGGCCGCCGTCACCGGTGAAGGGCGCGAGGGCACGCGGGCCGATGAGCACTGCCGTGCCGGCAAGGCCGAGGAGGCAACCGGCGACCTTTTCCGGGGAGAGTTTTTCGTCCGCCGTCATGCGGTTGGCGATGAGCACGGTGAAGATCGGCGTCGTCGCATTGAGGATGGAGGCGAGACCCGCGCCGATCTGCGTCTGGCCGAGGAAGATCAGCATGTGCGGCACGGCATTGTTGATGAGGCCGAGCAGCAGGAACTCCCGCCAGCGGGCGCGCAGCGTCGGGTAGATGCCGAAGCGTCCGGCAATATAGATGTGCAGCGCGAGGGCGGCGATGCCGACGCGCAACAGCACCAGCGTGGCTGGCGGCACATGGACGACGGCGACACGGGCGAAGAAGAACGAGCCGCCCCAGATCATGCCGAGGAGCGCCAGCAGGCCCCAGGTCTGTGCGCTCATGCGTGTGGTGGTCGCCGTCTGTTCCATCGCTCTTTCCTTGCCGCCGCGCAAAAGCAAACGGCGCATGCCCGGTTCGACCGGACATGCGCCGCTTCAGGTCTTGAAGGACCTATAGCACCGGGGTGGCCGGCGGCCACCCGATTTCCGTCAGAGGGCGGAGAGCAGCGCCTGCGTCGCCCAGCCGTCGGCCGGAAGGCCGAGGCGCAGCTGTTCCTTCTGGATCGCCGCGCGCGTGCCGGAGCCGAGGATGCCGTCGATCTTGCCGACATCATGGCCGAGGCCCTGCAGCTTGGTCTGGAGCTGCTTCATGCCGTCTTCGGAAAGACCTTCCTCCGGCGCGCCGCGCTCATAGGGCGGAGCGCCGGCAAGGCGCGTTGCGAAATAGGCGGCCGACGTCGTGTAGATGAAGGACTGGTTCCACTCGAGATAGATGTTGAAGTTCGGGTAGGTCATGAAGGCCGGGCCCTTGCGGCCCTGCGGCAGCACGAGCGAGGCTTCGAGATTGCCGAAGGAGGTGTCGCCGTCGCGCGGCTTGACGCCGAGCGCGAACCAGTCACCCGCCTTCATGCCTGGCTGCAGGCCGGTCTTCTCGAAGGGCAGAACATCCGGCACGGAGACTTCCTGGATCCAGGGCTGGCCCTTGGTGAAACCGAGATGCTGGATGAACTTCGCGGCCGTCAGGATCGCATCCGGCGAACTCTGCTTGACGTTGATATGGCCGTCGCCATCGCCGTCCACGCCGAACTCGATGATGTCCTTCGGCAGCATCTGCACCTGGCCGATCTCACCGGCCCAGGCGCCCGTCGTGCCGTTCGGGTCGAGGTCGCCATGGCCGACCATCTCGACGGCGGCGAGAAGCTGCTTGCGGAAGAGTTCCGGGCGGCGGCAGTCATGCGAGAGCGTGACCAGCGCGTTGCGGGTGTTGAAATCGCCCTGCACGGCGCCGAAGTCGGTTTCCATCGCCCAGAAGGCGGCGATGATCGGACCGGGCACGCCGAATTCCTGCTCGGCGCGGGCGAAGACCGGGGCGAGGTCCGTCAGCTTCTTGCGGCCGATATCGAGGCGCGACTGGCTGACCGTGCGCTTGGAGAATTCGAGGAAGGTCTGGCGGAAGACGCCCTGGGCGCGGTCGCGCGACAGCACCTTCTGGTCGATGGCGGCGCCGGCGAGGGCCTTGTCGGCGACATCGGCGGAAACGCCGCGCGTCAGCGCCTCGGCCTTCACGCCCTGAAGGAAGGCGTCGAAGTCGCCGCCGCAGGCCGCCGCCGTCTGGGCGTGTGCGCCGCCGGCGAAGAGGAAGGCCGCGAAGCTCGCCACAAGTGTCGTCTTCAGGGTTTGCCGCATCTTACTGCTCCTTGGGCCCGTTGCCCGCTGTCTCGGTTGCCCCGGCTGTCTCAGATGAATGTGACGGAAGCAAGAAGAAAAAGGCAACCGCGGCGTGCTGTCACCCTTTCTCACAGACTGTTGTCGCAATCAGCGGGAAACCGAGGCGACCCACGTGTTCCAGTTCTTCGCGGAGCCCGCGAAGACGTTGATATCCGTGTCGCCGGAAATACCCGGAATGACGCCCGTCGAGGTGTATTGCCAGAAGGCCCACTTGCGTGTCGCGTAGATGTTTTCCGGATGTTCGGCGACCGCGCGCAGCCAGAAATGGTATTTGTCGAAATGGCCGACGAGGTTGTCGCGATGGAAATCGACGGTCGTGTAGATGATCGGTCGCTTGCCGTAATGCGCTTCGAGGCGGTCCATGAAACGCTGCAGGGCGGTGCGCACCTCGTCCGGCGGCGGGCGCAGCTTGCAGGTCGGCGAGGCAGGGTTCCATTCGGCATCCAGCACCGGCGGAAGCTGCACGGCCTCCTTCGGCACGTTGGCGATGAACCAGTCGGCCTGCGCGTCCGCGGTCGAGCAGAAGTAGTAGAAGTGATAGGGCGCATGGGCGAGACCGGCGGCGCGGGCGCCGCGCCAGTAATCGGCAAAGCGGCTGTCGATCCGGTCCGTTCCCTCGGTCGCCTTCAGGAAGGCGAAGGAGACGCCGCTGTTCTTCACCGTCGCCCAGTCGATATCGCCATTCCACTTGGACACGTCGATGCCGTGCACCTGATGGCGATGCGGGCTGCGCGCCCCGAAATCCTGCGGGTCCTTGTCCTCGAAGCGCGGAACGGAGGCCGTGGACACGAGGTCGTAGTCGGTGGTGGAACAGGACGTGGCGAGAAGGGCGAGGGGCAGGAGTGCCAGAAGGAGCCGACGCATGGAGGTCCCGTTGTTGCGCGTTTACCAATCCTGCCTCGAATGAACCGGGCCGTAAAGGGCTGCGCGCGAGACGGGTCTTCGACCTATCGCGTATTTTCGTAAAATTATGGTTAGCGGACGGTTAAGCCGGAGCGGCGGTCGCTCCGGCCTGCCGTCAGAACTTCATGCTCACGCCGACCATGACCGAATGCGAATCGATATCGCCATCGACGCCGGCCGCGTTGAACACGTCGGACTTGCTGTAGTCGCTGTAGCGATATTCGATACGCCCGGCCATATTGTCGGTGAACGCGTGCTCGACGCCGGCACCGACCGTCCAGCCATGCAGCGTTTCGCCCTCGCTGGCGCCGGTGTTCACGTCCTCCAGGCGGGCATGGGTGAAGGCGTAGCCGCCGGTGCCGTAGATCAGCGTGCGGTCGATGGCATAACCGAGACGGGCGCGGACGGAGCCGCCCCAGGTCGTTTCCGTTTCCAGCGTCGTTCCGCCGGCCGGGAAGCGCTCGTCGTTGAAGTCGCGCTTGATATCGGCTTCAACGCCATACACCCAGCCGTCGTTGAAGAAATTGTAGCCGGCAAAGGCGCCGAGCGCGAAGCCGCCGAGGTCGCGGTTGATGGCGGTGACGCCGTCGGAATAGTCGACACCCGTCCAGGCATAGCCGGTGTTCACACCGACATAGAAGCCGCCCCAGTCGTAGACGCCGGCCACTTCGGTGATCGGGGTTTCGACCGGCGGTTCGGCGATGGTCATGTCGGCTGCAAGGGTTGGCAGGGTGCCCGCGGCTACGAGGATGGCGGCGGCACCGAAGATCGTGGATTTCATGTGATGGTCCTTCCCACTCGATACTCGCGCGAAGCCCCGCACGCGAATGACAACAAGCGATCTAACGCGCGGAAGGAGCCAGGGTTCCCCAAGAAAGCGCCCCCCTGAATCTTGGGGGGCGAACGCCAACGCTCGCTTAACACTCTGTCATTCTTTGTCGGCTAGAACATCCCTCGGGCCGATTGCGGCCGAGGCCACCCTGTTGTCATGATAACAACGGTTTAGGGTTACATGATGTTGAAAACCTTGTTGCCGAGGATCGAGCAGCGCTATGCGCTGGCGGGATCGATCTTCGGAGCTTTCCTCCCCACCATCTGCCTTGGCGCCGATCAACTGCTGCGCGGCAGTGCGCAGGCGAGCCTCTTCGGCTTTTCCGCGCCCACGGCCACCGCGCTCGCCCTGATGCCGGTCTTTTTCGGTGTCGGCTTCTACCAGATCGGCCGGTCCAAGGCGCAGCTCGTCGACGAACTCAACCAGCGCCGGCAGACCGAGCAGTTGCTGACGCACGAGGCCCATCATGACCGGCTGACGGGACTGGCCAACCGCTTCTGCCTCGAGCGCGACATCCAGGCCGTCGTGGAAGCGGAAGAGGGGAGCCGGCTGGCCCTGCTACTCATCGACCTCGACCGCTTCAAGTTCGTCAACGACAGCCTTGGCCACGATGCCGGCGACCAGTTGCTGGCGGCCATCGGCGAACGGTTGCGCAGTGCCCTTGCCGCGACGGCGCGGGTCTATCGGCTCGGCGGCGACGAATTCGTCGTGACGAGTCCCGGGCGTCCCTCGCAGGGCAAGATCGAGAATGTCTGTCGCACGATCTGCGAGCTTTTCGAGGCGCCGTTCGAACTCCGGCACGGCCGCGTGACGAGTGGCTGCAGCATTGGCGTCACTTTCATGGAGCCGGGCGATACGACCATGTCCGAGCTTCTGAAGCGCGCCGACCTTGCGCTCTACGAAGCCAAGGAAACCCATGGCAGCGGCTTCCGCTTCTTCGATGCGGCGCTGGCGGCGCGCGTGCAGGCGCGCGCGGCCATCGAGCACGATCTTGCGCGGGCGCTCGCGGCGAACGAATTCTTCCTGGAATATCAGCCCATCGTCGGTGTCGAGAGCCGCTCGGTGCGCGGTTTCGAGGCGCTCCTGCGCTGGCAGCATCCGGAGAAGGGGCGGATCATGCCCGATGTCTTCATTCCCGCCGCCGAAAAGACCGGGCTCATCCTGCCGCTCGGCAACTGGGTGGTGCAGGAGGCCTGCCGGGAGGCGGCGAAATGGCCGGCGCCGGCGGGTGTCGCGGTCAATGTCGTCGGCGACCAGTTCAAGGACCGAACCTTCGTGGACTATGTGAAGGCGTGCCTTGCCGAGGCTGGTCTTGCGCCGGGACGCCTCACCATTGAGGTGACGGAATCGGTGTTCTCCGTCGACGAGAAGGTGATCCGCGAAAGTCTCGGCGAATTGCGCGAGCACGGCGTGCGCGTCGCGCTCGACGATTTCGGCATCGGCTTTTCCTCGATCAACAATCTGCGGGCCTTTCCCATCGATCAGTTGAAGATCGACCGGTCCTTCGCCCGGGCGATGATGGAGAGCAAACGCGATGCCGACCTCGTCGATATCATCCTCAAGCTCGGCCAGACCTTCCAGGTGACGACGACGGTGGAGGGTATCGAATCGGAAAGCCAGTTCGACTTCATCCGCCAGCGCGGGGCCTCGGAGGCGCAGGGTTACCTGATTTCCGGACCCGTGGCCGCGCCCGACGTGCCGGCTTTTCTTGTCAGGCCGGCCGACCGGCTTTCGGCCTGAGCGCGCGAAAAGCCTTCCCATGACAACCAAATCCTGATTGTCTCGGAGACCGGAAGGAGAGGGCGCGATGAGACGATTCTACAGGCTGGCCGCTTGGTTGCTTTCCCTCCTTGTCCTCGTTCTCGTGGTGGGGGCAAGCTGGATCATCGTATCGCCGCCGGCCCTGCTCAGCGTCGGTTCCGGCTATGCCGCAAAGGTCGTCTGCTCCAATGTCTTCATCGCCGGTCGCGACGCGGCTGCCGTGCTTGCCGAGGATGTGCAGGCGCCCGGCCACCCATTGCTGAAGCTCATGCGGCAGGATGTCGACATGGCCGAGAAGACGGTGACGACGCGCCTTCTCGGCCTCTTCGCGCCGGGCCACGCCGCCTGGCACGACGGGTTCGGTTGCTCCAGCGTGCCGGATGGCGACTTCCGTGCGGCGCAGCAGGCGGTGTCGGACGTGCCGCTGCCGGCGATTCCCGCGGGCGACCCGGCCGTCGCCTGGCCGGATGGCGAGGCGGTGACGCCGGATGCGGCGCTCGCGGCGCTGCTGGCCGATTCCGCGCTGACCGGGCCGGGCATGCGCGCCGTCGTCGTGGTGAAGGACGGGCGGATCGTCGCGGAAACCTATGGCGCGGGCTTTTCCGCCACCACGCCGCTTCTCGGTTGGTCGATGACCAAATCGGTCAATGCCGTGCTGGTCGGACGGCTGATGCAGGCGGGCGCGCTCTCGCCCGCGATGAACGACCTGTTCCCCGAATGGCGCGGCGATGCGCGCGCGTCCATCACGCTGGCGCAGCTTCTGGCCATGGAAAGCGGGCTTGCCTTCAACGAGAGCTATGGTAGCGTCGCCGACGTGACGCGCATGCTCTTTCTCGAGCCCGACATGACGCGCTTCGTCCTGTCGCTGCCGCTGGAAGCCAATCCGGGCGAGAAATTCAACTATTCCAGCGGCACCGGTGTGCTGCTCTCCCGCATCTGGATGGGCGCGCTCGGCGGGCGGGCACAGGCGCTGTCCTTCCCGTCGCGGGCGCTGTTTTCGCCGCTCGGCATGGCGAGCGCGGTGATGGAGCCGGACGAAACCGGCATCTTCGTCGGCTCGTCCTACATGTATGCGACGGCGCGCGACTGGGCACGCTTCTCGCTCTTGTTGTTGAACGACGGTGTCTGGAAGGGGAACCGGTTGCTGCCCGCGGGCTTCGTGACCGCCATGGCGACGCCGACGACGGCATCCGGCGGAGCCTATGGTCGGATGCAGACCTGGACGAACGGTCCCGGGGACAAGAAAGACGCGGATTACGGCCTGCCGGAGGAAGCGTTCTGGATGCAGGGGCATGACGGCCAGACGGTCGCCATTCTCCCCTCCCGCGGGCTTGCGGTGATCCGGCTGGGACTGACGCCGTCGAAACTCGGCTACCGGCCCCAGCCGATGGTCAAGCGCATCCTCGATCTGCTGGATGCGTCGAAGCTGTCGGCCGGTCAGGCGCCGACCTGAGCGATCCAGTCGTTGAGATTGTAGGTGTTGGAGATGCGCGCGACCTTGCCGTCACGGATCTCGAAGAAGGCGCCGGCGGGCAGCACATAGGTCTGGCCATTGGCTTCCGGCAGGCCTTCGTCGGTGGCGAGGTACTGGCCGTTGACGACGAATTCGGCCGCGCCGCGCGTGCCGTCGTCGTTCGACAGGACGACGATGTCCGTCAGGGTCTCGCGGTAGGAGCGGTTCATGTGAACCATGAAATCGCGGAAGGCGTCCTTGCCGACCTGCCGGCCGCCCTGGTTGATGTCGTGGACGACATCGTCGTGCAAGAGATCGAAGAAGGCCTCCATGTCCTGCCTGTTGAAAGCATCGTAATAGGCACGGATCGTCTCTTTTGCCGGCATGTCATCCCTCATATCGTTGCTTCTGGGCGCTGCCCTTATAACATTGTTCAAGCCTTTGGGAACATTCACGGATCATGCAGATAGAGATCGTCCAGGGAAAGGCCGTTGCCCCGCATATCGCGGATCTCGCGCGCCTTCGCACCGAAGTTTTCCGCGCCTTTCCGTATCTCTACGAGGGCAGCGAGGCCTATGAGGCGTCCTATCTCGCAACCTATGCGCAATCGCCGGAAAGCCTGTTCGTGCTCGCCATCGAGGACGGGCGGATCGTCGGCGCCTCGACGGGCGTGCCGATGACGGATGCCTCCGCGGTCTTCAGGGCGCCCTTTGCCGCCGGCGGCATCGCGCCGGAGACGGTTTTCTATTTCGGAGAGTCCGTGCTGCTTTCTTCCTACCGGGGCAGGGGGCTCGGCGTGCGCTTCTTCGAGGAGCGTGAAGCCTATGCGCGCCGCCTAGGGCGCTTCCACTGGTGTGCCTTCTGCGCCGTGGAACGGCCGAAGGACCATCCGATGCGCCCGGACGATTACGTGCCGCTGGACGACTTCTGGGGCAGGCGCGGTTATGCGCACCGTGCGGACCTGCGCCTCATGCTGGCCTGGCAGGATATCGATGAAGAACGGGAGACGGAGAAGCCCATGTCGTTCTGGCTGAAAGCGGCGCGGTAAGGCCGTTCTCGGCACGTGGATGGTTTCGAAAACCGGATCGTCAACGTGCCGCGCCGCGTGCGGGGTGGAGGCGGGCGGGGGCAGCCGGGCAAGGCCGAAGGGCGGCGGCCGTGTGGTGGGTTCTTGTAATTTCCATCCGGCGCCGGTCGAAATATGACTTGGGCATGGATGATTCGGCAGCGATTCGTTTTTCAGGCCGTGGCGGCGGCATGTCCGGGGTGGGCTTTCTGCTCGTGGCGTTGGCAGCGGCCGTAAGCGGTTGCACGGCACGACCGGGCGCGGGCGTCGCGACGCTTTCGTCGACCGTCTCTGCGGCCAGCGCGCTCGTGGTGCCGGCACCGGGCACGTTTTCCATCGTCAGCGTGATCCAGCGGCAATATACCAATGCGATCGAACAGCAGGTGGCGCTGTCCACCTCCGCCTCGACCTCCGGGCAGAATTTCATCAGCATCCAGGCCTTCGGTCCGGTCGAAACGGTTGCCGTGCCGGCCGGCGCGCTTGCCTTCAAGCCGGTGCGCCATGCGGCGATCCAGGCAGAGATCAGCCGCTATTTCCCCGGCCGACGGCTGACGATCTCCAGCAATTTCGTGCGCAACACCTACGGTCCCTTCGGCTATGCCTATGGGCCGGGCGCGGGCAATGACGGCTGCCTTTACGGCTGGCAGCAGATCCGCTCTGACGAGGCCGAGCGCAACCATATGAACAGCTCTGGAATGCTGCAGATTCGTCTGCGCGTCTGCCAGGCGGGCGCCGGCGAGAAGGAGCTGGTCGAGCTGATGTACGGTTATACGGTCACGGGCGGATTTGCCGGCACGGCGTGGAACCCCTATGGCCGGCCGGCGTCTGTCGATGCCGAGATCGGCGGCGGCAAACCGTTGCGTGTCGCGATCGAAGAACCGCAGCATACGGCCGTCACTGTCGACACTGTCAGACAGGCGCCCGTCACCCGGCGGGTGACGGAAGGAAGACCGGTGGTGCAGCGCAAGGAACAGGTCGTGGCCAAGGATGTGGTCGTCGTGCCTTCGCCCTCGGGCGGTGCAATGGCGACGACCTCCGGCGAGGACACGATCGTTGTGCCGTCACCCGTCTGCGTTACGGGATCTTCTGGTTCGGCAACCTGTAATTGAGAAAACGCCCGGACATCCTAATTTTTTCTTAACATAATGGTGCGTAAGGTCCGGGCTACAACGCTATGATGGCGAAGGACGGCGCATGAGGCATACCGGCACGATCATCCTGTGGGCGCTCGTCTCTGCCCTCGTGATCCTCGTCATTACGCTCCCGATCAACCTGCAGACCCAGCTGATCGCCAGCATGGCAGTGGTCACCTTCATGGCGATCATCAAGGTGCTGCGCGCCGACGGCATCTGGCGTCTGATCGCGCTGGCCTTCGGCACCGCGGTCGTGCTGCGCTACGTTTATTGGCGCACGACCAGCACGCTGCCGCCGCTCAACCAGTTGGAAAACTTCATTCCCGGTTTCCTGCTCTATCTCGCGGAAATGTACAGCGTGATGATGCTGGCGCTCAGCCTCTTCGTCGTGGCCATGCCGCTGCCGCCGCGCAAGAGCCGCAAGGCGGCCGACGGCAAGCTGCCGTCGGTCGATGTCTTCGTGCCGAGTTACAACGAGGATATCGGCCTCCTCGCCAACACGCTCGCCGCCGCCAGGGCGATGGACTATCCCGCCGACAAGATGACCGTCTGGTTGCTCGACGACGGCGGCACGGAACAGAAGCGCAATGCCGCCGCCGTCATCGAGGCGCAGACGGCGGAGGCGCGCTACCGCGACCTTCAGGCGCTCTGCGAGGATCTCGGCGCGCGCTACCTGACGCGGGCGCGCAACGAGCACGCCAAGGCCGGCAACATGAACAACGGCATGCAGCATTCGACCGGCGACCTGATCGCCGTCTTCGATGCCGACCATGCCCCCGCGCGCGATTTCCTGCGCGAGACGGTCGGTTATTTCTCCGACGATCCCAAGCTTTTCCTCGTCCAGACGCCGCACTTCTTCCTCAACCCCGATCCGCTGGAACGCAACCTGCGCACCTTCGAGACCATGCCGAGCGAGAACGAGATGTTCTACGGCATCATCCAGCGCGGCCTCGACAAATGGAATGCCGCCTTCTTCTGCGGTTCGGCCGCCGTGCTCAGGCGCACGGCGCTCAACGAGACGGGCGGTTTTTCCGGCCTTTCGATCACCGAGGACTGCGAGACGGCGCTGGCGCTGCATTCGCGCGGCTGGAACAGCGTCTATGTCGACAAACCCTTGATCGCCGGCCTGCAGCCGGCCACATTCGCCAGCTTCATCGGCCAGCGCAGCCGCTGGGCGCAGGGCATGATGCAGATCCTGCGCTTCCGATTTCCGCTGCTCAAGCGCGGGCTCTCGCTGCCGCAGCGGCTCTGCTACATGTCGTCCATGCTGTTCTGGCTGTTCCCGTTTCCGCGCACGATCTTCCTCGTCGCGCCGCTCTTCTACCTCTTCTTCGATCTCGAGATCTTCACGGCCTCCGGCGGCGAGTTCCTGGGCTATACGCTCGCCTACATGCTCGTGAACCTCATGATGCAGAACTATCTCTACGGCTCGTTCCGCTGGCCGTGGATTTCCGAGCTCTACGAATATGTGCAGAGCGTGCATCTGCTGCCCGCCGTCGTTTCGGTCATGCTCAATCCCACCAAGCCGACCTTCAAGGTTACCGCGAAGGACGAATCGATCAAGGTGGCGCGACTTTCCGAGATCAGCCGGCCGTTCTTCGTCATCTTCGGTGTCCTCTTCATCGCCTTCCTGATGAGCATCTACCGGTTCTATTCCGAGCCCTACAAGGCGGATGTCACCTTCGTGGTCGGTGCGTGGAACCTGCTCAACCTCGTCATCGCCGGCTGCGCGCTTGGCGTCGTTTCCGAGCGGAGCGAGCGGGCGGCAAGTCGGCGAGTCACGGTCAAGCGGCGCTGCACCTTCGTCATCGCGGGGCGTGAATATCCCTCGACGCTGGAAAATGTCTCGGCCAACGGCGCGCGCGTGCAGGTCTACGGCCTGGAGGTGGAGGTCGCGACCGGCACGCGGGCCTATCTGCGCTTCGCGCTATCAGGCGCGGCGGGGGAGGAATCCTTGCCTGTCGACGTACGCAACATCGAGAATCTCGACAATGTGATTGCCGTCGGCTGCCGCTTCACGCCGGAGGTGGCGCGTCACCATTCCCTCGTCGCCGACCTGATCTTCGCCAATTCCAGCCAGTGGAGCGATTTCCAGGTATCGCGGCGCCGCAATCCCGGTCTCGTCCGGGGCACGCTGTGGTTCCTCGGCATCGCCGTTTACCAGACCAGCCGTGGCCTCATCTACTTCCTGCGCAGCTTCGGCGGTGGGCGCAAGGGGGAGGCGGCATCGTGAAGGGGCCTTCTGCCACGGCCGTGCTCGTCGGCCTCCTCGTCGCGTTTACCGCATCCACGGCCCTTGCGCAGCAGGCGACGCCCTTCGACATGTCGGGCGAGCGCGGGCCGTCGACGGAGACGAAGCCGGCAGCCGACGGCGACATGCCCGCCGTGGAGACCAGGGTGCCGGAGAAGGCGGCCGCTGTCGCCGACGCTGCCATGCGGCGCTACATCATTCCGGCACCGTCGCTGATGCTCGAAGGGGAGGCCGCGAGCCGTTCCTTTCCGGTCTATCTCACGCCGCAGCAGGCGGCGGCCGGGACCACGCTTCACCTCGGCTATTCCAATGCCGTGGTCGTTGCGCCCGAGGTCTCGAGCCTTACCGTCGTGGTCAATGACGTCACGGTGGGCGAAATGCCCGTCCAGTCGCCCGAAGGGACGAAGGACGTGCATTTCGATCTGCCGGCGAAGCTGCTCCGTCCGGGCGTCAACCGGGTCACCTTCAACGTCGTGCAGCGCCATCGAACGGACTGCACGATCCGCTCGACCTATGATCTCTGGACCGTACTCGATTCCACGCGCACCTATCTGAGCGTGCCGCGCGACGACAGCGGTCGTCTGTTGACGAGCGACGATATCGCCGCCATCGGCCTCGGCCCGACCGGACGGACGAAATTCACCATGGTCGTGCCCGAAATGGGTCAGCCGGCCGCCACCAATGCGCTGATGCGGCTGAGCCAGGGGCTTGCCCTGATGGCGAAGATGCCGAACCAGGTCTTCGATGTGGTCGAGGCGCTACCCGCAAAGGGGGCGGCGGGCGAATTGCAGGTGATGCTGGGCACGGCCGGCGATCTGGCGCCGCTCCTGTCGAACCTCCCGGCCGCCGCGCGCAGTTCGGCGATCGCGACCTTCGTGGACGCGCCCTCGGGCGATCACAAGATCTTCCTCGTCAGCGGACCGGACTGGCCGTCCATCGAAGCTGCGGTCGAAGGCATGGTCGCGCCTATCGATCGGCCGCTCGGCGTGACGCGCGAAGCGCTCAGCGTGCGCCAGCGCAACGCCGCGGAGATGCCGCTGCTGGCCGGCGAGACGACGCTGAAGCTCGCCGCGCTCGGCGTGCGCACCGCCGAATTCAGCGGCCGCCGCTTCCGCACCGGCTTCGACATCGGCGTGCCCTCGGATTTCTATGCCGGCGCCTATGGCGAAGCGACGCTGTTGCTCGATGCGGCCTATTCGGCCGAGGTGCAGCCGGGCAGCCATATCGACATCTACGTCAACGGCAACATTGCCTCGACGGTGCCGATCACCAGCCGCAACGGCGGCATTTTCCGTCACCTGCCGATCCGCGTCACCATGCGGCATTTCCGGCCGGGGCCGAACCGGATCGATATCGAGACCGTCGTGATGACGGCGGCCGACAAGGTCTGCGCTCCTGGCGCCAGTGCTCTTGAGGAGCCGCGTTTCGCGCTCTTCGACACATCCGAATTCCGCATGCCGCGTTTCGCGCGCGTTGCGCAGCTGCCCAATCTCGCCGCGCTGTCGGGCACGGGCTTTCCCTATTCGCGGGCGGTCAGTCCCATCGCGCTCTATCTCGACCGGCTCGACAAGGACACGCTGTCGACCAGCGCGACCTTCCTCGGCAAGATGGCGGTCGCGAGCGGGCGGGCCCTGCAGGTGCGCCCGGAAGCATCCGCTCTTGCCATCGGCGAGCGGGATGCCATCCTCGTCGGCACGATCTCGCAGCTGCCGCCCCTGGTGCTCGGCCAGGCGCATATCGCGGGTGAAAGCGCATCGAGCTGGGGCAGCGCCGCCGACGGTACGGTCGGGCAGGGCGCAACGCAGGACGCGCTCGATGAATGGCAGCTTAGGGTGCGCGGCGGTTCCTGGCGCGGCCAGATCTCGGCCTTCGAGACCTGGCTACAGGATACGTTCGATATCTCGCTTTCCTCGCTCCGGTTGCTGCCGGGCGAGGAGGCGCGGGTGGCGCCCGACGATACGGCGCGCCTGCTCGTGGCGCAGGGCGACAGCCCGGAGCGCACCGCCGTCTGGACGGTCGTGTCGGCGCCCACGGGCGCGGACCTGCGCGCCGGCATGGACGCACTGGCGCAAGAGGCCGGCTGGCAGCAACTCGACGGTTATGCGGCGCTCGAAAGCAAGGATACGGAAACGCTGGATACACGGGCGGTCAGCAGCACGCGGTTCGTCGCGACCCAGCCTTGGACCTTCGCCAATCTCCGGCTGATCGCGGCCAACTGGCTGTCGTCCAACATCCTCGCCTATGCGGTTATTTTCTGTGTCCTGTCGATCCTGCTCGGCATTGCGACGTCGGGGCTTTTGCGCCGCTTCGGCCGTTCGACCTGAGCACGGGCCCCCGAAGACTGGCAGAGAGGCGTTTACCAATGGTTAACCCTATCGCGGTCTTATCGCAGCAGGTTGGTCTCTCCCGGCCACCGTCGGCGTTTCCATGGCGCGTCGCGCCGGGGAGGGCCGTATGGTTGATGTAAACCGAAGGAAGTTCGGCATGAAGTCGGTCCTCATGGCGCTCGTCCTCGCCTCGGCTGGCGCGGCCGGTGTCGCCGGCCTGTCTTTCGGCCTGCCCGATGGCCTGACAAGGGGCCTGCCGCGCCTTGGCGCGGGCGGCGTGGCGACCGGCAGCACCGACGATGCTTTTGGCGCGGGTGCCGGCCAGACGCGGTTCGAGATTGCCCAGGCCGATACGGGGCAGACGAACGGGACGTCCGCCGTCGACACGACGGAGCGCCGCACCGTCGTCGACGAAAGCGCGCTCCGCTATTTCGCCGCGCGCGGCGATATTGCCCGGCTGAATGCCGAGATCGCCCGCCTGCGCGCGCTCTACCCCACCTGGATCCCGCCGGAAAATCCCCTTGCCGTTCCCGTCAACGAGGACAGGGAACTGGAGGCGATGTGGGCGCTCTACAGCCAGTCGCGCTATGCAGACGTCCGTGCCGCGATCACCAAGCGCCAGCAGGAGGACCCGCAATGGACGCCGCCGTCCGACCTCGTCGAGCGGCTCGACGTGGCGGAAAAGCGCGCAGAACTGATTGCCGCCTCCAATGCCGGCAAGAGCGACGATGTCGTGCGTCTGGCCGCCGAGACGTCCAGCCTGCTCACCTGCTCCGAGGCCGACGTGCTGTGGCGCGTTGCGGAAGCCTTCGCCCGGACCGATCGCGTGCAGCGCGCCAAGGATGCCTACGGCTACATGCTCGACAACTGCACCGATGCGCCGGTGCGGGTGGCAACGGTGCAGAAGGCTTCCACGATGCTGGACTACAAGGACATGCAGGACCTGCTGTCACGCGAGCGCACCGGGGCTGACGGCGTCAAGGAATTCGACGCGATCCGCAGCGACCTTGCCCGCCGTTTCGTCGGGGAAGGCGACGAGGATGCGACGCTTGCCGTCGCGCCGACCTATCTGAAGCTGGTCGAAAAGCTGGTCGCCGACGAGGGGCTTGCCTCCGATGCGCTGCTGCTGGGGTGGTATCACCTGCGCCGCGACCAGAATGCGATTGCCGAGCCGTTCTTCCGCAAGGCGCGCGCCGTCGAGGATTCTGCCTCCGCCGCGCAGGGCCTCGCGCTCATCCTGCTGGCCCGTAAGATGCCGGCAGAGGCCGAAGACGTGATGTATGCCTGGCGCACCAGTTCCGATCAGGCGAGGCAAACCTATCTTGCCGCCACCGCCAACCTGCTCGCACTCGATCCGCCGCCGAAGCTTGACACCAAGGTGCTTGGCCGCATCGCGCAGGTGACCGTGGAGGAAAAACACCCCGAGACGGGGGAGCAGTTCGGCTGGTATGCGCTGGCCATGGACCAGCCGGCGACCGCCGCGGAGTGGTTCGCCCAGGTGCTGGAATGGAAGACGGATGACGAGCCCGCCGCCTATGGCCTCGGCGTGGCGCATCTGCGGCTTGAGGACGAGGCCGGCCTTGCCGCGCTCAAGCAGGCCTGGGCCGGACAGTCCGAGCGCATCGCACGGCTCGGTGAAGACGAGGCCACGGATGACGGAACGGCGCGCGCCGCCATCGGCAAACAGCCCCGACTTGCCCGGACCGGCGAGCGTGTGACGACCCGTCCGATCGTGGAAGAAGTTGCCGTGCGGCCGCAGCGCGTGGTGCGCACGGTGCGGCGCGCGAACACGGCGTCGACCGTTTCGGCCGATTGCCGCAGCACCCGCAATCCTGCGCGGCTTGCCCCGGCCACCGCGCTTTCGCTTGGCTGGTGCCTGATGGAGCGCAACCGGCCGATGGAGGCCGCGCAGGCCTTCGAGGTGGCGCTTGCTGGCGAGGGGCGCACGAGGAGCGATGCCGCCTACGGCCAGAGCCTTGCCTATCTGCGTGTCGGGCTGACCAGCGATGCCGCGGTTGCCGCGACCAGGGCGACGCTCGATCAGCGCCGTGGTGCCGAGCTGCAGGTCGCCATCCTGGGCGATCGCGCCGTCAGCAGTTTCCGCGCCAAGCGCTATCGCGAGACGATCGCCTTTCTCGATCAGCGCAGCCAGCTGCGCGCCGAACCGACCGACCTGATGGTGCTGCGCGCCTATGCCTACAAGAATCTCGGCATGCGCGGCGATGCGCTGCGGCTGTTCGAGGCGCTCGGCGAGACCGGGCAAAGGGATGCGATCCGTGCGCTGGCCGAAATGCGCAGCGAAGGCCGGCGGTGATCCCGCTTCGGCCGGCGTCAGATTTCATGGAGGCGGGTGATGGCTGTCATGCCTGCGATATCCACAGGGGGCTGACCGACAACGGCCTCCAGTGCGCCGGTTCACGGCGAAGTCCGACCTATCGGACGCCGGGATTGAAGACTTAGGCATTTCCAGTGAAATCCGGTTCACCCAAAATGCTCTAGCTTTTTGTTTTACCGCATAATCCGACGCCGAAGCGATCCCGCTTCGGCTGGGAAATGCTCTAAATTCTTTTGTTTTCGTTTGTCTTTTCGGGAAAACCGGTTCCCACTTTTCCCTGACAAACTCTAGCGCAGCCCGGTCTCGTCCAGCAGGCCCTTGCGCTTGGCGTGATAGTAGTAGCCGGCCGCATAGAGGCGCACCGCGCCGTCGTTCTTGTCGTCGGCGACCATCCATGCGCCGCGCAGATACTTGCCGGCATATTTGATGTTGGTCTCCGCGTCGAACAGGCCTTCGGCCGGGCCTTCGTAGCCCATGCTCTTGGCCGTCGAATACTTGATCTGCATGAGACCGTAGTGGCCGCGGTTGAAGGCCCGCGGATTGTAGGTGCTTTCCCGCTTCACGACGCGATGCAGCAGCGATTCCGGAATGCCGTAGAGGGCGGCATATTTGGTGATCAGCGCATCGATCGGCGTGCCGGATTTCTTGAACGGCTGGTCGGCCTGCGGCACGACAAGACGCGTGTCGGTGGTCAGGACGGCATTGCTGATCATGGCGGGCTTTGCCATCGGCACGATCTTGTGGGTGGCGACGAGCTGTTCGAGGCCTTCCGGTTCGCCCGTGTCGAAGCCCGGCTCCATGACGGAAACGCCAATGACGGTGTCGTAGGTCTGCGGCATTTCGGCGACCGGGTTCACGGCAGCGCCCGTATTGCCGGCAAGCGCGGTGGTGGCGGCGGCAGCGCCCGTCACGGCCTTGGCTTCCGCAAGGGCGGAGACCGGAACGGCGGCGCCGGCATCGCTCGCGACGGCAATCGGCGTCGGCAGGGCGAGCGGTGTGTTTTCCGTGCCGGGTTTGGCGACGGGCAGGGCCGCATAGGCGACTTCGATCGTCGCGCCATCGGCGGCGGCGATGTCCGTGGTTGCGGTCATGGGTGTGGTTGCTGGCGTCACCGTCCTGGCCGTCGTTGCGTCTTCGGCCACGCTGGCGCAGCCGGCAAGCGATGCAAGAAGGCCTGCACAGGCAAGCGCGGCAATGCGTGCCGGACGGGTAACGGGGGTATCAGCCATGGTCGTCGCTCTCGGTTTGCCGGGGTTCAGAGGCGCCGAAACGCCCCCGCTTTTGCAAATCAACCGGCCGTGGCCGTGCCCCGCTCATAGCCGATCGGGGGCAAAGCGGCAACCCGCAGGCTTCGCCATGCGTCATGCCGCCGCCCGCTTCAGCCCTGCCGTCAGCAATCCGGCGCCGATCAACAGCGTGCCGCCGGTGCGGTTGACGACCTTCTGCACCGAGGGTTTGCGGATGGTCTTGCGCGCGGCGGAGGCGAGGAGGGCGTAGGAAAACGCATTGAGGGTGGCGAGCGTCAGGAAGGTGATCTCGAAGATCGCCATCTGCGGCAGCATGGGCTGCGAGAGGTCGAGGAACTGCGGCAGGAAGGCGACGAAGAAGACGATGCTCTTGGGGTTGAGCGCCGTCACGACATAGGCGTGCGCGAAGATCCGGAAGGGCTTTTCCTCCGCCGGAGCGGCGCCTTCCGCGCCCACCGTGACGGGCGCGCGCCAGAGCTTGATGCCGAGCCAGACAAGATAGGCCGCGCCCACCCATTTGAGCACGGTGAAAATGGCGGCCGAGGTCGCGAGCAGCGCGCCGAGGCCGAGCATGGAGGCGGTCATGGCGGTGAAATCGCCGAGCGCGACGCCGGCGACCGTGGCGCTCGCCGTACGCCTTCCGTGGCCGAGCGCATAGGAGATGACGAGAAGGATCGTCGGGCCGGGGATGGCGAGCATGATGGCGGAGGCGGCGGCGAAAGCGAGCCAATGGTCGAAGGACATAAAAAACTCCCCGGATCGAGTGCGATCCGGGGAGCAAGCCATTGCCGTTCTGTGCCGTCAAGCCGGTTTATGACGCCGGCTTCCACTTCTGGCCGATCGTGTCCATCACCTCGCCGAACCACTTGGCCGAGGTGTCGAAGTGCTTGCCGCCCTTGATGCGCGGGAATTCAATGGTGCGCAGCTTGCCGCCCTGGCCCTCGTCATGGCCGGTCACGCCCGAAACCTTGTTCAGCGCGCTTTCGACGGCAAGGTCGGTCATGCTCTGGATGAGGCGCAGGTCGTCGCGGTTGGCCGGCGCGGAACGTGCATAGTAGCCGGACTTCTGCACCATGGCGCGCTCGGCGCCGAGGAGGGCGGCGAACTGCTTGGAGAACCAGTTGCCGACATTGATCGTGTCGATCTTCACATGGCCGAAGGCATCGCGCTTGACGGTTTCGCCGGAGGCTTCGCGCTCGGCGACGATGGCGTCGAGGCAGGCGCCTTCCGAGACGAACAGCGTGACGAAGCCGGCACGATCCATGACCGCGCGCAGGCGCTCGGCCTCGGCGTCCAGATTGAAGTCCAGCTCCGGCAGGTAGAGACCGTCGATGTTCTTCAGCTGCTTGTTCATCATGAAGCCGTCGACATAGTCATTGCCGCTGGTCTTCTGGATATAGGCGCGGGCCGTGGCGGCGGTGAGCCAGCCGCAATGACGTCCCATCACCTCATGCACGACGAGGGTGCGCGGCGCGGCGCTCTGCTCGTTGCTGACATGGTCGAAGAAGCCGGCGCCGACTTCGGCGGCCGTCCAGGCGCCGAGCGACTGGCGGATCGGCACGACGTCGTTGTCGACCGTCTTCGGCAGGCCGACGACGGTGAGATTGTAGCCGTTGGCGCCGAGATAGGCGGCAAGGTCGGCCGCCGTCGTGTTGGTGTCGTCGCCGCCGATGGTGTGCAGGATGGTGATGCCGTCCTTGGCGAGGCGTTCAGCCGCCACGCGCAACGGGTTCTCGCCTTCCTTGACGAGGCCGCGCTTCACGCAGTCGGCCGCATTCGTCAGCTTCACGCGGCTGTTGCCGATGGGTGAGCCGCCATAGCGATGGAGGAGGGGCGCTTTCTCGCGCATGTCCCTGGTGATTTCGATCCGGTCGGCAAGCAGGAGGCCCTGATAGCCCGAGCGATAGGCGACGAGCTCGATCTCGGGCGCGACGTCGCTGTAGCGTTCGATGAGGCCTCCGACGGCGGACGACAGACAGGGCGCGAGCCCGCCGGCGGTCAGCATTGCGACTTTCTGCTTGGCCATAATTCCTCCTCGGCTTCAGCACGTCTCGATGGGTGGGCGTTCTCTAGCGCAGAATCCCCTCAAGGGAAACGGCGCGGTGAACTTATCCGCGCTCTGTGACGGATTGTCTTTTATGCTCCACAGGCAAAAATCCCGGCGCGAAAAAATCGGATGCATCCACTTATTGAGGGACATCAAAATTTTGTCATCCTGACGTTTCCCGCCTTGCTTTCCCTGCAATTGTCTGATCAAGATCACCTTATGTTCCAGAATTCGCCCAGTTGCTTCATCAGTGCCGTGTGGGATCGCCTCGTCGGCATGGTCTCGGATGCCGCCAGCAACGTGCTGTCCGGCGTGGTCGAGGCCGTGCGGACGCTCTTCGAGGGCGACCCGGAAACCCGCCGGCAAGTCGCCTTCTCCGTCGCGATGATCGCGCTTTCCGCCAAGATGGCGAAGGCGGACGGCATCGTGACGACCGCCGAGGTCGATGCCTTCAAGGACATCTTCAAATATCCCGACAACCAGGCGGCCAATGTCGCCCGGCTCTATAACCTCGCGCGCCAGGACGTCTCGGGTTACGAGGCCTATGCGGAGAAGATGAAGGCGCTTTGCGTCTCCTGTGAGAAGAATTGCCCGATCCTCGAGGACATCGTCGACGGCCTGTTCCACATCGCCAAGGCCGATGGCCTGATCCACGAGAAGGAAATGGCCTTCCTCGGCCGCGTCGCGGAAATCTTCGGCATGGCGGACGAGCGCTTCGAGCAGATCACCGCGCGCCATGTCCATATCAGCGGCCGCGACCCCTACAAGGTGCTCGGCGTGAAGCCCAGCGACGACTTCGCCGAGATCCGCAAGCGCTATCGGGTACTTGCCTCGGAGAACCATCCTGATAGGTTGGTGGCGCGTGGCGTGCCGGCCGAGTTCCATCAGATTGCGAACGACCGCATGGCCGCGCTCAACGCTGCCTATGAGGCGATCGAGAAGGAACGCTGCGCTGCATGAGCGCATTCACATGTGACTATGCCGGCGCGACCGCCGCGCCGTCGCCGAACTTCGGCGAGCGGGCGGGCGGGCGCAGGCCCGATATCATCCTCCTGCATTATACCGGCATGGCAACGGCGGACGGCGCGCTGAAGTGGCTTCGCGCGCCCGAAAGCCAGGTCTCCTGTCATTACTTCGTCCACGAGGACGGCCGCGTCGAGCAGCTCGTCAGCGAGGCGGACCGTGCCTGGCACGCCGGAAAGAGCTTCTGGAAGGGCGAGGTCGACATCAATTCTGCCTCCATCGGCGTCGAAATCGCCAATCCCGGTCACCCCGGCGGCCTGCCGGATTTTCCCGATGCGCAGATCGCGGCGGTCATCGAACTGTGTCTCGATTGTGGCGGAAGGTGGGGAATTGCCCCCGAGAGGGTGCTGGCACACAGCGATGTGGCCCCCGTGCGCAAGGTTGATCCGGGTGAAAAATTCCCCTGGGGACGCCTCCATGCGGCAGGCGTCGGGCACTGGGTTGCGCCGTCGCCGATCGCCGGCGGGCGCTTCTTCCAGCAGGGGGATGCCGGCCAGCCGGTGGAAGCGCTGCAGACCATGCTGTCGCTCTACGGCTATGATGTTGATATCGATGGCGTTTATTCGGGAAAAACCCACGGTGCGGTCGACGCTTTCCAGCGTCATTTTCGACCGGAACGGGTGGATGGCATCGCCGATTTTTCCACCATCGATACGCTCCATCGCCTGCTCACCGCACTGCCGCGACTGGCGGCCTGACAGCCTATGCGTTCATTAGAATATTACAGCCTGTAACAGAAGTTTACCGGTTCGCCACATCCTGACCCGATTGGACATGTTCTTTCAGGCTGCGTTCGTTGCAGCGCAACATGCGGTCAGGGCCTGATCGCAATCAACAGGATCGAGACGTTAGCGCAGGGTGCGCGGCTTGGATCGCCGCGGGCCGAGGCTCTGCCTTTGCGCCTTTTGGAGACGACAACTAGATGAGAAGACTTCTTGCTGCCATCAGCGCGGCCTGCCTTTCCGTGTCTGTTTTTTCGGCCGGCATGGCGCATGCAAGCCCCGGCGACGACCGGATCTGGAGTGCCCGGACGCTGTTTCCGAACGCTCAGAACACCCAGAAGGAAAAGGTCGAAGGCAAGGAAAAGACCCGCAAGACCTCGGGCAAGAGGGGTAAGCGCAAGACCGTTTCCAGCAAGAACGGCGTTGTCGTCGGCAAGCTGAAGACCTTCAAGAGCACGACCGGCTATCCGAAGGCCGACAACCCGCTGACGGCGGAACTGAAGACCGCGAGCTATTCCGGCATGATTCAGTCCTATGCGAAGGCCTATGGCGTTCCGGTCGATCTTGCCCATGCCGTCGTGCGCGTCGAGAGCAATTTCAACCCGCGGGCCCGCGGCAGCGCCGGCGAAATCGGCCTCATGCAGATCAAGCCGGCGACGGCGCGCATGATGGGCTATCGCGGCAGCAGCAAGGGGCTCTACGACCCCGAGACGAACATCAAGTTCGGCATGAAGTATCTCGCCATGGCCCACGAACTGGGCGGCGGCACGACCTGCGGCACCATCCTGAAGTACAATGCCGGCCATGGCGCCAAGCGCATGAATCCGGTCTCCAAGCGCTATTGCGGCAAGGTGCAGAGCTACATCGACTGAGCCGCCGCACCTCCTTCGCGGGCTGGAATCGGCCCGCGGCCATGCTATGCCATGCCGGAAGGTGAGGGCGCAGCATGGTTCGGCATTTCGATTTCGTCGTGGTGGGCAGGGGCATGATGGGCGCGGCGGCCGCGCGGCATCTTGCCAGAACGGGCGCCACCGTGGCGCTCGTCGGCCGGGGCGAACCGGCGGACTGGCGGACGCATGACGGCGTGTTCTCCAGCCACTACGACAGCGGCCGCATTACCCGCACCATCGACCAGGACCCCGACTGGGCACTGCTCGCCCGGCGCTCCATCGCCCGCTACCGGGAGATCGAGGCGGAGAGCGGCATCGGTTTCTACGGCGAGGTCGGCTGCCTGATCAGTGGCCCCGACGGCGGCGATTTCGTCAATGCGGTGGTGGCCGTCGCCGAGCGTTATGGGCTGGAGGCCCCCTTGCTCGATCGTTCCGCGTTGCGGGCGCGCTTCCCGTGGTTCGATCTGCCGGAGGCCTCCTCCGGCGTCTTCGAGCCGAAGGGCGCGGGCTATGTCGATCCGCGCAAGCTCGTGGCGGCGCAGGTCGCCTGCTTCGAAAAGGCGGGCGGCATCTGCCTGCTCGACGACGTGGTTTCCGTGACGGAGGCCGGCGACCGTGCCTCGGTGGCGCAGAAGGGCGGCGGTTCGCTCACGGGCGGCCGCGTGCTGGTGGCGACGGGCGGTTTTTCGCGGGCGCCGGGGCTGCTGCCGCGCATGCCGGCGCTGGTCGTCAAGGCGCGAACGGTGGTGCTGGCCGAGCTGTCGCCGGGGCAGGCGGAGGCCTATCGCGGCATGCCGTCCTGGATCGACGAAAGCGCGGGGCCGGCCGATCACTTCTATTTCCTGCCGCCGATCCTCTATCCCGATGGCAAGACCTATCTCAAGATCGGCGGCGACCCGATAGATGTGATGATCGAGGACGAGCGGGCGATCGGCGACTGGTTCCGTGGGGAAGGGCGGCCGGAGGCAATCGCCCATCTCAGGCGCCTGCTGGCCCGGTCCATCCCGGACCTCGCGCCGGTGCGCCTCCTTTCCGCGCCCTGCGTCACGACCTATACCACCCACGGTTACCCCTATGCCGGTTTCGTTGCGGGCGAACGCATCGCGCTCCTGACCGGCGGCAACGGGGCGGCGGCGAAGAGTTCGGACGAGATTGGCCGCATCGGCGCCGAGCTCGTGATTCGCGGGCGAATGGACGAACCGGACTACACGACGGATTTCGCCGTTCATTTCCGCTGAGGCTCTGGCCTTTCTGTTCGGCATGGGCTAGTCAGCCCCTGCCAGTTGGCCGGGCAGCCGCGCCTTGCAAGGGTCGAAAGGCCGCAGGGTGAGGAAAGTCCGGGCTCCACGGAAACACGGTGCCGGATAACGTCCGGCGGGGGCGACCCCAGGGAAAGTGCCACAGAAAGCAAACCGCCTTCCTCGGAAGGTAAGGGTGAAAGGGTGGGGTAAGAGCCCACCGCGGCCATGGCGACATGGACGGCAAGGTAAACCCCACCGGGAGCAAAACCGAATAGGGATGACGCGGGCCGCGCAAGCGGTCCAGCCCGTTTCCGGGCCGGTCATCCGGGTGGGTTGCAAGAGGCCGGGCGCAAGTCCGGTCCCAGATGAATGGCTGCCACGTTCCGGTTTCGGCCGGAGCCATACAGAACCCGGCTTACAGGCCAACTGGCAAAAATCTCCCTTCCGAGACGATTTTTTTACGATCTGCTAATGCGCTGAATTCCTTGGAGTTCGCGCATGCCTTGTCGTGGGTTGGCAAACGCGCGCACCCTGTTTTGCCGCCTGCAAATACAAGGCGTTGGCAGGGGCTTCCTAACCTTTTGTTAAACTTAACGCCTTATAAACGTTTGACGGTCTGAGTACGGGGAACGAGGTCTCTTCCCATTGACGCCCATATGGTCCCATGGTATCCCAAAATCACACTGCACGAGGACGCATGAGCGTCCGTTCATCGCAAAGCTTTGAGGCAAACCGTCCGGGGACGGTGCGACGCATCCGCGTAGCATCGGGGCAGGTTCGTGTGCGTGTCGTAATGTTGGTCATGCCGGGGTGGATGCACAGCGCTCCGGGTTTGGAAGCGGCTGTATCGCGTCATGAACCGGTTCCTGTCGAATGCGACGAACAGGGTCGATGCCAAGGGGAGGGTTTCCGTTCCTTCGGCGTTCCGCTCCGTGCTCGCGCGGCGCGACATCCGGGAACTTTATTGCTTCCAGGATTTCCTGTTTCCGGCGATCAGCGTCGGCGGGCTGGATCTGCTCGATCGTTTCGAGCGCCAGATCGCCAGCGAGGACGTGTTTTCGCCGAAAGCCAACCGGATGTCGCTCCTCATTCACGGGGGCGGCGTCTTCATGAAGCTCGATTCGGAGGGGCGCCTGCCGGTCACGGATTTCATCCGGGACTTCACGGGCATCACGACGGACGTGACCTTTGTCGGTCGGGCGGATCATTTTCAGCTCTGGGCGCCGCAGACATTTCTAGCCACGCAGGCGGCTGCCCGGGAAGAGTTCAGAACGCGAGGTCTGGGCTCGGAGTAAGACGGAGAATCGGAATGGCGGCGGATCTTGGCGGAGGTTTTTCTGATGCCGATGGCGGACCGGTCCGTCACATTCCGGTTCTTCTCTCCGAAGTCCTCGAAGCGCTCGCGCCGAAGCCCGGTCAGGTCATCCTCGACGGCACGTTCGGCGCAGGCGGCTATACGTCGGCCATCCTTGCGGCCGGCGCCGACGTGATCGGTCTCGACCGCGACCCGACGGCCATTGCCGGCGGGCAGGAGCTGGTCAAGGCCTCCGGCGGCCGGCTTTCCCTCATCCATTCCCGCTTCTCCGATCTCGCCGCGCATGCGCCCGCAGGCGGGCTCGACGGCGTCGTGCTTGATATCGGCGTCTCCTCCATGCAGATCGACGAAGCCGATCGCGGTTTTTCCTTCCAGAAGAACGGCCCGCTCGACATGCGCATGTCGGCCTCCGGCGTCTCGGCGGCCGATGTCGTCAATCGCGCCAAGGTCTCCGACCTCATCCGCATCTTCGGCTTCCTCGGCGAGGAGAAACAGGCCGGCCGCATCGCGCGCGCCATCGAGAAGGCACGCGAGAAGGAGCCCTTCACGACGACCCGCCAGCTCGCCAACCTCATCGAGCTGACGACGCCGCGCAAGGCCAAGGACAAGATCCATCCGGCGACGCGCGTCTTCCAGGCGCTGCGCGTTTTCGTCAACGACGAACTCGGGGAACTGGCCGAAGCGCTGATCGCCGCCGAGCGCGCGCTGAAACCGGGTGGTCGCCTCGTCATCGTTTCCTTCCATTCGCTGGAAGACCGCATCGTCAAGAAATTCTTCCAGGATCGTTCCGGCAAGGCCGCCGGATCGCGCCATCTGCCGGAAGTTCACGACAAAGCCGCAACCTTCGCACCAGTCGGGCGCCCTATGGTGGCGGCCAGCGACGAGGAGAGCGCGGTCAATCCGCGCGCCCGATCCGCGAAGCTGAGGGCAGGCGAGCGCACCAGCGCCCCTGCCGGGACGGATGATCTGTCCATTTTCAACCTGCCAAACCTTGCCAGCATCGAGAAGATGGGAAGCTGAGTGATGTTCCGTACCCTTGATGTCGTGATGATCGCCGTCATGACCGCAGCAGCCACCGTCACCTATTCGATCAAGCACCAGGCCGAGAACAAGCTCGAAGAGGTGCGCAAGCTCGATGCCGAGATCAAGCTGGAGGAAGACACGATCGACCTTCTCAAGGCCGACTGGGCGCTCCTGACCCAGCCGAACCGGCTGAACCGTCTCGTGAAGACCTTCGAGGCCGATCTGAAGCTCGTGCCGACCGAATCGACCCAGCTCGCGCAGCCGAACGAACTGCCGATGCGCACGGACGAACTGCCGGCGCTGGAGCCGGCCAAGGACGAGAAGGTGGCCGACGGCGCCAAGAAGAACAAGAAGAAGGCCTCGGGCACGGACGCAATCCAAACCGGATCGGTGGCCAACTGATGTCGTTCCTCTCCCGCATCATGGACCTGAAGAGCAAGGCGCATTTCAGCGCCGGCGGCAACAACAACGCCCGGACCGGCGGAAACGGCGGGCAGTCCTTCGAAGGCACGCGCAAGCGCACCGGTTCGCAGGCCCGCAGCCGCGTCGCCGTCATCATCTGCTGCTTCGGCATGGTCTATGCCGTCATCGGCGGCCGCCTCGTGCAATACGGCATGGCTTCGCCGGAAACCGTCTCCTCCATCGGCCCGGCCGACCACCTGATGGCCTCGCGCCCCGACATCGTCGACCGCAACGGCGAAATCCTCGCCACCGACATCCGCACCGTCTCGCTCTATGCCGAGCCGCACAAGATCGTCGACGCGGACGAGGCCGTGGAAATGCTGGCGACCGTGATGCCCGACCTCGACCGTCGCGGCACCTATCGTAAGCTCACCTCCAAATCCCGCTTCCAGTGGCTCAAGCGTCAGCTCACCCCGAAACAGCAGAGCCGCATCCTGGCGCTCGGCATTCCCGGCGTCGGCTTCCGGCCGGAAAAGCGCCGCTTCTATCCGGGCGGCGCCACCGCCTCGCACATCGTCGGCCACGTCAATATCGACAACCGCGGCATTGCCGGCATGGAGCGCTACATCGACAGCCAGGGCCTTGCCGACCTTGCCGCCATCGGCATGACGAGCGACGCCAAGCTGGAGCCGGTGCGCCTGTCCATCGACCTGCGCGTCCAGGCCATCGTGCGCGAAGTCGTCAAGGAAGGCATGGAGAAGTACAAGGCGATCGCTGCCGGCGCCGTCGTGCTCGACGTGCATACCGGCGAAGTCCTCGCCATGGCCTCCTATCCCGACTACGACCCGAACAAGCCGGCGGAAGGGGCCAAGGAAGGCTGGATGAACCGCATGTCGAACGGCACGTTCGAGATGGGTTCGACCTTCAAGAGCTTCACGACGGCGATGGCGCTCGATTCGGGCAAGGTGAAGCTGACCGACAGCTTCGACGCCCGCGCGCCCATCCGCATCGGCGGCTTCACGATCAAGGACTTCCACGGCAAGCATCGCGTGCTGACCGTGCCGGAAATCTTCCAGTATTCCTCGAACATCGGCACGGCCAAGATGGCCGACGTCGTCGGCATCGAGGGGCACAAGGAATTCCTGACGCGTCTCGGCCTGCTCACCCGCATGGACACCGAACTGCCCGAGGTGAAGACCCCGAGCCAGCCGCGCGAATGGAAGAAGATCAACTCGATCACCATCTCCTTCGGCCACGGCGTTTCCACCACCCCGCTGCAGACGGCGGTGGCGGGCGCGGCGCTCATCAACGGCGGCAAGCTCATCAACCCCACCTTCCTGCCGCGCACGAAGGAAGAGGCCGACGAGATCGCCAAGGTCGTCATCGGCCCCTCGACGGTCGACAGCATGCGCTATCTCTTCAAGCTCAACGCGAACGACGGTTCCGGCCGGCGCTCGCTCGTGCCCGGCTTCAATGTCGGCGGCAAGACGGGCACCGCCAACAAGGTGGTCGGCGGGCGTTACTCCAACACGCAGAACTTCAACGCCTTCCTGTCCGGTTTCCCGATCGACGATCCGAAATATGTCGTGCTGACCTTCATCGACGCGCCGCAGACGGGCGAGGGCGGTGGACGCACCGCCGGCCTCAACGCCGCGCCGATGGTGGGCGAGATCATCCGCCGCTCCGCCGCGCTTCTCGGTGTAAAGCCGAAATTCGGTGAGGACGGGTCTGCCATGCTTGTGTCTTATTGAACGGAGAAGACGGGACGCCGATTCGGAAACGAAACGGCGCCCACAGAAAGCACATAGAGCGGACAATGAAGATCAGTGACCTTGCCGGACCCGAAATCGAACTCTCGAGCGCCGTAGCTTCCCTCGACGTCAGCGGCATCACGAGCGACAGCCGGACGGTCAAGCCGGGCGATCTCTTCGTCGCCGTCTCGGGCACCAAGGCCAATGGCAGCGCCTTCATCGCCGATGCGCTTTCCCGCGGCGCCGCCGCCGTCGTCGTTGCCGCCGGAACGCCGGTCGAAGCGTCGGCTCCGGTCGTCGCCGTCGCCGAACCGCGCCGTTTCCTGGCCCTTGCCGCCGCGCGCTTCCACGGCCGCCAGCCGGAAACCATGGTCGCCGTGACGGGCACCGCCGGCAAGACCTCCGTCGCCTCCTTCACGCGCCAGATCTGGGCGCATGCCGGCCATGCGGCCGCGATGATCGGCACGACCGGCGTCGTCGCCCCCGGCCGCAACGACTACGGCTCGCTGACGACGCCCGATCCGGTTTCCCTGCATGCGCTGCTCGCCGAGCTTGCCGATGCCGGCGTCACCCATGCGGCGATGGAAGCTTCCAGCCACGGGCTCGACCAGTCGCGCCTCGACGGCGTCAGGCTCGCCGCCGCCGCCTTCACCAATCTCGGCCGCGACCATATGGACTACCACCCGACGGTGGAGCACTACATGGCCTCCAAGATGCGGCTCTTCGATACGCTGCTCGCAAAGGGCGCGCCGGCCGTCATCTATGCCGATGACGAATGGTCGGGCGTCGCCATCGACGCGGCGCGCAAAGCCGGTCTCGACGTGCGCACGGTCGGCCGCAAGGGCGACTTCCTGGCGCTGAAGCGCGTCGAGCATTTCCGCCACAAGCAGACCGCCGAAATCCATATCGGCGACGAGATCTTCGAAGTGCACATTCCGCTCGCCGGCGACTTCCAGGTGGCCAATGCGCTGGTCGCGGCCGGCCTTGCCATCTCGACGGGCGTTCCCGCCGCCGTCGCCATGGCGGCGCTGGAAAAGCTCATCGGCGCCGCCGGCCGTCTCGAACTGGTCGGCCATGCCAGGAACGGCGCGCTCGCCTATGTCGATTACGCGCACAAGCCCGACGCGCTCGAAAACGTGCTGACGTCGGTGCGCCCCTTCACGACGGGCCGCGTCATCGTGGTCTTCGGCTGCGGCGGCGACCGCGACAAGGGCAAGCGGCCGATCATGGGCGAGATCGCCACCCGTCTTGCGGACGTGGTGATCGTGACCGACGACAATCCGCGCTCCGAGGTTCCTACCGTCATCCGTTCCGAGATCATGGCCGCCGCCAAGGGCGCGACGGAGATCGGCGACCGCGCAGCGGCGATCCGCAGCGCCGTGGAGATGCTGCAGTCGGGCGACACGCTGATCGTCGCCGGCAAGGGGCATGAGGAAGGCCAGACCGTCGGTGCGGTCACGCTGCCTTTCTCCGACCATGCCGAACTGCGCAAGGCCCTGGAGGAACTCGACCGGTGAAATGGCTCTGGACCAGCGCTGATCTCATCGCGGCCATGCATGGCCGCCCCATCGGCAATCTGCCCGAGGGCGTGACCGGCATTTCCATCGACAGCCGGGCCATCGCGCCCGGCGAAGCCTTCTTCGCCATCAAGGGCGACCGCGTCGATGGCCACGATTTCGCGAGCTTCGCCGTCGCCAACGGCGCGGGACTGCTCGTCGTCAGCGAAGGCAAGCTGCCGGCGCTCGGACGGCTCGTCACGCCGATGATCGTCGTGCCGGACGTGCTGCAGGCGCTGGTCGATCTCGGCTGCGCGGCGCGCGACCGCACGGCCGCCCGCATTATCGCCGTCACCGGTTCGGTCGGCAAGACGACGACCAAGGAGATGCTGCGCCAGGCGCTGTCGCCCTCCGGCAGCGTGCATGCCTCGGTTGCCTCCTTCAACAATCATTGGGGCGTGCCGCTGACGCTGGCGCGCATGCCGGAGACCACCGACTACGGCATCTTCGAGATCGGCATGAACCATGCCAACGAGATCCGCCCGCTGGTCGGCATGGTGCGCCCGCATGTCGCCATGATCACCACGATCGCCCCGGCCCATCTCGGCAATTTCCGCGACCTCGAAGAGATCGCTGCCGCGAAGGCGGAAATCTTCGACGGCGTCGTGCCGGGCGGCCACGCGGTGCTCAACCGCGACAACGAGCAGTTCGCCTTTCTCGAAAAGGCGGCCAAGGCCGCCGGCGTCGCGCATGTGCACAGCTTCGGCGCCGATCCGAAATCCGATTTCCGCCTGCTCGATTTCGTCAGCGGCGGCGAGGGCAGCCTGCTGCGCGCCTCGGTCGGCGGGCAGACGCTGGAAGTGCCGATGGGCGCGCCCGGCCGGCACATCGCCGAAAACGCTGTGGCCGTGCTCGGCGCCGTGCATCTGGCCGGCGGCGATATCGAGAAGGCCATGGCCGGCCTTGCCACCATGCAGGCCGAGAAGGGCCGCGGCCGGCGTTACCGCCTCGCCAAGGACGGCGGCTGGTTCACGCTGATCGACGAAAGCTACAACGCCAATCCCGCCTCGATGCGGGCCGCGATCGCGCTGTTGCGCGATGCCGCGCCGCAGGACGATGGCCGGCGCATCGCCGTGCTCGGAGACATGCTGGAAATGGGCGAACATTCGCCGGCCGTGCATGCCGGGCTTGCCGAACCGCTCGTCGATGCCGGTATCGGCACGGTCTGGCTCGGCGGCCCCGACATGGCGGCGTTGCGCGACGCGCTGCCCGAGGGCACCGAGACGGAATATCGCGAGACGGCCGACCAGCTTGCCGCCCATGCGCTTGCCGCGGTGCGGCCGGGCGACGTCCTGGTCGTCAAATCGTCGAAGGGCACGGGATTCAGCCGCATCGTGGCGGCCCTGCTTGACAAATATCCGGCGCTCCCCGAGAGGGAACGCGAGAGTTGAGGGAGGTTCGGCCGGGCAGACGTCCGCCGGACCTTATCTTTTATGTGATTTGCTTCCCATCTCCGGTCGGTCACACCGGGGACGCTTCGGGGAATCTTTGGGGAAAGGGTGACAATGCTGCTTTGGCTCGTCGAGCTGGCTGACACCGTTCAGGTGTTCAACCTGTTCCGCTACATTACCTTCCGGACCGGCGCTGCGCTGTTCACCTCGGCAACGATCGTCTTCCTGTTCGGGCCGATGATCATTTCCTCGCTGCGCATTCGCCAGGGCAAGGGCCAGCCGATCCGCGCCGACGGGCCGCAGACCCATTTCAAGAAGGCCGGCACCCCGACCATGGGCGGCCTGATGATCCTCGCCGGCATCGTCGGCAGCGCGCTCCTGTGGGCCGACCTTTCCAACGTCTATGTGGTCGCGACGCTGCTCGTCACACTCGGCTTTGGCGCCATCGGCTTCTACGACGACTACCTGAAGGTCACCAAGCAGACCGACAAGGGCTTTTCCGGCAAGGCGCGCCTCGGCCTCGAATTCATCATCGCGGGCGCTGCCACCTACTTCATGATGCGGGCCTCGCTTTCGGCCGGGGCCGCGGGCTCCACCTTCGGCTCCTCCATCGCCTTCCCCTTCGCCAAGGACCTGCTGATCAATCTCGGCATCTTCTTCGTGCTCTTCGGCGGCTTCGTCATCGTGGCGGCCGGCAACGCGGTGAACCTGACCGACGGTCTCGACGGCCTCGCCACCGTTCCCGTCATGATTTCGGCCGCCTCCTTCGGCGTCATCGCCTATCTCGCCGGCAACGCGGTGTTTTCCAACTATCTGCAGATCCATTTCGTGCCCGGCACCGGCGAGCTAGCCGTCGTGCTCGGCGCCGTCATCGGTGCTGGCCTCGGCTTCCTGTGGTTCAACGCGCCGCCGGCCGCCATCTTCATGGGCGACACCGGCTCGCTGGCCCTTGGCGGCCTGATCGGCACGGTCGCCGTCGCCACCAAGCACGAGATCGTCATGGCGATCATCGGCGGTCTCTTCGTCATGGAGACCCTGTCGGTCATCATTCAGGTCGCCTCGTTCAAACTCACCGGCAAGCGCGTCTTCCTGATGGCGCCGATCCACCACCACTTCGAGAAGAAGGGCTGGACGGAAAGCCAGGTCGTCATCCGCTTCTGGATCATCGCCGTCGTTCTGGCGCTGGTCGGCCTTTCCACGCTCAAGCTGCGGTAAGGCTCAGATGATCCCGGTCACCACCTTCAAAGGCAAGGCCGTCGCGCTCTTCGGGCTCGGCGGCTCCGGCCTTGCGACGGCGCTGGCGCTTGCCGCGGGCGGCGCCGACGTCACCGCCTGGGACGACAGCCCGGCAAGCGTCGAGAACGCGTCCACGGCCGGCATCCGGACCGGGGACCTGCGCAATCTCGACTGGAAGACCATCGATGCGCTGGTGCTGTCGCCCGGCGTGCCGCTGACCCATCCCAAGCCGCACTGGAGCGCCGAGCTTGCGCGCGCCGCCGGTGTCGAGATCGTCGGCGATGTCGAGCTGTTCGTGCGCGAGCGCCGGGCGCATGCGCCCGATTGCCCCTTCGTCGCCATCACCGGTACGAACGGCAAGTCCACCACCACGGCGCTCATCGCCCATATCCTGAAAGCGAGCGGCCGCGACACGCAGCTCGGCGGCAATATCGGCACGGCCGTGCTGACGCTGGACCCGCCCAAGGCCGGCCGGTTCTATGTCGTCGAGTGCTCGTCCTACCAGATCGACCTCGCCCCCTCGCTCAACCCCTCCGCCGGCATCCTGCTCAATCTGACGCCCGATCACCTCGACCGTCACGGCTCGATGCAGCACTATGCCGACGTCAAGGAACGGCTGGTCGCCGGCAGCAAGACCGCGATCGTCGGCGTCGACGACACGTTCTGCGAAATCATCGCCGACCGCGTGGAGCGGGCCGGCACGAAGGTCGTGCGCATTTCCAAGCGCAACGTTCTGGCCGACGGCATCTATGCCGATGGCGCGCGCCTGATCCTGGCGCAAAGCGGGGCCACGCGGCAGATCGCCGACCTTGCGGCGATCCAGACGCTGCGGGGCAGCCACAATGCCCAGAACGCCGCGGCCGCCGTTGCCGCCTGCCTGGCGGTTGGCGTCGGCGAGGACGAGATCCGCGCCGGGCTTGCCTCCTTCCCCGGTCTCAAGCACCGCATGCAGCCGGTCGGGCGCAAGGGCGAAACGCTCTTCGTCAACGATTCCAAGGCGACGAATGCCGATGCGGCAGCGCCCGCCCTGTCGAGCTTCGAGCGCATCTACTGGATTGCCGGCGGCGTGCCGAAAGAGGGGGGCATCGCCTCCCTCGGAAGCTTCTTCCCGAAGATCGCCAAGGCCTATCTCATCGGCGAGGCGGCGGCGGCTTTCGCCGAAACGCTCGGCGGCGCGGTACCGCACGACATGTCCGGCACGCTGGAACGGGCGGTGCAGGACGCGGCGGCGGATGCGGAAAGGGACGGCGGTTCCGTTGCGGTTCTGCTTTCCCCGGCTTGCGCAAGCTTCGACCAGTACAAGAACTTTGAAGTCCGCGGCGATGCCTTCGTGAAACACGTCGCGGCGTTGCCCGGCGTGTCGATGCTGGTCGCGGTTTGAACGCATGCAATTCCGGCGGACGCGTGCGGCGGCTGCGAGCGGAATTGAACTGAAACAGAGGAAAGAGACATGGTTAGTCGTGCCGAACGTGGTGCATTGGCGGACTGGTTTTGGACGATAGACCGGTTCTTCCTCGCGGCCTTCATCCTTCTGATGGGCCTCGGTTTCATGCTGTCCTTCGCCGCCAGCCCGGCGGTTGCCGAACGACTGGGGCTTGACAGCTTCCACTTCGTCAAGCGCCACGCGATGTTCCTGCTGCCGGCCATTGCGGTGATGTTCGGCATTTCCTTCATGTCGCCGCGGCAGGTGCGGCGCGCGGCGATGATCCTTCTCGTCATTTCGCTGGCGGCCATGGTGCTGGCGCTGTTCTTCGGCGTCGAGGTCAAGGGCTCGCGCCGCTGGATTTCCATCGGCAGCTTCTCCATCCAGCCGTCGGAATTCATGAAGCCTGCCTTCGTCGTCATCTGCGCCTGGCTCTTCGCCGAACATGCCCGCCAGCCGGAAATTCCCGGCAACCTCTTCGCCATCATCCTCTTCGGCATCGTCGCGGCACTGCTCGTCGCCCAGCCTGACCTTGGTCAGACCATCCTGACGGCCGCCGTCTGGGGCGGCATGTTCTTCATGGCCGGCATGCCGTGGCTGTGGATCATCATTCTCGGCGGCGCGGCCGTCGGCGGCCTCCTGACGGCCTATACGTTCCTTCCCCACGTGGCGGCGCGTATCGACAAGTTCTGGACCGGCGAGGGCGATACGTTCCAGATGGATACCGCGCGCGAGGCGATCATTCGTGGTGACTGGTTCGGCCAGGGGCCGGGCGAGGGCACCGTCAAGCGGATCATTCCCGACAGCCATACCGACTTCATCTTCTCGGTCGCCGCCGAAGAGTTCGGCATCATCTTCTGCATGGTCATCGTCATGATCTTCGCCTTCGTGGTGATGCGTGGCCTCAACCATGCCTTCAAGGAGCGCAACGATTTCACGCGCTTCGCCGTCGCCGGCCTCGTGCTGCAGATGGGCACGCAGTCCATGATCAATATCGGCGTGAACCTCGAGCTGCTGCCGGCCAAGGGCATGACGCTGCCACTGATCTCCTATGGCGGTTCGTCGATGATCGCGGTCTGCGTGACGGCCGGCTTCATCCTGGCGTTGACCCGCCACCGGCCGGAAAAGCGCGCCTCCGAGCGCAGCCTCTTCCGCGGCGGTATCGTGGCGCCCGCTGAATAAGGGTTTTGCATGAACAAAGGCATCGTTCTTCTCGCCGCCGGGGGTACCGGCGGCCATCTCTTTCCCGCAGAGGCGCTGGCCCATGAGCTGAAGGCCGGCGGCTGGTCGGTGCATCTCGTCACCGACAGCCGCGCCGAGCGCTTTGCCGGCAAGTTCCCGGCGGACGAGATCCATGTCGTGCCGTCCGCGACCATCGGCTCGAAGAACCCGATCAGCGTCGCCAGATCACTCTTCACGCTCTGGAAGGGCATTCGCGTGGCGCGCAAGCTGATGGCGCGCCTGCGGCCGAAGGTCGTCGTCGGTTTCGGCGGCTACCCCACCGTGCCGCCGCTCATCGCCGCCACCGGCATGGGCATCCCCTCGATGATCCACGAGCAGAACGCCGTCATGGGTCGCGCCAACAAGGCGCTCGCCGCCCGCGTCAAGGCAATCGCCGGCGGTTTCCTGCCCGAAACGGGCGGGCAATATGCGCAAAAGACCGTGACGACGGGCAATCCCGTGCGCCCTGCGGTTCTCGACGCTGCAACCCTTGCCTATGAAGCGTCGGCAGACGGCGAATTCCGCCTCGTCGTCTTCGGTGGCAGCCAGGGCGCGCAATTCTTCTCCAAGGCCATTCCCTCGGCGATCGCGGCCCTCGAGCCGCAGGACCGCGCACGGCTGAAGATCACCCAGCAGGCGCGACCGGAAGATCGCGACGAGGTGGTGCGCACCTATGCCGATCTCGGCATCCCCGCCGACGTTTCTCCCTTCTTCACGGATATGGCCGCGCGCATCGGCCATGCGCATCTCATCATCAGCCGGTCCGGCGCCTCCACGGTGTCGGAAGTGTCGGTCATCGGCCGGCCGGCCATTCTCGTGCCCTATCCCTATGCGCTCGATCACGACCAGGCGGCCAATGCCGCTGCGCTTGCCTCCGGCGGCGGAGCGAAGGTGATCGCGCAGTCGGAGCTTTCGACGGAGCGGCTCGCCAGCATCGTTTCCAAGGCGATGCACGATCCCGCGGGCATGGCGACCATGGCCGCAAACGCCAGAAAGGCGGGCAAACCGGATGCCGCGCGCTTGCTAGCCTCCATGGTTGAGGCTATTGCGGGCGGCAAGACGATCGCACAATTCAAGGGAGAACGGCCATGAAGATGCCGCAGAGCATAGGGCTCGTTCATTTCATCGGCATTGGCGGCATCGGCATGAGCGGCATTGCCGAAGTGCTGCACAATCTCGGCCACCGCGTGCAGGGCTCCGACCAGGCGGACAGCGCAAACGTGCAGCGCCTGCGCGACAAGGGCATCGAGGTCTTCGTCGGCCACAAGGCGGAAAATCTCGGTGATGCCGAAGTGGTGGTCGTTTCGACCGCCATCAAGAAGAGCAATCCGGAACTGATCGCGGCGCGCGAAAAGCTGCTGCCGGTGGTCCGCCGCGCCGAAATGCTCGCCGAGCTGATGCGCTTCCGCAATGCCATCGCCATCGGCGGCACACACGGCAAGACGACGACGACCTCGATGGTCGCCACGCTGCTCGATGCCGGCGGGCTCGACCCGACCGTCATCAACGGCGGCATCATCAATGCCTATGGCACCAATGCCCGCATGGGCGAGGGCGAGTGGATGGTGGTGGAGGCCGACGAGTCGGACGGCACCTTCCTGAAGCTGCCCGCCGATGTCGCCATCGTCACCAATATCGACCCGGAGCACCTCGACCACTACGGCAGCTTCGACGCCGTGCGCGCGGCCTTCCGCCAGTTCGTCGAGAACGTGCCCTTCTACGGCTTCGGCGTCATGTGCCTCGACCATCCCGAGGTGCAGGCCATGGTCAGCCGCATCGAGGACCGCAAGGTCATCACCTATGGCGAGAATCCGCAGGCGGACGTGCGCTTCGGAAATATCCGCATGGACGGCGCGACGTCCGTCTTCGACGTGGAAATCCGCCGCCGCCGCACCGGCCAGGTGATTTCGCTGAAGGACCTGCGTCTGCCGATGCCGGGCCGTCACAACGTGTCCAACGCAACCGCCGCCATCGCCGTCGCCCAGCGCCTCGGCATCGCGCCGGAGGCCATTGCCAAGGGGCTGGCGAGCTTCGGCGGTGTCAAGCGCCGCTTCACGCTGACCGGTAGCTGGAACGGCGTGAACGTCTATGACGACTACGGCCACCATCCCGTCGAGATCAAGGCCGTGCTGCGTGCGGCGCGCGAAGCCTGCGCGGGCCGAATCATCGCCGTGCACCAGCCGCACCGCTACAGCCGGGTCGCGAGCCTCTTCGAAGAGTTCGCCGGCTGCTTCAACGATGCCGACACGATCCTGATCGCGCCGATCTACGCGGCCGGCGAGGATGCCATCGACGGCGTGAGCGCGGAAGAACTGGTTTCCCGCATCAAGTCCGGCGGCCATCGCGACGCCCGGTTCCTTTCCTCGCCGGAAGCATTGGCGGGGATCGTCGCCGGCATTGCAAAACCCGGCGATTTCGTGGTTCTCTTGGGGGCTGGCAGCATCACGCATTGGGCGCTGGCGTTGCCCGGTGAATTGACAGGCATTTCGGGACAGGTGGCATGAAGACGGTTGATGGGGCAAAACTTCTGGCGTCGTTGGGCGAGGGCATCAAGGAGGTCCGCGGCCGCCTGACGCCGGATGCGCCGATGGACCGCGTGACGTGGTTCCGTGCCGGCGGCCTTGCCGAGCTGATGTTCCATCCCCACGATGTCGACGACCTCGTGGCCTTCCTGAAGCTGGTGCCGGAAGAGGTGCCGCTGACGGTGACGGGCGTCGGCTCGAACCTTCTGGTGCGCGATGGGGGCATTCCCGGCATCGTCATCCGCCTTTCGGCCAAGGGCTTCGGCGATGTCGAGCTGGCCGGCGACAACCGCATCAAGGCCGGCGCCATCTGCCCGGACAAGAACATCGCCGCCATGGCGCTCGATCACGGCATCGCCGGCTTCGAATTCTATTACGGCATTCCCGGCTCCATCGGCGGTGCGCTGCGCATGAATGCCGGCGCCAATGGCGGTGAGACGAAGGACCTTGTCCTGGAAGTCCACGCCGTCGACCGCAAGGGCAACCAGCACGTGCTCAGCAATGCGGACATGGGCTACAGCTACCGTCATTCCAACGCCTCCAAGGACCTCATCTTCACCCATGCCGTGTTCCAGGGACAGGCGGGCGACAAGGAAGAGATCCGCGGGAAGATGGACGCCGTGCGCCAGCATCGCGAGACCGTGCAGCCGATCCGCGAGAAGACCGGCGGTTCGACCTTCAAGAATCCGGAAGGGCACTCGGCCTGGAAGCTGATCGACGAGGCGGGCTGCCGCGGCGTGATGATCGGCGGCGCGCAGATGTCGCCCATGCACTGCAACTTCATGATCAATACCGGGCAGGCGACCGGCTACGAGCTGGAATATCTCGGCGAGACCGTGCGCAGCCGCGTGCTGGAGCATTCCGGCATCATGCTGCAATGGGAAATCAAACGCCTCGGTAACTTCATGCCAGGTTACGAGGTCAAGGAATTTCTGGGCCGCGCGACGGCCTGATCCTTGATGCACTTGCTGGAGGGTTTGCCGGCCACCTCGGGTGGTCCGTAAACCCTCTCTCCCCCCACGCAAGTTCATCACATTTCATGTAAGGCCGCGTGATTGTCGCGCGGCGAGGCTTCGCCATGCGAGGTCGTATCGGGGGCGTTCATGTTCAAGAAACTCACGGCCGAGTTCATCGGTACGTTCTGGCTCATCTTCATCGGCAGCGGCAGCGGCATCCTGGCCGCGACCTTTCCTGAGATCGGCATCGGCATCGTCGGTATTTCCTTTTCCGCCGGCATCGCGCTGATGGCGATGATCTATACGATCGGCGGCGTTTCCGGGGGGCATATGAACCCCGCCGTTTCGGTGGGCCTTGCCGTTGCCGGAAAATTCCCGGCGTCGCAGGTGCTGCCCTATACGCTGGCGCAGGTGGCGGGCGCTGCCGCGGCCGCGGCGACGCTCTATCTCGTCGCCTCCGGCAAGGCCGGTTTCGTGGCGGGCGGTTTCGGTGCCAACGGCTATGGCGACCTGTCGCCGGGCGGCTATTCACTGACGGCGGCGCTGGTGACCGAAGTGGTGCTGATGGCGCTCTTCCTCTTTATCATCCTCGGCTCGATTCATGGCCGCGTCCCGACGGGCTTTGCGCCTATCTCCATCGGTCTCAGCCTGACGGGGATCAACCTCGTGTCGATCCCGATCACCAACACGTCGCTCAATCCGGCCCGCTCCACGGCGCTCGCGCTCTTCGCGGAGACGGCAGCCCTCTCGCAGCTCTGGCTGTTCTGGCTCGCCCCGATGCTCGGCGCCGTCATTGGCACGCTGGTCTGGAAGGTCATCGGCGAGAAGGATTGATCGCAAGCGCGGGCCGGACCGGTGGTTGCGCGGCCATAAAAGCGCCGCGTGGCCGCCTTTATTCAGCCTTCATTCAGGGAAGTTTAGCGAATGCTGTCTTCGGTCGCGCGATAGTTGCGGGGCCGAATCTCGCTCCAGCGGGTTTTGACAGGGGACATTCATGTTCAAAAAACTTTCGGCCGAATTTCTCGGCACGTTCTGGCTCGTCTTCGGCGGTTGCGGCAGCGCCGTTCTGGCAGCCGCATTTCCCGAGGTCGGCATCGGCCTTCTCGGTGTTTCCTTCGCCTTCGGCCTGACGGTGCTGACCATGGCCTATACGGTCGGCGGCATTTCCGGCGGGCATTTCAATCCGGCCGTCTCCCTCGGCCTGACGGTCGCCGGCAAGTTCCCGGCGTCCAGCCTCGTGCCCTATATCGTGGCGCAGGTCGTCGGCGCCGTTGCCGCGGCGGCGGTGCTCTATCTCATCGCCTCCGGCAAGGCCGGCTTTGCGGCCGGCGGCTTTGCCTCGAACGGTTATGGCGAGCTGTCGCCGGGCGGCTATTCGCTGACGGCGGCGCTGGTGGCGGAGGTGGTTCTGACGGCCTTCTTCCTCATCATCATCCTGGGGTCCACCCATGGCCGCGCGCCGGCAGGTTTCGCGCCCATCGCCATCGGCCTCGGCCTGACGCTGATCCATCTCGTCTCGATCCCGGTGACGAACACCTCGGTCAATCCGGCCCGCTCGACGGGCGTCGCGCTTTTTGCCGAGACGGCCGCCTTGTCGCAGCTCTGGCTGTTCTGGCTGGCCCCTCTTCTCGGCGCCGTCGTCGGCGGCGTCATCTGGAAGATCGTCGGGGAAAACGACTGATCGGCAGACACATGAAACCCGCCGCGGCGACGCGGCGGGTTTTTCGTTTCAGGCCTTCCGGAAGGGCTCAGACCTCTTCCTTGCCCGAGAGCAGGATGCAGGCCAGCGTGATCACGGCGGAAAGGCCGAGATAGTAGCCGACATAGGTCATGCCGTAGGTCGCCTGCAGCCATGTTGCGATATAGGGCGCGAGCGAAGCGCCGAAGATGCCCGCGAAATTGAACGTGATCGACGAACCGGTGTAGCGCACCTTGGTGGGGAAGGGCGCGGCGAGCGCCGTGCCGATCAGGCCATAGGTCATGCCCATCAGCGCCATGGCGAGGATCACGAAGACGAAGATCCCGGTTTCGCCGCCGGTCATCAGACCCGGCAGGAAGAACGAGAAGATGCCGATGAGAACGGTGGTGGCGATCAGCACTTCGCGGCGGCCGAATCGTTCGGCGAGCTTTCCGGCGAGGGGAATGAACAGGCCGAACAGGACCGATCCGACAAGCTGGATCTCCAGCGCTTCGACGAAGGGAAGCTTCAGGACCTTGACGTTGTAGGAGAGCAGATAGGCCGAGCCGATATAGAACAGCACGAAAGTGGCGAGCGCCACGAAGGTGCCGAGAACGAGGCTGCGCTTGTGGTTGCGGAAGAGTTCGACGACCGGCACCTCCACGCGTTCCTGCTTTTCTATGGCCTTCTGGAAGGCGGGCGTCTCGGTGATCGACAGGCGGACCCACAGGCCGACGGCGATCAGCATGATCGATGCGACGAAGGGAATGCGCCAGCCCCAGGCGAGCAGCGATTCCTGCGGCATGACATGCAGCAGCAGCCAGAAGACGCCGGAGGAGAGGAAAAGGCCGACCGGGGCGCCGAGCTGCGGGAACATGCCGTACCAGCTGCGCTTGCCGGGAGGCGCGTTTTCGGTGGCAAGCAGAACCGCACCGCCCCATTCGCCGCCAAGGCCGAAGCCCTGACCGAAGCGGCACAATGCCAGGAGCAGCGGCGCAAGTACGCCGATCGATTCGTAGGACGGCAGAAGACCGATGATGACGGTCGAGATGCCCATGGTCAGCAAGGCTGCGACGAGGGTCGTCTTGCGGCCGACACGGTCGCCATAGTGCCCGAACACGATCGCGCCGAGCGGGCGGGCGAAGAATGCGATGGAGAAGGTTGCGAAGGAGGCGAGCAGGGCGGTCGTCGGGTCGCTGTTCGGGAAAAACAGCGTCGGGAAGACCAGCACGGCGGCCGTTGCGTAAACGTAGAAATCGAAGAATTCGATGGTCGTTCCGACCAGGCTTGCAAAGAGAACCCGCGCCGGGGAGTTGAGGCCGGCGTGGTTGGAATGCGTTGCGGTCGGCGACCCGGAAGTGAGCGATTCACTCATTGTCGGGGGCCTTTCTGAAGTTTCTTGTCGCCGTCTTGGGAGGCAGCGGGGGTTCCCCTACGCCAACGCAAGGGACGATGGAACAATAAAAGGTCCCGAAAGATCAAAAAATCGTACTTTTCATGCGCGCCGCCGCTTTCCGGCGTTTACCAAGGGGTTCGGCGGCTTTGCCGCCGCCCTTGCGATCCCGGATTTCGCCGTTTCACTTGCACCGGCTGCAACTCTCTGATTCCAGAAGGAGAATCGAAGCATGCCGTGATTCGGCGGAAGGAAAATTTGCGTCTCCCGGCATCCGGTTAACGAAAGTAAACGCTTCATTAACCTTAATGCCGTTCTAGTGGTCCCATCTCGCTCGCCGAGTCGGGGCCGATACGCAAATCAGGTCCACGCAAGCGACGAGGGGCAATGTGCGGAATTCAGTTGGGGGTTCTATGAGCGTAAAGCATGTCGCGGTGCTGATGGGTGGTTTTTCGTCGGAACGGCCGGTGAGCCTTTCGTCCGGGACCGCTTGCGCCGACACGCTTGAGGCCGAAGGCTACAAGGTCACCCGCGTCGATGTCGGCCACGACGTCGCCAGCGTGCTCTCCGAACTGAAGCCGGATGTCGCGTTCAACGCGCTGCACGGGCCCTTCGGCGAAGACGGCACCATCCAGGGCATCCTCGAATATCTCGAGATTCCCTATACCCATTCCGGCGTGCTCGCCTCCGCCCTTGCCATGGACAAGGCGCAGGCGAAGATCGTCGCCAAGGCGGCCGGCATTCCGATTGCCGAGCAGCGCCTGATGAACCGGTTCGACTTCTCCTCGGCCCATCCGATGAAGCCGCCCTACGTGGTCAAGCCGGTGCGCGAGGGCTCGTCCTTCGGCGTCGTCATGGTCAAGGAAGACCAGTCGCATCCCCCGCAGATCATCACATCCGCCGAATGGCGTTATGGCGACAGCGTCATGGTCGAGCGTTACATCTATGGTCGCGAGCTGACCTGCGGCGTCATGGGCGATGTTGCGCTCGGCGTCACGGAAGTGGTGCCGCAGGGCCACGCCTTTTACGACTATGATTCCAAATACGTAAAAGGTGGCTCGAAACACGTCATCCCGGCACAAATTTCACCGAATATTTACCAAAAAGTACAAACACTCGCACTCAAGGCGCATCAAGCGATCGGGTGCCGTGGCGTCAGCCGTTCCGACTTCCGTTACGACGACCGTTTCTCAGAGAATGGCGAGCTTATCTGGCTGGAAATCAACACCCAGCCCGGCATGACACCAACCTCCCTGGTGCCCGAAATGGCCGATCATGCCGGCCATTCCTTTGGTGAATTCTTGAAGTGGATGGTGGAGGACGCGTCGTGTTTGCGTTGAGCGTCAAGAAGAGCAGGGTGCGCCCCGCCGGGCTTTCCGAACCGGAAGCCGGCCGCGTGTTGCCGCGTCCGCTGCGCCGTATCGTCCGCTTCCTCGTCAGCCTCGCGGCTGGCCGCATCTATATTCCGCGTTACACCGGCACGGTGGCGAGCGCCGTCTTCTTCGGTGCGACGGGCCTTTACGGCATGTCGCTCGGCGGCCACTCGCAGGATGTCGCCCAGGCGTCGACGACCGCGATGGGGTTCGCCATCGAGGACGTGAAGGTCTCCGGCAACCGCGAGACGTCGGAAATCGACATTCTCGAGCGCCTCGGCCTCGACGGCACGACCTCGCTGGTCGCCCTCGACGTCAAGGATGCGCGCCAGAAGCTTTCGGACCTGCCCTGGGTTCAGGATGTCTCCGTCCGCAAGGTCTATCCGGGCACGATCGAGATCGCGCTCAAGGAACGCGAGGCCTTTGCGATCTGGCAGCACGGCAACGACCTGGCGCTGATCGAGAAGAACGGCAGCGTGATCGCGCCGCTGCGCGACAACAAATTTTCCACGCTGCCGCTCTTCGTCGGCCGCGATGCCGAAACCGCGGCGGCAGGCTTTGCCGACGAGTTCGACAACTGGCCGGAGATCAAGGCCCGCGTGAAGGCCTATATCCGCGTCGCCGGCCGTCGCTGGGACCTGCGTCTCGACAACGGCATCGTCGTCAAGCTGCCGGAACACAACGTTCCGCGCGCCATGGACACGCTGGCGACGCTGGATGCGGAGCAGGGGCTCCTGGAACGCGACATCGCGGCGGTGGACCTCAGGCTTGAGGACCGCACGACGGTCCGTCTGACGGAAGGGGCGCTGGAACGCCGCAATGCGGCGGTCGAGCAACGGGCAAAGGACCTCAAGAAGGCAGCGAAGCGCACATGAGCATTTTCGGTTCGTCCCATTTCGGCCTGCCGCGCTTGAAGCCGCTTTCCTCCAAGCGGGCTCACGTCGTTTCGGTCCTCGACATCGGCTCCACCAAGGTCGTCTGCATGATCGGCCGGCTGACGCCGCGCGCCGAGAGCGAAATCCTGCCGGGCCGCACGCACAATGTCGAAATCATCGGCATCGGCCACCAGAAATCCCGCGGCGTGAAGAACGGCGTCATCACCGATCTCGATGCGGCCGAGAGCGTCGTGCGCCTTGCCGTCGACGCGGCCGAGCGCATGGCCGGCCTCACCATCGAGAGCCTGATCGTCAACGTTTCCGCCGGCCGCCTGCAGAGCGACGTCTACACCGCCACCATCGATCTCGGCGGCCAGGAAGTCGATGCCAACGACCTGCGCAAGGTGCTTGCCGTTGCCGGCCAGCAGTCGCTGCGCCAGGACCGCGCCATCCTCCATTCGCTGCCGACCGGGTTCTCGCTGGACGGTGAGCGCGGCATCCGCGATCCGCTCTCCATGTTCGGCGACGTGCTCGGCGTCGACATGCATGTGCTGACGGCCGAGCGAGCCTCGCTGAAGAACCTCGAACTGTGCATCAACCGTGCGCACCTCTCCGTCGAGGGCATGGTGGCGACGCCCTATGCGAGCGGCCTTTCCGCCCTCGTCGACGATGAAGTCGAACTCGGCTGCGCCTGCATCGACATGGGCGGCGGCACGACGACGATCTCGGTCTTCGCCGAAGGCAAGCTGGTGCATTCGGATGCGGTCTCGCTGGGTGGTCATCACGTCACCACGGACCTCGCGCGCGGTCTTTCGACCCGCATCGAGGACGCCGAACGTCTCAAGGTCGTGCACGGCTCGGCCCTGCCGAATGCCGGCGACGAGCGCGACATCATCACTGTCCCGCCGATCGGCGAGGACGACCGCGACCAGCCGACCCATGTGCCGCGCGCCCTCATCACACGCATCGTGCGCGCCCGGATCGACGAGACGCTCGAACTCATCCGCGACCGTATCCAGCGTTCCGGCTTCTCGCCGATCGTCGGGAAGCGGATCGTGCTGACGGGTGGCGCAAGCCAGCTGACCGGCCTGCCGGAAGCGGCCCGCCGCATCCTCGCCCGCAATGTCCGCATCGGCCGCCCGCTGGGTGTGTCCGGTCTGCCGACGGCGGCCAAGGGCCCGGCCTTTTCGACCGCGGTGGGTCTCATGATCTATCCGCAGGTCGCGGAACTGGAAGAACACGCTGTGCAGGGTGGCATGCTCTCGCAGCTCACAGGTGGCAACGGCCGCATCGCCCGCATGGGGCAGTGGCTGAAGGAAAGTTTCTGACGGGTTTCCCGGCGGTCCGCCGCCGGGGAAGACCGACATTCGAGTTTTGGGAATAGACCGGTTGGGCGACGCAGCCGGAAACGAAAGGAACACTGCAATGACTATCAAGCTCCAGAAGCCGGACATCACCGAGCTGAAGCCCCGCATCACCGTCTTCGGCGTCGGCGGCGGCGGCGGCAACGCGGTCAACAACATGATCACCGCGGGTCTGGAAGGCGTCGACTTCGTCGTCGCCAACACCGACGCCCAGGCGCTCTCGATGACCAAGGCTACGCGGATCATCCAGATGGGCGTTCAGGTGACCGAAGGCCTCGGCGCCGGCTCGCAGCCGGAAGTCGGCCGCGCGGCCGCCGAAGAGTGCATCGACGAGATCATCGATCACCTCAACGGCACGCATATGTGCTTCGTCACCGCCGGCATGGGCGGCGGCACCGGCACGGGCGCAGCCCCGATCGTCGCACAGGCCGCCCGCAACAAGGGCATCCTGACGGTTGGCGTCGTCACCAAGCCGTTCCACTTCGAGGGCGGCCGCCGCATGCGCCTCGCCGAGGAAGGCATCCTGGAACTGCAGAAGTCGGTCGACACGCTGATCGTCATTCCGAACCAGAACCTCTTCCGCATCGCCAACGACAAGACCACCTTCGCCGACGCCTTCGCGATGGCCGACCAGGTGCTCTATTCGGGCGTCGCCTGCATCACCGACCTGATGGTCAAGGAAGGCCTCATCAACCTCGACTTCGCCGACGTCCGCTCGGTGATGCGCGAGATGGGCCGCGCCATGATGGGCACGGGCGAAGCTTCGGGCGAAGGCCGTGCAATGGCCGCTGCCGAAGCCGCCATCGCCAACCCGCTTCTCGACGAAACCTCGATGAAGGGCGCGCAGGGCCTGCTGATCTCCATCACCGGCGGTCGCGACCTCACCCTCTTCGAAGTCGACGAAGCCGCGACCCGTATCCGCGAGGAAGTCGATCCGGATGCGAACATCATCCTCGGCGCCACGTTCGACGAAGAACTCGAAGGCCTCATCCGCGTCTCCGTGGTTGCAACCGGTATCGATCGCTCGGCCTCGGAGGTGGCTGGTCGTTCTGCTGACTTTCGCAGCCACAGCAAGCCGGTAATTCGTCCCGCCGCCGTTCCGGTCCAGCAGCCGGTTCAGCCGGTCGCCGTCGCGCCCGCGCCGCAGCCGGTCGCCCAGCCACAGCCGGTCATGTCGCAGCCCGTGATGCAGCCTGTCCTGCAGCAGCCCGTCGTCGATCCGATCGCCGAAGCCATCCGCGCTTCGGAAGAGAGCCTCGAGCGCGAGCTTGCCATTCCGGTCAGCCGTCCGGCGCCCGTGCAGCAGCCGATCGTCGCCCAGCTCCAGGAAGAGCCGCGGATGCCGAACCGTCTGTTCACGCCTCTCGCCGAAACGCCGGTCGTTCAGCGCGCCGCTCCGATCCAGCAGCAGCCCGTGCAGCAGGCTCCGGTCATGCAGCAGCGCGTCGAGCCCTCCGCTCCGATCATCCGTCAGGAGCCGCAGGCCGTGCGCATGCCGAAGATCGAGGACTTCCCGCCGGTCGTTCAGGCGGAGGCCAACCACCGCACGGCCCAGCAGCCGGTTTCCAACCAGGAAGAGCGTGGCCCGATGGGGCTTATCCGTCGCCTCGCCTCTTCGCTCGGTCGCCATGAGGAAACGCAGGCCGCTCAGGAGCCGGCCGCTGCCCAGCAGCAGCAGCGCCGTCCGCTCTCGCCGGAAGCCAGCCTCTACGCACCGCGCCGCGGCCAGCTCGACGATCACGGTCGCGCCAATCCGCAGCCGCGTTCGCTCGGCGAAGACGACCAGCTGGAAATCCCGGCCTTCCTGCGCCGGCAGTCCAACTGAGGCCGAATTGAAGGCCCTTTGACACGATGCCCGGATCTCTGATCCGGGCATTTTTATTTGCGCGTCTTTTCAAGGGCTTGCAGGCTAAAGAAAGCGTAACAAAGCGAAAGAAACAGTGATTTGTATGACGCTGAGGGTCCTACTACATTCAGGCTGGGCAAAGGGGATAGTCAGGATTCGCGCAACCGGCCTCCGGCAGCGCGACAGAATTCCAGACCTCCGGCATGCATCACCGGCGGACGCGACGCGTCCGGCGCAGGGCTCCTTGAGCCGAAGAACGAACACTGTCGGCGAAGAATGAGCCGACAATAAGATAAGGCAAATGCACATGACGATCGGTATGCTCGGCTTCCAGACGACGATTGCGACCCCGGTGACGATTGCCGGCACGGGTGTCCATTCCGGCGCGGCCGTTTCGATCACCCTCAACCCGTCCGAAGCCGATAGCGGCATCGTCTTCCAGCGCCTGCACGACGATGGCACCGTCAGCGAATATCGCGCGGTCTCCTCGCAGGTCGGCAACACGGACCTGTGCACCGTGCTCGGTTTCTCCGCGGCAACCTCCATCGCCACGATCGAGCATGTGATGGCCGCGATCTACGCGCTCGGCCTCGACAACCTGCTGATCGAAGTGCACGGCGCCGAAATGCCGATCATGGATGGCAGCTCCGCGCCGTTCATCGACGCCATCGACCAGGTCGGCATGGTGCAGCTCGCCGTCAAGCGCCGCTACATCCGCATCGTCAAGCCGGTTCGTATCGAGGCTGGCGCTTCCTGGGCCGAGTTCACGCCCTATGACGGCACGCGATTCGAAGTCGAGATCGATTTCGACTGCCCGCTGATCGGCCGCCAGTCCTGGAAGGGCGATCTGACGCCCGCCGCCTTCCGCAACGAACTGTCGCGCGCCCGGACCTTCGGCTTCATGCGAGATGTCGAGCGGCTCTGGGCTTCCGGCCACGCGCTCGGTTCCTCGCTCGAAAACTCGGTCGTCATTTCCGACGACAACACGGTCATCAATGTCGAGGGCCTGCGTTACGCCAAGGACGAGTTCGTCCGTCACAAGACGCTGGACGCCGTGGGCGACCTTGCGCTTGCCGGCGCACCCTTCATCGGCTGCTACCGCTCCTATCGCGGTGGCCACAAGATGAATGCCTATGCGCTGAAGGCGCTGCTCAGCGACCGCACCGCCTATGAGGTGGTCGAATCCTCTTCGCCGCGCGCGCGCGCCGGCCAGCGCGAACTGATCACCGTCAACGCTCCCGAATTTGCTCCCTGGTCTCTCTGAGGCCGGGGCAGCGACGGTCGCTCTCCCGACATGTATGCCATAAAAATGCGTTAATGCACCGCCATGGCGTTGCGGTCTCGACGTATTTGGAGATACAACGCGGGGCGCATATGCGGCCCTGCTGCATAGAGTGCCGTTGAACTGGGATTGTCACATGGTTGTTGCAGGGTCTGTTGGTGTGAAGAAGACGGCGCGCATTGTCTATCTTACGCTTTTCGCTACGGCGTCTTCGATTGGTCTGTCCGCGTGCCAGTCGGATCCGGATATCGACATCACGAAGCTGACCGGCGAAACCGAATCCCCCGATACGCTCTACAATCAGGGCCTTGCCAACCTCAGCGCCGGCAAGGCGACCGAGGCGAGCCGCAAGTTCGAGGCGGTGGACAGGCAGAACCCGTTCTCCGAGCAGGCGCGCAAGTCGCTCATCATGCTGGCCTTCACGAATTATCGCCAGGGCCGTACCGAAGAAGCCATCGCCGCCGGCAAGCGCTACCTCGTGCTCTATCCGGGCTCGGCGGATGCGCCTTACGCGCAGTACATCGTCGGCCTCGGCTACTGGAAGCAGATCCCGAGCGTGACGCAGGATCAGCGCGCCTCGCAGCAGACGATCGAGGCCATGCAGGCGGTCGTCGATAACTATCCGGATTCGGAATATGTCGAGGACGCGCACGCCAAGATCCGCTTTGCCCGCGACCAGCTCGCCGGCAAGGAAATGCAGGTCGGCCGCTACTATCTCGAGCGCAAGGAATACATTGCCGCGGCAAGCCGCTTCCGCATCGTCGTCGAGAAGTATCCGATGACCAACCAGATCGAGGAAGCGCTCGCGCGCCTCGTCGAGACCTATTACGCCATGGGCGTCGACAGCGAGGCGCAGACTGCTGCTGCCGTGCTGGGTCATAACTATCCGGACAGCCAGTGGTATGCCGACAGCTACAAGCTGCTTCAGACGAAGGGCCTGGAGCCGCGTGAAAACTCCGGTTCCTGGATCGCACGCGCCGGCAAGAGGCTGATCGGCGCCTGATAGCAGGCGCTTTCGGCCCACGCCTGCGTTCGGAATCGCTGAAAACGAAGAGACCTGACACGATATGCTGGCGCAGCTATCGATCCGCGATATCGTCCTGATCGAACGGCTCGATCTTGCCTTCGAGCCGGGCCTTTCCGTGCTGACCGGCGAAACGGGCGCCGGCAAGTCCATTCTTCTCGACAGTCTTTCCCTGGCGCTCGGCGGCCGCGGTGACGGTTCGCTGGTCCGCCATGGCACCGAGCGCGGCCAGGTGACGGCTGTCTTCGATGTGCCCGTCCAGCATGCGGCACGTCTGCTCTTGCGCGACAACGGCATCGACGACGATGGTGACCTCATCTTCCGCCGCCAGCAATCGGCCGACGGGCGTACCAAGGCCTATGTCAACGACCAGCCGGTTTCCGTGCAGCTGATGCGGCAGGCCGGCCAGCTTCTCGTCGAGATCCACGGCCAGCACGACGATCGCGCGCTGGTCGATACGGATGCGCACCGCCTGCTGCTGGACGCCTTCGGCGGCCTTGGCGAAACGGCCGCTACGGTGGCCACGCTCTATCACCAGTGGCGGGAGGCCGAGCGCACGCTGCGGCGCCACCGTGAAAAGGTGGAGGCCGCCGCCCGCGAAGCCGATTATCTGCGCTCTTCCGTCGAGGAACTGGAAACACTCTCGCCGAAGGATGGCGAGGAGGAGGCGCTGGCCGAGGTGCGCGCGCGCATGATGAAGGCCGAGCGCATTGCCGGCGACATCAACGAGGCGAGCGAATTCTTGAACGGCAATGCCTCGCCCGTGCCGCTGATCGCCGCGCTCATGCGCCGTCTGGAGCGCAAGAGCCACGAGGCGCCGGGCCTGCTGGAAGAAACCGTCGAGATGCTCGATCAAGCGCTGAACCAGCTTTCCGATGCGCAGATGGCCGTCGAGACGGCGCTGCGCAAGACGGAATACGACCCGAAGGAGCTGGAGCGTACGGAAGAACGGCTCTTTGCGCTGCGCGCTGCCGCCCGCAAATATTCCGTGCCCGTCACGGGCCTTCCGGCGCTTGCCGCCAAGATGATCGCCGATCTTGCCGATCTCGATGCCGGCGAGGAGAAGCTGGTGCAACTGCAGAACCGGCTTGCCGAAACGCGCGGCGCTTTCGAAGTCGCTGCCCGCTCGCTTTCCGAAAGGCGCCACCATGTCGCGGACGCTCTGGCAGCCGCCGTGATGGCCGAACTGCCGGCGCTGAAGCTGGAGCGTGCGCGCTTCACGGTGGAGATCACCACCGACCCGGATGGCGGGGCGGAGGAGGGGATCGACACGGTCGAGTTCCACGTCCAGACCAATCCCGGAACCCGTCCCGGCCCCATCATGAAGGTCGCTTCGGGCGGCGAACTGTCGCGTTTCCTGCTGGCGCTGAAGGTTGCGCTCGCCGACCGCGGCTCGGCCCCCACGCTCGTCTTCGACGAAATCGACACTGGCGTCGGCGGTGCCGTGGCCGATGCCATCGGCCAGCGGCTGAAGCGGCTGTCGTACACCGTACAGGTGCTCTCCGTCACCCACGCCCCGCAGGTGGCGGCCCGTGCGGCGACCCATCTTCTCATCTCCAAGGGACCGGTCGAAGGCAGCGAGACGGTTGCCACCCGTGTCGCCCGCATGGACGACGATGCCCGCACCGAAGAGATCGCCCGCATGCTGGCCGGCGCATCGGTGACGGATGAGGCGCGGGCGGCGGCGGCGCGGCTGTTGTCGGGCGGAGTTTAGGCTTCCCGCTTGTCTCCCCTCATCCCGTCTGCGCAGTGACACGCGGGCAGCGGAATGAGGGGCGGTCTCACGGCTCTCCCACTTTCCTTTCGCCCGCTTTGCTCTAAAACGACTCCGAATCCCGGAGCACGTCATGGCGAACGCAAAAATCCCCGTCGAGAACCTGACCGAAGAAGAGGCCGCTGCCGAGCTTGCCTATCTGGCGGCCGAGATCGCCCGCAATGACGAACTCTATCACGGCCACGACGCGCCGGAGATTTCGGATGCGGACTACGATGCGCTGAAGCGGCGCAATGAGGAGATCGAGGGGCGGTTCCCGGCGCTGGTGCGCGACGACAGTCCGTCGCGCCGGGTGGGCGCCGCGCCGCTCGCCACCTTCGCGCCGATTGCCCATTCCCGGCCGATGCTCTCGCTCGACAACACGTTCTCCGACGAGGACGTGCGGGATTTCGTCGCCTCGGTCTACCGGTTCCTCGGCCGTCTGCCGGACGATTCGATCGCCTTTACCGCCGAGCCGAAGTTCGACGGCCTGGCCATCAATCTGCGCTATGAGCGCGGCCTGCTGGTGCAGGCCGCCACGCGCGGCGACGGCGCCACCGGCGAGGACGTGACCGCGAACGTGTTGACCATCGCGGAAATCCCGAGCCGCCTGCCGGCCGGCGCCCCCGCCGTCGTGGAGGTGCGCGGCGAGGTCTACATGGCCAAGAGCGACTTCCTGGCGCTCAACGAGAAGATGGCGGCGGAGGGCAAGCAGACCTATGTCAACCCGCGCAACACGGCGGCCGGCTCGCTGCGACAGCTCGACGCCTCCGTGACGGCGAGCCGCAAGCTGCGCTTCTTCGCCTATGCCTGGGGCGAGATGTCGGCCATGCCGGCCGATACGCAGTTCGGCATGATCGAAGTGCTGAAATCCTGGGGTTTCCCGGTCAATCCGATGACGCAGCGGCTCTCCCGCGTCGAGGATATCATCGCGCACTACCGCGAGATCGGCCTTGCCCGGCCGGACCTCGACTATGATATCGACGGCGTCGTCTACAAGGTGGATGAACTTGCCCTGCAGGAGCGCCTCGGCTTCCGCTCCCGCTCGCCGCGCTGGGCGACGGCGCACAAGTTCCCGGCCGAGCAGGCCTTCACGACCGTGGAGAAGATCGACATCCAGGTCGGGCGCACCGGCGCGCTGACGCCCGTCGCACGCTTGACGCCCGTCACGGTCGGCGGCGTCGTCGTCACCAATGCGACCCTCCACAATGCCGACTATGTCGAGGGCATCGGCAACAACGGCGAGCGCATCCGCGAAAAGGGGCACGATATTCGCATCGGCGACACCGTCATCGTGCAGCGGGCGGGGGACGTCATTCCGCAGGTGCTCGACGTGGTGATGGAAAAGCGCCCGGCGCAATCGGTCTCCTACGAGTTCCCGAAAACCTGCCCGGTTTGCGGCAGTCATGCCGTGCGCGAGCGCAACGAGAAAACGGGCCGGCTCGATTCGGTCACGCGCTGCACCGGCGGCTTCGTCTGCCGCGCGCAGGCGGTGGAGCATCTGAAACATTTCGTCTCGCGCAATGCCTTCGATATCGAAGGGCTCGGCTCCAAGCAGATCGATTTCTTCTTCGAGGCGGAAGACCCCTCGTTGTCGATCCGCACGGCGCCCGACATCTTCACGCTGGAAAAGCGGCAGGCGGCATCGTTGACGAAGCTCGAGAATATAGACGGCTTCGGCAAGGTGAGCGTGCGCAAGCTCTATGACGCCATCGATGCGCGCCGCTCGATCGCGCTCAACCGGTTCATCTACGCGCTTGGCATCCGCCATGTCGGTGAAACGAATGCGAAGCTCCTGGCGCGGGCCTATGGCACCTACGCGGCCTTCGAGGAGGGCATGAAGGCCTCCGCCCCGCTCTCCGGCGAGGCCTGGAGCGAACTCAACAGCATCGACGGCATCGGCGAGGTCGTGGCCCGGGCGATGGTGGAGTTCTACAAGGAGCCGCGCAATGTCGACGTCATCGACCGTCTGCTGCAGGAGGTGACGCCGGAAGCCGCCGAGGCGGTCGTCGTCACGTCGAGCCCCGTCGCCGGCAAGACGGTGGTCTTTACCGGCTCGCTGGAGAAGATGACGCGCGACGAGGCGAAGGCCATGGCCGAGCGTCTCGGCGCCAAGGTGGCCGGGTCCGTGTCGAAGAAGACGGACCTCGTGGTCGCCGGCCCCGGGGCGGGCTCCAAGCTCGACAAGGCAAAGGAATTCAACGTCGAGGTGATCGACGAGGACGGCTGGTTCGAGCGCATCAAGGGAGCGTGACGGTCGAGCCCCGCACCAGGAAGCGGCCGCCGAAGGTCATCGGCACGCCCTGACCGGCATTATAGTCCAGCGTGCCGCCGATATAGGCATGCATATGCAGGTGCGGCTCGGAGGAGTTGCCCGAATTTCCGGCGCGGCCCAGCGTCTCGCCTTCCGTAACGAGTTCGCCCGCTGCGACGACGATCGTTCCTTTCTGGAAGTGAGCCAGCAGGATGCGCGTGGTGCCGCAGGCGAGGATGATATGGTTGCCGGCCGGCTCCCCGGTATTCGTCTGTGAAATGCGGTTGTCGTCGATACCGTCGTGGACGGAGATGGCGACGCCCGTGCAGGGGCTCTTCACCTCCTGCCCGTAGATGGCGTAGTCGGCCAGGTTTTCCGGCATCAGCCCCTTGGCGCGGCCGCCGAAATCGTCAAGCGCGACGATGTCGAGCGCATAGCGCTGGCTCTGGTCCGCATAGTGGTAGTTGATCGACGTCGTGCTGCCGCCCTGGCCGATATAGTAGGTGCCGGCGGAAAAGGGGAAGGCAAGCTCCACCGCGGTCTCCTGATAGCCGTAACCGGAGAGTGCCCGTGCGGTCAGTGCCAGGAAGAAGACCGCCATCGCGGCGGTGAAGCCGTGTTGACGCATCACCGAGGCCCTGCTGCTCCAGGGAAGTCGGCGCACGCGCGCGAAGGAAAGCACGACGAAGATGCAGAAGGCGACCGGCAGAAGGGTCGCCAGCGTTGAACTCAAAAAGTCCCAGCGGCCGATGACGATGATGAAGGCGATGTAGCAGGCGCCGTAGAAGACGCGCATGGCCCAGCCGAGCCGGTCGGCGGGGCGCGGCAGCCAGAGCCAGAGCAGGAAGAAGGCCGGCAGAAGAACCTGCGTCGTCAACAGGATGAGAAGCGGCAATTGCATGGTTCCGGCCTTGCTGGATCAGCCATGCCCATCTTCATCGCCGGACACGGACGTTGCGACTTCTGTTCAATCCATGCCGGCGAGATTGGTTCCGTTTTTTAGAGAGTCTCTTCCGCGACTTGGCGTTGCTTTTTCAAGGATCGGTATAGCCGGCCGGGCGAATGTCCAGCGTGCGGCCAGCCGGATCGTTCGCAAAAAGGATCGCGCCCGTCGATTTCGATTCGGCCGCCACATAATCGAAGATGACGGGGTTTTCCTCGACGACCCGGTCTCCTTCGCGCAGTCGCCCCACCACGGTAACGGCGGCGGCCGTGGTGGTCGCCGTGTTATAGATGTCGAAGGCGACGCGGTAGCCACCGGACGTCTTTTCCGTCGTCAGGATGGTGACGGAGAGATCCGGCGGAGTTGCTTGCCGCATGAAGGCTTCCCACCCCATCCAGAAAAGCAGGCCGGTGACCAGGAGAGCGGAGAAAAGACCGGTCAGCCATTCCACCCAGTGCGGATCGTGGCGCTCGCGATGACGGCCCTGTCCGGATCGGGTCATGGCCGCCTCACAGGATCAGTCGCGCGGCGGCGGCGCCGAGCGAGGCGGGGAAGCCGAGCACGATGACGGACAGCATGATCTCCACGGTCGAACTGTCGCCGAGACGCTCGAAAATCCAGAGGGCGAAGATGCTGATTGAGAGGGCGATGACATAGCCGGGCAGGGTGAAGCGCACGAAGGCATGCCACCAGGGCGTTTCCGGCGACAGCTCGTGGCCGCCGGTGAAGGAAACCGCATAGACGAAACCATGCATGAGCACGATCGAAAGCAGCGCGATGACGAGGGCATGCCAGATGGTCATGCGGTAGGCGAGCACCATCATTTCGTCGGTCGGGGCGATGTTGAGGGAGAGGAAGAGGGCGCCTGCCGCCATCATCAGCAACTCGCCGGGATAGGTCGTTTCCTTGTCTTCCTCGTCGTCATGGCCGAGCTGGCTGCGGCCGAGCATGGCGCCGATGCTGGCCGGAACGGATTGCAGGGCGACCTTGCCGACCAGCTCGCTTGCCGGCGTGTCGCCCCTGAGCAGGCCGAGCGAAGCCAGGATCACCAGGCTGGTCACGATGCCGACGCCGTAGGCGATGATCGCGTCGCGGATCGCCTCGGGCCAGGTGAAGGTTTCCTCGAAGCCGATGCGGTGGGCGAGGAGGACGAGGAGGGGAATGTTGAGGAGGAGCAGCAGCAGCAGGCGTTCGCGCGCCATGTAGAAGCCGAGATACCACATTTCCATGGTCATCAGCATGGGCAGCGCCAGAAAGAGCGCCCCGGCGACGCCGCGGCCAAGGCCGGTGACGAAGCGGCTGAATTCGCTTTTCTCGTCGTCTGCGGATGCTGCCTGGCCCGTCATTAAAGCCCCCTTCGCACAAGCGCGGGGGGAACGCGGCGCGGAGACAGAAGTTCCGCGCCGCTATCGTCTCAGAAGCGATCCGGCTTCTTGCCCTTCGGCTTGCGCGCCGCGCCTTCGGGCTTGGCGAACTTGTCGTCACGCTTGCCCTTGAAGGGTTTTGCGCCGGCAAAGGGCTTCGCGGGCTTCTTGCCGGCGTCGTCGCGATCCTTCCAGTGCGGCTTGCCGCCGGCGCCCTCGGGCTTGTCGAAGTCGCGCTTCTTTTCAAACCGCGGCTTCTTGTCGAAATCGCCTTCGCTGCGGTCCTTCCAGTGCGGCTTGGACGCGGCGCCTTCCGGCTTGTCGAAATCGTTCTTCTTCTCGAAGCGGGGCTTCTTGTCGTAGCCGCCCTTCTTTTCGAAGTCGCCCTTCGGCTTCCAGTCGGCGCGGCGTTCCGGCCGGTCGTAGCGCGGGTTCTTCTCGCCGGGCATGCGCTCGTAGGGCTGCGGGGTGAGATCGGGCATGCCTTCCAGCACGGTCACGCGGATGCCGCGCTCCAGCATGCTGGCCGGGCCGATATGGCCGAGGAAGCCGTCTGCGGCATCGGCGGAGAGTTCGACATAGGTCTCCTCCGGCTGCATCTTGATGGCGCCGATCTCGTTCTTGGTGATGTTGCCATTGCGGCAGAGCATGGGGATCAGCCAGCGCGGCTCGGCGCGCTGCTTGCGGCCGACGGAAACGGAGATCCAGACGCTGGAGGCGAAGCTGTCACGCGGACGCTTGGTTTCGGCCGGAATGGCGTCGTTGCTGCGCTCACGGGGCTTGCGCTGCTCGAGCGAGACTTCGATCAGGTCTTCCGGCGCGGAACGGCCGGCCCTGAAGAAGCGCGCGACGGCGGCGGCGAGCTGACGGGCGTCGAACTTTTCGACCAGCGCTGCAACGGTCGCTTCCTCGTCCTCGGTGACCTTGTCGGCCAGCAACGGGTCGGCAAGCAGGCGCTCGTCGTCGCGACGCAGGATTTCCTCGGCGGAGGGCGGCGTCGCCCAGTTGGCCTTGAGGTTTGCAATCTGCAGCAGGCGCTCGGCCTTGCGGCGCGCGCTGAGCGGCACGATGAGGGCGCTGACGCCCTTGCGGCCGGCACGGCCGGTGCGGCCCGAACGGTGCAGCAGGGTGTCCGGATTGGTCGGAAGGTCGGCGTGCACGACGAGCTCGAGGTTCGGCAGGTCGATGCCGCGGGCGGCGACGTCGGTGGCGATGCAGACGCGGGCGCGGCCGTCGCGCATCGCCTGCAGGGCGTGGGTGCGCTCGTTCTGGCTGAGCTCACCCGAGAGGGCGACGACCGAGAAGCCGCGATTGTTGAAGCGCGCCGTCAGGTGGTTCACCGCCGCACGGGTGGAACAGAAGACGATGGCGTTCTGCGCGTCGTAGAAGCGCAGCGTGTTGATGATGGCGTTCTCGCGGTCGGCCGGAACGACGAGCAGGGCGCGATAATCGATATCGACATGCTGTTCCTTCTCGGCGGCGGTGGAGATGCGCAGGGCATCGCGCTGATAGTTCTTGGCGAGCGCGGCGATTTCCTTCGGCACGGTGGCCGAGAACATCAGCGTGCGGCGATCTTCCGGCGCTGCTTCCAGGATGAATTCGAGGTCTTCGCGGAAGCCGAGATCCAGCATCTCGTCGGCTTCGTCGAGCACGACGGCGCGGATGTCGGAAAGGTCGAGATTGTTGCGCGTGATGTGGTCGCGCAGGCGACCCGGCGTACCGACGATGATGTGGGCGCCGCGTTCCAGCGCCCGGCGCTCGGTGCGCACATCCATGCCGCCGACGCAGGAGGCGATGACCGCGCCGGTCATTTCATAGAGCCATTCCAGCTCGCGCTTGACCTGCATGGCCAGTTCGCGCGTCGGGGCAATGACAAGGGCGAGGGGGCTTGCGGCGCGGTCGAAGCGCTCTTCGCCCTGAAGCAGCGTCGGGGCCAGCGCCAGACCGAAGGCGACGGTCTTGCCGGAGCCGGTCTGCGCGGAAACCAGCGCGTCGGCATCGCCGATCTTGGGGTCGGACACGGCGACCTGCACCGGTGTCAAAGTGGTATAGCCGCGTTTTTCCAACGCCTTTGCCATCGCCGGAGCGAGGCTGTCGAAGCTCGTCATGTGGGGTCTTTCGGAATTCGGGTTCAGCGACGATCTGGCGTCGCACTTGCAAACCCGTGAATGACGGGCGTGTTGCGCGCTCTCTACTGGTCATTGGCCAAAATGTACAGTGCGCAAAATGCAATGCTGCCCAGCAGCTTAAGCGATGGAGGGTAAAAGTCTTTCCCGATTGTCTTTTTGCGCTGCACAAGATAGAAAACGGCGCCCCCTGAAGCGATCCGTAGAAGTTGCATGGGGGCATCGCCCGCGGGAGAGGGCGAGAGCAAGGAGGAACCAGCGATGCAGACCTTCACCACCATCGCGGATTTGCGCGCGGCACTCGCGCCGCACCGGCTCGATGGCCGCACCATCGGCCTTGTGCCCACCATGGGCTATCTTCATGTCGGCCATATGGAACTTGCCCGCCGGGCGCGCGCCGACAACGACATCGTCGTCGCCACCATTTTCGTCAATCCGCTGCAGTTCGGCGCGAACGAGGACCTCGCGCGCTATCCGCGCGACCTCGCCCGCGACCAGGCCATGCTGGCGGCCGAGGGCGTGCATTATCTCTTCGCGCCCGGCGTTGCGGACATGTATCCGCAGCCGATGGAAACGGTGGTCGACGTGCCGAAGCTCGGCGCGGAGCTGGAGGGTTCGGTGCGCCCCGGCCATTTCGCCGGCGTCGCCACGGTCGTCACCAAGCTCTTCAACATTGCCGGGCCCGACCGCGCCTATTTCGGCGAGAAGGATTTCCAGCAGCTCACCATCATCCGCCGCATGGTGGCGGATCTTGCCCAGCCCGTCGAGGTGATCGGCGTGCCGACGGTGCGCGAGGCGGACGGGCTCGCCTGTTCCTCGCGCAATGTCTATCTCTCCGCCGAAGAGCGCGCTGCCGCCGCCATCGTGCCGCGGGCGCTTGAAGAGGCGGAGCGACTGATCGCCGCCGGCGAGACGAGCGCGCGGGCGCTGGAGGAGGGCGTCATCGCCTTCATCCGGACGGAGCCGCTGGCACGGCCGGAAGTGGTCGCCATCCGCGATCCCGAAACGCTCGCCGACATCGATGCGGTCGGCGACAGACCGGTTCTTTTGTTGCTTTTCGTGCGCTTTGGGAGCACGAAGCTCCTCGATAACAGGGTCCTTGGCCCGAAAAATGCGAAGAAGGTAGCGTGACATGAGCGTACACACCGCCAAACGCCGTCTGGCACCGTCCGATATCAAGGCGCTCAAGGGCGAGCGTCCGATCGTCAGCCTCACCGCCTATACGACGCCGGTCGCCAAGCTCATGGACCCGCATGTCGATTTCATGCTGGTGGGCGACAGCCTCGGCATGGTGCTCTACGGCCTCGATTCCACCGTCGGCGTGACGGTCGAGATGATGATCGCGCACGGCCAGGCGGTCATGCGCGGCTCGTCCAACGCCTGCGTCGTCATCGACCTGCCGTTCGGCTCCTACCAGCAGTCCAAGGAACAGGCCTTCGCGACGGCGGCGCGCGTTTTGAAGGAGACCGGCTGTTCGGCGATCAAGCTGGAAGGCGGGGCGGAAATGGCCGAGACCGTGCATTTCCTCACCCAGCGCGGCATTCCCGTGCTCGGCCATGTGGGTCTGATGCCGCAACTCATCAACACGACGGGCGGCTACCGCTCGCTCGGCCGCAACGACAAGGAAGTGGAGAAGATCCGCAAGGATGCCGCCGCCATCGACGAGGCCGGCGCCTTCGCCATCGTCATCGAGGGCACGGTCGAACCGCTGGCGCGCGAGATCACCGGCAAGGTCAAGGCGCCGACCATCGGCATCGGCGCATCGCCGGCCTGCGACGGCCAGGTGCTGGTGGTGGACGACGTGCTCGGCATCTTCACGGATTTCAAGCCGCGCTTCGTCAAGCATTTCGCCAACATCGCGCCCATCATGAGCGAGGCTTTCGCGACCTATGCCGAAGAGGTGAAGGCCCGTAGCTTCCCCGGCCCCGAGCACACGTTCCAGCTCAAGAAGACCTGAGTCGTCCGTGGCGGCCATGCCGTTCTGCCATGGTGCCGCTTGAGCCGACGATGACGGGGCGAGGGGCGCATCGGACGCCTTCCTGGCCCCGGTCATCCATCAACGCGGGTCGTCTTGACGTGCCGATCGATCAATGGCGCTGAACGGTCCATCAGCCATATTGGTTTGCCGGTGGGCCGCGCCTGCTCTATGGCTTCGCCATTGTTAGAGAGCAGACCCATGACCCCCGCCACCAAAGATGAAATCCGCGACGCCTTCCGGCGTGGCATTGCCGTCGCGATCGCCGCGGCGCCTTTCGCCGTGCTGTTCGGCGCCGTCGCCGTCGACAACGGCCTGACCGTTGCCGAAGCGGCGCTGATGAGCGCGACGCTCTATGCCGGCGCGAGCCAGCTTGTCGGCGTCGAACTGTTCAATCACAACGTTGCGCCGTGGCTGGTGGTGTTGTCGATCTTCGCGGTCAACTTCCGCCACGTGCTCTATTCGGCGGCCATCGCACCGCACATCCGGCACCTTTCCTTCTGGGAAAAGGCGACCTCGCTGTTCCTGCTCACCGATCCGCAATTCGCGGAAACCGAACGGCGCGGCGACGCGGGCATCCGCATCACCTATATCTGGTCCATGGTGCTGGGGCTCAGCGTCTACGTGCCCTGGCTCTGCCTGACGATCCTCGGCGGTTTCCTCGGCAACCTGATCGGCGATCCCAAGGCCATCGGCATCGACGTGCTGCTGCCGATCTATTTCATGGGGCTGGTGCTCGGCTTCCGCAGCCGGGCGAACTGGCTGCCGGTGGTCATCGCCTCGGCGGCGGGCTCGATCCTGGCGCTGCATTTCGTCGGCTCGCCCTGGCATGTCAGCCTCGGCGCCCTTGCCGGCATCCTCGTCGCCGCGCTCCTGCCGCTCGACGGCAAGGAAGAGGCCGCGCCCATCGGCGAGCCCGTGGAAGGGGAGGCATGACCATGGATACGATGTTCCACGCCCAGACGCTGTTGATCATCGCCGCCGGCGCCATCGCGACCTATTTCACGCGGGTCGGCGGCTATATCTTCATCACGCGCATGAAACGCATTCCGCCGCGCGCCGAGGCGGCTCTCAACGCCGTTCCGGCCGCCGTGCTCACCACGCTGGTGGCACCGGCTGCCGTTACGGGCGGGTTCGACGTGAGTCTCACCATGGCGGTGGCTTTTCTCGTCGGCCTGCGCATCGCGCTCCTGCCGATGCTGGCCGTCGGCTGGATCGTCGTGATGATCCTGCGTCACGTCATCGGCTGATCGGGGCCGTTGCCTTTTCGAGCCAGGCCTTCGTCGCCTCATCCGACAGCAGCGGCAGCAGCTTGTCGCGCGTCTCGGCGTGATAGGCGTTGAGCCAGGCAAGTTCCTCGTCCGTCAAGAGGGCGTGCAGGACGAGCCGGCGGTCGATGGGGCAGAAGGTCAGCGTCTCGAAGCTCAGCACATCCATGTCGCCGCCCTCGACAGGCGCCGCCGGCAGCACGTGGACGAGGTTTTCGATGCGGATGCCGAAGCTGCCGGGACGGTAGTAGCCGGGCTCGTTCGACAGGATCATGCCGGCCAGCAGTTCCTGCGTGGACAGTCGTGAAATGCGCTGCGGCCCTTCATGCACCGAGAGATAGGAGCCGACGCCATGGCCGGTGCCGTGGGCGAAGTCGGCGCCTGCCTTCCACAGCGCGATACGGGCGAGCGGATCGAGGTCGCAGCCGCGCGTGCCCTTGGGGAAGCGCGCGAGGCTGATGGCGATCATGCCCTTCAGCACCAGCGTGAAGAACCGCTTCTGCTCTTCCGGCACCGCGCCGATGGCGACCGTGCGAGTGATGTCGGTCGTACCGTTGATATATTGCGCGCCGGAATCGATGAGGAACATCGTGCCGGGTTCGATGGCCGCATCCGACGCCGTCGTCACGCGGTAGTGCATGATGGCGGCATGGGCGCCGGCGCCGGCGATGGTGTCGAAGGAGACGTCCTTCAGCGGGTTCTGCTGATGCTCACCGACGCGGCGGCGCACCTCTTCCAGCTTCTTCGTGACGGATATTTCCGTTTCGGTGCCGGGCGTCGTGCCGCCCAGCCAGGCAAGGAACTCGACCATCGCCGCGCCATCCTGCAGATGGGCGCGGGCGGAGCCCTGAAGCTCGACGGCATTTTTGCAGGCGCGGGGCAGGCGGGCCGGATCGGCCGCCTCCACCAGCGTGCCGCCCCTGGTGCGCACGATCTCGGCGAGCGCGAAGGGTGCGTGGTCCGGGTCGATGAGGATGCGCTTGCCTTGCGCCGCGAGCGCCGCGACCGCGTCGTCGAACTGGGCGGGCGGCTGGAGGTCGGCAAGCTGGGTGAGGTAGGCTTCCGGCTCGATGCCGGTCTTGCGTTTGTCGAGGAAGAGCTGCGGGCGACCGCTGGCCGGGATGACGGCGCGGGCGAGCGGATGGGGCGTGTGTGGCACGTCGCTGCCGCGGATATTGAAGATCCAGGCGATGGAAGAGGGGTCGGTGACGACGAGAGCATCGGCACCGGCCTTCCCGGTCGCTTCGGCCATCGCGACCAGCTTGTCCCTCGCGAGTTCGCCGGCATGGTCGATGGCCTGGATGGTGACGCGGCCGAGCGGTTCGGCGGGGCGGCCGATCCAGGCCTTGTCGAGCGGGTTGTGCGGCAGGAAGACCAGCGTACCGCCGATGCCGGCCAGCGCCTTTTCCAGACGGCGGACGTCCGCACCGGTGTGCAGCCACGGGTCGATGCCGAGGCGGAAGCCCTTCGGCGCATGGTTCTGCAGCCAGAGATGCGGCGGCTCGCCGACGAGGTCGCCGCCCGTGAAGACGCCGCCGTCCACCTGTTCGGCGAGCTGCGTGACATAGCGGCCGTCGACGAAGACGACGGCCTGGTTGCGCATGACGAGTGCGATACCGGCCGAGCCCGTGAAGCCCGTCAGCCAGGAAAGGCGCTCGGCCGATGCCGGCACATATTCGCCCTGGTATTCGTCGGCACGGGGCACGAGGAAGCCGTCGATGCCGAGCGCATCGAAGGATGCACGCAGGGCTTCCGCGCGTTCGCGGCCATATTGCGGCGTGGAGGTGACGTCGAAACTCTGGAACATGGGGAGACTTCCGGTGAGGCTATGAATCGTGCCGGCAATCTAGCCCATCGCTTCCGCGCGTCAAAGACGGGAAAGGAAGCGCTCCAGCACGGCGTGGGTGAGGCGCTGGTTATTGCGGTACCAGTCGTCCCCGGTGAAGAAGACGGGTTCGCTTTCATCCCAGCCGCTCATCGAAAAATCCGACTGGCGCGCGAAAAAGAGGGTGAACGCCCCTTCGCTCGTCCATTCCGCGATAGGCGCGCCGAAGGACGCGCCGCCATCGTGCACGTCGCAGAGCATGATGCCGGTTTTCGTGCGAATGAGGCCTTGGCCGCAGAAGTCCCGGTGATGGTCGTAGATCACGCCCCTGCCGGGGGCCTGGCGCATAAGGCCCAGCCAGAGGCGTCTGGCGAGCGGCGCGCCGAGGGGTTCGCGGTTGAGGGCATCGCGCAAAGCTTCGGCAACGCGGCGGTGCTCCTCCTGCGAACGGGCGGTGTCTTCGGCGTAAAGCGGGTTGCGGCGTGCTGCCCACATAACGCGGATCACGCTCGCCAGGACGAAAACGACGATCGCCAGGGCGAGCAGGGGAATGACGGTCGCAGCCATGCCAGAGGATCCCGATTGGCCTTTCAAGAGGTATCATATTGGACTTATGCGCTGAGCGCATGGCACCCATGCCTAGAGAGGACTATCCCGTTTTTTTGAATCGATTATAAGCGGCGCCAACGAAGCGAACTTAAAACGCGCTTCAAGCGAAACGAAGTGAAAGTTCCTCCAGTCCTTCGTATCGCAAACAGCTAGGTGTTCCGATCAGGCGTCTTGCCGGTCACTCCTCCTCCCTCCTCCGGGAAGGCGCTCGGAACACATAGGCCCGCTTGAGCGCTCCTCCTCCTCAAGCTCGCGGGCAGGTCGGTTCGCCGGCCCATAGGCGGTGCCTCTGGCACCGCCTTTTCTTTTTCCGTTTATCCCGCAAACGAAAACGGGGCGCGAGCGCCCCGTCGACATGGCTTCAGCGGCGATTGTCGAGGTGGATGGTCACCCATCCCTCGCGCCAGATCGTCTTCACGTGACGCAGGCCCGCGCCGTTATAGGCGGCCAGCACCTTCCAGCGCTGCGAAGCGAGGATGCCGGAAAGGATGACGTCGCCATTCGGCGAAAGCTGCGCGGCAAGCTGCGGCGCCATGCGCATCAGCGGGCGGGCGAGGATGTTGGCGATGATGAGATCGAAGGGGCCGTGGCGGCCGAAGGCGGTAGAATGGAAACCGGCGGCGGTTTCCAGGGCGACGCCCGAGGCAATGCCGTTGAGGCGCACATTCTCGCGGGCGACGCGCGTGGCGATGGGGTCGATATCCGTTGCCAGCACCGCGACGGGGGCGAGCTTGCGAGCGGCGATGGCGAGCACGCCGCTGCCGGTGCCGAGGTCGAGCACGCGCTTGACCCGGCGGGCGCGCATCACGTCGAAGATGACCTCGAGGCAGCCTGCCGTCGTACCGTGATGGCCGGTGCCGAAGGCCTGGCCGGCATCGATCTCGATGGAGATCTCGCCAGGGCGGGCGGTGCCGCGGTCATGCGAACCATGCACGACGAAGCGGCCGGCGCGCACGGGCTTCAGCCCCTCCAGCGACTTGGCGATCCAGTCGATGTCAGGCAGTTCCTCGCGCTCGATCCGCGCCTTGGGAAAATCGGCGGCGAGGAGGGCGGCGAAACGTTCGTGGATCTCCGCCTCGTCCGGCCGGAACATGTAGACCGAGGCTTCCCAGATATCCTTCTTCTCGTCGATCTCCATGGTCGCGATGGCGTAGCCTTCTTCCTCGAAGGCGTCGGTCATCAGCGAGAGCGCGGCGTCCGCGCCCTTCTCGGTCGTGGTGATGTAGAGGCGGATTTCGCTCACGGCTCGGGGGTCCCTCTCGTTTTAGGACCGCCTATCATGTCCGGAAGCCGAGGGCAAAGGCGGATGCTTGCCCGTCATCAGGTTCTTCAGTTTCTGCTCCGCGACATCGGCATTTTCGCCATAGGCAATGGTTCCCTTGAAGCGGCCGTCCGCATCGAGCAGAAAGACGGAAGCCGTGTGGTCCATGGTGTAGTCGCCGTCGGGCTTGGCCTCGTCGAGCGGCACCTTGCGGTAATAGACACGGAAACCCTTGACCATCTCCAGCACCTTGTCCGCCGGGCCGGAAATGCCGGTAATGCGTTTGGAGACGTTCCCGACATATTGGCCGATAAGTTCGGGCGTGTCGCGCTCGGGATCGACCGTCACGAAATAGGCCTGCAGCCTGGAGCCGTAGGGGTCGACCTTGGTGAGCCAGCCGTTGAGCTCGAACAGCGTCGTCGGGCAGACTTCCGGGCAATGGGTGAAGCCGAAGAAGAGGGCGGTCGGCTTGCCGGTGAAGGCCTTTTCGGTGATGGGTTTGCCATCCTGCGCCACCAGCGTGAAAGGCACGCCGAAAGGTTCGCTGGCGACTTCTTTGTTCTTAAGGAAGTATTCGTAGCCGAGCCAGGCTGAGACGGCGACAACAGCGAACCAGAGTAGGAAGCGGACGATCTTCATGGCGATCCTTCGATGCGGCTATGGCGGCGTGAGCCGGTCGCCGCTGTCATAGTCCCTCGCCGGAGACGGCGCAAACGCGCCAATTGCCGCAACGGCGGCAAAGAACAAACGCTCGCGCAATCGTGATCAGAAGCACCAGGACATGCCGGATTCGGCAAGGCTGAGGAAGATGGCCGTGCCATGCTCCAGCCAGCCGGCAAAGGCGGCGGTGGTGGCCATGATGCCGAGCCCCAGCACGATGAGCGCGACGGGCAGAACGGTATAGCGGCGGGCGGTCTTGTCCATGGGCGAAGCATACCATGCTGCAGCGCGTGTTGAAACCGGCCCGACCTGCCGTAACGTCAGGCTTTTGCGTGCGCCGGAATGCATCGAATTTTGCTAAAATGCGGGTTTCTGCCGCTCTGCCTTAGCCTTTGTTTAATCTCTCTTTGCCACGCTCCAAAAACGCGCAACAGGCCCTGATGGCTTCGGGACATGACGTCCGCCGCGTGCCGGAGACGGCGCGCCGCGCAATTCAACAGTTCGTCCCTTGCGGGGAAGAGGTCTTGTCCATGTCCAACGCCATCAAGCAGTCCGGCGCTTATCTCGAAATCGTTTCCTTCCATCTCGGCGAGCAGGAATTCTGCATCGACATCATGGCCATCCGCGAAATCCGCGGCTGGGCGCCGGTGACGCCGATGCCGCACACGCCGCCCTATGTGCTCGGCCTCATCAACCTGCGCGGCGCGGTGATCCCGGTCATCGACATGGCGTGCCGCCTCGGCATGAAGATGACGGAGCCGTCCGAGCGTTCGGCGATCATCGTCACCGACATCGCCGGCAAGCTGGTGGGTCTCCTCGTCGAGCAGGTTTCCGACATGATGACCATCAAGAGCGAGGCCCTGCAGCCGGCGCCGGAAATCATTCCGGAAGCCCAGCGCGCCTTCTGCCGCGGCATCGTGGCGCTCGAAAAGTCGATGGTCTGCTTCCTCAACCTCGATACCGTGATCGCCGACGAGCTCGCCCAGGCGGCCTGATCGGGCCGACCCTTCGTCCTCCTCTTCAGCATCCGGCCGCTTTGCGGGCGGATGCTTTCGGCTGCCTTCCTATTGAATATTCCTAAATTAAAAACCTTGGTCTTGCCCCATTTGGGCAGGAACCAAAGGTAGGCGGTCCCGTTTTCTCCCTGCTTCCCATAACGAAACAGTGGAGAATTCCTATGAAGAAGACCGTTACGATTGCCCTTGCTTCCCTTCTCGCCGTCTCGCCGGTTGCAGGCATTGCCTATGCGCAGGACACCACCACCGGCATGACCGCCGACACCATGGCGACGGGTTCCATCACTGCCGACCAGGTCAACGTCGTCACCATCGCGTCTCTCGAAGCCGATGAAAGCGGCCGTTCGGAAGGCGAGCGCCTGAGCCTGAAGGCGAAGGACCCGGCTGCGCTGGAGCAGACCCAGGCCGAACTCCAGTCCGATCCGGCCCTGGCGCAGATTCTCGCCTCGAAGAACGTCCAGCTCAACAACGTCGTCGAGATCAAGACGGCGGCTGATGGCGGCAAGGTCGTCTACGTCAAGTAAGACAGCCCCATGCAAGGAAAAAGCCCCGGCCGGTCCGGGGCTTTTTTCATGGCTTGCCGCTCGTCCAGGTCACCGTCTGGCCATAGAGCGGCACCGTGGAAATCGACATCTTCGCGGAGCCCTCGGTCAGTTCGCGCGAATGGGCGAGGTAGATCAGCGTGTCGTTCTTCTTGTCGTAGATGCGGGTGACGATCAGCGATTTCCAGACCAGAGACAGGCCCGACTTGAAGACCTCTTCGCCCTCGCGATCGAGTTCGATGTCGCCGATGGTGATCGGGCCGGTCTGCTGGCAGGAAATGGCATTGTTCGAGGGGTCCTCGAACCAGTTGCCCTTCTTCAGCCGGTCGATGACGGAACGGTCGAAATAGGTGACGTGACAGGTGACGCCGGCGACATCGGGGTCGGTCACGGCATCGATATAGATGTCGTTACCGATCCAGTCGACGCCCACCTTGCCGACCGTTTCGGCGGCAGCAGGCAGGGCGGCGCAGGCCATGAAGGCGGCGGCGGCGAACGGGCGCAGACGGGAGGCGGAAGGCGTGAGCGGCATGGCGTGTCTCCTTGTTCCGCTAACAGGTAAGGGCCTGCCCGCCGCTTGCAAGACGCCGCGTCAGGATTTTGCGGCGGCGATGATGGCGCGCACGGCCTCGCCGTCGGTCAGCGTCACCTCGTATTCGCGGTCTTTCTCCGTGCCGCCCATGCCGACATGCGGGTTGCGGAAGGCCATGCCGCTCGGCACGGTCCTCAGCGCCGCGAAGTGCATTTCGACAAGGCCCGCTTCGTCCCGGACCTTGCGGATGTTCCCGGCATCGAGCGCGCCGCAGCCCATGATGACGATGCGGCCGGCCGCCTGTTCGACGGCGCTCTTCAGGATGGCGATCCCCTCGACGGCGGTGTCGCGCTGACCGGAGGTCAGCACGCGGTCGACGCCGCAACGGATCAGCGCTTCCAGCGCCTCGTGCGCATCGGCCGTCATGTCGAAGGCGCGGTGGCAGGTGACGGACATCGGCCGGGCAGCCTCGACGAGCGCTTTGGTGCGGGCCTCGTCGATCCGGCCATCCGGCGTGAGGCAGCCGATGACGACGCCGGCGACGCCCTCGCTGCGCAGCGCCGCGATATCCTCGACCATCGTCGCGAACTCGGTCTCGGAATAGAGGAAGTCGCCGCCGCGCGGGCGGATGATGACGTGGACGGGAATGCGGGCGGCCTTCACGGCGGCGCGAATGGTGGCAAGGCTCGGCGTCAGGCCGCCCTCGACCAGGCTCGCGCAGAGCTCCACCCGGTCCGCTCCGGCCTCCTGGGCCGCGAGGAAACCGTCGATACCTTCGACGCAGAGTTCGATGAGGGGCTTGGTCATGGCGTCCTTCCGAGGTGCATGTCAGGCTTCGCGCCAGACGGTTTTGAGGAGCCGCAGCCAGTTTTCGCGGCAGAGCTTTGCAAGGTCGTCCTCGCCGTAGCCGGCGGCGCGCAGCGCCTCGACCATTGCCTGATTGCCGGCGGCGTCGCCGATGGCGGCGGGTATCGTCGCGCCGTCGAAATCCGAACCGAGCGCCACGCAGTCGATGCCCATGCGTTCGACCAGGTGGTCGATGTGGCGCACCATGTCGACAAGCGGCGTATCGGGGTTTTCCAGGCCGTCGGCGCGCAGCATGGTGGTGGCATAGTTGAGGCCGGCGATGCCCTTGCGCTCGCGGATCGCGTCGAGCTGGCGATCGGTGAGATTGCGCGAGATCGGCGTCAGGGCATGGGCGTTGGAATGGGTGGCGACGAGCGGCTGCGTGCTTTCGCGCGCGACGTCCCAGAAGCCGCGCTCGGTGATGTGTGCAAGGTCGATCATGAGGCCGAGCCGGTCGCATTCCTTCACCAGCGCGACCCCGGCTTCCGTCAGGCCGGGGCCGGTGTCGGGGGAGGAGGGATAGGCGAAGGGAACGCCGTGGCCGAAGCGGTTGTGCCGGCTCCAGACGGGGCCGAGAGAGCGCAGGCCCCGGGCATACAGGGCCTCGAGATTGCGGAGGTCTTCGGCGATCGGCTCGCAGCCTTCGATGTGCAGAACAGCGGCGAAGCGGCCCTGCGCCATCGCGGCGCGGATATCGGCCGTGGTGCGGCAGACGGCGATGCCGCCGGCCTGTTCCAGACGGTCGGCGATATCGGTCATTTCGAGCGCGATCTTCAGCGCGGCGCGGTGCTCGCGCGGGCCGACCATCGGGATATTGTAGTGGCCGTTCTCGTCCACGACGCGGGTCGGATAGTCTTCCTCCGGCGGAATGAACATGGCGCAGAAGCCGCCGGCAAGGCCGCCCTTGCGCGCGCGCGGGACATCGATATGGCCTCGGTCCGTACCGCCGAGGAATTCTGCGACCGGGTCGGCGCCCTCCCGTGCGTGCTCCCACAGGCGCAGGAGTACATCGTTATGGCCGTCGAAGATCAGTTGCATCTGCCGCTCCTATCCTTGCCCGGTCGGTAGAGCCGATTCCGCCGCGGCCCGCAAGGACCGCGGCGCCGGATCAGGCGGCGAAGACCGGCGTACCGCCGATCCAGGTCGAGACGACGTTCACGTCCTTGTCGATGACGGCGAAATCCGCGTCGTGGCCATGGGTCAGACGACCCTTGCGGCCCGTCATGCCGATGGCTTCGGCGGGGTAGAGCGAGGCCATGCGCAGCGCTTCCTCGAGGTCGATGCCCACCGCGTCGCGCATGTAGCGGATGCAGGACGCCATATCGATATCCGCACCGGCGAGCGTGCCGTCGGCGAGCGTCAGGCGTCCACCCTCGCGGAAGATTTCCCGGCCGTTGAGGAAGAAGCTCGTCATGTCGGTGCCGATGGTCGACATGGCATCGGTGACGAGGAAGATGCGGCCGGGGCCGCGCTTGGCGCGCAGCGCGATGCGGATGGAGGCCGGGTGGACATGGAAACCATCGGCGATGAGTCCGGCATGGAGATGGCCGAGATCGAGCGCCGCGCCGACCATGCCCGGCTCGCGGTTGCCGAGCGGGCTCATGGCGTTGAAGAGATGCGTCATCATGTGCGCGCCGGCCTCGACGGCCGCGTCCGCGGTCTCGTAGCCGCAGTCCGAATGGCCAAGGCTGACGGTGACGCCGGCGGCGTGCAGCGCGGCGATCTGCTCGTTCGTGGCGTTTTCCGGCGCAAGCGTCATCAGCACGGCTTCGAGGCCCTTGCGGGCGGCGATCGTGCGCTCGAGATCGGCCGCATCCATCGGGCGGATGAGGGCCGGGTCATGCGCGCCCTTGCGGGCGATGGAAAGATGGGGCCCCTCGAGATGAAGGCCGAGGAAGCCCGGCACCGCCGCCTGGCGGGCCGCAAGGCCGGCGGAAACGGTTCGTTCCGTCACCTCGCGGTTGTCGGTGATCAGCGTCGGCAGCAGCGCCGTGGTACCGAAGCGGGCATGGGCGGCGCAGATGGTGCGGATGCCCTCGAGGTCGGGCTGCTCGTTGAGCAGCACGCCGCCACCGCCATTGACCTGCAGGTCGATGAAGCCGGGGACCAGCGAGAGCCCGTCCATCGGCACCGTGCGGGCATCGGCCGGCACATCGCCGAGCGCGGCGATAGCGGCGACCTTGCCGCCGTCGACGAGCAAGGCGCTGCCCTCATGCCACAGATCGCCATCGAAAATCCGGGCGCCGGTAATGGCGGTAAGCGCTGTCATCGGGTCTCCGTCACTTTCTTGAGGTTGACCGGCTTGTCGGGATCGAGGCCGCGGCCGCGCGACCAGGCTTCGACGAAGCCGTAGAAGGGCACGATGAGCGCCAGGGCATCGGTGATCGGGTGGCCAGTGGCGACGAAGGGCAGCTTGCGCGCGCTCTTGGCGCCCGCCGCCGTGATGCCGACATAGGCGCCGCGCTCGGCAAGACCATCGGCCATGCCGGTGACGGAGGCTTCGGCCGCGTCACGGGCGGCAAGCGCGATGACCGGGAAGGCCGGGCCGACGAGGGCGACGGGGCCGTGCAGCACCTCGGCCGAGGAATAGGCTTCGGCATGCATGCCGGAGGTTTCCTTGAACTTCAGCGCCGCTTCGCTGGCGATGGCAAGGCCCGGACCGCGGCCGAGCACGTAGAGCGACTGGGCGTCCTTGAGGTCGCCGGCAAGCTCGGACCAGTCGAGGGAGACGGCCTTGGCGAACTGTTCCGGCAGGTCTTTCACGGCGCGGTCGAGATCGGCGTCGCCGGTCCATTCGGCAAGCACGGCAAGGCCGGCGACGATGGAGTTCACATAGGACTTGGTGGCCGCGACGCTAAGCTCCGGGCCGGCCGACAGGTCGAGCGAGTGGGAGCAGGCGTCGGCCAGCGGCGAGGGCAGCGTGTTGGTGAGGGCGATGGAGACCGCGCCGCCCTTGGTGGCGCCGTTGGCCATGGCGACGATGTCGGGGCTCTTGCCGGACTGGGAGATGGCGATGGCGGCGGCGCCGCCGAGCTTCAGCTTGGCGCCATAGATGGAGGCGAGCGACGGGCCGAGGGAAGCGACAGGGCGACCGGTGGTCAGTTCGATGGCGTATTTCAGGAAGAGAGCCGCATGGTCCGAGGAGCCGCGGGCGACCGTGACGAAGAACTGCGGATCGCGTTCGCGAAGGGCCTTTCCGGTGGCCGTGATGGCGCTTGCCGCATTCGTCAGCAGGCGGGCCGCCGCTTCGGGGATTTCGTTGATCTCTCTGCGCATGTTGGTCTGCATGGAAGTCCCTTTGCGGTTAGACGGTCACGTCTCGGAAAGCGTCAGTTCGGCGACGAAGTCGTAGGCGTCGCCGCGATAGATGGAGCGGGTGAATTCGACCACCCGGCCGGTGCGCAGATAGGAGATGCGCTCGATGGAAAGCCCGGCCGAACCCGGCGGCACGCCGAGCGTCGACGCGTCCGGGTCCTTCATGTTGTAGGCGGAGATGCGCTGCACGGCGCGCACCGGCCGGCAACCGCGCTTCTCCAGCGCCGCATAGAGCGAGCCCTGGACCTGCAGCGGATCCGGCAGGAATTCGGAGGAGATGCAGGCGCGCTCGATGGCGAGCGGCATGTCGTCGGCGACGCGCAGACGCCCGAGCCGGGCCACGAGCGCATCCGCCGGCAGGCCGAGCATCATCATCTCGTCCGGCGAGGGGTGGAACAGGCCCCGGTCGAGCCATTCGGCGCGGGTGGTCAGACCCCGGCGCGCCATGTCCTCGGTGAAGGAGGTGAGGCGGGACAGCGACTGCTGCACCTTGGCAAGCGGTTTTGCAACGAAGGTGCCGGAGCCGTGGCGGCGCACGAGCAGGCCGTCCTTGACGAGGTCGTCGACGGCCTTGCGTACGGTGACGCGGCTGACATTGGCGTGGTCGGCAAGGTCGCGTTCGGCAGGCAGGGCATCGCCATAACTGAGCTTGCCCGAGGTGATCGCCTCTTCAAGCGTCTGGCGGAGCTTCAGGTAGAGTGGCCCGGGCACACCCGACTGCAGGCTTTCCGGCGTGAGGATAGTGGCAAGCGGCGTGCTCATGCGGCGGCTCCCGTACGTTGCCTGTAGCCCTTGGCGGCCAGCGCCACGGCGCCCGTCAGGGCATCGGCCTCGGCTTCCACCAATATGGCGCGGTGCCGTTCGGAAAGCCATTCGGGATAGATCGGCGCAAGGCCGCCAAGCAGGCAAAGCCGCTCGTCGCCGGCAAGGGCCATGATGGCGTCGAGGGATTCGTTCACCGCAGCCGCGCCCGCCTTGACGAGGGCGATGGCCTGCGCATCGCCCCGGCGGGCGTGTTCGAAGACCAGGGGTGCGAAGCGGCCGAAATCGCCGGGCTTGGAGAGGCGGGCGAATTCGACGATGCCGCGCGGGTCGCCCTTGAACTCTTCCAGCACGGCATCCGTGACGCCGGAGCGCGGGTGCACGCCGTCATGGGCGAGCAGCGCTTCCTGCAGGAGAGCGTGGCCGAGGCGGGCGCCGCCGCCGAGATCGCTGACCGTGAAGCCCCAGCCGCCGATATAGCGGATCGTGCCGGCCTTGCGCGCCATATAGATGGCGCCGGTGCCGAGGATCGCCACGGCGCCTTCGCCGTCGCCAATCGCGCCCTGCAGGGCGATCAGGCCATCGGAATCGATGTCTGTATGGCGGAAGGGCAGGCGGTCGTGCACGTAGCGGGTGAGGTCGCCGACATTGGTGCCGGCAAGGCCGAGAAAGGCGGAGGCGCCGCTCAGGCCCGCCTCGTCGAGCCCGGCGTCGCGATAGGCGGCCCTGGCTGCTTCCGTGATGGAAATGATCGCGTTGTTGGGATCCGTCAGGATATTGGCGGCGCCGCTCTTGCCGCGTCCCAGAATGATGCCGTCCGGCCCTGCGACCGCCGCGCGGCAGCTCGTTCCCCCACCGTCGATACCAAGAATGTAATCAGTCATGGGCACCTCCTGAGATAACGATACCAAAAAAATACCATTAACCAAGGGGTATGGTGGTATCGAAAATAAGCTTTTGCATAAATTATTGATTTTAAAAGATAAAAATATTTGGCGGCAAAAAAGTGGTCTCAATAATTAATTTCCTATGGACAATTGGTATTTTTTTGGCATTAATTTCGGCCAGAGGAGAAACGACGATGGCTGCAGGCAGGACCGAGGGCAGACATGATCAGGCGAGGGGGCTGGACGAACGCCAGCCCGTCGACGCCTTGAAAGTGCTTGCGGATGGGCAGAAGGCCGCCGCCGCCGTGGTCGATGCCGCGCTTGGCGATATTGCCGCTGCCGCCCGCCTTGCCGCCGACGCACTTCTTTCCGGCGGCCGCCTCGTCTATGCCGGCGCCGGCAGCTCCGGCCTGATGGCCATGGCCGACGCGCTCGAACTTCCCGGTACCTATGGCATTGCCCATGATCGCATCGTCATCCTGCTTGCCGGCGGCGCTGCCAGCCTCGTCGATCTTGCCGGCGGCTACGAGGACGACCGTGACCTCGCCGCAAGCGACGCCGCGGCTGCGGATGTCGGCTCCAAAGACTGTGTGATCTGCGTTTCGGCAAGCGGCAGCACGCCCTATGCGCTGGCCATCGCCGCCTATGCGAAGGAGAAGGGCGCCCGGGTCGTCGCCATGGCCAACAATCCCGGCGCGGCGCTTTTCAGCGACGCGGATGTGACGATCCTGCTCCAGACGCCGCCGGAGGTCATCTCCGGTTCGACGCGCATGGGCGCCGGCACGGCGCAGAAGATCGCCTTCAACATGTTCTCGACGCTGGTCGGCATCCATCTCGGCCACGTTCACGATGGCCATATGGTCAATCTCAAGGCCGACAATATCAAACTGAAAGGGCGTGCCTGCCGCATCGTCTCCGACATTTCGGGTGTCGGTCTCGACGAGGCGGAACGCCTGCTTGCGCGCTCCGAAGGCTCGGTCAAGGCGGCCGTGCTTCTGGCTGCGGGGGCTGTGGACGCCGGTGCCGCCAAGGCGGCGCTGGACCGGTCGGAGCAAAGTCTCCGCCGTGCCCTCAAGGCCCTCGGATAACACCAAACTCAAAACGCGCTGCGGCGCATAAAAGGGGAGAATGCAATGACACACAACGCAATCAAGGGTCTGCTCCTTGCCACGAGCATCCTCGGCACGGCCGGGCTCGCGCAGGCGGCCGACGTCACGCTGACCGTCGAAAGCTGGCGCAACGACGACCTCGCCATCTGGCAGGAAAAGATCATCCCGGCCTTCGAAGCCAAGAACCCGGGCATCAAGGTCGTCTTCGCTCCGACCGCGCCGACCGAATACAACGCCGCCCTGAACGCCAAGCTCGACGCCGGTTCGGCTGGCGACCTCATCACCTGCCGTCCGTTCGACGCCTCGCTCGAGCTGTTCAACAAGGGTCACCTTGCCGCTCTGAACGACGTCCCGGGCATGGAGAACTTCTCCGACGTCGCCAAGTCCGCCTGGACGACGGACGACGGTTCCAAGACCTTCTGCGTGCCGATGGCTTCGGTCATCCACGGCTTCATCTACAACAAGGATGCTTTCGACCAGCTCGGCATCACGGTTCCGACGACGGAAGCCGAGTTCTTCGCCGCGCTCGACAAGATCAAGGCCGAAGGCAGCTACATCCCGATGGCCATGGGCACGAAGGATCTCTGGGAAGCCGCCACCATGGGCTACCAGAACATCGGCCCGACCTACTGGAAGGGTGAGGAAGGCCGCAAGGCTCTGATCAAGGGCGAGCAGAAGCTGACCGACGAAGGCTGGGTCGAACCCTACCGCGTTCTCGCCAAGTGGAAGGACTATCTCGGCGACGGCTTCGAGGCGCAGACCTATCCGGACAGCCAGAACCTCTTCACGCTCGGCCGCGCCGCCATCTATCCGGCCGGCTCGTGGGAAATCGGCCTGTTCAACACGCAGGCCCAGTTCAAGATGGGCGCCTTCCCGCCGCCGGTCAAGAATGCCGGCGACACCTGCTACATCTCTGATCACAACGACATCGGCATCGGCCTCAATGCCAAGAGCCCGAATGCGGACGCCGCCAAGAAGTTCCTGACCTTCGTGTCCTCGCCGGAATTCGCCGACATCTACGCCAACTCGCTGCCGGGCTTCTTCAGCCTGAACTCGACGGCCGTGAAGATGCAGGATCCGCTGGCACAGGAATTCGTTTCCTGGCGTGAAAAGTGCAAGCCGACGATCCGCTCGACCTACCAGATCCTGTCGCGCGGCACGCCGAACCTCGAAAACGAGACCTGGACGGAATCGGCCAACGTCATCAACGGCACGGATACGCCGGAAGTGGCCGCCGAGAAGCTCCAGAAGGGCCTCGATAGCTGGTACAAGCCGGTCAAGTAAGTCCGGATTTCTGCTGCTGAATTCTGCTTGAGGAGCGGGCATCGTCCCGCTCCGGTCCTCTCCCTGTAAAATTTCGGGGGGAGGGTCTCGAGGCGGCGCGGCGCGAAACGACCGGCGTCCGTCCCACCCCTCTTCGTCCCGGTGGACAGAGGGTGCCGAAGGGCAAATTCGGGGAAGCGACCCCGTTACTAATGTGTATGCTGAAATTGTCATGTGCGGCACAGGCTGCCGCGCAAGGCGTCCGTGCATGCGGATTTAACAAACAACAACCGGAGGGGGCGGCTGGACCATGAGCGACATACCTTCTTCCCATGATGCAACAGGACCGATCAAGCGCCCGCGGCGCTGGCATATCGGCATCTTCCTGCTGCCGGCATTCATCATCTACTCGGCGGTCATGATCCTGCCGCTCATCGAGACGCTGCGCCTGTCGCTGTTCAACACGGTGGACGGCCAGTCGACCTTCGTCGGCATCGCCAATTTCAAGGTGTTGTTCGGCGACGAACGCTGGGCCGCCGATTTCTGGAACGCGCTGAAGAACAACTTCATCTTCTTCGTGATCCACATGCTGGTGCAGAACCCGATGGGCGTTGCGCTTGCCGCCATGCTCTCGCTGCCCAAGCTGCGTTTCGCCGCCTTCTACCGCACGGCGATCTTCCTGCCGACGCTGCTGTCCTTCGTGATCGTCGGCTTCATCTGGAAGCTGATCCTTTCGCCGATCTGGGGCGTCTCGCCCTATCTCATGGACCTCGTCGGCCTGAAGTCGCTGTTCTCGCCCTGGCTCGGCAAGCCGAACTCCGCGCTCATCGCCGTGTCGCTGATTTCGGTCTGGCAATATGTCGGCATCCCGATGATGCTGATCTATGCCGCGCTCCTCAACATCCCGGACGAGGTGATCGAGGCGGCCGAATGCGACGGCGTGACCGGCTGGAGCCAGTTCTTCAAGATCAAGCTGCCGCTGATCCTGCCCGCCATCGGCATCATTTCGATCCTGACCTTCGTCGGCAACTTCAACGCCTTCGACCTGGTCTACACCGTGCAGGGCGCGCTTGCCGGGCCGGACAAGTCGACGGACATCCTCGGCACGCTGCTCTACCGCACCTTCTTCGGTTTCCAGCTGCAACTCGGCGACCGCTCGATGGGCGCGACGATCGCGACGGTCATGTTCCTCATCATCCTCGCCGGCGTCTCGCTGTACCTCTTCGCCATCCAGCGGCGCATGCGTCGCTACCAGTTCTGATCGGGAGGGCCTGACATGTCTCAAGCACGCACTTCGCTCACCCGCACGACCCTCGTGCACCTGGCGCTGATCGGCTACGCGATCATCTCCATCTTTCCGGTGTTCCTGACGCTCATCAACTCGATGAAGGATCGCAACGCGATCTTCCGCAACCCGATGCAGCTTCCGACGCCCAAGACCTTCGACCTCGTCGGCTACACGACGGTGCTGGGGCAGGGGGATTTCGCCACCTACTTCCAGAACAGCTTCATCGTGACGGTGGGCTCCATCGCGCTGGTGCTGCTGTTCGGCGCCATGGCCGCCTTCGCCCTGTCCGAGTACCGCTTCCGCGGCAACACGCTGATGGGCCTCTATCTCGCCATCGGCATCATGATCCCGATCCGCCTCGGCACGGTCGCGATCCTGCAGGGCATGGTGGCGTCGGGTCTCGTCAACACGCTGACGGCGCTGGTGCTGGTCTATACCGCGCAGGGCATCCCGCTCGCGGTGTTCATCCTGTCGGAATTCATGCGGACCGTCTCCGACGACCTGAAGAATGCCGGTCGTATCGACGGGCTCTCGGAATACTCGATCTTCTTCCGCCTCGTCGTGCCGCTGGTGCGGCCGGCCATGGCCACGGTCGCGGTCTTCACCATGATCCCGATCTGGAACGACCTGTGGTTCCCGCTGATCCTGGCGCCGAGCGAGGCGACCAAGACGGTGACGCTGGGCTCGCAGATCTTCATCGGTCAGTTCGTCACCAACTGGAACGCGGTGCTTGCGGCCCTGTCGCTCGCCATCCTGCCGGTCCTCGTTCTCTACTTCGTCTTCTCGCGGCAGTTGATCCGCGGCATCACCTCGGGAGCTGTAAAGTGAGTTCTGCAATGCCCCCCATCCGTGTTCTTTCCGCCGGTCTCGGCAATATGGGCCGGAGCCATGCGCTCGCCTATCACGAGAACCCAGGCTTCGAGATCGTCGGGCTCGTCAACCGCTCGAAGGTTCCGGTTCCGGCCGGCCTGGAGGGCTACGAGATCCATCCGTCCTTCCATGAAGCGCTGAAGGATCTGAAGCCCGAGCTCTGCTCGGTCAACACCTACTCCGACAGCCATGCCGAATATGCCATCGCGGCCATGGAAGCCGGCGCGCATGTCTTCCTCGAAAAGCCGCTGGCGACCACGGTCGCCGACGCCGAACGGGTGGTGGCCTGCGCCAAGGCGAACGGACGCAAGCTCGTCGTCGGCTATATCCTGCGCCACCATCCCTCGTGGATCCGGCTGATCGCCGAAGCGCGCAAGCTCGGCGGTCCCTATGTGTTCCGCATGAACCTGAACCAGCAGTCGAGCGGGCCGACCTGGGCGACCCACAAGGCGCTGATGGACACGACGCCGCCGATCGTCGACTGCGGCGTGCACTATGTCGACGTGATGTGCCAGATCACCGATGCCAAGCCCGTCGAAGTGCGCGGCATGGGCCTGCGCCTGTCGAACGAGATCAAGCCGGACATGTACAATTACGGCCATCTCCAGGTGCTCTTCGACGACGGTTCGCTCGGCTGGTACGAGGCGGCCTGGGGGCCGATGATCTCGGAAACGGCCTTCTTCGTGAAGGACGTCATGTCGCCGAACGGCTCGGTCTCCATCGTCATGGACCCGAACGCCAAGTCCGACGACATCGACACGCATACCAAGACGGCGGTCATCCGCGTGCACAACGCGGCGACCGGGCCGGACGGCAAGTTCCTGTCGCCGGACGAGGACCTGAAGATGGCGGGCGAGCCCGGCCACCAGGACCTGTGCGACCGGGAACAGGCCTATGTGCTGAAGGCCATCCGCGAGGACATCGATCTTACGCGGCACATGGACGATGCGGTGCAGTCGCTGAGGATCTGCCTCGCGGCCGATGAAAGTGTCAGAACCGGTCAGACGGTCAAGCTCTAGGGGGAAATCAGGTGGGCTCTCTTCAACTCAAATCCGTACGCAAGACCTATGGCCAGGTCGAGATCCTCAAGGGCATCGACATCAGCATCGAGGCCGGCGAGTTCCTGATCCTGGTCGGCCCCTCGGGCTGCGGCAAGTCCACCCTGCTGGCCATGATTGCCGGCCTGGAAGACGCGACCTCCGGGTCGATCACCATCGACGGCACGGAAGTCGTGACCGTGCCGCCGGCCAAGCGCGGCATCGCCATGGTGTTCCAGTCCTACGCGCTCTATCCGCACCTGACGGTCAAGGACAATATGGGTCTCGGCCTCAAGCAGGCCGGCGCACCGAAGGAAGAGATCGAAACGCGCGTCACCAAGGCCTCGTCCATGCTGTCGCTCGAAAAATACCTGGCGCGCCGCCCGGCCGAACTTTCCGGCGGCCAGCGCCAGCGCGTCGCCATCGGCCGCGCCATCGTGCGTGAACCGAAGCTCTTCCTCTTCGACGAGCCTCTGTCCAACCTCGATGCGGCGTTGCGCGTCAACACGCGCCTGGAGATCGCGCGGCTGCACCGCGAGCTGAAGGCGACGATGATCTACGTCACGCACGACCAGGTCGAGGCGATGACGCTGGCGGACAAGATCGTCGTTCTCGACGGCGGCGTCATCCAGCAGGTCGGCTCGCCGATGGAGCTCTACAACCGTCCGGCCAACCTCTTCGTCGCCGGCTTCATCGGCTCGCCGGGCATGAACTTCATCGAAGCCGAACGCCTCGGCGTTTCCGGTGCCAAGACCATCGGCGTGCGCCCGGAGCACCTCAGCCTTTCGCGCGACGGCGGCGAGTGGCAGGGCAAGGTGGTGCATGTCGAGCATCTCGGCGCCGACACCATCGTCTATATCGAATCGGACCGGCTGGGTTCGTTCACCGTGCGCCTCTTCGGCGAACATCACTATGCGGTCGGCGATCTCGTCTATGCGACGCCGGCGGAGGGCCAGACGCATCGTTTCGATGCAGATGGCCGGGCGATACGTTGAGGCCCCTCATCACAATCCTGTGATCGGGGTGGATTGCGGCAAGCCCCGCCGTGATCTACGATTGTCAAACGTCAGAAACTAACATACAGCCTTGTTTGTATGTTGCGATGCGGTGGTCCTCCGGCCACCGCATCGACTCGTTTTCAGCACCCTGCCGGTCTTTTACCGGCATTGCCTATGGAAGAACCCATGCGTTTCACGAGACCGATTTCGATTGCGACCTTTGGCGCCCTTTTGATTCTCGCCGGCTGCCAGGACGAGCAGGCTCCGCAGGGGGCTTCTCCTTCCCGCCACCGCAGGTGGCCGTCATCACCGTGAAGGCCGAGGACGTGCCGATCACCAACGACCTGCCGGGCCGCATCGCTGCGACCCGCACGGCCGAGGTTCGCCCGCGCGCCTCCGGCATCGTGATCGAGCGCGTCTTCGAGCAGGGCTCGCAGGTCAAGGAAGGCGACGTTCTCTACCGGATCGACCCCGCGCCGTTCCAGGTGCTGGTCGATAGCGCCGAAGCGACGCTGCGCCGCGCCAAGGCCGTTCAGGCCCAGGCGAAGAACGACACTGTTCGCCAGGAACAGCTGAAGAAGTCGAACGTCTCGTCCGCGCAGAACTACGACGACGCCATCGCCAAGCTGGCGCAGGCCGACGCCGATGTCGCGATTGCCGAAGCCGGTCTCGCGACGGCCAAGCTCAACCTCGAATATACCGCGGTGAAGGCGCCGATCAGCGGCCGCATCGGCCGTGCCCTCATCACCGAGGGCGCGCTGGTTTCGACCAGCGGCACGGAGAACCTTGCCACCATCCAGCAGCTCGATCCGGTCTATGCCGACTTCACGCAGTCGGCGACGGACCTCATCCGCCTGCGCAAGGCGCTGGAAGACGGCGCGCTGATGGCCGACAACAATTCCGCCGACGTCAAGCTGATGCTCGACGACGGGTCGCAGTATCCGCATGCGGGCAAGCTGCTGTTCTCCGAGGCCGCCGTCGATGAATCGACCGGCCAGGTGACGCTGCGCGGCGAATTCCCGAACCCCGATGGCGATCTCCTGCCGGGCATGTATGTGCGCGTGCAGATCGAGCAGGGCATCGAGAAGGGTGCCGTTCTGGTGCCGCAGCAGGCCGTGCAGCGCGACGCCTCGGGCAGCGCGCTCGTCTATGTCGTCTCCGCCGACAACAAGGCCGGCACGCGTCCTGTCCGTATCGGCCGTGCCGCCGGTACGCGCTGGGTCATCACGGACGGCCTGAAGGACGGCGAGAAGATCATCGTCGAGGGCTTCCAGAAGGTCCAGCCGGGCGGCGACGTCGTTCCGTCGGAATGGAACCCGAACGCGACGGCGGCCGACCAGAAGCCGGCGGCCGAAGGCGGTGAAGCCAAGGCTGACGATGCGAAGGCTGGCGACGCCAAGCCCGATGACGCCAAGGCAGGTGAAGCCGGCAAGGCCGAAGGCGGCGATGCCGCCAAGACCGAGCAGGCGAAGTAAGGATCCTGATGATGCCCAGTTTCTTCATCGACAGGCCGATTTTCGCCTGGGTCGTGGCGATCTTCATCATGATCGCCGGCGCCATCTCCATTCCGCTTCTGCCGATCGCGCAGTATCCGGACGTCGCGCCGCCGCAGATCTCGGTCTCGACCTCCTATGCCGGCGCGTCCTCGCAGGACACCTACCAGAGCGTCACCAAGCTCATCGAGGATGAGCTGAACGGCGTCGAGGGCATGCTCTATTTCGAATCGACCTCGAGCGCTTCGGGTTCGGCCGAAATCAACATCACCTTCGCGCCGGGCACCGATCCCTCGCAGGCCTCCGTCGACGTGCAGAACCGCATCAGCCGCGTCGAACCGCGCCTTCCCGATTCCGTGCGCCGCCAGGGCGTGCAGGTCGAGGAAGCCGGTTCCGGCTTCCTGCTGATCGTTTCGCTCACCTCCACCGACGGCTCGATGGATGCCATCAGCCTCGGCGACTACGTGAACCGCAACGTGCTTTCCGAAGTCCAGCGCGTTCCCGGCGTCGGCCGCGCGCAGCTCTTCGCCACGCAGCGCTCCATGCGCATCTGGCTCGATCCGGCCAAGATGCTCGGCCTCAACCTGACGGCCGCCGATGTCACGGCCGCCGTGCAGGCGCAGAACGCCCAGATTGCCGCCGGCAGCATCGGCGCGCAGCCGAACCCGATCACCCAGCAGATCGCGGCCCCCGTCAACATCAAGGGCCAGCTGACGACGCCGGAGGAATTCGGCGCCATCGTGCTGCGTGCGAATGCCGACGGTTCGGCCGTGCGCCTGCGTGACGTCGCGCGTATCGAAGTGGGCGGCGAGACCTATTCGTTCTCGACGCGCCTCAACGGCCAGCCGTCCGCGGCCGTCGCCGTGCAGCTGTCGCCGAGCGGCAACGCCATGGCGACCTCCGAGGCGATCAAGGCCCGCATGGACGAACTGGCGAAGTTCTTCCCGCCGGGCATCGAATATTCGATCCCCTACGACACCTCGCCCTTCGTGAAGGTGTCGATCGAGAAGGTTCTGCACACGCTGCTCGAAGCCGTCGGCCTCGTGTTCCTGGTGATGTTCCTGTTCCTGCAGGACTGGCGCTACACCCTGATCCCCACCCTGGTGGTGCCGGTGGCCCTGCTGGGCACCTTCGCCATCATGCTGGGCCTGGGTTTCTCCATCAATGTGCTGACCCTGTTCGGCATGGTGCTGGCCATCGGCATCCTGGTGGACGATGCCATCGTGGTGGTGGAGAACGTCGAGCGCATCATGAGCGAGGAGGGGCTCTCGCCCCGCGAGGCCACGCGCAAGGCCATGAGCCAGATCTCGGGCGCCATCATCGGCATCACCCTGGTGCTGATCGCGGTGTTCGTGCCCATGGCCTTCTTCGCCGGCTCGGTGGGCAATATCTACCGCCAGTTCTCGCTGGCCATGGTGGCCTCGATGGCGCTCTCGGCCCTGATGGCCCTGACCCTGACGCCGGCCCTGTGCGCCACGCTGCTCAAGCCGGTGGAAGCCGGCCACCACCACGAGAAGCGCGGCTTCTTCGGCTGGTTCAACCGCGGCTTCTCCCGCACGGCCAAGGGCTATAGCGGCACCGTCGGCTGGCTGGTCCACCGCGCCGGCCGCTTCATGGTGATCTACCTCGCCATCCTCGCGGGCCTCGGCTACATGTTCGTGAAGCTGCCGTCCTCCTTCCTGCCGGACGAAGATCAGGGCTTCGCCATCGTCATGATGCAGCTTCCCTCCGAGGCGACGGGCCACCGGACCGACGAGGTGCTGACGCAGGTCGAGACGATCTTCGGCCAGGAAAAGGCCGTCAACACGATCGTCGGCATCAACGGCTTCTCGTTCTTCGGCGCAGGCCAGAACGCCGGCCTTGCCTTCGTGACGTTGAAGGACTGGAGCGAGCGTGGGCCGGAGGATTCCGCCCAGGCGATCGCCGGACGCGCCAGCATGGCGATGAGCCAGATCAAGGATGCGATCAGCTTCGCGCTGTCGCCGCCGCCGATCCAGGGTCTCGGCACGACGGGCGGCTTCTCGTTCCGTCTGCAGGACCGTGGCGGCCTCGGCCAGCAGGCGCTGTCTGCGGCGACAGGCCAGCTCATCGGCCTTGCGGCCCAGAGCAATGTCGTCACCGGCGTGCGCGTCGACGGCATGCCGGATGCGGCCCAGGTCAATGTCGTGATTGACCGCGAGAAGGCCAACACCTTCGGTGTGACCTTCGCCGACATCAACTCGACGATCTCGACCAATCTCGGCTCGACCTATGTCAACGACTTCCCGAATTCCGGGCGCATGCAGCGCGTGACGGTCCAGGCGGACCAGAACGAACGCATGCAGGTTGCGGACCTTCTCAACCTCAATGTCCGCAACTCCAAGGGTGGCATGGTGCCGCTGTCGGCCTTCGCGACCGCCGAATGGGTGAAGGCGCCGACGCAGACGGTGGGCTACAACGGCTATCCGGCCATGCGCCTGGCCGGTGACGCTGCGCCCGGTGCCTCCACCGGCGCGGCCATGGCCGAGCTGGAGTCCATGGTGGCCAAGCTGCCCGCGGGCATAGGCTACGAGTGGACGGGTCTGTCGCGCGAGGAGAAGCTCTCCGGCTCGCAGGCCACCATCCTGCTGGCCTTCTCGCTGCTGGCCGTCTTCCTGTGCCTGGCTGCGCTGTACGAGAGCTGGTCCATCCCGCTGTCGGTGATGCTGGTGGTGCCCCTGGGTCTGCTGGGCGCGCTGCTGGGTGCCACCTTCCGCGGCATGCCCAATGACGTGTACTTCAAGGTGGGCCTGATCACCATCATCGGCCTGTCGGCGAAGAACGCCATCCTGATCATCGAGTTCGCCAAGGACCTGCAGGCTCAGGGCAAGGGTCTGGTGGAGGCCATCCTGGAGGCGGCGCACCTGCGCTTCCGCCCCATCATCATGACCTCGCTGGCCTTCATCCTGGGTGTGACGCCGCTGTTCTTCGCCTCCGGCGCGGGCTCGGCCAGCCAGCGTGCGATCGGCACCGGCGTGCTGTCCGGCATGATCACCGCCACCGTGCTGGCCGTGCTCTTCGTGCCGGTGTTCTTCGTCTTCGTGATGAAGCTCTTCGGCTACGGGAAGAAGAAAGAGGAGCCGGCTCCGGCCGCAAGCCCGGCGGAGTAAGCAGCCGATGCGCCGGACCAAGGCAGAGGCCAAGGAAACCCGCCAGCAGATCCTGCTGGCGGCCGAAAAGGTCTTCTACGAAAAGGGTGTCGCCCATGCCTCCATGGAGGATGTGGCGCGCGCCGCGGGGGTTACCCGCGGCGCCATCTACTGGCACTTCGCCAACCGGGCGGATCTCGTGCTGGAACTCTACAATTCCCTGCCCATGCCGCAGGAAGAATTGATCGCCCGGGAGCTGGAAGCCGAGAATGCCGACGTCTTCGGCGTACTCGAACGGGTCGGCCGCGAATGGCTGGAACTGCTTGCCACCGACGAACACCGTCAGCGCATTCTTTCCATTCTCCTGCGCTGCGACACGTCAGGGGAATTCGCCGCCATCTCCGAGCGTCAGAACGATCTCGACGACGAGCATATGCAGGCGCTGGAAGCCGCCTTCGTGAAGGCGGAACGGCAGGGCCAGCTGGGTGATGCCTGGACGCCGCGTTCGGCGGCCTCGATGCTGCGCTGGGTCATCAAGGGCCTGTGTTCGGAATGGCTGCTGTTCGGCCGCCGCTTCGATATTGCAGGCGAAGGCAAGGAGGCGCTGCGCCGGCTCTTCCTCAGCTATGGCGGGCAGGTACCGTCACGCTGATGCATCGCGAAAGGCCTGAAGCCGCGCAATCCAGTCCGCACCGATCCGCCAGCGTGTGAGCACCGAGACCGGATCCTCCGCGTCGAGCCGCGAACAGATGCGGTAGACTTCCAGCACCTCCGGCGCCATCTCGCCGCGCTGGCAGAAATACATCGCCGCCGCATAACGCGCGCGCCCGGACCATTCGGGGCCGGGCGGCGTCGTAATGATCTCCCAGTTGCGGCGGGTTTCCTCGTCCATCTATTTCTGGCCCGGGGGCGTCACCGTGCGGCGCGCCAGCTTGACGAAGGGGCGGGGCACGATCTTCGCCCGCTTCATCAGCTTCTGGTATTTCAGCTCGCGCAGCGCATAGATCTCCACCCAGAGGTCGTCGGTGAACTTCGATCCATACGGGCGCTCGAGGCTGGCGATGGCGATGTTGCGCTTGGCGGTCGGTGACCAGATCGCGGCGGTGACAAGGCCCGCCTCGTGTTTGCGGCGATGGTAGACGATGGCATGTTCGGCGGGAATATTCCCTTCGATTTCAAGGCCGACGAGGATGTGCTTGAGAGTTTGATTCCGCCGCGCGTCGAGGATCGCCCGGCGTCCGTTGAAGGACGGCTTTTCCGGATCGACCAGCCAGTCGAGGCCGATCTCGTCTGGCATGCGCACCCGATCGGCCCGCAATGCGCCCTCGGCGGTGACGAAATCGGCATTGGCGACGATGAAGCCCGCCTCGATGCGCGTCTGGTTGAGGGCGCCATAGCCGATGGCGCGGATGGCATGGATTTCGCCGGCCGCCCACAGCCGGTCCCACAGGGAGAGGGCCTTGCTGCGCGGTACGAAGAGTTCGTAGCCGAGATCGCCGGTAAAGCCGGTGCGGGAAATCGTCACCGCGCCGCCGTCATGCGGGAAGGTGGCGATGTCGAAGGGCTTCAGCCGATCCGCTTCGGCGAAACCGGCATCGCGCAGCACGGCATAACTGGTCGGCCCCTGCAGGGCGAGCCCGGCGATTTCCTCCGTTTCCTCGCGGATATCCACCGTGAAGCCGAAGGCGCTGTCGAGCAGCCAGGGCAGGTGGCGTTCCTGGCAGCAGAGACGGAATTCCTGCGCGCCAAGCCGAAAGAGCGTGCCGTCGTCGAGCACATGGCCGTGGTCGTCGCACCAGGCGGTATAGTGCACGCGGTTGACGCCGAGTTTCCTGACGTCGCGCAGGGTCAGGCGGTTGAGATACCGTTCCGCATCCGGGCCCGTGATGCGGTATTTCACCATGGGCGAGATGTCGAAGAGGGCGGCGGTGGACCGGATCGCGAAATATTCCAGCTCGCCGTCGGTAAGCGAATGGGGCGCCCTGTAGCCGGCCCAGTTGTACCAGTCGTTGACCTCGCTCAGTGCCATCAGCCGGTCGTGGAAGGGCGTTTCGAGACGCGGCGTGCGGATATGGTCGCGCGCGGCGCGGCGCAGGTCCGTGGCGGATTTCGTCATGGCGTTCATGAGCTCGCTCCCGAAAGGATGTGGCGCGCGGCGTTCCAGCCGGGCAGGCCGGAGATGCCGCCGCCCGGATGCGCCCCGGCGCTGGCGAGGTAGAGCCCGTCGATCGGCGTCCTGTAGCCGGAGGCCGCGCCTGTCGGGCGGTTGACCAGAAGCTGGTCGGCCTGCAGCTCGCCGTGGTGCCAATGGCCGCCGGGCAGATTGTATTCGGCTTCGATGTCGACCGGCGTCAGCAGGCTGGACGCGACGATGGATTTGCCGATGCCGGGCGCGTGACGCTCCAGCGTGTCCAGAACGATCCTGAGAAATGCCGGTTTGCCTGTCTCCCAGCCCGCCTTGAGGCGATAGGGTGCGTATTGCACGAGGGCGGACAGCGTGCAGCCGCCGGCGGGCGCGAGCGACGGGTCGGCAAGGCTCGGCAGGGTGATCTCCATCACCGGATCCGTGGAGAATTCGCCGTATTTCGCCGGATTGAAGGCCGTTTCGACCTGTTCCTTGGAACGGACCAGCACGATGCGGCCGGCGCGTGCATCGGCGGCAAGACCTGTGAAGTCGGGCACACGGTCCAGCGCGAGATCGAGCTTGGCGACATTGCCGTGGCTGCGCACGTTCCTGACCGAGCGCACGAAGCCGGTGCCGCTTTCGGCCGGATCGACGAGATGGAGGAATGTCGTCTGCGGATGGATGGCGGAGACGATAACCGGCGCGGTGATTTCCGTGCCGTCGCCGGTCACGACGCCGCTTGCCCGGCCCCGGTCGGCGAGGATGCGGCCGACGGGCGTGCCGCAACGGATGGTGACGCCGGCCTTTTCCGCCGCGCGCCGGAAGGCGGGCGCGAGCGACGCCATGCCGCCCGCCGGCACGAACTGGCCGCCCGTGCGGCCGGCGACGTCGCCGGTGAGGCGGTAGTAGAGACCGAGCAGGGAGGTCGGCGAGCGCGGGCCGAGATGGATGCCCAGCGTCGCATCGAAAGCGAGCAGGCCCTTCAGCCGGTCGTCGGCGAGGTATTCGTCCGTGACGTCGGCGACGTTCGTCAGCAGCATGCGCAGGAAATCGCGTCCCTCGCCGCGTCCCTTGCGGAGGAGGCCGACCCCGGCGCCGGCCAGTGCGGAAAGATCGCCGAGCGAGATCGCGCCGATCTGTGGCGGCGGGCGGCGCAGAAAGCGCTTCAGGATGCCGGCCTGGAAGATGAGCTTCCGGCGCAACGCGGCGAAGGCGGCGGCCTCTTCGGCGGAAACGCCGTCGAGCTGTTCGCCATAGGCGCCGTGCAGGGTGATGGCCGTGCCGGAACCGTCGAGCACGGTCGTCGGCAGCAGCGTTTCATCGCCCTTGAGATCGAGGCCGATGTCGCGCGCGACCTCCACATCCAGGCGGTTGACGAGATGGGCGAGGCCGGCGGAGCGGAAACCGGGGGCGAATTCCCGGCCGCGGGTCGCTCCGCCCGGCTCGTTCGCCGCTTCCAGCACCAGAACGCGGCGGCCGCCCTTGGCGAGACGGGTGGCGGCGGCAAGGCCGTTGTGGCCGGCGCCGATCACGATGGCATCAAATGACGTCATGGGCTTTGCTCATCTCGGAGGTGGGGCGCTTGAGGTCGCGCAGGATCTCGGCGGCGGCGTTGCGGCCGGGCGCGCCCATCACCCCGCCGCCCGGATGGGTGGAGGAGCCGCACATGTAGAGCCCGGAGATCGGGCTGCGGTACTGCGCATAGCCGGGCACCGGCCGGTTGAAGAGAAGCTGGTCGAAGGTGAGTTCGCCCTGGAAGATGTTGCCTTCGGTAAGGCCCACCTCCGCCTCGATCTCGCGGGGCGTGCGCACTTCCATATGCACGATGCGATCGCGGAAGCCGGGGGAATAGTCGGCGATCTGGCCGATCACGGTTTCGGCGAAGGCGTCGCGGTCGGCGTCGGTCCAGTCGCGGCCCTCCACCTTCGGCGGACAGTACTGCACGAAGCAACTCATGAAATGTTTGCCCGGCGAGGTCATGGTCGGGTCGAGCAGGGTGGGGATCATCATGTCGAGGAAGGGATCCGCCGACCAGCGTCCGGCTTTCCAGTCGTCGTAGCCGCGCTCCATGCGCTCGATGGAATCGGTGAAATGCATGTCGCCGCGGATGCAGGTGGAGTCCTTCGGCAGGGCCGGGAATTCGGGCAGGCTGTCGAGCGCGATGTTCACCTTGCCGGAGGAGCCGCGCATCTTGAAATGTCTGACGCGGTGGACGAATTCTCCGGGCAGCGCCGCTTCGTCGACGAGCTTGAGGAAGGTGCGCTTCACGTCGGCATTGGAGACGACGAGATCGGCGCGCACCTCGTCGCCATTGGCAAGCACCACGCCGGTGGTGCGGCCGCCGCGCGTCAGGATCTTCGAGACTTCCGCGTCGGTGCGGATGGTGCCGCCGGAGAACTGGAAAGAGCGGGACAGGGCCTGCGTGACCGCGCCCATGCCGCCGCGCGCATAGCCCCAGGCGCCGACGGAGCCGTCCACTTCGCCCATATAGTGATGGAGCAGGACGTAGGCGGTTCCGGGTGACATGGGACCGAGGGCGGTGCCGATGATGCCCGACAGCGCGAGATAGGCCTTGATGACGTCGGTCTCGAAATATTCGTCGAGGAAATCGGAGATCGACATGGTCCAGAAGCGCAGCGTCTCGGCCATCTCGTGGGGGCTGAATTCGCCGAACTTCCGGGCGAGATAAAGCAGTTCGGAAATGTCGCGCGGGCGGAAGCCGAACGGATCCGGCGCGGTGCGCATGAGGAGCGGCTGGATGAAGCGGCACTGGCGCGTCACATCGCGGGCATAGCGCTCATAGGCCTCGGCGTCGCGCCGGGAGTAGCGGGCGAATTCACGGCGGTGGCTGTCGTGGTCACGGTAGGAGGCGAGATAGTCGCCGTCGCGGGTGAAGACCGCGCCGCCCTCGTAGGAGATGACCTGCAGGCCGTGTTTCGGCAGCTCCAGATCGCGCATGATCTCCGGCCGGAACAGCGAGCAGACATAGGAGCAGTTGGAATAGAGGAAGCCGGGGGTGAGTTCGCGGCTGGTCGCCGCGCCGCCGACCCAGCCGTTCTTTTCCACGACGAGGACGTTGAGGCCGGCGCGCTGGAGATAACAGGCCGTGACCAGTCCATTGTGGCCGCCGCCGACGATCAGGGCATCGTATTTTTGCATTTTTGATGTCTCCCTTGTTTCTAAAAGCTGCATCAAAAGCAAAATGTTGTCCAGATATTCTGAATGATCATTCAGCAAGTATCTTGCAATCGTCTGATTATGCGCTAGAATTTCCGCCTATCGGAAGCGCACCGGCCAAGCGGCCACGACAGCGGGAAAGCCATGGTGGCGACAAATGAGGACGGTGCGGCGGCAGAGCCGGAATATGACGAGGCGGCGATCCGCTTTCTCGCCGTGTTGTGGGGCGAGGGCTATCTTTCGCCCGGCGGTCCGGCAGAGGTCGACCGTGTGCTGGCCGGCGTACCGCTTGCCGGTCGGAAGGTTCTCGATTTTGGCTGCGGCGCGGGCGGCATCACCCTGCATATCGCGAAAACCCATGGGCCGGCCGAGATCGTCGGCTATGACGTCGAGCAGCCGGTGATCGCGCGGGCACGCGCCTCCGCCATGGCCGCGGGGCTTTCGTCCGTGGCGCGTTTCGTCTCCAGTCCGCCGGGACGCCTGCCGTTCGAGGATGGCGTGTTCGACGTGATCTTTTCCAAGGATGCGATGATCCATGTGCCGAACAAGGAGGCGCTGTTTGCCGAGCTTTTCCGCGTGCTGCGGCCGGGCGGCATCTTTGCCGCCTCCGACTGGCTGATCGGCCACGACGGCGAGCCGAGCGCGGACATGAAGGATTACATCGCCGCCGAGGGCCTGCATTTCGGCATGGCCTCGTCGCACCGCTACCTTCGGGCGATGGCGGCGGCGGGTTTCGTCGACGGCACTGCGGAAAGCCGCAATGCCTGGTATCGCGACGTGGCGCGGGGCGAGCTGGAGCGGCTGAAGGGACCGCTCCGTGCGAAGGCCGTGGCAGCGGTCGGCGAGGCCTATGTCGAGAAGAACATCCGCACCTGGACCGCCATGCAGAAGGTTCTTGACAGCGGGGAGCATTGTCCCACTCATCTGCGCGGCAGCAAGCCGGCCGCGGGAGTTCGCCCGTGACCGTGACGCTGAAAAATCCCAGGGGCAAGGTGACGGTGAAGATGCGGACAGGCGGGGCTGAACAGGGCTCGGGCGACGGCGAGAAGCGCGGCGGCCGCAAGGCCTCCAAGGAAACGCGGCGGCAGCAGCTTATCGAGGCGACCATCGATTCGCTCGCCAAGCGCGGCTATTCCGACACGACGCTCGCCGATGTCGCCGATGGCGCGGGCTTGTCGCGCGGCATCGTCAACTTCCATTTCGAGAGCAAGGAAAACCTGCTTATCGCCACCCTGCAGTTCATGTCGGAGGAATATGGCGATCACTGGAACTCCGCCCTGGAAAAGGCCGGGCCGGATGTCGGCAGCCGCCTGTGGGCCATCGTGCATGCCGATTTCGACCGCAAGATCTGCACCAAGCGCAAGCTTGCCGCCTGGTGCGCCTTCTGGGGCGAGGCCAAGTCGCGGCCGACTTATCAGGCGCTGTGCGGCGCGCGGGACGTGAAATACCAGGAGACGGTGATCCAGCTCTGCACCGAGCTGAAGGCGGAGGGCGGCTATGCCTATGAGCCGGAGCCGATGGCGCTGTCGCTCTGCGCCATGCTGGAAGGCCTGTGGCTGCGCCTGATGATGGGCGATGGCACGACGCGGGAAAAGGCGCTGGAGGCGGCTATCGCCTTCGTCGTCGCGGTCTTCCCGAAGCATCTCACGAGCCAAGGACCGAAATCACAATAGGGAACCCGAAACGGGGAGGAGAACGGCATGAAGACTGCAAACACGGCCAAGACCCACACGATAGCGGCGTTCGCCGCCCTCCTTGCCCTCGGAACTGCCCTTCCTGCCCATGCCGCCGATACGCTGACGGTTTTCGACTGGTCCGGCTATGAGGACCCCGCTTTCCATCCCGCTTATACGGAAAAGCATGGCGGCGAGCCGGATTTCTCCTTCTTCGGCGATGAGGAAGAGGCGTTCCAGAAGCTGCGCTCCGGCTTCAAGGCGGATGTCGCGCATCCCTGTTCGCAGAGCGTGGTGAAGTGGCGCGAGGCCGGTCTGCTGGAGCCGCTCGATACGGCCAAGCTCGCCTCGTGGAACGATGTGCTGCCGAACTTCAAGACGATGAAGAACCTCATGACGTCGGACGACGGCACGGCGTGGTTCATTCCGTTCGAGTGGGGCAATACGGTGCTCACCTACCGCACGGACACGGTGAAGCCGGAGGAGGTCGCCTCGCTGAAGGCCTTTGCCGATCCGAAATTCAAGGACCGTGTCTCGATCGGCGACAATGTGGACGATGCCTATGCGCTGGCAAGCCTTGCCATCGGCCTCAAGGACTGGACGAAGATGACCGACGCGCAATTCGCGGAGGCGTCGGCCTTCCTGCGCGAGGTTCACAAGAACGTGCGGCTCTACTGGACGGACAATACCGATCTCAGCCAGGCGATGGCGAGCGGCGAGGTCGACCTCGCCTGGGCCTGGAACGAGACGGCGACGACCCTGCAGGCGGAAAGCCAGCCGGTCGCCATCAAGAAGGATACGGCGGAAGGGCTTTCCACCTGGGTTTGCGGCTATGTGCGGCTGAAGGGGGGCGAGGCGAGCCCGGACCTTGCCTATGACTATCTCAATGCCGTCACCGATCCGGGCGTTGCGGCCTATATGGTCGAAAGCTGGGGTTACGGCCATTCCAACGCCAAGGGCATGGCCGCGGTCGATCCGAAGATCCTCAAAGACAAGGGTTATGCCGACGTCGATGCCTTCGTCGCCAATACGCTCTTCCAGTCGCCGATGCCGACGGAGTTGCGGCAGAAGATGATCGCGGAATTCGAGAAGATCAAATCGGGCTATTGAGGACGGGGGCGAATTGCCCCTCACGATGCGCTCTTGCCTTCTCCCCGCAGGACGGGGAGAAGGGGATGAGACGCCCAATCGGTGAAAACAGGATCGACGACGTTCGCTCGCCACGCCGGCGGGACGGCGCGGCGGGCCGGGTGAAAGATGCGCTCAGACGCGCGAGACCGGCGCGTCCTCGGCCAGCAGCACGAAGGCATCCGGATCGTAGGCGAGCCGGATTTCCGCACCGATGGGCAGGTCGTCCGCGCCGTAATTGTTCGTCTCGACCATGGAGAGCGGCTGCTCCAGCCCGTCGACGCCGACGGTCAGATGCGTGACTTCGCCGAAATAGGCGCGGTTCTCGATGCGGCCGGCAAGTTCGTGCGGCGCGCGGTCATTGTCCCACAACAGGCGCAGGCGTTCCGGACGGATGCCGACGGTGACATGGCCGTTGCTGGCGGCAAAGCCGTGCGGCTTCTCGAGCTGGACGGCGCCGAAACGGGCGGCGTCGATGGAGACGGCGTTGCCCTGTTCGCCGAGCACCCTGGCCTTCAGGAAATTCATGCCGCCGAGGAAATCGGCGACCTTGCGGGTGCGCGGGCGCTGGTAGATTTCCTTCGGCGTCGCGACCTGGGCGATGCGCCCGCCGAACATCACGGCGATGCGGTCGGAAAGGGCGAGCGCCTCGTACTGGTCGTGCGTGACGAGCACGAAGGTGATGCCGACGGCCTTCTGCAGCGTGCGCAGTTCCACCTGCATTTCCTCGCGCAGCTTCTTGTCCAGGGCGGCGAAGGGCTCGTCCAGCAGCAGGGCCTGCGGGGCACCCACCAGGGCGCGGGCCAGGGCCACGCGCTGGCGCTGGCCGCCCGACAGTTCATGCGCCTTGCGCTGGCCGAGGCCGGAAAGGCGCACCTGATCGAGCGCGTCGCCGACGCGCTTCTTCTCTTCCGCGGGCGAAAGCTTCAGCCGCTTCAGGCCATAGGCGACGTTTTCCGCCACATCGAGATGGGGGAAGATGGCGTAACTCTGGAAGACCATGTTGGTCGGGCGCCTGTTCGGCGGCAGCGCCAGGGAGGGCGTGCCGTCGATATAGATCTCGCCCGCCGTCGGCCGTCTCCAGGCCCGCGATGATGCGCAGCAGCGTGGTCTTGCCGCAGCCCGAGGGGCCCAGCAGGGCGAAGAACTCACCTTCGCCGATGGTCAGCGAGATGTCGTCCAGCGCCTTGTAGATGCCGTAGAACTTCGACACGTTTTCGATCTGGATCATCGCGCGGTCGGGCATGGTCGGCTCCTAGGGCAGGGCATGGGCGATCTGCGTGCGGCGTTCGGCACGACGGCGCAGGACTTCGGCAAGGGTGAGCATGAGGATGGAGGCGGCGAGCATGATGGTGCCGAGCGCCAGAACGCCCGGCAGCTTGGCGGCAAAGCGGAGCTGCCCCCAGATATAGACCGGCAGGGTCGGCTCGGTGCCGGAGAGGAAGAAGGCGAGGATGAACTCGTCGAGCGAGATGGTGAAGGTGACGAGCAGGCTGGAGACGATGGCCGGCGCGACGACCGGCAGCGTCACGCGCCGGAAGGTGCCGAACGCGGTCTCGCCGAGGTCGTAGGAGGCTTCCTCCAGGCTGCGGTCGAAGCCCTCGAAGCCGGAAACCAGCACGGACATCGCATAGGGCACGCAGAACACCGTCTGGCCGAGGATGACGGTCATCAGCGACAGTTCCACGCCCATTGCCAGCACGATCATCAGCAGCGACACGGCGACGATGATTTCCGGCAGGAAGAGCGGGGCCATGATGAGGCCGGCGGCCGCCCTCTGGCCGCGGAAGCGGTAGCGCGTGATGGCGCGGGCGGCGCAGATGCCGAGAACGGTCGAAAGCAGCGAGACGGAAATGCCGACGACGAGGCTGTTCCAGGCCGCCTCCAGCATCACCGAATTGCCGACCAGCGAGGCGTACCATTTCGTCGTGAAGCCGGCGAGGGGGAAGGTGGTCGTCGCGGCATTGTTGAAGGAGAAGATCGGCAGCAGCAGGATCGGCAGGTAGAGGAAAAGGAAATAGGCCGCCACATAGACCGGCAGGAAGGGAATGAAGCGCAGGCGCTGCATGAGGAGGTTCATTTGATCCTCCTGACCGCGAATTTCAGCGCGAGCACGATGGCTGCGGCGGTGAGCGAGACGAGCACCATGGTCGTTACCGAAAGGGCCGCGCCCAGCGGCCAGTTCGCGCCCTTGCCGAACTGCGCCTGGATGGCGGTGGCGATCATCACGCCGTCCTTGCCGCCGACGAGGCGGGGCGTGACGTAGTCGCCGACGGTCGGGATCATCACGATCAGGAAGGCGGAGATGACGCCCGGCAGCGAGAGCGGAAGCGTGATGCGAAAGAATGCCTTGAGGCGGCTGTCGCCGAGGTCGCGCGCGGCCTCGATCAGGGTGCGGTCGACCTTTTGCAGCGACACATAGATGGGCAGGATGGCGAAGGCCGCCCAGCTGTGCACCAGTGTGATGACGACGGCATTGGAATTGTAGAGCAGGGAGGTCACCGGCTTGTCGATGAGCCCCATCGAGATCAGCCCGGTGTTCATGACGCCACCATAGCCGAGGATCACCTTCCACGACATGACGCGCAGCAGATAGCTGGTCCAGCAGGGCACGGTGATGAGGAAGAGCCAGAGGTTCTTGTGCACGCCGCCATGGAAGGAGATGAACCAGGCGATGGGATAGGAAAAGACGACGGTGACGACGCTGACCGTCAGCGAGATCCAGAGCGAACGGATGAAGAGATCGCGATAGATCGGTTCCGTCAGGGCCTGCCGGTAGTTTTCCAGCGTGAAGGTGCGGTCGATGTCGAGATAGTTCTGGGTCCAGAAACTGTAGGCGATGACGATGAGGACGGGGAGAAAAAGCACCGCCAGCGCATAAAGGAAGGTCGGTGAGATGAGGGCGAGGCCGCGGGCCTCTTCGCTCCGCCTCCAGGCGCGGCGCCGGGAAGGGGCTGGCGTTTCAGCGATCGTGTCGAACGCCGTCGCCGTCATTGCAGGCAACTCCCGCGACGACAACTCTCGTAGAGGGTGAGGTTTTCCATTCCCATCGCGACACGCCTTTTCGGCTTGATGTGTTCCCGAAACGAAGCATGCGCCGAAATCCCCGTTGAAATCAAGTCCTACTTCTGCAATATTGATTGAACGAACATTCAATATGAGCGGGAAAAACAAATTCTTTCATATTGTTGATCGGTGAATCTTTTTCTGGATAAGGGTGGAGAAGGTCATGGCGGCGATTCCGAAGACGGCAAATGAGGGCATCCTGGCCGGCGAGGCGGCGGCCGACGATCTCACCCTGCTTGCCGAGCGGCATCTGGTGCAGCCCTGGCCGGTTTCCGGCTCCATCGGCGCGGAGGCGCGCGGGCGGATCGAGGCGGGCGAGGGCATCTATGTCACGGATGCGAGCGGCCGGCGGCTGATCGATGGCCCCGCCGGCATGTGGTGCGTCAATGCCGGGCACCGCAACAAGGCGCTTGCCGATGTCATGGCCGCGCAGGCGATGGAGCTCTCCTACAATTCACCCTGGTACACGACGAATGCGCCGTCCGCCGTGCTCTCCGCGCGGCTTGCGGGCCATGCGCCCGAAGGCGTCGATCATGCGTTCTATACGACGGGCGGCTCCTCGGCCGTCGAGACGGCGCTGCGCTTCATGCAGTTCGCCAACAATGTGAAGGGGCGGCCGGAGAAGAAGCTGATCGTTTCCCGGCAGGGCGGCTACCACGGCTCGACCTATCTCTCCGCTTCGCTGAACGGCCGGCCGCGCGACCATGACTGGATGGATAGCGCGTCCGATCTCGTCGTGAAGCTTTCCTGCCCCAATCCCTTCCGCCGGCCGGACGGCATGAGCATGGAGGCCTTCTGCGATTTCCTGGTGGAGGAGTTCCGTCAGGTCATCGAGGAGAGAGGGGCGGAGGCGATCGGCGCCTTCATCGCCGAGCCGGTCATGGCCTCAGGTGGCGTCATCGTCCCGCCGCCCGGCTATCTCAAGCGCATGCATGCGCTCTGCCGGGCCAACGACATCCTCTTCATCGCCGACGAGGTGGTGACGGCCTTCGGGCGGCTCGGTCATGTCTTCGCGTCGAAGGACGTTTTCGATATCGAGCCCGACATGATCACCTTCGCCAAGGGTGTGACGTCGGGCTATTTCCCGCTCGGTGGCGTGATGATCGCGGGCCGGCTTTTCGAGGAACTGCGCCGCTCGAACCATTCCGAGGCGATGTTCGCCCATGGTCTCACCTATTCCAGCCATCCGGTCGGCTGCGCCGTGGCGCTGAAGAACCTCGATATCCTCGAGGAGGGGCTCCTGGAGCATACGCGCGCCGTGTCGGACCATTTCCAGGCAAGCCTGAAGGCGCTGGAGGACCTGCCGTTGGTCGGCGAAGTGCGCGGGCTCGGGCTGATGGCCTGCGTGGAATGCGTTGCCGACCGCACGAGCAACAACCCGCTGACGCTGGACCTCGAAGTCGGCAAGCGCATCGACAAACACTGCCAGGAGCTCGGCCTTCTGGTGCGCCCGCTCATCCATATGTGCGTGATGTCGCCGCCGCTGACCATCACCAGGGGCCAGATCGACGACATGGCGGCGATCCTGCGCAAGGGCATCGAACTGACGATGGACGATCTCACCCGCGAAGGGTTGTGGAAGGGCTGAGCCTTCGATCACGGTTTGTTTGGAGCGACCATTCCCCGCTCCAAACGGTTGAGGCCCGCGAAAGCGGGCCTCTTTTTGTTGCGCTCCGTTGTCTACGCTCAGCCGGGCTGGCTTGTCAGGTCGGCATTGACGTCGGCCATCGCCTTTTCCTCGGGCGCGTCCTTCAGGGTCACGACCGGCAGCACCTTGCGCAGATGATCGTGATGGGTACGCACGCCGTATTCGAGGTCGGAGAGGTAGAAGCCGGCAAAGGCGTTGGAGGTCATCGCCTCATTGGACCAGACGGTGAGCTGCACGTCCTCGGCCTGCGTGTCGCGATCGATGCGGAAGGCGAGGTAGCGGGCAAGACGATGGGCGCGGTCCTCCTCGCGGTAGCGGTAGATGCCGCCGCGCAGCAGCGTCTTGCCGACGGCGACCGGGAATTCCTGGTAGAACTGCACGGTCTCCGGCGTCACGGCGATGACGCAGTTGGGGAAGAGACCGAAATAGATCCAGGCCTTGCGCAGGTGTTCCGGCAGGCAGGTGTTTTCCGGAGCGATCTTCACATAGTTGCGCACGCTCCAGCGCCGGCCGGCATGGGGATTGTAGGTGGCGAAGGAGCGGCAGAGCCCATCGACGAAGGGCTCGTCGTAATAGGTCGAGCCGTAAAGATCCTGCAGGGCCGGATGGGCCATGGCGACATGGTAGCCTTCGTTGTCGACGTCGCGCACGGACTTCCAGTTGACCGGGCTTTCCTGGGTCCAGATGCCGCCGGCCGGTACCATCTCGTCGGTACGATAATGCGACAGCTCCTCCTCGAAGGGCTTCATGACCTCGGCGACGGAGGGCTGCGGGCCGGGTGCGAAGCGGATGAAGACGAAGCCGTGCCAGACCTCGCATTCGAGCGTCTTCAGCGCGAATTCGTCCTTGTCGAGCGGCGGGAAACTCCTCGGGCGCGCCGCGCCGCGCAAGGTGCCGTCGAGATTGTAAACCCAGCCATGGAAGGGACAGACGAGGGCGTTGCGACACGTGCCCTTTTCGTCGGCAACGAGCCGCGAGCCGCGGTGGCGGCAGATGTTGTGGAAGGCGCGCACCGCGCCGTCCTGGCCGCGCAGGATGAGGGCGCGTTCGCCGACGACATCCATGGCAAGGTAATTGCCGGGCTCGGGAATATCGGAAACATGGCAGGCGATCTGCCAGTGTTCGCGGAAGACGTGCTGCCGCTCGAGCTCCAGAAGGGCGGGGCTATGGTAGCACCAGCCCGGAAGTCCGCTCCTGTCCCAGTCGTTCGGAACGCTGATATCGCGGATCATCTCGTTCATGTCGCTCCCCATATTTTGCTGAACGTTCATTCAATATAAGCACGATTTTCGTTGAAAAGGAATAGGTTGCGGAACTGTGCGATTTTGCAAATGGCAAAACCCGGCCGCAGGGCGGCCGGGGCATTGTGCATTTTCGGCGAAAAAGCGCGACGGCGCCGAAGGTTAACGGCAGACCTTCACGCGCTTGACCACCAGATGGCCCCACTTGTTGTAGCGCTTGATCTTCTTCCAGAAGCAATGGCGATGATGGCCATAGTAGTGGCTGACATAACCGCCGTGATGGCCGCCCCAACCGTGGCCGCCGCCGCCGATGCCGAAGTAGAAGCTGCCGGCCTGCGAGGGGGCGGCGAAGGATACCGCTGCGACGGTCGCGACAACGGCGGACATGATGAACTTGCGCATTTCAGGTCTCCTCTCTTTCAGGAATGGACGAACCATTTCATCCGGGAGCACTGTCGCAGGTCCGGGGAGGCGGCGCTGTTTCGGGGGGAACAGGCCGCTACTTGTCGAGTTCGGGATAGAGGCGGTCCATGTAGTTTGGCCGCAGTTTCTCGCCGATCATGCAGTCGACGGCCGTATCCGCGGCGCGGATCAGGCGGGCGGGCGGCTCGGCGCCGCTGACTTCAAGGATCAGCTTGCGGCGGATGGCGATGGCGAAATCCTCGGGTTCCTGCACCGGCAGCACGAAGGCGCCGGGGCCGCCGATCACACAGTTGGAATAGTAGTCGTCCAGCGAGCCATATGCCGCCGAGGGGCGGATCATGATGGCAAGGCCGTTGATGACGATGCCGAGCGCCGTTGCTGCATCCCGCGCCGGCATCACGGGCGCGCCGAAATTGTTCGGCCCGTCGCCGGAGACGTCGATGACGCGGCGCATGCCGGCATAGCTGTTCTCGTCGAAGAGTTTTGCGCCGTAGGCGATGGCGCCCGATATCGAGGTGCCGCGCCGCGTCGCGATGGGGCGGGCCTCCAGCAGCGCGGCGAAGGCGTCGGCCTCCTGCGGGCCGGAGATGATCTGCCAGGGGATGTGGGAACTGTCGCGGACCGTGCCGGCCCATTCGAAGTAGCTGATGGCGATGCGGCCGGTCAGGCCGTCGCGCACGGCATTGACGAAATCGGGATGGCGCAGCGCATCGACATAACCGGCGCGCTGGATCTGCGCTTCCTCCAGGTCCATGGAGCCGGAGACGTCGACCGCCAGCACCAGTTCCACATCCACCTCCTGCGTGGAAGCGGCGGCGATTTCGGCGCCGGCCGTCAGGCTCATCAGCAAGGCAAGCGTCGTCAGCATGACCGTCACCCATCCGTGCATATTCCCGACGCAAATGTAGCACGGGCGGCGGCGGGGAGGAGCGGGCGCCTTTCAAAAATCGGTGATGCCAAGCGAATAGCGGCGCGGTTGCAGCCGTCTGCCTCTTGCCGGCGGAAGCCGGGAGGGGCTGCCCGCGGGGCCGGAAAGCGGAGTGACATGGGGTTCAAGGATATTCTCGCCGGTTTTCGCAACCGGATGTTCGGGCGCAAACCGGCAATGCCGGCAGAACCGCTCTCCGAAGAGGAGCAACTGGTTCGCGACTACGACCTCTACCTGGTCGATCTCCACGACGAAATTCCAGCTCTCGTCCCGCAGCGCGATGCGATGCGTGCGGCCTGGCAGCGCGGCGACTTCGAGGCCTATCAGCGGGCGTTCGAGGCCGCGCGGGCGGGCGGCGTCATCGCCGAGAACGGCAAGCCGCTTTATTCGCTCGTGCGGGACTGGTTCACCGAACCCTTCACCGCGCTGCCGCGCAACGAGGTAACGCTGCCGGCGCAAGAGGAGATGCTGAACGCCTTCCGGGATTTCTTCTACCGCAGTCCGTCGCCGTTTTCCGCCGCCAGCTATCACGATGCGCTGCGAACCACCGCCTTCGTGCGGCGCGGCACGGCCTATGGACACCTCGTGCGCGCCGACCAGTGGCGGGACTACAAGACGCTGCTGCAGGAGGCGGACGATGTGCTCGACAGCCATGCCGATCCCAAGGATTTCAGCTGGCGGATGAGCGATTACCGCCGCTCGGCCAATGAGGGCAGTTTCGATGTGTTCAAGGCGCGCTTCGAGCGGGCCTGGCTGCTCGACCGCTACAATGTCGATCTCTGCCAGGCCCATGCCCGCATGATCATGCCGCGCTGGCTCGGCCGCGACGAACAGGACCTGGAGGATTTCGCGCTGCGGGCGGCGGAGCTGACGAAGGATCGCTACGGCTTCGGTTTCTACGCGCTGATCCAGCAGGCCAATACTGAGGTCGGCGACCATGAGCTGCAGGATACGCTCTGCGATCCCGATCTGGTGAAACGCGGCTTCGAGGACCTGCTCGCCCGCTTCCCGGCGCCGAGCATCATGAACCTTTACGCCGACACGCTCGAATGGATGGGCGATACGGAAGCGCTGGCCGACCTGCTCGAAACCCGCTTCCGCGTGATGGTGCCGCAGATCTGGTATGGCGACACCCGCGAGGAGAAGATCGACTACCTCTTCGCGACGCTGCTGGAGGCGGCAGAGGTGCTGGAGGAGCGCCGCGCGAGCCGGTAGCAGACGACGCTACAGCGCCGTCAGTTCCCGGATCGCCATGCGCTTGTAGGCCTCTACCAGCGCCTCGCCTTCGGTGCGCGCCACCGAAACGGCTAGCCGCATGGTCGCCTCGCCGAGATGCATGACGAGGAGGGCCGCGGCGTCGATCTTTCCGGCATCCGCTCCAGGGCGAAGCGCCTTCAGGCGTGCGGCGAGCAATGCACCGTTGCGCCGGCTTTCCTCCACCTCCATGGCGCGCAGCGCGCCATCCGCCTGCACGGCCGACCAGATGTCGCGAATCACGGGTTCGGCGAGGAAGATCGCATAATAGGTGTCGATCAGCGCGCCGAAGGCGACGGCGAGATCGTCCATGCTGCCGACACCCGACAGGCCCTCGGCGATGCAGGCGCGGCTTTCCTCGTTGCAGCGTTCGGCGAGCGCATGCACGACGGCGCTCTTGTCCGGAAAATACTGGTAGAGAGAGCCGATCGAGATGCCTGTGCGCTGGGCAAGCTCACTCATCTTCAGGGCATCGCTGCCCGTTTCCGCAATCATTTCCGTCGCCTTGGCCAGGATCGCATCCACCCGTTCGCGGCTGCGTTTCTGGCTTGGCGCGCGGCGCATCTGCGTGTCGTTCATGGCGTTCCCCGGGGCTGCTGCCCTGCCGTTGCAAATCTGCCTTGACAAATACGAGGAATCCTCACATTTTGCAAATATGAGTGTTGCTCACATTTTAGGAGGAAGAGCATGAAGCGCGAACGCATCCTGGTTCTCGGCGGCGAGGGCAAGACGGGGCGGCCTGTGGCCGCGAAACTGCGCGAAAGGGGATACGAGGTGCGGATCGGCTCGCGGTCGGCCGAAATCCCGTTCGACTGGCGCGATCCCTCCGGCTGTCGCGGCTTGCAGCGGAGGCCGGCGTGACCCGGCTCGTCCTGCTGTCCGGCCGCGGCGAGGACGCGGCGGAGGTCAGCGAGGAGGCGATGAAGGAGGCGGGTCTTGCCTGGACGGTGCTGCGCGGGAGCTGGTTCTTCCAGAATTTCAGCGAAGGCCTCTTTGCCGAACCGATCCTCGCCGGCGAACTGGTGCTGCCGTCCGCGACGGTTCGCGAGCCCTTCGTCGATACGCGCGATGTCGCCGACATGGCCATCGCGGCGCTGACGGAAGAGGGGCATGCCGGCAAGACCTACGAACTCACCGGGCCGCGGCTCATGACCTTCCGGGAGGCGGTGGCGGAATTCTCCGCTGCCGGCGGGACCGACGTCGTCTATACACCTGTCACGGTGGACGCCTATGCCGGCATGCTGCGCGACGCCGGGATGCCGGAAGACGTGATCTGGCTGGTGACCTATCTCTTCGGTTCCGTGCTCGACGGGCGGAACGAACGGTTGAGCGACGACATCGCGCGGGTGCTTGGCCGCCCGCCGCGCGATTTCAACGATTTTGCCCACGATATCGCCGAAACCGGTTTCTGGAGGACCTGACCATGGCAAGCGCTTTCCCCATCCTGACCTTCCTCGCCATTCTCGCGGCCGCGCTGAATGCCGGGCTGTTCTTCATCTTCTCCGTCTGCATCATGGCCGCGCTGGCCCGGCTGTCGCCGGCGGAGGGCGCGGCGGCGATGAACGCCATCAATGTCGTCATCCAGAACCCCTTGTTCTTCGCCGCCTTCTTCGGCGCTGCGCTGCTCTCGCTGGTGCTGGCGGTGCTCGGCCTCCTGCAGGGCGGAGCCGGCGGACTGATGGCGGCGATCGGCGGCATCGTCTTCCTCGTCGCCGTCATCGGCGTCACGGTTGTCGTCAATGTGCCGCTCAACGATGCGCTTGCCGCCGCCCCGGCGGGCAGCTCCGAGCAGACCGCCCTCTGGCAGCGCTATCTCGACGTCTGGACGGTGTGGAACCACGTACGCACCTTCGGTTCGCTCGCTGCCGTCGGGCTTTTCGCACTCGCCTTCCGCCAGGGCGCCCAACTCGGTTAGACCGCGTTGGGGTTGGGCTGGCGCGGGCTGGGCTGGCGCTCCTTCCATTCCCCTGCTAGCTCTTGTGCAGACGATTGCCGGAGCCGACCTTGCAGGACATCACCGACCTTTCCGCCCTTGCCCTTTCCAGCGCCATTGCCGAACGCCGGCTCGACTGCCGAAGCGTCATGGCGGCCTATCTGTCGCGGATCGAGGCGATCAATCCGCGGCTCAACGCCATCGTCAGTCTCCGGCCCGCCGAGGACCTCCTGGCGGAGGCGGAGGCGGCCGACCGGGCGCTGGCGGCAGGCGACTATCGCGGCTGGCTGCACGGCATGCCCTTTGCCGTCAAGGACCTGTCCGAGGCCAAGGGCATCCTCTGCTCGTTCGGCTCGGCCAATTATGCGGATTTCGTGCCCGACTATGACGACATCCATGTCGAGCGCATCCGCGCGGCGGGCGCCATCATCATCGGCAAGACCAATGCGCCGGAAATGGGCCTCGGCTCGCACAGCTACAACCCGGTCTTCGGCGTCACCCGCAATCCCTACGACACGACGAAGAGCGCGGGCGGATCCTCCGGCGGTGCGGCGGCGGGGCTTGCCGCGCGGCTGTTGCCGGTCGCCGACGGCAGCGACATGATGGGGTCGCTGCGCAACCCGGCCGGCTTCAACAACGTCATCGGTTTCCGTCCGTCCTTCGGCCGCGTGCCGGGGCTCGGCAACGAGCTCTTCCTGGGCCAGCTTGCCGTCAACGGCCCGATGGGGCGCAGCGTCGCGGATGTCGCCGCACTGCTGTCGACGCAGGCCGGCCACGATCCGCGCGACCCGCTGTCGCTCGCCGACGAGGACCTTGCCCTCGATGGCAGCCGCGACCTTTCCGGCGCGCGCATCGGCTGGCTCGGCGATCTCGGCGGCTACCTTCCCTTCGAGCCCGGCGTGCTGGAGCTGTGCGAGGCCTCGCTCGATGTCTTCCGCCGGCTCGGCTGCACGGTGGAAACGGTGCCGCCGGGCTTCGACATGACGCGGCTCTGGCAGGTCTGGCGCACGCTGCGTCACTTCCTCGTCGCCAACGGGCAGGCCGCCGACTATGCCGATCCCGAGCGCCGTGCGCGCATGAAGCCGGAGATGATCTGGGAGATCGAGAACGGCCGCGACCTTCTGGCAACCGACATCTATGCCGCCTCGCTCGGCCGCAGCGACTGGCAGCGCCATGTCGCCGGCCTCTTCGAGCGCTACGATTTTCTCATCCTGCCTTCCGCGCAGGTCTTCCCCTTCGCCGCCGAACTCGACTGGCCGAAGGAGATCGCCGGGCGGACCATGGATACCTACCATCGCTGGATGGAGGTGGTGATCGGCCCGACGCTGGCCGGCCTTCCCGTCGCCGCAATGCCGGCCGGTTTCGGGCCGACCGGACTGCCGGCAGGCATCCAGATCATCGGCCCTGCGCGTGCCGACCGCGACGTGCTTTCTGCGGCCGCAGCCTATGAAAAGGCAACGGACTGGCTGGGCCGGCATCCCCAATTCTAGGGAGTCCGGCCCTTCCGGACACGCGAGCGCCGCATTTTCATGAAAGGCACGCCTTGCCGGGTGCCGAGGACCGCCCGGCGGACTCCTTCAAAAACATGAGGCGCCGTTTAGGAATTGCTTACCATATTTCGTCATTCTTTGCTCGTTCGGCAGAGAGCCGGGACGTCTCGTCCCGCCTGCCGCCAGCGTATCGGCTTTCGGAGCTTTTTTTCCGCGGCCGCGTCGAGTAACGAGTATCGGGTATCGAGTATCATGGCGTCTGTATACAACTCCGCGCGTTCCGCGTCGAAATCCCGTCGGGGTCGGTCCGGGGGTATCCTTCTCAGCGCTCTGCTTGCCTGCGGCGTCATCGCCGGGTCCGCCTGGGCCGTCGTCTCGACGCTCGGCGCGATGCAGGATGCGGCTTCCTCGCTCTCGCAGGGGCGCAAGAGCATCGCCGCGTCGCTGGCCCTCAACCCCGCCGCTCTGGAAAAGAATCCGGCCGAACGCACGATCAAGGTCGCGAAGTTCTCGCGCCTTTCGCAGCCTTCGGAGAGTGAGGTCCGCCAGAAGCAACTGACGGCGGATGCGATCAAGATTTCGCATCAACGCAAGATTTCCATCCAGCTCGCCTCCGCCGCCAAGCGCGAAAAGGCCAAGGCCATGATGCTGGAAGCCGCCTTCGCTCGCGCCGAGCGCTCGGTGGAGGAAGAAAAGAAGATCAACGGTGAGCCGACGCTCGTCACCGCGCTGCTTCCCAACGACACGTCCGCCCGCAAGGACATCCAGCCCTTCGGCCTCGTGATGGCAAAGCCGGAGACCGAAGACGAGGACCTGCTGCTCAGCGATATCCCGCTGCCCGAGGCCAAGCCCGCGCTGGAAACCGTGACCATCGAGCAGAAGCCGGTGGAAGAAAAGCCTGTCGCCCGCACCAAGCGTGATGAGGCGAAGGAGAAGAAGGACGAGGACGTCGCCTTCGCCAAGCCGGAGCGCTCGCTCTTCGGCGATCTCTTCAAGAGCAAGGGTGGCAGCACCGGCTGGCCGGGCAAGGGCACGCGGGTCGCGATCTACGACGTGTCCAACGCAACGGTCTACATGCCCGACGGCACCAAGCTGCGCGCCCATTCCGGCATCGGCAAGATGCGCGACAACCCGAACTACGAGCACATCAAGATGACGGGCCCGACGCCTGCCGGCATCTATCGCCTCCGGATGCGCGAACGTCGCTTCCATGGCGTCGAGGCGATCCGCATGCTCTCGGTCGACGGGCGTGATCCCAAGAACCGCACAGGCCTCCTGACCCATACCAACCTTCTGCGCGGCCAGAAGGGCTCGCATGGCTGCGTCGCCTTCCAGAACTACGAGCCGTTCCTCAACGCTTTCAAGCGTGGCCACGTCACCATGCTGGTCGTGGTTCCGGAACTGCCGTCTTCCCGCACGCAGCTTGCTGCGCTCTACCGCAAGGCCGGCGCCTGATAGCGAGATCGAAAGCAAACCGGCGCCGAAAGGCGCCGGTTTTGCATTGGGGGCTTTGCCTGCGGATTTGGCCTGCGCTTCGACGATAATTTCGCCGAAGCGCATTTGGTTTATCAAAAGCTAAGAATTTTAGGTCAATTCTTGCTCCATCAGATTGTGGCCGGTTGCAAGCCGGCATCATGGTGGGGATCCCTCGTGGCTGCTTTTGATTTCGGAATGGATGCGCGCGCTGTGCTGGCGGCGATGAACCGCTCGCAGGCGATCATCGAATTCGACCTGACCGGTCGGATTCTCACCGCCAACGAGAATTTCCTCAAGGCCGTCGGCTACGCGCTTTCCGAAATCGTCGGCCAGCATCACCGCATGTTCGTCGAACCGGAAGAGGCGCGTTCTCCCGACTATGCCGCGTTCTGGGCCGGCCTTGCCGAAGGCAATTTCGACCGGCGCCAGTACAAGCGCATCGCCAAGGGCGGGCGGGAAATCTGGATCGAGGCGTCCTACAATCCGGTCTTCCGCGGCGGCAAGCCCTACAAGGTCGTCAAGTTCGCCACCGACATCACCGAGCTGAAGCGCAAGGCGCTGGAGGACGATGGCAAGCTCAAGGCGCTCGGCCGCGCGCAGGCAATCATCGAGTTCACGCCGCAGGGCGAGATCCTGACGGCCAACGAGAACTTCCTGTCGGCGCTCGGCTACACGCTGCCGGAAATCGCCGGCCGCCACCACGCCATGTTCTGCGCGCCGGACTATGTGGCGAGCCCCGACTACAAGGATTTCTGGAAGCGGCTTGCCGACGGGCATTTCGTGTCCGACCAGTTCACGCGCTTTACCAAGGGCGGCGACAAGATCCATATCCAGGCATCCTATAATCCGATCCTCGATGCGAACGGCAAGGTCTTCAAGGTGGTGAAGTTCGCCACCGACGTGACCGAGCGCGTGCGCTCCATCGAGGAGATCGGCGCCGGTCTCGGCCGGCTTGCCGAATGCAACATCCGCATGACCATCGACCAGCCCTTCGTCGCCGAATTCGAACCGCTGCGGCGCGACTTCAACGAGTCCATCGGCGCCTTCCAGGAAACGCTTTCGAAGGTGCTCGACCAGACCTATGTGCTGAACCGCAGCGGGCAGGACATGCGTAAGGCCGCCGCCGATCTTTCCGAGCGGACCCGCCAGCAGGCCGTTTCGCTGGAAGAGACCGCCGCGGCGCTGACGGAGGCGACGGTCGCCGTGCGGTCTTCGACCGAGCGCACGCGCGAGACGCGCAAGCTGGTGCAGGAGGCGCGCGCCTCCGCCAACACCTCGGCCGGCGTGGTCAACGAAACGGTCAGCGCCATGCAGCGCATCGAGGCTGCATCGAGCGAGATCAGCCAGATCATCGGCGTCATCGACGAGATCGCCTTCCAGACCAATCTCCTGGCGCTCAATGCCGGCGTCGAGGCCGCCCGTGCCGGCGAGGCGGGCAGGGGCTTTGCGGTGGTGGCGCAGGAGGTGCGGGAACTCGCACAACGCTCGGCCAAGGCGGCCCGCGAGATCAAGACGCTGATCACCAATTCCAGCGCGGAAGTCCATGAGGGCGTGCGTCTCGTCGGCGAGACCGGGCGGGCCCTGCAGGAGATCGAAACCTTCGTCACCGAGATCGACCACAATGTCGATGCCATCGCGACATCGGCCGCCGAACAGGCAAGCGGTCTCGAGGAGATCAGCTCCGCCGTCAGCGATGTCGACCGCATCACCCAGGAAAACGCCGCGATGGTCGAACACACCGCGGCCACCAGCCAGTCGCTCGCCGACGGTGCGGCGATCCTGTCCGACCTCGTGAACCGCTTCCAGCTCAACCGCCGCGCCCTTCGCCGTGACGGAAGCGAAATCTGGACGCCGGAAGAGCGTGCCGCCCGCCTCGGGGCAATGCGCCGGGCATCGTGAGGGCGTGCCGGCGGGGCGCTCCGCGCCCCGTCACCCCAGGCTGACGGATTCCGTTATGCCGGGTTCCGTCATACCGAGATGACGCTGGCCGTCACACGGGGTTGACGAAGCCGTCCAGCACGCGCTTCTGGCCGGCGCGGTCGAAGTCGATCGTCAGCTTGTTGCCTTCGATCGCGGCGACGTTGCCATTGCCGAATTTCATATGGAAGACGCGGTCGCCGATCGCAAATTTCGACGGTTCGCTCATGGTCGACTTGGCGACGAGTTCCCCTTCGATGGTGCGGGCGCGCGGGCCGCTTTCGCCGTAGCCGATGCGCTCGACGGCGTGGCCGGAGCGCGAGCCCCAGTTGTCGCGCGTGGCGTCGGTGCGGTTCGCCTGCGCGCGCCGCCAGCCGGGCGTCGAATAGGCGTTCTGGAACGGCTCCTGCTTGTCGAAGCGGGACTGGCCATAGCCGCCCCGGCCGTAGCCGCCATAGGACTGTTCCACTTCGGCGACTTCCACGTGGTTTTCCGGCAGCTCTTCGAGGAAGCGCGAGGGCAGGGTGGATTGCCAGAGGCCATGGATGCGGCGGTTCGAGACGAACCAGATATGGCAGCGACGCTTGGCGCGGGTGATGCCGACATAGGCGAGGCGGCGTTCTTCCTCGAGGCCGGCACGGCCGCCCTCATCGAGCGCGCGCTGGTGCGGGAAGAGGCCTTCCTCCCAGCCGGGCAGGAAGACGGTCTCGAATTCGAGGCCCTTGGCCGAATGCAGCGTCATGATCGAAACGGCGTCGAGATTCTCGTTCTGCTCGGCATCCATGACCAGCGAGACGTGTTCCAGGAAGCCGCGCATGGACTCGAACGCGTCCATCGAGCGGATGAGTTCCTTCAGGTTTTCCAGCCGCCCCGGCGCTTCGGCCGACTTGTCCGCCTGCCACATGGCGGTATAGCCGCTCTCGTCGAGGATCTGCTCGGCGAGCTCGGTATGCGCCATCGTCTCCAGCAGCGACTGCCAGCGGCGGAAATCGGTGACGACGTCGAACAGCGCCTTGCGCGCCTTCGGCTTCAGCTCGTCGGTCTCGATGATGTCGGCCGCGGCCTGCAACATCGGGATATCGCGGGCGCGGGCGTAGTCGTGCAGGTTGCGGATCGTCGTATCGCCGAGGCCGCGCTTCGGCGTGTTGACGATGCGCTCGAAGGCGAGGTCGTCGGCGGGCTGGCTGACGAGGCGGAAATAGGCGAGCGCATCGCGGATTTCGAGGCGCTCGTAGAAGCGCGGACCGCCGATGACGCGGTAATTGAGGCCAAGCGTGACGAAACGGTCTTCGAACTCGCGCATCTGGAAGGAGGCGCGCACGAGGATCGCCATGTCGTTCAGCTTGTGCTGCTTGCGCTGGAGCTGCTCGATCTCCTCCCCGACGGCGCGGGCCTCTTCCTCCGAGTCCCAGGCGGCGTGCACGACGACCTTGTCGTCATCGGGATCCATCCGGTCGGTGAAGAGCGTCTTGCCGAGGCGGTCCTCGTTATGGGCGATCAGGTGGCCGGCCGCGCCGAGAATATGGGCGGTGGAGCGGTAGTTGCGCTCCAGCTTGACGACCTTGGCGCCGGGAAAATCCTTCTCGAAGCGCAGGATGTTGTCCACCTCCGCGCCGCGCCAGCCATAGATCGACTGGTCGTCGTCGCCGACGCAGCAGACGTTCTGCGGCGTGCCCTTCGGGCGCTGGGCGAGCAGGCGCAGCCACATGTACTGGGCGGTGTTGGTGTCCTGGTACTCGTCGACGAGGATGTAGCGGAATTTCTGGTGGTAGTCGGCCAGGACGTCCGCGTTGGCGCGGAAGATGCGGATCGGATGCAGCAGGAGATCGCCGAAGTCGCAGGCATTCAGCGTCTTCAGGCGGTTCTGGTAGGCGACGTAGAGTTCACGGCCCTTGCCATTGGCGAAGGCGCGCGCGTCGCCTTCGGGGATCTGCGCCGGATCGAGGCCCTTGTTCTTCCAGGTGTCGATCATGCCGGCGAACTGCTTGGCCGGCCAGCGCTTGTCGTCGATGCCTTCGGCCTGAAGGATCTGCTTGATGAGGCGCACGACGTCGTCGGTATCGAGGATGGAAAAGTCCGAGCGCAGGCCGACGAGTTCGGCATGGCGGCGCAGCAGCTTGACGCCGATGGAATGGAAGGTGCCGAGCCACGGCATGCCCTCGACGGCGCCGCCGACGAGCAGGCCGATACGTTCCTTCATCTCGCGCGCCGCCTTGTTGGTGAAGGTCACCGCGAGAAGCTGGCTGGGAAAGGCCCGGCCGGTGGCAAGGATATGGGCGATACGGGTGGTGAGCACGCGCGTCTTGCCGGTGCCGGCGCCCGCAAGCACCAGAACGGGGCCGTCGACGGTCTCCACCGCCTCGCGCTGTTCGGGATTGAGGCCGGAGAGATAGTCGGGCGCACGATGCGCGTCGCGCGCCGCCATGGCGCGGGCGGCGATGCCGCCGGCCGGCTTGGCGGGGGCTGCCGGCTTGCCGCCGAGCTGCGGGTCCTCATCGAAGAAGGGAATGTCGTCGTAACCGCTGGTCATGCGGCTCAATGTAGTGATTCGGTCCCGAAAGGCCAGTTTTCCGTTCTGCTTTTATTCCGCCGGGCAACACATTGGCCGAAAGATTGTGGAAAGTGCCGCCGTTCAGGCCTTTGCGCGGTCCGCGTCGAAGACGCCGTCCACGGGCACCTGCAGCGCGGTGGCAAGCTGGTTGGTCTTTCCCGCGAGGGAAACGATGGCGAGCAGCTCGGCATACTGCGCGTCCGTCATGCCCTTCGCCTTTGCTGCGGCGGTGTGGGAATGAACGCAGTAGCTGCAGCCGTTCGTCACCGAAACGGCGATGTAGAGCATTTCCTTGACGAGCGGATCGAGCGTCGAGGGCGTCGCCATCACCGCCTTCACCTCGGCCCATGTGCGCTCCAGCAAGGCAGGGTCGAAGGCGAGATAGCGCCACATATTGTTGACGAAATCGGATTTGCGCGTGGTGCGGATATCGTCGAACACCGCCCTGACGCGGGCATCGGCTTCAAGATCTTCGGCGGGCTTGACGGTGCTCATGGCTTTCTCCGGAAAGGGCCGGCGGCGTGCCGCCGGCCGGCATGGTTCAAACCAGCGCGAAGACGCGGGAAGGACCGCCCGTGCCGCCACGCACCTTGGGCGCGCCGACGAAAAGCGTTGCGCCCTTTGCCGGAAGCTGGTCCAGATTGGCGGCGCCTTCAAGCCCCCAGTGACCGGAAGAGAGCCAGGCATAGTGCGTGGCGAAGTCCGGCGAAGGGCCGTGATCGAGCGAAAGCGTATCGACGGCAATGCCGACGGCGCTGGAATTTTCCGCGAGATAGTGCACGGCCTCGACATGGAAGCCGGGGAAATGCAGCTTGCCGTCGGCGTCGGCATTCCTGAACTTCTCGGTGCCGAGATGTTTGCCCCAGCCGGACAGCAGCGCCACGCAGGCCTTTTCCGGCAGGTCCCCGTTGGCGGCGATCCAGGCCTTGATGTCGTCGGGCGTCAGCTGCGCATCCGGATCGGCATCGGCCTTGGCGCGGATATCGACGACGGCCAGCGGCACGACGAGATCTTCGACCGGGATTTCGGCGACCGACTTGCCGTCCTCGGAAAAATGCAGCGGCGCGTCGAGATGGGTGCCGGTGTGCTCGTTGACGCGCAGCTCGAAGAGATTGAACTTGTGTTCCTTGTAGTTGAACTTCTGCTCGCGCCAGAACTGCTGCTGGCCGAAGAAGGTCGGGAAGTCCTCATGGAGTTCATGGGTAAGGTCCGTGACCTTCGTCGGCGCCTGGGCAAGCGCCGGGCTCAACGCGCCGGAACTGGCGGCGGCTACGGTGGCAGCACCGGCGGCGGCGGCGCGGAAGAAGCTCCGCCGCGACAGCATGCGGTTCTTGACGGACTCGATGACGCAGGCGTCACACATGGTTTTCCCCTCTCGGTCAATGCGTTGATGAAAGAATACTGAAATAAGGTGCGGCCTTCCGGCCGATGAAAACGCTATCACAAGCGGCGGGAGGGTCCAGTCACGGCCATGCTCGCAGAGCGGGCGGAGCGGGAAGATTTCTCCACGTTTTCTTACATTTCGGTAACAAGGCCGCCCGCCAATCTTACATTTCCGTAATGATCGGATTCTTTCATTGCCGGTTCATTTGCAAAGCGGGATACTTGTTCTATGTCGCGTGGCGTATCGCGACAGTTCGCTTCCATCGGAGAGAGAGTGCATGCGGGTTTGGAAACAGCTCCTCATCAGCCTTGGCGTCATTTCGGCCGGGGTCCTGCTTTGGGGACGCCTGGTGCCCGGGGCGAACGACATGCTGGAGGCCGCAGGCCTGCCGGGCACGCTCGTCGCCGCCATCGCGCCGGCCGGTGAAGGCAAGGCGGACGGCGGCAAGCAGGAAAACGGGCAGGGCGGCGGACGGCGCGGCGGCTTCGGCGGCGGCCCGGCGCTGGTCTCCACCAAGCCCGTCGCCATGGCCATCGTCAACGACCGGCTGAACGCCATCGGCGACGGCGAGGCGATCCGCACGGTGACGGTGACGCCCTATTCCACCGGCAACCTCACGGACGTCCTCGTCCAGTCCGGCGACCGGGTGGAGCAGGGGCAGGTGATCGCCCGGCTCGACAGCGACGAACAGAAGATCGCCGCCGACCAGGCGCGCGTCAGCCGCGAAAGCGCCGAGCAGAAGCTGAAGCGTATCGAGAACCTGCGCTCCTCGATGAGCCTTGCCGATCTTCAGGACGCCCAGACCGCGGTGAAGGCGGCGGAGCTGGCCTTGCAGAATGCGGAACTGGCGCTGCGCCGGCGCGATATCACCGCGCCCTATGGCGGCGTGGTGGGCATCATCTCGGTCAATCCGGGCGATTACGTCACCACCTCGTCGGCCATTGCGCGCATCGACGACCGGTCGGAAATCCTCGTCGACTACTGGGTGCCGGAACGTTTCGCCACGAGCGTGCGCGTCGGCGGCGAGGTGACGGCGACGGCGGTCGCCCGTGCGGGCGAAACCTTCACCGGCACGGTGCAGGCCATCGACAACCGCATCGACCAGGAAAGCCGGACGCTGCGCGTGCGCGCCCAGATCGCCAATCCCGAAGACCTTCTACGCGCGGGCATGTCCTTCCAGGTCACCATGCGCTTTGCGGGCGATCTCTATCCGAGCGTCGATCCGCTCTCCGTGCAGTGGAGCACGGACGGGTCCTATATCTGGCGCGTGAAGGGCGAGAAGGTCGAGCGCGTGCCGGTCCATATCGTCCAGCGTAATCCCGACAAGGTGCTGGTCAAGGCCGATCTTGCCGAAGGCGACCAGGTCGTCACGGAAGGGCTCCAGACGTTGCGCCCGGGCGGCGCGGTGCGCACTGCCGAGCAGCAGACGCCGGCCGTGGCGGAGGGTTCGTGATGTCGGCGGAATCGACCGCGCTCAACGATACGGGCAAAGCGGGCTTTACCGCACTCTTCATCCGCCGCCCGATCTTCGCCCTCGTTCTCAACACGCTGATCGTCGTCGCCGGCCTTGCGGCTTTCAACGGCGTGGAAATCCGCGAACTGCCCTCCGTCGACCAGCCGGTCATCAGCGTCTCGACGAATTTCGACGGCGCCTCGCCGGAGACGGTGGACCGCGAACTGACCGATGTCATCGAGGGCGCGGTTTCGCGCGTCCAGGGCATCAAGGATATTTCCTCCCAGTCCTCCTTCGGCCGCAGCCGCGTGACGCTGCAGTTCTCCGACACGACGGATGTCAACCAGGCCGCCAACGACGTGCGCGACGCGCTCGGCCGCGTGGCCAACCAGATTCCCGACGGCGCGGACGAACCGCGCGTCGTCAAGGCCGATGCCGACAGCCAGCCGATCATGCGGCTGGCGCTCACCTCCGACACGCAGTCGCTCGAAGACCTGACGCTGCTGGCCGAGAACGAGATCACCGACCGGCTGGCCTCCGTCGAGGGCGTCGCCGACGTCGCCGTCTATGGCGACCAGGAAAAGATCTTCCGTGTCGATGTCGACCAGTCGAAGCTCGCCGCGCGCGGCCTGACAGTCGCGGACCTGCGCAATGCGCTGGCAACCGCGGCCTTCGACGTGCCGGCCGGCTCGCTGAAGAGCCAGAGTCAGGACATCACGGTGCGCGCGACCGCCGATCTCGTGACGCCCGCCGACTTCGAGAACCTGATCCTCAAGAACCGCGTGCGGCTCGGCGACGTCGCCATGGTGACGCTGGGGCCGGACGAGGGCTCGACGGCGCTGCGCTCCAACGGCCGGCAGGGCATCGGCCTCGGCATTGTCCGCCAGGCGCAATCCAACACGCTCGATATTTCCGAGGGTGTGAAGCAGATGGTGGCGCGGCTCGGCGACGTGCTGCCCGAGGGCACGCAGCTCAAGATCACCAGCGACGACGCCGTCTTCATCGACGGGGCCATCCATGAGGTGGAGATCGCGCTTGTCGTCGCCGTGCTCATCGTCACGCTCGTCATCTATCTCTTCCTGCTCGACTGGCGTGCGACGCTGATCCCGACGATCAGCATGCCGATCGCGCTGGTCGGCACGATCGCGGCCATCTACATGGCGGGCTTTTCCGTCAACATCCTCACGCTACTCGCCATCGTGCTGGCGGTGGGCCTGGTGGTGGACGACGCCATCGTGATGCTGGAGAACATCGTGCGCCGCCGCGCCGAAGGCCTGAAGCCGCGCGCCGCCGCCATCCTCGGCACGCTCGAAGTGTTCTTCGCCGTCATCGCGACCACCGCGACGCTTGCCGCCGTCTTCGTGCCGCTCTCCTTCCTGCCCGGGCAGGCGGGCCGGCTGTTCCGCGAGTTCGGCTTCGTGCTGGCCTTCGCCGTGCTGCTCTCCTCCTTCGTGGCGCTGACGCTCTGCCCGATGCTCGCCTCGCGCCTGCTGACGAAGGAGATGAAGCACGAGCATACCGGCATGCTCGCTCGCATCGGCGGGGCGGCCTCGCGCTTCTACCGTTCGACGCTGAGCGCCTGCCTCGGCGCGCCCGTCATCGTCTTCCTGGCCGCCGTGCTCTTCACCGCTGCCGGCGCGACGTCCTTCTTCACCATCAAGTCCGAGCTGACGCCGAGCGAGGACCGGTCCATGGTGATGCTGCGCGTGAACGCGCCGCAGGGCGTGTCGCTGGAATATGCGCAGGACCAGATGAAGCTGGTCGAAAACAAGCTTCGCCCGCTCTACGACAGCGGCGAGATCGTCAACATCTTCTCGATTTCCGGACAGGGCGGTTCGACCAACAGCGGCTTCATGGTGCTGACGCTGGCGCCCTGGAGCGAGCGTGACCGCACGCAGCAGCAGATCGTGCAGGACATCAACAAGGCCGTGGCGACCGTACCCTCGGTGCGCACCTTCGCCATGCAGCCGAACAGCCTCGGCATCCGTGGCGCGGGCAACGGCCTTCAGGTGGCGCTGGTCGGCAACGACTATACCAAGCTTGGCAATGCCGCCGCCGAGCTCGTGCGCAAGATCGAGGACAGTGGCCGCTTCCAGAACGTGCGCCTCAACTACGAGGCCAACCAGGCGCAGCTTTCCGTGACCGTCGACCGCGAGCGCGCGGCCGATCTCGGCATCGACATTACGGGCCTTTCCGCCGCCCTGCAGGCCATGCTGGAAGGAACCAGCGTCGTCGACATCTATGTGGAAGGGCAGGCCTATCCGGTCAAACTCTCCTCCACCACGACGCCGATCAACGATCCGATGGATCTGGAAAACATCTTCCTCAAGACGGGCGACGGCAAGATCGTGCCGATGTCCTCCATCGCCACGCTCGAGGAAAAGGCCGTCGCGCCGCAGCTTTCGCGCGAGCAGCAACTGCGCGCCGTCTCGCTTTCGGCCGGACTGAAGGACGGGCTGGCGCTCGGCGATGCGCTGAAGATGGTGCAGGAGATGGCGGCGCCCCTGCTGCCAGAGGGCTCGCGCCTGATGCCGATGGCGGAAGCCGCGACGCTGCAGGAAAATTCGAGCGGCCTCTTCATCACCTTCGGCTTTGCCATCGCCATCATCTTCCTGGTGCTGGCGGCGCAGTTCGAGAGCTTCGTCAGCGCGGTCATCATCATGGTGACGGTGCCGCTCGGTCTTGCCTGCGCCGTCTTTGCGATGATCGTGACGGGCACGACGCTCAACATCTACAGCCAGATCGGCCTCGTGCTGCTGGTCGGCATCATGGCGAAGAACGGCATCCTCATCGTCGAATTCGCCAACCAGCTTCGCGACCGTGGGCAGGATATCCGCAGCGCCATCGAGAATGCGGCCAATATCCGCCTGCGTCCGGTGCTGATGACGATGATCGCCACCGTCGTCGGCGCGGTGCCGCTGGTGCTGGCGAGCGGGGCAGGCGCGGAAGCGCGCATTTCGCTCGGCTGGGTGCTGGTCGGCGGTCTCGGCCTTGCCACCGTCGTCACGCTCTACCTGACGCCGGTCGCCTATCTCGCCATCGCCCGCTTCACCAGCCCGCATGCGGACGAGGAAAAGCGGCTCGCCGCCGAACTCCAGCATGCGGAGACCCTGGCGCGGCGCGAGGACGAGGCCCTGCCGCTGGCGGCGGAGTGATTGCCAGAATTGCCGCTGGACAGCCGGGCGGCAATTTGCTGAGTAAACCTCGCAAGAAGTGAGGTGCGACATGGCATTGGCGGATATCAGGAACGGTGCGCGCAACGAGACGGGGATTGCCGAGGCGCTGGCGCGCCTTGCCGAGCGTTTCGGCCCGCGCTTCCAGACCGGCGAGGCGATCCGCGCCCAGCATGCGCATACCACCACCTATATTCCCGCCCAGCTGCCCGACGGTGTCGTCTTCGTGGAAAATGCCGCGGAGGTTCAGGCCGTGGTGCAGATATGCGCCGCACTGAAGGTGCCGGTCATTCCCTTCGGCACCGGCTCGTCGCTGGAAGGACAGGTCAATGCGCCCGAGGGCGGCATTTCCGTCGATTTCAGCACCATGAAGCGGGTGCTGGAGGTGAATGCCGAGGACCTCGACTGCACGGTCGAGCCCGGCATCACCCGGGAGGAACTGAACGTCTATCTGCGCGACACCGGCCTTTTCTTCCCGATCGATCCCGGTGCCAATGCCTCGATCGGCGGCATGGCTTCCACCCGTGCCTCCGGCACCAATGCCGTGCGCTACGGCACGATGAAGGACAATGTGCTTTCGGTGACGGCCGTGACGGCGGGCGGCGAGGAAATCCGCACCGCCCATCGCGCGCGCAAATCCTCCGCCGGCTACGATCTCACCCGTCTCTTCGTCGGGGCCGAAGGCACGCTCGGCGTGCTGACGTCGATCACGCTGCGCCTCCAGGGTATTCCCGCCGTTATCGCCGGCGGCATTTGCGGTTTTCCGAGCCTCAAGGATGCCTGCAATGCCGTCATCATGACGATCCAGCTCGGCATTCCCGTCGCCCGTATCGAATTGCTCAACACGCTGCAGATCAAGGCCTGCAACGCCTATTCCGGCCTCACCCTGCCGGAGCAGCCGACGCTCTTCGTCGAGTTCCACGGCAACGAGGAGAGCGTGCGGCTGCAATCGGAGGAGTTCGGCGCGATTGCCGCGGATTGCGGCGGCGGCGCGTTCCACTGGAGCGCGGATGCCGACGAGCGGGCGAAGCTCTGGAAGGCGCGGCACAATGTCTACTGGGCCTCGAAGGCGTTGCGCCCCGGCTATGAGGCGATTGCCACGGATGTCTGCGTGCCGATCTCGCGACTGGCCGACTGCGTGGCGGCGACCGAGCAGGACATCGAGGAACACGGCCTGCTCGCGCCCATCGTCGGCCATGCCGGCGACGGCAATTTCCATGTCTGCGTCGTCTTCGACGACAAGGACGCCGCGCAGATCGCCGCGGTCGAGGCTTTCGTCGCACGGCTCAATGCCCGGGCGCTCGCCATGGACGGCACCTGCACGGGCGAACACGGCATCGGCCAGGGCAAGCAGGCCTTCCTGCCGCGCGAACTCGGCGGCTCCGTGGAGTTGATGCGGCAGATCAAGCGGGCGCTCGACCCCGACAACATCATGAACCCCGGCAAGATTTTTTCGGCCGCCCCGGCGCAATAGGCGTTATGCTGGTGGAATTGAACGGAATTCGAGGCATGCGGCGTGCTTTCTAGGATCATGCTCTTCGTCGGCGGCGTGGTGGTCGTGGCGCTCTTCGTGGCGCTGCTTGCGCCGCTCTTCGTCGACTGGACCAGCTTCCGGCAGGATTTCGAGCGTGAGGCGAGCCGCATCATGGGCCGTCCTGTCACCGTGCATGGCAGCGTCGACGCCCGCCTGATCCCGTTCCCCTCCGTGACGCTCAGCGACGTGCGCGTCGGCTCGCCCGAGGACGGCAAGCCGCTGGTCGAGGTGGCGCGCTTCTCGATGGACGCGGAACTTGCGCCGTTCCTTTCCGGTGAGGCGCTGATCTTCGACATGCGCATCGAGGAGCCGAAGGCGCGCATCAAGCTCTTCGAGGACGGCACGCTGGACTGGGCGAAGGGCCGCAAGTCCGACATTCCGGCCCGCACCGTCATCCTCGAAAACGTCACCATTTCCGGCGGCGAAATCGCCTTTGTCGACGAGCAGACCGGCCGCACGCGCCATGTCACGGGTCTCGACGCGCAGGTTTCGGCCAAGTCCCTCGGCGGGCCCTGGCGCATTGAGGGGCGCGGGGCGCTCGATGGCGAAAGCGGCGCGTTCCAGCTTTCCAGCGGACAGGTGGAGAACGACGCACTGTCGCTGCGCGCCCGCATCGTGCCGGACAAACTGTCCTTCACCGCCGATCTCGACGGCGCGCTCAAGGTGGCCGATTTCCGGCCGCAATATCAGGGTGGCTTCACCGTTTCGGAAAAGCCGCGCGCGAAGGGCGAGGCGGCGGCCGATCCGATCCGCGTCGCCGGCAAGTTCGAACTGTCCAACGAGCGGGTCCGCATTCCCGAATACCGGCTGGAAGCCGGTCCGCATGACGATCCCTATGTGGTGACGGGCGAGGCGACGCTGGATACGGGCCGCGCGCCGGAATTCCTGTTGATTGCCGACGGTCAGCAGATCGATGTCAGCCGCATCGGCAATAGCGGCGAGGGCGGCAAGACGGGCCGCAACCCGCAGGTTTCCGCCCGCCAGCGTCTGCAGGCGCTGCTGGCCATCGCCGCCGATATTCCCATTCCGCAGGTGCCGGGGCGGGCGAGCCTCTTTCTGCCGGCTGTGGTGGTGGGCGACACGACGGTGCGGGAAATCCGGCTGGACGTGAAGCCGGATGGTGACGGCTGGCGGATCGACCGGGCCGATGCGCTGCTGCCCGGCCGCACCGCGCTGGAGGCCAAGGGGCGGCTGACGCTGCGGGAAAACCGCGGCTTCGTCGGCGATCTGCTGATCGCCTCCAACCAGCCCTCGGGGCTCGCGACCTGGCTTGCCGGCTCCGTCGATCCGGAAATCCGCAAGCTGAAGACGGCGGGTTTTTCCGCGCAGGTGAACCTGACGGACGATCTGCAGCGTTTTGAAAATCTCGAAGTGGCGGTCGGCGCCGCGGCGCTGACGGGCCGGCTGGAGCGCGAATCCCGCGCGGGCACGGCCCCGACGCTTTCGCTGCAATTGCGCGGCAACGAAGTGGCGCTGGAATCGCTGCAGGCTCTCGTCGGTCTCGTGGCGGGCGATGCGTCGCTTTCCTCCGTGCTCGAGCATTCCATCGCGCTCGATCTCAAGGTCGACCAGCTGCTGGCCTTCGGCGAGAGGGCCCATGGCGTCAATGCCGTCCTCTCGGCGAAGGACGGACTTCTGACCCTCAGCCGCCTGACGGTCGCTTCGCTGGAAGGCGCGGCCCTGTCGGCCAGCGGCACGCTCGGCGGCTCGCTGCTGGAGCCGAGCGGGGGGCTCGACCTGACGCTGAAGGCGGCGGCGATGCGGCCGGTGGCGGATCTTCTGGCCCGACATCTGCCGGCCCATCCGCTGCTTGCCCGGTTCGTTGCCAATGCCGGCTACTACGACAATGCCGACCTCTCGCTTCATGCCAGCGTGGGCGAGGGCGACGGTCCGACGAGCGTCACGCTCAAGGGGCCGGTCAATGACGGACGGGTCGAGTTGACGCTGTCGGCCGCTTCGCCGGCCGCGTTCCTGCAAGGCGGGGCCTTCGAACTGGAGGGGAGCCTGTTCAATCCCCAGTCCGTGGTGCTGGCGGGGCAAATCGGGCTCGATCCTCTGCCCTTCGACGCCGATCCGGATGGCAGCGTCACGCTTCGTGTGAGCCAGTCGGAAGAGGGGTCGGCCACCGTTTCCGCCACGTTCAACGCCGGCAAGACGTCGATTTCGGCCAAGGGCACGGCTGCGCTGGCCGCGGGCGATTTCCTCTCCGGCACGCTGGCGCTTTCGGCAAAGAGCGACGATATCGAACCCTATCTGATGATGAACGGCATCGCCGTGCCCCAGGCCGGCGCCGGCCTGCCGCTGACGCTGGAGGCGTCCGTGGCGACAAGTGCCGGTGCCGTTGCGATCAGCGATATCGCCGGCACAGCCGACCGCAACGCCTTTTCCGGCGCGCTGACGCTCGACCGCACCGCAACGGTGCTGAAAGGCACGGGTGCATTGCGCTTCGATACGGTCGATTTCCCCTTCCTCGCCGAGGCGGTCGCCGGGCCTGTCACCGATATCGTCGAAGGCGGCCTGAACACCGTGCCGCTGGTGCAGCCGATTCAGGATGCAGCCGACGTGACGGTCGTCCTGGAGGCGGGCGCCTTCTGGCCGGGGCTCTATGGCGCGGTGGAGGGTTTCAAGGGCAATCTCGCCTGGAAGGGCGGTGAACTGACACTGACCGACATGGCGGGCGATTGGCTCGGCGGCAAGGTTTCGGGCCGCCTCAAGATCGCCAATGCGGACGAGAACGGGCTTTTCGAGGCGCGCGCCGTGCTGTCGGGGGCGGACCTGTCGCGGATCGTCTGGGGCAATCCGGCCGTCGCCGGTGGCAAGGCGGACGTGACGCTCGCCGTCGACGCATCGGGCAAGAGCGTTCGGGCCATGGTCGAAGGCGCGAGCGGTTCGGGCGAGGCGCGGATATCCGATTTCCGCGTGCGCGGGCTCGATACGGGCGCGCTGCCGGCGCTCCTCGCGGCGGCGGATCGGATCGAGGGCGACATCACTCCGGAGCGGGTGCAGGACTTTGCGGCCGATGCAGTTCTCAAGGGCGAGGCGGCGTTGGGGGCGGTGCGCATTCCCTTTGCGCTGGCGGGCGGAAAGCTGCGTGTCCAGAGCGTGGCGGCGGAGGATGACAAGGTGGCGCTTTCCGGCGACGCGGATATCGATCTTGCCGGCGACACGATGAGCGGCCGGCTCGCCGTCATCTACAAGGCCGGCGAGGCGGCGCTAGCAGGGGCGGAGCCGGAAGTGGTGCTCGGCTATCGCGGCCTCGTGGAGGCGCCCGGCTTTGCGTTCGACGTTCAGCCGCTTGCAAACTATCTGTCGCTCCGCCGTTTCGAGACGGAGCGCCGGCGCGTGGAAACATTGCAGGCAAATGTGCTGGAGAAGCAGCGCCTTCGGCGGGAAGCCGCGCTCTATCGTTCGCGCGCCGAAGCCCGCGCGGCCGAGGCCGAGGTCATGCGGCTGCAGATGGAGGAAGAGCAACGCCGCCGGGACGCCGCGCGCGCCCGCGCCGAGGCGGAGCGTTCTACCCGCGCGGCGGCGGAAGAGGCCGAGCGCGCCAGGCGCAAGGCCGCCGATGACGCGCGCGCCACGATGGAGGCGCAGGAGGAGGCGCGCCGGCTTGCCGAGCAGCGGGCAGCGGAAGAGGCAAAGAAACGCCGCCTGCCGGTGTCGCCCGAGGAGGGTGTCGAGCGCGGCGGGGAACTGCCCCCCGTCGACAGCGGGCAAAACCTGGATTTCAACACCTTGCCCGGCGTCAATTAGCCCGTTCGTCAGCGGGTCTTCTGTTTCAACCAGTCCAGCACATGAAGCCGCAGTGCCGAGGAGAGATTGCCCTCGACACCGCGGGCATCGTCGATCTCGCGCAAGAGCGCGGCCAGCGGCAGGCCGCGGGCCTCGGCTATGGCTTTCAGTTCGTCATGGAAGGCGGGTTCGAGCGAAAAGCTCGTGCGGTGGCCGTGCAGCGTCGTGGAGTATTTGCGGATCATACCACCCTCAGGCACCGATGGAGGCGGCTGGCAGATCGAATCCGATTCTGCCGGCAAGTCCTTGAAGGATCAGTCCTTCGTCTCGTCGGGCCGCTCGAGGCGGCCCTGATCGAGCGTCTTTTCCGCTTTCTCGTTGAGCGCGCGTGTCAGCGTCTTCTCCGCCTTCGTACGACCGAAGGCGATGCGGTTCTGCTCGGCCTGCTTCTCCTTGTCGGAGCGGACCTTCTGCTTGCGGAACTGGCGAAGATTGACGACGTCGCCGCTCATCGCCGCGCTCAGTTCTTCTTGCGGAAGGAATCGAGCGAGACGACCGAGCCACCCTTGTTGTTGTCGTCGCCACCGGTCGGCGGGGTCGGCTCGTCGGAGGGGTCCTCGGCCTTCTCGGTCGCGGCGGGGTAGGCCGTGATCTCGGCCGAATGGTCCTCTTCCTCAGCGGCCGGCACGTCGAATTCCAGTTCGAAGCTGACGGACGGGTCGTAGAAGCCGCGGATGGCGTTGAACGGAATGACGAGCTTTTCCGGCGTATCGGAGAAGGAAAGGCCAATCTCGAACAGGCTCTCGGTGACCTTCAGGTCCCAGAACTGGTGCTGGACGACGATGGTCATCTGCTCGGCATACTTGGCCTTGAGGTGCTGCGAGATGCGCACGCCCGGAGCATTGGTGAGGAAGGTGATGAAGAAATGGTGCTCGCCAGGCAGATGGCCCGTGACGGCAACTTCGGACAGAACCTTGCGAATGACGCTGCGCAGCGCGTCCTGGGCGAGAATGTCGTAGCGAATGTGGTCTTGCGCCATCCGTTCCTGTCTTTCTTCCTGCCTTTGTATTCAGGCATTCTTCGGTCATCTCATGCCTTCCGGCACGAGTCATCTGGCACAGCTATAGACCATTTCAAGAGATTGGAGAAGGTGAAGGCTTCTGTTGCCAGGTGCCTTCGGACCCCGCCTGCCGGTGCGACCCGTCAGGACTTTGAGTGAAGTGTCACACCGCGATTAAGCAGCGAGACGAGCTTCCGCATAGTTGTCGTTTGCAACTACAAGTTTAGCCCGATAACGGTGGTACAATGCCGAGCAAAAAGTCGATCTTTACGCCCTTGTCGATCCTATTTCGCCCCCATCAAAAGCCGGTCCGCCGAAGATGACCGGTTTTTGGTGGAGGCGCCGGGTACCGCCCCCGGGTCCAATGGGTTTATTACACCGCCCGTTTATTGCCATAGCTGCCGAAGCAGCACCTCACATATAGGCATTCCCGCCGCGCAAGAAAAGGGTTTTGTGACAGGGATTTTGCGGCCTGTGCGCTCAGGCGCTTTCGGCAAGCGGCGGAGCCTCGTTCGCCCATCGGTTCTGGAACTCGGCGAAGGGAACGGGACGGCCGAAATAATAGCCCTGGAAGATGGTGCAGCCGAAGGATTGCAGGAGCAGCAGTTGCTCCTTCGTCTCGATGCCCTCGGCGACGACGGAAAATTCCAGCATGCGCGCAATGTCGAAAATGCTTTTCAGCAGGATGCGGTTGCGCTTGCTGTCGGGGGCTTCCTGCACGAAGGAGCGATCGATCTTGATCTCGTGGATCGGCAGGCGGCGCAGGTGGCTGAGCGAGGAATAGCCGGTGCCGAAGTCGTCGAGCGAGATGGTGATGCCGGCGGCGCGCAGCGCCCGCATCTTCTCCACGATGACGTCGACATCCGTCGCCATCATGCTTTCGGTGAGTTCCAGCTTGAGGCGGGTCGCATCCAGTTCGCGCGCGGCGATGCGGGCCATCATGGTGTCGACGAAGTCGGCCTTCATGAACTGGTCGACGCTGACATTGACCGACAGTTTCAGATGACGCGTCGCTTCGTCCTGCTGCCAGAAGGCAAGGGTCCGGCAGGCCTCGTTCAGCACCCAGTCGCCGATGACGGGCATCAGGCCGGCCTGTTCGGCGGCGGGAATGAAATCGGCCGGCGAGATGTAGCCGCCGCCCGGCCGCCGGCGGCGCAGCAGGGCTTCGGCCCCCGTCGTGCGGCCGGCCTCGTCCACCTGCGGCTGGTAGAACAGTTCGAACTCGCGGTTCGTGAGGGCCGCCTTGATGTCCCGCGCCTGATCGAAGTTCAGGGCGAATTTGAGCTGCATTACATAGATGCCGCCACACAAGAGGGCGACGGCGATAATCGAGTTGACCCAGGTGCCGAAGGTGCGGAACTCGTCGGCGATCGGCTGGGCGAAGGGCGCGGCGGCGTGCGTGCTGGCGAAGACCACGAAGGCGAGGAGGCACGAGACGATGACGGCAAGCTGCAGGCGCGATCGCTCCCGCTGGTAGTTGATGTAGCCGAGCAGGGCCAGAACCAGAAGGAAGAGATGCGTGACCCGCGGCGCGGTCAGGTTCGGGACGTCGAAGATGATGCAGAAGACGAGGATGATGAGCAGGAAGGAGACCTGCGAGAAGAGCAGGGCCGCCGAAAGCTGGCGCCGATACGCCAGAAGGAAACTCATGAGGGCGACGGCGATGACGGCGATATCGACGGCGACAAGGGCCCAGGCCTGCCGCAACGCAAAGAAGACGCCCCAGCCGAACGCCATTGCGGCCACGGCCAGGGAGGCCGCGCTATAGGCCAGCCAGAATCGCTGCGATTGGTCCTCGGTCTGTCTCACCTGCCGTTACCGTCGTTACGCGCGGCCTTTCTACCGTCGACCGCAGGTTACACCTTTACGTGGTATTCCTTCAGAAAGTACAAAAATGCGGCTGCAAATCCTGCCAATGCGGCAGATCATCTTTCCCGGCGGACGATGCATTTATTAGTGCTTGACTTGCCATCCCTGCGTGAAAAACATTGCCGTGCGGCAGGACCCCATGATGGCGGCAGCCCAGTGACCATAGAGGAGAGACCATGACTGACTATCTCGCAGATGTCCGCAAGTATGACAGCGGTGCGGACGAGGCCATCGTCAAGAAGATCGTGAGCCATCTCGGCATCGCGCTGCGCAACCGCGACTCCTCGCTCGTCTCCTGCTCCGACCCGGCGGAACTCGACCGCGTGAAGGAAAAGTGGTGCGCCAAGAAGTTCGGCATCACGGGCGAGGCGGCCGACAAGGCCGTCGAAGCCGTCTGCAAGGCCATGGCCGACGACCGCTCGAAGTCGCGCGTGACCTTCTACTACCTCACCGCCAAGGAACTCGGAAAGCTCAGCGCGCTCGCCTGAGGAAAGCCGGGAAAATCCCATTTCACGCTTTGGCCGCCGCCGCTCTCGCTCTAGTATCTCACGCTGGACAACGAATCGGCGGCGACCATGCAGCAGTATCTCGACCTTCTCGCCCATGTGATGGAAAACGGCTCCGACCGCGGAGACCGCACGGGCACCGGCACGCGCGGTGTCTTCGGCTACCAGATGCGCTTCGACCTTTCCGAAGGTTTCCCGGTGCTGACCACCAAGAAGCTGCACCTGCGCTCCATCATCCATGAGCTCCTGTGGTTCCTGAAGGGCGACACGAACATCGCCTATCTCCACGAAAACGGCGTCACCATCTGGGACGAATGGGCCGATGCGCAGGGCGAGCTCGGCCCGGTCTACGGTTATCAGTGGCGCTCCTGGCCGACCCATGACGGCCGCCATCTGGACCAGATCGTCACCGTGCTCGACAGCATCAAGCGCAACCCCAATTCACGCCGCCATATCGTTTCTGCCTGGAACCCCGCGCTGGTCGACGAGATGGCCCTGATGCCCTGCCATGCCTTCTTCCAGTTCTATGTGGCCGAGGGCAAGCTGTCCTGCCAGCTCTACCAGCGCAGCGCCGACATCTTCCTGGGCGTGCCCTTCAATATCGCCAGCTACGCCCTGCTGACCATGATGGTCGCGCAGGCGACGGGGCTGCAGCCGGGCGATTTCGTGCACACGCTGGGCGACGCGCACATCTATTCCAACCATTTCGAGCAGGCGCGCCTGCAATTGACGCGCAAGCCGAAACCGCTTCCCTTCATGAAGCTCAACCCCGATGTGAAGGACCTTTTTTCCTTCAAGTTCGAGGACTTCACCCTGATCGGCTATGAAGCCGATTCAAACATCAAGGCGCCCATCGCCGTCTGATTTCCGGGACATTCCATGACCGAAGCCAAGATCGTTCTCGTCGTGGCCGTTGCCGACAACGGCGTCATCGGCCGCGACGGCGACCTGCCGTGGCGCCTGCCGTCGGACCTGAAGCGCTTCAAGCAATTGACGCTCGGCAAGCCCGTGCTGATGGGCCGCAAGACCTGGGATTCGATCGGTCGGCCGCTGCCCGGCCGCCCGAACATCGTCATCACCCGCGATCCCGCCTTTTCCGCAGCCGGTGCGACGGTCGTTTCCTCGCTGGACGAAGCCGTCGCCGTCGCCCGGCGCGAGGCGGAAACGCTCGGCGTCGACGAGATCTGCGTCATCGGCGGCGGGCAGATCTACGCGCAGGCTTTCGATCGGGCGGATATCCTGCATGTCACCCATGTCGCGGCGTCGGTTGAGGGCGATACGCGCTTTCCCGCGATCGATCCCCATGTCTTCGAGAAGGTCCTCGAAGAGCCCATTCCGCAGGGCGAGAAGGACAGCCACGCCATGCGCTTCGTCACCTGGCGGCGCAAACCCGCCTAAATCACCCTGATCACGAACTATTTTGCCGCACGAGGCTGCAAGATCACGCGGATTTGTTGAAAGCGGCCGGAGGGATACCTATAACGGGTTCACCTCGCGTTGCGCGGCGAAACATACCGCGAAATGCGGCCTGTGGGGATTTAAAGAAAGAGGTATTGATGCCCTGGAGCAATCAGAATGGCGGCGGCGGCCCTTGGGGCGGCGGCGGCGGAAACAATCAGGGACCGTGGGGGCAGGGACCGAACCGCCCCCGCGGCGGCGGTGGCGGCAATGGCGGCCCACCGGACCTTGAGGACATCATCCGGCGCGGCCAGGACCAGCTCAAGAACGTCATGCCCGGCGGCTTCAACGGCGGCGTGGTGGTCATCGCCCTGCTGCTCATCGGCGTCTTCTGGCTGATGAACGCCATCTACACCGTCCAGCCGGACGAGCGCGGCGTCGAGCTGCGCTTCGGCAAGCCGAAGCAGGAAGTCTCCATGCCCGGCCTGCACTTCCACCTCTGGCCGCTGGAAACCGTCGAACTCGTCAAGATCACCGAGCAGCAGCAGAATATCGGCCGCCGCGCGGCGTCATCGAATTCCGACAATTCCGGCCTGATGCTGACGGGCGACCAGAACATCGTCAACGTGCAGTTCTCGGTGCTCTATTCGGTCACGGACCCGCAGTCCTATCTCTTCAATCTCGAATATCCGGCCGAGACGCTGCAGCAGGTTTCCGAAAGCGCCATGCGCGAAGTCGTCGGCCGCCGGCCGGCCCAGGACATCTTCCGCGACAACCGCCAGGCGATTGCCGAGGGCGTGAAGACGACGATCCAGGCCACCATGGACGCCTATGGCGCCGGCATCTCGATCAACACCGTCGCCATCGAGGATGCGGCCCCGCCGCGCGAAGTCGCCGATGCCTTCGACGAAGTGCAGCGCGCCGAGCAGGACGAGGACCGCTTCGTCGAGGAAGCCAACCAGTACGCCAACCAGAAGCTCGGTCTTGCCCGCGGTCAGTCCGCGCAGATTCGCGAAGAGGCGGCGGCCTACAAGGACCGCGTCGTCAAGGAAGCGGAAGGTGAAGCGGCACGCTTCCTCTCCATCTACGAGCAGTACAAGGTGGCCCCCGACGTCACCCGCAAGCGTCTCTTCCTTGAAACCATGGAAGACGTGATGAAGAGCTCGAAGAAGGTCATCATCGACGAGAAGCAGAACGGACAGGGCGTGGTTCCCTTCCTTCCCCTCAACGAACTCGGCCGGGCGACTGGCCAGCAGCAGGCGGGAGGCACGCAGTAATGGGCAACCGTATCCCATCCATCCTGATCGCCCTCGGCGTTCTTCTCTTCATCGCCTATTCCTCGGTGTTCGTCGTCAACGAGCGCCAGCAGGCCATCGTCATCCGCTTCGGCCAGATCCAGGACGTCAAGTCCGAGCCCGGTCTCTACTTCAAGCTGCCCTTCGGCTTCATGGATGCCGACAGCGTGCAGTACATCCAGGACCAGGCGCTGCGCTTCGATCTCGACGACATCCGCGTCCAGGTCTCGGGCGGCAAGTTCTACGAGGTCGATGCCTTCGTGGTCTACAAGATCACCGACGCCCGCCGCTTCCGCGAAGCGGTGTCGGGCGACCGGGAATCGGCGGAAGCGCGCCTGCGCACCCGTCTCGATGCGGCGCTGCGCCGGGTCTACGGTCTGCGCGGCTTTGAATCGGCGCTCTCGGAAGAGCGGGCCTCGATGATGCGGGAAGTGCGCGGCGAGCTGTCGAACGACGCCTCGAACCTCGGCCTCACCATCTCCGACGTGCGCATCCGTCGTACCGACCTCACGCAGGAAGTCTCGCAGCAGACCTACGACCGCATGAAGGCCGAACGTCTTGCCGAAGCCGAACTCATCCGCGCCCGCGGTAACGAGGAAGGCCAGCGCCGCCGCGCCATCGCCGACCGCCAGGTCGTCGAGTTCGTCGCGGCCGCCCAGCGCGATTCGGAAATCCTGCGCGGTGAAGGCGACGGGGAACGCAACCGCGTCTTCGGCGAAGCCTTCTCGCAGGATCCGGCCTTCTTCGACTTCTACCGGTCGATGAATGCCTACCGGAACTCGCTGAACTCGTCGGACACGATGCTGGTCCTGTCGCCGCAGTCGGAGTTCTTCCGCTACTTCGAGGACGCTGCCGGCTCCAAGCCCGTGACCACGGGCACGACGGACGGCACGGCCACCACGCCGTCGACGGCAAATTGAGAACGCTTCCGTGTCCGATTTCCTGACGGGGATCGCGTTCTTCCTGATCATCGAGGGGCTGGTGTACGCACTGGCCCCTTCGGCTTTGAAGCGCATGGCCGCGCTGCTGCCGCAGATGCCGGAGGGCCAGTTGCGCATCTCCGGGCTTGCCGCCGTGGCTTTCGGCGTGCTGATGGTCTGGTTCATTCGCGGCGGCTGAACCCGGCTCTTGCGACCGGCGGCGAAGACGGGCAAGACTTCGCATCATTTCAGCGTGGCGGACTGATTTTTGCCGTATCCGCGGCAAACACTCGCTACGACAGCCAGGACAAAGAGGATGCCGAACATGGCTTTGAAGACGAGGACCAGCGTAGCCCGGGCGGCACTTGCGCTTGCGGTGGGTTTTTCGCCGGTCGCCGGGGGATTTTTCGCCGTCCCGGCCGCGGCCGAGGTGAAGCCGACCGGTCCTGAATCGGTCGCCGACCTTGCCGAAGGCCTGCTCGATGCGGTGGTGAACATTTCCACCTCGCAGAACGTGAAGAGCGACGACAAGGCGCCGATGCCGCAGGTGCCGGAGGGTTCGCCCTTCCAGGACTTCTTCGACGAATTCTTCAAGGGGGAAGACGGCGAGGGCAGCAACCAGCCGCAGACCGTCAATTCGCTTGGCTCGGGCTTCGTCATCGATCCCGCGGGCTTCATCGCCACGAACAACCACGTCATCGAGGGCGCGGACGATATCGAGGTGAACTTCGCCAACGGTTCCAAGCTGAAGGCCAAGCTCGTCGGCACGGACCCGAAGACGGACCTTGCGCTGCTGAAGGTCGAGCCGAAGGCGCCGCTGAAGGCCGTGCCCTTCGGCGATTCCCGCGTGATGCGCATCGGCGACTGGGTGATGGCCATCGGCAACCCCTTCGGCCTCGGCGGCTCGGTGACGGTCGGCATCATTTCCGCGCGCGGGCGCAACATCAATGCAGGCCCCTACGACAACTTCATCCAGACGGATGCGGCCATCAACCGGGGCAATTCCGGCGGCCCGCTGTTCAACATGAAGGGCGAGGTCATCGGCATCAACACGGCGATCATCTCGCCGTCCGGCGGCTCCATCGGCATCGGCTTTTCCGTGCCGACGGAACTGGCGCAGAACATCTTCACCCAGCTTCGCGATTTCGGCGAGACGCGCCGCGGCTGGCTCGGCGTGCGCATCCAGCCTGTCACGGACGACATTGCCGAAAGCCTCGGCATGAGCGAGGCCAAGGGCGCGCTCGTCGCGGGCGTCATCCAGGGCGGGCCGGTCGACAACGGTTCCATCGAGACCGGCGACGTCATCATCCGCTTCGATGGCAAGGACGTGCATGAAATGCGCGACCTGCCGCGCGTCGTCGCCGAAAGCCCGGTCGGCAAGGCCGTGGACGTCGTGCTGCTGCGCAACGGCAAGGAGATGACCGTCAAGGTCACGCTCGGCCGGCTCGAGGACAGCGAGAAGCAGGCGGATGCCACGGAAGAGGTGACGCAGGACGAGGTCAAGCCGGAGGAAGGCGCGGTGCCTGAGAACGGCGGTCAGCCCGAACAGACCAAGGCGGACCTCGTGCTCGGCATGGGCATCGGCGACCTCGACGAAGAGGCGCGGAAGACCTTCGAGATCGCCGAAAGCGTCAAGGGTGTGGTCATTACCGAGGTCGCGCCGGATTCGGCCGCCGCCGAACGCGGCATCGTGCCGGGCGACGTCATCGTCGAGATCGGCCAGGAGGCGGTGACGACGGCGGACGAGGTGCGCAGCCGCATCGCCAAGCTGAAGTCGGAAGACCGCCGCAATGCCTTGATGATGGTCGCCAACCATACCGGGGCGCTGCGCTACATCACCGTCCGTATCGACTGACGGAAAGCCGAATCCCGTCAGGGGCTTGGCTCTCGCAGGCGAGAAACTGATTCAGGCCGTTGGAGCGTCGCTTCAACGGCTTTTTGCTTGCCAGGTCGCGCGATCGAGCGCGTAGACGGCATGCGGGCGAAGGTCGGCGCGGGCATCCGCGATGCCGGGCATGTCGAAATTGCGCTCCGGTGCCGCGACCATGCCGATGCGCTGCATGACGGCGGTGGAACGGGTGTTGTTCGCAACGGCGAAGGAGATGATTTCGGAGAGTCCTTTTTCGGCGAAACCGAACGCCAGCAGTCGCTCCGCCGCCTCCGTGATGTAGCCGTGGCCCCAATGGCGACGGGCAAGCCGCCAGCCGATTTCGACGCTACCATCGGCGACGAAGGGTTCCAGTTTCGTCGTGCGCGACAGGCCGCAGAAACCCATGGCCGTATCCGTCTCGCGGTCGGCGAGCGCGAAGAAGCCGAGGCCGGTCTCGGCGATGATGCCGCGAAGGCGGTCGAACAGGTCGTCCGATTGCACGCGGGTGCGCAGGAACGGGAAGAATTCCATGACCACGGGATCGGCATTGATCTCGTGGAAGAGATCCCGGTCCTTTTCCTCCCAGTTGCGCAAGGCGAGGCGCTGGGTGGTGGCGATGGGCATCAGCCGGTCACGAAGTCCGATTTGCGATAGCCCTGCAGGTAGAGAAGGGCGGTAAGGTCGCCATGGTCGATGCGGATCTTCGCTTCGGCCGCGACGGCGGGCTTGGCGTGCAGCGCGACGCCGGCGCCCGAAAGGTGCAGCATGCCGAGATCGTTGGCGCCGTCGCCGACGGCCATGGCTTCTTCGGGCGAAATGCCGAGCCGCTCGGAGATTTCCACCAGCGCGTCCACCTTGGCCTGCTTGCCGAGGATGGGTTCGGCGACTTCACCGGTCAGCTTGCCGTCGGCGTCGAGCAGCAGGTTGGCGCGGTTCTCGTCGAAACCGAGCGTGGCGGCGATGCGGCTGGTGAAGACCGTGAAGCCGCCGGAGACGAGGGCGGTGTAGTAGCCCCTGGCCTTCATCGTCGCGATCAGTTCCTTCCCGCCCGGCGTCAGCGTGATGCGCTTGGCGATGACCTCGTCGACGACGGAGACCGGAAGCCCCTTCAGCAGCGCGACGCGCTCGCGAAGGGCGGGCTCGAAGGCGATCTCGCCGTTCATGGCGCGCGCGGTGATGGTCGCGACCTTGTCCTTGAGGCCGACTTCGGCGGCAAGCTCGTCGATGCATTCCTGGCCGATCATGGTCGAATCCATATCGGCGATCAGAAGTTTCTTGCGCCGCGTCTCCGCGTCCTGCACCGCAAGGTCGACCGGTGCATCGCCGAGGACGGCGAGGATCGTGTCGCGTGCGGCGGCAAGGTCGCTGCCGTCGCGCAGCGCGATATCGCAGGCGATGCTGTCGGCAAGCCAGTAGAGACCGGAGGCCTTGACCTGATCCGCGGCCTTTTCGGCAAGGGCGGGTGTCAGAACAGGATTTGACGGATTGGCGACAAGCGTGGCAACGAAAGCCATGATGAGAAACCTTGATCGAAAGCGGGACGCGATCCTGATAACCGGCCCGACCGCGAGCGGCAAGTCCGCGCTCGCGGTGCGGCTGGCGAGCGCGCACGATGGCGTGGTGGTCAATGCCGACAGCATGCAGGTCTACGATACGCTGAGCATCCTGACCGCCCGTCCGCAACCGGAGGACATGGGCGGGATCGAGCACCGGCTCTACGGCCACGTTCCCGCGGGCGCGGCCTATTCCACCGGCGACTGGCTGCGCGAGGCGACCGCCGTCGTCGCGGAGTTGCGGGCGCGCGACAAGCTGCCCGTCTTCGTCGGTGGCACGGGGCTTTATTTCCGCGCGCTGACCGGCGGCCTGTCGGATATGCCCGTCATTCCCGGCGAGATTCGCGAATACCTGCGCACACGGCTGGCCACGGAAGGGGCGGAGACCCTGCACCGGGCGCTCGCCGACCGGGACCCGGAAATGGCCGGACGGCTCATGCCCGGAGACGGTCAGCGCATCGTGCGGGCGCTTGAGGTGCTGGAGGCGACGGGGCGCTCTATTTCCGCCTTCCAGGCCGCGACGGGGCCAGTGGTGATCGACCCTGACAGGGCGGAGAAGACCGTCGTTCTGCCGGACCGCGCGGTGCTTGCCGCCCGTATCGACCGGCGCTTCGGAACGATGCTGGAAACGGGTGCGGTGGAGGAAGTGAAGGCGCTGCTCGCACTCGATCTTTCCCCGGCCATGCCTGTCATGAAGGCGATCGGCGTGCCACAGATCGCGGCGATGCTGGCGGGTGAGATGCGCGCGGACGAGGTCATCGCGCGCGGCGCGGCGGCGACACGGCAATATGCCAAACGCCAGATGACATGGTTCCGCAACCAGCTCGACGAAAGCTGGCAGCGGGTCGATCCGCTGGCCTAGCCTCTTGTTTTTGCCGCATTATCCGATGCCGAAGCGATGCTGTTCCGGCTGAAGATGCCTAGCGCCGGATCAGGCTGCTGAGCGGCTTCTTGAGAAGCTGTTCGCGAATGGAGCCGTCGCGCCGCGGCTCCTGCTGTTCGCCGAAGGCAGGGCGCGCCTGCTGGCGGGGCGGCTCTGCCGGCTGGCGGTACGGGTCAGCGGGCTGGCGATAGGGATCGACGGGCTGGCGATAGGGATCGGCGGCCGGGCGCTGCGGTTCGGCGGTGAGATCGCGACGGATCGATTCGAAGCGTTCCTGCGTCGACGGCTGATAGGCGCCCTGGGCGCCGGGCAGCATGTCGGGCCGGTAGGGCTCCTGCAGCGGCGGCTGCGGTGCGGCGCGCGTTTCGGGCGCGCTTTGCAGCGTTTCGATATAGCCTTCCTCGTCTTCGTAGGGCGCGTCCTCATAGCCGGTCGGCAGGGACGCATTCTGGCCCTGTGCGGTGAGGTAGGAATTCTGGAAGCCGGAAATGTCGGGGCCGGAGATCGCGCGCATGCGGGCGACGATGGAGCGCAAATCGACGCTTTGCGGCGTATCCTCGCTTGCCTTGACGCCGGTGCCGTTGGCCTTGGGCAGGCGGTTCGCCTCGACGCGCGAAAAGCGCATGCGCATCGGCACCGCGACGGCCTCGCCGAAGGCGATGGCTTCGCCATTGCCGATGGACGAGATGAAGCTGGTCGTCGACGACGAGGAGTTCGGGATCGCCGAGCGGATGATTTCCTGGTCGTGCTCGTTGGCAAGGCGCATGGCGAAGATGGTCGAGCACTGCGACAGGATCGTCGGGTCGAGTTCGCCGGGGCGCTGGGTGATGATGCCGAGCGAGACGCCGTATTTGCGGCCTTCCTTGGCGATGCGGGCGATGGCCTGGCGCGTCGGCAGGAAGCCGAGCTTGGGATCGGCCGGCACGTAGCGGTGCGCTTCCTCGCAGACGACGAGCATGTGAACGCCGCCATTGCTCCAGAGGCCGATCTCGAAGGCCATGCGGCACAGGACCGAGGCGACGGAATTGACGACTTCCGAGGGAATGCCGGCAAGCTGAAAGGTCGTCACCGGCTTGCCTTCGCCCGGAATGCGGAAGACGCGGGCGATGGTGTCGAGGATCGTGTCGGTGATCGTGTTCGAGGAGAACATGAAATGGTAGCGCGGGTCGTTGATCGCCGACATGATCTTGACCTTGAGCGAGCGCAGATGCGGCTTTTCCGCCCGGCCTTCCAGCCGTCCGATGCGTTCGTCGACCAGCGCCAGCAGGTCCGCGATGCGGAAGGGGACGGGCGTATCGGCGGTGACGGAGCTTTTCTCGCTCGTGCGGCGCATCAGGCCATTGTCGCTCGTGCCGCGGAACGCGCGCTTGGCCTCGGGAATGAGGTCGCGCAGGATGTCCATTTCCTCCGGCACCGGCGGGCGGCCACGGAAGACGACCTCGGCGAATTCCTCCAGCTTGAACAGCCAGAAGGGCAGGTCCAGCGTGTCCGTGTCGATGACGACGGCAAGGTCCCCGAAGGCGGCGGCGAATTCGTTGTGCGGGTCGAGGATGAGCACGCGCAGCTTGGGATCGGCCTGGATCGCCTTGTGCAGCAGCAGCGTGACGGAGGTGGACTTGCCGACACCCGTCGTGCCGACGATGGCGAAGTGCTTCTCCAGCATGGAGGGCACATGGATCGTCGCGTCGAGGCTTTCGTCCTGTGTCAGCTTGCCGATGATGCAGACGTCGTTCTTGCCGGTGTCGTAGACCTTGGCAAGGTCCGAGGCGCGGATGCGGTGGGCGATGGCGCCGAGATGGGGATAGTCGGTGATGCCGGCGGAAAACGCCTCGCGCCCGTCGGGGCTGACATGCACTTCGCCCAGCAATTCGACTTCGATGCGAAAGACGGTGTCGTGGTTTTCCGCCCAGCTCTGCTGGTCGGTGGACATGGAGTAGACGAGGGCGACGATACGGTGCGGGCCGACGGAAATGGAAATGAGCCGGCCGACGGACCACAATTCCGTCAGGGTCGTCTGGCCGCCTTCGGCCAAAGCGCTGATGGTGGCGCGCGAGCCGTTGCATGCGACGACGCGGCCAAGCAGGCGGTTTCCGGCCGCCAAGCCATCGCGGCGTTCCTGTTCGCCGGCGTCTATCGCATTATGAAAATCACTGTTCAGCAATCACGGCACTCCCTGCCATCAACCCTGACCTTACCGGGGGGCGCTTAATAAGACGTTTCGGGTTGAAGCAGGATTCTGCGGCCTTTCCCGGCTTTGTGCGCAAAGCGTGCCATTCTGGAGCGGCGGAAAGGCGTTGACGCGCGTATGCTTTATGTCTAACAATCCGCCCCATGAAAAAACTGACGGCTATCATTCTTGTGGTGGGAACGCGCATGGGCAGGGTGGTGTAACCACCCGGCGAAAGCACCCATGCGCGGTAAGCAGGCTCCTCCAAGGGGCCTTTTTTTATGCCCTGAAATTCGATAAGCACCTCGAAATGCGAAAGAGACGGACGGAAATCCGATGAGCGGAACAGAAAACCAGATGACGGGCGCCGAAATTGTCTTGCAGGCCCTGAAGGACAACGGCGTAGAACATATCTTCGGCTATCCGGGCGGCGCCGTCCTGCCGATCTATGACGAGATTTTCCAGCAGGACGATATCGAGCACATCCTCGTGCGTCACGAGCAGGGCGCCGGCCATATGGCCGAAGGCTATGCCCGCTCCACCGGCAAGGTCGGCGTCATGCTCGTCACCTCCGGCCCCGGTGCGACGAATGCCGTCACGCCGCTGCAGGACGCGCTGATGGATTCCATCCCGCTCGTCTGCCTCACCGGTCAGGTTCCGACCACGCTCATCGGGTCGGACGCCTTCCAGGAATGCGACACGGTCGGCATCACGCGCCCCTGCACCAAGCACAACTGGCTGGTCAAGGACGTCAACGATCTCGCCCGCATCATCCACGAGGCCTTCCGCGTCGCGCAGTCCGGCCGTCCGGGCCCTGTCGTCGTCGATATCCCGAAGGACGTCCAGTTCGCGACCGGCACCTACACGCCGCCGTCCGCCGCGCCGATCCAGAAGAGCTACCAGCCGAAGGTTTCGGGCGATGCCCGCCAGATCGAGGCGGCCGTCAGCATGATGAAGACCGCCCGCCGGCCGATCATCTATTCCGGCGGCGGCGTCGTGAACTCCGGTCCGGAAGCCTCGCGCCTGCTGCGCGAGCTGGTCGAGATCACCGGCTTCCCGATCACCTCGACGCTGATGGGCCTGGGCTCCATCCCGGCCTCGGACCCCAAGTTCCTGGGCATGCTGGGCATGCACGGCACTTACGAGGCCAATATGACCATGCAGCATTGCGATGTGCTGCTGGCCGTGGGGGCGCGCTTCGACGACCGCATCACCGGCCGCCTCAACGCCTTCTCGCCGAACTCGAAGAAGATCCACATCGACATCGACCCGTCCTCGATCAACAAGAACGTCCGTGTCGACGTTCCGATCCTGGGTGACGTCGGCAACGTGCTGGAAGACATGGTTCGCCTGTGGCGGGCCGGCGCGAAGGATTACGACAAGGCGATCCATGCCGACTGGTGGACGTCGATCGCCAAGTGGCGCGCGCGCAATTCCTTCGCCTACACGCCGAGCAACGACGTGATCATGCCGCAATACGCGATCCAGCGGCTCTACGAGCTGACCAAGGACCGCGACACCTACATCACCTCGGACGTGGGCCAGCACCAGATGTGGGCGGCCCAGTTCTACCGCTTCGAGGAGCCACGCCGCTGGATCAATTCCGGCGGCCTGGGCACCATGGGCGTGGGCCTGCCCTACGCCATGGGCATCAAGCTGGCCAAGCCTGAGTCGGATGTGTTCTGCATCACCGGCGAAGGCTCCATCCAGATGTGCATCCAGGAGCTCTCGACCTGCTTCCAGTACAAGACGCCGGTCAAGATCGTCTCGCTGAACAACCGCTATCTGGGCATGGTGCGCCAGTGGCAGCAGCTGGACTACGAGGGCCGCTACTCGCACAGCTATATGGACGCGCTGCCTGACTTTGTCAAGCTGGCCGAGGCCTATGGCGGCGTCGGCATTGCCTGCGACAAGCCCTCGAAGCTCGATGCGGCCATCCAGGAAATGATCGACGTCAAGCGCCCGGTCATCTTTGACTGCCGCGTCGCGAACCTGACGAACTGCTTCCCGATGATCCCCTCGGGCAAGGCGCACAACGAAATGCTGCTGCCCGACGAGGCCACGGACGAAGCGGTCGCCAACGCGATCGACGCCAAGGGCCGTCAGCTCGTTTGATGAAAAGGTAGAGAACCATGAACGCACACCTTCAGCCCACCGGCTCCGCCTATTTCATCGCCAAGGAAACCCAGGTCGCGGAGAGCCACACGCTTTCCGTCCTGGTCGACAACGAGCCGGGCGTCCTTGCCCGCGTCATCGGCCTGTTCTCCGGCCGCGGCTACAACATCGAAAGCCTCACGGTTTCCGAGACCGAACACGAGGCGCATCTGTCGCGCATCACCATCGTGACGCGCGGCACGCCGAGCGTTCTCGAACAGATCAAGTCGCAGCTCGAACGCATCGTTCCCGTTCACCGGGTGGTCGATCTCACCGTGCGCGCCAAGATCCTCGGCCAGGAGCGGCCGATCGAGCGCGAAGTGGCGCTGGTGAAGGTCGTCGGTTCCGGCGAGATGCGCCAGGAAACCCTGCGCCTTGCCGATGCCTTCCATGCCAAGGTCGTCGACGCCACGACCGAGCATTTCATCCTCGAAATCACCGGCAAGTCTTCCAAGATCGACCAGTTCGTCGCGATCATGAAGCCGCTCGGCCTCGTGGAAGTCTGCCGCACGGGCATTGCCGCGATGAACCGCGGCCCGCAGGGCATGTGAACGTCTGACTGCAGGAGGCTGAAACCTCTCAGCCGGTTTCCCGGGCTTGTCCCGGAGATCGCGACAGGGAGCGAAGCGGGCCTTAAAACGAAGGGCTTTCCGTTTTGCGGAAAGCCCTTTTTGCTTCAGATCATTTCCAGCGGGCGCTTGCGCGTCGGCGGCGGGAAGGCCTCGTCGAGAAGGCGCAGGTCTTCCGATGTCAGGCGGATTTCGGCGGCGCGGAAATTCTCGCGCACGCGCTCGGGCGAGCCGGACTTCGGGATGGCGATGACGCCGGCCCTGGTCAGCAGGAAGGCGAGGGCGACCTGGGCGGAGCTGGCATTGTGGATGCGGCCGACCTCTTCCAGCGCCGGGTGGCCGATCAGGCGGCCCTCGTCGAGCGGCGAATAGGCCATGATCGGAACGTTCTGCACCTGGCTCCAGCGCAGGAGATCGAATTCGATGCCGCGCCGGGCGAGGTTGTAGAGCACCTGGTTGGCGGCGGGGCGGGCGGGCTCGGCGGCGGCCAGCAATTCCCTCATGTCGGGTTCGTCGAAATTGGACACGCCCCAGGCGCCGATCTTGCCTTCCGACTTCAGGCGCTCGAAAGCCTCGACGGTTTCGGCGAGCGGATAACGGCCGCGCCAGTGCAGGAGGTAGAGTTCGATATGGTCGGTGCCGAGCCGCTTCAGGCTCGCCTCGCAGGCGGCGACGGTGCCGGTGCGGCTGGCATTGTAGGGCAGCACCTTGCTGACGAGAAAGACCTCGTCGCGCCGGCCGCGGATCGCTTCGCCCACCACCTCTTCCGCGCCGCCGTCGGCATACATTTCCGCCGTGTCGATCAGCGTCATGCCGAGGTCGAGCCCGGCGCGCAGGCTCGCCGCTTCCTCTTCCGGCGAGGCATAACCTTCGCCCATGTGCCACGTGCCGAGGCCGAGGGCCGGCACCTGCCGTCCGCCGGGAAGGGTGACTGCCGGTAGTTCCGCTTTCATGTCGCACTCCATCTGCAAGCGCCATGCATTCCGTTCCGGAATTGTCTGCATGACAAGAATTGGCTGGTCGTTGCCAAGAGATGGATTATCAATCGGGAAAAACAATCCGGATCACAAGTGTCTGCCATGCAGATTGAAATCTTTCTGGCGCTGCTGCTCTTCGCCTTCACCACCTCGATCACGCCCGGCCCGAACAACATGATGCTCTTTGCCTCGGGGGTGAATTTCGGCTTCGTGCGCACGATCCCGCATATGTGCGGCATCGGCGTCGGTTTCCTCGTACTGCTGCTTGCCGTTGGCTTCGGTCTCGGCGCGCTGCTGGAGGCGGTGCCGCTGGTCTATACGGTGCTGAAATTCGCCGGCGGCGCCTATCTCATCTGGATCGCCTGGAAGATCGGCACCTCGCGCAGCCTCGGCGAGGGCAAGGCCGGCGCCCGGCCGATGAGCTTCCTCGAAGCCGCCGCCTTCCAGTGGGTGAACCCGAAGGCCTGGGTCATGGCCGTTTCCGCGATGGCGACCTATACCAACGCGCAGAACTATACGTCGAGCGTGCTGATCGTCGGCCTCGCCTTCGCCATCGTCAATTTCCCGAGCGTTTCCACCTGGGCCGGCTTCGGCTCGGCGCTGCGCCAGTGGCTGTCCGATCCGGTCCGGCTGAAATGGTTCAACATCACGATGGCGCTGCTGCTGGTCGCAAGCCTCTGGCCGATGCTGCGCTGACGGCTTAAGACTGGGGCGAAGCCGGAGGACCTGCCGTGTCGCACGATCATCATCACGACCACGACGATCATCACCATCACGACAACCATTTCTCGCCCATGGAAGCGCGGGTGCGCGCGCTCGAAACCATCCTGACGGAAAAGGGGCTGATCGATCCGAAGGCCATCGACGCCATCGTCGAGACCTACGAGACGAAGATCGGCCCGCGCAACGGCGCGCGTGTCGTCGCCAAGGCCTGGGCGGAGCCCGATTTTGCCGGTTGGCTGAAACGGGATGCGACGGCGGCCATCGCCAGTCTCGGCTATACCGGCCGGCAGGGCGAGCATATGCGGGCCGTCTTCAACGATGGCGAGACGCATAATCTCGTCGTCTGCACGCTCTGCTCCTGCTATCCCTGGTCCGTGCTCGGCCTGCCGCCCGTCTGGTACAAGGCGCCGGCCTATCGCTCCCGGGCGGTGATGGATCCGCGCGGCGTTCTGGCGGAGTTCGGCGTGACGTTGCCGGCAGATATGAAGGTTCGCGTCTGGGATTCGACGGCGGAACTGCGTTACCTCGTCGTGCCGGTGCGTCCCCCGGGCACGGACGGGCTGGATCAGGAAGCGCTGGCCGATCTCGTGACACGCGATGCGATGATCGGCACCGGCCTTGCCCTGTCGCCGGAGGCTTTGCGATGAACGGACCGCACGATCTCGGCGGGCTGCACGGCTTCGGCCCGGTCGCGCCGGAAAGGAACGAACCGGTCTTTCACGCGGAATGGGAAAAGCGGGCGCTTGGCGTGACGCTATCCTGCGGCGCTTTCGGCGCCTGGACCATCGACGAAAGCCGGCATGCCCGCGAGAACATCCCGCCCGCCACCTATCTTTCGGCAAGCTACTACGAAGTCTGGATCCGCGGGCTCGAAATCCTGCTCCAGCGCCACGGCTTCGTTTCTGCCGAGGAGCTGGCGACCGGCCACAAACTGGAAAAGGGCGCGGAGCCCAAGCGAGTGCTGAAGGCGGACATGGTGCCGGCCGTGCTCGCCAAAGGCGGTCCCTGCGACCGGCCGCTCGAGACAGCGCCGCGCTTTTCCGCCGGCGACCGCGTTCGCACCGGCAATTTCAACCCGGCGACGCATACGCGCCTGCCGCGCTATGCCCGCGACAAGGTGGGTGTGGTCGAGACCGTGCAGGGATCCTATGTCTTTCCGGACGACAGCGCGCATGGCAAGGGCGAGAACCCGCAATGGATCTACACCGTCGTTTTCGACGGCGTGGAAATCTGGGGCGCGGGAGCCGAGCCCGGGCTGACGGTCTCCATCGATGCCTGGGAGAGCTATCTTGAGCCGGTGTGAGACGCTTGCCGATTCGCCCGGCCTGCCGAAATCGGCGGAGGGCGATCCCGTCTTCGCCGAACCCTGGCAGGCGCAGGCCTTCGCCATGACCGTGCGCCTGCACGAGCAGGGTGTCTTCACCTGGGCGGACTGGGCGGAAGCCCTGTCGCGCGAGGTGCACCGGCCCTGCCGGGCGCGTGACGGCGCCGACTATTTCGATTGCTGGGTTGCGGCGCTGTCCGGCCTCATGGCCGCGCGGGGCCTTGCCAGCGAGGCGGAACAGGCGCGCCTTTCGGACCGCTGGGCGCGGGCCGCCGAGGCGACGCCGCACGGCAAGCCCATCCTGCTTGAGAACGCGCCGAGCTAGAGTTTGTCAGGGAAAAGTGGGAACCGGTTTTCCCGAACAGACAAACGAAAACAAAAGAATTGAGAGCATGTCTGGTTCAATCTGAACCTGACATGCTCTAGGCTCTGTCCGCGACGAAGCGGGCGAGCCAAGGGCCGATGAGGCTGACGAGGATCAGCCGCGCCGTCTGCAGCGTCATGACGAAGGCGACGTCGACATTGCTGGAGGCGGCGATGACGGCGACGGAATCGAGGCCGCCGGGGCTGGTCGAAAGATAGGCCGTCAGCGGATCGATGCCGAGAACGAGGATCAGGAGACCGGCGAGCAGGCCGGAAAAGCTGATCAGCGCGACGATCGAGACGATCGTCGGCAGAAGCGCGCGGCGGGCATGCAGCAGGATGGCGCGCGTGAAGCCGAGGCCGATGTTCCAGCCGAGAAGGGTGAAGGCGATGACGAGCAGCCATTGCGGCAGCGCGATCGTCACCGTGCCCGACGAATTGAGCACGGAGGCCAGCGCGAAGGGCACGAGGAAGGCCCCGGCGGGGACACGCAGTTTCTGCCCGATGATCCCGGCCAGAAGACCGATGGCCAGCATGGCGACGAGCGGCAGCACGGGCACCGGCTCGAACCAGGCATGGGGCGGTATCGCCGCGCCGTCATGCCCGCCGAAATGGGCGACAAGCGTCGCGAGGCTGGCGACGAACAGCACGCGCAGATACTGCATGAAGGCGACGAGGCGGGCATCGGCGCCGTAGGCTTCCGCCATGATCAGCATGGTCGAGGCGGCGCCGGCCGACGATCCCCAGATCGCCGTCGTGCCGGGTAGGATGCCGGTGCGGGCGATCAGCCAGCCGGAAAGCGTGCTGACGCCGATCACCGACAGCACGACGAAGAGCATCAGCGGCCAGTTCTCAAGGAAGGTGCCAAGAAAATCCCTGGAGACCATGGTCGCGATCATCAGCGCCAGCACGACCTGAACGCCGAAGAAAAAGAGGCGCGGCAGGCGGATCGTGCCGCCGCCGAGCGCCACGAAGATACCGGCCAACATCGGCCCCATGAGCAGGGCGGCGGGGAAGCCGGCGATTTCCAGCGGCACGGTCGTGATGAGCGAGAGGCCGGCGACGAAGCCCCATTGCAGCGCCGCCGGCCATCGTCCAAGGCCGGTTGCCGTGCTCGTCGGATCTCTTGGCGTGCGGGAGGCGGGGGACAAATCATCGCTCCGGAAGTTGCGCCCTCCATACAGCGGTGGCGTCTCGGCGAACAGGGCCAAATAAGGGGGTAAGTCATTCCTCCGCCGCCAGCGCACCCGGCATGCCCCTTGCCTCGGCCGTGCGAATCCTGCCAAGTCCGGGCATGGAATTCGCACCCCAACAGGATGAAGCGCTGAAGGCCGTCGCCCGGTGGCTGAAGGACGGGCGGCAGCCGCTGTTCCGGCTGTTCGGTTATGCCGGAACCGGCAAGACGACGCTTGCCCGCCATTTCGCGGAGAATGTCGACGGCGAAGTGCTGTTCGCCGCCTTCACCGGCAAGGCAGCGCAGGTGCTGCGCTCCAAGGGCGCCAGCAATGCCAAGACGATCCATTCGCTGATCTATCGCCCGCGCGGCGAGGAGGAGGTGTCGGACGAGGAGACGGGGAAAACCTCGATCTCGCCGATGTTCTCCATCAACCGCCAGAGCCCGGTCGCCAAAGCCGCGCTCGTCGTCGTCGACGAATGTTCGATGGTGGACGAGGCGCTGGGGCGCGACCTGATGAGCTTCGGCACGCCCATTCTCGTGCTCGGTGACCCCGGCCAGCTCCCGCCGGTTTCCGGCGGCGGCTATTTCACCAACCAGGAGCCGGACTATCTGCTGACGGATATCCATCGGCAGGCGCGCGACAACCCGATCATCCAGCTTGCCATGCAGGTGCGCGAGGGCAGCGACATCCAGTATGGCGACTACGGCGCGGCGCGCGTCATCGGCCGAAACGAGGTGGACCAGTCGCTGGTGCTCGACGCGGACCAGGTGCTGGTCGGCACCAACCGCACGCGGCGGCGCTATAACCAGCGCCTGCGCGAGCTGAAGGGCTTTACCACGGACTATCCGCAATCCGGCGACAAGCTGGTGTGCCTGCGCAACGACCCGGCCAAGGGCCTGCTCAACGGTTCGCTCTGGCAGGTGATGAGTTCGTCGAAGGAAACGGTGAAGCCCGGCATCAACCTGATGATCCGGCCGGAAGACGACGACATGGATCGCGGCGCGGCCAAGATCAAGCTGCTGAAGGCCGCCTTCGAGAATCTCGACGAGGAAATCCCGTGGTCGACGCGCAAGCGTTACGACGAATTCGATTTCGGCTATGCGCTGACCGTGCACAAGGCGCAGGGCTCGCAATGGAACGATGTCGTGCTGTTCGACGAGAGTTTTGCCTTCCGCGACACGCGTGAACGCTGGCTTTACACTGCCATTACGCGCGCCGCGGAAACGCTCACCATCGTGCGATAGGAGGGACCCCGCACGACGGACCGCTTATCAGGAAGCGGAACGAAGGGCCGGTCGTCATGTCCGGCCACTTACGTCGGCCTTAATGGCCGACGATCCCGAGCATGACTGCCTTTGCGACAGCCTGGAAACGATTGTTGCTGTTGAACTTGGAGATGATGGCCTTCTCCATGATCTGCACTTCGCCGGGCTCGACTTCGAGCGCACGGGCGATGCGGCTGGTGGGGTACCCTTCGGCCATCAGCGTGAGACAGCGCAGTTCCACCGCGGTCAGGTGCGCCTGCGGCGTGTTGTCGTTGGTCTCGACCTCGAGCGCGCCGGTGAAATCCAGGAGTTCGTTGATCTGCTGCATCTGGCGGCGAATGGTCGACTGCTGGGCGGCAAGCTCGCGCTTGCGGGCCGTCATCGCCATGCGGAAGATGCCGTCAGCCTCTTCCTGGCTCTCGGCGGCGGAAAGCTGCTCCAGGAGTTCCTGGATCACGGCGACGGGCATGCCCGTTTCGCGGCAGGTGTTGACGACCGCCATCTGCTGGATTTCCGTGGGGCCGTAGACGCGCATCGGTCCGACGCGGGCGGCGGTCAGCAGGCCCTTTTCCTCGTAGAAATGCAGCGTGCGGTGGGTCACGCCAAAGGCGTTGGCCATGTCCGCAATGGCGAGGCGTCCGTCCGGCAGATTCTCCGGCAGCGGCGCAACGGGCAGGAAGCGGATGGACTTGCGTGCGCCCGTCCGGGCCTCGGCTTTCTTCGACTCATTGGTCATCATGAAAGCAGCCCGCGAATGAGAAGATCGGTCATGTCATTACCCCCGGTCGCCGGCCCGAGACCATCTTCCCCGTGAAGGATGGGTGTCGGAACGGCGGATATTGCCCTTCACCGCATATCGTCTGCCGGCCTGTGCAATTCCGACAGAGTGTATACGATTGCCTGGCGGCCTTTCGATCCATTTTCGCAAAGGAATTGTACCGGATCGTCAAGCCAAGCGGTAAACATTACCAGTCCGCCCATGGTCCTAAAATAGGCCTTTGGCGCAGATATGCCTATCGCTACATCTAGGGATGTATTTCCTGTGGCTGGTTGTGCGGGCGATGGCCCTATCGCCGGAGCGGCATGCCGGCGGCTTGCGAGGCGGCTGCATCGGCAAGCGCGGCCGGTGCCGCCGTGGCGCAGGCGGCGCCCGGACCCGGATGCGGCATGCCGCGGGGCGGCTGCCGTTCCTCGCGCGCAAGGCATTCCATGATGCTGCTCGCCGTGCCGCTGCGCAGGGCATGGCGGTAGAGCGGCCCATGGGCGGAGAGCGCCTGTGCGGCAAAGGCCACGGCCTCGAAGGTGAGGCCGGCATCGCTGCCAAGCTGGGCACTGGAGAAATGCCGGGAATAGACGGTTTCGCCGGATCGCTCGTGGATCAGCCTTGCATAGATGCCGCGCCCGTCGGCGCGATTCTCGATGCGGATCGCATAGGAGAGCGGAGGGGGATCGGGCGTTTCGCGCGATTCGGAAAGGTGAACCGTGCGGTGATAGCCGGCCGCGCCCGCGATGGCGCGGGCGAGCGCGTTGCAATCGCCGCCCGCCGGCCAACATTGCTGGATATGCAGTTGCGGCAGGGCCTGCGCGCGGTTGGCGAAGGTGCTCTGCACGGTCAGCACCCGCTGCGCCTTGTCGATCGCCGCATTGGTCGGCTCGGGATAGACGGAGGGCGCGAGGAAGACCAGCGGCAAAAGGGAAAAGAGCGCGAGCGGCGAGGAGACCGGGGCGGGAAGCCAGGAGCGCCGCACCTTCAACTTCTGCCGGCAGGCACGGGCGAGGGGAACGCGCTCGCAGGGCACGGGCTGTTCTTCCGCCTCATCTGCAAGGCTGTATTCCGGCACGTAGCTGCCGAGGGGCACGCGGATGCGCAGACGCTGTTCGGCGCCTTCGGTCTCGTAATAATGGTCGAGCAGCTTGCGCAGCTTGCCGGCCTGCACGCGCACCAGGGGGTCGTTGCCGGCATCGAAGCCGTGCGAGCGGCCGAAGACATCGATGGCGATGCTGTAACCCTTGAGCTGGGCCGCCTTGCCGGAAAGTTCGCTGTCGACGACATAGGCCAGGAACGAGCGCAGCCGCTCGGAACGGGCAAAGGCCTCGCTGGCGAGGATGGCGTTCAAGGCGCGCCGCACGTGCTCGCACGCCGGCCTCTCGGTCCCGCTCACGGTGATGCCACAGAGGAGCCCATCGCCCTTGCCCTATACCCTTCCATTCCCCGTCACGGCGCACTGCGCCACCCTTAAAAATCGGGGGGAGTTTATCGGTGATTCTTGATCATCGGCAAGGGTGAAGCGGCAGGTACCCCGGCAATTCTTCTGCAAGCCCGGTTCGCATGGCCTTTGCGGCGATTGCCCTTGTGGAAACAACAGGCTAGACCTTCATGCACGAACAGGAGTCCGCGTCGTCATGCCCACGAAACTGTCGGTCAATCTCAACGCCATCGCCATGCTGCGCAACCGCCGGGACCTGCCCTGGCCGAGCGTCACCGGCATCGGCCGGATCGCGCTTCAGGCCGGCGCCAGCGGGTTGACCGTGCATCCGCGCCCGGACCAGCGCCATGTGCGTTTCAGCGACCTCGCGCCGATCCGCGCGCTGATCGACAGCGAGTTCTCCGGCACGGAGTTCAACATCGAGGGCTTTCCGGAAGAGAGCTTCATGCGCCTTGTCGAGGAACATCGTCCCGAGCAGGTCACGCTCGTGCCGGACGATCCGGCGCAGGCGACCTCCGACCATGGCTGGGATTTCCGCAAGAACCACAATCTCCTCGGCAATATCGTCGGCCGGCTGAAGAAGCTGGGCCTGCGCGTTTCCGTCTTTGCCGATGGCGAGCCGGATCGCGAGGCGCTGACCATCGCGAAGCAGATCGGCGCGGACCGGATCGAGCTTTATACCGGCCCCTATGGCGGCTGCTACGACAATCCCGCTGAAGCCGCGCGCATCGTGGAGCTGTTGGGGGAGACGGCGGATATCGCCTTCGATCTCGGCCTCGACGTCAATGCGGGCCATGACCTGACGGTCGCCAACCTGCCGGCGCTCGTCGCGCGCATTCCGCGCCTTGCGGAGGTCTCGATCGGCCATGGCCTGACGGCAGACGCGCTGGAATACGGCATGGCGGAGACGGTGCGCCGCTTCTGCCGGGCCTGCGGCCAGGACGTCTGATCGCAGCACGGCGCCCCGAAGGGCGCCGCACCGCAGGGGCATCAGCCGAGGAAGGCCGCCTTGCTGGCGGTGACGAAATCCTCGAAGGACGTCGGCGCGCGGCCGGAAAGGGCCTCGGCGTCGCCCGTCACCGTGGCGATCTTGCCTTCGCGCGTGTTGGCGTCGAAGGAGACGATGGTGGGGATGAAGCCTTCCGGCAGGCCTGCGGCCTTCAGACCTTCGGAAAGCTGGGCATCCGTGACATGCACCACCTTCAGCGGCTTGCCGGTGGCGGCGGAGACGAGGGCGGCGATTTCCTCGGCCGTGCGGCTCTTCGTGCCCGTCAGCGTATAGGTCCTGCTCTCGCTGCCCGCTTTCAGGGCGGCGCCGGCAAGGGCGGCCGCCGTGTCGGCGCGGGTGATATGCGCGATCTTGCCTTCGCCGGTGGCGGTGTACCAGGAACCGGTTTCCAGCGCGTGGGGCAGGGACATGAAGAGGTTTTCCGCATACCAGCCGTCACGCAGGATCGTGTAGGGGATGCCCGTCGCCTTGATGGCCTCTTCGGTGCCGAGATGGTCGGGTGCGAAGGTGACGAGCGAATCGTCCGGCTGCGGCATGGAGGTGTAGAGGATGTGCTTCGCGCCGGCCTTCTTGGCGGCGGCAACGGCGACCTTGTGCTGTGCAAGACGCTTGCCGGGCGTGTCGAGCGCGTCGGTGGAGATGAGCAGCACCGTGCCGGCGCCGGCAAAGGCGGCGTCGAGCGAAGCCGGATCGTCGAAGTCGGCGGCACGCACCGTGACGCCCCTGGCGGCATAGTCGGCGAGCTTGGCGGTGTCGCGGGTGGTGGCGATGATGCTGGCCGGGGTCTTGCCGGCGGAAAGAAGCGCATCGAGAACGAGGCGGCCGAGCTGGCCGGAGGCGCCGGTGACGAGAAGCGTATCGGTCATGTCTATCCCTTTCAGGCAGGCTTGGCGGAAAGCGCCTCTTGTCCTGCTGCGAGTTGGTCTCTTATTGAGACTTGCTCTTATCTGGTAATCTGATAGAGCCTGTAAAGAAGGCAGTTTTTTCTGCGGTGGTTACCTGGAGGGAACCGGCTATGAACAGAATGGTCGACCGGGCCGAGGGCGAGCGCGTCCTTCTGATCGACGGCGTCGCCATGTCGATGGACGATTGCCCGGTGCGCGACGTGCTCGATAGCGTCGGCGGCAAGTGGACGTCGCTGATGATTCTCGGCCTTGCGGACGGGCCGCGGCGCTTCTCGCAGTTGCGCCGCTTCATCCCGGATATCTCGCAGCGCATGTTGACCCAGACGCTGCGCGACCTTCAGCGCGATGGCTATCTGACGCGCACCGTCTATCCCACCCAGCCGCCCAGCGTCGAATATGCGCTGACGCCGCTCGGCCAATCCTTCCTTGCGCTGCTGCGTTCGCTGGTGCACTGGTCGACGGAGAACCATGCCGCGATCCGGGCCGCGCGGACGGCCTATGACGCGGAGCAGGATTGACGCTACGGCCGCAACGCCGTTTCGGGGATGGGCATGAAACCATTGGATATCGGCATTGCCGGCGCGGGGCCTGCGGGACTGGCGGCGGCACTGTTTCTGTCGCGCGCCGGCCACCGGGTCGAGCTGATCGAGCGTTTCGCCGAGCCTTCGCCGGTCGGCTCCGGCCTCCTGATGCAGCCGACAGGGCTGACCGTGCTCGATGCGCTCGGCCTTTCGCCCACCATTCATGCCCTCGGCAACCGCATCGACCGGTTGCACGGGGCCGATGCGCGCAGCGGCCGCACCGTGCTCGACGTGCGCTACGATGCACTGGCGGGCGGGCGCTATGGACTGGCGGTGCATCGCGCGGCCCTGTTTTCGACCCTGCACGATGCGGTGGCGGCGGAGGGCCTTCCCATCCGCACCGGCATCACGCTCGCCAAGGCGGAAACCCGGCAGGCTCGCACGGCCCTGCACGATCCGGATGGCGAGATCGTCGGCGACTATGACCTGGTGGTCGATGCGACGGGCGCCCGCTCGCAGCTTGCCACCACCTCGGTCGTCGCGCCGGCGGTGAAGGAACTGCCCTGGGGCGCCTTCTGGGCGACGCTCGATTGCGAGGGCATTGCCCATGAGACGCGGGCGCTTTCGCAGCGTTATGACGCGGCGCGGGTGATGATCGGCATCCTGCCGGTCGGCCGGGCGCATGCGGGAGAGGGGCGCAAGGTCGCCTTCTTCTGGAGCCTCAAGACGGCGGATGCGGAGGCGGTGAAGGCGGTGGGGCTGGAGCGCTGGAAGGCCGGCATTGCCGACTACTGGCCGCAAACGATGCCGTTTCTGGAGCAGATCACGGATTGGGATCAATTGACGCTCGCGCGTTATGCCCACCGCACCACGCTGCCGCCCCATGCCGACGGCATCGCCTTCATCGGCGACAGCGCTCATTCCACCAGCCCGCAGCTTGGTCAGGGGGCCAACATGGCGCTGCTGGATGCGGCGACGCTGGCCCATGCCCTCTCATCCGCCGGATCCGTGGAGGAGGGGCTTTCGGCCTATGCGGCTGCGCGGCGCAGCCATGTGCGGCTTTTCCAGCTGCTGTCTTACGTCTTCACGCCATTCTACCAGTCGGATTCGCAAGCCATCGCGTGGCTGCGCGACCGGCTTGTCGCCACGGTCGCGAACATTCCGCCGGCGCCGCAAATCCTGGCGGCGATCGTCTCCGGCACGCTTGCCGATCCCTTCACCCCCGCGGGCCTGCAGGAATGCCGCTGGCTGGACGCGGCCTTGCGGGAAGCCTGACGGCGGACACAAAAAAAGGCCGGTCGAAACCGGCCTTCCTGTTTTTGCCGTGTGTGGCAGATCAGGCTGCGACGAGCTGATCAGCCGACATCTTGCCGGACTTGCGGTCGCGGACCAGCTCGAAGCTGACCTTCTGACCTTCGTTGAGGCCTGCGAGGCCTGCGCGCTGAACGGCGGAGATGTGGACGAAAACGTCCGGTTCACCGCTGTCCTGCTGAATGAAGCCGTAGCCCTTGGTCGTGTTGAACCACTTTACGGTACCAGTTGCCATGACGAAACCTTTCCTGAGCCGTCAAATCAATCGTCGGCCGCCCGGGGGCGGCCATGGGTGGTCGAATTTGAAGGGGAAGTTCGTGAGCTGCAGGCTGGTAACCCGCAAATGCAGAAGTCAACGTTCAAATCTCGATGCGGGAGAAATAGGTGCTTTGCCGCCACCGGTCAAGGTGTCGGACCGGCTCGGATTTCATTCCGGCGTGGGGAGCGATGGATCGTCCGCGCATTGGGAAATCGGCAGCTGGCGGAAGGAATGGATGGCGAGGATGCGGCCTTCGCCGGCATCCGTCTCCACCGTCATGCAGGCGCAGGCATAGCCATAATTGCCGTTGGTGCGCACATAGTCGCCGGCGGAAATGTCGGGAATCCGGTCGAAGCCGTCGGGCTCTTGGCCGCCACCCTGCGTCATCATCGTCCAGGTGCCGTCGCCATCCTCCAGCCACCAGTTGCCGGGTGTCGGGTTCTGCAGCCAGCCGCAGCGGTTCTCCGCGGCGCCGGCGGCCGCACTCATCGTGCCGAGCGCCAGCAGCGCGGCAAGCAGCCTCTTCGTCTTCATCGGAGCCTATTTCTCCATTCTCTTGCAGTGGAACGTGTCGCCGCTCGCCCCGGATGCCCAGTCCATCTCCGTCGCGGTGATATTGGCAAGGCCGATCTGGTAGTCGTCGGCGAAGGTCAGCGTATAGGCGCCGCCATCCTTTTCGCTCTTGAGGATCGGCATGGGGCCTTCGCCGGAATCGTAGCTGTCGGCCGTGAAGGTGAAGGTCGAGACCTCGCAGTCCCAGGTGCCGACATAGGGGGGCTCCTCGGCGGCGCGGGCGGGCAGCGTCAGGAGGAGGAGGGCGGCGGCGAGGCGAAGCATCGGCATGTCCGTTGAGCGGGAGGAATTTTCAATCAACGGATGAGCGGGTGGCTTTATTCGCCTGCTCGATTGACGTGCCCGATTCGCCTGCACGCAAGGGGCGCGGCCCCGGCCGTGCGGCCGGGACCAGGATGGCGATCGGTCAATTGATGTCGATGTGGCGGCGGTCGTCGCAGTGACGGATCTCGTTGCGCATGCCGCGCTCGTCATGCAGTACGTACCAGTTGGTCGAGCAGTAAGCGCCGCCCTTGTCGAGCTTGAGGCGCGGTCTCACCTGGGCGAAGGTCAGCGGGCCACGGTCGGCGCCCGGGTAGTAGTCGCCGCCGGTGGACGATTCGCGGCTCTGGCCGCGGGACTGGGCGAAGGACGGGGTTGCGGCTGCGCCGGCGAGGGTCGCGATGGCGAGGGTGGCGAGAACAAATTTACGCATGGGACTTCTCCTTGTTGGCAGAGCGTTCGTTCGCTCTTGTCACGGATCATCCTATGCTTCGGGCTGGCTGGCTGTTGCCTGGGTAACAGGGAAAGGCCCCGTTGCCGGGGCCTTCCTTTTCGGGTTCAGGCCGGGCCTATTCAGGCTCAGCCTTTTTCAGAGGTCAGGCCGGGCGCCGCTTGTCGACCCGATGCTGGTCGAGGAAGGCGGCAATGGCGGTCTCGCCGTAAAGGCGGCGCTGCTCGGTGAGCGCCGAGGCGAGGCGGGCGGCATCGCCGAAGGTGACGATTTCCGCGTCCGTTGCCGCAGGATTGCGGGCGAGCGTATCGGTGACGATATCGGCCAGCGTATGCGGCAGGATGTCGGTGCAATCCCGCATGCTCTCAAAAACAAGGCCGATGGGCAGGAGCTGGTCCTCGTGGATCACCATCGGTTCCGCACGTTCGTCTTCCCAGGCCTCGAAAGCCTCCAGGGCGTCGCCGAACAGTTGCTGCAGGGTGATGGGAGCATGTCCTTCGTGAAGGTCTGGCAGGAAATTCAACATTTTCTGTCTCCTTGGCGTAGGGCGGTTGACTTCGGAACTCCTAACTGAGGCCGGCGGTGAAGGCTTGCCGATCCGCGACGCGCACCGGCCTGCTGCACCGCAGGTCTCACAAATCTTAACAACGGGAAACGGATTGGGAAGCGAAAAAATTTGTTCGCAATCCACCGTCTTCATCGTTTCCGTGGAGTTCTGTTTCAAATCAGGAGGATAGAGGGAAGAAATTTTTATGCCGCCTTGTGCGCCGCAGCGCCGCTTGGGGACGGCCGCTGGTCACTGGCTACTGCGCGTGGGCGGCCAAATCACTGCTGTTCCCAAAGCTGCAAGAAGATCGTTGACCAAGGCTTCGGACATCGCTAGAAGGTGGCGAACCGTACGGTACGGTACTGAATTGGACGAGGGACATCTTGCACACGGTGGAGCAGGGCAGGGCAGGAGCAGCGATCGCGGGGCTGACGGAACGTCAGGGCGCGGTGCTGGAGCGTGCGCTCGGCCTGCTGGTGGAAGGCGGCGAGCGGGCGCTGACGACGGCCGGCGTCGCGCGTGCGGCCAACTGTTCCAAGGAAAGTCTCTACAAATGGTTCGGCGATCGCGACGGGCTGATCTCGGCGATGATCACCTATCAGGCCGGCAAGGTGCGCACGGTCGAGGTGGAAGCGGGCAAGCTGACGGCGGAAACGCTGCGCACGCATCTCATCGCCTTTGCGCGCGATCTCATCGACGTGCTTTCGGGCGACGTCTCGCTGGCGCTCAACCGTCTTGCCATCGGCCAGGCGAGCCGCGAAGGCGCCGGACTCGGCCGTCTTTTGCAGGAACGCGGCCGCCGGCAGATCGGAAAACGCGCCGCCGCACTGCTTGAGGCCGGTCGCAAGGCGAAGCTGCTTGCATTTGACCGGGCGGACGAGGCATACGGCACGCTCTACGGCCTGATCGTCTCGGACATGCATCTGCGCATGCTCCTCGGCGAGGATGCCGCAGCGCTCAAAAAGGAATTCTCGCCGCGCGCGGAGAAGGCTGTCGATGCCTTCCTGACGCTTCACGGTGTGAAAGGATAAGCCGGCAGGACGGACCGCCGGTTCAACGAAACAGACAAGCAAGGGAAGGAACCATCGATGCGCGTCTATTACGATCGTGATGCCGATCTCAACCTCATCAAGGCGAAGAACGTCGCCATCGTCGGCTATGGCTCGCAGGGCCGTGCGCACGCCCTCAACCTGAAGGATTCCGGCGCCAAGAACGTCGTGATCGCCCTCAAGGCCGGCTCGCCGACTGTCAAGAAGGCCGAAGCCGATGGCTTCAAGGTCATGACCGTCGCGGAAGCCGCCAAGTGGGCCGACCTCCTGATGATGGCGACGCCGGACGAACTCCAGGCCGACATCTACAAGGGCGAAATCGCCGGCAACATCCGCGATGGCGCCGCCATCGCCTTCGCGCACGGCCTCAACGTCCACTTCGGTCTCATCGAGCCGAAGGCATCGGTCGACGTCGTCATGATCGCGCCGAAGGGCCCGGGCCACACGGTTCGCGGCGAATACCAGAAGGGCGGCGGCGTTCCCTGCCTCGTCGCCGTTCACCAGAACGCTTCGGGCAACGCTCTCGACCTCGCGCTCTCCTACGCCTGCGGCGTTGGCGGCGGCAAGGCCGGCATCATCGAGACCAACTTCCGCGAAGAGACCGAGACCGATCTGTTCGGCGAGCAGGCCGTGCTGTGCGGCGGCACCGTGGAGCTGATCAAGGCCGGTTTCGAGACCCTGGTGGAAGCCGGCTATGCGCCCGAGATGGCCTACTTCGAGTGCCTGCACGAGCTCAAGCTCATCGTGGACCTGATCTACGAAGGCGGCATTGCGAACATGAACTACTCGATCTCCAACAACGCCGAGTACGGCGAGTACGTCACCGGCCCGCGCGTCGTGACTGAGGAGACCAAGAAGGCCATGAAGCAGTGCCTGAAGGACATCCAGACCGGCGAGTTCACCTCCGAGTGGATGCAGGAATGGAAGGCCGGCGGCGCTCGCTTCAAGGGCATCCGTCGCAACAACGACGCCCACCAGATCGAGGAAGTCGGCGCCAAGCTGCGCGGCATGATGCCCTGGATCGGCAAGAACAAGCTGGTCGACAAGACCGTCAACTGATCGTTCCGCCTCGCGCAGAACGAAGGGCCGGGCGGTTCTCCGCCCGGCTTTTATTTCAGCAAGTCTGAAATATTGCGACGCATCCTCACAGCCCTTTGCAGTGCAGCAAGTATTGAACTTGCGCAAACGGCCGAACGGGAACAAAATACGCAAGTGTTTCGTTCCGCTGTCAGGAGGATGGTGCGATGACCACGATTATCCAATACTTCGCCTGGTTCGATCTTTTTATCCTGGGCAGTATAGCCACTCTCGTGCTGCTCAGCCTTTACACCGACAGGGCGACATGAACGTTTCAGGCGCAAGTGCCTGAAGGCGAGGGCGCTTTACGCCCGAGTAAAACCGCACGAAACCTCGGTGCGTGTGCCTTTTTTTATGGTGCGAATATTTAGGTCAGCATTATTGACATAAAAACGGCGCCGTGATGAGGTGCATGCAAACAACAAGCCCGAGGAAACCCCTATGTTCAAATGGGAAGACGCCTTCGCGACGCGCGCGTCGCGCATGAAGGCCTCCGAAATCCGTGAATTGCTGAAGCTGCTGGAGCGGCCGGACATCATCTCCTTCGCAGGCGGCATTCCGGATCCGGCGCTGTTTCCGAAGGAAGCCTTTGCTGCCGCCTATGCGGATGTGCTTGCGGGCGACGGCGCCGCGGCCGGCCTGCAATATTCGATCAGCGAGGGCTACAAGCCGCTGCGCGACTGGCTTGCCGGCGAAATGGGCAAGATCGGCATCCCCTGCACGGCGGAGAACGTCTTCATCGTCTCCGGCTCGCAGCAGGGCCTCGACTACCTTGGAAAACTCTTCCTGTCGCCGAAGGACACCGCGCTCGTCACCTGGCCGACCTATCTCGGCGCGCTTCAGGCCTTCAACGCCTATGAGCCGACCTATGACCGGCTGAACCTTTCCGGCAATCGTACGCCGGACGCCTACCGCGCCACGGCGACGGAAGCGGGCGGGCGGGTCAAGTTCGCCTATCTGTCGGCCGATTTCGCCAACCCGACCGGCGAGACGGTCGACCGCGCCGGGCGCGAAAAGCTGCTGACGCTGGCCGAGGAACTGGATATCCCCGTCATCGAGGACGCGGCCTACCAGTCGCTGCGCTATGACGGCGAGGCGGTCCCGCCGATCCTGGCGCTGGAAATCGCCAAGACCGGCGATATCAACGCCACGCGCACCATCTATTGCGGCAGCTTCTCCAAAACGCTCGCACCGGGCCTGCGCGTCGGCTACATCGTCGCCGCCGCGCCCGTCATCCGCAAGCTCGTCCTGATGAAGCAGGCGGCGGACCTGCATTCCTCGACCATCAACCAGATGGCCATCGCGCATGTCGCCGAGCGCGGTTTCGATGCGCAGGTCGCCAAGATCCGCACCGCCTACAGCGCCCGCCGCAATGCCATGCTGGCGGCGCTCGAGAAGTACATGCCGGAAGGCGTTTCCTGGACGAAGCCGGAAGGCGGCATGTTCGTCTGGGTTACCCTGCCGGCCGGCATGGACGGCGCGAAACTGCTTGCCCGCTCCATCGAGACGGAAAAGGTCGCCTTCGTGCCCGGCCAGGCCTTCCACGCCGATGGCAGCGGCGCGAACACCCTGCGCCTCAGCTTCTCCTGCGCTGACGGCGCGACGATCGAGGAGGGCATTTCCCGCCTCGGACGCCTGCTGAGCAAGGAACGGCTGGCGGCCTGATTGCCGCATCCGACGCGGGGGCTTTGCTCCAAACCTCTCCCCGCATGCGGGGAGAGGGAACCGGCCCCGTGGACTAGGCTGCCTACGCCTTCAGCCAATCCACCATCGCTTCGTAGACCAGGTCCGGCAGCACCGTGAACGTATAGGGCGCGTGCACGCGTTCCCATTTCTGATGATAATCCCGCCCCCAGGGGCCGATATTGACCGTCGGGAAGGAGAGCAGCCCTTCCGGCGCATCGTCGGTGAAGGCCGCGGACGGGGTGTTGGCGGCCAGCAGTCCCGCTTCACCCGCCTCCGGCCGATGGCCGAAGAAGCTCATGTCGGAAATGCCGGCGAAAATCTGCTTGAACTTGATCGACGTGCCGTGCCGCTCGGCGATATCGGCCATCACGCGCTGCAGCCGCGCCTGCCGGTCGCCGGCGCCGGCGCGCTCCAGATGCACCAGCGGATAATGCAGACTGCCGAAGCCGATAATGACGGCGGGGCCTTCGATGCCAGCCTCCGTTGCCGCCGCCGCGACGATCTCGCGGCTCACCTTCAAGGGATCGGTGCCGCCTGAAAGCGCGCGGTCGAGGGCCGCGAGACGCTCGAGCGCATCGCCGCCGCGCGTCTTCAGCCGTTCCAGAAGCTCCGCATAGGTCAGCACCGTGCCTTCCGTGCTTGCCCCGGCGCGGTTGCGATAGCGGGCCTGATGGGCATCCTGCGTTTCGAGCGCGGTCTTGAGGGCGCCGGTGACGAGCGTGCGGAATTCACCGAGGATGTCGGTGGCGCTGCGGCGGTGCGTCAACCAGTTGAAGGACAGCCAGACACGATCCGGCGTCGTCACGTCGTAACCGTCCCTGATGTCGCGGGCCTCGAGGCAGACGGGCGGCGGCGAGCTTTCGCCGAAGGCGTCGTCGCTGAGTTCCGGCACGGTGTCCATGGCGCGGACGATCTCGGCGCTGATGCGGTGGGCGCTGGTGCCGTTGAAGGGGTAGCCGGCATGGGTCGGACGGCCGATGACGAAGGCGAAGGGGGCGAATTTGCCGATGGAGCCGAGATAGACCGCCCGGCCTTCCTCGCCGTCGCGCTCGCAGCTCGACGCGTCGAGATTGATGCCGCCGACGATGTCGAGGTCGAACCGGCGGGCGATATCGGGCAGGGCATTGCGCAGGCTCCGCATGCCACGCGAGCGATTCTCCTCATCCGGCGTGGCGACGAAGAGGATGTTACCCTCGGGCGCCTCCAGCGCCGCGAATCGCTCCAGCGCGGCGATGCCGGCGGCAAGGCCGCTCTTCATGTCCAGCAGGCCGCGCCCGGCGATGAAATCGCCGCTCTCGAAATCCCGCAACGCCCTTGCCTCCGCCCCATTCAGGGGCCGACTGCGCAGTTCCTTCACGAGGGCCTGCGTCAACGGTTCGGGATCGCAGGCGAGCGGGGCGAGGGTGCCGTAATTGGCAATGGAAACCGTGTCGAAATGGCCCGCCAGCACCACCGTGCGCCGACCCTTGCCCCGCACCAGCGCCACGACATTGCGCGTCAGCTCTTCACCGTGGCTGTCCACGGTGAAGAGCTGATCGGGATATTGCCGGAAGTAGGGCGTTTCGGCGAGGAGCGCGCGCAGCCTTTCCGAAAAGTCCGCCTCGTCCGGCGTGCCGGTCACGCTTGGCCAGCGGGTCATCAGCAGGGACAGGTCGCGGGCGCGGATGGCGGTTTCGTTCGTCTGGGACATGGGGCCTGCCGAAAGTGGTTGCGTTGAGGATAGCGCAAGGCTAGCCAAGGAGACCGGCAAGCGAAACGGCAATCTTTTGTGAAAATTGCCCTTCGTTCTGCCGTTTCGTCACCTCTGATTGGCAATTCGACACATGGATACAATCGACCGGAAACTCCTCTCCCTGTTGCGCAAGGACGGTCGCGCCTCGCTTTCGGCGCTGGCGGCGGAGTTGAAGGTGTCGCGCGGCACCGTGCAGAACCGCATCGAGCGCCTGACGCGGGAGGGTGTCATTGGCGGGTTCACCGTGCGCGTGACGCAGGCGGACGATCCGCATGCCGTGCGTGCCGTCATGATGATCGAGATTACCGGCCAGAAGACGCTGGCGGCTATCAAGGCGTTGCGCGGCATACCGGAGGTGCGCGCCCTGCACACGACGAACGGCGCCTGGGACCTCGTGGCGGAGATACAGGCGGACAATCTCGTCGAGTTCGAGCGCGTGCTGCGCGGCATCCGCGCCATGGACGGCGTCTCGAAGTCCGAGACGAGCCTGCTGCTGACGACGCTTTGAGCCTCTTGTCTTATCATTCTCCGACGCCAAGGCGATGCCGCTTCGGCTGGAAATGCGCTACGGCATCACGATATCGATTTCCTCGCCCGTGGAGGAATAGGTGATGCGCCCACCCTTCCAGCCGTCCTGTCCTTCAAGGCGAATCTCCAGTGTCACCTTGCCGTCCCGTGAGGGCACCATGAAGCTGCCGTCCGGCGTCGGCAACTGGCCGATGGAGAAGGTGTAGCGCGCGAGCGCCATTTCCGAACCGACCTGCAGCCGGGTGAAGGTCCGGGCCGTCAGTTCGTTCAGCTTCTCCGCCGAGAAGAACGCCAGATCGTCCATGCGGAAGAGCCGTTCCGGCCGGAATTCGGCATCCCATGGCATCATCATGCTGGAGGCGGTGATGCCGCGGTCGTTGGCATTGTAGTCGCGCATCGTGCCGGGCGTATCGGGCACCTCGGCCAGGATGCGCATCGAATCGTTGTTGACGCTGATCTCGGAGAAACGGGCATTCTTGCCGAACTGTTCGCCGACGGCCGCCAGCGTCTCCCGCGTCGTCTTGGGATCGAGCCAGTTGCGCTTCGGCTGGCGGGCGGCGGGAAGGTTGGCGAAACGCACCGTGCCATCAGCGGTCAGTTCGACGGAGCCGCCGTTGGAAAAGAGCGTCATTTCGCCCGGCTGGCCCCAATCGGTGAAATTCACCGTCCAGCGCTGTTCCGGTTTGCCGGGACCTTCGGAAAAGAGCCGCAGCATCATGTAGTTCATGCTGGATTTCTCGTTGCCCCAGGCCTTGACGGCATTGTCGCGCACCTTGGCGAGCGGCGTAAGGTCGATGTCGGACAGCGACAGGGCGGGCCTTTGCGCCGTGCCGGGGAACATCGGCGAGGTGATGGCCGACTTCCTGACGCCCGACAGGTCCCAGGAATAGCCGACCGTCGTCTCCGGCAGGGTCGGATGATCGGCCGTCAGGGAAATGGATTTCGGATAGACGGTCAGGTCGCGCACGATGGGCTTGGTGCCGATGACGGAGATCAGGCTTTCGATCGCCGCTTCCTTCGGCCAGTCGTCGTCCTTGTAGAAATCCGCGTTTTTGGCGCGCTCCGTATTGCTCAGGTCGCCGCCCACGATCGTGCCGTCGGCATCCGCATAAACCGTCGCGGTTTCGCGCGCGGAGGTGATGTAGAGCGTCCAGCGGACCTCGCCATAGGCCGGCGCGGGCAGGAGACTCACGCGCCGCGCGATCTCGATGGATTGCACGATGCCGGTATCCTGCAGCCGCGCATAGACGATGGCGCGGCTGGCGATCGCGTTCAGCTTGTCGAGCGGGACGGAACCGAGCGGGAAGAAGCCGCTGGCGGCATCGGCGACGATGGCGGGCGCAGGCTTTGCCGTAGGTCCGCTCACGATTTCCGCCTCGAAGAAGAGGAGGCGGGTTCCCTGCCGTACCTGCCACTCGTCCGTGTCGCCCGGCCGCGCGCCGCGCGCCAGAACGGTGATCTCGGTCGGGGTTACGCGGATCGTGTGCATGTCGGTCTTGCCGCCAAGCGCCTCGACGATGCGGCCGACCGCGCGGGCCGCTTCGCCGGTTCGGGTGATGTAGCTTTCGGCCGCCAGCGCGGGCGCGCCCGCAAACACCAGGAGCGCCAGGCAGGCGGCCAGAAACGCCCGTGCCATGCTGGATGCAACTGCCATGACCGATCCCTCCGCCCTTGCCGGAATGCGTCTCACCCTCGAAAGCAAGACGAAAGGCGTGGTCGGTTTATTCCGGGGTATGAAAAGCCACTTTCCATTGCCTGTCAGGTAGCTACACTCCGCCGGCGTTGCCGGAAGGACCCCCGCCGGCATTGCCGGAAGGACCCCATGTCGCTACGCCTCGCCACCTTCAATATCGAAAACCTCATGACCCGTTTCGATTTTACGGGTTTTCGCAACCAGGTTCGACAGGATCGCGTCCTGCGGCTCTTCGACATCCGCAACGAGGCGGAATACCAGCGGTTGGAGGAAGCGCGCACCGTCGCCCATACGGACGATACGCGCCAGCATTCGGCGCTCGCCATCGCCGATGCGGATGCCGACATTCTCTGCCTGCAGGAAACCGACAACATGGCGGCCTTGCAGGCCTTCGAATACGGTTATCTCTTCCGGATGGTCGGCAACGGCTACCGCCAGAAATACCTCATCGAGGGCAATGACAGCCGCGGCATCGACGTTTCCGTGCTGATGCGCGAGGAGACGCGCGACGGTCAGCGCATCGAATGCATCGATATCCGCAGCCATGCCGCCGTCACCTATCGCGATTTCGAGCTCTATACGCCCGATCTCGGGCAGGGGCTCAATCCCGATGATAAAATCTTCAAGCGCGACTGCCTGGAAATGGACCTGCGCATCGGCGGGCGGCCGCTGACGCTCTATGTCGTGCATTTCAAATCGATGGGGCCGGGCCGGGACGGCATGGACGGGCGCCAGTCCACCATGCCGGTGCGCATGGCCGAGGCGCGCGCCGTGCGCCGCATCATCGAGAATCGTTTCGGCGCGGGGCACACCGCCGACAAGGCCTTCGCCATCTGCGGCGACATGAACGACTACCAGGAGAAGCTGGCCATCGAGGGCGACAAGCGCAGCGGCTACCGCTTCGTGCCGCAGAAGGAGCCGCTGAGTGCGCTCGACGCGTTCAGCGCCGATGGCTTTGCGGTGAACCCCATGCTGCGCCGGCCTGTCGAGGATCGCTGGACGCTCTACCACAGCCGCGGGCCGGAGGAGCGCCACCTCTGCCAGCTGGACTACATATGGCTCTCGCCTTCGCTTGCCGAGCGCAACGCCCATCATGTGCCGGAGATCATCCGCGCCGGCCAGCCGTTTCGCACGCTCTTCCCGCCGGGGCAGGATGTGGAGCGCTATCCGCGCGTCGGCTGGGACCGGCCCAAGGCCTCGGACCATTGCCCCATCGTCATGACGCTCGATCTCTAGGCCGGCGGCTTCATCATTTCCACTTGCCCGCGGCCATGGCCTCGGGCAGGCTTGCGGCAAAAGATGAATGAGGAGAATGCCTTGTCCCGTCGCTACGCCATCTATGACGTCTTCACCGACACGCGGCTCGCCGGCAATCCGCTGGCCGTCGTCTTCGATGCCGATGGTCTCGAGGACGATGCGATGCAGCGTATCGCGGGCGAGTTCAACCTGTCCGAAACGGTCTTCGTGAAGACGCCGGAAAACCCGGCGCATACCGCGCGCCTGCGCATTTTCACGCCCGGCCGTGAACTGCCCTTTGCCGGTCACCCGACGGTGGGCGCGGCGGTCGCCATCGCCGAAGCCAGCGGGGCGGCGGCGGAGCCGCAGGATCAGGTCAGCGTGCTCGAAGAGAATGTCGGGCCGGTGCGCTGCGCAGTCAAGCGCGGGGACCGCAAGGCGGCCTTCGCGGAATTCGACCTGCCGCGCAAGTCCGTGCGCCTCGATGCGACCTTCGACCGACAGGCGCTGGCCGACGCCTTCAGTCTCAAGCCCGGCCAGATCGGCTTCGAGAATCACGTTCCCTCGCTGTGGAGCGCCGGCGTCGCCTTCGTGATGGTTCCGGTGCACGACCTTGCGGCCGCAGCGGTGGTGGAGTTCGACCCGGCGCTCTGGGAGCGCTGTGCGCCCTTCGCGGAGGGACGGCTGGCCTCCGCCTATCTCTATTGCCGCGGCGGGGTGAATCACAATGCGCGCTTCCATGCCCGCATGTTCGCGCCCGATATGGGCATTGCGGAGGATCCGGCGACGGGCGCCGCCGTCGCGGCTCTCTCCGGCGCCATCCATTTCTTCGACCAGCTGGTCGACGGCCACCATCCGTTCCTGATCGAGCAGGGCGTCGAAATGGGCCGCCCCTCGCATATCCACCTGCATCTCGACGTCGTCGGCGGGACGATCGCTGGCGCGCGCATCGGCGGAGAGGCGATCCGCATCGCGTCGGGCACACTGGATTTGTGACGACTTTTTTGCACTGCGGAAGAAATTTGACCCTCAGTGCACTTTTTTTCAGGCAGCGTATGGACAAGCCCGGAGAACGCCTTTATACGCCCCTTCAGCACCGCAGCAGCGGTCAAGTGGGTGATTAGCTCAGTTGGTAGAGCAGCGGACTCTTAATCAGCGGGTCCACGGTTCGAGCCCGTGATCACCCACCAAATTCTTCTTATTTCCGCTGATTATACAGATACTTGCCTGATGGCGAGTGTCTGTGCTTCAGGCCCGTGTGGTGCGACTTGGAAACGGGTTTCCACTTCCTGTTCCGGAAAGCTGCGGGCTGAATGTTCGCCTATCGCGACAACCAAGGCCAGCGGTGAAATCGCCTTCCGCTGACGCCGAATCCAGCCGCCTCCCGTTCGCAACTGAGAGACGATGCGGCCACTCCTTGCGGCGCCCATAGCTCTCCGAGCTGCGGAGAACGAGCGCCGCGATCAGGTCAGGGCCTCAGCCGCCTGATCCAAAGCGGGCTGCGTTGAATGCGGCGGGCTTTTCCACCTCGCGCGTCATGCTTTCAAGGCTGCCGACATCCTCCGCGCTCGCGACGGCGCGTTGCAGGCTGGCCGGAAGGGCCAGACGCTCGAGCGCGTCAGCCGGTGCGAGCGCCCAGTCGAGAATCGCTTTGTTGGAAACCGTCCACGCGCTTGCCTGGCGCGTGTCGAGAAGGCCGTTCTGCGCGACGGTGGGTTGGCGTAAGAGCCTTCCCGTCATGCTGAGGCCTCCCATGGCCTTGAATGTCGAGGACGGAATGAAAGCGGATGTGCTGACGGTCACGACGCGTTCGATGTCTGCCTTGAACGTCGGGAGCGGAACGCTGATGGCCGAAAGGTCGACGAATTCGGGTTGTTCGGCGGCCGCCTGACCCATGGCCTGCCTTTCCAGAGCTTTCTCCGCGCGGCTCTTTCGTGTCGGAAGCAATGCCGTCACAAGACTGTCCGTCGCGGCGTCGTCTTCGGACAGCGCTGCGCCGGCAGAGCTTGCGGCCATGATCGACTTCGAGCCGACACGCCGCTTGTAGTCCGCCATGGCGACGTTGTAGCCGGGCAGGGGGCGACCATCGGCGGGGACGTGCAGTGTCTTGCCGTTCGGGAAGATGCGCACCAGCTCCTGACGCGTCATGCGCGGCCAGGCGCGCACGCGGCCGACATCGAGATGGACGAAGGGCGAGCCCGATGTCGGGTAATAGCCGACGCCGCCGACCTGCATCTGCATGGCGACCGCGCGCAGTTTCGCCAGCTTTACGCCGGGGATGAAGAAGTCCATCGCCTTGCCGAGCGTATGCTGGCTGTTCTTGGCGACACCGGTGTTACGCGAGCGGCCGCGCAGCATGTTGTTGGTGGCCGGCGAACGGTAGGCGGAGACGATGTGGACATAATCCTTTGCGCCGCTGCGCTGATAAACTTCCCAGACGAGATCGAGCAGGCGCGGGTCCATCCGGGCCGGCTCATTCCGGCGCCAGTCCCGCAGAAAGCGATTGATCTGTGCAAGCCCCTTCGCATCGAACCTGCCGTCGCGCTTGAAGGTGATCGTCGCGCGCTCGCCGGTATGGGTGAAGAACAGTTTCAGCGATCGGTCTTCAGCGAATGATGGGGCAGCACTCAATGTGAGGGCCGAGGCGGCAATGGCGGCGAGGGAGGAGGCTTGTGCGACAAGGCGGGCAACGTTCCCGGTTGCCTTGACAGCGGCGGCATGAAGCGCGCGCGCCAGATACGCAGATACCGAATACTCAGACACAGCAATTCCGATCCAAACGAGATGCGTTCCGGACGGCAGAGACACTCCGCCCGCAAGGTGCTGGCGAGAATTATGGTCAACAAAGGTTTAAGAAGCCGTTGATGGCCCCGCGCGGGTCAGAGGTCTTGTCCTGCCACGGACGCCCTTCAGATCGCTCCCGACTCGCGTGCCAGAAGCGCAAGTCCGCAAGCGATAAGCGCGCCGCCCGTGATGCGCGACACCTGCTTGCCGCCCGGCGCGAGCTTTTCGATGGCGACATAGACGGTGATGGCGGCGATCCACCAAATGTTCATGATGCCGCCGACGAACAGGAGCGCCATCAGCGCCCAGCAGCATCCAAGGCAGTAACGGCCGTGAAGAACGCCCATCCGGAAAGCGGCTGCCCGTCCGGTTCGCCGATGTCTTGTCAGGGATGCGACAGGCCCCCGGCAATGCTCGAGGCAGGCGGCCTTGATGGGCGACAGTTGATAGGCACCCGCGCAGATAAGAACCATGGCTGCCATGAGCACCGTGGCCAGATTCATGTACATCGCCGAAATCATGCCGCCGGTGGCCAGGATGGCTTGGATCAGCGTTGCCGCCAGGCTGAACACGCCCCAGATCGCGAGGTATCCGGCCAGGAAGTTCAGCGCCGGCCCAGCGCCACGCTCCCGATGGAGCGCACCGTAGAGCAGGACCGTTGGCGCTGCGCTCGGCACCATCATGGCAATCATCATCAACCACCACATGATGAAGACGACGGCACCATAGCGCAGCGACCACACATGCGGGCTGACCATGTCCGGGGCTCCGCCGAGCAGCGCTCCCGCCGGGCCGGTATTCGCCGACATGTCTATCGACGACATGCCCGTTCCCGCGCCGAGGAGGATGTACCAGGCGGCCAAGGTCACGGACAGTACCAGCGTCGCGATCACGATCACCCGATCGCGCGCAAGAAGGCGTTCGACGGCCGATAGTTGCATGGCGGTTCTCAGGCGGCGTGCTCGATGACGCCCTTGCCGTTCATGTAGACCCGGCAGATATGCGCGTGTGTGTCCTTGTTGTTGTCGAGCCCGATCTCGCCCGACGTTCGGGTCGTGCCGCTGGCCATCTCCGCCACACGGTATTCGAACCCGTGCGGCAGATTGATCCGCGCGCGGTGTTCGGCTCCCGTCACAGGGTTGCGGATCGGTTGAACCTCCATTTCGAAGACGTCGGGGACCCGTACGTGTCCCGTACGCCTGTCGATATCGACGTCGAAATCGATCGGCTTCGACAGTACTTCGAGCTTTGTCGGAGACATCTTGCTGAAGACCCAGAACATGGTTGCCATGTCTTCCGTGTCACCGCCTGAAACGATCGTCGCGACGGCGTCCCGTTGCGCCGGACTGGCGTTCGAATCCACAACGAGTTGAACCGTCCCGTTGCCGAGATGGATCGGGCCGGGCCATTTCGCGGTCAGCGCCATCTTGACGCCATCGAGGCGAACGTCGCCGTGAAAGCCTGATTTTATGATAAAACCCACTGCGGCTTCGCAGTTACCGTTCGTGGGCAGAGAGTTGAACTGACAGGGGCATCCGAAGCTGCAATTGCAATTCGCGATCTCGAGGGCATCGATCTCCCAAGGTGTCATGATAGCCTCCCACTGGTCTTGATCGAAACTAATATAGATATCACTAATTAAATAGCCTCGATAGGGGCGACGACGGGCAGAACGGGCTGCGGCCGGCATTTCGGGCGCGACGAGGCCTGCGAGACCGGTGCGCAACGCGAAGCATGCGGGCAGCATTGGCAATGCTACAGCCATCCGGCTTTCTTGAAGCGCTGGAAGAGGATGGCGCAGACCACGGCGATGATCCCGAGCACGACGAAATAGCCATAGCGCGTCTGCAGTTCCGGCATGTACTGGAAATTCATGCCGTAGATGCCGGCAATTGCGGTCGGCACCGCAAGAATGGCCGCCCAGGAGGCCAGTTGCCGGGTAATCGTACCCTGCCGCTGCTGTTCCAGCAGGTTGCTGGCTTCGAACACCGACGTGATGACTTCACGCAGGCCCGCCACCATCGCTTCGACGCGTCGGACATGGTCGTGCACGTCGCGGAAGTAGGGTTTGGCATTCTCGTCGATGCAGGGAAGGTCGAGATGGCTGAGCTTGCCCACCACCTCTGCCATCGGCCCGAGCACGCGCTGGAAGAGAATGACCTGCCGGCGCATACGAAACAGGCGGCGGATCTGTTCGCGCTCGAGAAAGGAGGCGAGCATATGCTTTTCCATCGTCAGCACATTGTCCTCCATCTTCTCGACCATCGGCAGATAACCGTCGACGATGAAATCGATGATGGCGTGCAGCACGTAGTCCGGACCGTGCTCCAGGAGCTTTGGCGATTGCTCGAGTTGTTCGCGAAGCTCCTTGTGGGCGCGGGCCGAGCCGTGGCGCACCGTGATGATATGGTGTTTGCCGACGAAGATGCAGGTTTCGCCATAGGCGATCTTGTCGCCTTCCAGATGCGCGGTCTTGGCAACGACGAACAGCTGGTCGCCATAGATTTCCACTTTCGGCACCTGGCGGCCGTTCAGGGCGTCTTCGACGGCAAGCGGATGCAGGCCGAACATCGCCTTCAGCTTTGCCATCTCGTCTTCCGACGGTGCCGTCACGCCGATCCAGACAAATTCGCTCTCAACCGGTGCATGGCGCTCGTCGACAAGCTCGACGGGATTGGCGCGCGTTCCGTTTCGGTAGGCGTAGGCGGCAACGATGGTCATGGAGGCGATCCGAAAAGCAGGCTTAGAGGAGCGCTATAGGTGGCCCGAGCGGCGCGTTGCGGCAAGCGGTCTGCGGTGCTTGTACCGGCATATTCCACCGAGAGCGGCGGAAGACGGCGGCGCCGGCCGAAAAATCGCGCATCGGCAGCGCGAGGTGGGCTACCGCTACACGTCCCGAATCCCGCACCAATCCGCTGCGAAAAGCGCCAGGGTCTTGGTGACGCGCTTCAGGGAGGAGAGGCTGACGCGCTCGTCGATGCCGTGAATGTTTTCGGAGACCGGTCCATAGACGAGCGAGGGAATGTTGCCGTGCACCGAGAACACGGCGGCATCGAGATAGCAGGCCATCACATAGGCATCGAGCGCAGCGCCGGCATTGGTGACGGCGTGCACGGCGCGAAGAGTGTCCTCGGCCACTGTCCCCTCAGCAAGCGCGTAGCCGGCATGCATGACGCCGACCCAGCTGAGGCTGACCAGATCTCCCCCGGCGAAGGTCGGGTCTTCGAGCTGGACCTGGGCGACAAAGGCTTCGACTTCGGCGGCCCGAAGCTTCGGATCTTCGCCGGGATAGAAGCCGATGCGGCCTTCGGCGACGCAATCGCTCGGGATCGAGGCGATCCAGTCGCCGCCTGAAATCGTGCCGATCGTCAGCGCAACGGGATTGGCAAGGTCCTTGAACCAGCGCTTGTCTTCCCGTTCGGCGATCCAGCGCTGTTCCAGAACGCGAAGATGGCCGATGAGGCGAACCATGAGGTCGATGGCGCTTTGCCCGGATTCCGGATCGCGCGGATGGGCGGGGCACCCGCGCGTTTCCAGCCGGAATTTGATCACGCCCGCATTGGCGCGCACGAGCTGCTCGTCGGTCGGTTCGGGGCTGACGATCACATCGGCGATGAAACCTTCGGCGAAAAGCGTCGCCGCGCCGTTGCCGGTGATTTCCTCTTCCACGACGGACTGGATCTGGACGTCGCCCAATAGCGACAGACCGGCCTCGGCAATCGCGTCGAGTGCAAAGATCGAGGCGACGAGCCCCGCCTTCATATCCCCCGCGCCACGGCCGTAAAGCCAGTCTCCCTCCCGCCGGGGCTCGAAGGGCGGCGATGTCCAGCGGTGGCCGCTTCCGGCCGGCACGACGTCGACATGGGAATTGAAGGCGAGCGAGCGTCCGCCACCCGTCGAAACCTTGCGGCCGACGACGTTCCAGCTGTCGCTGTAGTCGACCGTCGCCGGCGAAAAGGCCGGATGTGTGCCGATCCTCGATGCGTCGGTGGGCAGGCGGCTGATCTCGAAACCGCGCTCCTTCAGCGCCCCAGCGATGAAATCCTGCGCGGCGGCTTCCTCGTTGCGCAGGGATTTGAAGCGCACGAGCTTTTCCAGGAACTGTACCTGATCGTCGAAGAGCCGGTCGACGGCGTTGAGAATACGGTCCTGTACGGAGGTCATGGCGGCCCCTGGCTGAAACTGTCTTGCATGGTTACGGGGCAGCGTCGTCGCCGCCCCGCGCTTTCAAACCTTAACCGAGAACGGCCTTCACGGCATCGGCGGTCGCCTTCACGACGATATCGGCTTCTTCGCGGGTGAGGCAGAGCGGCGGGGCGAAGCCCAGGATGTCGCCCTGCGGCATGGCGCGGCCGATGACGCCGCGTTCGAGAAGGGCGGCGGAGACCTGCGGGCCGATCTTCTTGCCCGGATCGAAGAAGGCGCGGTCGTCCTTGTCCTCGACGAACTCGACTGCCGCCATCAGGCCATCGCCACGCACTTCGCCGACATGCTTGTGGCCGCCGATGGCCTCGGCAAGCGCGTTGCGGAAGTAGGCACCCGTGGCGCCGGCATTCTCGACCAGGCCGAGCTCGTCGATGAGTTCGAGATTGGCGACGCCCGCGGCGGCGCAGATCGGATGCGAGGAATAGGTCCAGCCATGGCCGATCGCGCCGAGTTCGTCCGAGCCCTTGACCAGCACGTCCCAAACCTTGTCGGAGACGATGGTGCCGGAGAGCGGCGCATAGGCCGAGGTCAGGCCCTTGGCGATGGTGATCAGCGCCGGCTTCATGCCGTAGTGGTCGGAACCGAACATCGTGCCGAGGCGGCCGAAGCCGGTCACGACCTCATCGGCGACGAGCAGGATATCGTATTTGTCGAGCACGGCCTGGATCTTCTGCCAGTAACCCTTCGGCGGCGGCACGATGCCACCGGTGCCGAGGATCGGCTCGCCGATGAAGGCGGCGACGGTGTCCGGCCCCTCGGCCAGGATCATTTCCTCCAGCTTGTCGGCGCAATATTGCGAGAACTGCTCCTCGTTCATCGCGCGATCCGGGCGGCGGAAGAAGTAGGGGGCTTCCGTGTGCAGGATCGGCGCGCGCGGCAGGTCGAAGGCATTGTGGAAGAGATGGAGGCCGGTCAGCGAGCCCGTCATGACGCCGGAGCCGTGATAGCCGCGCCAGCGCGAAATGATCTTCTTCTTTTCCGGACGGCCGAGGATGTTGTTGTAGTACCAGATCAGCTTGATGTTGGTCTCGTTGGCATCCGAGCCCGACAGGCCGAAATAGACGCGGCTCATGCCTTCGGGCGCGCGGTCGATGATCATCTTGGAAAGCGTGATCGAGGCTTCCGTGCCGTGGCCGACATAGGCGTGGTAATAGGCGAGGTTCTTCGCCTGGTTTGCAATCGCGTCGGCGATCTTCTGGCGGCCGTAGCCGACATTGACGCAATAGAGGCCGGCAAAGGCGTCGAGGCTCGTCTTGCCGGTCGTATCCGTGATGTAGACCCCTTCGCCGCCGCCGATGACGCGGGTCGGCGTCTCGCCGCGGGCATGCATGCCCATATGGGTCGAGGGGTGGAAGAAGTGGTCGCGGTCCCAGGCGGTGAGTTCGTTGTTTCCGTCGAGCATGGTCGTTCCTTTCATGTCATGCTTGGTGGCCGGGATCAGGCGGCCGTGTCGATGCAGAGATATTTGAGCTCGGTGAAGGCCTCCATGCCGTGGCGCGACCCCTCGCGGCCGAGGCCGGATTGCTTCCAGCCGCCGAAGGGGATCGGTCCGCCGGTGATCTTCACGCGGTTGATCGCCACCATGCCGTATTCCAGCGCACGGGCAAGGCGCATCTGGCGCGCACCGTTTTCGGTGACGACATAGGCGACGAGACCGTAGTCCGTGTCGTTGGCGCGGGCGATCACTTCGGCCTCGCTGTCGAAGGCCGTGACCGCGGCGACGGGGCCGAAGGTTTCCTCGCGCATGATGAGGGCGTCGTCGGGAACGTCCGTCAGCAGCGTCGGCTCGTAGAACAGGGCGCCCGCCATGTGGCGCTTGCCGCCGGTCAGGAGTCTGGCGCCGTGCTTCAGCGCATCGGCCACCTGTTCCTCCACCTTGGCGATGGCGCGCTCATGCATCAGGGGACCGATCTCGACGCCGGCCTCAAGCCCGCCGCCGACCTTCAGGGCCGCGATGCGCGCCTGGAACGCCCTGGTGAAGGCAGCGAGCACCGGACGCTCGACATAGATCCGGTTGGCGGCGAGGCAGTCCTGGCCCGACGTGGCGAACTTGGCATTGACCGCGATATCGGCCGCCTTGTCGATATCGGCATCGGCGAAGACGATCAGCGGGGCATGGCCGCCCAGTTCCATCACCAGCCGCTTCATGGTCGGCGCGCACTGGCCGGCGATCAGTTTGCCGATTTCCGTCGAGCCGGTGAAGCTCATGGCGCGTATGCGGGCATCGGTATTCATGCGGCCGACAATGGTCGCGGCATTGCCGGTCACCACGTTGAAGACGCCGGCGGGAAGGCCGGCCCGTTCGCCGAGTTCGGCGAGGGCGAGGGCGGATAGCGGCGTTTCGCTGGAGGGATGGGCGACAACGGTGCAACCGGCGGCAAGGGCCGCCGCAGCCTTTCGGGTGATCATGGCGGAGGGGAAATTCCACGGGGTGACGATGCCGACGACGCCGACTGCCTCGCGGCGGACGATCATCTCCGCGCCCGGCAGATGACTGGTCACGCTTTCGGCGTTGAGGCGCTTGCCCTCCTCGGCATACCATTCGACGAAGGCGGCGGCATAGGCAATCTCGCCGCGCGATTCCGCGAGCGGCTTGCCCTGTTCCAGCGTCATCAGCAGCGCAAGGTCTTCGCGGTGTTCCAGCATCAGATCGTGCCATTTGCGCAGGATGGCGGCGCGCTGCTGCGGCAGCAGGTCCCGCCAGGCGGGAAAGGCCTGCGCTGCCATTGAGACGGCGTCCGACGTCTGTTCGGCATCGAGGGAGGCGACCCAGGCGAGCGTCGCGTTCGACGCTGGGTCCGTCACGGAAAAACTGTTGCCGTCGCGACCGGCCACCCAGCGGCCACCGACATAGGAGAGTTCGCGCAGCAGGTGAGGGTCGGCGAGGCGGGTGAGCGCGTCGTGAAACGGGATCCGGGCGAATTGGGCGGTCATGGCGGCCTCCTCTGGCTGTGCGGGAGGAGTCTGACAGAGGCCGGGCGGCAGATTGTCTATTGCCGGGGCGGCAGGCAGAGACTTTGGCCAAATCGCAGGCCGGCCGTAGACAATCTCTCTAGGGACGCTTCAATCGGCGGCTGGCAGCAGCGTCGCCAGCGGCAGCACGGTTTCCTCCTTCACCGTCTTGGTGACGATGTAGGTGAAGTAGCGGTCGATGCCGAGTTCCCGGTTGAGCAGGCTGTCGACCAGGCGCTGATAGGCATCGATATCCGCCGCCATGATCTTCAGGATGTAGTCGACCCCGCCGCCGACCGACCAGCAGGCGACGATCTCCGGCGTTGCCACCACCGCCCGCTCGAACCGGTCGAAATCCGCCTGGCGATGGTTGGCCAGGGTCACCTCCATCATGACGCTGGCGACCGGCGCGACGCGGCGCACCGCGACCCGCGCGTGATAGCCGGAAACGATACCCGCCTTCTCCAGCTTGCGCAGCCTGAGCCAGCAGGGCGTCGGCGAAAGCCCCGCCTTTTCCGCCAGCGCCAGCTTGGTGATGCGCCCGTTCTCCTGGATTGCCTCCAGGATGCGCAGGTCGATGGCGTCGAGTTTCATGCGGTCGCCCTCCGGGCGGGGATCATGTCAAATGCTGGAAAAAGACAATGGGAAGGCATTTTGGCGTTGTCAATTGAACTGAATTTGAGCAGTGTTGAAATCATGACAAATTGGCGTCCCGATATATCCCAATTGCGCCGGCCGGCCTATCTGTCCCTCGCCGAGCAGATCGCCCGCGCCATCCAGGAAGGCCACCTGCCGAACGGCACACGCCTTCTACCCCATCGCAAGCTCGCCGACGACCTCAAACTCTCCGTCCAGACCGTCAGTCGCGCCTATGACGAATTGATCCGCCGGGGCCTGATTTCCGGGGAGATCGGGCGTGGCTCATTCGTGCAGACGCGCCCGAAGGAGCCGGAACCGCCCTACCTGCCGGAACGTCTCGGCGAGCTGGTCGATCTCTCGATCCTCAAGCCGGTCTGCGAACAGCTCCATCTGGAGCGCATGCGCGAGGCCTTCGGGTGGCTTGCGGAAAACCTGCCGTCGAGTTCGGCGCTGTCCTTCCGGCCGAACATGGTTTTCCCGCGCCACCGGACCGTTGCCGCCGAATGGCTGGCCCGTTGCGGCCTCGATATCTCGCCGCTCAACATCAGCCTTACCAACGGCGCCACCTCGGGCATGACGGTGGCGCTGATGAGCGTCGCTCCCCCCGGCTCGACGGTGGCGACGGAGGCGATCAGCCACCATACGCTGGTGCCGCTCTCCACCTATCTCGGCCTGCATCTCGAAGGTTTGCCGATCGACCGCGACGGCATGATCCCCGAGGCGCTGGACGACGCCTGCCGGAAGGGCGTCATTCGCGCGGTCTTTCTGCAGCCGTCCGTGATCAACCCGACGGCGACGCTGATGAGCGCCGAGCGCCGGCAGGCGCTCGCCGACGTCGCGCGACGCCACGATATCGCGATCATCGAGAACGACATTCTCGGTCCGCTCGTCGAACGCAAGCCGCCGCCGATCGCGGCCTATGCGCCGGAGCGCACGCTCTACATCACCAGCTTCACCAAGATCACGGTGCCGGGCCTGCGCATCGGCTATCTCGCGGCGCCCGACCGCTATGTCGCCGCCGTCGCCAACCGGCATCTCGTGTCGAACTGGATGGCGACGCCGTCGATTGCCGAGATTGCTACCCGATGGGTCAGTGACGGGACGGCCATGGAACTCGTCAACTGGCAGCGCCGCGCGCTGGCGACGCGCCACGCCATTGCGGAGGAGGCCTTCGCGGGCCTGCCCTGTCATGCCCATCCGCAGAGCCTGCATGTCTGGCTGCCGCTGCCCGAGGGACATACGGAGGAGGGCTTCGTTTCGCAGGCCCGTCTGCGCGGCGTCGCCATCGCGCCGGGTTCCTCCTTCCGCACGGCGGATCAGGGCTGGCATCCGGCGGTGCGCATCTCGCTCGGCTCCACGACCGAGCAGGAACTTCGCACGGGTCTTGGCATTCTCGCTTCGTTGGCCAGCGGAAATCCGGAGGCGTTGCTGCTCGCGATCTAGGGCGAATTGCCCGCCAAATGCGCAGGAAAACAATAATTGTCATGAGATTATTATTCAGATTGACATGATTTTGATCGCCGCGCATCGTTAGGCCATCACTTGTCCCGACAGCGAGAGACAGGCATGGCCGAACCCATCATCCGCATCGACAACATCACCAAGCGCTACGGTGCCCTGACCGTGCTCGACGGTTTGTCGATGGAGGTGCTGCCGGGCGAGAAGCTCGCCCTCATCGGCCCGTCCGGCTCGGGCAAGACGACGATCCTGCGCATCCTCATGACGCTGGAAACGATCAGCGGCGGCCATATCGAAGTCGAGGGCGACCAGCTCTATCACATGCCGAAGAACGGCAGCCTGGTGCCGGCGGACGACCGCCACCTTCACCGCATGCGCGAGAAGATCGGCATGGTCTTCCAGCACTTCAATCTCTTTCCGCACAAATGCGTTCTCGACAATGTCACGCTCGCGCCGATGCTGACGAAGGGTGTCGCGAAGGCGGCGGCAGAGAAACGGGCGATGGAACTTCTCGACATGGTGGGCCTCGCCGACAAGGCGAAGAACATGCCCGCGCAATTGTCCGGCGGCGAGCAGCAGCGCGTGGCCATCGCCCGTGCCCTGGCCGTGGAGCCCGAGGTCATGCTGTTTGACGAGCCCACCTCGGCCCTGGACCCCGAGCTGGTGGGCGAAGTGCTCAAGGTCATGCGCGACCTGGCGGCCGAAACCGACATGACCATGCTGCTCGTCACGCACGAGATGGGCTTTGCCCACGATTTTGCCGACCGGGTGCTGTTCTTTGATCGCGGCAAGATCGTCGAGGAAGGCAAGCCGGACGAGATTTTCCGCAATCCCAGGCAGGAACGCACGCAGACCTTCCTGCGCAAGATCATCGCGGCAGGGCACCGCGTCTGAGTGGCCAAAGCCGTTCGGAAACAAGGCTCCACGTCCATCCAATAACAACCAGAAACAGCCAGAGGAGTTCGCAACATGAGCATGAGGACGTTTTTGACCCTGGCCGCCGGCGCAAGCGCGTTGATGGCTGCCGTCGTCGCCACCCCGGCTTCCGCCGATGACGCCAAGCTGGAGGAGTTGAAGGCGCAGGGCTTTGCCCGCGTCGCCATCGCCAACGAGCCGCCGTTCACCGCGGTTGCCGCCGACGGCAAGGTTTCGGGCGCGGCCCCCGATGTCGCCCGCGAAGTCTTCAAGCGGCTTGGCGTCGCCGATATCGTCGCGTCGATCTCGGAATATGGCGCGATGATCCCCGGCCTTCAGGCAGGCCGCCACGATGTCATCACCGCCGGCCTCTTCATGAAGCCGGAGCGCTGCGCGGCCGTCGCCTATTCCGAGCCGATCCTCTGCGACGCGGAAGCCTTCGCGCTCAAGAAGGGCAACCCGCTCAAGCTGAAGAGCTACAAGGATATCGCCGACAATCCCGACGCCAAGATCGGCGCGCCGGGCGGCGGCACGGAAGAAAAGCTGGCGCTCGAAGCGGGCGTGCCGCGCGACCGCGTCATCGTCGTGCCGGATGGCCAGAGCGGCCTGAAGATGCTGCAGGACGGCCGCATCGACGTCTATTCGCTGCCGGTGCTGTCGATCAACGATCTCGTTTCCAAGGCGAACGATCCCAATGTCGAGGTCGTGGCGCCGGTGGAAGGCGCTCCGGTCTATTGCGACGGCGCGGCCTTCAAGAAGGGCGACGAGGCCTTGCGCGATGCCTTCGACGTCGAGCTCGCCAAGCTGAAGGAATCGGGCGACTTCGCCAAGATCATCGAGCCCTACGGCTTCTCGGCCGCCGCCGCGATGTCGACCACGCGCGACAAGCTCTGCGCGGCGAAGTAGGCGCGCTCCGCATCTCGCCCTCTCCCGTCAAGGGGGAGGGCACCCTGACCCCCTCTCGAACGGGAAGACGATGACCGACTGGTCCGGCTATATAGGGCTGATCCTGCAAGGCGCGCTCGTGACGCTTCAGCTCACCGTGATGGGCTCGGTGCTCGCCGTCATCATGGCGTTTCTCGCCGGCCTTGGCCGCGTCAGCCGCTTCATGGCGGTGCGTGCGCTGGCCACCACCTATATCGAATTCTTTCGCGGCACCTCGATCTTCGTCCAGCTCTTCTGGGTCTATTTCGTGCTGCCCTTCGCCGGGGTGACGCTGTCGCCGCTGCAGGCCGGCGTGCTGGCGCTCGGGCTCAATGTCGGCGCCTATGGCGCGGAGGTCGTGCGCGGCGCCGTCAAGGCGATCGGCCGTGAACAGCGCGAGGCCTGTATCGCGCTCAACCTGACGCGCGGACAGGCGATGCGCCACGTCATCCTGCCGCAGGCCCTGCCGCTGATGCTGCCGACCTTCGGCAACAATGCGATCGAACTTCTGAAAGGCACGGCCGTCGTGTCGCTGATCTCGCTCACCGACATGACCTTCCAGGCCCAGGTGGTGCGCGCCCAGACCGGCAGCACGCTGATCCCCTTCGCGGTCATTCTCGTGCTCTATTTCCTGATGGCGCTTGCCATTTCCACCGGCATGCGCTGGCTGGAACGCCGCGTCACCCGTGGCCTCGACGGCGTGAGGACCTGACGATGGAATGGGACTGGAATTTCGTCTGGCAGATCATGCCGACCCTCCTCGAAGGCCTGAAGATCACGCTTCTGGCAACCGTGCTGGGTGCCGCCGTCGCCGCCGTCGTCGGCCTTGTCTTCGCGATCCTGCGCATGACCGCGCCCAGGCCGATCGCGTGGGCTACGAGCTTCATCGTCGAATTCATCCGCGGCACGCCGCTGCTCGTGCAGCTCTATTTTATCTTCTACGTGCTGCCGGATATCGGCATCCGCCTGCCGGCCCTGCTGGCCGGTGTCATCGGGCTCGGCGTGCACTACGGCACCTATGCGGCGGAGGTGTATCGCTCGGGCATCGAGAACGTGCCGCGTGGACAGTGGGAGGCGGCCAAGGCGACGAACCTGACCGGCCGGCAAACCTGGATCCACGTGATCCTGCCGCAGGCGCTGCCGCCGATGATCCCCGCGCTCGCCAACTATCTCATCGCCATGTTCAAGGAGACGCCGTTGCTGTCGGCCATTACGGTGCTGGAACTGATGAACCAGGCCAAGAGCGTGGCCAACAGCAGCTACCGCTACATCGAGCCGATGACCATGGTAGGCGTGTTCTTCCTGATCATGAGCCTGATCTCCGTCGTCTTCCTGCGCTGGCTGGAAGAACGCTATGCCCGCGTGGAGGAACGCTGATGCACACCCTCGATGTCACCCTCGCGTCCCGTGCGCCAAGGCTCGACGATCGCCCGCTGGAAAAACGTGTCGGCCTGATCATCCTGGCGACCGATCACACGACGGAGGTGGATTTCCAGCGCATGGTGGCGAGCGACAGGATCGGCGTCTACGCGACCCGCATTCCCTATGCCAATCCCGTGACGCCGGAAAACCTGCGCGCCATGCAGCCCTCGCTGACGGCCGGCGCAGCCCTCATCCTGCCGGACGAGCCGCTCGACGTCGTCATGTATTCCTGCACGTCGGCCTCGGTCGTCATCGGCGACGCGCAGGTGAAGGCTGCGGTGCGGGCCGCCAAGCCGGCCGCCGCCGTCGTCACGCCCACAGCCGCCGCCGTATCCGGCCTGAAGGCGCTGGGCGCCCGGCGTATTTCGGTGCTCACGCCCTATACGCTCGAGACCAGCCGGCCGATGGCCGAGTATTTCCGCGCGCTCGGCTTCGACATCGCGCGCTTTACCTGCCTTGGCCTCACCGATGACCGGGAAATGGCGCGGATCGCACGGCAAGAAATCGTCGCCTTCGCGAAGGAGGCCATGGCGCCCGATTCCGATGCGCTCTTCATCTCCTGCACGGCCGTGCGCGCCGCCAACGTCGCGGCCGAGATCGAGGCCGCCATCGGCAAACCCGTCGTCACCAGCAATCTTGCCACCGCCTGGGCCTGCCTGCGCCTGTGCGGTGACGCAGCGCCGCGGCCGGAACTCGGCCGGCTGATGTCGCACGCCTATCCGGATCGTTGAGCCATGACGAATGCGCGCCTTCCCGTGACAATGACCGATATCGAGCAGGCGGCTCGCCGCATGGAGGGCCGTGTCCTGCGCACGCCGTTTGCCCTTTCCTCGGTCCTGTCCGAGCGTCTGGGCGTGCCGGTCGGCCTGAAACTCGAGCACCATCAGACGACCGGCAGTTTCAAGCTGCGCGGCGCGACCAATGCGGTGCTCTCCCTTTCGCCTGCGGAACGGGCACGGGGTATCGTGGCGGCCTCGACCGGCAATCACGGCCGCGCCCTTGCCCATGCCTGCAAGGCCGAAGGTGCCGTCGCGACGATCTGCATGTCCAGCCTGGTGCCGCAGAACAAGGTCGCCGAAATCCGCCGGCTCGGCGCTGACGTGCGCATCGTCGGCCGGTCGCAGGACGAGGCGCAGGTGGAGGTGGACCGGCTGGTCGCCAAAGACGGCCTCGTCATGGTGCCGCCGTTCGACAACGCGGCGATCGTTGCGGGGCAGGGCACGCTCGGGCTGGAGATCGTCGAGGCCATGCCCGATGTCGCGACCGTGCTCGTGCCGCTTTCCGGCGGCGGACTGGCAGCGGGCGTCGCCGCAGCGGTCAAAGCCCGTTCGCCGAAGACCCGCGTCATCGGTCTCACCATGGCGCGTGGGGCGGCGATGAAGGCGAGCCTCGATGCCGGCCGGCCGGTCCAGGTCGAGGAAGTGGCGAGCCTGGCGGATTCTCTCGGCGGGGGCATCGGGCTCGACAATACCGTGACCTTCGCCATGTGCCATGCCCTGCTCGACGACGTGGTCCTGCTCTCGGAAGCCGAGATTGCCGCAGGCATGCGGCATGCCTATGCGCAGGAGCGGGAGGTGATCGAGGGGGCGGGGGCGGTCGGTATTTCCGCGATGCTTGCCGGTCGGCTCGGCCGGCTGAACGGCCCGGTGGCCATCGTCCTGTCCGGCCGCAACGTGGATATGGGCCTGCACCAGCGGGTGATGAATGGCGAAGAGGCGGCATGACGACGATGAAAATCCTGACCGAAGCGGAGCTCCGGCGCATCGTGCCGCTCGATCTCGAAGCCGTCGCCTGCGTCGAGGACGCCTTCCATGCGCTTGCCACCAAGGCTGTCGTCATGCCGCCGATCCTGCGGCTCGACATGCCCGAGCAGCGCGCGGAGGTGGATGTGAAGACCGCCTATGTGCCTGGCCTCGATGGTTTCGCCATCAAGATCAGCCCCGGCTTCTTCGACAATCCGGCCATCGGCCTGCCGAGCACGAACGGTCTGATGGTGCTGTTCTCGACGAAGACCGGCCTTGTGCAGGCAGTGCTGCTCGACAATGGCTACCTGACGGATGTGCGCACGGCCGCCGCCGGCGCCGTCGCGGCGCGGCATTTGTCGCGCCCGGAGGCCGGCGTTGCCGCCATCTTCGGCGCCGGCATGCAGGCGAGGCTGCAACTGGAAGCGCTGAGCCTCGTGCGCCCGATCCGCGAAGCGCGCATCTGGGCGCGCGATGCGGCAAAGGCCGAGGCGGTCGCGGCGGACCTGACGCTGAAGCTCGGCTTTCCTGTTCATGCAAGGGCGGATGGCAAGGCGGCGGTCGACGGGGCCGACATCATCGTCACCACGACGCCATCACAAACGCCGGTGCTGAGGGCCGAATGGCTGCGGCCCGGCCAGCATGTCACGGCCATGGGCTCGGATGCCGAGCACAAGAACGAGATCGAGCCGGCGGTCATCACCGGTGCCGGGCTCTATGTCGCCGACAGCCTGAAGCAGACCCGCCGTCTCGGCGAGTTGCGCCATGCCATCGAAGCCGGCCTCGTCACCGAGGGTACGGGCTTCCCCGAACTCGGCGAGATCGTCGCCGGGCGCAAACCGGGCCGCAGCGCCCCCGAGCAGATTACCGTGGCGGATCTTACCGGCACGGGCATCCAGGACACGGCCATCGCAACGCTTGCCGCCGCCCGCGCGGCAGCGGCAGGCGCCGGCACGACCTTCGAGAGTTGAGACCGGCTTTTCGCCGGGTATAGAGGAAAAACCGATGAAACAAGCGAACCTGAAGTTCTCACTTCCGGAATACGAAGCGCGTCTTCAAAAAACGCGGAAGGCCATGGAAGCCAAGGGCATCGATGTGCTGATCGTCAGCGATCCGTCGAACATGAACTGGCTGACGGGCTATGACGGCTGGTCCTTCTACGTGCACCAGTGCGTGGTGGTTCCGCCAACGGGCGAGCCGATCTGGTATGGCCGCGGGCAGGACGCCAATGGCGCGAAGTTCACCGCCTATCTCAAGCACGAGAACATCATCGGCTACCCCGACCACTATGTGCAGTCCACCGAACGCCACCCGATGGACTATCTCTCGGCCAAGCTGACGGAACGCGGTCTCGATACGCTGACGATCGGCGTCGAGATGGACAATTACTGGTTCTCGGCCGCCGCCTTCGCCGCGCTTACCAAACATCTGCCGAATGCCCGCTTCGTCGATGCCACCGCGCTCGTCAACTGGCAGCGCGCGGTCAAGAGCGCGGCCGAAATCACCTATATGCGCAATGCCGCGCGCATCGTCGAAAAGATGCACGAGCGTATCTTCGACACGATCGAAGTCGGCATGCGCAAATGCGATCTGGTGGCGGAAATCTACGATGCCGGCACGCGCGGCGTGGAGGGCATCGGCGGTGACTATCCGGCGATCGTGCCGCTGCTGCCCTCCGGCGTCGAAGCCTCCGCGCCGCATCTGACCTGGGACGACCGGCCGCTGAAATCGGGCGAGGGCACGTTCTTCGAGATCGCCGGCTGCTACAATCGCTACCATGTGCCGCTGTCACGCACGGTCTTCCTCGGCAAGCCGACGCAGGCCTTCCTCGATGCGGAAAAGGCGACGCTGGAGGGCATGGAGGCAGGCCTTGCGGTGGCGAAACCGGGCAATACCTGCGAGGACATCGCCAACGCCTTCTTCGCGGTCCTCAAGAAATACGGCATCGTGAAGGACAACCGCACGGGCTACGGCATCGGCGTTTCCTATCCGCCGGACTGGGGCGAGCGCACCATGAGCCTGCGCCCCGGCGACAGGAGCGAGTTGAAGCCCGGCATGACCTTCCACTTCATGACCGGCCTCTGGCTGGACGACATGGGCTTCGAGACGACGGAAAGCATCCTGATCACCGAGACCGGCGTCGAGTGCCTCGCCAATGTGCCGCGCAAGCTTCTCGTGAAGGATTGAGCCATGGCGGACCGTGACCTTCGCCCGTCGCCGATCAGCGCCACGGTCGATTTTTCGGCCGAGGGCGTCCAGCACGGCTTCCTGCGGCTGCCCTACAGCCGGGACGATTCCGCCTGGGGTTCAGTGATGATTCCTCTGACGGTGGTGAAAAACGGGGAGGGGCCGACGGCCCTTCTGACCGGCGGCAACCACGGCGACGAATATGAGGGACCGATCGCCCTCTTCGATCTCGCGCGGTCGCTCAAGGCCGAGGATATCGCCGGCAGGGTCATCATCGTGCCGGCCATGAACTATCCGGCGTTCCTCGCGGGCACGCGCACCTCGCCCATCGACAAGGGCAACATGAACCGCAGTTTTCCGGGAGCGCCCGATGGAACGGTGACCCCGAAGATCGCCGACTATTTCCAGCGGACGCTGCTGCCGCTCGCCGATATCGTTCTCGATTTTCACTCGGGCGGAAAGACGCTCGACTTCCTGCCCTTTTGCGCCGCCCATATCCTGCCCGACAAGGCGCAGGAGGCGAAGGCGTTCGATCTCGTCCGCGCCTTCGGCGCGCCCTGGTCGATGAAGATGCTGGAGATCGACGCGGTCGGCATGTACGACACGGCGGCGGAGGAGATGGGCAAGGTCTTCATCACCACCGAACTCGGCGGCGGTGGCACGGCAACGGCAAAAAGCGCCGGCATCGCCAGGGCAGGCGTTGCGAACGTGCTGAAGGCGGCGGGTATCCTCAAGGGGACGGTCGAGGCGGCGGAAACCATCTGGCTCGACATGCCCGACGGCAACTGCTTCTCCTTCGCGGAGGATGGCGGGCTCATTGAGCCGCTCTTCGATCTCGGCGACATCGTCCGGAATGGCGAGATCGTCGCCCGCATCTATCCCGTCGGCCGCACCGGCGCGGAGCCACTGGAGATCAGGGCGAAGATGGATGGCATCCTCGCCGCCCGCCATTTTCCCGGCCTCGTCAAATCCGGCGACTGCGTGAGCGTGCTTGCGGCCGTCGTGGCCTGAGCTTCGGATATCGAGAGTGGCGGTTCTCGTTCTCTCGATGTCCGGTCGATTTCCCTATCCTTCGCTCCTGGGTTCCGACCGATGCAGGACCTTGCCGACGGCATCGGCGACGATGGCGCGTTGGCGGTCCGGCGTCCAGTAGGGCTCGTCCAGAAGCGCATAGACAAGAATGCCGTCGCATTGCAGGAGGAGGCCGTCGGCGATGCGACGGGCGTCTTCGAGGGAATATCCCATCAGCCGGATCCAGCGGACGTGCTTGTCGCGCATGAATGTGTGGATGCCCCGGTGGATTTCCTGAAGCTCCGCTGAGGTCTGGGTCAGCGCCCAGAATGCCAGCCAGACTGAAAGCTCGCGCCGGCGCGGCTGCTCCAGCGGCAGGAAGGCTTCCAGGCACGCGATGATCTCGGCCTCGTTCACCGTGGTCGGCCACTTGATCTGTTTCTTCGCCTTCTCCCAGGCATATTCGACGGCCGCCTTCACCATCGCCGCCCTGTTTGGGAAATGGTGGGTGATCAGTCCGATGGTCGCTCCGGCCTTTTCCGCGACCTTGCGCAGGCTGAGATTGCCGACGCCCTCGTCCGCGATGACGTCGCAGACGGCCTCGACGATCCGCACGACCGGATCGTCCTCCTTCGTCCGCGCGCCCTTCCTTGCCTGCCGCATTCCGCCCTCGTCGTCGTTGCCCTTCGTCTCTTGAATAGAGCCTACGGCAGCAAGAGCCAACGCCTATTGCATGGCCACGAGGTTGACGACAAAGATAACAATCGTTATGCAATTAAATAACGACTGTTATCTTTCCAGTATCCCATCCGTCCGGAGATGCGATCGCGGCTCCGGAACGGGATCGCTTGCCCTCGGGAAGGAGAAGCGCATGGCCAGCTTTGCCCGGAATCCGCTGGAGGGCAGCTACGACTACATTGTGGTCGGCGCGGGTTCGGCAGGCTGCGTGCTGGCAAACCGGCTGTCGGCGGAGGCAGGCGTCCGGGTCCTGGTGCTGGAAGCCGGCGGCCGTGATCGCAGCCTGTTCATCCACATGCCCGCCGGTGTCTACAAGGTCTGGAACGATCCGAAGCTCAACTGGAATTACGCGAGCGACCCGGAAGACGAGATGCATGGCCGGCAAATCCCGGTGCCGCGCGGCAAGGTGCTCGGCGGCAGTTCCTCCATCAATTCCATGGTCTATCTCAGAGGGCACCCGTCCGACTACGACCGCTGGGCGGCGGAGTTCGGCTTGCCGGCATGGGACTACGCCCATTGCCTGCCCTATTTCAAGAAGGCCGAGCGCAACCAGCGGGGAGAAAATGCCTGGCATGGCGGATCGGGCCCGCTCGGCGTGAGCCGGGGCGCGTCGACCAACGTCCTGTACGATGCGTTCGTCGCGTCCGGGGAAGAGGCCGGCATCGGAACCTCGGACGACCTCAACGGCTACAAGCCGGAAGGTCTCGCTCGCTATGACAGCACGAAGTGGAACGGCCGTCGCTGTTCTGCCGCCGTCGCCTATCTCCATCCCGCGGCCAGCCGGCCGAACCTGACGATCGTGACCGATGCGCTGGTCGAGAAGGTCGTCATCGAAGGCGGGCGGGCCGGGTCGATCGCCGTCCGACATCGCGGCAGGCGCTATGTCGTTCGTGCGGACCGCGAGATCGTCCTGAGCGGCGGGGCGATCAATTCTCCGCAATTGCTTCTGTTGTCGGGCGTCGGCCCGGCCGAAACGCTTCAGCGCATGGGTGTCGCGGTCCAGGCTGACCTTCCCGGCGTCGGCAGGAACCTCCAGGATCACATCGATCTCGTGATGCAATGGAGCTGCCGCAAGGACGTCACCCTGAAGCATCTCGCCAATCCACTCGTCAAGGCGGTCGTCGGCGCGCGCTGGCTTCTCGACAGACGTGGCCCGGTCGCCTCAAACATCTGGGAGGCCGGGGGGCTCGTGCGGACGGAAGGCGGGCTCCCGGCTCCGAACATCCAGTACCATTTCGCGCCCGTGGCGATGCGCTATGTCGGCAACGAGATCCGGCTCGAGCAGGGTTTCCAGATGCATGTGAGCCAGCTCCGGCAGGACGCGCGCGGCCATATCGAGCTTGCGAGCGCGGATCCGGCAAAGTCCCCGAGGATCGTCTTCAATTTCCTGCAAACCGGGAAGGACAGGCGAGAACTCGTCGACGGTGTGATGATGGCCCGTGACATCGTCAACCAGCCTGCGCTGCGCGCGTTCTTGGGCGAGGAACTACTGCCCGGGCCGGCCGTGACCTCGCGCGATGACATCCTGCGTTTCGTGCAAGGCGTCAGCGAGACGGAATTCCATCCAAGCTGCTCGTGCCGAATGGGAAGCGACGATCTCGCGGTGGTCGATGCGGATCTCAAGGTCAGGGGGGTGGACGGACTTCGGGTCGTCGACGCCTCCGTCATGCCGAACGTGATCAGTTCGAACCTCAATGCCACCGTCATCATGATCGCGGAGAAGGCCGCCGACAGCATCCTCGGGCGTCCGGCCCTCGACCCGGAACGTCCGCTCTTCTTCTTCGACGAGAAGCAGGTCGCCTGAGACGCGCGATCTCGCACGCTGCCCCGTCGTTGCGCATGCCAAGCTCAAAAAAGAGGGAACCGAAATGCTGAAATTTCTTCTCGCCGCCGGCGTCAGCCTGCTTTCTCTTATGCCGTCCGCGTCGCACGCTGCGGAGCCTGAAAGTTGCAGGCAGATCCGCTTCTCCGATGTCGGCTGGACGGATATCACGTCGACGACGTCGATTTCGTCCATCATCCTTGGGGCGCTCGGATACGAGCCGAGCAGCATCATGCTCTCCATCCCCGTCACCTATGCAAGCTTGAAGAACAAGGAGGTCGACGTCTATCTCGGCGATTGGGAACCCGCCATGGTGCAGGATCGCAAGCCCTTTCTCGAGGACAAGTCGATTGTCGTGATCGGCCCCAATCTGGAAGGCGCCAAATACACGCTTGCGGTCCCGAAGGCTGCCTTCGATGCGGGGGTGAAGGATTTCGCCGACCTTGCAAAATTCGCCGACAAATTCGAGCGCAAGATCTATGGCATCGAGCCCGGGAGCACGGGCAACACCATGATCCAGGCCATGATCGACAAGAACGAGTTCGGGCTGAAGGGATGGGAGCTCGTTGAATCCTCGGAGCAAGGCATGCTCACGCAGGTCGATCATCAGATCAGCGAGGACGCCTGGATCGTCTTCCTCGGATGGGAGCCCCATCCCATGAACACCAAATACGATATTGCCTATCTGAGCGGCGGCGATGCCACGTTCGGTCCGAATTATGGCGGCGCGACGGTCTTTACCAACATCCGCTCCGGCTTTGTAGCGGAATGCCCCAATGCCAGCCGTTTCCTTCAGAATCTGAAGTTCACGCTGACGATGGAAAACGAGATCGTGGATGCGATCCTGAACCAGGGAGCGGACCCGAAGGAAGCGGCCGCCGCCTGGCTCAAGGCTCATCCGGATGTGGTCAAACCCTGGCTCGACGGCGTGACGACCTTCGACGGCAAGCCGGCGCTGGACGCCGTCGAGAGCGCCCTCCAGGGCTGAGGTCTTTCGACCGCTCTCCGGGGCGCAGGTGTCCCGGAGAACTGCGGCACCCCGCTGCACGGCGTGGCGGTTCGTATTCGCTCAAGACGGATCGAGCTGCATCCCGGGTATATTCGCGCCTGAACCAGGAACCGGCGCCGCCTTCCTTGCCGAACCCGTTGCTGGCGCCTGTCATCCCGGCGGTTCCGTCGCGAAACGTTTCCCTTCGCCGCGCTCAAAGCGAGGTTCGTACCGCGAAAACTTGATACGGTGTGGTTGCCGAAGGTGATTCCGGCATGCTTGAACGCCGCTCATTCGGGCGTGCAAGCCGGGTCCCAGAGGACCTCACGAGACAAGTTTGGAGAAGCGGATGAATGCGGTCGAGGGGATAAAGGGTGGCGGTGTCGATTCAGGCTATGCCTGGCTGCGGCTGGTGCTCACGCTCGTTCTCGGGACTGTTGCCTGCGTCGGAAATTGGTCCGTTGTCGTCGTGCTGCCAACCCTCCAGCTTGAGTTCGACACACTGCGCGGCGGCGCCTCGCTGCCCTATACCTGCACCATGCTCGGCTTTGCCTTCGGCGGCGTGGCGATGGGGCGGCTGGCGGATCGTGTCGGCATCGTCGCACCGGTGCTGATCGGGGCATTCTTGCTCTGCATCGGCTATGTCGCTGCTTCCTTCACCAGCAATATCTGGCAATTCTCTGCCCTTTCGGTGGTGATCGGCATCGGCTCCGCCGCCGGTTTTTCGCCATTGATCTCGGACCTTTCTCATTGGTTCCGCAAACGCCGGGCGCTCGCCGTCACCTTTGCCGCGTCGGGCAGCTATCTCGCCGGCGCCGTGTGGCCGTTGGTCATCGAGCATTTCCAGACGACGCAGGGCTGGCGCGCGACCCATGTCTTCATCGGCCTTTTCATCCCGGTGGTGATGGTGCCGCTCGGCCTGCTGTTGCGGCGGCGCCTCCAGACGGCCGCCTATGCCGAGGCCGAGGCGGCGACCGAAGCGGCGCGCAACGAGCTCGGTCTCAAGCCGAACGTGCTGCAAGGCGTTCTCGTCGTTGCCGGTTTCGCCTGCTGCATGGCGATGTCGATGCCGCAGGTCCATCTTGTCGCCTATTGCGGTGACCTTGGTTACGGCGTTGCCGTCGGCACGCAGATCGTTTCATTGATGCTCGGGCTTGGGGTCGTCAGCCGTCTTGCTTCCGGCGTGGTCGCCGACCGGATCGGCGCTGGCCCGATGCTGATCCTCGGCTCGTCGATGCAGGCGGCGGCGCTCCTGCTCTATCTGTTCTTCAACAGCCAGTCTGCGCTCTATGTGATCTCCGGTCTGTTCGGACTGTTCCAGGGCGGCATCGTGCCGATGTACGCGGTGATCATCCGCCAGTTCCTGCCGCCGCGCGAGGCGGGCATCCGCATCAGCCTGGTCCTCATGGCGACCGTGCTCGGCATGGCATGTGGAGGTCTCGCCGCCGGCTACATCTTCGACGCCACCGGATCCTACCGCCTGGCCTTCCTGCACGGCTTCCTGTGGAACGTCGTGAACCTCTCTCTGGTGAGCTGGTTGATTCTCTGGCCGAAGCTGCGCCAGCGGCGGCAGGTGGTGACGGCCGGGTAGAGCTTGGGGATTTCGAGAGAGATCGCGTTTGCTCCCAAAGCCGGTGCCGCCAACGATCGGGGAGCCGGATTGGGACCCCGATGGGCAACGGGGACGTTGCCTCAAAATGCGGGAACGAGAATCGCGGGCCGCGCCTGAGAGTCTACAAAGTCCGGTGTGAGGTATTCCGGGGGGCTGCCCGTGATGGAGCGTGTCGACATTCTGTCTACGCCCTGTCCCAAGTTTCTCTTCAGGTCTGCTATCCGGTCGGCTGCGCGCTCGATCATATTGCGAAGCTCGGGATTCTTTTCGGCTTCGGCCAGCAGGATACCTGTCACCTTGACATCAATTTCCGGATCGATGGACTTGGAATTGCCAAACACGAGAAGATCGTTTCCTGCCAGCACGGCACCGATCACGGTGTCTTTAAGGGAAAAATGGTCTGCCACGGCTGCCATTTGAAGGTCGTCGGTGATGACGGGGCCGTTGTAGCGCATTTTCTTGCGGAGCAGATTGGTTACCACGTCTCGGTCAAGCGTGGCCGGCCGCTTGCCGTTGGGCTGCAGTTTGGCGTCATAGGTGTGGCCGATCATGATCACGTCGGCATAGTCGTCCTGGATGAGGTTTTTGAATACCGCCAGTTCTTCGGGTTTCGAGGTGTCGGAGACATCAGAAAAACCTTCATGGCTGTCTGTCCGCGCGGAGCCGTGCCCCGGGAAATGTTTGAGAGATGTGAGGACGCCGAATCTTCGATGTGCATCGACAAACGCCGCAGCATAGTGAATGACGGTTTCCGGCTTGCCCGAAAAACTCCGCCCCAATTTGCCGATGATGGGGTTGGCGGGATTGACATTCAGATCTGCGACAGGACCGAGATTGAGGTTGAAACCCCAGGAATGCAGGCTTCGGGCGAGCACCGAATACGCTTGATAGGCCTTTTGCAAAGTAAGTCTATTGGCGATCGTTTTGGCAGAGGGAACGCGAGGGAAAGCCATGCCGTCCGGTATGCGCTGGATCGCGCCACCCTCCTGATCGACAGCGATGATCAGCGGGCTTGGAGCGGCTTTCTGAAGGGCGTCGTTCATTGCTATGACTGACGCCTTCGAGGCGATGTTTCGCTGAAGATAGAGGACACCCGAAACCTGGCCGTGACGAACTTTGTCTTCAAGTTTGCGGAAGGCGGGATTTTTTGTCGAGCTTCCTTCGAAACCCACGATGATCATTTGACCGATTGCCGCACGCAAGCCGTCAGCAGCATCTATTGCGGTGCCGCTTGTTACTGCCTTGCCGCCTGCGGCGGCAGGTCCAGAGAGCAAAAGTGCAACGACTCCTGCGATACCAGCAAGCGTGCGCAATGTACAATCTCCAGTTTGGTCAACTGCGCCAATCTAGACGACAAGGATTAACCGGGGATTAACCATATCTAATCCTTGGCACTCACGGGTATGACTGCGACAGGAGCGACCGTGAGATCGATGCGGCGCGCCGATACAACGCCCTTCTTGGCAAAAGCAGTGCTAACGTTCCCTCCCTTAAGCCAGCACTTGTCGCGCTTCAGCTTTCCGACAAATGAAACACCCTGGCATTCATTGGTGCTACGGCAGGTCGCGAAGCACGATGAATAGTCAATGTCGCGTGTTGAGCCAATGTCATAGGCCTGAATATCTGCTGAGACCATGAACTCCCATTCGGCTCGGACAACGCGCTGTTCGTTTCTGGTGCCCTTGTAAAAGACGCCACCGATAGCCTCCGTGGCCCTTTGCGCGACCTCATAGCCGCTTTTCAGAAAGCACATGCCCGCCCGCGTGTTGTAGGTGAACATCTTGCAGGCAGCATCGTTTCCGCAGAATTGAGCGCATTGCTCCGGTGTCTCTGCCTTCAGGCCAGTAGGAACCAGATCCCCACCGTAGAAATCGATGTTGGGATACAAGGCAAGAAACCAGCTCTGCGGTTCACCGACCGGAATGTTGATTTGTGTCGGCGAGTTTTCCGTGCCGGTTGAGGCAAGCGTGTCGCCCGGTTGCGATGGAGTCTGCTTGTCGATTTCAGCGATGCGGTTCTGGGCGAGTGTCGCGTAGAATGTCGTCGGGAAGAGCCGTATGATCGTTTCAAAATCACTGCGAAGCTTGCTGTCCTTTACGGCATCCCAAGCTTCTTTGGCCGCGTTGTTCAGGGGGGCGGCCATGGTGGTGTTGTCGGAGCTTGTCTTTGCTGCAGGTATGGCCGAAACATCTTTCGCATTGAGACTGATCGTCTCTGCAGGCAGTGAACCGTAGTCGAAAGGTTCCTGCTCTCTGTTCGTCGCCTTCAGTACGTCGTCGCGCACCATGCGTAACATGCGATCCACGTCGAGGTCCGGTTGGCGTACATACTTGAGAAGAGCGGCCGTGTAAGGACTGTTACGCCCGTCGCCATCACTCGCTGTCGTGCCGCCCTTCGCCGAATAGGCAATAACGGTACCGTCAATTGGTTCGACTTTTGCAAGTCCTCGTCCGATTACGGAGCGCGACTTTCCGCCCCGCGCCTGAATGCGATCTGCGAAAGGATTGTTACGGCAGGCATCGAGGAACACCATTCGAAGTTTCGAGGCGCCACTTACGGCTTCTTCGAGACGTTCCAGTTCCAAGGTCTTGTATCGAATCTGGCTTTCCTTCTCCAACGCGGCATCGACGGGCAACAGGTAGTTCCGATTTTCGAATTCGATGCCGTGGCCGGCGTAGAAGATGACGGCAACTTCAGAGCCCTCGGCTTTCTGCTGGAATTCGCCTAACGCATCGTCAAATGTCTCGATGTCGGCATTGAGCTTAACGGTGACATCGAAGCCGATTTCACTGAGGGCGGCCGCCATGTCCACGGCGTCATTTTCTGGATTCTTGAGCGCTGCGACTTCGGCGTATTTTGCATTACCGATGACGAGGGCAACCTTGCCCGTGGACGCAGCATATGCGAACGGAATCCTTCCAACTAGGCAAAGCAGGACAACGATACCCCATCCAAAGGCTTTGCCGAGTGTCACAGGCAGGCTCCCAACACAGATACATCACTGGATACCGACCCCTTGGTTGTGGCCGTGTGATGCATCTAAACTCAGAGGCCTCTCAAGTTGCAAGAGAATATACGTATTGGGTTGGTTGCCGCAGCCTGACGAAGCCGTCGACCTGCGAGGGTAGCTGTGTTGGTTCGACTTCGTTTTCGGCCAACCTTCCTTTCGCCAGCCTCAAACAGGCCCGGCCTCGCCGGCATATTTCTATAGCCGTTCAAGGAAGCTCCGGATGAGGGGAACGACCTCATCGAGGTTTGTTTCCAGCAGCCAATGTCCTCCGTCGAGGAGATGGAGTTCCGCGTCGGGCAGGTCGCGGAGATAGGCGCGCGCGGAGGTCTCCGGCATGTAGTGATCCTGCGGTCCCCAGAGTATCAGCGTCCGCGGCTGATGTGTTCGCAGGTAGCTGCGATGGGCCGGAAACCAGCGCCTGTTGACTTTCAGGTCGGACAGGAGCCGCGCGGCGGCATCCTTCCGGCGTTCCGTCATCAAGCTCCAATGCAAGTGCCAAAGGTCCGGCGGGATGAGCGCGGAGAGTTCAGGGCGAACGTCGTTCAGGAACTCCTCGCGGAAGTTTTCTTCCGTGACCGCCTTGCGCATTTCGGCGCGCAGCCGATCTTCCGGCAGGGTCCAGAATTTTTCGATATCGGCGTATTTCGGCCCCAACGCGTCTTCGTAGGGAATGTCGCCGTTCTGGATGATCTGTCCGACGATGCGCTCCGGCCGCCTGATGGCAAGCCTTGCCCCGATGGGCGAGCCGAAGTCATGCAGATAGAGAACGAAACGCTCAAGAGCGAGGGTTTCGACAAAGGCATCCAGCCATGCGGCATAGCCATCGAACGTAAAGGAGAAGTTTTCGGGCGTATCGCTATAGCCAAAGCCCGGAAGATCCGGCTCGACCAGCCGCCATCTGTCCGCCAATCGGGGCAGGAGATTGCGAAATTCGAAGGACGAGCACGGATAGCCGTGCGGCAAGAGGACGACCGGTGCGCCCGGCGGTCCGGCCTCCCGATAAAAGGTATCGACGCCGGCGATCTTGACCCTGTGGTGTCGGGTACGTGCATCCATGGCACTCTCCTCCAACCGTAGGAGCGCGAAGCGGCGAGAATGGTTCCCTTGCGGCACCCGTCACCATTCCCGCAAGATGCCGCTGAGAGGCTGGCTTGGGGAACCAGGACGGCAAACCCAAACGCCGACTTGATTGCTCACACCCATCCATGAAAGGTTTCAGCGCCGGTTCGTCATTGTCAGGCAATCTTATTTTTGGAGACCCTATGTTCAAATTTCTTCTTGTCGCTGCCTCGCTCAATCTTGCTGTGGTGCCCGCCCATGCGCTGGATCCCGCCGGGGTCGAGGGGTTTTGGTCCGGCCAGGGAGAGGGCGATCTGACCGTGGATCTCAAGCACCTCCAGGACGACGTCTACAAGATCTCGATCGGAACGACCGTCGCCATGGACGGCGATCTTCCCGGATGCGGCGGTGGTATCGATGGCGAGGTGAAGCTCGACAGGGCGGGCGGTAACTTCTTCGTCGAAAATGAATCCTACGACCCGAATTCGACGGCTCCCGGTCTTGCGGAACGGTACTGCGAAATCGGCTTGACGTTCAAAGAAGGTCGAAAGCTGGTGCTGGAAGAGCGCAGCGGCTGCATCGGTTATCACGGCGCGGCATGCGGTTTCAGTGGAGAGCTTCTTCACGACGACGCCGGCTTATGACGCCGCAGCGGCGTCGGCCGGCCGACGCCGTGTTAGGGGCGGCGGTCATCGCTGGCGGTGCTAGAGCATGTCAGGTTCAGATTGAACCATACAGGCTCTGAATTCTTTTGTTTTCGTTTGTCCTTTTGGGAAAACCGGTTCCCACTTTTCCCTGACAAACTCTAAACGAGAAACGTCCTGAACGGCATGCTCCTAGGGGGCTCTATGTCCAGGCGTGACAACACGGTCGGAGCCAGTTGCAGCTGGTCGAGAAGGGTGTCCGGCGCGGGGCCTTCGCCGCCACCGAACCAATAGAAGGCGAAATCCTGCATCTCTTCGTCGTGGCCGCCATGGTGGCCCCGGTTGGTCTGGCCGTGATCGGCCGTCACGATGACTTCGTAGCCATTCCTGCGCCAGCGCGGCAGGAAGGCGGCGAGCTGGGCGTCGATGGTAAAGCAGGCATGATCCATCTGCGAACAATCATGGCCGTAGCGATGCCCCATGCTGTCGAGCGTACAGGTGTGCAGGATGCCGTAGTCGATACCGTGGCGTTCGGTGAGCATGGTCAGCGTCGCGAAAAGGTCGAGATCGCTGGGTGTCATCTGGTTTTGGTGATTGTAGCCCGCCATGGTGTGGAAACGTCCATGGTGGATAGGGCCGTCCGCGTCGTCGTATTCGATGTCCCGCACCATGTCGAAGGGCGCGCGCTGAAAGAAGGTCGACCAGAAGGAATGGGCAACGGCGCCGGTCTTGCCGCCGGCTTTGGCCACCTCGGAGAAGACGTCAGGCTGCTCGACGCGGAAAAGCGTCTCGTTGGAAAGAACGCCATGTACTTGCGGTGGCACGCCGGTGTGGATGGATGCGTAGCAGGATGCGGAGGTCGAGGGCAGGACCGAGCGCATCCTCCAGACGCGTGCTTCGCCGGCTGCGACCCAGCCTTCCAGATTGCCCATCAGCCGGCGCGCGTTGCGCCAGGGCTGGCCGTCGAGGATGATCAGGAGGAGCTTGTTGCGAAGCGGCATGTGCATGTCCTTGCAGGGCATCACGCACCGCCGAAGGGCGGTGCGCTCGATTCGGAGCTATCGTCAGGCGCTGAGCCAGCATCGCAGCGGCGCGTCGCCGTTCATGAGTTCACCCGCGGGATTGTCCACCCAGCCCTGGACGCTCTCACTGACGCCGTCGATGAAGTCGTTGAACATCGGCGCGATCAACCCGCCTTCGTCGCGCATGATTTCCGACATGTCGCGATACATCGCCCGCCGTTTCGTCTCGTCGAGTTCCGCGCGTGCGGTCGTCACGAGTTTGTCGAAGGACTCGTTCCTGAAGCGGGTGTCGTTCCAGTCCGCCGATGAGATGTAGCCGGTGGAATACATCTGGTCCTGTGTAGGCCGCCCGCCCCAATAGGAGGTCGAAAAGGGCTGCACATTCCAGACGTTCGACCAGTAGCCGTCGCCGGGTTCACGTTTGACGTCGATCTCGATGCCGGCCTTCTTGGCGCTTTCCTGATAGAGAACCGCGGCATCGACCGCACCGGGAAACGCGACTTCCGATGTGCGCAGCACAACGGCGCCACCATGTCCGGACTTCTTGAAGTGGAAGGCGGCTTTCTCGGGATCGTAAGCCCGCTGCTCGATCGCTTCATAGAGCGGATAGGCCTTGTTGATGGGGGTATCGTTGCCGACCGAGCCGTAGCCTTGCAGAATGCGTTCGATCATCGTCTCGCGATCCATCGCGTATTTGAGGGCGAGGCGCAGGTCCTTGTTGTCGAAGGGGGCCGTGTCGCAGAACATGTTGAACGGATAGAAGCCGCGACCGGATACGTTGCGGATCGTGACCCGCGGCATGTTCTTCAGGAGCGCGACGGTTTTCGGTTCGATCCGGTTGATCATGTGCACCTGGCCGCTCTGCATGGCGGCGATGCGCGCTGTCGCGTCGTTGATGACGACGATCTCGATCTGCTCGGCAAACCCGACGCTGTCGCTGGCCCAATAGTTTTCAAAGCGGGTCGCGTTGTAGCGGACGCCTGCCTCGCTGCCGGCGAGCTTGTAAGGGCCGGTGCCGATCGCAGCTTCGGGATTGTCCTTCCCGCCATTCGGCTGGATCACCAGATGATAGTCGATCATCAGGAAGGGCATGTCGGCATTGGCTTCCTTCAGGGTGAAGACGACGGCGTCACCATCCGCCTTGACCGTTTCGATGCCCTTGAGGATGCCGAGCGCGCCGGATTTTGCGCTTTCGTCCGAGTGACGCTCGATCGTCGCGACGACGTCGTCCGGTTTCAGCGTCCTGCCGTCGTGGAACTGCACGCCCTTGCGGATCCTGAAGGTCCAGGTCTTGGCATCTGGCGAAGCGCTCCATTCTTCTGCAAGAACCGGAACCGGCGAACCATCCGGCGCGAGCCAGACAAGGGTTTCGCCCCACAGGTGATTGACCATTGCCGTGACCTGATTGGTGGCAAGGCCGGGGTCGAGACTATCGGTCGATGCACCGCCCTGCATGCCGATCCTGATCGTTCCGCCGCGCACCGGCCCTTCGGCCCGCGCCGCGGTGGACAGCAGGGAGCCCGCGGCGGCAAGGCCCACACCGAATACGGCGCTGCGGCAGAGAAAGTCGCGACGCGACATCCGGCCTTTTGCAACGAGGCCGGAGAGATAGTTTAGCTCATCCATCGATAGTCCCCCGAGTGGCTGAAATGGCCTGGTCAGCGGCTCGTCCGCAGACCGTGATGCCTGATCCGGGGTGGATATTATTCGGCAAGAATACCGTATACATGTCCAGAAATCGGAAAAATGACCAGTCCACTTGGTGGCTGGCACAGGCGTAGGGAGAGGTATCATCGCCCGCACGATCGACGGTTCCAGCCTGGATGGATTGATACTCGATGGCGAAAGCGATCGCCCGCTCTACCTTCAGCTCTATGACGGTCTGCGGGGAATGATCCTGTCGGGCGCGATTTCCGGCGGGACGCGCATCCCTTCGACGCGTGTTCTCTCGGAAAGCCTCGGGGTATCCCGCTTCACGGTGGTGACGGCGATCGACCAGCTCGTGGCCGAGGGATATCTCAGTTCCATGCGGGGCAGCGGCACCTATGTGGAAACCGTTCCACGCCGTCAAAGCCGGCCGTCCGACGCTTCTGCCGAGGGCAAGGATTTTCCACCGGATCGGTTCGCAGACAAGTTGTCGCGGCGGGGGCAGGCGTTGACATGGCGGACGTCGCTGACGCTGAACGACGGTTCGCAGCACCTGCATATGGCAACGCCCGACCATCGGCTGTTTCCCGTGGATATCTGGTCACGGTTGACGAAGGAGGTCTATGCGGCGGGCGACTTCCGCATCGTCAATTACCGCGAGATTTTACGTCCCTCCCTGCTCGAAGAGCAGATCGCCCGTCATATCGCCGTCAGCCGCGGCATCCGGTGCGAGCCGGAGGAAGTGGTGACGACGCTTGGCGCGCATCATGCCGTCACGCTTCTCGCCGAATTGCTGCTCGATCCGGGCGACACCGTCGCGTTCGAGGAGCCTGGCATGGCGGCGATCCGATCAATTTTCCAGTCCTCCGGCTGCAAGATCGAACCGATGCATGTCGATGCATCAGGGCCGGACCCGCACACGGTCGCCAACCGTGACGTCAAGCTCGCCTTTGTCACGGCCGCGAAGCAGCAGCCCATGACCATCGCGATGCCCATGAAGCGCAAGCTCGAAATGCTGCATTGGGCGGCAGATCGCGGCACACTGATTATCGAGGACGACCTCGGCAGCGAGTTCCGTTATCGGGGCGGTCCCATTCCGCCGTTGAAGGCGCTCGACCAGGCTGATCAGGTCATCTATGTCGGCGCTTTCAGCATGACCTTGCTGCAATCGTTGCGCGTCGGCTACATGATCATGCCGAGGGCGCTTGCGGAGCAATGTCGTCGGTTGATCCAGGTTCGCTACAGGGCGCTGCCGCAGTTTACCGAGCAGATCGTCGGTCGGCTTATCGAAGACGGCCACTATGTTCGCCATCTGCACAGAATGCGCCGGATCTATGCCAAGCGACAGAACCGGCTTCTGCAAATTCTGCGATCCGATTTCGCCGATATTTTCGAGCCGCCCGAGTTCGCTTCGGGCTTCTACAATCTTTGTTATTACAGGGATCAGCCGGTCGATGAGGATGCGATCCTGATCCGTTGCCGGCAAAACAATCTCGGCGTCGAGCAATTGTCCTATTACTTTGCAAACCGGACCTCGCCCAGGAAGGCGCTTCTTGTCGGTTTTGCCGCATCCAATGAAGACGAGATCGAATTCGCAACGAAATTGTTGAGGCGCTGCCTGGTCGCGACATAACCCTTCGCAGAGGTCCCGCATCGCGCCCTTCAATCGGGTGGGTTCTAGGAAGTCCTTCTTCGCTGCAGCTGCAGCAGTCAACGTAACTGCCGCGTTGTGCACTCTGGTTCGTTTCTGAGCGATGGGCTGCGATATGACCAAAGCGCCAGGCGGGGTCCTGCGTCAGCCTGTCTGCTACATCCGTCGGCGCGCTACGAGACATCGGGCCACTTTCAATGCAACAAGAATTTCCGCTGCGGGCATCGTTGGATCGGCGGCCGCGCTCTTCCTGCACCGGGCGGCGATCGAGTTCGGGACCTTCAAACGCGCCGACGCCATGCGCGAACTGGCCGTCGGTATCAACATGCTGCCGTGTGCCGTTGGTCTCGCTCTCATCGCGATGCGACAGAGCGAGACCAACGATTCTTCAGCACGCCATCTGAAGCGCTTCTATCCCGTGTCGCTGCATCGCGGCGCCGATCCGGCCGAAGTCGGGTTCGCCCTGCGGCACCACTGTCCCGATTTCGCGGAAGAAGGCCGTCATCGATGGTTCGACAAGCACGAGCATGCGCGCGGACGTGCCACTTTCATTCATGTAGTTGTGGGGCATATCGCCGTCGATGCTGATGGATGTGCCGGCTTTCGCCGTGACCGTCACCGGAGGCTTTCCCGCCGCGAAATGCCGGATGGTGACCTCACCGTCGATCACATAGAACAGTTCGGGCGAGGCGTGTCTGTGCGGAGGCGTGCCGGAGCCCGGCGGGATCTCTACTTCCACGAGTTCGACATTTGCGCCCGCAAACCCGCCCAGGAACCGGATATGATCCGCGACGACCCACCGGGCTTCGCCGTCCTGCGGCGTCGTGACTTTCATGCTCATTGCCAAATCTCCTTGGCTTTCGATGTTACGTCCGCGGCGACGAGCCCGAGGCGACCGCGGACAGGATCGTTTCGAGCGCCCAAGAGGCAGCTTCTCCGGCTTGGGCACCGGTGAGGCCGCCATAATCCTTGAGGACCTCCCAGGCGGAGGCCGAGTAGAGCAGGTGCGCCAGCGCCTCGACCCTTCTGGCCTCGGCCGGCGAAAGGTGGGCCAGTCGTGGGGCGAGCGCTGCGGCGAAGATCAGGCGACGACCGGCGATCATCGCAGCGCGCATGTCCCGTCCGGTGCGGGAATGAAGGGAAGCGCGGATGGCGGCCTCATGGGCGTCGAAACGTGGGAAGGCCTCCGTCGGCCCTTCCACGATGGCGTCGACATCCTTAGGCGCGATGGAGGCGCCCATCATGTCGTTCAGCCATGGCCAGAAGGCTGCGAGAAGATCGTCCTTTGTCGGGAAGTGCCGAAACACCGTTCGCCGCTGCACGCCCGCTTCGGTGGCGATCGTCTCCATGCTGATCTCATCCGGCATGCCGGAGGCACTCATCAGCCGGTAAAGCGCCTTCAGGATCGCTTCGCGCGTTTCGCGTGCTTTTTCCTGTCGGAGTGGGCTGTTGTAGCTGCGGGCTTCCATCGGCATGGCCTTTCGTAAATCGTGACACTATGTGTGCCATTAATTTCGCGATCCGTCAATTGGTGTCACTTCTGGTGCACCTAAATTGTTCGTGACGGTGACAGCGTTTTCGGGCATAGTTGAACAGTCCAGCAGCAGGATCGACAGGCCTTCCGGCGAGGGAGCGGACCCAAGACGATGAGCCCGAGCAGCTGGACCGGGAGGCGACGTCCGATGACAGGATGCAGCGCGGCTGACCGGAACGCCGGCGGGAGGAGGGGCCTTATGCTTCGCCTGCTGTCCCGCTCTTTTCGCGAGCGGGTGATCTCATGACAGAGAACGAACCCGTCGCCGGGCGCGGCCGCAGCCTCGCTCTTCTTGTCCTCGCCGAGATCGGGGCAATGTCGCTCTGGTTCGTTTCCTCCGCAATTCTGCCGGAACTGTCTCGGGAAGCGCAGCTTGGCGCCTCGCGGGCAGGATTGCTGTCCGCTGCCGTCCAGTTTGGCTTCGTGATCGGCGCCCTTGCCCTGGCGGTTCACGGAACGTCGGATCGCTACGATCCGCGCCGCGTCTTCGCGGTGAGCGCGCTCGTGGCGGCGGGGGCGAATGCGCTTCTCGTCGTCACACCGGTTGGTGGCAACCTGCAGGTCCTGTTGCGGGCGATCACCGGCATGGCGCTGGCCGGAGTCTACCCTGTCGGCATGAAAATCGCCGTCGGTTGGACGACACGGCGGCGCGGATTGGTGGTGGGAATGCTGGTCGGCGCGTTGACGCTCGGCTCGGCGACACCCCACGGGCTTGCGCTGGCCGGAGGGGCGGCCTGGCGCGATACGGTGATGCTGGCAAGCCTGTTGGCCGCCACGGCCGCCATGCTGATCCTGGCGACGCGCCTCGGACCGCATCACGCCACCGCGTCACGGTTCGACCCCTCCGCGCTTCGGCTGGCCTGGCGGCTGCGCCCCGTACGTCTCGCCTATTGCGGATATCTTTGCCACATGTGGGAGCTCTATGCCTTCTGGGCCTGGATCGGCACGGCCCTGACGGCGTCCCTGACGCTGGCGGGGGCGGACGAGGCGGCCTGGACGGCGCGGCTGGCGACATTCTTCGCGATAGGACTGGGGGGCCTGTTCTGCGTTCCCGCCGGCGCGTTTGCCGACCGCGTCGGGAAGGCGCGTGTTGCCGGCGGCGTGATGGGGCTCAGCGGCTGTCTGGCAATTGCCACCGCCTTGAGCTTCGGCGGCTCGCCGGCGTTGACGGTGCCGCTTGCCGTGCTCTGGGGAATTTGCGTCATTCCCGACAGCGCCCTGTTTTCCGCGCTGGTCGCCGACGGTGCGCCACCGGATCGGGCGGGAAGCCTGATGACGTTTCAGACCGCCCTCGGCTTCCTGCTGACGGCAATGACCATTCAGGCCGCGCCTCTCCTGGCAAGCGCGTTCGGCTGGCGTCCGACGCTGGCCGTCTTCGGGATCGGGCCCTTGCTGGGTGTCGAGGCGATGCGGCGGCTTGCCCGATTGCAAGGCGGGGGGCGCAAGGCCGCCGTGCACGCGTGAGTGCGGATCTGAGCCGGCTGCCTTCGCCACGTTTCTTCCGTCCGTTGCCGAGCGCGCAAAATTGATCCAACATTGCTGCCGTTCACCATCGCCGGTGAAGGCTTGACGAGGTCGTCGATGGAACATGGCGCGTGACGGGCAACGACATCTCCACTCTCCTCGGCCGGATCGCCCTGCGGGACCGCAGGGCCTTCGCGGCGCTCTACGACAGGAGCGCACCGAAACTCTTCGGCATTTGTCTTCGTATCCTCAAGGACAGGAGCGAAGCGGAAGAAGCGTTGCAGGAGGTCTATGTGAAGATCTGGCAACGCGCGGATCGGTACGTTTCAGGCGATACCGATCCGATGTCGTGGCTGGCGGCCATTGCGAGAAACCAGGCGATCGACCGTATTCGCGCCCGGCGGCCGACGGCCGTCGACATCGATGAGGCCTACGATCTCGCCGATGCGCGTGCGACCCCTGAGGAGAATGCCGTGCTTTCCTCGGAGGGGAGGCGGATCGAGAACTGCATGAACGAACTTGAGCCTGACCGGGCATCGGCCGTGCGCCGTGCCTATGTGGAGGGCGTAACCTACGAAGAACTCGCAGAGATGTTTGGCGTGCCCCTGAACACGATGAGAACCTGGCTTCGGCGAAGCCTGTTGAAGCTGAGAGAGTGCATGAACCGATGACGGCACCTGAAGACGGCAAGGAAAGCGAACGACGCGACGAGGCAATCGCCGGCGAATATGTGCTGGGACTGCTCTCGCAGAGCGACCGTCGCAAGGTGGAGGCGCGCATCGGGACGGACACGCGCTTTGCAGCTCTGGTCGCGCAATGGGAAGCGAACCTCTCGCCCCTCAACGACGATTATGAACAGGTTCCGCCGCCCGCCGGCACATTTGCCGCTGTCGAGAGCCGCCTCTTCGGCGCCGCATCCGCCCCGAGCCGGTCGGCCTCGTTTGGCGGGATCTGGAACTCCGCCTCTTTCTGGCGGTGGGCGGCGCTGGCCTGCCTGATCGTCGCGGTCGGCGCGGTCCTGTCGACCAGCCTGCCGCAGGAAGCCCCGCAATCCGGGTTGGTCGCCGAACTCTCCGGCGAGGGTGCTGGCGTCGACCTGCTTGCGCGCTATGACGGAGACAGCGGCCGGCTGCGTTTTACACCGGTCGCAGCCCGCAAACCCGAGCAGAAATCGCTCGAACTCTGGCTTGTCGAGGGGGATGCTCCTCCCGTCTCTCTCGGCGTCCTTCCGCAGACAGGGGAGGGCGACGTTGTCGTGCCGCCTGAAATGCGGGAACGCCTTGTCGCTGGCGCGGTCCTCGCCGTGAGCGTGGAGCCGTTCGGGGGCTCTCCGACGGGGACGGCAACGGGACCGGTCATCGCCTCCGGTTCAGTGCGGCTACCCTAACCTCAGATAAGAGGGTTGAAAAATATCTTCAATATAGGGCGCTTAGCGAAAATCTGCGTCGGCCTGAAACTCTTTTTCTCAAGCTCCCGTTACTCATCAGGATCGCCCGATCGGGCATCACCCTGGGAGGGCCCGCATGGCGTGGGCCGAGAAAAGGAAGGACGATCCATGACCCGTTTTGCTATCCGCTCCATCGTGCTCAGCGCCGCTCTTGGCCTCAGCGCGCTTGCCGCGCAGGCGGAAAACCCGATGGTCGGCGGTGCGCCGATGTTCGCGGACAAGAACATCGTCGAGAACGCCGTCAATTCCAAGGATCACACGACACTGGTCGCCGCGGTCAAGGCGGCAGGCCTCGTGGACACCCTCGCGGGGGCTGGCCCGTTCACGGTCTTCGCGCCGACGAACGAAGCGTTCGAGGCATTGCCGGCGGGCACCGTCGACACCCTGCTCAAGCCGGAAAACAAGGACAAGCTGGTCAAGGTCCTGACCTGCCACGTCGTCGCCGCCAGCGCGCTTTCCGAGGCGATCGGAAAGATGATCAAGGATGATGGCGGCAGCCATCCGGTGAAAACGGTCGGCGGCTGCACGCTGACGGCCAAGATGGACGGCGACAAGATCACCCTGACCGACGAGACCGGGGGCACGGCCACCGTCACGATCGCCGACGTCAAGCAGTCGAACGGCGTCATTCATGTCATCGACAAGGTATTGCTGCCGAAGGCTTAGCTTCCACATCGAGAATATGGTTTGGCCGCCGGGCTGTGCCCGGCGGCCTCTATCGGGTCATTCCCTCGGGACGATGCCAGTCGCATGAGGTCCGGCATTCGCCCGCCGAATGCACGACCTTTCTTGGTGCGTGCCTCAAGGCGGTTTGGCGATGGCGAGCGGCGTTTACGCTCGCGGCGTCGCAGGGCGCCGTTTCCCGGCCTGCGCGGCGAGGCCTAACTGTCCTTTTCGCCTTCGGGTTTTGCCATGCTGGCGTGGCGGTGTACCAGCTTCCAGCCGTCGTCCGTTCGGCGGAAGACTTCGGTAATGCGCAGTTTCATGTCCTGCTGCTTTCCGTTCAGCTCGACGCTCGCGAGCTGGTAGCCGGTCCAGAAGGCAAGATCTCCGGACGCGCCGTGGTCTCTGACGTCGAAATGCGTCTTGCCGTTCGGCCCGAAGGCGCGTGCGCCGTCGATGTTGGCCTTGAGCACATCCTCCGCCCCTTCGGTCAACCCGCCGCCGGGATCGAAGAAGGTCGCGGGTCCCGATCTCTGCGAGATCGCTTCCAGAGGCCGGGCGTCCCCCGTCGTGTAGGCGCCGGCAGCGGCCTCGCGCGTCCGCATGAAGGTGTCGAAGTCATCCTGCATGGTCGGTCTCCTTTGCGGGGGGATAACCGGGCGCGGACAAACAAGTTCCAGGCTGGGTTTGTGCGCGTCCTTGGCGACGCCAAGTGCCGATGTCGTCGCATTCAACGACCCCCCGGATTCGCGAGGCCGGTGAAAGAAACAATGCGGCGAGACCGGCTCCGTATCGGGGAAGCTCAAGGTCGATCCGTCATGCGGCCGTTACGCGCAGATGATTGATCGTGCTCGCGGACGGCAGGCGGATAACGAGAACAAGAACAAGAACAAGAATGAAAGGGGTCGGACAGCCTTGCCAGGCTCGCCGCGCGTCCAGGATCGAGCCGGGGGCTTCCGACGGTCGAGCCTGCCGACACCGGCCGTTCGGCGAACCTTCGGCTCCTCGGGGAAACTGTTCCATGGAGAACGTTATCTGAGGCGACGCCGGAACCTAAATAAGCATGCCCGCATTTATATGCAGGAGGAAAGGCAATGCAGTCTCGCTTGCTCATGGATTGGCCGGCAGGTGTCGCAATCAACCTCGATACCATCGGTGGGCCGCTCATCGTGGAATCCACACACGAAGCGGCAATCCTGCTGACGGAGCATTGGCCCGTTGAACAGGGGCGCGCATTCCTTCACGCTCTGGATCTGTGTGCCGAGGCGTTGGAGAATGAAGCGCCGGGGAACGAGGCGCGTCTGGCGTTTGTCGCCGCAGCAGAGGAAGCCCACATTCTGATATGGCTCCACTGACCGCTCGAACTATGATTGCACATACCCACGCGGTTGATGAGGACATGGCGTCCAGTGGACGTTGACCGGCGCTGAAATCCGGGAAAATTGCCGCCGATCACCACGTGTGATCGGGATCGGTCAGAAAGGGCGGGATCTCGACATTGTCTCCCGCTGCGGCCTGCAACAGTTCGATGCAGCGTCTACGCTCGTCCTCTATGCCCTCGATGATCATCAAGACGGGGTCTTTCTGGCCGCTGGCAAGGTGGCGTGCCGCAATGCTCCACGCCATGCGCTCCGTGCTCGATGCAAAAATACCCGATCGATTGTCCAAGGGTTCCTCCGTGCCAATGATATGGCCGCGCACCATGCCTTGAGGTCCTTGCGCGAAAGTTGCCTGTTGTGTCCGTCGACACGGTCACGCGCTGTCAGAGGCGGCCCGGCTTCGTGTGATGGCGGCCTGTCGACATCCCGTTCCCTCGGACATTCCGCAATCCGTGAACGGGGGCTTCGCCATTTCACCGGTTCCGTCCGCTTGAGTCGGCGCGGCGGTATCGCGGTGTCCATCGGCTCTGAAGGCCCGTCGCCGTTGCGACAGGCATAAGCCTGGCCGAATGACGAAGGGCGCTCGACCCTTTCGGGGAGCGCCCTTCCAACCCGGACGACTACGAACGCGCGACAGAACACCATCGCTGCAGGCAGTCATCGATTACGGGCAGTGAACGATAGATGGGGAGGGGGCATCGGGAATGCAAGATCGCCCGTGTTCTGTTTTGTCTGAACGGGCAAACCCAGGCACACATCGCAAATGCCGCAGCCGTCATCGTCCATAGGTTGATCCGCGCGTTCGCAGCAGAGGCAAATGACCGGACAGGGGAGGCGGTCCTTGCGCCTGCCTGGCGCAATGATTTCCACGGCATCATCCGATACGACATTGATGACGGATTCCTTCATCGCCCGCTTCTCCATTGCCCTCCGCGTGAAGAGATAGGAGCCGCGGTGCGCTTTGCAATGGCGAGCATCGAGGGAAGACAGTAACGGGGGCCGTGGCGTGGCCAAACGCTTGATCAGGCGCGCGGTGGCGTGGCTGCGCCGATGTGACGGAGGGGGAAGTGGCGGCGATGGTGGCGGCCGGTCCGTTTTGGCCCGTCCATTTCGCCGCGGCGCAGGATTTCGTCTTCGGCGCGGTTGTTGCCGCGACAAAGGAAGGGGGTACGGAAACCCGTCGGGAGTGGCTCGTCTTTCCGCAGTTGCGCGCGTGAAAGCGTGCCTGCCGAGAACGCCTCCGGCATGGCAAAGGGGCAGATATTCGGCTGGCTCTTCAATGCGACATTGACGGCAAGCTCGACAAATCTACCCTGGAATTCCTAGGCGGCGGCGGCAAAAGCCACCGCACGCCAGATCGCTGATCAGATCGCGCGAACGTTTTCGGCCTTCGACTTGCCGGTCTTGCGGTCCTGGCCGAGGTCATAGCTGACCTTCGAGCCGTCCCGCAGGGGACCACCCGACTGAACACCCGAGACATGGACGAAGACATCCTGCCCGCCATCGTCGGGCGTGATGAACCCAAAACCCTTGTCCTGATTGAAAAACTTTACGGTGCCCGTCGCCATGTGATCCTCGTGAATAGAGCGGCACTGTGCCGCCGGCGGGAGCATATTCGTCGTGAAGCGTGTGCGCAACCGGGCATTTGCGCCCAAATGGGCTGATGACCCGCAAATATCCACGGATTTCCCTCTCTAAACGCCGGCGCATTACCGAAAATGTGATGTCCTCGGCACGGCCGCCATGATACGAGGCCACCAAACAACGTAACGAGACGTCCCGATGCTTCCCTGGCTTCACCTTGATCGCGCGACCATTCCCGGCGATGGCGGAGAATTGCGCCTGAAGCAGCGCGGGAGCGAATTCTCCATCATGCTCGGTTCGACGGAGCTCATGAACAGCCGGTTGAGCGGCTCGGAAGAGGCGCTGGCGACCTTGAGCTGCGAGCGGATCGCGGGCCGGAAAAACCCGAGCATGCTCATTGGCGGCCTCGGCATGGGTTTTACCTTGCGGGCCGCGCTCGGCGCACTGCCGGAAGATGCCCGTGTCGTCGTCGCCGAACTCGTTCCGGCGGTCGTCGAATGGGGGCGCGGACCTCTGGCGGATCTCCACGGCGGGACACTCGACGACCCGCGCGTCGATATCCATGTCGGTGACGTCGGCGCGCTCATCCGATCGAAGAAGGCCGCCTATGACGCGATCCTGCTCGATGTCGACAACGGGCCCGATGGGCTGACGCGCGCGTCCAATGACGGTTTGTACAGCCATGACGGGCTTCGGGCCGCCAAGTCTGCACTGCGCACAAATGGCGTGCTCGCCGTCTGGTCTTCGGCGCCTGACCGGGGGTTCACCCGCCGACTGCGCGAGACCGGTTTTGCCACGGACGAAATTAGCGTGCGCGCCAGCAGCAGGAACACCGGCGCCCGTCATGTCTTGTGGATGGCGACCAGGCGCTGACGGTATCCCATGACATCAACATCGAGACCGCTCCGAATTGCCACGACCTGCCCATCACCCGGGCGATTCGGTCAGACCTTGGATCTGACCCTGCCACACGCATCAATCCTGTTCCCGCTGCGCGGGACATTACCGGAAGACGACACCCGCCGATGAACACGACGAATGCAACTGCCTCCGAAGGGGGCGATCGTGAAAAAGCCTGGCTGAAGATCCTGTCCGCCTATCGCCAGCCCCATACCGGCCGAAGCGCGTTCGAGCTCGCCGTCACCCTCGTCCCGTTCGCTCTTCTTTGGGCTGGCGCCTGGGCCTCGATGCGTTTCGGCTTCTGGCCGGGCATGATCCTCATTGTCCCGGCGGCGGGATTTCTTCTGCGCCTCTTCATGCTGCAACACGACTGCGGCCATGGCTCCTTCTTCGGTCGCCGCCGCCTGGATGACTGGACGGGCAGGGCAATCGGCATTTTGACATTGACGCCCTACGACTACTGGCGTCGCGCCCATGCCGAGCACCATGCCTCGGCCGGCAATCTCGACGAACGAGGCGTCGGCGACATAACGACGCTCACCGTCGCGGAATATGCGATGTCGACGCCCTGGCAGCGATTTGGCTACCGTCTCTACCGGCACCCGCTCGTCATGTTCGGCATCGGCCCGGCCTGGGTATTCCTCTTCAAGCAGAGATTGCCCTTCGGCATGATGCGGTCCGGTGCGCTGCCATGGATCTCGACCATGGCGACGAATGCCGCCATTGCGGTACTCGCCGCCCTGCTTGTCTGGCTGGTCGGTCTTGTGCCGTTTCTCACGATCCATCTGCCGATCGTGCTGCTTGCCGGCACGGCGGGCGTCTGGCTGTTTTATGTCCAGCACCAGTTCGAGGACACGCATTGGTCTAAGCCGCCGGAATGGACGTTCCAGTACGCGGCCATGCATGGCGCCTCGCACTACGACCTGCCCGCTCCCCTTCGCTGGATAACCGGCAATATCGGGATGCACCATATCCACCATCTCTCGAGCCGTGTTCCTTTCTACAGGCTTCCGGAGGTTCTGCGCGACTACCCCGAACTGGGAGACCTGGGCCGGATCACGATCCGGCAGAGCCTCGGCTGCGTGAAGCTCATTCTTTGGGATGAAGCGTCGCAACAACTGGTTTCGCTGCGGGAAGCCGCGACGCGCGCACCGTTTTCGGCGGAGGCAAGCGAACCCGATCGGCAAGTCTCCTATAGCTGACCGGTCTCGGGCGCAGCGTCGGTCAGTAGAGCGATTATCGCCGTGACGACGCCGGCAGATCCCGGCGGCGTTTCGCGGAATGGTCGGTGCGCTTCGCGGCATCGGCGCAGCGATCGCTTACGAGCCCGGCCGCGGAGGAGATGCCGGCATTGCTCGACAGGTCGCCTGGAAAGAGGCACAAGCGGACAATCATGCCGGACAACCACGCCGGAGAACCACGAAGGAATCGACGATGGCAACGACACCCCGAAGGCCTGCCAATCCAAAGGACGCCGCCGAGGCGCTGTTCAAACCGGTGAAGAAAGCGGCGGCGCCGGCGGTCGAACGTCCCGCGATCCCGAACGCCAAGGAACTCGTCTCGCTGAAAATCGATAGCGATGTCCTGGCGCATTTTCAGGCGGACGGGCCCGGATGGCAGGATCGTATCAACGATATCCTGCGGGCTGCCATGAAGCAGTCGCTTTGATTTTTGTCACATGATGCAGTGATCGGGCCGGGCCGGCAGCATGAGCCGGCGAAGCCGCTGGTCTTCGAGCGCCGGGATCACGGTCATTGCAGACACCAGGCCACAGAAACGGCGCCTTTGCTGGGGATGCTTTACGCTCACGAGGGAGACGTAGGATGAAAAGCTACCTTCCGTATATCGTCGGCGCCCTCGCCGGAGTGCTGATAGCGCTTCTCTTCTCGAACCTGCTCGATCTCACCGGGACACCTCAACTGGCGCTGTTTGCAGGTTTGCCTGTCCTGGGCGGCGCTTTGTCGGAACGTTTCGTCCAGCGTTCCGCGCGAAAATCCTGATCTCCGGACGGGGAAGGTATGCAGCCGACATCCGCGTTGCAGGCGAGAAGCCGGAATTGTCCTGCGGTTCCCTCACGCGGGCATCGTGCACCCCTTGCATGCGTATCGGGGCGGAAGTTTCATGCCGTGAGTGGCAGCGACCTTGCCAGCCAACGGAGCGTTAAGCGCGGGAGACGTGGCCTGGCGATACAAGATTTTCAGATATTTCCTCCAATTTTTCCAAAACCAAAAATATTTACAGCGAATTTCCGTTGATTTTTCAGGGGATTTTTTCGATTTTTTCGTTATTGTTTTTGATGTGTGGGGCGATTTTCCTTGTATTTCTGCGAGAAAAACATATCTTTCCCCTATCGAACCTTGTTTGCGACCTTTGTCTCTGCCTTTTCGGCCCGGTCAGATTTCCTATCATCGTCGATTTACACGCGCTCGTTTCGGGCGTTTTTCTCCATGCGATTGAAAGGATATCGTTATGAATTCAGGCACAGTTAAGTGGTTCAACAGCACCAAGGGCTTCGGCTTCATTCAGCCTGACGACGGTTCGACCGACGTCTTCGTACATGTTTCCGCCGTCGAGCGGGCCGGCATGGGCGCGCTGAACGAAGGCCAGAAGATCAGCTATGATCTTGTCCGCGACCGCAAGTCCGGCAAGAACGCGGCAGACAACCTGCGCGCCGCCTAAGGAATAGTCGCTCATTCCCGCTGACCACGGATGTACTGGCAGCGGTGAAGACGAGCGATGTGAGAGGTCGGGGTAACGCCCGGCCTTTTTGTTTCCGCCTATAGGGCGTCGAACCAGGGAGCTCGCGATGAACCGAGCAGTTTACGCCGTCGGTGATACGATCAAGCTCAAGCCGAACATCTTGCGCAGAGACACGGAATCGACGTGTCGGATTGTCGGTGTTTTGCCGTCCGATCACGGGGAAGCGCAATACCGCGTTCGGCTGGGCAATGAGACGTTCGAGCGCCGGATTCTCGCCAGCGACATCGACATGCCAGACGTTAAGGGGCCTCAACCCGTCGGCAAAGTGCCATCGAGCACTGGCCGCAACGAACCATGGTTGAAGCCCTCCAGCATTCGCATCAAGAGATAATTTAACGCGGCTTGTACGCCGCCATGAAGGGATAGATTTTGCAAGTTCTCGTTCGAGACAACAATGTCGACCAGGCTCTCCGCGTTCTCAAGAAAAAGATGCAGCGCGAAGGGCTGTTCCGGGAGATGAAAGCCCGCAGCGCCTATGAAAAACCTTCGGAGAAGAGGGCCCGCGAGAAGGCTGACGCCATTCGGCGCGCCCGTAAACTCGCGCGCAAGAAAGCCCAACGGGAAGGCTTGATCGCGGCACCCAAGAAGAAGCCCGCTTTCGGCGGCAGCCGTTAAGGACAAGAACAACCGAGGGCGACCCGATGACGGCGACAAAGCAGAATTTTTTCAAGCCGACGAAGGTCCGTGCGGAACAGAAGGCAGCGGATACGAACTCCGCTGCCCGCGGCATTATCGAGCAGGAAGCAAACCTTCGAGACAAGAAAACCGAACGGCTGCGTGCCTTGCGCCTCGCAAAGGAGGCCGCCGATCCCGCGCCGCTTCCGAAAAAACGGACGAAAAAGATAGATTAGGGCGCTCGGCAAGAGGCTTGCACCCCATGGCATCCTCAACCCGAAGGATCGGTTGCCGGAGGTATGCACGGTGAAAGCCAGGCAACGAATGTTGCCGGCGATCGCGGTTGGCCGAGCCGCTGCAACCGCCTCATAACCCGTCCTCTCGATGCTGTCGCATGCCGAGACCAGCTTGCGGCCGGTTCGATGGCGGCGATCATTGGCCAGATCCAGCGGGAAGGGGACGTCGTGCGTCTCGCCCTGTAATGGCTTCGATTTGTCCGAAGATTTCGGCTGGTCGAGTGAGTGGGTGCAGCGTTCTCGCTTCCGCACCGGCGCGGCGACGCGTTTGTGCACGGGAACGGGAGGCCGGATTTCTGCGAGCGAGCAGAGGCGGCCTTGCCGGTGCGGAGTAATCCCCGATTTGCTCATCGATATTTGCTGACCGATCCGGCCGAAGATGAAGCGCTGGATTTCCAGGGAGCCGTTTCTCTCCGCGCGCTCTTTGGTGTGGCGTCATTCTATGCTAAAACAGCTTTCCCTAACTGAATGACTTGCTGAGGATCGTGCCGCGTCAGGCGGCGGAAGGAGGCAGTGATGTTGGAAGCAAAGGTCGTTGACGCCGCAACTCTAAAGAACGCTATAGAGACACGTGACGGGCGCGCCTTGGCGGCATTTTACGCTGAAGACGCATCGATACGCATTATCGACAAGCAAAACCCGCCCAGTCGCCCACGGGAGCTGGCGGGAAAGACTGCAATTTCGGCTTTTTGGGACGATGTTTGCAGCCGGGACATGGAGCACAAGGTCGATGCGACCGTCGACAGCGGCAATCGCATCGCCCTCACCGAGACATGCGCCTATCCGGACGGCACCCGTGTGTTCTGTGCCGCCATGATCGATATCGCCGATGGACATATCGTTCGTCAGACGATGATCCAGGCATGGGACGAATAGGTCCGTAACGGACCCTGCGGCCAAACGACGAAAATGCGTATGGACGACAGGACCCACGCCTACTTACGGTGCAGTAGGATCTTGCTCGTCACGATGGCCTTGCCAGACACGGGGTCTTTGTCCGTCGTCGTCAGCGTAAGGCCGCGAGAACCCGATTTCGCCAGGGATAGCTGGGCGCTGCGGTCGCCGTTGATGTCCTTTGCCCACCGAATGGCAAGGTTCAAGGCATTGCCGCTTCGCTTGCCCGAGAGCGTTGCCGGCCCGGAGCCGGCGCCAATATATGTGCCCGTGTAGGAAGCGCCACGGCGCGTAAGATCGGCATCAACCGACCGTGAGACCACGACGAGGCCCCGGCACGTCCCGTCGAGTGAAAGCGTGTCGGCGGTTGCCGTGGATTGAAAGCTGCAGGTCACGTTGATCGGACCGCGATTGGTGCGCAGCCTCACGTGCCCCTTGCCTTCGTACTGTCCTTCCAGCGACGTGAGAAACTGTTCTTCGCTGGCCGTTGCCGGATGTGCCTGCGCGAGCGCCAGACCGCCGGCCAGAATGGCGAGAGAGATGCATTTCATGATCCGCTCCTTCGACATGATGCAGCGGTAAGGCGCGAGAGGCGAGGGAGGTTCCCTTGCCGTGCCGCAGAAGGGCGTGCCGCCTCCTGCCGCGCCGGCGTTTTATCGGCGACGCATCAACACGCTGTGTCGATCCGGCCTCGGGTTCCGCGCGTTGCCTGGTCGGCGCGATCGACGGCCATGGCCGTGCCGTCCTTCGCAGGTCGGCATTTCATCCAGCCCTTGATCAGCGCGGGACACGGCTCGAGCCTTGACCATCCAGCTAGCCTTTCCGATTGCGCTGATCAAACAAATGCTTGCCGGCGGGTGGCATCGGGTTTGTCCGTTCCACCGGGTGGCGTCCGACCGTTCGCGGCCTCTTGTTTCCGCTGCCCGGAACGCCATATTGCGGCTGAGATGAATGGAGGCGCAGGCATGGGCGGTGGTGAGATCAAGCGGCCGGAAGAGGTGGTCGGTTACTGGTGCGAGACGCTGACGGCGAAGGACTGGTGGCAGTCGACGCCGGCGCTCGACACGCATGTCCATGAGTGGTTTGCCGCGACGCATCTTGCGCTTTCGCGCCATGTCGGCCCGGAGTGGCGGGCAACGCCCGAGGCGCGGCTGGCGGCGATCATCGTGCTCGATCAGTTCCCCCGCAACATGTACCGCGCTTCGCCCATGGCCTTCGCGACCGACTGGATTGCGCGGCAGGAGGCGCGGCTGGCGCTGGAGGCGGGGGCGGACAAGCTGGTGGACTATGGTCGCCGGCACTTCTTCTACATGCCGTTCGAGCATTCGGAGGATCTTGCCGATCAGGATCTCTCCGTTTCCCTCTTCGAGGTGCACGGGGACGAGATGTATCTGGACTATGCCGTCCGTCACCGGGACGTCATCGCGGATTACGGTCGCTTCCCCCACCGCAATGCCTATCTCGGCCGCGCCTCGACGCCGGCGGAAGAAGCCTATCTTGCCGAACCGGGCGCCGGATTCTAGGGGCGTCCGGCTTTCAATAGTGCCTGTCCGGGGACGATTGATCCCCGTGACAGGCAATTCGGTTTAAAATGGCCGCAATCATGGCTAGAAGAGTGCGGAATCGCCTGATGGCGGTGCGTCTGTTCTTGTTCAGCGAGGCTGGCCTTTGCCGATCTTCCGTCTTCTCTCGGTTTTCTTCACGGTTCTCCTGCTCGCAGCCTCGCCGGTGCTCGCCCAGGCGGAGACGGCGCCGGCCGCCGAAACCACGACGCAGTTGCAGCAGGCCAATGCCGACCTCGACCGGGCGGGCGGGCAGCTCAATGCGATCCGCGAGCAGGTGGACAAATACAAGGACGATGATGCCCGCCTCGTCGACCTGAAGGTGCAGGCCGAGGCGTTGAACCGGTCGATCCTTGCCATCTCCGTTGCGACCCGGCCGCGGCTCGACGCCATCAAGGCGCGTCAGACCGAATTGGGCGACCCGCCGGCAGACGGTGCGCCACCGGAGGCGGACGTGGTCGTCCAGGAGCGCAAGAAGCTCGCCACGGAGCGTAACGAGATCAATGCGCTGACGGGAGAGGCGGAAAATCTTTCCATCGAGGCGACGAAGCTTTCCAATCGCGTCACGGAGATCCGGCGGCAGCTCTTCACCGATGCGATCCTGAAGCGCACCGAGATCACCCCCGAGCTCTTCACCGAGGCGAGCGGCGCCATCGCCAAGGAAACGCAGACGCTGGGCCGCACCGTGACGGCGTGGCTGCAGTTCGTCTGGAAGTTCAAGCGCATGCAGCTTCTGGGGGCTGTCGCGCTGTCGCTGATGGCGGCGCTCGTGCTGCTCTCCGGCAGCTACCGGCTGTTCTCGCCCTATATCACCCGCGTCGCGCAGCAGGAGAAGCCGCACTATATCACGCGCCTCTCGGTCGCCTTCTGGTCGACGATCCTGCCGACCATGGCGGCGGCGGCCTTTGCCGGGGCGAGTTATTTCTTCCTCGACGCCTTCAAGGTGCTGCGCACGGATATCGCACCCATCGTGGCCATTGCGCTCGGCGTCGTCGTGGCCGTGTCCTTCGTGGCGCAGCTTGCCAATGCGGTTCTGTCGCCCGCTGACGGGCATTGGCGGCTGGTGCGTGTGTCGGATCCCGGCGCGCGGCGCCTGTGGCTGCTGATCGTCAGCATGGCCATGGTCAATGCCGCGGACTATTTCCTCGGCACGATCAGCGAGGTGCTCGGCTCACCGGTCGTTCTGACGGTGGTCAAGAGCTTCTGTGCCTCGATCATCATCGGCGTCCTGCTCGTCATCACCGCCTTCATCAAGCCGGTCCTGCATCAGGGCGAGTTGCCGGATGCGCCGGGCCGCCCCTGGCCGCGCTCGATCTTCGTGCTTCTGATCCTCACCGGCCTTGGCCTCATCTTCGCGTCCCTGCTCGGCTATGTCGGCATGGCGCGGTTCGTCGCCACGCAGATCGTCGTGACGGGCGCGGCGATCGTGACGATGTATATCGGCTTCCTCTCGGGACGCGCGGTCTCGGCGACGAACGCTTTTGCGGAAACGGGTGTCGGCAAGCGGCTGGAGGCCCGCTTTGGCCTCAGCCAGGTGACGCTCGATCAGGTGGGCCTTGCGGCCGGTCTTGCGATCTATCTCCTGATCTTCGTCTGCTTCGTGCCGCTCATCCTGATGCAATGGGGCTTCCAGTTCGCCGAGATCGAATCCTGGGCCTATCGCATCTTCACGGAAATCCGCATCGGCAGCATCACCATCTCGCTGGTCGGCATCCTCGCCGGCGTCGCGCTCTTCGCCCTCGGCCTCGTCGTCACGCGCTGGTTCCAGAAATGGGTGGACGGCAATGTGCTGGCGCGCAGCCAGGTCGATGCGGGTGTGCGCAACTCCGTGCGCACGGCGGTAGGCTATGCGGGGGTGGCGCTTGCCGGCCTCGTCGGCATTTCGGCGGCGGGCATTAATCTTTCCAGTCTCGCGCTTGTCGCCGGTGCCCTCTCGCTCGGTATCGGTTTCGGCCTCCAGAACATCGTGTCCAACTTCGTTTCGGGCCTCATCCTGCTTGCCGAGCGGCCTTTCAAGGTGGGCGACTGGGTGGTGGCGGGGACGACGGAAGGCTTCGTGCGCCGGATCTCCGTGCGTGCCACGGAGATCGAGACCTTCCAGCGCCAGACGGTGATCGTGCCGAACTCCGTGCTCATCAACGGCCAGGTCGGCAACTGGACCCATCGCAACAAGCTCGGCCGCGTCGAGATCGCGATCAGCGTGCATGCCAGCAACGATCCGCTGCAGGTTCGCGACATCCTCACCGAAGTGGTGCGCGGCCAGCAGGGGCTGTTGCGTAATCCCGAGCCGACCGTGGTCTTCCAGGCCTTCTCGTCGACGACGCTCGACTTCGAGATCCGCGCCTTCCTTGCCGATATCCTGAACGGCACGGGCGTGAAATCGGAACTGCGCGCCGCCATTCTGGAACGCTTCCGTGCCGAGGAGATCGCCATCGGTGCGCCCGCGGCGGCCGAGGTGCCGATCAAGATCTCGCCCGAGGGCGCAGAACTGCTCACCGCTCTTCTCGAACAGGCGACGGAAAAGGTGCGCCCGAAAGCGCCGCGCAAGCGCGGCAAGCCGGACGAAGACACGCCCGAGACCTGACGGCCCGCCAGGTTTCCGGCACATGAATGCCGCATTCACGCTGCATTCAGCCGCCCCCTCATAAAACACATGCAAATCCCATCGGGGAACGGTAGTGTTCCACCAGGGCTTTGAAGAGGGCGGCGCTGCGGCGCCGGGTGAAGATGAAGCGAATGATCATGATGCTTCTCGTGTCGGCTGCGGTGTCCGCTCCGGCCATGGCTGCCTCGGTAACCAACAAGGACGCCGACACGCAGGTTCTCGTCATCGTCGAGGGCGGCAACCGCGCCGAAGTCGCGCTGGAGCCAGGCTCGACCGAGACCATCTGCCCCTCCGGCTGTTTCGTCACCCTGCCGAATGGCGACCGTATCGCCCTCAACGGCGGTGAAGAGGTGGAAATCGAAGGCGGCGCAGCCTCGGTCAAGTAAGCATTCGAGAATTGCGGGCGCGGCAAGAAGAGCCGCGCCGTTTGAATTTCGTTGCAAGATTGCCGGCCAAGGCCCGGCAATTGTTGCTTACCACGTTTTCATGCCCTCTAAATTTAACGCTTTTGCAAAGGGTTGTGGCTACCCCTTAACTTCGGGGAAAGTTCATACCACAAAGGCATATCATGGCGTTTATCGGCATTTCCGGGATGCAGTATTCCGGCGCGTCTCTCTCGCATCACCGTATTCTTGTTGCCGAAGACTCCAATGTCTTCACCTCCATGATCTCCAAACGGCTGAAGGAGCTTTTCGACCTCGACGTCGAGATTTGCCGCAGCTTCGAGGAACTTGAACTTGCCTATGACAAGTCGAGCGAGAAGATCACGCTCGCAATCTCCAACATCAACCTGCCGGGCGCGGAAAACGGCGAGGCGCTGAACTATCTCGTCGACCTGTCCATTCCGACGATCGTCTTTACCGGCACGTTCCAGCAGACGACGCGCGACCAGCTGCTCTCCAAGGAGATCGTCGACTACATCCTCAAGGACAATGTCTTCGCGGTCGACATGCTGGCGGAATCGGTCTGCCGCTTCCTCACCAACCACCAGCACCATGTCCTGATCGTCGATGACAGCGCGACGGCGCGGGCCCTGCTTTCCACGCGTCTCAAGCGCTACAATTTCCGCGTCAGCGTCGCCGAGAACGGCTCGAGCGCGCTCGCGTTGCTGAAGGATCATCCGGATATCGGCCTGATGATCACCGACTACAACATGCCCGACATCGACGGCTTCGAGCTGACGCGGCGCATCCGCGGCACGCGCGGCTCCCACCAGCTGCGCATCATCGGCGTGTCCTCCTCCACCGACCGGCTGCTCTCGGCGCGGTTCCTGAAGGCCGGCGGCAACGATTTCATCATGCGGCCGTTCATCGACGAGGAGTTCTATTGCCGCGTGAACCAGAACCTCGACACGCTGACCCAAATCCGCACCGCTCAGCAGCGCCTGAGCGCCTGAAACGGCGCACGGACGATCCACCCAGTTCTGTCCCTTACGTTACGTGAGATATTTCCCGGAGAATTAACCACTTGGTAAAACCGGTGGTTTGTAATGCGCGCAAACGGGAACTTCATCTAGGGTACTGGACGACGTGGGAGTGGATTCCAATCCGCAGCGAGGGCCTGCATTCCTGCGCCACTCCGGCCAGCAGGTTTTGCTCGTGGAAGACTCGCGCATGTTTTCCACGGCGCTCAAGTACCGTCTGGAAAAAGAGCTCGGCGTCACCGTCACCCATTGCCCCAGCATGGCGGCGGTGCGGGCGATCTTCCAGGCCGACGCGCCGGAATTCTCGCTCGCCGTTCTCGATCTCAACCTGCCGGACGCGCCCAATTGCGAGGCGCTCGACTATGTGATCTCCAAGGGTATCGCGCCGCTGGTCTTCACCGGTTCGTTCAGCGATGCCACGCGCGACCATATCCTGGCGAAGAACGTGCTGGACTACGTCGTCAAGGACAGCCCGGCCGCCATGCAGCAGCTCGTGCTTGCCGTCGACCGCATCCTGACGAGCGGGAAGACCCAGGTGCTCGTCGTCGATTCCGATCCGGAAAGCCTGCAGCAGCAGATCAATCTCATCGCCAAGCAGCGTTTCCAGATCATCGCGGTGGAAAGCGGCGCGGCGGCGCTCGATGCCCTCGACAGCCATGCCGGGATCGACATGGTCGTCGCCGATCTCGATCTTGCCGACATGGACGGCTTTGCGCTGCTGTCCGAAATACGCCAGCGGCATGGCGACGACACGGTGCGCGTCGTCGGTCTTTCGACCTCGGACGACCGCATGGTCGCCGCCCGGTTCCTGCGCGCCGGCGGGGACGAATACATTCAGAAACCCTTCCTTGTCGAAGAGTTCAACAGCCGCATCTTCCACGTCGCGGCGATCCAGAAGCGCGTGCAGTCGCTGCACCGCATCGCCGCGCGGGACTATCTCACCGACATCTACAATCGCCGCTACTTCTTCGAGACCGGGCCGCGACTGGTGGATCAGGCGCTGCGCCGCGGCGAGGCCATGTCGATCGCCATTCTCGACATCGATCATTTCAAGCGTCTCAACGACACCTATGGCCACGAGGTCGGCGACGTCGTGCTGAAGGCCGTTTCCCGGCGCCTCAAGCATCGGGTGGATGGACGTCATCTGCTCGCGCGCCTCGGCGGCGAGGAATTCGGCATCATCTTCAACGGCCTGGCGCTGGATGAGGCGCTGGATTGCTGTGAGCGGCTGCGCGAGGATCTCGCGGCCCATCCGATCAATGCGGACGGGGAGGCGCTGACCATCACGGTTTCCGCGGGCCTTGCCGCCATTTCGGAGCGTGAAACCTTCGACAACTATCTCAATGCCGCCGACCAGTTCCTCTACATGGCCAAACATGCCGGCCGGAACCGCGTCTTCTCCGAGCTGTCGCTGGTGAGCGCGCTGGCAAGCTAGGCGGATTTGGGGCGTATTGCCCGACGCCGAAGCGATGTCGCTTCGGCTGGATATGCTCAAAAAGCCCCGCCGGCGACGGCGGGGCTTTCGTCTTGATGATCTTCAGCGGGCGATGGCCGAAAGCGTCAGCTTGCGCTCTGCGCGTTCCTGCTGGGGCGAACGGTTGTAGAGTTCGCGGTAACACTTGGAGAAGTGCGAGGCTGAGACGAAGCCACAGGCGACGGCCACTTCCACGACCGGCATGGAGGATTGCACGAGCAGGTGCCGCGCGCGGTCGAGGCGGATTTCGAGATAGTAGCGGGCAGGCGAACGGCCCATTTCCTGGCGGAACAGGCGCTCGATCTGACGGCGCGAGAGATCGGCGCTGTCGGCGATCTCCAGGAGCGACAGCGGCTCGGCGAGGTTCTTTTCCATGAGTTCGATGATCGACAGAACCTTGGCGTTCTGCACGCCGAGGCGCGCGCGCAGCGGCAGGCGCTGGCGGTCGTGCGGCCCGCGCACGCGGTCGGTGAGAGCCTGTTCGCAGACGCGGTTGACGAGGTTCTCGCCGAAATCCTGGTCGATGAGGTTCAGCATCATGTCGAGCGAGGCGGTGCCGCCGGCGCAGGTATAGATGTTGCTGTCGATTTCGTAGAGATCGGCATAGACGTCGGCCTGCGGGAAGGCCTCGGCAAAGCCCGGCAGGTTTTCCCAGTGGATGGCGCAGCGCTTGCCGGACAGGAGGCCCGCCTGGGCGAGCACATGGGCGCCCGTACAGAGCGAGCCGACAGCGATGCCGCGGTTATAGACTTCGCGCAGCCAGGCGTTGACCGACTTGTTGGAGAAATCCTCGACATAGATGCCGGAACAGACCAGCACCATGGAGGGACGGGTCTCGCCGCCGAGATACTTGCGCTCGTCGGCGAGTGAGGAGTTGACCTCGATGCCGATGCCGCTGGAGGAGAGCACCTGCTGGCCGTCGGTGGAGGCGAGGCGCCAGGTATAGGCCTCGTAGCCGAGCATACGGTTGGCGATGCGCAGCGTCTCGATGGCCGCCGAAAAGGGCAGCATGGAGAAGTTGGGCACGAGGAAGAAGACCAGAGAACGCTTCTTGACGTTTTGCTTGTTCATCGGGATATCCATGCTGAGGGGGCGGATGTCGCAATCGTCGCAGGCGAAACGGCCGTCGCGCTAGCATTTTTGCGACGGAGAAAAGGATGGTTGCGACTGATGTATCGGATGCATCGTTGAAATGTCAGGGCCTTGCGGCGGAATTGCGGCTGGCCCATCTGCCTTGCACATTTGCGACCTTGCCGGCGGCAGCGTCAGATTGCGACAGCGGCTTTCCGACACGCGTTCCGGTTTGACAAGGCGCATCGACCCCGCCAAAACGAAACCGACTTGCGAGGAGGACGGCCATGCTGCCAGACGGATACTCTGACGTGCCGGCGGGAAAGCTCGCCGCGGTGGTCACCTGCCTGGAGATGCGGGCGGCGCCTGCGCCGCGTGGCGATCCCGCGCAGCCTGGCATCACGCTGGAACGCATCGAGCGGCCGGACATCGCCTGGTATCGCGATCTCTACAGGCGCATCGGCGCCGACTGGCTCTGGTCCTCGCGCCTTTCTCCCGCCGACGAAGACCTTGCGGCGATTCTCCACCACCCGGATGTCGAGGTTTACGCGGTGATGGCGAATGGGCGCGGCGAGGGGCTCCTGGAACTCGACTTCCGCGCGGCGGGCGCCTGCGAACTCGCCTTTTTCGGCCTGACGACGGCGATCATCGGCAACGGGACGGGGCGGTGGTTGATGAACCGGGCGATTGCGCGCGCCTGGTCGCGGGAGGGTTCGGCCATCGGGCGCTTCTGGGTGCATACCTGCACGCTGGATTCGCCGCAGGCGCTCGGCTTCTACATGCGCTCGGGCTTTGTGCCGGTGGAGCGTCAGGTCGAGGTTTTCGACGATCCGCGGCTGACGGGCGTGCTGCCGGAAACGGCCGCGCCGCATATTCCCATTCTGAGGCCCTAAAAGAAAACCGCCGGAGAGACTTTGAAGGTCAGCTCCGGCGGTGTCTGGCGTCGTCGTCTTTCGGCGGATTGCCGTTGCAGGCGTCCGTCATCGCGTCGTCTTGTCGAACGAGCGGAAACCGATGTCCTTGCGCTGGTCGTAGGACAGGCTTTCGATTTCGCGTTCGACGCGGTAGCGGCGCCAGGCAGCGGCGATCCGCAGGGAGACTTCACGCAGGATATGCGACAGGCCGCCGGCATCGCGGGTGCTTGCTGCACGCCGGACCGGACGATGTTCCAATGCAATTGCCATTTCCAGGGTTCCTTTCGAGCTTGGGAGGAATCGAAAGGTCGCGACCTTGATCGTGACTATCTCGCACCCTCACGCATCAATCAAACGAATATATTTGATTGGATTGATCAGTTGTCTTCATGCTTCATAAGGGCAGGCCAGTTGATGTCCTGCTGCAGATAGTCCGGCAGTTGGGACAATTCTTCGGCCGTGTGGCGAACCGTGACGCGCCGCCGATGGGCTTCGATGGCGTCGCCCACGAAGCGCCGTATTGCGTAGTAGAATCCGTTTCCGCGGGCGAGAACGGCGAGATCGGCGCCGGTTTTGAACGATTTTAGCGTGTTCATGGCGTTTTTCCTTCCATTCGATTGCTTTGCAGATTGACTATCCGCCCATCTCGGTTTTCAATCAAACGAAATGAAGTGACGCTTTACTTCAGAATTTCTGATCCATGGAGGCAGGCAATGAATCTGCTGATGCGCCAGACGCTCCCCTTGCTGGAGCTCGATATCCTGAAAACATTCGTGGCGATTGCCGAGACCGGCAACTTCACCACGGCCGCCGAGACGGTCCACCGCACGCCTTCGGCCGTGTCCATGCAGATCAAGAAGCTGGAGGAGCTTCTGGGCTGCACGCTGTTCCGGCGCGATGCGCGCTCGGTGGTGCTGACCCATCATGGCGAGGTTCTGTTGTCCTATGCGCGGCGGCTGATTGCACTGAGCAACGAGGCGGTGTCGCGCTTCATGATGCCGGAAATGAACGGCGTCGTGCGGCTCGGCGCGCCTGACGATGTCGGCGAGCTCATCCTGCCGGAAGTGCTGCGCCGGTTTGCCGATACCTATCCGTCGATCGCCGTCAATGTCTCCATCGAGAACAGCGCGAACCTGCGCCGGGCCGTCGCCGAACGCCGGCTGGATCTCGCGATCTTCAACGCCACGGATGGTACGATCCCCGTTCCGGGCGAAATCCTGCTCAAGGAGCAGCTCGTCTGGGCCGGCAAGAATTGCGGCACGGCGCACCTGAAAAACCCGCTGCCGGTCTCGGTGTGGGAAGAGGGTTGCATCTGGCGCGCCCGCGCGCTGGAGGAGCTGAGCCGGTCGGGCCGCGATTTCCGCGTCGCCTATTTCTGCGCCCATCATATGGGCCAGCGTGCGGCCATCCGCGCCGACCTTGCCGTCGCGCCGCTCGCCCGCTTCCTCGTCGGCGACGACATGGTGGCCCTCGGGGAGAAGGACGGCCTGCCGGATCTCGGCAGCTACCTTATCGGCCTCGTCGTCAGCGAGGAGGCGGAAACGCCGGCGCAGGCCGTCGCCGACTATATCCGCGCGGCCTTCGCCCGCATGGAGCGCCGGCCGATGGATATGCTGCAGGTCGCCTGCTGAGCAGGCGCCCCGCTTATTCGTAGGTGTAGGAGGCGCACATTTCCGCATCGCTCTCCGGCGCGTCCTCCGTCGAGAAGACGGCGACGACCGTTGCACTGTTGTCGCTCGTTGCCCAGGAGGCGACATAGGTCACCGGTGCGCCGCAGAGGTGGTTGCCGTTCAGGAGAACCGGGTCCTTTGGCTCGGCGACGCTGTAGACCGATGCGCCGGTGACGCGATTGCCGTCCACCACGAACGTATCGCCGATCAGCTGGTCGAAGGTAATCTGCTCGCCATTTTCGAAGGTGATGCCGAAATCGTCGAATTCGATGTCGCCGGTGATCGACATCGCCGTGTTGCTGATGGCCGCGTAGGTATCGGCGAAGGCCGGCGCGGCGAGGCTGAGTGAAAGGGCGAGAGCGAGAAGACGAAGCATGGAGAGATCCCTAGAGTTTGTCAGGGAAAAGCGGGAACCGGTTTTCCCGAAAAGACAAACGAAAACAAAAGAATTTAGAGCATGTCTGGTTCAATCTGAACCTGACATGCTCTAGTAGCGGCGGCAGCTCATCGTACGGCTGCTTTCCGACGAGGAGAAGTCCAGCGCATCCGATGTGATCTGTGAAAGCGTGATATAGACCTCGTCGGAGAGGAAGAGCGTGTAGGACCCGTCCGAACCTTCCTGGACCTCCTGCACGTCGAAACTCTCGTCGCCGATGCTGTAGACCGTCGAGGTGAAGACGAAGGGCGCGCCGTCGCATTCCCATTCGCCTGTGAAGGGATAGTCTTCCTCAGCCCGGGCATTGCCGCTGACGGCAAGAAGCAGGAGGCTGGCGGCGGCGAGGCGGGCAAGCGGCATGGCGGGGCTTTCCGATCCGGGAGAGAGGGGCTGCACGATCGATGGAATCGACGTGCGAGGCCCGTGTCCTATTCTCCCAGCATGCCGATAAACTGCCGGAAACAAAGCGGAATTTGTAAGGGTGGTTTATGGACATGGTAACCGCGGCCGAGGGGCCGCGGCTATAATACCCTATTCGCGGCTGCGCCGGCGGCGACGACCGCCCCCTTCGCCGCCGCCGTCATCGGCAAGCAGCTTGCGCTCCGGTAGCGCGACGACCTTCGCCAGTTCCGGGAAGGCGTCCACCTTGTTCGGCATCGCCATGGCGTTGACGAAGAGCTGCTGGAAGTTCGGCTCGAGCGCGGTCTCGATCTTCTCGATGCGGGCGACGGTCTTCTCGATTTCGCGGCGGTGGTCGCGGTTGAGCAGCGCCATCAGCGCGCCCGTGCCGGCGGCATTGCCGACGGCCTTCACTTCGGCAAGATCGCAGTCCGGGATAAGGCCGAGCACCATGGCGTATTTCGGATCGATGAAGGAGCCGAAGGCGCCGGCGAAGCGGATCGTGTCGACATGCTCGACGCCCTGCTTTTCCATCAGGAGCTTGATGCCGGCATAAAGCGCGGACTTGGCGAGCTGGATGGCGCGGATGTCGTTCTGCGTCACCGTGATGCGCGGTTCGCCGTCATGCAGCAGGTAGGAAAAGGTGCGGCCGTTCTGCAGGATGCGCGCGCTGCGTTCGCCCATCGAGCCGTCGACCACGCCGTCCTCGGAGATGATGCCGGAGAGGTACATTTCCGCGACGACCTCGATGATGGCCGAACCGCAGATGCCGGTGACGCCGACGCTGGCGGCCGCTTCCGCAAAACCGTCCTCGTCGGACCACTTGTCGACGCCGATGACGCGGAAGCGGGGCTCCAGCGTGGCGGGATCGATACGCACGCGCTCGATGGCGCCGGGGGCGGCGCGCTGGCCGGAGGAAATCTCCGCGCCCTCGAAGGCGGGGCCGGTCGGCGAGGAGGCCGCCACGACGCGGTCCTTGTTGCCAAGCACGATTTCCGCATTGGTGCCGACGTCGACGAGCAGCATCATGCGATCCTGCCGGTAGGGGCCTTCCGCCAGCGTCGCGCCCGCCGCATCCGCGCCGACATGGCCGGCGATGCAGGGCAGCGTATAGAGCCGCGCACCGCGGTTCACGTCGATGTCGAGCTCATGCGCCCAATATTGCAGCGCGCCGGAGACGGCGAGCGCAAAGGGCGCCTGGCCGAGTTCCGTCGGATCGATGCCGAGGAAGAGATGGTGCATGATGGGATTGGCGACGAACACCATGTCGAGAATGTCGTGCCGGTCGACCTCGCCTTCGGCGCAGACCTTGCCGATCAGGCCGTTGACCGCCTCGCGCACCGCCTTGGTCATGGCTTCCCGGCCGTCCGGGTTCATCATGACGTAGGAGACGCGGCTCATCAGGTCCTCGCCGAAGCGGATCTGCGGGTTCGACGTGCCCGAGGAGGCGACGATGCGGCCGGACAGCAGCGAGACGAGATGCATGGCGATGGTCGTCGAGCCGATATCGCAGGCAATGCCGTAGGCCTCGTTCTTGAGGCCCGGCCAGAGACCGACGATGAAGGGGCGCGAGGAGTCCATGTCGCGGTGGATGGCGGCGGTCACGCCCCAGTTGCCCTTGCGCAGGATCGACTGCACCTGCGGGATGAGGTGCGGGGCGATGAGCAGGTCCTTCCAGCCCCAGTCCTTTTCCAGCATCACCTTCAGCCGGTCGAGATCGCCGAGGGGCTTGTGCATGTCGGGCTCGTCCACCTCGACATAGCAGAGCTGGATGGCGGCGTTGCGCTCGATGACGCGGTCCGTCGCGGCCTTGCGGACGACCTGCGCGTTGATGACGGTGTCCTGCGGCACGTCGACGACGAGGTCGCCGAGAATGAGCGCGGAGCAGGAGAGGCGGCGCCCGTCGGGCAGGCCGCGGATCTTTTCGTAGCGCTCTTCCTTGGGGCCCTTTTCCGAGATGTGGTCGAGCGAGGAGACGATCTTGTGCTTGGCGAAGTTGCCTTCCTGCACCTCGATCTGACAGCGCCCGCAAGTGGCGCGCCCGCCGCAGACGCTTTCGACATAGACGCCGAGCTTGCGTGCGGCTTCGAGCACGGGCGTTCCCACCGGGAAACGGCCGCGCTTGCCCGAGGGCATGAAGAGGACCAGCGGTTCCTTTGCCGAAGCTTCCGTCATATTGGTCTCCCTCTCGCCTTCAATGCGCATCGCTCGTACTCTCTCTTGCGGATAAATCCCCGCACCTAGCCCTTCTTGCCGGCAAGGCGGCGCACATTGCGGCGCACGCGCTTGCCGTAGGGCTTCAATGCGGCTTCGGAAACGGCGCGGGCCGTGGTCTCGGGCGTTGCCGCCGTCATCATGGCCTTTGCCAAAGCAAAATTGGCTGCCATGGCGCTTTCCGCCGCGGCAGCCATCTTCTCGGTGACCATTCGGGTCATTTCGGCGGTGTTCTGCGTCGAACCCGTCAGCGTCGCCATGCCCATCTCGTGGCAGCGCATGGCGATCACGAGAGGCGCCTCCAGCCAGAGGCTGAAGGCGTCGCGACGAAGCTGACGCCCGCCGGCCACGTTATTCGCGTGCCGCGCCGGCGCCGGCGCGGGCTGCACGACCACCGCGGCGGCCACCACCGGCAGCCGGGGCTGCGGCGGCGGCAGCCGTCGCGCCGCCTTCGGCGGGCTTGTGGTCCCGGTAGGTCATGATCCAGTTGGTGCAGTTCGCGTCCGTCCCGTTCAGGACGTTGGCGGCGCGCACGGCTTCCATTTCCTGCGGGCGGCAGGGGTTCATGATGGCGGACGTCATGCCGGCGCCGATGACCATCGGGATGAAGCCGGCATTGATGCCGTGACGGTGCGGCAGGCCGAAGGAGATGTTCGACAGGCCGCAGGTCGTGTTGACCTTCAGTTCGTTGCGCAGGCGATAGAGAAGCTGGAAGACCTGGCGGCCGGCGTCGCCCAGTGCGCCGATCGGCATGACGAGCGGGTCGACGACGATGTCGTGCGGCTTGATGCCATGGTCCATGGCGCGCTCGACGATCTTCTTGGCGACGGCGAAGCGCACGTCCGGGTCCATGGAGATGCCGGTCTCGTCGTTGGAGATGGCAACGACCGGAACGTCGTACTTCTTGACGAGCGGCAGGATGGCCTCGAGCTTTTCTTCCTCACCCGTGACGGAGTTCACCAGCGGGCGGCCCTTGGCGACCTTCAGGCCGGCCTCGATGGCGGCGGTGACGGAGGAGTCGATCGCGAGCGGGATGTCGACGAGGCCCTGGACGATCTCCAGTGTCTGGACGAGCAGGCCCGGTTCGGTCTCGTTCGGGTTGACCGAGGTCACGCCCGCATTGATGTCGAGCATCGTGGCGCCGGCGGCGACCTGTTCCAGCGCGTCCTTGATGACGGTCTCGAAGTTGCCGGCCTGCATTTCCGCGGCCAGCTTCTTGCGGCCGGTCGGGTTGATGCGTTCGCCGATAACGCAGAAGGGCTGGTCGAAACCGATGACGATTTCGCGGGTGGCCGAGGCGACGATGGTGCGTGTCATGAAGGATCCTCTGGGGCAGGGCGCTGGTTCTGGTCTAGCGCGCGATTTCCGGTGTTACAAGCGGCAAGCCGGCCTCAGGCCGGCGCGCCTTCAATGGGGGTGATGGGCGGCTTTTTCCGCCATTTGCTGCTGGTCCTGCTCCTGGCCATTGCGCGCCGCCTCGATGCGCTCGGCAACGAGCTGATCCACAGGGTTCGGCTCGCGCTTCCAGGGCTGGCGGCCCTTGAGGACGCCGGAATCATGCACCATTTCCGCGACATATTCTTCCTGGCGGTAGGCCATGACGTGAATGCCGGAAACGCCCTCGATCTCCTTCACCTCGTTGATGATGTCGATGCAGAGCTGCTTGCCTTCCTTCTTCTGGTCCTGGGCGCCTTCCAGGCGCTTGATGACCGCGTCGGGAATGTGGATGCCGGGCACGTTGGAACGGATCCACTTGGCCGTCTTGGCGGAGGCCATCGGGCCGACGCCGACGAGGATGTAGCACTTCTCGTGCAGGCCGAGGTCGCGCACCTTCTTCATGTATTCGCGGAACATCGGCACGTCGAAGCAGTACTGGCTCTGCACGAACTGCGCGCCGGCCTCGATCTTCTTGGCAAGGCGATAGGGGCGGAAGTCGTAGGGCGGGGCGAAGGGGTTGATCGCCGCACCGAGGAAGACCTTCGGCGGCGTCGTCAGCTTGCGGCCCGACAGGAACTTGGAATTGTCGCGCATGATGCGCACCGTTTCGAGCAGCGACATGCAGTCGAGGTCGAAGACCGGCTTTGCGCCCGGCTGGTCGCCGGCCTGCACGCCGTCGCCGGTGAGGCACATGATGTTGCACACGCCCATGGCGGCCGCACCCAGGACGTCGCCCTGGATGGCGATGCGGTTCTTGTCGCGGCAGGCGATCTGCATGATCGGCGCATAGCCCATGCGGGTCAGCAGCGCGCAGATGCCGACGGAGGACATGTGGCAGTTGGCGCCGGAGGCGTCGACGGCGTTGATGCCGTCCACCCAGCCGTCGAAGATCGCGGCGCGCTCGTAGACGTCTTCCGGGTTGGCGCTGTCAGGCGGGTTGAGTTCCGTCGTGACGGCGAATTCGCCGCGGCGCAGAACGCGCTCCAGGCGGCCGAGCGAGGAGTGGCCGGGAAGCGGATCGAGCGGCAGGTGGACGCCGAGCGGGTTTTCGTCGAGATGCGCCATGCGTCAAGCATCCTTTCCGGCGGAGGCGGCGGCTTCCTTGGCCGCGGCGGCTTCGGCCGTCACACGCAGCCAGGAGGAGGTTTCCCGCAGCGACTGGTTCACCGGCTTCTGCACGTTCATGATGGCGTTCCCGTTGGACATGTTCTGCGAGCCCTTCCACGCCTGGACCCAGACGCAGGGCATGTCCGGTTCCACTTCGCAATTGCCGTTGGCGCGCACGCCGCCGCAGGGGCCGTTGCGAAGCTGCTTGGGACAGTTCATCGGGCAGGACATGCCCGTGGAGGACAGCGCGCACTGGCCGCACATGCGACAGTCGAAGAGAAAGCCCTTCACATGGCGCTCGACGAAGGTGATCGGCCGCTCCACGCGCTGGTAGCCGAAGAGCTTCCAGACCGGGTGCAGCAGCAGGAAGGCCTCGGCGAAGCGATTGTAGAACCACTCGAAGAAGCGCGAATTGCGCACGGCCCAGAGGCGGATCGTGTATTTGTGGCGCGAGCGGCGGCTCGGGGAGACGCCGGCCGGCGTGAAGGCGCCGGTGGCGGCCTTCTTGGCGGGCGCGGCATTGCCGGGTTTCTGGACGGCGTCAGCCATTGTCGCGGCCTCCGGCCTTCACGAGGGCGACGAGGCGTTCGCGGTCATAGGCGGCTTCCAGTTCGGCGGCGGCCCTGTCGGCTTCCGCCTCGAGGTCGTCGGAGACCGGCACCGGATCGGCCTTGCGCCACTCGGCGAGATAGTCGTCCGTCTCGGCCGCGCCGGTGCGCATGGCGCACATGTCGATCGCTTCGGTAAAGCGCAGCGACAGCTCCCGCTTGGCGTTCGTACGGCCCTTCTTGATGATGACCTGGGCGGGAATGTCCCGCCAGTAGACGATGATGCGGTCTGCCATGTCAAAATTCTCCTCGCCCTGACAATGCTTTCTGGCCGCGTCGCGGGCTTCACTCGCCACGACTGCCCCATGCTCAAAAACGACGCGGGATTTTCCGTCCCCGGGGATTTACCAGATGCCGCGGGTCACGCCGTTCCAGAGCCAGGTCCAGATCGGCGGATGATACCATTGCCGCGAGGGCCCGGCCATTTTCAAAGGCTTGAGGTTGCCGGTAACGGCATCCCGCAGGCTTTCGACGATGATGCCGGTCGCCGCCGCCGTCTGGAGCAGCGGATAGGTGTGCATCGTGTCGCGTTTGGATGGTTTCAGTCTTATCTGGTGAAGCACGCCGCCCGTATCGACGCCGGCATCGACGAGGTGAACCGTCGTGCCGAAATTTGCCTCGTCCGCCAGGACGCGCGACCAGTAGCCGCCCTGCAGGCCGCGATATTGCGGATTGATGCCGGCATGGAGGTTGAGCACCGGGCAGGCGACCGCCGCGAGCGTTTCGGCCTTCAGCATGCGCGTGCTGACGAGGAGAAGGGCGGCAGGCTTGATCTCGCCCAGCGCCTTCACGAATTCCGCGCTGTTGGCGGAGGGAACGGCGATACGGTGGATTGTCGAATCTCTCCGGTCGTTTGCGCCGAACTCCTCAAGGATTTCCGCAACGCGCGCCGTGGTGAAGCGCTTGCCGTATTTCGAGACCACCATCGTCGCAAGCTGCCCCAAGGCCTGCAGCCAGCCGAGCTTCTTCGCCCGACGCCGGATGAAGAGCTTCTTCGATTCGGGCTGTTCCTCGATGACCACGAGATCCGGAAAGGCGGCCTTGACGGCGTTGACGACGATTTCGGGATTCTGGCCGGGCTGGATCAGCATGGCGATAGTCGGAGACGTCATTGCATGGCCCTGTCCGTTCGTGTTCGCCCCGGCAACCTGTTTCTGCCAGAAGCGGAGAGAACGGGCGTGGGGCATTCGAGCCGCACTGTTACGCAAGACGCTTATCGCCGCCTTAAGGCAGCGCGAAAATCCAGCGGATAGGGATGATTATGCCTTCAGCAGTTCCGCCGTCAGGTCGCCATAGCCGGTGAAACGGTATTCATAGGCAAGACCGAGATACTCCGCCGCTTCCCTTGCCTTCTGTTGCAGACCCTCGTCCTCGACCTGCGAGAGATAGACGAGCTTGGTGTAGTTGCCGAAATACATGTCCTTGAGCTGCGGATGCCGGTCGAGGCCGAGGGGCTCGATGACGAAGGCGCGGAACTGGCGGGCGAGAAAATCGGTGAGGAAGAAGGAGGTGACGTCGTCGTCCTTCGCCGCGAAGGCCTCGTTGCCGGCGAAGAAGGAATAACAGTGCGGCCCGGCGATGCGCTCGACGCCCTCGCGCTCGCAGAGCCGGTCGAGCAGGCCGCCCGTGCCGCAATCCGCATAGCCGACGAAGATGCGCGTGAACCCTTCCGCCCGTGCTTCGGCAATCGCCTGCTCGACGCCGGGCGCGATCTTTTCGGGATGGGCGTGCCAGATGGCGGGAAGACAGAGGAGATCGATGTGTTTCAGCCCGTTCGCCTGGCGAATGGCGAGGACTTCGCGCGCGATGGCGCCGCAGGCGATGATGCGGACTTTTTCCGCGTTCGCGCGTTCCCCTTCGGGACTTGCTGCTCTAACTTCCGAATCGATGTCATTCATGAGGAGGATCCTGTCATGACCGCGAAACATATTGCCCGTCTCGGCGTCATGCTTGCCGCGCTCGTCGTGCTGAGCGCCTGCGGAAACACCATTCGCGGCGTGGGCCGGGATACGGCCAATGCCGTGGACGCAACCCAGGACGCCGGACGTCGGGTCGCACGGTCCGTCAACTGACAGATCATAGTCGAAGGGCGCCGGTGCAAGACCGGCGCCCTTTTTAATTTCAGCCGGCAAGCATGTTGTGCTTGCGCTTCATGAATTCCTTGGCTGTTTCCACCGCCACGGCCGCGTCGCGGCAGTAGGCATCGGCGCCGACGGCCTTGCCGAATTCCTCGTTCAGCGGCGCGCCGCCGACGAGAACGACGTAGTCGTCGCGCAGGCCCTTTTCCTTCATCGTGTCGATGACGACCTTCATGTAGGGCATGGTGGTCGTCAGCAGGGCGGACATGCCGAGAATGTCGGGCTGTTCGCGCTCGATGGCTTCGAGGTAGTTCTCGACCGGGTTGTTGATGCCGAGGTCGATGACGTCGAAACCGGCGCCTTCCATCATCATGCCGACGAGGTTCTTGCCGATGTCGTGGATGTCGCCCTTGACGGTGCCGATGACCATCTTGCCCTGCTTCGGCGCGCCGGTGGCGGCAAGCAGCGGACGCAGGATCGACATGCCGGCCTTCATCGCATTGGCCGAGAGCAGAACTTCCGGAACGAAGAGGATGCCGTCGCGGAAGTCGACGCCGACGATGCGCATGCCTTCGACGAGAGCCTGGGTGAGAACGTCATAGGGTGCCCAGCCGCGCTCGAGCAGGATGTTCGTGCCCTCTTCGATCTCTTCCTTGAGGCCGTCGTAGAGGTCGTCGTGCATCTGCTGCACAAGCTCTTCGTCGGAGAGATCGGCGAGAATGATTTCGTCGTCAGACATGTTGGTTCCTCGTCTCCATTGGCACTGCGGTCGCAGGTTCGTCGTACAAGGAATATCCTTCCTCTTGCGCGAACCTGATTTTGAAAGCGACGTCGCATACAGCGAAAAGCGACCCGCCGAACGCTTGTTTCCTCCTTACTCCGTAAAGCCGTGAATTGACAGTGCAAACAGGAGAAGAGCGCTACGATGTCCGTCGCAATCCCGCTATAGTCCTTGCGGCATCGGTATCCAGCGTGCGCCACCGCTTGGCGCATTGAGAACCGCCCTCTACCGGCGGCTTGCTAGCATAGGAAAAGAGGCGTGTTCGGGCGCCGCAAGAACAAGACGAAAAGGGGCCTTCGGGCACCGGAACTAACCAAGGAAAGACGGATCATGAGCGACGATATCCAGCAGGTGGCAGGCGAAGGCGGTGGTCGCCGTTCGCGTGAGGGTCGCGGCGCGGCCGCACGGCGCGCATCGCGCACCGGGGGCGGCCCGGGCCCGTCGCTGCCCTACATCACCCGCAAGATCAAGGAATACGAGGTCCTCGACGAGGAAGGCCTGTCGCTGATCGAGCGCAATGCCGACCGGGTTCTGGAGGAGATCGGCATCGAATTCCGCGAAGACCCGGAAGCCCTTGCCCTGTGGAAGGAAGCCGGCGCGGACGTGCGCGGCGAGCGCGTGCATTTCCCCAAGGGACTCTGCCGCGAACTGCTGAAGACCGCCCCGTCCGAATTCACCTGGCATGCCCGCAATCCCGAGCGCAGCGTGCATATCGGCGGCAAGGCCACCGTCTTCGTGCCGGTCTACGGCCCGCCCTTCGTGCGCGACCTCGATGGCAACCGCCGCTATGCGACGATCGAGGACTTCCGCAATTTCGTGAAGCTCGCCTATATGGCGCCGTCCATGCATTCCTCGGGCGGCACGGTTTGCGAGCCGGTGGACGTTCCGGTGAACAAGCGTCACCTGGACATGGTCTACACCCACCTGAAATATTCCGACAAGCCGTTCATGGGTTCCGTCACCGCGCCGGAACGCGCGGAAGACTCCATCGCCATGGCCAAGATCGTCTTCGGCGACGAATTCGTCGAAAACAACACGGTCATGATGAACCTGATCAATGCCAACTCGCCGATGGTCTTCGACGAGACCATGGTGGGCGCGCTCAAGGTCTATGCCCGCCATAACCAGGCCTGCGTCGTCTCGCCGTTCATCCTGTCGGGCGCCATGAGCCCGGTCACGGTCGCCGGCACGCTGACGCAGATTCTCGCCGAAGTTCTCGCCGGCGCCTCCTTCACCCAGCTCATCCGCAAGGGTGCGCCGGTTCTGTTCGGCACCTTCGCGGCCTCGATCTCCATGCAGTCGGGCGCGCCGACCTTCGGTTCGCCGGAGCCCTCGCTCGTCTCCTACGGCGCGGCCCAGCTCGCCCGCCGTCTCGGCATCCCGTTCCGTACCGGCGGTTCGCTCTGTGGTTCGAAGATCCCGGACGCGCAGGCCGCCCACGAATCGGCCAACACGCTGAACATGACGCTGCTCGCCGGCACCAACTTCGTGCTGCACGCCGCCGGCTGGCTGGAAGGCGGCCTCGTCGCCTCCTACGAAAAGTTCATGATCGACCAGGACCAGCTCGGCATGCAGCAGAAGTTCGCCGAGGGCATCGACCTCTCGGAGAATGCCCAGGCGCTCGACGCCATCCGCGAAGTCGGCCCGGGCAGCCATTATCTCGGCTGCGCCCATACCCAGGCCAACTTCCAGACCGCCTTCTACCGCTCGCCGCTCGCCGACAACAACTCGTTCGAGCAGTGGGAAATCGAAGGCCAGAAGCGCATCGAGGACCGCGCCAACGCGCTTTGCCGCACCTGGCTGGAAAGCTACGAGGCACCCTATCTCGATCCGTCCATCGACGACGCCCTGCTCGCCTTCATCAAGGGACGCAAGGACTCGATGCCGGACGCCTTCACCTGAAAGGGTCCCGATCGCGCCAGGGAGCAAGGCGGAGCGACGCGGGTGGCGGACATGATCCAGAAGGAAGTCTGGCGCCCGCATTATGAACTCAAGGGGGACGTGACCAAGTGAGGCCGCGTCGCCCCGCGTTTGAAGAAATCCGTGCGGCTCTCGAGCCGCACGGTCTTTTTTTGCGCGGCTTCGTGAATTTTTCCGAGGGCGAAGCCGCCCCGCTTCTGGCGGACGGTCGTCCTGCCGCCAGCGTCCTTCTCGTCGGCAATATCGGCAGCGCCTTCTGGCCGGCCTTCTCTCGCTGGCGTGCGGCGCATCCGGATCGCGGCGGCGCCGACCCGCTCGACACCTGGTCGAAGGATGCCCTCCGCCCGATTGCGGACGCGCAGACCGCCACCGCCTGGTTCCCCTCCGATCCGCCCTGGCAGCCCTTCCAGCAATGGGCCATGCGCGCGGAGGGTCTGAAAGCCTCGCCGCTCGGCATCCTCATCCATCCCGTCTACGGTCTTTGGCACGGCTATCGTGGCGCGCTCGGTTTTGCGGAGAGGATCGATGCGGCGCTCCCGGACATGCAACCGCATCCCTGTGACCGCTGTCCCGACAAGCCATGCCTGACGACCTGTCCGGCCGCGGCGGTTCGCGCGGAGGCCTTCGATGTCGCCGCCTGCCGCGCCCTTCTGCGCATGCCCGAAGGGCAGGGCGGCTGCATGGCCTCCGGCTGTCTTGCCCGCGCCGCCTGTCCCGTCGGCACCGCCTACCGCTATAACGACGCCCAGCTCCGCTTCCACATGGCCGCGCTGTCGCTTTGACCTTTCCATGGGAATCGCTGCTAAATTCGCCGCATTGCGCGTGGAGCCAAGGGGCATGCGGCCTTTCCTGTTTTTCCCAATCCTGTTTTTCGCCTTTGCCTTGCGGAGCGTCGCCATGGCCGAACCGCCGAAATGCGCCGAGATCGAGTATCTGTCTGGCCGCTACACCGTCTGCACCTTCGATCCGGGCAAGGAGACGATCCGGCTCTATGGCGCGAAGACGCTCGGCACGGCCGGCGCGACCTATAACCAGCTCAACACCCATCTGCTGCGCAATGGCCAGCACATGTCCTTCGCCATGAATGGCGGCATGTACCATCCCGACTACGGGCCGGTGGGGCTTTTGGTGGAGCAGGGCAGGCAAACGGGCGTGCTCAACAGGGGCGATGCGTTCGGCAATTTCTTCATGAAGCCGAACGGGGTGTTCTGGGTGGCGGACGGCAAGGCAGGCGTGATGGAGACCGAGGCCTATGCGAAGGCCGGTCTTGCGCCCGTCGCGGCGACACAGTCCGGGCCGATGCTCGTCATCGACGGGACGATCCATCCGCGCTTCCTGCCCGATGCCACCAGTCTGCAGATCCGCAATGGCGTCGGTATCCTGCCGGACGGGCGCGTCGCCTTCGCGATTTCCAACGATCCGGTTCGTTTCCACGATTTCGCGACGCTTTTCCGGGACCGGTTGCAATGCCGCAACGCGCTCTTTCTCGACGGCAGCATTTCCAGCCTCTATTCCCCGGAAACCCGGCGCCATGACCGGAACGCCGTCATGGGCACGATCATCGCCGTCGTGAAAAATCTGCCCTGGTGAGAAATTTTTTCGACCGTCACCAAAGGATCGCCGCCTGACGCACGTCTGAAGGGATAGTGCACGCAATCGGGATGGACCCGTGGAAACAGAACTCGTCGAGAAGGCGGCTTTGGGAGACCGGCAGGCATTCGCCGCGCTGGTCGAAAGCCGCTATGATTTCATTCATGCCGTTGCCTGGCGATGGTGTGGCGACCGGCAGGATGCCGAGGACGTGGCGCAGGAGGTGTGCATACGCCTTGCCGGCGCCATCCGCGGCTTCAAGGGCGCGAGCCGCTTCGGCACCTGGCTCTATACGGTGACGCTCAATGCCGCCCGCGACCAGATGCGCAAGCGCCGCCGGGCCGAATGGCGCGATGCGGCCTATCTGCGCGAGAAGGCGGTGCTGGAAGGCACGGCCGGCGAGGAGGACAACGAAGAGCTTTGGCAGGCCGTGCGCCAGCTTCCGGACAAGCAGCGCGACGCGGTGCTGCTGATCTACGGCGAAGGCCTCAGCCATGCCGCGGCCGCCGAGGTGCTCGGCTGCGCCGAAACGACGATTTCCTGGCATGTGCACGAGGCCCGCAAGCGCCTGAAGGTGCTGCTGCGCGATGCCGCCGCGTGACGGAAGGATAGACCGATGACCGATCTCGACCTCGAAAAACTCGCCCGCCGCGCAGCCCCGGCCGCCGACGCCTCGGCGCGCGCCCAGGCGCTTGCCGCCGCCATGCAGGCCTTCGACGATGCGGAAAAAAATGCGGATGCGCCCCAAGGTTCGGCCGATGGCGGGCGTCGAAGCTCCATCTTCAACTGGATATGGAGCCCCATCATGAACCGCAGACTTCTCGCCGGCTCGGCCCTTGCCACGCTGCTCGTCGTGCCCGTCGCCGGCCTCGTCACCTATGAACTGGTGCGCAACGGCACGGTGCCGCTGACAAGCGAAACGCAGATCGCGGCAAAGCCGTCCGAGCAGCAGGACCGGCGTGCCGGCGGCCAGGACGAAAAGAAGAAGGAGGCGGCCAATACGGGTGAGCTCGCCGCGCTTCAAAAGGCAGAGCAGGCGCGGGTGCGGCAATCCGCGGAAGCTGCCGCCAGCGCCAAGGCCGCGGCAGACAGCGAACAGAACACGCTGGCCGCCGAGCCGCTTGCCGAAATCCGGGCGGACGACGCCCTTGCCGCCGCGCCTGAGGCGTTCTCGCTCGGCGGAGCCGTCGCCACGGAGGAGCTGAGCCGCGCCGTCGTGCAGCCTTCGGGCGTTGCCGACAGCCTTGCGATGCCGGTGCCGGAAGAGGATCGCGAGCGCTTTGCCTCCGCCGATCCGAACCCCGTGAAGAGCGTCGCCACCGATCCGGTCTCGACCTTCTCGGCCGATGTCGACACGGCCTCCTATTCCTATGTGCGCCGGTCGCTGCTCGGCGGCAGCCTGCCGGATGCGGAGGCGGTGCGGGTCGAGGAGATGGTCAACTACTTCCCCTATGACTGGAAGGGGCCGGAGACGGCGGAAAAGCCGTTCAACGCCACCGTCACCGTCATGCCGACGCCGTGGAACAAGGACACGGAGCTTCTGCATATCGGCATCAAGGGTTTCGACAAGGTACCGGCGCAGCAGCCTTCGGCCAACCTCGTCTTCCTTATCGACGTCTCCGGCTCGATGGACGAAGCCGACAAGCTGCCGCTCCTGAAAAGCGCTTTCCGGCTCTTGGTCGGCAAGCTGAAGGATACGGACACGGTGTCCATCGTCACCTATGCCGGCGAGGCCGGCGTGGTGCTGGAGCCGACGCAGGCGAAGGAACGGGAAAAGATTCTCGACGCCATCGACAATCTCCAGCCCGGTGGCTCGACGGCCGGGGCGGAGGGCATCGAGACGGCCTACAAGCTGGCGCAGAAGGCGTTCAAGACGGACGGCGTCAACCGCGTCATGCTGGCGACGGACGGCGATTTCAATGTCGGCCCGGCCAGCGACGAGGATCTCAAGCGCATCATCGAGGAGCGCCGCAAGAGCGGCATCTTCCTCTCGGTGCTCGGCTTCGGTCGCGGCGACTACAATGACGGCATGATGCAGACGCTGGCGCAGAACGGCAACGGCACGGCCGCCTATATCGATACGCTCGCCGAGGCGCAGAAGGCGCTGGTGGAGGAGGCGGGCGCCTCGCTCTTCCCCATCGCCAAGGATGTGAAGTTCCAGATCGAGTTCAATCCGGAGCGCATCGCCGAGTACCGCCTGATCGGCTACGAGACCCGCATTCTCAACCGCGAGGATTTCAACAACGACAAGGTGGATGCCGGCGATATCGGGTCCGGTCATCGCGTCACCGCTATCTACGAGGTGACGCCGAAGGGCAGCCCCGCGGTGCTGAACGATCCGCTGCGCTACGGCAAGGGCGAAGCGGCCGAGGCCGCGGCAACGGGCAGTTCCGAACTCGCCTTCCTCAAGATGCGCTGGAAGAAGCCGGATGGCGACACGAGCGAGCTCGTGACGATGCCGGTGACGGACGCCAATGCGGTTGCCGATGTGAATGCGGCGTCCAATGACATCCGCTTCTCCGTCGCCGTCGCGGCCTTCGGGCAGAAGCTCAAGGGTGTTTCCGCCTTGCAGGATTATGCCTACGGCTCGGTCCTCGGCCTTGCCGAAGCCGCCAGGGGCAACGATCCCTTCGGCTACCGGGCGGAGTTCCTGAAGCTCGTTCAACTGGCCGGCGGGCTTTCGGGCGGGAAGTGAGACGATTGCGCCTCAAGCGCCGCATTGTTGACCCTTCTCCCCGTGCGCGGGGAGAAGGGCTCACGCCGCCGGCTTCTCCCATCTTTTGCCGAAAGAAGCCAATGCGTCATCCGCTTCGCCCTGTCGGTGGAGCGTAGGGGGCGGCAGCCGGATGAGGGGCGCGGTCCAGCGCCTTTCCTTCATTCGGGGCAGCGCCTCGCAGGAGGGCCTGCCCGCCTCGACGAGGTCGAGCCCCGCATCGCGCAGCAGCCGCCTGTCCTTGCGTGCGACAAGCATCTGCAGGGCTGCCCGCTCCGCCCGCTTTTGTCGATAACGCTTCATCCTCTCCAGCACTCTTGTGAAAATACCCATGGCCGTCGCCTTTCATTCCTTTGGCACAGCCAAGCAAAGCTCTAGACATTTCACAAACGAATAGCGATGATGACAGGAATCAGAAAAAGCGATGACGCCATGTATCCGCCGCTTGAAAGCGATCTCCTTCGAATCTTCGTGGCCGTAGCGCAGGCCGGCAACGTCACGCATGCGGGCGAAAAGCTCGGACGGACGCAATCGGCCGTGAGTATGCAGGTGCGCAAGCTGGAGGAGGCGGTGGGCATGGCGCTGTTCGAGCGCGGCCCGCGCGGGGTCGCCCTGACGGTGGAGGGCATGCGGCTTCTGCCCTATGCGCGGCGCATCGTGGGGCTGGTCGACGAGACGACCGCTGCCATGCGCACCTTGCCGCTGGATGGCCCGGTGCGGGTGGGCATTCCGGAGGAATACAACCAGACGGTCCTTCCCAATGCGCTCGCCGCTTTCGCCGAGACCCATCCGGGCGCGGAGGTGACGGTGTTCTGCGGCTATACGGCCCAGCAGATGGAAGCCCTGGAAGCGGACGAACTCGACCTTGCGATCATCTTCGAGTGGGATGGCGGGATTTCCGGCGAGCTCCTGGCGATCGACCCGACGGTATGGGCGACGTCCGTCACGCACAATCTGCATCTGGAGCGCCCGGTGCCGGTGGCGTTTTATCGCCGGTCGGTCTGGTGCCGGGAATTTGCCCAGCGCTCGCTGGAGCGCCATGCGATACCCTACCGCGTCGCCTTTACCAGCGACACCAGCGGCGGGCTGCGCTCGGCGGTCGCAAGCGGGCTTGCCATCGCGCCGCTCGCCCGCAGCAACATTCCGCCCGGCGCCCGGGAACTGACGGCCGCGGACGGGTTCTCGCTGGTCGATTCCTCACGTGTCGTACTCAAGCGCAATCCGCGCCGGGGCGGGCCGGCGATCGAGGGCATGGCGGCCATGATCCGAAAATCCTTCGGGCCACTGATCCTTCCGGACGATCAGGCCTTCGGATAGGCCCGTTCGAGGCCGCCGGAGCGGACAAGACCGGTGCGGAACGCGCCATAGGCGGCGTGCTGGCTGGAGCGGGCCGTTTCCATGAGGCGCATCTGCAGCCGCGTGGGCGCTTTAGTGCCGAGCCATTCGCCGAGCTTTTCCAGCTTCAGCGTGTTGAGGAAGCTGGCGCCGGCGGCGCGGTTCAGCGCGAGGTCCAGACCCTCCATCAGGTTCTCGTCCTGCTGCGGATTTTCCATCAGCAGGCCGAGATAGGCCTGATCCGCCTCGCCAAGCGCGGCAAGCTTGTCGGCCACGGTGTCCCGGTCCGGAAAGGCTGCAAGTTCGGCGCTCATGTCGTCCCCCAGAGAATCGCGTTTCCTTTGGATAGGATGCCCGGCAGGGGCTCGCAAGCGTGCGATTCTTGTTTGGACTGAAAATCCAATATTGACAAAGTGTCCATATTTGGATTGTGTGCCGGCATGTTCGATCCTGCAAATGCCGACACGCTGCTCCGCCAGCACGCTGCGACGGCCGCGGCCATCTCGACCCTGCTTTACCCCCATGCCGAAATCGTGCTGCACGATCTCGAAACGGGGTTGATCGCCGGCATCTGGAACGCCTTTTCCGGCCGCAAGCCGGGCATGGAATCGCTCGTCGAAGACGAACTCGAAGAGGCCGGGGAGGGCGGCGTCTACGGCCCCTACGAGAAGACCGGCGAGGACGGACGGCGGTTGAAATCCGTGACGGCGGTGCTTCGGGACGGGCAGGGCCAGGCGGTCGGGCTTTTCTGCATCAACATGGACGTCTCGCATTTCGATGCCGCGGCGAAGGTTCTGGCCGCCTTCACCGGCGCGCCGGCGCCCCGCCCGCCGTCGCTCTTTGCCGGCGACTGGCGCGAAGAGATCAACACGGCGCTGCACGATTGGCTGCGCGCCCGTGGGCTCGCGCTGACGGCGCTTCGCAAGGGCGACCGGGTGGCGCTGGTCGCCGCGCTGGATGCGCGCGGCCTGTTCCAGACCCGCAACGCCGCCGATCATCTCGCCGGCCTCATCGGCGCCTCGCGCGCCTCGATCTACAATTATCTCGCCGATGCCCGGCGCCAGAACCAGAAGGACAAGACCTCGTGACCACGCTGCCGGATTTCCGCCTCGAAACCCATTTCTCGCGCTGGGAGTTCAAGGCGCGTCACCATATGACGGCGAGCGATGCCGAGACGATGACCATGTCCGAGCTTCTCGCCCTGGCGGGCCCCGAGGATCGCGAGGCCTGGGAGCGCGTTTCCCTCGGCTATACCGAGACCTGGGGTGCGCCGGCGCTGCGCGAAACCATCGCCTCGACCTACGACACCCTGTCGGGTGCGGATATCCTCACCTTCGCCGGGGCGGAGGAGGGGCTTTACTGCGCCATGCTGGCGTTGCTCGCGCCTGGCGACCATGCCATCGTCACCGTGCCGAACTACCAGTCGATGGAGACCATGCCCGTCACCATCGCGGGCAATGTCACGGGCGTCGCGCTGCGCCCGGAAAACCGCTGGCAGCTCGATCTCGATGACGTGCGTGCGGCGCTCCGGCCGGAAACGAGGGTGATCGCCGTCAATTTCCCGAACAACCCGACCGGCGCCATCGCCGATCAGGATATCTTCCGCGGCCTCGTCGACCTCTGCGCCGAACGCGGCATCCATCTCTTTTCCGACGAGGTCTATCGCGGGCTGGAGATCGATGCGGCAAGGCGGCTGCCGCAGGCGGCGGATCTGTTCGGCAAGGGCGTTTCCCTGAACGTGATGTCCAAGGCCTATGGTCTGCCGGGTCTGCGCATCGGCTGGATCGCCAGCCGCGACCATGCGCTGCTCGAACGCATGGAGAAGATGAAGCACTATCTTTCCATCTGCAATGCGCGCCCCTCCGAGGTCCTGGCCGGCATCGCCATCAAGGCCCGCGAGACGATTTTCGCCCGCAATCGCGCGCTCTGCGCGGAGAATGCGGAAAAGCTCGGCGCCTTCTTTGCCGACTACCCGCATCTTTACGACTGGCGCGCGCCGGACGGCGGCTGCGTCGCCTTCACGCGCTATCTCGGCAAGGACGGCGTCGAGGAACATTGCCGCCGGCTGGTGGAGGAAAAGGGCGTGTTGCTCCTTCCCTCCGGCCTCTTCGTGTCGGATCTCCTGCCGGTGCCGACGGACCGGTTCCGTGTCGGCATCGGGCGCCGCAACATCGGTGCGGGGCTTGCCGCCTGGCGGGCCTTCCTGGCGGACGGCTGAGCGTTCAGGCCTTCTCGCGGGCAAGCTTTTCGCGCAGGCTGTCGAGATCGTCCACGAACCAGATCGAGCGGCCCTTGTTCGTCTCCCGCACGAAATCGCGCAGCGCCTTGCTGCCTTCCAGCAGCGAGGCGATATCGCCGACGATAGCGCAACGCAGGTGATAGTTGACGAACTTCTGGAAGACGGTGCCGGCGAGGCGCGTCTCCAGCCGCAGGAAGTCCGGCCCGAGACGTTCGACCGGGATGGCGACGAGGTCCGCTTCGACCGAGAAGGCGTCGCCGATGACGTCGTTGCCATCGGCTTCCGTTGCGATCAACGGCCCCTGCGGGGGCAGCAGCAGCACCTTCAGGCCTGCGATCTCGGTCTTTTCCATCGGGTCTTCTCCTCTTGTGGCGCCAGCGCGTTTCCGGTGAAATCCGGTGCATCGGAAATGCGCTCGCTTTTTGTTCTTGCCGCACTATCCGACGCCGAAGCGACCCAGCTTCGGCTGGAAATGCTTCTAGTTCCCTTGCAGGACGTCGGTCGCCTTGTGGTCGTCATCGACGCCGTCGATCAGCATGACGTCGCCGTCCGAATTGCGGGTCCGCAGCGGCAGGATGGCGCGGTAGGCCGGCGAATCGTACCAATTCTCCGCAGCCTTGCGGTCGGGAAACGACAGCATGATGATGTCGCTCGAAAATGCCCCTTCCAGCACGCGCCTGTTGCCGGCGCCATGCAGCACGAACCTGCCGCCGAAAGGCGCCATGGTCGCGTCGATGGCCTCCAGGTAGGCGACGATATCCGCCCCCATGGTGACGTTGCGAAGGTGGGCGAGGGCATAGGTCGTCATCGGGTTTCTCCCTGTCGCGATAGCATTGACAGAAACCTACCGTTGCCCGCGCAGTGGATCGATTACCTTGCAGGTAAGGCCGGCGCCTACGCAGACAGAAAAGCCGCCCGCGGCGCTGGCCGGGGCGGCTGATTTTTCGCCGTGATGGCGGGGTGTCAGCTCCGGCGGCGGCTGCCGCGCTCGCGGGCGGGGGCTGCGGCGCTTTCGTCGGCGGTCTTGTTGCGCAGCGGGCCGATCTTCTCGATGATCGTTTCGAGCGTCGGGCGCTCGCGCTTTTCGTGGGCGTCCAGCGCCACGCGCATGGCGGCGAGGTGCTCGCAGGACGTGCCGCAGCAGCCGCCGATGATGCGCGCGCCGGCATCGCGGGCGAGACGGGCATATTCGGCCATCAGCGGCGGCGTGCCGGAATAGTAGATTTCCGCGCCGCGATATTCCGGGATGCCGCAATTGCCCTTGACCACGACGGTCGCGGACGGGGCCGCGCCGGTCATGTCGAGCAGCGAGGAGAGGATGTCGGACGCGCCGACGCCGCAATTCGCGCCGACCGCGAGCGGGCCTGCGCCGATATCGCCGGCAACGCCGTGGATATCCCGCGGATGCAGGCCCATCATGGTCTTGCCGGCGGTGTCGAACGAGCCGGTATAGACGAAGGGCATGGCGAGCCTGGTGGCGGCTTCCGCGGCGGCGCGGATTTCCTCCGGCGAGGACATGGTCTCGATCCAGGCGACATCGGCGCCGCCGGCCTTCAGGCCTTCGATCTGCTCGGCGAAAGCGGCAACGGCGTCGTCATAGGTGAGTGCGCCGAGCGGGACCAGCAGTTCGCCCGTCGGGCCGACCGAACCGGCGACGATGACCTTGCGCGGCGCCTTGTCGGCGACGGCGCGGGCGATCTCGGCCGCCTTCTTGTTGAGGTCGAAGACGCGATCCTGCGCATGGTGCAGCTTCAGCCGGTGGCGGGTGCCGCCGAACGTGTTGGTGAGGATGATGTCCGCGCCGGCATCGACGAAGTCCTGGTGCAGCTTCGTGATGTTCTCCGGCTTCGCCTCGTTCCACAGTTCCGGCGCTTCGCCGGCTTCCAAGCCCATGGCGAAGAGCGAGGTGCCGGTTGCGCCATCGGCAAGCAGGAAGGGCTTTTCGGCAAGAAGCTGGGCAAGCGGGTTCGTCGCGGTCATGGATCCATCCTTTGTTTGACACATCATATAAAGATTTCTTTATGTGATTGCAACGATGCTTTGCCTGCAAAACAAAAGGGCGCCCGAAAGGCGCCCTCGTTGTCGGTTGGCAGGAGAAGGTTCAGGCTGCCTTCGCCTCGTGGCTGGTATGCGTCACCATGGCGGAGATGATGGCGCTGAGGCTGAGCGCGCCGATCGGGCGGCCGGCCTCGTCCACCACATGGGCGAGCGTCTGGTTGGCGGCCGTCATGGCGCGGGCGGCCATTTCGAGCACCGTGCCGGTGGCGATCGGCATTCCCTCGGGGTTGCCGGAAAGCGGCGCCATGATCGTCTCGACATTCACCACGCGGCCACGGTTCACTTCCTTGACGAAGGCGGTGATGTATTCATCGGCCGGGTTGAGCACGATTTCCTGGCCCGTGCCCTGCTGCACCACCATGCCGTCACGCAGGATGGCGATCTTGTCGCCGAGGCGCAGTGCCTCGTCGAGGTCGTGCGTGATGAAGACGACGGTCTTCTTCAGCTCTTTCTGGAGATCGAGCAGCACGGTCTGCATGTCGACGCGGATCAGCGGGTCGAGCGCCGAATAGGCTTCGTCCATCAGAAGGATGTCGGCATCGTTGGTGAGTGCCCGGGCAAGGCCCACGCGCTGTTGCATGCCGCCCGAAAGCTGGTTCGGATAGTGGTTCTCGAAGCCTTCGAGGCCGACGCGGGCGATCCACTGCTTGGCGCGCTTTTCCCGCTCCGCCTGGGCGACGCCCTGGATTTCGAGGCCATAGACGGTGTTTTCCAGAACCGTGCGGTGCGGCAGCAGCGCGAATTTCTGGAACACCATCGCCGTCTTGTGGCGGCGGAATTCACGCAGGTCGTTCTCGTTCATCCGACAGACGTCGACGCCGTCATAGAGCACCTCGCCGGCGGTCGGGTCGATCAGCCGGTTGATGTGGCGGATCAGCGTCGACTTGCCGGAGCCGGACAGGCCCATCACCACCATGATGCCGCCGGCGGGCATGGAGATGTTGATGTCGCGCAGGCCCAGCACATGGCCGTATTTCTGGTTCAGTTCGGCCTTGCCCAGGCCGTTCTTGACCGCATCGACATAGTCGCCGCCGCGGGGACCGAAGATCTTGTAGAGATTGCGGACCTCGATTGCATGACTAACCATGAATTACCTCCGAATGCTTCTGCAGCCGCCTGCCATATGCCTGGCTGGTGCGGTCGAAAATGATGGCGATGGCCACGAGCGCGAACCCGTTGAGGAACCCGACCGTGAAGAACTGGTTGTTGATGGCCTGGAGCACGTTCTTGCCGAGCCCGCCGACGCCGACCATCGAGGCGACCACGACCATCGCCAGCGACATCATGATCGTCTGGTTGATGCCGGCCATGATGGTGGGCAGCGCCAGCGGCATCTGCACGTTCTTCAGCTTCTGCCAGCCGGAGGAGCCGAAGGCGTCGGCTGCTTCCAGCACCTCCTTGTCGACGAGGCGGATGCCGAGATTGGTGAGGCGGATCATCGGCGGGACGGCATAGATGACGACCGCGATGAGGCCCGGCACCTTGCCGATGCCGAAGATCATGACGACGGGAATGAGATAGACGAAGCTCGGCATCGTCTGCATCACGTCGAGGATCGGGTTGACGAAGGACTGCACCCGGTCGGACCGGGCCATGAGAATGCCGATCGGAATGCCGATCACGATGGCGATCAGGGTACAGACCGTCACCATGGCGAGCGTCACCATGGTGTCGTTCCAAAGGCCCATGAGACCGATGGCGAACATGGAGACGGCGGTGCCGATGGTGATCCTGATGTTGCGGCTGCCGAAATAGACGATCGCCAGCATGAGGATCAGGATGATCGGCCAGGGCGAACTGACGAACAGCCGTTCGAGATAGTTCAGGAACCACTGCAACGGCTGCACCATTGCATCGATGGCATTCACGTAACTTCTGACGAGGCTCTTGAAGCCGTCGTCGATGGTCTTTCGCGCCGCGCGGACGCTGACGTCACTGAAGGCTGGAAACTTGCAAAGAAAGACCGGCAACAAATCGCATAGGCCTGCCATCCTCATCCCCTCTTTCTACCGGAAGTTATTGTTCCGCATCGCAATATAATTGTGTTGCATTGCGAAGCGGAACGGTGCGCACAGGGATATTCTTGTTCTGGTTTCCCGGCTTGCAGTTCGTCATCGCACGAACTGCAGCTTGATACTGTGCTGTTTGCGACCTCTGCAGTTTCTTGGATGGCGTCGGGCGGCGCCCGCGCCTCGTTCAGGTCGCAAGAGGTGCCGGCAGCCGGGGAGGGCTGCCGGCCCTGTTCCTGTCAGAGAGCGGCCTTGACCTTCTCGGCGACCTCGGGGCTGACCCACTTGGTCCACATGTCAGGATAGGTTTCGAGGAAGTGCTTTGCCGCGTCCTCGTTCGTGCCCTGGTTCTCGTCCATCCAGGCAAGGACCTTGCCGACCGTGCCGTTATCCCACTGGCGGGTCTTCATGTAGTCCATGGCGACGCCGGCCTTTTCGGAGAAGGCCTTGGTCACGACGGTGAAGACGTCGGAGGTCGGATAGGAATTGACCTTCGGGGTCGGGCAGTCCGGCACCGCGGTGCAGGCATCCCAGTCGGCCTTGTCGTGGTCGACGCCGAAGGAGAGCTTGGTCATCTCGTACTTGCCGAGAATGGCGGTCGGCGCCCAGTAATAGCCGAGCCAGCCGCTCTTCTTTTCGAAGGCATTGGCGATCGAGCCGTCAAGGCCGGCCGCCGATCCCGTGTCAACGAGCGTGAAGCCGGACTTGTCGGCATCGAGCGCGCGATAGAGGTTGTCCGTCGAGACCTGGCAGTTCCAGCCCGACGGGCAGTTGTGCACGGCGCCCTTGGACGCGTCTTCCGGCGCGGGGAAGAGTTCGGGATGCTTCAGCGCGTCCTGCACCGTCTTGATGTCGGGATGCGCGTCGGCGAGGAACTTCGGGATCCACCATCCTTCGACGCCGCCTTCCGACAGGAGAGGCGCAAGCTGGATAAGGCGGCCTTCGGCAATCGCCGCGTCGAGCGGCGTGCGCACGGCATTCACCCACATTTCGGGCGCCACGTCCGGCTCGCCCTTTTCGTTCATGGAGGTGAAGGTCGGCATGGTGTCGCCCGTCACCAGCGTGACGGTGCAGCCATAGCCGTTTTCGAGGATGAGCTTGTCGACATGCGCGGCGACGCCGGCCGAAGCCCAGTTCATTTCGGCGATCGAGACTTCCCCGCATTCTGCCGCCTGGGCAGAACCGGCAAAGCCATAGAGGCCGGCGGCGAGGATGGTGGAAGCAAGGAGCTTCTTCATAAGGTTAAGACCTCCCAAGTCTTGAGATGCAGCGTTCACCCCGGAAGGCAGCGCAGGTTACTGCGTTATCCCGGCTGCCCGAAAGTTTTGCGACAGACATGGAGGTTCGATGCCAGGTGAGGCGAGCCAATCCCCCTGCTGCAGTAGCGCCGAGTCCCTTTTTCTTGCTTGCCGGCGGAACCCTGTCGCCGGCAGCATGTGTTCGTGCGCTACATAAGCAAGCCTACGGGTTCCTATTGAGAAATCAACCTCCTGCGCGGTCGAAGGGGTGCGCGCGGGCACTTGCCGGCGGGCAAACGTCTGGAAATCCGGCTATCCTGCGGTAGAAATTTTGGGCGTTTGCTCGCATCAGGGCAAATGTCCGTACCGTGGTTCGACCGCTACGGCACCATGGTCGCCGAAAGCGGACATATCCTGTTCCGAATGCGTCGATTTCGCCGTCAGAAAAATAATCCAGATTTTTTCCAAAAAAATTCGCGATTCATCTTTGCTTAAGCTCCCGATAACGGTCCGGTAAGGATGTGCCGCTATTGCTTTTGTCACGGCGGGGGACACCGCCGCCCGCTCCGGAAAGGTATTGCGTACCGGGGTGCCTGGGCTCTGACGTGTTTTTGTCGGACGCCGCCATGCGTATTTTGGCAAGCCGTGCATCACCGCAAGGGATGCACGGCTTTCGCCGTTTCAGGGCCCGAAAAGACAACAAAGAAATAGACAATAAAAAACGTCGCCTCCCGGAGAGAGGCGACGCTTGATGCGGGCAGGACCTGACGTCTCGCCCGAAAGATCAGCCGACGTTGCGCGTGCGGATGAAGCCGAGCGGGCCGAGCGGGGCGTCCATGACGACGTTGCGCACGCGGGACTGGCTCTTGGGGGCTTCGCCGTTCCAGGCGATCTGTACGAAGTTCGGCTTGCTGAAGATGAACAGCATGGTCTTTGTCCTTGAAACCCGAAGCCACGCGCCTCGGCTGTGTGATGGTGTTGATATAGGCTTCTTCACCGCAAAAACCATGGTCGTTCACGGCGCAATATGTCGCAAAAAGAATAGCATGGCAGCCATGCCGTTCTTGCATGGCGGTGTGTGGCCAAAAAGCCGGGCGGCCGGGCAGGAATTGCGGCAAGATTGCGGTAAATCAGGGCTTTTCGGCGGCAGGCGGGAATGCTAGGAGGGCCACATGACCAGAACGATCATGCTGCAGGGCACCGGCTCGGATGTCGGAAAAACGGTATTGGTGGCGGGCCTCTGCCGCATCGCGGCCAATCGCGGGCTGAAGGTGCGTCCCTTCAAGCCGCAGAACATGTCGAACAATGCCGCCGTTTCCGCCGATGGCGGGGAGATCGGCCGCGCCCAGTGGCTCCAGTCTCTCGCCGCCCGCGTGCCGTCCTCGGTGCATATGAACCCGGTGCTGCTGAAGCCGCAATCGGATGTCGGCAGCCAGATCATCGTTCAGGGAAAGGTCTTCGGCCAGGCCAAGGGACGGGACTACCAGGCGCTCAAGCCGAAATTGATGGGGGCGGTGCTGGAAAGCTTCGCGACCGTCTCCGACGGCGCCGATCTCGTCGTCGTCGAAGGGGCTGGCTCTCCGGCGGAAATCAACCTCAGGGCCGGCGACATCGCCAATATGGGTTTTGCGACGCGCGCGGGCGTGCCCGTCGTGCTTGTCGGCGATATCGACTGCGGCGGCGTCATCGCCTCGCTGGTCGGCACCCATGCCATCCTGTCGGACGAAGACCGGCGCATGGTCACGGGTTATCTCATCAACAAGTTCCGCGGCGACGTCACCCTGTTCGACAGCGGAATTTCCGAAATCGGCCGCTTCACCGGCTGGCCCTGTTTCGGCGTTGTGCCGTGGCTGAAGCAGGCCGCCCGGCTGCCGGCGGAGGATTCCGTCGTGCTCGAGCGACTTGCCAAAGGCGGCGGCGGGGCGCTGAAGGTCGCCGTGCCGGTGCTGCCGCGCATCGCCAATTTCGACGATCTCGATCCGTTGAAGGCCGAGCCGCAGGTCGACCTCGTCTTCGTCAGGGCCGGCGAACCCTTGCCGGCGGACGCCGGCCTTGTCGTGCTGCCCGGCTCGAAGTCCACGATCTCGGACCTCAGGGATTTTCGCGCCGCCGGCTGGGATCGGGACCTTGCGCTCCACATGCGCCGAGGCGGCCGGGTCATCGGCATCTGCGGCGGCTACCAGATGCTCGGGCAGCGCGTTACCGATCCGCTCGGCATCGAAGGCAGCGAGCGGGCGGTGGACGGTCTCGGCCTGCTCGAGGTGGAGACGGAAATGGCGCCGGAAAAGACCGTGCGCAACAGCGTGGCCCGTTCCCTGCAATACGATGTGCCGCTGGAGGGCTATGAAATCCATCTGGGGCGCACCACGGGGCCGGATGCGATGCGCCCCGCCGTCACGATCGATGGCCGGGCCGACGGCGCGGTCTCGGCCGATGGCCGCGTGATGGGCACCTATCTGCACGGCCTGCTTTCGAGCGATGCCTACCGGGCGCGGCTGCTTGCCGATTTCGGCATTGCGGGCGGCGGCTTCGACTATCGCGCCAGCGTCGATGCGGCGCTGGACGGGGTTGCGGCGGAGCTGGAGGCGGTGCTGGATCGCCGCTGGCTCGACGGCCTTTTAGGCGCTTCTGATTAAACCGGCCTCCTGAAACGTACAGCCATCGGGTTCCTTCGCCGCCGATCTGCCGCACCAAAGTTGCGCCAGAATTCGGTGCGAGGAGTGACGGAAATCCGCCCGCTCGCCGGGCGCTGACGCCTTCGCGCGATCCGAAAGGGTGAAATACATGGGTTCTGGACCTCTCGCACGATCCGTTCTGGCCAGCCTGGTCGGGCTGTCGCTCGCCGGCCTTCCGGCGGCCAGCTTCGCCCAGACGGCTAAGGAAGCCACCAGCGCGGGAAAGCGCTGGGAGGAAGAATTCTCCCTGTGGCAGAAAGTCTCCTCCGGCAGCGATGTCGCGCAGTATGAAGGCTATCTGAAGCAATATCCCAACGGCACCTTCGCCTCGATGGCGCGCCTGCGCATCGCCGAACTGCAAGCCGCCGGCAAGACGAAATCGGCGACGGCCTCCACGGATGACGCGGCCGCCAAGGCCAAGGCGGAAGAGGCGGCCGCGGCCGAGGCGAAGAAAGCTGAGGAAGAGGCGAAGGCTGCGGCGGAAGCCGGGAAGGCGGAGGAGGCGCGAAAGGCCGCCGAAGCCGAAAAGCTGAAGGCCGACGAAGACGCGCGCAAGGCTGCCGAGGCGAAAAAGGCCGAGGAGGCGCAGAAGGCCGCAGAAGCGGAGAAAGCCAAGGCCGCGGCGGAAGCCGCGCGGCTGAAGGCCGAAGCGGATGCGAAGAAGGCCGAGGAAGAGGCTGCCGCGCGCAAGCTTGCTGCGGAAAAGGCGGCGGCGGAAGAAAAGGCGAAAGCCGAGGCGGCCGCCGCAGAAAAGGCCAGGGCCGAAGCCGCAGCGGCGGAAAAGGCGAAGGCCGAGGAATCGGCTCGCCTGAAGGCGGAGGCGGACAAGAAGCAGGCCGCCGAGGCGGCGCGCCTGAAGGCTGAAGCCGATGCCGCCTCCCAAAAGGCCAAGGCGGAGGAAGCCGCCCGCCTGAAGGCCGAGACCGACCGCAAGAAGGCCGAGGAAGCGGCCGCCGCCGAGAAGGCGCGCGCCGAGCAGGAGGCGCTTGCCCGCCGCGAAGCCGAAGCCAAGCGTATCGAGGCGGAGAAGGCCGCTGCTGCCGAGAAGGCGCGGATAGAAGAGGAAGCCGCCGCGGCCCGCAAGCTCGCCGAGGAAAAGGCTGCGGAAGTCGAGCGGCTGAAGGCCGAGGCCGCCAAGGCTGCGGCGGAGGCCGAGGCGAAGGCCACGGAAGCCGCTCGTCTGGCCAAGGAAGCGGAAAAGCGCGCGCAGGAGGCTGAAGCCGCCAAGAAGCAGGCCGGCGACGCCGCCACCGCGTCGGGCGAGGCCCAGGGCACGGTGAAGGACAATCGCGGCCTTGCCGTCGACGGGGCCGTCGTGGACAAGCAGGAGGAAGAGACCTTCCAGAAGGCCGTGCTCGCCGGCTCGGAAAAGGCCTACCGCGCCTATATCGCCCAGTATCCGAACGGCCGGTACGTCAAGGAGGCCCGCACACGTCTCGCCGCCCTTGCCACCGTCGCCAAGCCGAAGCAGGAAACCGAGGCTGAAGCGGAAGCGGAGACGCCGGCCACGGCCGAAACCGAACGCAAGACCGCCGAAGAACCGGTCGTCGATCCGCGCGAAGCCTATCTCGGCCGCGTCATGCGGGCCGAGGCGCAGCGCTGGCTGAGCATGCTCGGCTTCAACACCTATGGCGCCGACGGCGTCTTCGGCCCGCGCACCCGGTCGGCGATCGCCGCCTGGCAGGGATCGTCCGGGTACCGCGCCGACGGCTATCTCTCGCGCCAGCAATACCGCGCATTGCGGGATGCCGCGCAATATGCCGAGGCCCGTCAGCATCGCCAGCGCCGCTACGAGCGCGACTACGACGTGCTTGAGGGTCCCGTCGACGGTTATTACGACGGTCCGTACGATCGCGATGAGAACTATTACAACGGCGGCGGCGGCGTGGTGATCATTCCCGGCTACTGAGCCGGGTCATTGCGATTGCGACGGCCGGACGACGGTTTCAGCACAGGTGATGGCGCTGCCGGTCGATTGACTTGTCGGGGGCAGAAGCATAATCATCCCTAGTATTGGATGGTTCCTTGGTCCGGAAACGGACCGGGGAGTAAATGGGAATGTGACGCGGTGGACCCAATTAGGGCGCTGCAATCACGGCCGACCCCGCGACTGTAGAGTAGCGAGGGACGCCCATCCGGCAGGAGGAAGGTTTGGGAGGAGGCAATCGTGCCGCAATCCGCAGGCTGACAACCGGCCGGAAAAGCCACTGGGTGGTATTGCGATAAACCAAGGCCGGACGCCTCTCGATCTACGAATCGTCCACCTTTCGCAATGCCGCAGCCCGGGAAGGCGAGGGCGACCCGCAGGTGCCGAGCACCGGACGCTGCGAGCCAGGAGACCTGCCAGCCGATGAGGGCATATCGCCCGACCTGGGGAGGTTTCCCCACTGCCTGCACGGAGGTTGTCATGGCTGTTTCCGCTACGTCTTCTGTTACCCTTTCCGCCAACGATCGTCTCGTTGCCGGCGTTTTCGCTCTCCTCATCGGCGCCTTCCTCGTGTTCGGCGCTGGTCTTGCGAATTCGGCCGTCCTGCACGACACGGCACACGATACGCGTCACTCCTACGGCTTCCCCTGCCACTAAGGAGCTCCTGACATGATCGTTCGTTATCTCCTGGCCGCCCTGGTGGCCGGGCTGTTCTCCGGCGTGCTCATGACAGCCGCCCAGGAGGCCCGAGTCGTGCCGTTGATTCTGCACGCCGAAGAGTTCGAAGGCGAAGCCGCGCCGGCAGGCGAGGGCACGACGCCCGCGACCGACGGCGCCGCGCAGACGCAGGAGCATTCCTCGCTCGGCGCCGCCATCCTTAACGTCGCCGCCTATCTGTCGCCGGTTTCCGTGGCCTATGCCCATGAGGGCGAGAACCACGAAGAAGGTGGCATCATGTTCGGCATGAACCGCTTTTCCGGCACGCTCATGGCCAATCTCGTGACGGGCGCCGGCTTCGCGCTGCTGCTCGCCGGTTTCAGCCTTGTTTCGGGCCATCCGATCACGGTTGCGAACGGGGCGCTGTGGGGCGCTGCGGGCTGGCTAGCCGTGCATATGCTGCCGGCCATCGGCCTGCCGCCGGAACTGCCGGGCTTCCCGGCTGCCGATCTCACCCAGCGTCAGATCTGGTGGGTCGCGACCGTCGCCCTGTCGGCCGGGGGCCTCTATCTCCTGGTCCTCAAGCCGAACATCGTCGCCAAGATCGCCGGCATCGTGCTGATTGCCGCGCCCCAGGTCTATGGTGCGCCGCAGCCGAGCGACATTTCCAGCAACGTTCCTGCCGTTCTCGGCGCGGAATTTGCCGTCGCCGCGCTTGCCACGACGCTGTTCTTCTGGATCGTGCTCGGCCTTTCGCTGGGTTTTGCCAACGAGAAGATCGCCAAGGCTGCCTGATATGATCACGACATCGCCCGGAGCCGTCCTGGTTCTGGGCGGTGCGCGTTCCGGAAAATCCGCTTTCGCCGAGGGGCTGGTCACCGAGACCGGCCTTTCGCGTCATTACATCGCCACCGGCCGGGCCTGGGACGAGGAGATGCGACAGCGCATCGCCAAACACCGGGAGGATCGCGGAAAAGGCTGGGAAACACACGAGGAACCGCTTGCGCTGGTCGAACGCATCGCCGATGTGGCACGCGAGGACCGCGCGGTCCTGATCGATTGCCTGACGCTCTGGGTCACGAACCTGATGCTGGAGGAGCGTGATGTCGCGCAGGAATTCGAAGGTCTTTTGCGGGCCGTCAAAGACGCCCCCGGCCGTCTGGTTTTCGTGTCGAACGAGGTCGGCCTCGGCATCGTGCCGGAAAATCGCATGGCGCGCGAATTTCGCGACCATGCCGGGCGGCTGCACCAGAAGGTGGCGGCCCTCGTACCGGAAGTCTATTTTGTCGCGGCCGGACTGCCGCTGAAAATGAAGGGTTGAGCCATGCTGCAACAGAAAATCCCCGCCACCGTCATCACCGGCTTCCTCGGCGCGGGCAAGACGACGCTGATCCGCAACCTGCTGCAGAACGCCGGTGGCAAGCGCATTGCGCTCATCATCAATGAGTTCGGCGACCTCGGCGTCGATGGCGACGTGCTGAAGGGCTGCGGCGCGGAAGCCTGCAGCGAGGACGATATCATCGAGCTGACCAATGGCTGCATCTGCTGCACCGTCGCCGACGATTTCATTCCGACCATGTCGAAGCTCCTGGAGCGGGAGAACCGTCCGGACCATATCGTCATCGAGACCTCCGGCCTTGCCCTGCCGCAGCCGCTCGTTGCCGCCTTCAACTGGCCGGAAATCAAGACGCAGGTGACGGTCGATGGCGTCATCACCGTGGTGGACAGCGCCGCCGTCGCCGCCGGCCGCTTTGCCGACGACCATGACAAGGTGGACGCGCTGCGCGTCGAGGACGAGAACCTCGACCATGAAAGCCCGCTGGAGGAACTGTTCGAGGACCAGCTCACCGCCGCCGACCTCATCGTTCTCAACAAGACCGACCTCATCGACGCCGCCGGCCTTCAGACCGTGCGCGACGAGGTTGCTTCCCGCATCGCCCGCAAGCCGTCGATGATCGAGGCGAAGAACGGCGAAGTTGCCGCCGCCGTGCTGCTCGGCCTCGGCGTCGGCACCGAGGACGACATTGCCAACCGCAAGTCGCATCACGAACTGGAGCATGAAAACGGCGAGGAGCACGATCACGACGAGTTCGACAGCTTCGTCGTCGAACTGCCTGCCGTCGCCGATCCGGCCGCCTTCATCGAGCGCCTGAAGGGCGTCATCGCCGCGCATGACGTGCTGCGCCTGAAGGGCTTTGCCGACGTGCCCGGCAAGCCACTGCGCCTGCTCATCCAGGCCGTCGGCACCCGCATCGATCACTATTTCGAGCGCGCCTGGGCGGCCGGCGAAACGCGCGGCACCCGCCTCGTCGTCATCGGCCTGCACGACATGGACGAAGCCGCCGTGCGCGCCGCCATCGCAGCGGCCGTGTGATTTCGGCATGAGCATGCGGCGGTTCTTCTCTTCGGGGCATCGTGCGGGGCTGGGGCATTCCCGCTTCTCCGGCACGGCATGCCATGAAAGGGGAGGCGCTCCATGCATCTCCTTCTAGCCCAGAAGGGCACCATCGCCGACGGCAAGGAGGCGATCGACCTCGGCCAGACGCCGGGCGACGTACTGTTCCTCTCGGCCGCCGATACGGAGCTTGCCGCCATCGCCGCCGCGCACCGCGCGCGCGGCGCGAAGACGCGCCTGCGCCTTGCCAGCCTTGCGACCCTGTCGCATCCTATGTCGGTCGATACCTATGTCGAGCGCACGGTTCGCCACGCCAGGCTCATCGTCATTCGCGCCCTCGGCGGCGCGAGCTATTTCCGCTACGTGCTGGAGGCCCTGCTGGCGACGGCGGCGGCAAACGGCATCATGCTTGTGGCGCTTCCCGGCGACGACCGTCCGGATGAGGGCCTTCTGCCGTTCAACCGCATCGACGCGCAAGACCGCGAGCGTCTCTGGGCCTATCTCAACGAAGGCGGGGCGGAAAACGCCGACCGCTTCCTCGCCCATGCCGATGCGCTGGTCTTCGGCGGCGAAAAGCCGGCCGCCGCGACGCCGCTGGACAAGGCCGGGATCTGGTGGCCGGGGCGCGGCGTCATCGATATCGAGACATGGCGGCAGCTGGCAGAAGAGGCCGTTCCAGCCGCGCAATCCCCGACCGCCGCCCTCTGCTTCTATCGCGCCTATGTCCAGAGCGGCGAGACGCGCCCCGTCGAAATGCTGATCGAGGCGCTGGCCGCCGAGGGCGTGCGCGCCCTGCCGCTCTTCGTCTCCAGCCTCAAGGACCCGGCCTCCATCGAGATCGTGCGCGCCGCCTTCGCAGACATCCGGCCGGAGGTCGTGCTGAATGCCACGAGCTTTGCCGTCTCGGCGCCCGGCGCCGGCCGCAAGCCGACCGTGCTGGACGAAACCGGGGCGCCGGTGCTGCAGATCATCTTCTCCGGCTCCTCGCGCGAGGCCTGGGCGGCGTCGGGCCAGGGGCTGACGGCGCGCGACCTCGGCATGAACGTCTCCCTGCCGGAAGTGGACGGGCGCGTGCTCGCCCGCGCCGTCTCCTTCAAGGCCGCCGCGCGCTATGACGAGGGCGTGGAGACGAACATCGTCAGCCTCGATCCCGTCGAGGACCGTATCCGCTTTTCCGCGCGCCTTGCAGCCGGCTGGGCGCGGCTTCGCCGTGCGTTCCCGGCCGAGCGGCGCATCGCCGTCGTCATGGCGAACTATCCGAACCGCGATGGCCGCCTCGGCAACGGCGTCGGCCTCGACACGCCGGCCGGCACGATGGAAGTGCTGCGCGCCATGGCGGCGGAGAACTATCGTGTCTGCGACCTGCCGGAGGACGGCGACGCGCTGATCGCTCATCTGATGGCGGGTCCGACCAATGCCGCAAACGACGGCCGGGAAATCCGCGAGACGCTTTCCCTCAAGGATTACAAGACCTTCTTCACTGCGCTTCCGAAGGTGATTCAGGACGAGGTGACGGCGCGCTGGGGCAGGCCGGAAGACGATCCCTTCGTCGCGGGCGATGTCTTCGCCCTGCCGCTCGCCCGTTTCGGCGAGACGCTGGTCGGCATCCAGCCGGCGCGCGGCTACAATATCGATCCGAAGGACACCTACCATTCGCCGGACCTCGTGCCGCCGCACGGCTATCTTGCCTTCTACGCCTTCCTGCGCGCGCATTACGGCGCCCATGCCATCGTGCATATGGGCAAGCACGGCAATCTCGAATGGCTGCCGGGCAAGGCGCTGGCCCTGTCGGAAACCTGCTATCCCGAAGCCGTGTTCGGCCCCGTGCCGCACCTCTATCCCTTCATCGTCAACGATCCGGGCGAGGGCACGCAGGCCAAGCGCCGCTCCGCCGCCGTCATCATCGACCACCTGACGCCGCCCTTGACGCGCGCCGAGACCTACGGCCCGCTGAAGGATCTCGAAGCGCTGGTCGACGAATATTACGATGCCTCCGGCGGTGACCCGCGCCGCATCAAGCTGCTGTCGAAGCAGATCCTCGATCTCGTGCGCGATATCGGTCTCGACCGGGACGCCGGCATCGCCAAATCCGACGGCGAGGAAACGGCGCTGCAGAAGCTCGACGCCTATCTCTGCGACCTCAAGGAAATGCAGATCCGCGACGGCCTGCATGTCTTCGGCGTCTCGCCCGAGGGCCGGCTTCTCACCGACCTGACGCTGGCCCTGGCGCGCGTGCCGCGTGGTCTTGGCGAAGGCGGCGAGGCGAGCCTGCAGCGGGCGATTGCGCTGGACGTGCTGGGAAGCGATGGCCGCTCCTCTGTCCTGCCAGTCTCCCCCTTGAGGGGGAGATGGCCGGCAGGCCGGAGGAGGAGAGCACACGGTTCGCCTTCGACCCGCTCGACTGCATCGCCTCCGATCCCTGGACCGGCCCGCGTCCGGACATTCTCGTCACGCAGTCCGAAGCGCCCTGGCGCAGCAACGGCGACACGGTGGAGCGCATCGAGCTTCTGGCGGCACGGCTGGTGGATGGCTCGCTTGCCTGCCCGGATGGCTGGCAGCGGACGCGCGTCGTGCTCGATACGATCGACACGACCATTCGCCCCGCCATCGCCGCCTGCGGTCCGGCGGAGATCGCGGCGCTGATGCGCGGCCTCGACGGGCGCTTCATCGAACCCGGCCCCTCCGGCGCGCCGACGCGCGGGCGGCCGGACGTGCTGCCGACCGGGCGTAACTTCTATTCCGTCGACAGCCGCGCCGTGCCGACCCCGGCGGCCTGGGAACTCGGCAGGAAATCCGCCGAACTGCTCGTCACCCGTTATGCGCAGGATCACGGCGAATGGCCGACCTCCTTCGGCATCACGGCCTGGGGCACGTCCAACATGCGCACTGGCGGCGACGACATCGCCCAGGCCATGGCGCTGATCGGCGTCAAGCCGACCTGGGACATGGCGTCCCGCCGCGTCACCGGCTTCGAGATCATTCCGCCCGCCGTGCTGCGCCACCCCCGTGTCGACGTCACGCTCCGGATCTCCGGCTTCTTCCGCGATGCCTTCCCCGAACAGATCGCGCTGTTCGACCGCGCCGTGCGCGCCGTCGGCGCGCTTGACGAGGACGATGCGGACAATCCCATCGCCGCCCGCATGCGGGCCGAAGTACGGGCGCTTGCCGCCAAAGGCGCCTCCGAAGAGGACGCGGCCCGGCAGGCCGGTTTCCGCATCTTCGGCGCGAAATCCGGCGGCTATGGCGCGGGCCTGCAGACGATGATGGACGAGGGTCTGTGGAACGAGCGCGGCGATCTTGCCGAGGCCTGGCTTGCCTGGGGCGCGCATGCCTATGACGGGGCGGGCGACGGCGTGCCGATGCGCGAGCGGCTGGAGACGCGCATGAAGAGCCTTCAGGCCGTGGTGCAGAACCAGGACAGCCGTGAGCACGACCTGCTCGACAGCGACGAATATTACCAGTTCGAGGGCGGCATGGCCGCCGCCGCCGAGCACCTTTCCGGCAAGCAGCCCGTCGTCTATCACAACGACCTGTCGCGGCCGGAAAAGCCGGTCGTGCGCACGCTGGAAGACGAGATCGGCCGTGTCGTGCGCGCCCGCGTCGTCAATCCGAAATGGATCGAGGGCGTCATGCGGCACGGCTACAAGGGCGCCTTCGAGATCGCCGCGACAGTCGATTTCATGTTCGCCTTCGCCGCGACGACCGGGGCGGTGAAGGACCATCATTTCGAGGCGGCCTACCAGGCCTATGTGCTGGACGAGCGGGTGCGCGATTTCCTGCGCGAGAAGAACCCCGCCGCGCTGGCCGAGATGGCCGCGCGTTTCGCCGAAGCCATCGACCGGCGCCTCTGGACGCCGCGCTCGAATTCCGCGCGCTATGAACTGGATATGCTGGGCGCCCGCAAGGCGTCCTGAACGGGAAGGAAACGACGATGACCGAGAACCATGACGAAACCGCCGGCATGAGCGAAGCCGAGCTTGCCCGCCATTCGGAGAAGATGGCCAAGAAGAAGCAGGCGCGCGAGAAGATCATGGCGACGAAGACCGACGAGAAGGGCCTCGTCATCGTCCATACCGGCAAGGGCAAGGGCAAGTCGACCGCCGGCTTCGGCATGATCTTCCGCCACATCGCGCACAAGAAGCCCTGCGCCGTCGTGCAGTTCATCAAGGGCGCGATGGTGACGGGCGAGCGCGACCTCATCGAGGCGCATTTCGCCGATCTCTGCCAGTTCTTCACGCTCGGCGAGGGGTTCACCTGGGAGACGCAGGACCGCGCCCGCGACGTGGCGATGGCGCAGAAGGCCTGGGAAAAGGCGAAGGACCTGATCCGCGACGAGCGCAACTCCATGGTGCTGCTCGACGAGATCAACATCGCGCTGCGCTACGACTATATCGACGTGCAGGAGGTCATCGATTTCCTGAGGAACGAGAAGCCCTACATGACCCATGTCGTGCTGACCGGCCGCAATGCCAAGGAAGAGCTGATCGAGATCGCCGACCTCGCCACCGAGATGGAATTGCTGAAGCACCCGTTCCGCTCGGGCATCAAGGCGCAGCAGGGCGTGGAATACTGAGAGGCTATTCTTTCATCCACTGACGGCCCTTTCTCCCCGCAGGCGCGGGGAGGATTGCGGCGGGCCGGCGAGGGGCGCCTGCCTCCTACCAGCCGAGCCAGACGCGGATTGGATGGCTGGGATCCGCCATCAGGCGGATGGCAAGCGCGATCGAGGTGATCACGAGCAGCGGCTTGATGAGCTTCGCGCCGCTCTTCATCGCCACGCGCGAGCCGGCCTGCGCGCCGAGGAACTGGCCGACGCCCATGGCGAGGCCCACCTTCCATAAAATGACACCGTAGAACACGAAGACGACGAAGGCGCCGACATTGGAGCCGAAGTTGAGGAACTTCGTGTGCGCCGTCGCCTTGAGGATGCCGAAGCCGGCAAGCGTCACGAAGGCCAGCATGAAGAACGAGCCCGTGCCCGGACCGAACACGCCGTCGTAGAGGCCGATCATGGGAACCACGGTGACGGTGAACAGGAACGTGCTCATGCGGCGGTGTTTGTCGACATCGCCGATGTTCGGCTTCAGCCCGAAATAGAGCGCGATCGCCACCAGCAGGAAGGGCAGCATGATCTTCAGCACGTCGCCGGGCACGACCGTCGCCAGAAAGGCGCCGACCACCGAGCCGCCGGCGGCCAGCAAGGCCATCGGCAATTGTTCGCGCAGGTTCACATGGCCGGCGCGCGCATAGGCCAGCGTCGCCGAGCCGGAGCCGAACAGCGATTGCAGCTTGTTCGTGCCAAGCGTTTCCAGGGGTGGGATGCCGGCGAGCAGCATGGCGGGAATGGTGATCATGCCGCCGCCGCCCGCAATCGAATCGATGAAGCTGGCAACAAAGGCGGTGAGGAACAGCAGGAACAGGACGTGAAGGGCGATATCGGCCAAGGCGGGACTCGGGGAAAGCAAGAAAGGAAAGCATGTCGTTCTGTCAGACTGTGCGACAAAAGCAAAGCCCGCGCCCTTGCGCGCAAAGCGCAACGCAGATCAAACAGGGATCGTGCCGCCGCCTAGGATGCGGCGGCAGAACGAGAGGCGCCAGATGGTGGACAGGACCGTGACGGACAGGACGGCAGCGGAGCAGGCGGGTTTCGATCCCGGCCTCGAGTGGAAGCTTTGCGCGGGCATCGAGGCTGGCCTTCTGCGCGATGTGCACTGTGTGCTCGTCAGCCGTGGCGGCCGGCTCGTCCTGGAACATTATCGCGAAGCGCCGGATGAAAGCTGGGGCACGCCGCTCGGCACGGTGGCCTTCGACACCGAGACCTTGCACGATCTGCGTTCCGTCACGAAAAGTGTCACGAGCCTGCTCTATGGCATCGCGCTCGACCGCGGCCTCGTGCCGCCGCCGGAAGCACCGCTCCTGGCGCAGTTTCCCGAATATCCGGATCTTGCGGCCGAGCCGGCGCGGGCGAAGCTGACCATCGGCCATGCGCTCACCATGACGCTGGGCCTCGAATGGGACGAATATCGGTCCTATGCCGATCCGCTGAACAGCGAGATCGCCATGGAGAACGCACCGGACCGCTACCGCTTCGCGCTCGAGCAGCCCATCGTCGCGGAACCGGGCACGCGCTGGGCCTATTCGGGCGGTGCGACGGCGCTGGTGGGGGCGATCATCGAGCGCGGCACCGGCCAGCGCATCGAGGACTTTGCCCGCGAGGCGCTGTTCGAGCCGCTCGGCATCAAGACTTTCGAATGGCTGCGCGGATCGGACGGCGTGTCCTCGCCGGCTTCCGGCCTGCGCCTGACCGCCCCCGATCTTCTGCGGATCGGCCGGCTGGTGCTGGAAGGCGGCCTCACCGAAGGAAAGCAGGTCGTTTCGCCGCAATGGATCGCGTCCACCTGCGCGCCCCTGGTCTCGACCGACGACGGGCTCGGCTACGGTTATTTCTGGTTCCATGGCGAGGCGCCGGCGCTCGGGGCGGCGCGGCCCTGGCTCGCCGGTTTCGGCAATGGCGGCCAGCGGCTCTGGCTGCTGCCGGACCTCGATATCGCCTGCGTTATCTTTTCCGGCAATTACAATGCCCCGGACGCCTGGGTCTCGCCGACGCGCATCTGGCGCGAGATCGTGCTGGCCAATCTCGTCGCTGCGTGAGGCGTGCCGCATCCGGCGCGTTCCATGCCGCAATCCGGTTTGACCGGCCTCTCCCCCTCCGGTACTAAGGGCAAGCGACGGTGCCCGCAAGCGGGCCGAGCGGTGTCCGGTGCGGCCGACCCAGAGGGGCTTCATCCGGAACCGTCGGAAACGGCAAGGCCGGGCCTTTCGCGTGGAATTTTCGAGAGACCCCCATGCGCACTGAGGCCCCATTCCCCGATACCGGACGACGATCGCTCGTCATCGGTCTCGGCTGCGAGTGCGGCACGCCGGCCGCCGAACTCCTCGATCTCGCCCTCTCCATCGTTACCGATCCGCAGCAGGTCACTTTTGTCGCGACGCTGGACGTGCGTGCGCAAGAGCCGGCCATGCATGCCGTCGCGCGGCATTTCGCCGTGCCGCTCGTGACGTTCCCGGCCGCGCGGCTGGAGGCCGAGACGCCGCGTCTCGCCAATCCCTCCGATCTCGTCTTCGCCCATACCGGCTGCCACGGCGTTGCCGAGGCCGCCGCGCTGGCGCAGGCGGGCGCGGGCGGACGGCTGATCGTCGAAAAGACGAAATCCGCCCATGCCACGGTGGCCATGGCGGAATCTTTTCAAAGTCTTGCCGCCCTTTCTTCCGAAGGCGATTCCCCGTCTTCGCATACTGATTCAAGCCGGGAGCACGCCTGATGCACGCCCTGTTCTCCGCCCTTCCGTCCATGGAAAAAGGCACTGTCTGGCTTGTCGGCGCCGGGCCGGGCGATCCGGGTCTCCTCACGCTGCACGCCGCCAATGCGCTGCAGCAGGCCGACGTGATCGTGCATGACGCGCTGGTCAATGCCGATTGCCTGTCGCTCGCCCGGCCGGGCGCGGTGCTGGAATTTGCCGGCAAGCGCGGCGGCAAGCCGTCGCACAAGCAGCGCGACATCTCGCTGCGGCTGGTGGAGCTTGCCCGTGCGGGCCACCGCGTGCTGCGGCTGAAGGGCGGCGATCCCTTCGTCTTCGGTCGCGGCGGCGAGGAGGCGCTGACGCTGATCGAGCACGGCATTCCCTTCCGCATCGTGCCGGGCATCACCGCCGGCATCGGCGGGCTGGCCTATGCCGGCATTCCGGTGACGCATCGCGAGGTCAACCACGCCGTCACCTTCCTCACCGGCCATGATTCCTCCGGCCTCGTGCCCGACCGCATCCATTGGGAAGGCATTGCCAAGGGCTCGCCCGTCATCGTCATGTATATGGCGATGAAGCATATCGGCCAGATCGCCGCCAATCTCATCGCGGGCGGCCGCTCCCCGGACGAGCCCGTCGCCTTCGTCTGCAATGCCGCAACGCCCGAGCAGTCGGTGCTGGAAACGACGCTGTCGCGCGCCGAGGCCGATGTCGAGGCCGCCGGCATCGAGCCGCCCGCCATCGTCGTCGTCGGCGAGGTGGTGCGCCTGCGCGCTTCGCTCGACTGGCTGGGTGCGCTGAAGGACGGCCGCAGGCTTGTGCCCGATCCCTTCGGCCCGCGCGAGCGGAAGGACCCGGCATGAGCGGACTGCTCATCGCCGCGCCGTCCTCCGGTTCCGGCAAGACGACGGTGACGCTCGGCCTTGCGCGGGCATTGGCCGATGCCGGCGTGGCGCTCGTCTCGGGCAAGGCGGGCCCCGACTATATCGATCCGGCCTTCCATGCCGCCGCCAGCCGAAAGCCCTGCCTCAACTACGATCCCTGGGCGATGCGCCCGGAACTGATCCGCGCCAATGCCGCGCTGCAGGCAAAGGCCGGGGACTTCCTGCTGGTGGAGGCCATGATGGGCCTCTTCGACGGCGCGGCCGACGGCACCGGCGCGCCGGCCGACCTTGCCGCGACGCTTGGTCTGCCGGTGGTTCTGGTGGTCGATTGCAGCCGTATGTCGCAGTCCGTCGCCGCGCTGGTGAAGGGCTACACGGATTTCCGCGCGGATATTCACGTGGCCGGCGTCATCCTCAACAAGGTCGGCAGCGACCGGCATGAGGCCATGCTGTGCACCGCCCTGGCGGCGAGCGGCATCGAGATTCTCGGCGTGCTGCGCAGCGATTCGATGCTCGCCCTGCCGGAGCGCCATCTCGGCCTCGTGCAGGCCGGCGAACATGGCACGCTGGAGACCTTCATCGCCCATGCGGCGGAGGTCGTGACGCGCTGCTGTGCGCTCGATCGCCTGATCGCTGTCGCCGGGACGCGTCCTGCCTTGCCGTCCATGCAGCCCGCATCGCGCCTGTCGCCGCTCGGCCAGCGCATCGCCATCGCGCGGGACCAGGCCTTCGCCTTCACCTACGAGCATCTGATGGCCGGCTGGCGGGCGGCGGGTGCTGAGCTTTTGTTTTTCTCGCCGCTGGCGGACGAGGCGCCGTCGGCGGATGCCGATGCCGTCTACCTGCCCGGCGGCTATCCCGAGCTGCATGCCGCGACCCTTGCCAATGCCGACCGTTTCCGCCTAGGCATGCAGGATGCGGCGCGCCGGGGGGCGCGCATCTATGGCGAATGCGGGGGCTACATGACTCTGGGGGACGGTCTGGTTGCGGCGGATGGATCCCGCTACGGCATGCTCGGTCTCCTGCCGCTCGTTACCAGCTTCGCCGCCCGCCGCCGCCATCTCGGTTATCGCCGCGTCATGCCGCTGGCGGGGTCCGGCTTTGCAACGCCGATGACGGCGCATGAATTCCACTATTCCACGGTCATGGAGGAGGGGGCGGCGGACCGCCTCTTCGCCGTCACGGATGCGATGGGCGAAGACCTCGGCGAGGCCGGGCTGCGCCGGGGCGTGGTCAGCGGCTCCTACATGCACCTCATCGACCTTGCGCCGGAGGCGGCATGAGCGCGCCGCGCATCGTCCATGGCGGCGGCATCGCCGCCGCTGCCGCGCGCTTCGGTGGCCGGCCTGAGGATTGGCTGGACCTTTCCACCGGCATCAACCCCAATCCCGTCGCCGTTCCCGCGGTCGATATCGCTGCCTGGCATCGCCTGCCGGACCGGCACCGGCAGGATGCGGCCCGGGCGGCTGCCGCGCGGTATTACAACACGCCGAAGGCCTTGCCGCTGCCCGTTCCCGGCACGCAGTCCGTCATCCAGCTCCTGCCGCGTCTCGTCGCTGCCGGCCGCCGCGCCGCCGTGCTCGTTCCGACCTATGGCGAATATGCCCGGGTGCTTGGCAATGCCGGCATCGCGGTGGATCCTATCGACAGTCTCGATGGCGTCACCGAGGCCCATGGCCTCGTCGTCGTCGTCAACCCGAACAATCCCGACGGCCGTCTGTTCTCGCGGGACGACCTGCTCGCCCTTCACGCCCGCGTTCACGCACAGGGCGGTCTCATCGTCGTCGACGAGGCCTTCGGCGACATGCGCCCGGATGGCTGCATCGCGCCGCTCACCGGTGGCGGCATGCCGGGCCTGCTCGTCTTCCGCTCCTTCGGCAAGTTCTTCGGCCTTGCCGGCCTGCGCCTCGGCTTCGTGGTGGGCGAGGCGGCGGTGCTCGACCGCATTGAGGACGGGCTCGGCCCCTGGGCCGTTTCCGGTCCGGCGCTGACCATCGCCACGACACTCATGGCGGGTGACACCGGCGCCATCCGCCGGGACATCGCGCTGCGCAAGGCCGCGCTCGATCGGGTGCTGTCCTCTGCCGGTCTTTCGATCCTCGGCGGTACGGATCTCTTCTCGCTGGTCGATCATGAGGACGCCGCTGCCCTGCAGGAAGGGCTTTGCCGCCATCACATCCTGGTACGTCCGTTCGACTACAATGCCCGCTGGCTGCGCTTCGGCCTTGCGCCCGACGCGGCGGGCGACGCCCGGCTGGCTGCGGCGCTTGTCGCGACAAGGGGCGGGTAATATGGCAGAGACGCTGGTCATCCTCTTCCTTGCGCTCGTGCTGGATCGTCTCGTCGGCGACCCGGATGCACTGTGGCGGCGCGTGCCGCATCCCGTCGTGCTGTTCGGCAAGGCGATCGGCGTGATCGACCGCCTCTTCAACGAAAAGCGCCTTTCGGCCGAAACCAAGCGCTTCAACGGCGCGGCCGGCATTGCCGGCCTGCTCGCCGCCAGCGTCTTCCTCGGCTTCCTGCTGCATCGGGTCCTTGCACCGTTCGGCCTCGTCGGCGCGCTGGTCGAGACGGTTATCGTCGCCATCTTCCTTGCGCAGAAGAGCCTGCACGATCACGTTCTTGCCGTCTCCACCGGTCTCAAGCAGGGCGGTATCGAGGGCGGGCGGCAGGCCGTGTCGATGATCGTCGGGCGCGATCCGGCGACGCTGGACGAGCCGGCGATCTGCCGGGCCGGCATCGAGAGCCTCGCCGAGAATTTCTCCGACGGCGTCGTCGCCCCGGCGCTCTGGTATGCGGTGTTCGGCCTTCCGGGCCTCTTCGCCTACAAGATGCTGAACACGGCCGATTCGATGATCGGCCACAAGAATGCGAAATATCTCGAATTCGGCTGGGCGTCCGCCCGGCTGGACGATCTCGCCAACTGGCCGGCGGCCCGGCTGTCCATCCTGTTCCTCGCCGCCGGCGCATGGCTGGCGAAGGGCAGGGCGGCCGCGCGCCTTGCGGTCGGCACGGCGCTGCGGGATGCGGGCCTGCACCGTTCGCCCAACTCCGGCTGGCCGGAAGCGGCCATGGCCGGCGCGCTCGGCATCGGCCTTGCCGGCCCCCGCATCTATGGCGGCACGCGGGTCGACGAACCGATGATGAATGCCAGCGGCCGCACCGTCGCGACTGTCGCCGACATCGACCTTTCGCTTCGTATCTTTTCCTATGCCTGCGCTGCTCTTGCGGCCGCGGTATTGATCGCAGCACTTCCGGCCGCTTTGCTTTGAGCGCCGGGGCATCCGGTCACTAAAATTTTACGCCTTAACTTCGTTTTCTTTTCGCCACCCCCGTCAATATTGCGGAAGGCTGAAACGTCTATATTCTGTCTCGCTGTGAGACATGGCGTTGAAGCCATGCACAATCGAATAGAGGGGAAGTCATGCGTACCTTATTTGCGACCACGGTCGCATTCCTTCTTGTCCTGTTTCAGACCGAGGCTGCACTGTCCGCGAATCTGGTCGCGCAGGTCAGTCTTTCTTCGCAAACCATGACCGTTACTCAGAACGGTATCGTAAAACACCGCTGGTCGGTGTCGACGGGCCGCAAGGGCTACGGCACGCCGACGGGGAGCTGGTCGGCGAAGTGGGCCTCGCGCAACCACCGTTCGCGCAAGTACAACAACGCGCCGATGCCCTTCGCGATCTTCTTCAAGGGCGGATATGCGGTGCATGCGACCTACGAGACCAAGCGTCTCGGCCGTCCGGCGTCCCATGGCTGCGTGCGGCTGTCGCCGAACAATGCGGCGACCTTCTACCAGCTGGCGAACCGCAACGGGCTCTCCAACACGCGCATCGTCATCACGCGGTAGCTCAATCGTTGCCGGCGTAGCGCATCAGCCGGTCCATGTCGGGAACGGTGACATGCCGGTTGTTCTCGATGCGGATGACGTTTTCCTTGCGCAGCTTGGTGAACTGCCGGCTGACGGTCTCGATCGTCAGCCCGAGGAAATCGGCGATATCGGCGCGTGACAGCGGCAGGTCGAAGGTCGACATGTCGACGCTCTCGGGGTCGATATGGGTGGCGATGAGATAGAGGAAGCTCGCCACCTTCTCCTGCGCGGTCTTGCGGCCGAGCGTCAGCATCCAGTCGCGTGCCTCGTCCAGTTCCTTCAGCGCCTGACGGTGCAGCTTGTGTTCCAGTTCCGGCGTCTTCTTGACGAGACGGTCGAGCACGTTGCGCGGGAAGTTGCAGACTTCGCTTTCGGTCGCGGCTTCCGCGGTGATTGCGCTCTCTTCGAGGAAGGGGCGGCCGAGGAAATCGGGGGCGAACTGCAGGCCGACGATCTGCTGGCGGCCGTCCGCCATCACCTTCGTCAGCTTCACGACGCCGCGCATGATGTTGGAATAGTTGACGATGGTCTCGCCCTGGCCGATCACCTCGGCACCCGTGTCCAGCCGGTGGCGGACGGAATGCTTGTTCAACTCCGTGAGCTGTTCTGCCGTCAGCGCGCCGCACACGCCGCCATGGCGCGCCTCGCAGGCACGGCAGACCAGCGGAATGTCGGAGTTATGGATATCCTGGCGGCGAACTTCCATATCGGTTCTTCCTTTCGCCTGGCGGCTGACGGCGCAACAATGCCGTGCTACCGCACGTAGGCATGAACATAAAGCGTGCCGCCTCGCGGCAAAATAGCGCTTCCTGACTATTGTCAAATCCTAGCGCACCCGTTCGGGCTTTCACTTGATCAAAATCAAATGGCGACGATCGTTTCGGGTTTATTTGCCTTGCGAGCAAGGAGACACCCATGCAGGACGCACTCGTCGAACGCCTTTCATCGCCGGTTCCGCGCTATACCAGCTATCCGACAGCCCCGCATTTCAACGAAGGTATCGGTGCCGAGGCCTATGCGGATTGTCTTGGAAAGCTCGGGCGCGCGAATCGCCTGTCACTTTACGCGCATATTCCCTATTGCGACCGCCTCTGCTGGTTCTGTGCCTGTCACACCAAGCAGACGCTGCGCTACGAGCCCGTCGAGGCCTATCTGAAGGGGCTCCATGCCGAGATCGCCGCCATCGGCAGCCGCGTGTCGCGCGATGCCCCCGTGACGGCGCTGCATTTCGGCGGCGGTTCGCCGACCCTGCTGCGACCGGACGACATGATCGCGCTGAAGGCCCGTCTCGAAGCGGGCTTCACCTTCGCCACTGACGCGGAAATCTCCGTCGAGATGGATCCGAACGATCTCGACGAGGCCCGTCACGATGCACTGGCCGCCATCGGCATGACCCGCGCCAGTCTCGGCATCCAGGACTTCGATCCGAAGGTGCAGACGGCGATCAACCGTATCCAGACCTTCGAGCAGACGCGCGGCGTGGTGGAGGCGGCGCGGGCGCGGGGCGTGCGCTCGGTCAATTGCGACATTCTCTACGGCCTGCCGTACCAGACGATGGAAACCCTCGCGGAGACCGTGCGCGCCGTCATTTCCCTCATGCCCGACCGCATCGCGCTTTTCGGCTATGCGCATGTGCCGTGGATGAAGAAGCACCAGACGATGATCGACGAGGCGGCGCTGCCGGGTGTCGTCGCGCGTTTCGCCCAGATGGCGATGGCGGCGGAGATGCTGGTCGCCGCCGGCTATGAGGCCGTCGGCATCGATCATTTCGCCCTTCCGGCCGACCGGCTCGCGGTCGCCGCCCGCAGCGGCACGCTGCGCCGCAATTTCCAGGGCTATACGGACGACCAGGCCGATGCCCTGATCGGCCTCGGTGCGTCGGCCATCGGCCAACTGCCGGAGGGGTATTTCCAGAACATGCCGGCGACGGGCGAATACCTGCGCCGGACGGAGGAGGGCGGTCTTGCGGTGGTGCGCGGTTACGCGTTGACCGGGGAGGACCGCGCCCGCGCCTTCGTCATCGAGAAGGTCATGTGCGATTTCGGCTTTTCCTTTGCCGATCTCTCCGCCCGGCACCCGGCCTTCGCGCCGCTGATCAAGGGCGAAGCCACCGGCTTTGCCGCGGCCGACCGGGACGGTCTTTGCCGCATCGAGGACGGCGGCTTTTTCCTGACGGCGACCGGCCGGCCGTTCGCGCGCACCGTCGCGGCGGTCTTCGACGCGCACCTTGCGAGCGGGCGCGGGCGGCATTCCATCGCGGTGTGAGGCGGGCTCGAGCCCTGTTGCGCGCGCAACACAGCTTCGCGCATCATGCAGGGCCCTCATCAACCCCATTGGCAATCGCATCGGATTTCCATATAGGATCGCCCAACTATAGATTCATGAGGTATGGGCGTGACTGCTACATTCGACAAGGTTGCCGACATCATTGCTGAGACGAGCGAGATCGATCGCGAGACGATTACGCCGGACAGCCACACGATCGACGATCTCGGCATCGACAGCCTGGACTTCCTCGACATCGTTTTCGCGATCGACAAGGAATTCGGCATCAAGATCCCGCTGGAAAAGTGGACGCAGGACGTCAACGAAGGCAAGGTTGCGACGGAAGAGTACTTCGTCCTGAAGAACCTCTGCGCCAAGATTGACGAACTGCGGGCTGCCAAGGCCTGATACACCGCGCCCGGCCGTCCCTGACGGCGCTGTTCCGGACGATCCCGGTGCAAGGGGCTATCGGCCTGCCGTCTCGGCAGGCCTTTTCGATTTTCGGCGGAGGCACTATCCGATGCTGCTAGAATATTTCCAGATGATCGACCGGGTGGAAACCGTCGATGGCGCGCGCCGCACGCTCAAGGCCCGCTCCGTCGTGCCGTCGAAGAGCCCGGTCTTCGAGGGCCATTTCCCCGGCATGCCGCTCGTCCCGGGCGTGCTGCTCATCGAAACGATGGCGCAGGCCTCGGGTTTCCTGGTGCTGGCCGCCTCCGATTTCGCCGCCATGCCCTTCCTGATGAGCGTCGACGGCGCGAAGATGCGCACCTTCGTCGAACCCGACGCGGTGCTCGACATCGAGGCCGTGCTGGAGCATGACGGATCGGGTTATGCCGTGACGAAGGCGAAGATTTCGTCGGCCGGCAAGAAGGTGTGCGACGCGCAGCTGAAGCTGCGCACCATGCCGTTTGCCGAAGTGCCGCTCGCCGATATCGTGCGCAAGCGCGCCGGCGAGGTGGGTTTGTTCGAGGCGCTGGCAGCGTCTGCTGAAGGGAAGTGAGCATGGCGAACAACGATGTGGTCATCACCGGCGTCGGCATCGTCACCTGTCACGGTGTCGGCGCGGCGGCGCATGTGGAAATCCTCGGTGCGGCAAAGGCCCCGGAGCTGAAGATCGAGACGGAGCGCTTCGCGCCCTATCCGGTCCATCCGATGCCGGAGATCGACTGGAACCAGCAGATCGCCAAGCGCGGCGACCAGCGCCAGATGGAAAACTGGCAGCGCCTCGGCGTCTTCGCCGCCGGCCTTGCGCTCGATGACGCCGGTTTCAAGGACGATGCGGATGCCTGCGGCACGATGGACATGATCGTGGCGGCCGGCGGCGGCGAGCGCGATATCGCCGTCGATTCGCTGATCGTCGACGAAGGCCTGAAGCGCAACGACCGCGAACAGCTTCTGAACGAAAAGCTGACGACGGAACTGCGTCCGACGCTCTTCCTCGCCCAGCTTTCCAACCTGCTCGCCGGCAACATTTCCATCGTGCACAAGGTCACCGGTTCCTCCCGCACCTTCATGGGCGAAGAAGCCGCCGGGATCAGCGCGGTCGAGACGGCTTTCCACCGCATCCGCTCCGGCCAGTCGACGCACACGCTCGTCGGCAGCGCACTCGTCGCCGAGCGTCAGGACGTCATCCTGCTTTACGAAGCCCTCGGCGCGCATGCGACGGGCGGCTGGACGCCGCTCTGGTCGCGTGACGAAAGCGCCGGCGGCGGCATCATCACCGGCACGGCCGCCGCTTTCCTGATCCTGGAATCCCGTGCTCATGCCGAGGCCCGCGGCGCGCGCATCTACGCGACCATCGACGCCATCGGCGGCGACCGCGGTCCGCGCGGCGAGGGCAAGCTGGAAGCCCGGCTGGAGCGCCTTTCCGAAGGTGCGGAGGCCGGCGACAAGACGGTCGTCTTCTCCGGTGCCTCCGGTGCGCATGAGGCAACGGCGCGCGAGAAGACCTGGCTCGACAAGCGTTTCGCCGGCAGCGCGGTGCGTGGCTACAGCGCCGCCACCGGTCAGGCGCTCGAAGCGCAGTTCCCGCTCGGTCTTGCGCTTGCCGCGCTGACGCTGGGTTCCGGTGTCACGGTGGCTCCGTTCGATGCGGCCGCCGAAGCTGCCATGGGCGCACCCGCCGCCACAGCCGTCGTCACGACGGTCGGTCATTCGCGCGGCGAAGGCGTCGCTATCCTAGTCGCAGAGAAGTGAGGTTCCGGCCATGACGAAAGCCGCTTACAGGGATCATCTCGGTCGCCCCATCGTCGCCGTCACCGGCATGGGCGTCGTCACCTCGCTGGGCCAGGGGCTCCAGGACAACTGGGCCGCGCTGACCGGCGGCGTCTCGGGCATCCACGGCATCACCCGCTTCCCGGTCGACGGGCTCAACACCCGCATTTCCGGCACGGTCGATTTCATCGAGGTGCCGGTCGAAAACCCGGTCGAGCGCTCCTATGCCTATGCCCGCGAAACGACGGACGAGGCGCTGGCGCAGGCCGGCCTTTCCGGCGATTTCGGTGGACCGCTCTTCCTGGCCGCGCCGCCGATCGAGCCGGACTGGCGCGACCGCTTCGCGCTCGCCGACCGCGCGCCGGCCTCGCAGCGTCCGGGCGATGCCTATGACCGTTTCCTCTCCGTCCTGCGCGGCAAGCCGGAACCGGCGCTGCACGAGGCCTGGGCCTTCGGCTCCATCTCCGAGCGCCTGTCCGACCGTTACGGCACGCGCGGCCTGCCGGTGACGCTGTCGACCGCCTGCGCGTCCGGCGCGACGGCCATCCAGCTCGGCGTCGAGGCGATCCGCCAGGGGCGCACCGACCGCGCGCTCACCGTGGGTACGGACGGCTCGGTGACGGCCGAAGCGCTGATCCGCTTCGCGCTGCTCTCGGCGCTCTCGACCCAGAACGACCCGCCGACCAAGGCGTCCAAGCCGTTCAGCAAGGATCGCGACGGCTTCGTCATCGCCGAAGGCGCGGCGACGCTCGTGCTGGAATCGCTGGAATCGGCCATTGCCCGCGGCGCCAGGGTGCTCGGCATCCTCAAGGGCTGCGGCGAGAAGGCCGACCATTTCCACCGCACGCGCTCCTCGCCGGATGGCGGCCCCGCCATCGCGACGATCCGCGCGGCGCTGGAAGATGCCGGCATCGACGAGAGCGGCATCGGCTACATCAACGCCCACGGCACCTCGACGCCGGAAAACGACAAGATGGAATATCTCTCCATGTCGACCGTTTTCGGCGACAAGCTGGCGGGCATTCCGGTCTCCTCCAACAAGTCGATGATCGGCCATACGCTGACGGCGGCCGGTGCTGTCGAGGCGGTGTTCTCGATCCAGACCATGCTGACCGGCACCCTGCCGCCGACCATCAACCACCAGACCCCCGACCCGACGATCCAGCTGGACGTCGTGCCGAATGTGAAGCGCGACAAGCAGGTCACCGCCGTCCTGTCGAACTCCTTCGGCTTCGGCGGTCAGAACGCCAGCCTTGTCATGACGGCCGAACCCGCCTAAGCGGCGGGCCTGACCTCGTTTATACGGAAGAACACCATGCGCGCCCTGCAGCTCCTCGACGACCGCAAGCTGGAAATCAACGACATTCCGGAACCGGAAGCCCCCGGCCCGGGCGAGGTGACGCTGCGCGTCAAGGCCGTCGCCCTCAACCATATCGACGTCTGGGGCTGGCGCGGCATGGCGTTTGCCAAGCGCAAGATGCCGCTGGTCATCGGCGCGGAGGCCGCCGGCGTCGTCGAAACGCTCGGACCGGGCGTTTCCAACGTGCTGCCCGGCCAGCTCGTTTCCATCTACGGCGCGCGCACCTGCGGCCTTTGCAAGCCCTGCCGCGAAGGCCGCGACAATCTCTGCGAACATGTCGGCGGCGTGCACGGCTTCCATCTCGACGGCTTCGCGCAGGAGAAGGTCAACCTTCCGGCGCGCCTGCTGGTTCCGGCACCGCCCGGCGTCGATGCCGTCGGCGCGGCGCTGGCGCCCGTCACCTTCGGCACGGTCGAGCACATGCTGTTCGACAATGCCAAGCTCGAATCCGGCGAGACGATCCTCGTCCATGCCGGCGGCTCGGGCATCGGCACGGCGGCGATCCAGCTTGCCAAGAAGATCGGCTGCACGGTCATCACCACGGTCGGCTCGAACGACAAGATCGAGAAGGCCAAGGCGCTCGGCGCCGACCATGTCATCAACTACCGCGAAGACCGTTTCGAGGGCGTGGTGCGCAAGCTGACCAAGAAGAAGGGCGTCGACGTCGTCTTCGAACATGTCGGCAAGGACACCTGGGCGGGCTCCATGCTCTGCCTCAAGCGCGGCGGCCGCCTCGTCACCTGCGGCTCCACCTCCGGCGTTTCCACCGACATGAACCTGATGATGCTCTTCCAGCAACAGCTGAAGCTGCTCGGCTCCTTCGGCTGCCGCATGGAGAACATGGCCAATGCCATGCAGAAGATGGCGCGCGGCATCGTGCATCCGGTCATCGACACGGAAGTCACCTTCGACGGCATTGCCACGGCGCTCGAGCGCATGGAATCGCGCCAGATCTTCGGCAAGATCGTCCTGAAGCTGGATTGATCCCCGTGAAGATGATCGTCACACGCCTCGTCCTGGCACTGAGGAACACGAAGCAATGGCTGGTGGCGCAGTTCGCCTTCGGCCTGCTCAACTTCCTCAAGCTGCTGCCGGCGGACGGTGCGATCAACTTCGCCGATCGCATGGCGCGCTGGGTCGGCCCCAAGACGGGCCGTCACAAGCTGACGCTCACCAATCTGCGCAACGCTTTCCCGGAAAAGTCCGAGGCCGAGATCGAAGCCATCGCGCTCGACGCCTGGGGCAATATGGGCCGGCTCGCCGCCGAATATGTCTTCCTCGACCGTCTTTTCGATTTTGATCCGGAAAAGACGGCGCCGGGCCGCATCGAGGTCTCCGGCATTCCGCTCTTCGTGGACCTGCGCGACAACCCGCGGCCCTTCATCGTCTTCACCGCCCATACCGGCAATTTCGAACTGCTGCCCGTTGCCGGCGCGGCCTTCGGCCTCGATGTGACGGTGCTGTTCCGTCCGCCGAACAATCCCTATGTCGCCGACAAGGTGTTCGAATTCCGTCGAGCGCGCATGGGCCAGCTCGTGCCGTCCCATGCCGGTTCCTCCTTCACGCTTGCCCGCAAGCTGGAGGCGGGCGGGCCGGTCGGCGTGCTGGTCGACCAGAAGTTCTCCAAGGGCCTGCACACGAAGTTTTTCGGCCGCGACGTGCAGACCAATCCGCTGCTTGCCAAGCTGGTGCGCCAGTTCAATTGCGAGGTCTATCCGGCCCGCTGCATCCGCCTGCCGGGCAATCGCTACCGGCTGGAGCTGGAACCGGCGATGGAAATCCCCCGCAAGGCGAATGGCGCCGTGGATGTCGAGGCGACGGCGCAGTTGCTCAACGACAAGGTGGAGCAATGGGTGCGGGAATATCCCGGCCAATGGCTGTGGTATCACGACCGCTGGAACATCAAGCGCAGCCTAATTACTTGAGCGCTTACATTTCTTCTTTCAGCTTTCAAATATGAATGCGTTCAATCTTCCCCAATTATGCGACTTTTGTCGTATGGGGGGTTTGACATCCTCTCGTTCGCTGTTACCTTTTGCTAATGTAAGCGCTTTGGGACGCGGAATTTGGGAGGGAATGATCAAAAGCTATCTTTATTTCTGAACATATTAAATAGTGTGGTGATACGATTGCTGTAGTTTTCAGCAATTCAGGGAGCAAGAATTGAAAGCTCTTGTAGAGTTGTTCTGGTTTAAGTATTCGCAACTCCAGCATGCAATAAAGACTGGAAATGAGAAGCTCATTTCCATGCTGGACAGGGAAATCGAACCGGCCCTCGCGGCCGTGTTGCAGAAGGAGGCCAAGGATGTCTCCGAACTCCGCACCCAGTTCCAACTCGTGGTGGATCTCCTTCGGGAAGAATCGGAAGACAAGGCCTGCGTGCTCCGGCAGGCGCATCATTTCAAACACTTGCTGGACCGCTATTTCGGCACCGAGGAGGCTGCGCGTTCGTTCGGCCTGAGCCCGCCGAACGATCTGCGGCCCTTGACCGCGCCGCGCGTGGTGGAAGACGGGCTGCTCAACGAGGCGATCCTCGACAGCCTGCCGGACCGCGTGGCCGTGATCACGACGGATTACCGCTACCTCTATTCCAATCCGCTGAATGCCGAGCGTTTCAGCGAAAAGCCCATCGACCTCGTGGGGCGTCATGTGGTCGAGTTCATCGGCATGCCGCGTTTCGAGAGCCGCGTGAAGCGGCATCTCGACCGCTGCTTTGCGGGGGAGGTGGTCGAATACGACTATATTTCCTCGCGCCGCGGCAATGCCATCACGCGCTGCCGCATGACGCCCTGCCAGTCGGCCACCGGCAGCGTGCTCGGCGCCATCCTCGTGCTGCAGGAACTGACCGAGCTGCGCGACCCGATGGCGGCATAGACGCCTGGAGCCGCTCCAGCCGAAGCGGCAGGACAGGGAACCGTTCCGCAACCCTGACTTCGCCTGACGTGCCCTAGGACGCCAGGCGCGTCTCGCGCAGCATGAACTGCTGCTCGAAGGCGATGTGGCGACGGATCGACTCGAAGAAGCCGCGGAGCATGTAGCCCGCGGCTTCCGCGTTTACGGTCCCGTCGCCGATGCCGAGCCGCGTGAGCGTGTCGGTGAGCTCCTCCGCGAAGCATTCGTCCTCGACATGCTCGAACTTCAGCCGGGCGATGGCCTCGGCCAGTTCCTCGTCGCCGGAGCCCTTGATCTCCAGCATCGGGAAGAGGGCTTCCTCCTCGTAGCGGTGGATGCCGTTGATCAGCGGGATCAGCGACTTTGCGGCATAGATGCATTTCTGCCGGTTGATGTTCGCCGGCAGGCTGTCGGCGATTTCCTCCAGCGCCGCGCAGAGCGTGAGCTGGGCGTCATGGGCCCTTTTCAGCCATTCGAGCGAAACGGCGTCCGTCGGGCGATCCGAGAGCAACCGGGCGATGCCTGTGTAATCCGTCATGTTCTGCTTCCTCGTTTGGGAAGAGCCGCGGGCGCTGCGACGCGCGGCTGCGTCAACCTGTCCCTTGATGCCGCCAGCTTCCGTGCGTCGCCTTGATCCATGTCAAGGATGCTGGCGGGCGCATCTGCGAAGGCTCAGTCGAGCGCAAGGGCCGATTCCGCGCGGGAACCGGTCACTGCGGGAAATTGACGAGTTGGGGGATGCCAACGATGAAATATGTAACGGAAACGATCGTCCTGGCCGTGGGGGCGTTCATCGCCCTTCTCGGCGCGGCCTTTGCCCAGGACCGGCTCTTCGAGGCCCATATGTGGGTCCTCTTCTTCGTGCTGCTGGCCGGCACGCTTGTCATGGTGCGGCGCGTCTCCTTCGCGCCGGCCGGACCCGCTCCATCCGCGGTGGATGACGGCGGCTATTTCGACGATGTCGTCAAATACGGCGTCATTGCCACCGTGTTCTGGGGCGTCGTCGGCTTCCTGGTCGGCGTCTTCGTCGCGGCCCAGCTCGCTTTCCCCGATCTCAACATCGAGCCCTGGCTGAGTTACGGTCGCTTGCGCCCGCTGCACACCAATGCCGTGATCTTCGCCTTCGGCGGCTGCGCATTGTTCGCCACGTCCTATCACGTGGTTCAGCGCACCTCGCGCGCCCGTCTCTTCGGCGGCAATCTCGGCTGGTTCGTGTTCTGGGGCTACCAGCTCTTCATCGTCATGGCCGCCACCGGCTATCTGCTCGGCATCACGCAGGGCAGGGAATATGCCGAGCCGGAATGGTATGTCGACCTGTGGCTGACCGTCGTCTGGGTCGCCTATCTGATCGCCTTCCTCGGCACGATCATGACGCGCAAGGAACCGCACATCTATGTGGCGAACTGGTTCTATCTCGCCTTCATCGTCACCATCGCCATGCTGCACATCGTCAACAACCTGGCGGTGCCTGCCTCGTTCCTCGGCGTGAAGAGCTACTCGGCCTATGCCGGCGTGCAGGACGCCATGGTGCAGTGGTGGTACGGCCATAACGCGGTGGGCTTCTTCCTGACCGCAGGCTTCCTGGGCATGATGTATTACTACATCCCCAAGCAGGCCGGCCGCCCGGTGTACAGCTATCGCCTGTCCATCGTGCACTTCTGGGCCCTGATCTTCACCTATATGTGGGCGGGTCCCCACCACCTGCACTACACCGCGCTGCCCGACTGGGCGCAGAGCGTGGGCATGGTCTTCTCCCTGGTGCTGCTGGCGCCCAGCTGGGGCGGCATGATCAACGGCATCATGACCCTCAGCGGTGCCTGGCACAAGCTGCGTGACGACCCGATCCTGAAGTTCCTGATCGTCTCGCTTAGCTTCTACGGCATGTCGACCTTCGAGGGGCCGATGATGTCGATCAAGACGGTCAACGCCCTGAGCCACTACACGGACTGGACCGTGGGCCATGTGCACTCCGGTGCCCTGGGCTGGGTGGGCCTGATCTCCATGGGCGCGGTCTACTTCCTCGTCCCGAAGCTGTGGAAGCGCGAACGGCTCTACTCGATCCGCATGGTCAACTGGCACTTCTGGCTCGCCACGCTCGGCATCGTCGTCTACGCGGCCGTCATGTGGGTCGCCGGCATCCAGCAGGGCCTGATGTGGCGCGAATACGACGAGCAGGGCTTCCTGGTCTACTCGTTCGCCGAAACGGTCGCGGCCATGTTCCCCTACTACGTGCTGCGCGCCGTCGGCGGCGGGCTGTTCCTCCTGGGGGCACTCATCATGGCCTACAACGTGACCATGACAATCCTCGGCTACCAGCGTGACGAGGCCCCGATCCCGGGCGCCGCGCCCGCGCTCCAGCCGGCCGAATAGGAGGGGACACGATGTCCATTCTTGATAAACACGCCATCCTCGAACGCAACGCGACGCTTCTCCTCGTCGGCTCGCTGCTCGTCGTCTCCATCGGCGGCATCGTCGAGATCGCCCCGCTGTTCTACCTGGAAAACACCATCGAGAAGGTGGAGGGCATGCGGCCTTATTCGCCGCTGGAGCTCGCCGGTCGCGACATCTATGTCCGCGAGGGCTGCTACGTCTGTCACAGCCAGATGATCCGGCCGTTCCGCGACGAGGTGGAACGCTACGGGCATTATTCGCTGGCGGCGGAATCGATGTACGATCATCCGTTCCAGTGGGGTTCGAAGCGCACGGGGCCGGACCTTGCCCGCGTCGGCGACCGCTACTCCAACGAGTGGCACGTCCAGCACCTGATCGAGCCGCGTTCGGTCGTGCCGGAATCGGTGATGCCGAGCTATGCCTTCCTCAAGGAGACGCCGGTCGATGTGAAGAACATCACGATGCATCTGGAAGCCAACCGCAAGGTCGGCGTCCCCTATACGGACGAGATGATCGCCAATGCCGCGGCCGACATGAAGGCGCAGGCCGATCCGAATGCCGACACGTCCGGCGTCGAGGGCCGCTACCCGAAGGCCAAGCTCGGCGATTTCGACGGCGACCCCGCCAAGCTCACCGAAATGGATGCGCTGGTCGCCTATCTGCAGATGCTCGGCACGCTGGTGGACTTCTCCACCTATGACGACGCCGCCGGTTACCGCTGAGGAGGCCGCCATGGAAACCTATACCGCCATGCGCCACTTCGCCGACAGCTGGGGCCTGCTCGCCATGACGCTGTTCTTCGCGGCCGTCGTTCTCTTCACCCTTCGCCCCGGCGCCCGCAAGGCCGCCGAACGGGCGGCTGAAATCCCTCTCAAGGAGGACTGATCATGGCCGAGAAACACATCGATGAAATCTCGGGCGTCGAAACCACCGGCCACGAATGGGACGGCATCCGCGAACTGAACAACCCGATGCCGCGCTGGTGGGTCTGGTCGTTCTACGCCACTATCCTCTGGGCCATCGGCTACGCCATCGCCTTCCCGGCCTGGCCGATGATCACGGATGCGACGAAGGGCGTGCTCGGCTGGTCGAGCCGCGCCAATGTCGCCGCCGAACTGGCGAGCGCCAAGCAGGCCCAATCGGGCTTCCTCGACAGGATCGCCTCGTCGTCGCTGCAGGACATCATGGCCGATCCGCAGCTTTCGCAGTTCGCGATCGCCGGCGGCGCATCGGCCTTCAAGGTCAACTGCGCGCAGTGCCATGGTTCGGGCGCGGCCGGTGCGGCCGGCTTCCCCAACCTCAACGACGACGACTGGGTCTGGGGCGGCACGGTGGACGACATCTACCAGACCATCGCCCACGGCATCCGCCATCCGGGCGACGAGGAGACCCGCACGTCGGAAATGCCGGCCTATGGCGATATCCTCCAGCCGGAGGAGATCAAGCAGGTCGCGGCCTATGTCGTCAGCCTGACGGGCACGCCGTCGGATGTCGCCCTGGTCGAGCCCGGCAAGCAGATCTTCGCCAACAACTGCGCGGCCTGCCATGGCTCGGACGCCAAGGGCAATCGCGAGATGGGCGCTCCGAACCTTGCCGACGCCATCTGGCTGAAGGGCGAGGGCGAGGCTGCCATCGCCGCGCAGGTCCGCTCGCCCAAGCACGGCGTCATGCCGGCCTGGCTGCCGCGTCTCGGCGATCCCGCCGTCAAGCAGCTTGCCGTCTTCGTGCATTCGCTGGGCGGCGGTGAGTAAGCGTACCTGCCGGATGAAAAAGCAGAAGGCCGCGGGTTCCCGCGGCCTTTTCGTTTGGAGGAGAAGGTCTCCGTTTCAGGCGACGACCGTGTTGCGTCCCGCGGATTTCGCGCGATAGAGGTTGCGGTCGGAGGCCGCGAGCGCTTCGGCCGGATCGAAGCGCGGCGCGCAATGGAAGGCGCCGATGCTGACGCCAAGGGCGATACGGGTCCCGGCGGGCGTATCGAGGTCGATGGCTTCCACCGCCTCGCGGATCGTCTGGGAATGGGCGAGCATGCGCTCGGGCGAGGCTTCGTGCAGGAAGACGGCGAATTCCTCGCCGCCGAGCCGGCCGGCGAGATCGTTTTCCCGTGAAAGGCCAGCAAGGACGGTGCCGATCACGCTCAGCGCCGCATCGCCCGTCGCATGGCCGAAGCGGTCGTTGACCGACTTGAAGTGATCGACATCGAGGAAGAGCAGGCCGCCATGCACACCGGCGCGGCTGCGTGCGTCGAGTTCGGCGAGGAAGGCCGCGCGATTGAGCAGGCCGGTCAGCGCGTCGCGCCGGGCCTGATGCTGCAGCCGGGCATAGGCTTCGGCAAGGTCGTCCCGGGTCCGGGCGAGCGCGCTATTGGCAAGGCGCAACCGCTCGGCCTGCCAGAAATGCAGCAGCGAGGCGGGAATGGAAACGGCGATGGGGCAGGCGATCGTCATGACGAGCCCGGCGCCCGCCACCTTGCCGCCGAGCATGGGCACGAAAGCGAAACTGATCAGCAGCGAGGCTGCGACCGAAAGCGCCGCCACCGCCAATGTCTTGCCGAAAATCCTGACCATCGAACGAGCCCGCGCCTGTTGAACCGCGGGCCCTGACTAGAAGCGTCTGATTGAAAAAGCCTGAATTCTCTCGGTAAAACCCGCGCCAACCCTCAAATTGACGTTACGGCAGGCATTTACCGGTCCGACCAGACCGCAAGCTCGTATCCATCGGGGTCGGCGAACTGGAAACGACGGCCGCCGGGGAAGGCGAAGATCGGCTTGACGACCGTGCCGCCCGCCTTTTCCACGCGGGCCAGCGCGTCTTCGAGATCGTCGGCGAAAAGGATGACGAGCGGTCCGCCCTTCGCGCTCACCGGCGCCAGCGTCGTGAAGCCGCCGGTAAGGCGGCCGTCCTGGAACTCGCAATACTCCGGGCCGTAATCGGTGAAGGTCCAGCCGAAGGCGTCGCCGTAGAAGGCCTTGGCGCTCGCGATATCCGCCACGTTGAACTCGATATAGTCGATCTTGCGATCCGCGCCTCTGTTGCTCATGCCGTCGTCTCCTTGCCTTGCATCGGTGTCTTCCATCAGTCTTGCCAGCGTTTCGAGATCGCGCGCCACGTGGGCGGCGTCCGATTCGAAGGCCGCATCGTCCATATCCGGTTGCCGCAGCAGCGTGAACATTACTTCGGTGCCGTCGCCGTTGGGCACGACGCGCAGCGCGTTCTCCACCACGAGGCCGTCCGGGAATGTCACCGTGTGGTCCATGACGCCGAAATCGTTCGGCGGGGCAAAGCGCACCCGCACGTTTCCGACCGGGCCGCCATCGGCAATCCAGTCGTCGCCGTCAGGGACAAGGCCTGCCGCAAGGCCCGAGGCCCAGAGCGGCATGTTTTCCGGCCGGGCGGCGAAGGCATAGACCGCGCGCCAGTTGCGCTCGATGGTCCTGTGAACGATGCGGGCGGTGAGGGTGGTCATGGGCGTCTCCTTTGACGCGACCATACGCGATCGCGCGCCGGTGTCTTGGACGAAACGGACAGTCAGCCGCGCATCTGGCACAGGATTTCACCGGGCGTCAGGCTCGTCAGCGCCAGCACGTCGCGGTTCATGTGCGCCTGGTCGGCAAAGCCGCTTTCGGCGGCAAGGCCGGCAAGCGTGTTCTCGCGATGCGCCATGCGGCCAAGCAGTGTCTGGAAGCGGAGGATGCGGGAAAGCGTCTTCGGGCCATAGCCGAATTCGGCGGTGCTCAGGCGCCGCAGGGTGCGTTCCGTCACGCCCATTTCGACGGCGATGGCGTCGGCCGGCAGGCGTGTGCTCAGCGCGTGCAGGGCGGCCACATTCGGCCGCACCGCCGGCAGGTCCCGCATTGTCGCCGCGAAAGCTGCCTGCAGGTGCTTCAGGCGCTGGAGCGGATCGCCGAGGGCAAGCATCCGGTCATGCTGCGCGCCGAAGCCGCCGGGCAGGATATCGCCGAGCGCGACGACCGTGCCGGTAAGCTGGTCGAGGTCGCAGCGCAGCAGAGGGCGGGCGATCCCGGGCCGCAGGCGCAAACCGAGAATCACCTGTCCCGGCCGGAGGCGCGGATAGGCCGCGACGCGGTCCGGTCCGGCGAGGAGAAAGCCGCCTTCCGTCCAGAGCAGATCGACGCAGCCGTCCGGCACGACGGCGACGCGTGCGGCAGATGGGCTGTCGGGGGCGCGGTGCATCCAGACACAGCGAACCGCCCCTGATAGCGCCGGGGCAGCGGCGAATTCACGGTAGTCGCCATAGCGTTTCGCCAGGATGGTTTCCGTCATCGCGTCCTTCCGTGCGGCAACCCGCCACGCCCTGTCTTGCTGAAAACTTGACGTAGATCAACGATAGCCGTCCTTGTTGGCGTCATTGTGCCGGCACAACGACACGTGCGGCCGAGCCTATGCAACAGAATTCCACCACCATCTACAATTCCATCGAACGCCATGAGGCGGAAGCCGTCAATTCGGCGAAGGTGCGCAAGCCGCTCTACGAGAAGCGCAAGAAGATCTTCCCGAAGCGTGCGGAAGGCCGCTTCCGGCAGTTCAAGTGGCTGGTGATGCTGATCACGCTCGGCATCTATTACCTGACGCCGTGGATCCGCTGGGATCGCGGCCCGCATGCGCCGGACCAGGCCGTGCTGGTCGATCTCGCCGGCCGCCGCTTCTATTTCTTCTTCATCGAGATCTGGCCGCAGGAATTCTTCTTCGTGGCGGGCCTGCTGGTCATGGCGGGGTTCGGCCTCTTCCTCGTCACTTCGGCGGTTGGACGCGCCTGGTGCGGCTATGCCTGTCCGCAAACCGTGTGGGTCGATCTCTTTCTCGTCGTGGAGCGGGCCATCGAGGGCGACCGCAATGCGCGCATGAAGCTCGATGCCGGCCCATGGACCTTCGATAAGATCTGGAAGCGCGTCAGCAAGCATGTCACCTGGCTGGTGATCGCGGTGGCGACCGGCGGCGCCTGGATCTTCTATTTCGCCGATGCGCCGAGCCTGCTGATCGATTTCGCCACGCTGCAGGCCCCGCCCGTCGCCTACATCACCGTCGCCATCCTCACCGCCACGACCTACATTTTCGGCGGCCTGATGCGCGAGCAGGTCTGCACCTATATGTGCCCCTGGCCGCGCATCCAGGCAGCGATGCTGGACGAAAGCTCGCTGGTCGTCACCTATAACGACTGGCGCGGCGAGCCGCGCACCCGTCATGCCAAGAAGGCCATCGCCGCCGGCGAGAGCGTCGGCGACTGCGTCGACTGCAATGCCTGTGTCGTCGTCTGTCCCATGGGCATCGACATCAGGGACGGCCAGCAACTCGAATGCATCACCTGCGCGCTCTGCATCGATGCCTGCGACAATGTCATGGACAAGCTCGGCAAGGAGCGCGGTCTCATCGCCTATGCGACGCTTTCGGACTATTCGAGCAACATGGCGCTGGCGACGGCCGGTGCCACAGCGCCGGTCGATCCGAAGCGCGTGCGCGATGCCGAGGGCCGTTTCGACGACCGGATCAAGCATTTCAACTGGCGCATCATCTTCCGTCCGCGCACGCTGTTCTATTTCGGCGTCTGGTCGCTGGCGGGGCTGGCGCTGCTCTTCGCGCTGCTGTCGCGCGACCGGCTGGACCTCAACGTCATCCACGACCGCAACCCGCAATTCGTCATCGAATCGGATGGCTCGATCCGCAATGGTTATGCGGTGAAGCTGCTCAACATGATCCCCGAGCCCCGTGTCATCGCCGTCTCCATCGAGGGCATGCCGGGCGCGACCATGAAGGTCGTCGGGCACGACGGCGCGGACGGCCGCAGCGTCGACGTGCCTGTCGACCCGGACAAGGTGACGGCGCTGCGTGTTTTCGTCACCCTGCCCAAGGATCGGCTTGCGGAAGCCGCCGAAGGCTTCCAGATTATCGCCGAGGACCGGCAGGGCCACGAGCGCGACGTCTATTCCGCCAACTTCAACACGCCGGGAGCAAAGTGATGGCCGCAGAACGCAGACAACAGGGCTTCGTCTTCACCGGCTGGCATATGCTGGGCGTCATGGTGCTGTTCTTCGGCACGATCATCACGGTCAACCTCATCATGGCCTGGAACGCCTCGCACAGCTGGAGCGGCCTGGTGGTGCAGAACACCTATGTCGCCAGCCAGCAGTTCAACGGCAAGGTCGCGGAAGCCAAGGCGCTTGCCGCGAGCGGCATCGAAGGCAGCCTCACCATCGAAGGCGGCCGCATCGCCTATCGCGTGGTCGATGCCAAGGGCGCGCCGCTGATTGCCGACGATGTCTCGGCGGTCTTCAAGCGCCCGGTGGACGAGCGTGAGGATTTCACGCTGGCGCTGAAACCGGCCGGGCAGGGGCTTTTCACCGCCGAGCGCGACATTGCGCGCGGCCAGTGGATCGTCGACATCGCGACGAAACGCGACGGCGTGAAGGTGTTCCACCAGACGGTTCGCACCGTCGTTGCGGGAGGCGTGCAATGAGCTGCTGCGCCCCCGGCACGGAAGGCGTCGTCGAGGCGGAGCGCGCCCGACAGGCGCTGCCCTCCTCGGAAGAACTGATGCTGGCCAGCCGCCCGGTGGGCGAGGGGCTGCGCCAGAGCGATCTCAGCGTGCCCGGCGTTCATTGCGGCGCCTGCATCACGACGGTCGAGGGCGCGCTGAACGCGCTGCCCGAAGTGGCGCGCGCCCGCGTCAATCTCTCCACGCGCCGCGTCTCCGTGGTGTGGAAGGAAGACGTGGACGGACGGCGTACGGACCCGCAGGCGATCGCCGCCGCCATCCGCGCCACCGGCTACGATACCCATCTCTTCTCGCTCGCCGCCGAAGGCGACGATGCGCTGCGCAACCAGCTCATCCGCGCCGTGGCCGTGGCGGGGTTCGCCGCCACCAACATCATGCTGCTGTCGGTCTCGGTCTGGTCCGGCGCGGAGGCGGCGACGCGTGACCTCTTCCACTGGATCTCCGCCTTCATTGCGGGGCCGACGCTGATCTATGCCGGCCGCTTCTTCTACCAGTCCGCCTGGAATGCGGTGCGCCACGGCCGCACCAACATGGACGTGCCGATCGCGCTCGCCATCACGCTGTCCTATGCCGTTTCGCTGTGGGAGACGCTGCACAGCGCCGAGCATGCCTGGTTCGATGCGACCGTCAGTCTGCTGTTCTTCCTCCTCATCGGCCGCACGCTCGACCACGTCATGCGTGACCGCGCCCGTTCGGCCATCACGGGCCTTGCGCGCCTTTCGCCGCGCGGGGCCATGGTCGTGCGGCCGGACGGCACGCGGGACTATCGCCCCGTCGAGGAGATCGCCGTCGGCGAACATCTGTCCATCGCCGCCGGCGAGCGCATTCCCGTCGACTGCCGGGTTCTGGCAGGCGCCAGCGACATCGACCGCTCCATCGTCAACGGCGAGAGCGATCCGCTGGCCGCCGGGCCGGGTACGCGGCTGGAAGCGGGCGCGATGAACCTCACCGGCTCGCTCACCGTCGAAGCCGTCGCCACCGCGCGCAATTCGTTCCTGTCGGAAGTCATCGGTCTCATGGAGGCGGCCGAAGGCGGCCGGGCGCGCTATCGCCGCATCGCCGACCGCGCCGCGCAGATCTATTCGCCCGCCGTGCACCTTCTGGCGCTCGCCTCCTTCCTGGGCTGGGGCTTCTACGATGGCGACTGGAAGCATGCCATGCTCGTCGCCATTGCCGTGCTGATCATCACCTGCCCCTGCGCGCTCGGTCTTGCCGTGCCGGTGGTGCAGGTCGTCGCGGCCGGCCGTCTCTTTGCCGGCGGCGTCATGGTCAAGGATGGCTCCGCCATGGAGCGCCTCGCCGAGATCGACACCGCCGTTTTCGACAAGACCGGCACGCTGACGCTCGGCAAGCCGCGTCTCGTCGAACGGGAAAAGGTCAATCGTGCGCATCTGGCGCTTGCCGCCGCGCTCGCCGCCCATTCGCGCCATCCGCTTTCGATGGCCCTGGTCGGGGCGAATGCCGGCCCGTCGCCTGTCATCGAGGCGGTCACGGAAGTCGCCGGCGGCGGTCTCGAAGCCGCCACGTCGCAAGGCCTGCTCCGGCTCGGCAACCGCGCCTTCGCCTGCGGCAATGCCGCGACCGGTGACGACGTGCATGGCCTGTCGGAGGTCGTGCTGACACGGGACGGCACGGTGCTGGAAACCTTCCGCTTCGAGGACGCGCTGCGCGCCGGGGCGGTGGAAGCCGTCACGGCGCTGAGACAGGACGATGTCGAGATGGCCATTCTGTCGGGTGACCGTGCGCCTGCCGTCGCCCGTATCGCCGGTCTGCTCGGCATCGGTCGCTGGCGGGCCGCGCTCTCGCCACGCGGCAAGACCGAGGCGGTCGCCGAACGCGCGGCCGCGGGCCATCGGGTCCTCATGGTCGGCGACGGCATCAACGACGCGCCGGCGCTTGCCGCAGCCCATGTCTCCATGGCGCCCGCCACGGCCGCGGATGTCGGCCGGCAGGCGGCGGATTTCGTCTTCCTGCACGAGAGCCTCGAGGCGGTGCCCTTTGCCCATGAGACCGCGTGCCGTGCCGGCCGTCTGATAAGGCAGAATTTCGCCCTTGCCATCGGCTATAACGTCATCGCCGTGCCGGTCGCCATCCTCGGCCATGCCACGCCGCTGATTGCCGCCATCGCCATGTCCACGTCGTCGATCATCGTGGTGGTGAACTCGCTGCGCCTGCGCGGAAAGCTGCCTGCCTTCGCAGTCCGTGCGGCGGACGAGGCCCGTCCGGTCAACCCGCTGGTGCAAGCCGCATGAACACGCTGATCTTCCTCATTCCCATCGCGCTCTTCCTTGGCGCGCTCGGCCTCGGCGCCTTTCTCTGGTCGCTGAAAAGCGGCCAGTACGACGATGTCGAGGGGGCTGCCTGGCGGGTGCTGGACGACGGCGACGACCGGCCGTCCCGTTGATTTCGAGCGGTTCTAAAATGGACCGTCCGGCAAAGAATTCCTTGTCGTAAATCGATTTGAATGCCAAAACACCACGGCTGGAGCCGAGGCTCCACAGGCTCTTCTTGCGCGGCGATTCCGGCATCGGTCCGGCAGACATCCCCCGCCGCGCCATCCTACGGAGGTACTATCGTGGCACAGGCGGAAATCGGGCTAATCGGTCTCGGCGTGATGGGGTCGAACCTTGCGCTCAACATTGCCGAAAAGGGCAACACGATCGCGGTCTTCAACCGCACGGTCGCGCGCACGAAGGAATTCTACGAGGAAGCCGGCGATCTCAAGGGCCAGATCGTGCCCTGCGACACGATCGAGGAATTCGTCGCCGCCATCCGCCCGCCGCGGCCGATCATAATCATGATCCAGGCCGGCGCCGCGGTCGACCAGCAGATGGAACTGCTGCGTCCCTATCTCGAAAAGAACGACATCATGATCGATGCGGGCAACGCGAATTTCCGCGACACGATGCGCCGCTTCGACGCCCTCAAGGATTCCGGCCTCACCTTCATCGGCATGGGCGTTTCCGGCGGTGAGGAAGGCGCACGCCACGGCCCGTCCATCATGGTCGGCGGCACGGAAGCGTCCTGGAAGCGCGTCGAGAAGGTGCTGACCTCGATCTCCGCCAAATACAAGGACGAACCCTGCGTCGCCTGGCTCGGCGAGAACGGCGCCGGCCACTTCGTCAAGACCATTCACAACGGCATCGAATATGCCGACATGCAGATGATCGCCGAAATCTACGGCATCCTGCGCGATGGCCTGAAGATGAGCGCCGCCGAGATCGGCGAGGTCTTCGGCGCCTGGAACAAGGGCCGCCTGGAATCCTATCTCATCGAGATCACCGAGAAGGTGCTCGCCGCCAGGGACCCGATCGGCGGCGGTCCGATGGTCGACATGATCCTCGACAAGGCCGGCCAGAAGGGCACCGGCAAATGGTCGGCCATCGAGGCGCAGAACATGGGCGTGCCGGCAACCGGCATCGAGGCGGCCGTCGCCGCCCGCTCGATCTCCTCGTTCAAGAGCGAGCGCGAGGCGGCCGAGAAGATCCTCGGCCTGCCGGATGTTCCGGCGCTATCGGTCGCCGACAAGGCGGCCTTCATCAAGGACCTCGAAAGCGCGCTGCTCGCCGGCAAGATCGGTGCCTATGCGCAGGGTTTCGCGGTAATGTCCGCGGCCTCGAAGGAATACAACTGGAACCTGCCGATGCCGACGATCGCCAAGATCTGGCGCGCCGGCTGCATCATCCGCTCGCAGTTCCTCGACGAGATCACCAGCGCCTTCACCAAGGCGCCGGATGCGGCCAACCTCATCGTTACCCCCGCCTTCGCCGCGATGGTGAAGGAAACCGACGCGGCGCTGCGCCGCGTCGTCTCGGCGGCGGCGCTGCACGGCCTGCCGGTTCCCGCGCTTGCCTCGGCGCTCGGCTATTTCGACAGCTATCGCCGTGGCCGCGGCACCGCGAATGTCATCCAGGCCCAGCGCGACTTCTTCGGCGCCCACGGCTTCGACCGCCTCGACGGCGCCGACAGCCATCATGGCCCGTGGGGCTCGGGCCTGAACGGCTGAAGCCTCTAAAAATGGAAATGAAGCGGCCCGGTTCATACCGGGCCGTTTGTTTTGAGGCCCGCCTATCCCGGCAGCGGAAAACGGCTGCTACGCATCCTCCGTCGGGATGGGATAGCTCAGCGTCTGCAATTCCTCCGGCGGGCGGCCCTCGATGCGGGCGAGCACGGCCTTGGCCAGTTCCCGGCCGGCGAGGCGGATGTCCTCACGCATGGTCACGACCTCCGGCCGCAGCCATTGCAGGAACATGTGCGGCTCCTTGGAGACCATGTCGACATCCCGCCCGAGCCTGCGGCCCTTTGCTTCAAGCGCCGCGATGAGCGCGACGGCGCCCGAGCCGCTGCCGGAGACGATGCCGTCGGGGGCGTCGGGGCCGCTGAACAGGGCCTCGGCCGCATTACGGATGTCGAGCAGGCTGTTGTCGAGGTTGACGGCGTTGAAGGGCAGGGCCGTTGCGCCGAAATCGCGGATGCCCTTCTCGAAACCGCCGCGCATGTGCAGGTAGAAGGTGAGATAGGGCGGCGGCTGGAGCAGCACCAGCCGCTTGCGGCCAAGCTCGACCAGCTTGCGCACGGCTTCATAGGCGAAGCGCTCGTTGTCGAAGTCGTGATAGGGATGGGCAAGGCCCATTTCCGTGCGGCCATGCGTGACGAAGGGGAAGTTGCGCTCCACCATCAACGCGACGCGTGGGTCCTTCGGCTCGGTGCGCGAGATGATCACGCCGTCCGCCGCGCCCGTTTCCAAGACATAGCGTACCGGATCGAGCGCATTGCCCTGCGTGCGGTAGGGTGTCACGACGAGATGATACTGCGTGGCGGCGAGCACTTCGGAAATGCCGACGACCATCGGGCTCGTCAGGCCCATGATCTCCTCTTCCAGGCTGAGGATGAGGCTGATGACGTTGGTCTTGCCGGTTCGAAGGCGCACGCCCGC